>NZ_CP051261.1:2623208-3934812 GCF_014236855.1 Xanthomonas sp. SI
GATGGTGCCGACCACGCCGGTCAGCAGCGCCGGCGCCAGCAGCGCATCGAAGCCGACATGGCGGTAGGCCCGGGCGCCGAGCACGCCGCCGAGCAGGAAGCCGCCGATGATCAGCAGGCTCAGGCGGATGCGCCGCCGCGGCAGCGGCAGGCCGCGCAACGCCTGGCCCAGGCCGATGCCCAGGTCGGTGAACATGCCGGTCAGGTGGGTGGTGCGCACCACCGCGCCGCTGTAGGTGGTGGTCATCGCGTTCTGCAGGCCGCAGGCGCTGGCCGCCAACAGCGCGCCGAGCAGTTGTTGCTGCTTGAACGCCTGCATCGCTGCCAGCAGGAGCACTGCTTCCAAGGCAAGCGCCACGCCGTAGCGGCGGCCCAGGCGCAGCCGGCTGTCCTGCACCACGATGCCGCTGAGCACCGCGCCGCCGAGGAAAGCCAGCACCACGCCCAGCAGGTTGCCGATCACGCGCAGGTCGCCATCGGCCAGCGCCGCGCCGAGCAGGGTGGTGGTGCCGGTCAGGTGGGTCACCGCCTGGTGTTCGAAGCCCAGGTAGCCGACCACGTTGACCATGCCGGCGACGCAGGCCAGCGCGCCGGCGAACGCCCAGGCCCAGCGCGGCAGTTCGAAGTTCATGCGCCGCGGCGGCGCCGCCGCGCGGGGCGCGACGGGCTGGGCGAGGGCGGCCGGCGCATGCGTCGCGGCCTATTTCGCGCCGTTGGCGGCGATCTCGGAGAACGTGCCGCTGGCCGGATCGAACACCGCGCCCCAGAAGCTGCCGCCGCCGCCGCACACGCGCACCGCATCGACGCTGGGATCCAGCTCGCTGTCGTCGCGCGGCTTGAATGCGTTGACGTAGATCGCCTGCTTGCCGCGGTAGAGGATGCCGACGTACTGGCGGTCGTAGCTGCCCGGATCGGCGATCGCGGGCTGCAGTTGCGCCAGCCGCGTTTCCAGCTGCGCGACCTGCTCCACGCTCGGCGCCCAATAGCCGCTCACCGCGCCGTCGTGGCGCGCCGGGCTGTCGCGCGAACAGGTGTCGAGCACCTGCGCGGCGGTGCTGTTGCGGGTGACGATCCACGACTGACCGGCCTTGATCGCGGTCGGCACGCTGGCCGGTCCGCGCGTGGTGGTACACGCGCCGAGCAGGGCCAGGGCCAGCGCGGCGCCGCCGAGGCGGCGTGCGCTGGCGGCGTTCACAGGACCTCCGAGGCGTAGTCGGCCAGGCGCGAGCGCTCGCCGCGGCGCAGGGTGACGTGCGCGCTGTGCGGCCAGGCCTTGAACCGGTCCACCGCATAGGTCAGGCCCGAGGTGGTCTCGGTCAGGTACGGCGTGTCGATCTGCTCGACGTTGCCCAGGCACACGATCTTGGTGCCGGGGCCGGCGCGGGTGATCAGCGTCTTCATCTGCTTCGGGGTCAGGTTCTGCGCTTCGTCCAGGATCAGGTAGCGCGACAGGAAGGTGCGTCCGCGCATGAAGTTCATAGAGCGGATCTTGATCCGGCTGGCGAGCAGGTCGTTGGTCGCCGCGCGGCCCCAGGCGCCGCCTTCCTGGTTGTGGGTCAGCACTTCCAGGTTGTCGGTCAGCGCGCCCATCCACGGCGTCATCTTCTCTTCCTCGGTGCCGGGCAGGAAACCGATGTCCTCGCCGACGCTGACCGTGGCGCGGGTCATGATGATCTCGCGGTAGCGCTGCTGGTCCATGGTCTGCGCCAGGCCCGCCGCCAGCGCCAGCAGGGTCTTGCCGGTGCCGGCGGTGCCGAGCAGGGTGACGAAGTCGATCTCCGGGTCCATCAGCGCGTTGAGCGCGAAGTTCTGCTCGCGGTTGCGCGCGGCGATGCCCCACACCGCGTGCTGGCCGCTGCGGAAATCGTCGACCAGCGCCAGCGTCGCCTTGCGCTCGCCGCTGACCTTGACCACGCGCAGTTCCACTTCGTCGTCGCCGGGCAGGTACAGGTACTGGTTCGGATGCCAGTCCTCGTCGTCGGCCAGCGCGATCTCGTAGCAGGTGCGGCCGCGGTCGCTCCAGCTGCGCAGGTCCTGGTTGTGCTTCTGCCAGAAATCCTCCGGCAGCTCGATCGCGCCGGTATACAGCAGGCTGAAATCGTCGAGCGCGCGGTCGTTCTCGTAGTCTTCTGCGCTCAGGCCGCTGATCGCCGCCTTGATTCGCAGGTTGATGTCCTTGGACACCAGGATCACCGGCGTTTCCGGGCCGTCCTCGCGCAGCGCCAGCACCGCGGCCAGGATCTTGTTGTCCGGCGCCACGGTGCCGAAGCTGCGCCCGGGCTCGACCGGACGGGTCTGGAAGTACAGCCGGCCGATGCTGCCGCTGCTCTTGAGCTGGATGCCCTGCGGATGGCTGAGCGGGATGCCCGACTCGATCTGCTCGGCGCCGGCGCCCTCGATCAGCTCGTTGAGGAAACGGCTGACCTGGCGCGCGTTGCGGCTGACTTCGGACATGCCCTTCTTGGCGTTGTCCAGCTCCTCGATCACCTGCATCGGCAGGAACACGTCGTGCTCCTCGAACTTGAACAGCGCGGTCGGGTCGTGCATCAGCACGTTGGTATCCAGCACGTAGATGCGCTTGCCTCGGGTCATCGTGGATTCCTGGGAATGGGACAGGGAAAAACCATCACCGCCTGCGCAGGGCAGGGTGATGCGACGTGCGGGAAACGCGAATGATCACTGCTGGGCGGCGGCCTGCAGCGCGTCGAACACGGCCTGGGCGTGGCCGGGTACCTTGACCTTGCGCCAGCTGCGCAGCAGCCGGCCCGAGGGCGAGATCAGGAAGGTGCTGCGCTCGATGCCGAGCACCTGGCGGCCATACATGTTCTTTTCCTTGATCACGTCGAACGCGCGGCACAGGGCCTCGTCGGCGTCGCTGACCAGCGGGAAGCGGAAGCCCTGCTTGGCGCAGAAGTTGTCGTGCGACTTCAGCGAATCGCGCGAGACGCCGAGCACGGCGGCGTTGGCCTGCTCGAACTGCGGCAGCAGCGCGTTGAAGTCGATGCCCTCGGTGGTGCAGCCGGGGGTGCTGTCCTTCGGATAGAAATACAGCACCAGCCAGCGGCCGGCGTAATCGCCGAGCGTGGCGCTGGCGCCGCCGGACAACGCCAGCGGCAATGCCAGCGTGGTGCGGTCCAGGGTGTCGCCGTCCTTCATGGGGTGTCCTCCGCGTGCATCGCCATCATCTGCGTTCCACTGCGTCGATGTCCAGCGCGGATCAGAACTTCATCGGGTCCATGATCGCGTCCAGGTTCAGGTGGTCGCAGAACTCGAGGAAATCGTCGCGCAGCGCGGCGATGTGCATGTTCGCCGGCACCCCGATCGTCACCTGCGCCGAGAACATCTCCGCGCCGGTCTGCATCGCGCGGTAGCGGGTGCTCTGCAGGTTCTCGATGGTGATGCCCTGGCGGTCGAAGAAGTCCGCCAGCTGGAATAGGATGCCCGGCTTGTCGGCGGCGATGACCTCGACGATGTAGGGCAGCAGGTTGGATTGCGCCTGCTTGGCGCCGGTGCGGTACCACACCAGCTTCATGCCTTCCTCGCGGTCGAGCCGGGTCAGCATGGCTTCGAGCTTGGCCACCGCGTCCCACGAGCCGGTCGCCAGCGCGGTCACCGACACGTCGCGGCCGACCGTGGCCAGGCGCGCATCGACGAGATTGCAGCCGCTGTCGGCGATACGCCGCGTCACCGGCAACAGCGGCGACTCCGGATGCGTCGTATAGGCGTTGATCAGGAGGTGGTTTTCGGTCGGCGCGGGCCGGGGCGTGGTGTCTGTCAAAGGGGCTTCCGGCATTGCGTAGGATTGCGTAAGGCTGAACGGCGTCCGGGCGGTCGCTCGGTGCAGTATGCAGCATACTTGCCCGCGCTTTCGGGCCGCAAGTAACATGCGGGACGAATCGACGTCCGTGCGGGCCGCATGCGGCCCTTTCTATCTACACAGCGAGCATCAGGCATCTTGTCCCTCTCCGGCATCATCACCGCCCTGGCCACGCCCTTCCAGGGCAATGGCGACCTCGACCTCGACGCCTGGCAGCGCCTGCTCAAACGGCAGCTGGACGGCGGCGTGCAGGGCGTGGTGGTGGCGGGATCGACCGGCGAGGCGGCCACGCTGCTGGACGAGGAGTACGACCTGATCCTGCGCGAGGCGGCGCAGGCGCTCGGCGGACGCGTGCCGTTGCTGGCCGGCACCGGCCTGTCCGGCACCGCCAAGACGGTCGCGCTGACCCGCCGCGCCGCGGCCAACGGCGCGCAGTACGCGCTGGTGGTGACCCCGCCGTACGTGCGTCCGACCCAGGCCGGCCTGCTCGCGCACTACCTGCAGGTGGCCGAGCACGGCGGCCTGCCGGTGGTGCTGTACAACGTGCCCGGGCGCACCGGCTGCGATCTGCTGCCGGAGACGGTGGCGCAGCTGGCGCAGCATCCGCAGATCGTCGGCATCAAGGAAGCCAGCAGCGATCCGCAGCGCATCGCCGCGCTGCTGGCGTTGCGCAGCGACGGCTTCGCCGTGCTCAGCGGCGACGACGGCAGCGCCGCGCAGGCCATGCTCGGCGGCTACGACGGGCTGATCTCGGTCGCCTCCAACGCCTTGCCGGCCGCCTACCGCCGCCTGTGCGACCTGGCGCGCGCGCGCCAGGCCGAGCCGGCGCAGGCCTGGGACGCGCGCCTGCAGCCGTTCCACGCCTTCTGCGGCATCGAATCCAACCCGATCCCGGTCAAGGCGCTGCTGCAGCGCGCCGGTATCGGCCAGGGGCTGCGGCTGCCGCTGCTGCCGCTGTCCGCGGCGCACCACGCCACGGCCGACCGTCTCGCCACCGACGCAGCCGCGTTGGAAGAACTATCCAGCCGCGAAACGCTCGCGGCCTGACCCTCAGGAGATTTATCGATGCGTGCTTCCGTTCCCTACGTCCGCGTGCTGTCGGCCGCCGTGCTGGCGACCACCATGGTCGCGGCCACCAGCGGTTGCAGCTGGTTCCACAAGGGCAAGCCGCGCGGCGACTATGCGCTGGCTCCCGAAGCGCGTCCGCTGGAAGTGCCGCCGGATCTGACCGCGCCGGACACCTCGGCGGCGATGAAGGTGCCGGCGCTGGCCTCGGCCACGCAGCGCCCCGGCGCCAGCAGCGCGCCGGGCCAGGCGCCGGCGGCGTCGAACAGCGGTTTCGTGGTGCCGGGCGCGCGCGATCAGGTGTTCGGCCAGGTCGGCGACGCGCTGGGCGGCATCGAGGGCGTCACCATCGCCAGCCGTGCGCAGGTGCTGGGTTCCTACGACGTGGCCTACGAGGGCAGCAACTTCCTGGTCCGCGTGGTGGCGGTGGATGCCGGCGTGTACGTGTCGGCGGTCGATCCGCGCGGCATGCCGGCCAACGGCGATGCCCCGGTCAAGCTGATCGCGGCGCTGAAGGCCAAGCTCGGCCATTGAGCCGGCGCCGCCGGCCGGCGTTCGCGCCGGGCTGTTGCGATAAACAGAAACGGGCGCCGCAGGGCGCCCGTTTCGTTTTGGAGAGGATGCTGGCGCGGTTCCAGGAAACCCTTGTAGGAGCGGCTTCAGCCGCGACAGGCGTTACCGATGGAGCCTGTCGCGGCTGAAGCCGCTCCTACAACAACCGCTCTGCCTCGACGGCTACTTCAGCAGCAGCGGCAGCTTGTTCGGCTTGCCGTCCCATTCGGCGGCGTCGGGCAGCGGTTCCTGGCGCGTGGTCAGCACCGGCCAGGCCTTGGCCAGCTCCGCGTTGAGCGCGACGAAGCCTTCCTGTCCGGCCGGCACGTCGTCCTCGGGGTAGATCGCGTTGGCCGGGCACTCCGGCTCGCACAGGGTGCAGTCGATGCACTCGTCCGGATCGATCACCATGAAATTGGGACCCACGTGGAAACAATCCACGGGACACACTTCCACGCAGTCGGTGTATTTGCACTTGATGCAGTTTTCGGTGACGACAAAAGGCATGGTTCGATCCGGCGGTTAAGCGCGCAATTCTAAAGCAGTCGGCGCCGGCGCGTGGAGAATGCGCGTTGGCGGTGCCGGCACGGGTCCCGCCGCGCCGCGGACGGCAGGCCTTGCGGCATGGCGTGCAGGCGGCGCCGGGGGCGTGGATCAGTCGCCGATGCCGCCGCGGCGTTGCGCCAGGCGGTACAGGCCGCGCGCGGCGAGGTCTTCCGGGTGGCTGTGGACCGCGCTGCCCAGCGCGCGCAGCGCATGCGCGTAACGGTTCAGCAGGCCGCTGCCGCCGATCAGGTGCACGCTCGGCGCCAGCGGCAGGCGCGCGCGCAGTTCGTGGCCGATCAGCAGACCGGACAGGTAGGACGGCGCGGCGGCCGCGCTCAGCCGCTCGAACAGGCCCAGGCTGCGCACGCCGAACAGGTGGTGCAGCAGGCCGCCGGGCTCGCCGCTGCGCTGCAGGCCGGCGTCGAAGCCGGCGCCGTCGAAGTGCGCGTCGTCGGCCTCCATCAGGCGTGCCAGCAGGCTGTGCTGGCGCAGCAGCGCGTACAGCTCGCCGGTCATCATCGTGGCCAGGGCGGCGATGCGGCCGTGTTGCAGATCGACCCATTTGCTGTGGGTGCCAGGCAGGCACACGCTGTGGCCGCCCGCGCCCGGCGCGTCCTGGGCGAGGACGTCGAGCAGCCCGATCAGCTGGGTCTCCTCGCCGCGCATCACGTCCGGCACCGCCTCGGCGCTGCTGGCCACGCCGGGCACGAACCACAGCGTGCGCCCGGGCAGGGCCGGGTCCTGCAGCGGCTGCATCGCCGCGGCCAGCGCGGCGGCGTCGGCCGGGCAGGGCGCGTAAGGCAGTTCGATCCAGCCGTTGCGGCTGCCGATCATGCCGCACAGCACCACGTCGCCGGGCCAGCCGTCGATCAGCGCCGCCAGGGTCGCGGCGAAGCGGCCCTGGCAGGCGCCGATGCCCTGGTCGCTGCGGCGCTGCTCGAGCACGCGGCCGTCGGCTGCGAGCCGGTAGCCGCGCAGGCTGCTGGTGCCCCAATCGATGGCGATCATGCGCTGGCGATGCGTCCTTCGGACAGGCCGGCGATGCCGACCGCGGCGACGAACAGGCCGCCGGCCTGCGGCGTGCTCAACAGTTCGTCGTCGGCGTGGTCCATGCGCGAGGTGCTCAGGTACAGGGTGCGGCCGTCGACGCCACCCAGCGCCGGGCAGGTGGGGTGCTTGACCGGCAGCGCGACGCTGCGTTCGACGCTGCCGTCGGGCCGGTAGCGGACCACGCGCCAGGCGCGCCATTGCGCGTTCCACAGGTGGCCTTCGGCATCGACGATGGCGCCGTCGGGTTCGGCGCCGGGGTGGTCGAGTTCGGCGAACACGCGGCTGTTGCTGGTCTGCGCGTTGGCGGCGTCGTAGTCGCAGCACAGAATCTGCGGGCGCACCGAGTCGCAGTAGTACAGGGTGCGGCCGTCGGCGCTGAAGCAGATCGCGTTGGGGATCGCCACGCCGGGCAGCGGCAGGCGGCGCAGGCCGTGGCGCGCGGACCACTGGTAGAAGCTGCCGACCGGGGCCTGGTCGGCGCGCTCGCTCATGGTGCCGAACACGAAGTTGCCGTGGCGGTCGGCGCGGCCGTCGTTGGCGCGGGTGTCGTCGCGCTCCGGTTCCAGGTCGGCGAGCTTGTGCAGCGGCAGGTCGCTCGCGTCGGCGGCGCTGGCGTCGGGATCGGCGGCGTACACGCCCTTGGCCAGCGCCAGCAGCAGGCGGCCGTCGTCGAACAGGCCCAGGCAGCCGGGGCGGTCGGGCAGGGCCCAGTGCCGCGTGGCGCCGCTGGCCGGATCGTGGCGCCACAGCTGGCGTCCGTCGATGTCGACCCAGAACAGCGCTTGCCGGCGTTCGCACCAGACCACGCCTTCGCCGTGGGTGCAGCGGCTGTCCACCGCCAGCGTGGCGGTGTGGGCAGGGGAGGACGTAGCGTTCATGGACTCACTCACCATTCGGCGATGCTGCCGTCGGCGTGGCGCCAGACCGGATTGTGCCAGTCGGGCGGATTTTCGTTGGCATGGCGCAGGCGCTCCTCGTCGATTTCCACGCCCAGGCCGGGCTTGGGCAATGCGGCGATGCTACCGCTGTCGTCGCAGGCGAAGTCTTCCTTGTTGATCACGTAGTCGAGCAGGTCGGCGCCTTCGTTGTAGTGGATGCCGATGCTCTGTTCCTGCAGCACCGCGTTGTGCGAGACGAAATCGACCTGCAGGCAGGCCGCCAGCGCGACCGGGCCGAGCGGGCAGTGCGGCGCCAGGCCGACGTCGTAGGCGTCGGCCATGCTGGCGATCTTCAGGCATTCGGTGATGCCGCCGGCATGCGACAGGTCCGGCTGCAGCAGCGACAGGCCGCCGGCCTGCAGCACCGGCTTGAAGTCGAAGCGCGAGAACATGCGTTCGCCGGCCGCGAGCGGGATCGGCGTGGACGCGGCCAGGCGCGGATAGTATTCGGCCAGTTCCGGCAGCACCGGTTCCTCGACGAACAACGGCTTGAACGGCTCCAGTTCGCGCAGCAGCACGCGCGCCATCGGCGCGGCGACGCGGCCGTGGAAATCGATGCCGAAGTCGATGCTGGTGCCGAACGCCTCGCGGATCTGCGCGACCTTGGCCACCGCCGCATCCACCGCGCGCGGCCCGTCGATCAGCTTCATTTCCTCGGTGCCGTTGAACTTGAAGGTGTCGAAGCCCAGCTCGCGGTAGCCCTGGATCTGCGCGATGGTCGCCGACGGGCGGTCGCCGCCGACCCAGCGATAGGTCTTCATGCGGTCGCGCACCAGCCCGCCGAGCAGTTCGTACACCGGCACGCCCAGCGCCTTGCCCTTGATGTCCCACAGTGCCTGGTCGATGCCGGCGATGGCGCTCATCAGGATCGGGCCGCCGCGGTAGAAGCCGCTGCGGTACAGCAGCTGCCAAATGTCGTTGATCCGCGACGGATCCTTGCCGATCAGATAGCCGCTCAGTTCATGCACCGCGGCGTCGACGCTGCGCGCGCGGCCTTCGATCACCGGTTCGCCCCAGCCGGTGATGCCTTCGTCGGTTTCGATCTTCAGGAACAGCCAGCGCGGCGCGGCGTGATAGGTGGTGAGGCGAACGATCTTCATGCGTGGTCCAAGTAGGCTTGGCGGAAGGCGGCAGCCTGCGCCTGGGTCTGCGCCAGCGCCTGCCCGGGCCGGTACAGTTCGCCGCCGATGCCGGCGCCGATCGCGCCGGCGGCCAGGTAGTCGCGCAGCGTGTCGGTGTTGACTCCGCCGACCACGAACAGCGGCACCGTCGGCGGCAGCACCGCGCGCAACGCGCGCAGGTGGCCGGGGCCGTAGGTGGCGGCCGGGAACAGCTTGAGCATCTGCGCGCCGGCGTCGAGCGCGTCGAAGGCTTCGCTGGCGGTGGCGAAGCCGGCCACCACCTGCAGGCCGCGCGCGACCGCATGGCGGATCACCGGCGGCCGCGTGTTCGGGGTGACGATGAAGCGCGCGCCGAGATCTGCGAGGGTGTCGACGTCGGCGATCTTCAGCACGGTGCCGCCGCCGATCCAGCAGCGCTGGCCGAACGCCTGCACCGCCGCGCCAATGCTGTCGGCCCAGCGCGGCGAGTTGAGCGGGATCTCGATCGCGTCGTAACCGGCCTCGGCCAGCGCGCCGACATGGTCCAGCGCGTCGTCGGGGGTGAGGCCGCGCAGGATCGCGATCAGGGGAAACTGGAACGGGGAGACGGCGGACATCGGCTTACCTGGCAACGTGCGTGGAGCGAAAGGCGTCCACTGCGACGTCGTCATCGCGCGGCCGCAGTGGCGCGCAGGTGAGCGACCGTCCCGTTGGCGACGAACGGGCGGACGCCATCGACCGGTGCGCTGGCGGATCGTCCTGCTCATCGACGCTGGCGCGGTGCGCCGGCGCCTTCACGAGGCGGGTGTGGCGGTGGGACGGCGTCGCGGCCGAAGTCGCGACTGGCCGATAGCCTGCGCGCGCGAAGATATGCTCGGCAAATGAAATTTTAGACATATGCTATTCCGGTGGTGAATACGCATCTTCTCGCTCAGGACGCTTTCCGTTTATGACCGCTGCCGTCAATCCCTGGTTCAACGCCGCCCGCCTCAAGACCCGGCATCTGTTGCTGCTGCTGCAGTTGCACGAGCACCGCTCGGTGCTGCGCGCGGCCGAGGCGGCGAGCATGACCCAGCCGGCGGCGTCCAAGCTGTTGGCGGAAATGGAGGATCTGCTCGGGGTCAAGCTGTTCGAGCGGCATGCGCGCGGGGTGGAGCCGACCTGGTACGGGCAGGTGCTGATCCGCCGCGCGCGTTCGGCGATGTCGGAGATCGGCCGCGCGCAGGAGGAGATCGCGGCGCTGCGCGAGGGGCGCATGGGCCAGGTCTCGATCGGCACCGTGGTCAATCCGGGCACCAACCTGGTGCCGCAGGCGATCGCCGAGGTCAAGCGCGAGTTCCCCGGCATCCTGGTACGGGTGGAGATGGACTACAGCCGGCCGCTGGTGGCCAAGCTGCTGGACGGCCAGCTCGACATCGTCATCGGCCGCATCCTCGGCCCGTACGGCGGCGACGAGCTGGAGTTCGAGCCGCTGGCCGACGAACCGCATTCGGTGGTGGCGCGCGCCGGGCATCCGCTGTCGGCGCGCACCGACCTGCGCCATGCCGATCTGGCGCGCTACGGCTGGGTGCTGCCACCGGTGGACAGCGTGCTGCGCGCGCGGCTGGACGCGATGTTCATGGAGCACGGCGTGCTGCCCCCGCAGAACGTCATCGAGACCTCGTCGTTGCCGGTGATGACCAGCCTGTTGCGCGGCAGCGACCTGCTGGCGGCGCTGCCGGCCGACGCGGTGGCGCCGTACGTGCAGGCCAAGCTGCTGACCGTGCTGCCGATCGCGCTGGGGGTGCGGATGGAGTCGTTCGGCATCATCCGCCGCCGCGACTACATGCTGCCGCCCGGCGCCGAACGCGTCCTGCTGGCGCTGCGCAACGCGGCCAAGCGCCTGTATCCGGAGCGCGCGCCGGGCTGAGCGGAGACCGCGGAGGCGCCAGCTTCTGATGCCGGGCGGGCGATCGGGCGGAAGGTGTGCCGTGGGTCGGCGACTGTCGGCATGCGGTGCGGAGCGTGGTTACGTTCGACTCAAGGTCTGCTGGTTCGACCTTTCTAAATGCCATCCAGCTAGTCGAAAAAAATATAGCTTGGCGTGAATTTTTCATTTGCTTAACGCGAAATTCACTTCTAGGCTCAGTCGATCGTGACCGCTGTCGCGGCGCGCCGCTCATTGCGACGCCCGCCACGCCTAGCGATACGGCAGCGAGCCATTGGCTTGCCGCCGTCACAACCAGCAAGGCGGCGCGTACGCGCGACCGTCATCCGTGTGTGCATGTGTCCTGGGAGGGAAACATCATGTCATCGCGTCACTACCGTGGTCCGGCCTCGCCGACCGCAGCGGTTCGTCATACCTGTCTTTTGCGTCGCTCGGCCATGGCGCTGAGCATCGGCCTGTTGCTCAGCGCGCAGGCGATGGCACAGGACGCCGCGGACAGCAGCAAGAAGAAGAGCGCCGATCCGGTGACCCAGCTCGACGCGATCGAGGTCAAGGGCGTGCGTGCCAGCCTGATCAAGTCGCAGGCGATCAAGCACGATGCCGAGCAGATCGTCGACTCGGTCAGTGCCGAGGACATCGGCGCGCTGCCCGACCGCAGCGTCACCGAGACCCTGCAACGGGTCAGCGGCGTGACCATCGACCATTTCATGGCACGCAACGATCCCGACCATTTCTCCGCCGAAGGCAGTGGCGTGATGATCCGCGGCATGACTCAGGTGCGCGGCGAGCTCAACGGCCGCGACAGCTTCAGCGCCGCCAGTGGCCGCGGACTCAGCTTCGAGGACGTGCCGGCCGAACTGATGGCCGGCGTGGACGTGTACAAGAACCCGTCGGCCGAGATCATCGAAGGCGGCCTCGGCGGCACGGTCAACCTGCGCACGCGCATGCCGTTCGACCAGCCCGGCCGGGTGATCGGCTTCACCGCCGACGAGAACTACGGCGACTTCAGCAAGACCTACAAGCCGTCCGGCTCGTTGCTGTTCAGCGATCGCTGGAACACCGGTGTCGGCGAAATGGGCTTGATGCTGGACGTGGCCTATTCGGAACTGGCCACCCGCAGCGACGGCATCCAGGTGGAGCCGTTCGTGCGCCGCACCGATCCGGCGTTGCTGGCCGGCACCGATTTCGACAAGGTCTACGTGCCCGGCGGCGTCAACTGGCGGCAGCTGGACTTCGAGCGCAAGCGCAAGGGCGTCGCAGGGGCGTTCCAGTGGCGGCCCAGCGACGACACCGAAATCTACGTGCAGTACATGCGTTCCACCTACGACATGAACTGGCAGGAGCGCGCGGCGTTCTTCAACGACGACACCAACGCGATCAGTCCCGCCCCCGGCACCACCTTCACCTACGACGCCGACGGCCGTTTCGTCAGCGGCTCGCCGGTGTCCAGTTCCTGGCGCGGCAACGTCACCGGCAACGATGGCGTGCGCTTCTACACCGACAACCGCTACGCGCAGCAGAGCACCACCACCTCCGACCTGTCCGGCGGCTTCAGCCACAAGCTCACCAGCAACCTGACCGTGCGCGGCGACATGCAGCTGGTGCAGTCGGAAAGCGATTCGCTGGACTTCACCGTGTTCAGTTCGATCTACCTGCCGGGCCTGAACTTCGACCTGAGCAACAAGTACCCGGCGGTGTCGATCGCCGATACCAGCTACACGTCCAACCCCTCCAACTATTTCTGGAGCGCGGCGATGGACCACCTGGCGAAGAACCGCGGCCGCGAACTGGCCACGCGCTTCGACCTGGAATACACCTACGACGACAATCCGTGGCTGCGCACCTTCCGCGCCGGTATCCGCGCCACCGACCGCACCCAGACCAACAAGAACTCCGGTTACAACTGGGGCGTGATCAGCGACAACTGGGCGATGATTCCCGGTACCGCCAACGGGACCGGCCTGGCCGACCTGGCCAGCTATTCGCCGGAGTCCTCGGAGCTGTATTCGTATTCGAACCTGTTCCGCGGCAAGGTCAACGTGCCCAACAGCCTGTACTTCCCCAGCAACGCCGCGGTCAAGGACTATGCCGGCACCTCCAAGCTGATCCAGCAGCTGGTGGCGCTGCGCGGCTGGGGCTGGGCGCCGGACCAGTACCAGTTGCAGGACACCAACCGTCAGTTCGAGCGTACCCAGGCGGCCTATGCGGTGCTGTACTTCGGCAACGACGACGCACTGGGCGTGCCGGTGGACGGTAACGTCGGCGTGCGCATCGTGCAGACCAAGACCGAGGCTACCGGCTACGGCCAGTTCCCTGACCTGTCGGCCACCGCGGGGTCGGACGCGCTCAAGGCGCAGTACACCGGGCAGTACTTCCCCAACAACGCGCAGGGCAGCTACACCAACGTGCTGCCGAGCTTCAACATGCGCTTCAAGTTCTCCGATGCGCTGCAATGGCGCATCGCCGCGTCCAAGGCGATGTCGCGTCCGGACTACACCCAGCTGCAGCCGTATCTGTTGCTGGCGGCGACCACCGAGGACGACGGCACTGTGTCCAAGTGGACCGGCACCGCGGGCAATCCGAACCTCAAGCCGATGAAGGCCAATCAGTACGACACCGCGCTGGAATGGTATTTCGACACCAGCGACATGATGTACCTGACCCTGTTCTACAAGAGCGTCAAGGACTACATCTCCACCCAAACCACCACCGAGACCTACGGCGGCCAGGATTGGCTGGTGACGCGGCCGTTCAACATGTCCAAGGGCCGCATCCGCGGTTTCGAATACGGCTACACGCAGTTCTTCGACTCGCTGCCGGGCTGGCTGAGCGGCTTCGGCGTCAATGCCAACTTCACCTTCGTGGACAGCAGCGGCGGCGTCAATTCCGCGACCGATCCCTACACCCAGACCACCGTCACTGGGGTGAGCCTGCCGCTGGAAGGCCTGTCGCGGCGCAGCTACAACCTCGCCGGCATCTACGAGAAGGGACCGTTGTCGGTGCGCCTGGCCTACAACTGGCGTTCGCGCTACCTGCTGACCGCCAGCGACGTGTCGACCAAGCTGCCGACCTGGTCGGACGACTACGGCCAGCTCGACGCTTCGGTGTTCTATCGCTTCACCCCGCACCTGCAGCTCGGTGTCCAGGCCAACAACCTGACCAATACCGTGACCAAGGTGTTGATGGGGCCGACCTCCTATGCCGACGGCGAGGTCGACAACCACCTGTACACGCGCAGCTGGTTCGTCAACGACCGCCGCTACTCGCTGGTGCTGCGCGGCAACTGGTAAGCGGCATCCGCCAAGGCGTTTTCCTGGCCCGCATGCGCCCCGCGCATGCGGGCTTTTTCGTGCCGCCGCGCCGAAACCGGCGCTGCCTTGCAGGTGCGCCGCTATTCATGGTTGTGCACGTGTTTCGTATGTAAAAAAAGTATAGCTAACTGTAAATATTTCATTGGTTGGCGTGGGCGACTGCGACCTATTCTCACCTCCGAGTCGTGATCGCTTTCGATCGCGTGCGCGTCGCGATCATCCCGTGCGCGTCCGGACTTGCGGCCAGCACTCCATTTCGACCGGTGCGGCCGGACAACTAGAAGCGGCGACGTTGCCCTTGGCGCGATCGCCAGATCGTTTGCACATTGTGTCCTGGGAGGGAAACACCATGTCAGCGCCCCATCACCATTGTCCGCCTGCGCGGACCGTGGCGCCCCGTGCTACCCGTTCGATTTCCGGCTGCGGCGTGCGCCGTTCCGCCATTGCCCTGGCCGTCGCTGCGCTGGTCGCCGCGTCCGCCGCGCAGGCCCAGCAGGCCGAGCAGGCCGCGCCTGCGCAGGCCGACGCTGCCACCACCCAACTGGATACGGTGCAGGTCAGCGGCACCCGCAGCAGCGTGACCAAGGCGCAGCTGGTCAAGCAGAATTCCGAGCAGATCGTCGACTCGATCGTGGCCGAGGACATCGGCAAGCTGCCCGACAACAACGTCGCCGAGGCGCTGCAGCGCATCTCCGGCGTGCAGATCGCGCGCAACTACGGCGAGGGCAGCAGCATCGCGATTCGCGGCCTGACCCAGGTCCGCACCGAGCTCAACGGCCGCGACATCTTCACCGCCAACGACGGCCGTGGCCTGAGCTTCGAAGACGTGTCGGCGGAACTGCTGGCTGGCGTCAACGTCTACAAGAATCCGTCCGCGGACATGATCGAAGGCGGCCTGGGCGGCACCGTCGACCTGCGCACGCGCCTGCCGTTCGACTACGACGCGCGCAAGATCGCCGGCAGCGTGCAGTACAACCACTACGACCTGGCCGACGACAGCAAGCCGGCGTTCTCCGGCATGTACAGCGACCGCTGGCAGACCGGCATCGGCGAGATCGGCCTGCTGGTGAACTACTCGCAGCAGACCAGCCCGTTCCGCCAGGACACCATCTCCATCGAGCCGTGGTACACGCAGACCGATCTGCCGGGCTACGAAGGCCAGGGCATCTCGGTGCCGCATGGCGCCGGCACCAACACCACGGTCGGCGAGCGCAAGCGCAAGACCGGCGCGTTCGCGCTGCAGTGGCGGCCGAACGACGACGTCGAGGTCACCGCGCAGGTGCTGCGCTCGGACTACGATTTCCGCTGGCACGACTATTCGTTCTTCGCCTACAGCGGGCAGAACCCGATGCAGGGCTACGACGACATCGTGGTCAACGACCGTAACGAATTCGTCAGCGGCACGTTCCAGAACACCCCGGCCGATTCCAATACCAGCCTGACCGAGCGCCATTCGGTGACCACCGACTACGCGCTGGGCGCCAAGTGGACGGTGTCGCCGAACCTGACCCTGAGCACCGATTTCCAGTACATCGATGCCACCACCAAGGGCACGCGCTACATCCTCGGCACCGGCATGGACACCACGCCGCTGTACACCATCGACTTCCGCGGCGACCTGCCGCGCCTGTCGGTGACCGATGCCGCCGGCAACCCGGGCTACCTGGCCGACCAGGCCAACTACAGCGGCTGGAAGTTCCATCTGGACAACAAGGACGACAACAAGGCAACCGAGTTCGCCTGGCGCAGCGACATGGACCTGGCGTTCGACGACAGTTTCGCGCGCAGCTTCAAGGCCGGCGTGCGCTATACCGACCGCGATGCGCAGAACAAGGGCAACGTGTGGCGCTACATGTACCTGGGCGCGCCGTTCTCGCAATACCCGGAGGCGCAGGTGATGCAGAATCCGATCACCGATTTCTTCCGCGGCGATTCGCAGACCTTCGGTCCCAGGCTGACCCCGTCCGACACGCTGGTCGACAACTACGCGGAAGCGTTGAAGGTGTTCGGCGCCTCGCCGCTGAGCTTCGCGCCTAACAACATCAACGGCCAGGGCGAGAAGACCTACGCCGCCTACGGCGTGCTGCGCTTCGGCGTGGACAGCGGCGCGATCCCGTTCGACGGCAACATCGGCCTGCGCATCGTGCGCACCAAGGTCGATTCGCAGGGCGTGCGCACCGGCACCGATGCCGAGGGCGGCGGCCTGCTGCCGGTGGACGTGCAGCAGACCTACACCGACGTGTTGCCGAGCCTGAATCTGCGGTGGATGCTCACCGACACGCTGCAGTGGCGCTTCGCCGCCTCGCGCGGCATCTCGCGCCCCGACCTCAACCAACTCAACCCGAACCTGAGCCTGGGCACCGCCACCGGCAGCGACGGCACCACCCGCCGCACCGGCTCGGCCGGCAATCCCGACCTGCGGCCGATGAAGGCCGACCAGTTCGACACCGCGCTGGAGTGGTACTTCGGCAAGGGTTCTATGATGTACGGCACGGTGTTCTACAAGAAGGTCGACGGCTTCATCGCCGATGCCGTGTTCGAGGAAGTCTATGGCGGCCAGACCTGGGAGATCACCCGCCCGGTCAACGGCAAGGACGGCAGGATCAAGGGCGCGGAGCTGGGCTATACCCAGTTCTTCGATTTCCTGCCGGGCTGGCTGAGCGGCTTCGGCCTGCAGGCCAACTACACCTACGTGGACAGCGAGGCGCCGAGCCCGACCGCCACCGACACCAACGGCCAGGCGCTGACGGTGCCGTTGCAGGGCTTGTCCAAGAACAGCTACAACCTGATCCTCAGCTACGAGATGTCGCGCTTCCAGGCGCGCGTGGCCTACAACTGGCGCAGCGACTGGCTGGTGACCACGGCCGGCAACGGCACCGGCAATCTGCCGGTGTACAACAAGGGCTTCGGTCAGCTGGACGCGTCGGTGCGCTACAACATCGACGACGTGTGGTCGGTGTCGGTGGATGGGGTCAATCTGCTGGATACCCGCAACGAGAGCTACCTGGGCGTGGAATCGCGTTACCGCGACTTCGTGATCAACGACCGCCGTTACGGCCTGACCCTGCGCGCCAGCTTCTGAGCGCGGCGCAGTCGATCCGCTCCTGCCCGCGTTGCGTGGCCGGAGCGGGGGCTTTCCTGCCGATGGCGTGGCCGTCGGTTGTAATCGGAGTAGGGCGCACGATGCGGCAACATCGCTTGCTGGGATTCGACGCAGTGCCTGGCATGTCGCAGCGTGCCGGGCGGCTGCGTTTGGCCTGGCGGGTGCTGCTGCTGGCTTTGCTGTGCAGCGCGGTTCCGGCGTTCGCGGCGCCATCGCTGCCTTACCAGTTCCGCAGCGTCGCCATCGGCGGCGGCGGTTTCGTCAGCGGCCTGCTGTTCCATCCGGCGCAGCAGGGCCTGCTGTATGCGCGCACCGACGTCGGCGGCGCCTACCGCTGGGACGCCGCGTCCGCGCACTGGGTCGCCTTGACCGACTGGCTCGGGCCGGACGACCAGAACCTGATGGGCATCGATGCGTTCGCGATCGACCCGCACGATCCGCAGGCGCTGTACCTGGCCGCGGGTACCTATCTGCACCCGCGCGCCGGCAACGCCGCGATCCTGCGTTCGCACGACCAGGGGCGCAGCTTCGTGCGCACCGATCTGCCGTTCAAGCTGGGCGGCAACGAACTGGGCCGCGGCAACGGCGAACGGCTCGCGGTCGACCCCAACGACGGCAGCGTATTGCTGCTCGGTTCGCGCAATGCCGGCCTGTGGCGCAGCGCCGACCGCGGCGCGCATTGGCAGCGGGTAAATTCCTTTCCGGCGGTGGCCACCGGGCCGTCGGCCAGCGCGGTGAACCATGCCGGACACCGCCAGCAGGTGGGCATCGCCTTCGTGCTGTTCGACCCGGCCAGCGCCGCCGGCGGTGGCGCTTCGCAACGGATCTACGTCGGCGTGTCCACGCCGGAACAGAGCCTGTTCGAGTCCGCGGATGGCGGGCGCAGCTGGCGGCCGCTGCCGGGGCAGCCGACCGGGTTGCGTCCCAGCCACATGGTGCGTTCCAGCGCAGGCATCTACTACCTCAGCTACGGCGATCAACCGGGTCCGGACCTGATGGCCGACGGCGCGGTCTGGAAGTACGAACCGGCCGCGGCACGCTGGACCGACATCACTCCGGTGCCGCAACCTCGCAGCGGGCCGGGCTTCGGTTGGGGCGCGGTGGCGGTGGACCCGCGCCAGCCGGACACGCTGATCGCCAGCACGTTCCGCCGCTACCAGCCGGGCGACGACATCTACCGCAGCACCGATGGCGGGCGCAGCTGGGCGCCGCTGTTCCCGCGCTCGCGCTTCGCGCACGACGCGGCGCCGTGGACCGCGCAGGCCCGTCCGCACTGGATGGCGTCGCTGGCGATCGATCCGTTCGACAGCGACCGCGCGCTGTTCGTCACCGGCTACGGCATCTGGGCCTCGCGCAACCTGCGCGCGTTCGATGCCGCCGATGGCGTGGTGCAGTGGTGGTTCGCCGACGCCGGGCTGGAGGAAACGGTGCCGCTGGACCTGCTCAGCCCGGCGCAGGGCGCGCACTTGCTCAGCGCGCTCGGCGACATCGATGGCTTCCGCCACGATCGCCTGGACCGCGCGCAGTCGCAGTTCGCCGGGCCGCGGCTGACCAACGGCGAGAGCATCGATGCCGCCGGCCAGGCGCCGCAGCTGGTGGTGCGCAGCGGCACACTGCGCGAGCGGCGCGACGGCGAGGTGCGCGCGGCATGGTCGCGCGATGGCGGCGCCAGTTGGACGGCATTCGCCAGCGAGCCGCCGGTGGGCGAGGGCGCCGGGCATATCGCGATCAACGCCGACGGCAGTCGCGTGATCTGGTCGCCGCGCAACGGCGGCAGCGCCTGGGCCAGCGACGACTGGGGCCAGCAGTGGCAGCGTGTGGAAGGCTCCTCAGGCAGCCTGCTGATCGAGGCCGACCGGGTCGATCCGCAACGCTGGTACGCGGTGGATGCGGCCGGCGGCCGTTTTTCTCTCAGCGAGGACGGCGGCCGCCGGTTCCGCGACAGCGGCGTCGAGGTCGGCGCGCCGTCCGCTGCCGAGCGCACCCGCCCGCAGTTGCGCCCGGATCCGGCGCGTGCCGGCGTGGTCTACCTGGCCAGTCCCAGCCACGGCGTGATGCGCTGGCAGGACGGCCGTCTGACCGTGCTGTCGAAGGTGGACGAGGCGCGGTCGCTGGGCCTGGGCCGGGCGCCGCGCGATGGCGCCGCGCCGATGCTGTTCCTCGCCGGCAGCGTGGACGGCGTCGGCGGGCTGTTCCGTTCCGAAGACGAGGGCAGGCACTGGCAGCGGATCGACGACGACGCGCACCGTTTCGGCCGCCCCTACGCCGTCACCGGCGATCCGCGCGTGGTCGGCCGCGTCTACTTCGCCACCGGCGGTCGAGGCATTTTCTATGGCGATGCACCGTAATCCTTGCGGCCAACGCAGCGTCCGCGTCCTTGCGCCGGCACGCGCAGGCGGCGCTGTGCCATGGTCTGTCTCGCCGTGCGCACCGACGCCGGCCGCACCCAACAACCCAGGATCGATCCGATGAACGCACGCCCGACCCGTTGTCTGCGATGGCTGGCCGTAGTGGCACTGGCGGCGTTGCCCGCATCGGCCTGGGCGGAGTTGCAGCTGCCGTTGCTGTTCGCCGATGGCGCGGTGCTGCAACGCGATGTGCCGATGCGCGTGTGGGGCTGGGCCACGCCGGGCGCGCGCATCCAGGTGCGTCTGGACGGCGCCGCGGCGACCGCCGTCGCCGCCGCGGACGGGCGCTGGCAGGCGCAGCTGCCGGCGCATGCGGCCGGTGGACCGTATGCCTTGGAGGTGCAGGGCGACGGCGCGCAACGCCGGATCGGCGACGTGCTGGTCGGCGACGTGTGGCTGGCCAGCGGCCAGTCCAACATGGAGTGGCCGCTGGCGCAGGCACGCGACGGTGCGCGCGAGGTGGCCGCGGCGAACGATCCGCAGTTGCGCCATTTCAAGGTACCCAAGTCGTGGTCGCCGCAGCCGCAGCGGCAACTGGCCGGTGGCGAGTGGAAAGCCGCCACACCGCAGGATGCCGGCGCGTTTTCCGCGGTGGGCTATTTCTTCGCGCGCGAGTTGCGCAGGAGCACCGGGGTGCCGATCGGCATCATCGACAGCAGTTGGGGCGGCAGCGCGATCGAGGCATGGATGGATGCCGCGGCGCTGGGCATGGATGCCGCGCAGACCGAACACAGCATCGCCGCGCTGCAGGCCAAGGACGCGCAGACCCTGGCTGCGGTGCGGCAGCGCATCGCGCGCTGGCCGGCGGTGGCCGATGGCGCCGAGCAATGGCGCGACGCCGACCTGGACGACAGCGACTGGGACCGGATCGCGGTCGATCGCAACTGGGAGGCCAGCGGCTACGACGGCATGGACGGCATCGCCTGGTACCGCACCGCCTTCACCCTCAGCGCGGAGGAAGCCAAGGCCGGCATCGCCCTGGGGATCGGCCAGGTCGACGACTCGGACGTCACCTACGTCAACGGCCAGCCGGTCGGACATACCGAACAGCGCTGGAACCTGCCGCGCGTGTACCGCGTGCCCGCGGCCGCGCTGACGGCCGGCGTCAACCGCATCGCGGTGCAGGTGACCGACCTCAGCGGCGGTGGCGGCCTGCACGGCGACGACAGCGAACGCTTCGTGCAACTCGGCGACGGCACCAAGCGCCCGTTGCGGGAATGGAAATTCCGCCCGGCCAAGGTGAGCGTGACCCTGGACGATGGCAGGAACCAGCAACCGACCCTGCTGTACAACCGCATGATCCATCCGCTGCAGCCGTTCCCGCTCAAGGGCGTGATCTGGTATCAGGGCGAGAGCAATGCCCACGAAGGCGGCGCGCTGCGCTACCGGGAGCAGTTCGCGACGCTGATCCGCAGCTGGCGCGAGGAGCGCGCACAGCCGCGGTTGCCGTTCCTGTGGGTGCAACTGGCCAATTTCCAGGCCGGGTCCGACAAGGGCGACCTGAGCCCGTGGGCGCAGCTGCGCGAATCGCAGTCCAGGACCCTGGCGCTGCCAGCGACCGCGCAGGCGGTGACCATCGACATCGGTACGCCCGGCGACATCCATCCGACCGACAAGCAGGACGTCGGCCACCGCCTGGCGCTGGCCGCGCGGCATGTGGCCTATGGCGAACGGCTGGTCTACAGCGCGCCGGTGTTCGCGCAGGCCGAGTTCGGCGGGCATGCGGTCGCGCTGCGTTTCGATCCGATGGGCAGTGCGCTGGCGGTACGCGGCGGCGGCCCGTTGCTGGGCTTCAGCGTGGCCGGCGCCGACCGCCGTTTCCATCCGGCGCAGGCGCGCATCGACGGCGATCGGGTCGTGGTCGAGAGTGCCGAGGTGGCGCAACCGCAGGCGGTGCGCTATGCCTGGAGCGAAAACCCGGCCGAGGCCAACCTGGTCAACCGCGAGCAGTTGCCCGTTTCCCCCTTCCGAACCGATACCTGGTGACACGGAGTCCGATCCGCATGCATTCCCTCGCTTCCCGCACGCTCCCCGCACGCCGCCGCTGGCGTCCGCTGCTGGCCACGGCGCTCGCGCTCGGCCTGGCCGCGTGCGCGCCTGAGCAGGCGCCCATCGATGCCGGGACGGCCAAGCCGGATGCTGCCACACCCGCCGCGGGCCAGCCTGCTGGCGCAGCGGCCGTGGCGCCGGCGCCGATCCCGCAACTGCTCAGCAAGGACGGCAAGCATGCGCTGCTGGTCGATGGCGCGCCGTTCCTGATCCTCGGCGCGCAGGTCAACAATTCCAGCAACTATCCCGCCGCCCTGGACAAGGTGTGGCCGGCGATGCAGTTCCTCGGCCCCAACACCGTGCAGGTGCCGATCGCCTGGGAGCAGGTGGAACCGGAGGAGGGCAAGTTCGATTTCTCCTTCGTCGACACGCTGCTGGCGCAGGCGCGCGCCCACAAGGTGCGGCTGGTGCTGCTGTGGTTCGGCACCTGGAAGAACAACGGCCCGGCCTACACGCCGCACTGGGTCAAGACCGACAACGTGCGCTTCCCGCGGGTCGTCACCCGCGACGGCAAGGCGCTGGGTTCGCTGTCGCCGCTGGCGCCGGCCACACTGGACGCCGACCGCAAGGCCTTCGTCGCCTTCATGAAGCACCTCAAGCAGGCCGATCCGCAGCGCACCGTGCTGATGGTGCAGCCGGAGAACGAGCCAGGCACCTACGGCAGCGTGCGCGATTTCTCGCCATTGGCGCAGCAGGCCTTCGACGGCCCGGTGCCCGAGGCGCTGCTGCAGAAACTGGGCAAGCCGCCGGGCAGCTGGGCGCAGGTGTTCGGCGCCGACGCCGACGAATTCTTCCACGCCTGGCATATCGGCCACTTCATCGACCAGGTGGCCGCGGCCGGCAAGGCCGAGTACCCGCTGCCGATGTACGTCAACGCGGCGCTGCGCGGTCCGTTCAATCCGGGCCAGCCTGGCCAGTACGCCAGCGGCGGCCCCACCGATAACGTGCTCGACGTGTGGAAGGCCGCTGCGCCGCACATCGACCTGCTGGCGCCGGACATCTACATGCCCGAGTACCGCACGTACACCACGGTGCTGGAGCGCTACGCGCGGCCGGACAACGCGCTGTTCGTGGCCGAGACCGGCAACCGGCCCGAATACGCGCGCTACCTGTACGCCGCGCTCGGCCACGACGGCATCGGCTGGTCCACGTTCGGCATGGACTACACCCGCTATTCCAACTATCCGCTCGGCGCCAAGGTGGTCGACGAGCCGACCATGGCCCCGTTCGCGCTGGGCTTCAAGGCGGTGGGCATGGGCATGCGTCCGTTCGCCAAGGCCGCCGCCGAAGGCAAGCTGCACGGCACCGCCGAGGAGCCGGGCCAGCCGGTGCAGGAGCTGCGCCTCAACGAACGCTGGAGCGCGACCATCACCTACGGCGTGCCGCAGTTCTGGTTCAAGGGCACGCCGCCCGGCAATCCCGAGCCGACCGGCGCGGCGCTGATCGCCGAACTGGGCCCGGACGAATTCCTGGTCACCGGCTACCACGTGCGGGTGACCCTGCACCCGGCCAGCGCCGCGACCGCGAACATGGTCTACGACCGGGTCGAGGAAGGCTTCTACGATGACACGCAGTGGCGGTTCCAGCGCAACTGGAACGGCGATCAGACCGACTACGGCGTCAATTTCTCCGATGTGCCGCAATTGCTGAAGATCACGCTGGCCACCTACTGACACCTCGGCGCCGCCAGCGTGCGGCGCCGTCACCCGCTACAGAGGGAGTGAACATGTACAACGCGAACCGTCCCGTCCGCCCGGCGATGAAGCCGCTGCCGCGCCTGCTGGCCTTGTCGCTGGCGCTGCTCGCCGCCGGCATCCACGCGCAGGAAGTGAAGAAGGACGCCGACGGCGTCACCGTGCACCCCAGCGCCAAGGGCGCCGCGCCGGTGCGGCTGCAGGTGGTGGACAGCGGCATCATCCGCGTCAGCGCCGATCCGGATGGCGATTTCAAGCGCACCCCGAGCCTGATGCGGGTGCCGGTGCAGGGCGACACCGCCTACCAGTTCGACGAGCAGGGCGACACGGTGCGGGTCAGGACCGCCAAGGTCACCGCGCAGGTGTCCACGGTCGATGGCCATGTCAGTTTCGCCGATGCCGACGGCAAGCCGCTGCTGGCCGAAGCGGCGGGCGGGCGCAGCTTCGCGCCGCTGAAGGTGGAGGGCACCTCCTACCTGAGCACGCGCCAGCGCTTCGCCTCGCCCGACGACGAAGCCTTCTACGGCTTGGGCCAGCACCAGCAGGGCTGGATGAACCAGAAGGGCCGCAATGTCGAGCTGCTGCAGAGCAATATCGACCTGGCGGTGCCGTACCTGGTGTCCAGCCGCAACTACGGCATCCTGTGGGACAACAATTCGATCACCCGCATGGGCGACCCGCGCGGCCTGCAGCCGCTGCCGGCCTCGCTGAAGCTGTACGACGCCAAGGGCAAGCCGGGTGCGCTGACTGCGCGCTATTCGGTCAACGGCAAGCAGGTGGTCGAGCGCCGCGAGAAGGAGCTCAACTACCAGTACATCAAGGACCTGGCCAAGTTCCCGGCCAAGGCCAAGCCCAGCGACAAGAGCCGCATGCAGGTCAGCTGGGAAGGCGAGATCGAGGCCAGGAGCGGCGGCGAGCACAGCTTCTCGCTGTACTCCAGCGAGTACGCCAAGCTGTGGGTCGACGGCAAGCTGGTGGTCGACCGCTGGCGCCAGAACTGGAACCCGTGGCACAACGAGTTCACCCTGGCGCTGCAGCCGGGCCAGCGCCACAAGATCAAGGTCGAGTGGGACCTGATCGACCCGAGCTACATCGCGCTGCTGCACCGCGACCCGCTGCCGGCGGCCGAGGCCAAGGACCTGTCGCTGTGGTCCGAGGCCGGGCAGATGATCGACTACTACTTCGTCGCCGGCGCCGACGCCGACCAGGTCATCGCCGGCTACCGCGAACTGACCGGCAAGGCGGTGCTGCTGCCGAAGTGGGCCTACGGTTTCTGGCAGAGCCGCGAGCGCTACAAGAGCCAGGACGAACTGGTCGCCGCGCTGGCGGAATACCGCAAGCGCAAGCTGCCGATCGACAACATCGTGCTCGACTGGTCGTACTGGCCGGAGAACGCCTGGGGTTCGCACGACTTCGACAAGGCCCACTTCCCCGATCCGGATGGCATGGTCAAGTCGGTGCACGACATGCACGCGCAGATCATGATCTCGATCTGGCCGAAGTTCTATCCGACCACCGCCAACTACAAGGAACTCGACGCCGCCGGGCACATGTACAGGCGCAACGTCGAAGTCGGCGAACTGGACTGGATCGGCAAGGGCTACAAGAACTCGTTCTACGACCCGTATTCGGCCGATGCGCAGGCGATCTACTGGCGGCAGATCAACGACAAGCTCAACAGCAAGGGCTTCGATGCGTGGTGGATGGACGCCGACGAGCCGGACGTGCACTCCAACCTGGACATCGGCGAGCGCAAGGCGCGCACCACGCCGACCGCGCTGGGCCCGTCCACCGAGTTCTTCAATTCCTACCCGTTGCCGCACACGCATGGTGTGTACGAGGGCGACCGCGCCGCCGACGGCAAGCGCGTGTTCATCCTCTCGCGCAAGGGCTATGCCGGCACCCAGCGCAATGCGGTGGCGGTGTGGAGCGGCGACATCGTCTCGCGCTGGGACGACATGCGCGACCAGATCTCCGCCGGCGTCAACGTCTCCATGTCCGGCCTGCCGAACTGGACCTTCGACATCGGCGGCTTCGCGGTGGAGAAGCGTTACGAGGACCAGGACCCGGCGCACCAGAGCGAATGGCGCGAGCTCAACACGCGCTGGTTCCAGTTCGGCGCGTTCGTGCCGCTGTTCCGCTCGCACGGCCAGTTCCCGTTCCGCGAGATCTGGAACATCGCCCCGGAAGGCACGCCGTACTACGCGAGCATGGCCTACTACAGCCGCCTGCGGTATGCGCTGCTGCCGTACATTTACACGCTCGCCGGCGACACCTATCACCACGACGGGGTGATGATGCGCGGCCTGCCGATGGACTTCCCGCATGATCCCAAGGTCGCCGACATCAACGACGAGTACCTGTTCGGACCGTCCTTCCTGGTCGCGCCGGTGACCCGTTTCGGCGCCACCTCGCGCCAGGTCTACCTGCCGGCCGGGACCTCGTGGATCGACTTCAACAGCGGCAAGCGCTACGACGGCGGCCAGAGCATCGACGCCGCCGCGCCGCTGCAGCGCATGCCGCTGTTCGTGCGCGCCGGTGCCATCGTGCCCACCACCACCGTGCAGCAATACGTGGACGAGGTGCCGAACGCGCCGCTGACCGTGGTCGTCTATACCGGCGCCGACGGCCAGTTCTCGCTGTACGAGGACGACGGCAAGGGCTATGGCTACGAGAAGGGCGAGTTCAGCCGCATTCCGCTGCGCTGGAACCAGGCCAAGGGCGTGCTGACCATCGGCGCGCGCGAAGGCAGCTGGCCGGGCATGCTGGCCAAGCGCACCATCAACGTGCGCTTCGTCGATGGCGTGCGCGAGGAGACCGGAGCACTGGAGCCCAAGGCCGACGCCAGCGTGCAATACAGCGGCAAGCCCTTGAACGTGGCGCGCAAGGCCGCGAAGGGTGCCAAGCGCAGCAAGGCGAAGTGATGGCCGCGGTACGCGGCAACCCGGGCGGGAACGGTGCCGTGGCGCGGGTGGCGTTGCGGCGCGTTTGCGGCGCGAGCGGTGCCGCTTCGCGCCCGGATTCGCTATGGGGCCGGTGTGGGCGGGCGGCCTGTGCTCGCCGCGCGTGGCCGCGCGTGCGTCCGCCGCAGGCGATCGGGAGTGCAAGATGCGCATTGCGTTGACCCGCCGCGAGCTGTGCAAGGCGATCGGCGGCGGCCTGGTCGCCGGTCTCGCGGTGCCAGGCGCTGCGCTCGCTGCCGATGCCGATGTGGAGACAGCGCGCGCGCCGGTACCGGCAGCCGCCGCCGAACCGGCCGCGCTGCAGCTGTGGTACCCGCGTCCGGCCACGCAATGGGTGGAGGCGCTGCCGGTCGGCAACGGCCGGCTCGGTGCGATGGTGTGGGGCGGCATCGCCCACGAACGCCTGCAGTTGAACGAAGACACGCTGTATGCGGGCCAGCCCCACGATGCCACCTCGCCGGAGGCGTTGGCGGCGTTGCCGCAGGTACGCGCGTTGATCTTCGCCGGTCGCTATGCCGAAGCTGAGGCATTGGCCGATGCGAAGATGCTGTCGCGCCCGCGCAAGCAGATGCCTTACCAGCCGCTGGCCGATGTGCTGCTCGACTACGACCGTGCCGATGGCATCGACGGCTATCGGCGCGAACTCGATCTGGACACCGCGCTGACCAGCACCCGCTTTGTCTCGGGCGACGCCACGCATGTCCGCGAGGTGTTCGTCTCGCCAACCGAACAGTGCATCGTGGTGCGTCTGTCCTGCGATCACCCCGGCCGCATCTCGCTGCGCATCGGCATCGACAGCCCACAGGCCGGCGAGGTCACCGAAGAGCAGGGTACGTTGCTGTTCGCCGGGCGCAACGCCGGTTTCGCCGGCATCGACGGCGGGTTGCGCTTCGCGTTGCGCGTGCTGCCGCAGGCCACTGGCGGCCAGACCCGCATCGAGCGCGGGCGGATCCGCATCGAAAACGCCGACGAGGTGGTGCTGCTGCTGACCGCCGCCACCAGCTACCGGCGCTACGACGACGTCGGTGGCGATCCGCTCGCGCGCAGCGCCGCGCAGCTGCGCAAGGCGGCGGCGCTGCCCTATGCGCAGTTGCTGCAGCGGCATCTGGCCGAACACCGACGCATGTTCCGCCGGGTCGCGATCGACCTGGGCAGCAGCGCCGCCGCGCAGCTGCCCACCGACGAACGCGTACGCCGCTACGCCGACGGCAACGATCCGGCGCTGGCCGCGCTTTACCACCAGTACGGCCGCTACCTGCTGATCAGCAGTTCGCGGCCGGGCAGCCAGCCGGCCAACCTGCAAGGCGTGTGGAACGACCTGATGCAGCCGCCGTGGGAGAGCAAGTACACGGTCAACATCAATACCGAGATGAACTACTGGCCCAGCGAGGCCAACGCCCTGCACGAGTGCGTGGAACCGCTGGAAGCCATGCTGTTCGATCTGGCAGAAACCGGCGCCCGCACTGCGCGGGCGATGTACGGCGCACCGGGCTGGGTGGTGCACAACAACACCGACCTGTGGCGCCAGGCCGGGCCGGTCGACGGCGTGAAGTGGAGCCTGTGGCCGATGGGCGGCGTCTGGTTGCTGCAACAACTGTGGGACCGCTGGGACTACGGCCGCGATCGCGCCTACCTGCAGCGCATCTATCCGTTGTTCAAAGGCGCGGCCGAGTTCTTCGTCGCCACCCTGGTGCGCGATCCGCAGAGCGGCGCGTTGGTGACCAACCCATCGATGTCGCCGGAGAACCGGCATCCGTTCGGCGCCGCACTGTGCGCCGGCCCGGCGATGGACGCGCAATTGTTGCGCGATCTTTTTGCGCAGTGCATCAAAATGGGCCGCTTGCTGGGCGTGGACGCAGCCTTCGGCGAGCGCCTGGCGGCGCTGCGCGCACAGCTGCCGCCGGACCGCATCGGCGGCGCGGGGCAACTGCAGGAGTGGCAGCAGGACTGGGACATGCAGGCCCCGGAAATCCACCATCGCCACGTCTCGCATCTGTATGCGCTGCATCCGTCCAGCCAGATCAACTTGCGCGACACCCCTGAGTTGGCCGCCGCCGCCCGGCGCTCGCTGCAGCTCCGCGGTGATAGCGCTACCGGCTGGGGCCTCGGCTGGCGCCTGAACCTGTGGGCGCGGCTGCGCGACGGCGAGCATGCGCATCGTATTCTGGCGATGCTGCTGTCGCCCGAGCGCACCTATCCGAATCTGTTCGACGCGCATCCGCCGTTCCAGATCGACGGCAACTTCGGCGGCACCGCGGGCATCACCGAAATGCTGCTGCAGAGTTGGGGCGACAGCATCTGGCTGTTGCCGGCGCTGCCGCAGGCCTGGCCGCAGGGGCAGGTGCGCGGTCTGCGCGTGCGCGGCGCGGCAGGCGTGGATCTGGCCTGGCGCGATGGCCGCCTGCAGCATGCGCGACTGAGCAGCGAGCGTGGCGGGCACTACACTTTGGTTTACGGCGGGCAGTCCCTGACCGCCGATCTTTCTCCTGGAGCGACGATGGAACTGGGTTTGCACGACGATCGGCTGGTGCGGCAATGAGTCTGTACATCGGCCTGGACGTGGGCACGCAGAGCGTCAAGCTGCTCGCCTACGATGCGGATAGCCGGCGCGTGGTCGCCACGCACGGCCATGCGCTGGAACTGATCAGCCGCGACGACGGCACCCGCGAGCAGCAGGCGCAATGGTGGATCGACGGCATCGTCGCCTGCTTCGCCGCACTGAGCGCCGAGCAGCGCGCGCAGGTGCGCGCGATTTCGGTCTCCGGCCAGCAGCACGGCTTCGTGCCGGTGGATGCGCAAGGGCAGGTCACCGCGCCGGTCAAGCTGTGGTGCGACACCAGCACCCAACTGGAGTGCGAGGAGATCATGCAGGCCGCCGGCGGCGAACAGCGCTGCGTGGAGCTGGCCGGAAATCCGATCCTGGCCGGCTACACCGCCTCCAAGCTGCCGTGGACGCGCAAGCACCGCAGCGACGCGTACGCCAGCATGACCTCGGTGCTGCTGCCGCACGACTACGTCAATTTCTGGCTCACCGGCGAGCGCTACACCGAGTTCGGCGACGCCTCCGGCAGCGGCTGGCTGGACGTGCGCACCCGGCAGTGGTCGGCGCCGCTGCTGCAGGCGATCGATCCGCAGCGCGACCTGGCCGCGGCGCTGCCGCCGCTGGTGCCGACCGAAACCACCTTCGCCCTGTCCGCGGCCGCGGCGCAGACCCTGGGCCTGCCGCGCGAGGTGCGCGTGGCCACCGGCGGCGGCGACAACATGATGGCCGCGATCGGCACCGGCAACGTGGTGCCCGGGCGGCTGACGATGAGCCTGGGCACGTCCGGCACGCTGTTCGCGTACGCCGATCGGCCGGTGGTGGACGATGCCGCGCGCTGGGCCGCGTTCTGCTCGTCCAGCGGCGGCTGGCTGCCGCTGATCTGCACGATGAACTGCACCGTGGCCACCGAGACCATCTCGCGCCTGTTCGGGATCAAGACCGGGCAGGGTGAGGCCTTGCTCGAGGCCACCGCGCCCGGCGCTGGCGGGCTGGTGTTGCTGCCGTTCTTCAACGGCGAGCGCACCCCGAACCTGCCGGCCGCGCGCGGCTGCATGACCGGCATGGACCTCCACAACACCACCCCGGCGCATTTCTACCGCGCGGCGATGGAAGGCGCCAGCTACAGCCTGCGCAACGGCTTCGACGCCTTCGTCGATGCCGGGCTGGCGTTCGACTCGATCTACGTCACCGGCGGCGGCAGCAAGAGCGCCGGCTGGCGGCAGCTGATCGCCGACCTGTTCGGCTTGCCGGTGCACGTGCCGGCGCAGGCCGAGGGGGCCGCGTTCGGCGCCGCGCTGCAGGCGCTGTGGGCCGACGGCCACGCGCAGGGCGACCAGGCCAGCCTGGCCGAGGTGGTGCTGCAGCACCAGCAGGACGAAGCGACGCTGTCGGCGCAGCCCGATCCGCAACGCGGTGCGCAGTACCAGGCGCACTACCAGACCTTCTTGAAACACTTGCATGCCATTGGCCCGCTCTACGCCGGCTGATCCACTTTTTCCCCCGCAAACGCACAGCAGGATTTCGTCATGAGCAACTCCGTCTACATCGGCGCCAAGGAATACTTCCCGGGCATCGGCCGCATCGCGTTCGAAGGCAAGGCCTCGGACAACCCGCTCGCCTTCAAGGTCTACGACGCGACCAAGCGCATCGGCGACAAGACCATGGCCGAGCACCTGCGCTTCGCGGTGGCGTACTGGCACAGCTTCTGCGGCAACGGCGCCGATCCGTTCGGCCCGGGCACGCGCGCCTATCCGTGGGACGCCGGCAGCGACGCGCTGGGCCGCGCCGAGGCCAAGGCCGATGCGGCGTTCGAGTTCTTCACCAAGCTCGGCGTGCCGTACTACTGCTTCCACGATATCGACCTGGCGCCGGACGCCGACGACGTCGGCCAGTACGAGAAGAACCTCACGCACATGGTCGGCATCGCCAAGCAGCGCCAGGCCGACACCGGCATCAAGCTGCTGTGGGGCACCGCCAACCTGTTCTCGCATCCGCGCTACATGAACGGTGCCTCGACCAATCCGGATTTCAACGTGGTCGCGCGCGCGGCGGTGCAGGTCAAGGCCGCGCTCGACGCCACGGTGGAGCTGGGCGGCGAGAACTACGTGTTCTGGGGCGGCCGCGAAGGCTATGCCAGCCTGCACAACACACAGATGAAGCGCGAGCAGGACAACATGGCGCGCTTTTTGACCATCGCCCGCGACTACGGCCGCAGCATCGGCTTCACCGGCAACTTCCTGATCGAACCCAAGCCGATGGAGCCGATGAAGCACCAGTACGACTTCGACAGCGCCACGGTGATCGGTTTCCTGCGCCAGCACGGCCTGGACAAGGACTTCAAGCTCAACATCGAGGCCAACCACGCCACGCTGTCGGGCCACAGCTTCGAGCACGACCTGCAGGTGGCCAGCGATGCCGGGCTGCTTGGCAGCATCGACGCCAACCGCGGCAACCCGCAGAACGGTTGGGACACCGACCAGTTCCCGACCGACCTGTACGACACGGTCGGCGCGATGCTGGTGGTGCTGCGGCAGGGCGGGCTGGCGCCGGGCGGCTTGAACTTCGACGCCAAGGTGCGGCGCGAGTCGTCCGATCCGCAGGATCTGTTCCTGGCCCACATCGGCGGCATGGACGCGTTCGCGCGCGGGCTGGAAGTGGCCCATGCGCTGCTGACGTCCTCGCCGCTGGAGCAATGGCGCGCCGAGCGTTACAGCAGCTTCGACAGCGGCGCCGGCGCGGCGTTCGCGGCCGGCAGCAGCACGCTGGCGGACCTGGCGGCGCACGCGGCCAAGGCCGGCGCGCCCAAGCAGGTCAGCGGCCGCCAGGAAGCCTACGAGAACCTGATCAACCAGTACCTGATCCGCTGATGCGCGCGACGGCCGGCGGCACCCTTGCCGCCGGCCGTGCTGTCCTTCCCCGATGGCGGCCTTCCTTTCTGCACGACACCAGGTGACTCAATGTCCAGCGTATCCCTAGACCGCGCCCATGGCGCAGGCGAGAACACGCGCCTCATCATCCTCATCAGTTGCGTCGCCACCATCGGCGGCTTCCTGTTCGGCTTCGACAGCGGCGTGATCAATGGCACCGTCGACGGCCTCAAGCAGACCTTCCATTCCAGCGCCGCCGGCACCGGCTTCGAGGTCGCCTCGATGCTGCTGGGCTGCGCGTTCGGCGCGTTCTTCGCCGGCTGGCTGGCCGACCGGCTCGGCCGCCGTGCGGTGCTGATCATCTCCGCGGTGCTGTTCCTGCTGTCGGCGCTCGGCGCCGGCGCCTCGCACAGTTCGATGTTCTTCGTTTTCGCGCGGGTCATGGGCGGCTTCGCGGTCGGCGCGGCCAGCGTGATGTCGCCGGCCTACATCGCCGAGGTCGCGCCGGCGCGCTACCGCGGGCGCCTGGCCACGGTGCAGCAGATCGCGATCATCGGCGGCCTGTTCACCGCATTCCTGAGCAACTACGTGCTGGTCAAGCTGGCCAGCGCCTCGACCGAGCCGCTGTGGCTGGGCCAGGCCGCATGGCGCTGGATGTTCTGGATGCAGGCATTCCCGTCGCTGGTGTTCCTGCTGCTGTTGCTGGCGATCCCGGAAAGCCCGCGCTACCTGGTGGTCAAGGGCCGTCGCGAGGATGCGCTGGCGGTGCTGACCAGGCTGTACGGCCCGCGCGAGGCGCAGGCCAAGCTCACCGAGATCTCCGCCTCGCTGGCGGCCGACCAGCACAAGCCCAAGCTGTCGGACCTGGTCAGCAAGGTCACCGGCAAGGTGCGCCCGATCGTGTGGATCGGCATCGGCCTGGCCACCTTCCAGCAGCTGGTCGGCATCAACGTGGTGTTCTACTACGGCGCGGTGCTGTGGCAGGCGGTGGGCTTCTCCGAAAGCGATTCGTTGCTGATCAACGTGCTGTCCGGCGCGCTGAGCATCGGCGCCTGCCTGATCACGGTGATGCTGATCGACAAGATCGGGCGCAAACCCTTGCTCTGGATCGGCTCGGCCGGCATGGCGGTGTCGCTGGCGCTGGTCACCCTGGCCTTCGCCAGCGCCTCGCTGGACGCGGCGGGCAAGCTGGCGATGTCGCCGGGCATGGGCCGCTTGGCGCTGGTTGCGGCCAACGTCTACGTGATCTTCTTCAACATGTCCTGGGGCCCGGTGATGTGGGTGATGCTGGGCGAGATGTTCCCGAACCAGATCCGCGGCTCCGGCCTGGCGGTGGCGGGCGCGGCGCAGTGGACCTCGAACTTCGCCATCACCGTCTCGTTCCCGATCCTGCTGGGCAGCATCGGCCTGGCCGGCGCCTACGGCATCTACACCGTGGCCGCGTTCATCTCGGTGTTCTTCGTGCTCAAGTACGTGTACGAGACCAAGGGCCGCGAGCTGGAGCAGATGCAGGGCTGAGTCCGCGCCGGCGCGGTCCAGGCCGCGCCGGTGCCGAACGAACGGCCGCCGGCGGGGCGGATCGCGGCCACGGCCCGTTGCGCAGCGTGCGGTGGCTGCGCCCAGGGCAGGCCGCCGCATCGGCCGGCCCCACAACGCAAAAGCCCCGCCAGGGCGGGGCTTTTGTGGTTTTCGCTGCAGGCAAGGCGACGATGGTGCTCCCTAGGGGGCTCGAACCCCTGTTTTAGCCTTGAGAGGGCCACGTCCTAACCATTAGACGAAGGGAGCAGGTTGGTCGCATCGATTGCAGGGCGCTAGTATATGGGGCTAGCCGCCCGGCGGCAATCCCGCAACTCGATACGGAAGCGCCATCATCAATCCGCCAGTTCCTGTGCCGTTCACCCTGCAGCTGATCCCGCGCGATCAGCACAACGTCTCGCGCAAGGACATCAGTCCCAATGCGTTGCGCGTGCTGTACCGGCTGCGCGAAGCCGGCTTCGGCGCGTACCTGGTCGGCGGCGCGGTCCGCGACCTGTTGGTCGAGCTGCAGCCCAAGGACTTCGACGTCGCCACCGACGCCACTCCCGAGCAGGTCAAGCAGCTGTTCCGCAACTGCCGCCTCATCGGCCGCCGCTTCCGCCTGGCGCACGTGGTGTACGGCCGCGAGATCATCGAAGTGGCCACGTTCCGCGCCAACGTCGACGACGGCAGCGGCGACCGCGAGCTCGACAACGGCCGCCTGGTCCGCGACAACGTCTACGGCAGCATCGAGGACGACGCGGTACGCCGCGACTTCACCTGCAACGCGCTGTACTACGCGATCGAGGATTTCTCGGTACGCGACTACACCGGCGGTTTCGCCGACGTGCAGGCGCGGCTGATGCGCATGATCGGCGACCCCGAGCAGCGCTACCGCGAAGACCCGGTGCGCATGCTGCGCGCGGTGCGCCTGGCCGCCAAGCTGGACTTCGAGATCGAGCCGAGCACCGCCGAGCCGATCCCGCGCCTGGCTGGGCTGCTGGCCGAAGCGGCGCCGGCACGGCTGTTCGAGGAAGTGCTGAAGCTGTTCCTGTCCGGCGACGGCGTGGCCAGCTTCGAAGGCCTGGAGCGTTACGGCCTGCTCGCCGCGCTGTTCCCGGAGAGCGCAGCGGCGCTGAATTCCAACCGCAGCGGCGCGCTGCGGCGGATGCTGATCGAAGGCCTGCGCAACACCGATGCGCGCGTGGCCAACGACGAGCCGGTGTCGCCGGCGTTCCTGTTCGCGCTGCTGCTGTGGCCGGCCTACTGCCGCGCGCTGATGGCGTTGCAGAAGCAGGGCATGCAGCTGGAGGAGGCGCAGCGCCGCGCCGCCGACCGGGTGACCCTGCACCAGCTGAGCACGGTCGCGCTGCCGCGGCGCTTCTCGCTGCCGATGCAGGAAATCTGGCTGCTGCAGTCGCGCTTCACCTCGCGCCAGAAGAAGCGGGTGGTGCGCACGCTGTCGCATCCACGTTTCCGCGCCGCATTCGATTTCCTGATCCTGCGCCAGTCGGCCTCGGCCGAGCACGAGGCCGACATCGCCTATTGGCGCGAATTGCAGCAGCAGCCCGGCTACGCGCCGCCGCCGCGCGGCTTCGACCCGGAGGTCGACTACGTCGGCGACGAGGTGGCGATGGCCCCGGCCGACAGCGAGGAAACCCCCAAGCGCCGCCGGCGCCGGCGCCGGCGTCCGGATGCCGCCGCACCGGCCGAGTGAGCGTGTCGCCTAGTCCCGCGCCGGTGCAGGCCTGCATCGGCCTGGGCGGCAACCTCGGCGATGCGGTCGCGACCCTGCGCACGGCCATCATCGAGCTGGACACGCTGCCGCACACGCGCCTGCTGCGCGCCTCGCAGCTGTACCGCAGCCCGGCCTGGGGCAACCAGGCGCAGCCTGACTTCATCAACGCCGCGGCCGTGCTCAGCACTGCGCTGCCGGCGTTGGAGCTGCTGCAGGCGCTGCTGGCGCTGGAAGGCCGCCACGGCCGCCAGCGCACCCCCGGCGAACGCTGGGGTCCGCGCACCCTGGACCTGGACCTGCTGCTGTACGCCGAGGCGGTGATCGACCTGCCCGGGCTGCAGGTGCCGCACCCGCACCTGCACCAGCGCGGCTTCGCCTTGCTGCCGCTGGCCGAGATCGCCGCCGAGGCGACCATCCCCGGCCATGGAACGGTGCGTGACATACGCGACCGCATCGAAACCGACGGGATCGTGGCAATCGGTAGATAATGCCCGGCTTATCACCGCACCGCATGAGCTTATGAGCAGCCACGCCGACAGCAAGCCCTGGACCGTTCCCGCCCTGGCCGAGGCCAAGCGCCGCCAGCAGAAGCTGGTGATGCTGACCGCCTACGACGCCGGCTTCGCGCGCGCGTTCGACGCCAACGGCGTGGACCTGATCCTGATCGGCGATTCGCTGGGCATGGTGGTGCAGGGCCACGACTCGACCCTGCCGGTGACCGTGGACGACATCGTCTACCACACCGCCGCGGTGGCGCGGGTGCTGCAGCGCGCGCTGCTGGTGGCCGACCTGCCGTTCCAGTCCGACGCCACCCCCGAGCGCGCGCTGGACGCCTCGACCCGGCTGCTGCAGGCCGGCGCGGAGATGGTCAAGCTGGAGGGCGCCGGGTACAAGCTGGAGGTGATCCGCTTCCTCAGCGAGCGCGACATCCCGGTGTGTTCGCACCTGGGCCTGACCCCGCAGTCGGTGCTGACCTTCGGCGGCTACAAGATCCAGGGCCGCGAGGAGGCCGCCGCGGCCAAATTGCTCGACGACGCCAAGGCGGTGGCCGCGGCCGGCGCCGCGCTGCTGGTGCTCGAATGCGTGCCGTCGCCGCTGGCCGCGCGGATCACCGCGGCGATCGACATCCCCACCATCGGCATCGGCGCCGGCCCCGACTGCGACGGCCAGGTGCTGGTGCTGCATGACTTCCTGGGCCTGGACAGCGGCCACCGGCGGCCGCGCTTCGTCAAGGATTTCCTGGCCGAAGGCGGCTCCATCGCCGGCGCCGTGCGCGCCTACGCCGACGCGGTGCGCGCCGGTACCTTCCCCGACGCCGAACACGCCTACGCCAAATGATCGAGACCATCACCGACCTGGCCCGGCTGCGCGCCGTCGTTTCCGGCTGGAAGCGGCAGGGCCTGCGCGTGGCCTTCGTGCCGACCATGGGCAACCTGCATGCCGGGCATTTCTCGCTGGTGATGCTCGCCCGGCAGTACGCCGACCGGGTGGTGTCCAGCGTGTTCGTCAACCCGACCCAGTTCGGCCCGAACGAGGACTTCACCCGCTACCCGCGCACCCCCGAGGCCGACACCAGCGGCCTGGAAGGCGCCGGCTGCGACGTGCTGTGGCTGCCGACGGTGGAGAGCATGTACCCGCTGGGCGTGGAGCTGGCGCTGCGCATGCACACGCCCGGCGTCAGCGAAGCGCTGGAAGGCGCCTGCCGGCCGGGGCATTTCGACGGCGTGTGCACTGTGGTCGCGCGCCTGTTCAACCAGGTGCAGCCGGACCTGGCCGCGTTCGGCAAGAAGGACTACCAGCAACTGGCGGTGATCCGGCAGATGGTCGCCGACCTGGCGTTCCCGATCGAGATCCTGGGCGGCGGCATCGTGCGCGAGGCCGACGGCCTGGCGATGAGCTCGCGCAACCAGTACCTGTCGGCCGAAGAGCGGCCGCGCGCGGCGCAGATCCGCCAGACCTTGCTGGCGATGCGCGACGGGCATGTCGCCGGGCGGCCGCGCGCCGAGATCGAGGCGGCGGCGACCAGACAGCTGCAGGAGGTCGGCTTCGAGGTCGACTACACCGTGCTGCGCCTGCCCGACCTGAGCGAGCCGCAGGACCAGGAAGGCCCGCGCGTGGCCTTGATCGCCGCGCGCCTGGGGCGCACCCGGTTGATCGACAATCTGGAGTTTTGAGCGCGGCAGCGCATTGCGGCTGTCGCGGCGTCGGCGCCGGCAATGTGCCAAATACCGTCGAGGTGGCGGATCGCCTGTTGGCTTCGCGCGTCGCGACTGAAGTCGCTCCCACAGGGGCTGTCGAGCCCGCCGCTTCGTTCGTCGCGGCTGAAGCCGCTCCTACAGGGCTTGTGGCGAGCCGGCTGGGTGCACTGTAGGAGGGGCTTCAGTCCCGACCGGTGTCTGCAGTCGTCGGGTTCACCACTTCGTTCGTCGCGGCTGAAGCCGCTCCTACAGGGACTTGCGGCGAGCCGGCTGGGTGCACTGTGGGAGGGGCTTCAGCCCCGACGCTGTCCGAAGCCGTCAGGCCTGCCGCTTCGCGACGCCATCCGCAACCGCAGGATCCGCCGCGCGGCTGGCCGCGGTTGGCGTCGCTCGCACCACGCAGTGCCGCATCGAGCAGTCACGTCCTGTCCTGCGCTCGGCACGCCGGGACGCGCAGCGGACAACGCCGTGCATACGCCGCCAAGCCTTGCTGCCACTGCCGCTTAACCCCTCGGCTGTTAAACTGCGCGTCTTTCCCTACCGCAGCACCGCGAGCATGCAACTGAGCCTGTTGAAGACCAAGATCCACCGCGCCACCGTCACCCATTCGGAGCTCAACTACGAAGGGTCGATCGCCATCGACGGGCTGCTGCTGGACGCCACCGGCATCCGCGAGTTCGAGCAGGTGCACATCTGGGACGTCACCAACGGCGCACGCTTCAGCACCTACGCGATCCGCGCCGACGAAGGCAGCGGCATCGTCTCGCTCAACGGCGGCGCCGCGCGTCACGTGCAGGTCGGCGACCTGATCATCATCGCCGCCTTCGCCGGCATGAGCGAAGAGGAAGCCGCGCGCTTCCAGCCGACCCTGGTCTACGTGGACGGCGCCAACAAGATCACCCATACCAACCACAGCATCCCGAAGCAGGCCGCATGACACAGTCCAACGGTTTCGACGCACTGCATTCCCACGCCCAGCGCTTGCGCGGGGCGCGCCTTCCCGAACTGCTGGCCGCCGAGCCGGGCCGGGTCGAAGACCTGGCGCTGCAGGTCGGGCCGTTGTACTTCAACTTCGCGCGGCAGAAATACGACCGCGCCGCGCTCGACGCACTGCTGGCGCTGGCCGCCGAGCACGACGTGGCCGGCGCGTTCCAGCGGCTGTTCCGCGGCGAGACGGTCAACGTCACCGAAGGCCGCGCCGCGCTGCACACCGCATTGCGCGGCGAGCTCAGCGGCGCGCCGGTCGCGGCCGAGGCCAACGCCAGCGCCCGCGACGTGCAGCAGCGCATGCGCGCGCTGATCGACGCGCTGGCGCAGACCGAGGTCACCGACATCGTCAGCGTCGGCATCGGCGGTTCCGACCTGGGCCCGCGCTTGGTCGCCGACGCGTTGCGTCCGGTCGAAGGCGCGCGCTTCCGCGTGCATTTCGTCTCCAACGTCGATGGCGCGGCGATGCAGCGCACGCTGGCCACGCTGGATCCGGCGCGTACCGCCGGCGTGCTGATCTCCAAGACCTTCGGCACCCAGGAAACCCTGCTCAACGGCCAGATCCTGCGCGACTGGCTCGGCGGCAGCGAGCGCCTGTATGCCGTCAGCGCCAACCCCGAGCGCGCCGCCAAGGCCTTCGACATCGCCGCCGGCCGCGTGCTGCCGATGTGGGACTGGGTCGGCGGGCGCTATTCGCTGTGGTCGGCGGTGGGCTTCCCGATCGCGCTGGCGATCGGCGCCGACGGCTTCGAGCAGTTGCTGGCCGGTGCCGCGCAGTTCGACGAACACGCGCTGACCGCGCCGCTGCCGCGCAACGTGGCGGTGCTGCACGCGCTGACCACGCTGTGGAACCGCAACGTGCTCGGCTACGCCACGCAGGCGGTGATGACCTACGACCAGCGCCTGGCGCTGCTGCCGGCCTACCTGCAGCAACTGGTGATGGAGAGCCTGGGCAAGCGCGTGCGCCTGGACGGCAGCCCGGTGCAGGCCGATACCGTGCCGGTGTGGTGGGGCGGCGCCGGCACCGACGTGCAGCACAGCTTCTTCCAGGCGCTGCACCAGGGCACCAGCGTGGTGCCGGCCGATTTCATCGGCTGCATCCGCAACGACGATCCGTACACGGTCAACCACCAGGCGCTGCTGGCCAACCTGCTGGCGCAGACCGAGGCGCTGGCCAACGGGCAGGGCAGCGACGACCCGCACCGCGACTATCCGGGCGGCCGCCCGAGCACGCTGATCCTGCTCGACGCGCTGACCCCGCAGGCGCTGGGCGCGCTGATCGCGATGTACGAGCACAGCGTCTACGTGCAGTCGGTGATCTGGGGCATCAACGCCTTCGACCAGTTCGGCGTGGAACTGGGCAAGCAACTGGCCAGCCAGCTGCTGCCGGCGCTGCAGGGCGAAACCACCGAGGTCGCCGACCCGGTGACGCGCGCAGTGCTGGCGCGCTTGCGCGGCTGAGGCGCGCTTTCGGGTGTCATGCAACGGGGCCTTCGGGCCCCGTTCGTTTTTGCCGCGCGCTACGCCTTCGGTATCCGTGAGCGGACTCGTCCTGCACAGCATGCTTCGACTGATCGCTCAAAAAACCGGAGCGGGCTCACGCACATTGCTTGCCGGTTGACCCGACGCGCGATAGCGGAGAGAAGTCTGCGGGAGCGACTTCAATCGCGACGAGCGGAGATGCGCACAGCAATCGTCCAACTGGATCGGCGCTAAAAACGCTGCGTCGCGCGACGCCGCAGACTGTCCGAAGAGGGCGCCATCCCCGCGGCAGAGTTGCGCAGTTCTCCGACAGGGCAGTGTTGCGGCGCAGCAAGCGTGTTTGCCGACGCGAACATGGCAGCGGCTGACGATGCTGCGATCACGCGGCGGGCCGGCCTTGCCGGTATTCCATCGCTATAGCGCAATCCGATATCCGTAGCAGGGTCAGGCATACCTGGCGGCGTGGTTGACAGCATCGGGGCGATTAATGAAGCGTAGGCGCCGGTCGCGTGTCTCGGGAGGGAGCGTGGCCGCCGTATGTCGCGCGTTTGCCGTCCCTGGGAGGGAAGACCTTGCAAAAACAGTCCGCTGGCGTGTCCGCGCCGATTCGCAATGCGCTGGCCACCGCCGCCGCGCTGGGCCTGCTGGCGCTGGCTGCGGCTGGCCCCGGCCAATCGGCTCCGGCCGCCGCCGCCGCGCCGCCGGCGATCCATCCGCAGCTGTGGCCGTCGCCGGCCTGGCCGCTGGCCGCCGATGCGGCGCTGGAGGCGCGCATTTCCAAGCTGATGGCGCAGATGACGGTGGAGCAGAAGGTCGGCCAGATCGTGCAGGGCGACATCGCCAGCATGACCCCGGACGACGTGCGCAAGTACCACATCGGTTCGGTGCTGGCCGGCGGCAATTCCGATCCCGGCGGCAAGTACGACGCCAGCCCGGCGGAGTGGCTGAAGCTGGCCGACGCCTACTACGCGGCGTCGATGGACAAGGGCAACGGCGGCCTGGCGATCCCGATCATCTTCGGCATCGATGCGGTGCACGGGCAGAGCAACATCGTCGGCGCCACGCTGTTCCCGCACAACATCGGCCTGGGCGCCACGCGCGACCCGGAACTGATGCGCAAGATCGGCGCGGTCACCGCCGCCGAGACCCGTACCACCGGCATGGAGTGGACCTTCGCGCCGACCGTGGCGGTGCCGCAGGACGATCGCTGGGGCCGCACCTACGAGGGCTATTCCGAATCGCCCGAGGTGGTCGCCAGCTTCTCCGGCAAGGTGGTCGAAGGCCTGCAGGGCGTGCCCGGGCAGCCCGGCTTCCTCGACGGCTCGCACGTGATCGCCTCGGTCAAGCATTTCCTCGGCGACGGCGGCACCACCGACGGCAAGGACCAGGGCGATACCCGGGTCAGCGAGCAGCAGTTGCGCGACATCCATGGCGCCGGCTATCCGCCGGCGATCGCCGCCGGCGCGCAGACGGTGATGGCCTCGTTCAACAGCTTCAACGGCGTGAAGATGCACGGCAACAAGCCGATGTTGACCGACGTGCTGAAGGGGCAGATGCATTTCGGCGGCTTCGTGGTCGGCGACTGGAACGGCCATGGCCAGGTGTCCGGGTGCCGCAACGACGACTGCCCGGCCGCGTTCAATGCCGGCGTGGACATGCTGATGGCGCCGGACAGCTGGAAGGGCTATTACGAGAGCGCTCTGAAGGCGGTCAAGTCGGGCGAGATCCCGATGACGCGGCTGGACGATGCGGTGCGGCGGATCCTGCGGGTGAAGCTGCGGCTGGGCCTGTTCGAGGCCGGCAAGCCGTCGCAGCGTCCGCTCGGCGGCAAATTCGAACTGCTCGGCGCGCCCGAGCACCGCGCGGTGGCGCGGCAGGCGGTGCGCGAGTCGCTGGTGCTGCTGAAGAACCAGAAGCAGCTGCTGCCGCTGAAGCCGCAGAGCAAGGTGCTGGTCGCCGGCGACGGCGCCAACGACATGGGCAAGCAGTCCGGCGGCTGGACGCTGAACTGGCAGGGCACCGGCACCAAGCGCGCCGACTACCCGAACGGCAACACGATCTGGGAAGGCCTGCAGCAGCAGGTCAAGGCCGCCGGCGGCAGCGCCGAGCTGGCGATCGACGGCAAGTACCAGGCCAAGCCGGACGTGGCGGTGGTGGTATTCGGCGAGAATCCCTACGCCGAGTTCCAGGGCGATATCGCCACGCTGCTGTACAAGCCCGGCGACGACAGCGACCTGCAGCTGATCAAGAAGCTCAAGGCCGAGGGCATTCCGGTGGTGGCGGTGTTCCTGAGCGGGCGTCCGCTGTGGGTGAACCGCGAGATCAATGCCGCCGATGCGTTCGTCGCCGCGTGGCTGCCGGGTTCGGAAGGCGGCGGCATCGCCGACGTGCTGCTGCGCAAGCCCGATGGCGGCATCCAGTCCGACTTCCACGGCAAGCTCAGCTTCTCCTGGCCGCGCAGCGCGACCCAGTACGCCAACAACGTCGGGCAGAAGAACTACAACCCGCAGTTCGCGTTCGGCTATGGCCTGCGCTACGCCGACAAGGGCGATCTGGCCCGCCTGTCGGAAGTCTCCGGCGTGTCCGGCGCGCAGGCGGTGGGCGGGGTGTACTTCGAGCGCGGCAAGCCGGCGGCGGGCATCAATATGATCCTGCAAGGCGCCAGTCAGGCCAATCTGCCGGCGGTGACGACACCGGCGGCGCTGGCCGACGGGTCGCTCAAGATGACCTCGGTCGACCACAAGGCGCAGGAGGATGCGCGCCGTCTGGAGTGGTCGGGCAAGGGCAAGGCGGCGATGGCGCTGGTGCTGCCCAGGCCGCTGGACGTGTCGCGCGAGAGCAACGGCGACGTGCAGCTGATCCTGACCTTGAAGGTGGACGCGGCGCCGAGCGGCGATACCCGCATCGGCGTGACCTGCGGTAACGGCTGCAAGGCGGCACAGGTCGATCTGGGCAAGGCGCTGGCGGCGCTGCCCAAGGGCGAATGGCGCACGCTGGGCGTGCCGTTGAAGTGCTTCAGCGTCGCCGGCGCCGACGTCTCCAAGCTGGAGCGGCTGCCGGTGATCGAGAGCGACGGCACGCTGGACCTGGCGCTGTCGCGGATCGCGCTGGGCGCCAGCAACGACGCGCAGAGCGTGGTCGACTGCCCGGTGCGCTGATGCGCGCCTGACCAGAACGCCAGCGGCGCCGTCGCCGGATGGCGTCGCCTGCGCCGATACAGCGGGGGCAGGGCGGGAGGCCAGAGCTGCGGCGAAGGCGGATAGCGCCAGCCGCTGCGGCGGCAGCGGCCGCAGAAGCGGCATCGGGCGACAGGACGCGCCGCGACAAACGCTTCGCGCGACGACCGGTGCGCGATGGCACGGCGGCAGCGGCCGCGCGCGGTCGCATTCGGCCATACAAAGACAGCACCCGTCCCGTGCGGATGGGCGCATCGATACACAGGCGAAAGGGCTGCGGCCCGTGGGAGAAGTGCAGTGGGTCTGGCGACGTTGGATATTGCGATCGTATTGGTCTACCTGACGGGCATCTTCGTGCTCGCGCAGTGGGTATCGCGGGAAAAGGCCGGGCACAGCAAGAGCGCCGAGGACTACTTCCTGGCCGGCAAGACCCTGCCGTGGTGGGCGATCGGCGCGTCGCTGATCGCGGCCAACATCTCCGCCGAGCAGATCATCGGCATGGCCGGTTCCGGCTATGCGATCGGCCTGGCGATCGCGTCCTACGAATGGATGGCGGCGCTGACCCTGCTGATCGTCGGCAAGTTCTTCCTGCCGATCTTCCTGCGCAACGGCATCTACACCATGCCGCAGTTCCTGGAGCAGCGTTACGGCAAGTGGATCCGCACCTTGATGGCGGTGTTCTGGCTGCTGCTGTACGTGTTCGTCAACCTGACCTCGATCCTGTGGCTGGGTTCGATCGCAGTGAGCCAGGTCACCGGCATGGACCAGACCCTGGCGCTGGCCCTGATCGGCGTGTTCGCGCTGATCTACCAGCTGTACGGCGGGCTCAAGGCGGTGGCGCTGACCGACATCGTGCAGGTCACCCTGCTGGTGCTGGGCGGATTGCTGGTGGCCGGGCTGACCCTGTCGCGCATCGGCGACGGTGCCGGCGTGCTGGCCGGGTTCAAGCATCTGTGGAATGCGCATCCCGAGCACTTCCACATGATCCTGAGCAAGGACAACCCGTTCTACAAGGACCTGCCGGGCCTGAGCGTGCTGCTCGGCGGGCTGTGGGTGATGAACATCAGCTACTGGGGCTTCAACCAATACATCATCCAGCGCGCGCTGGCCGCCAAGAACATCGGCGAGGCGCAGAAGGGCATGGTGTTCGCCGCGTTTCTGAAGCTGCTGATGCCGTTGGTGATCGTGGTCCCGGGCATCGCCGCGGTGGTGCTGGCGCCGGACCTGGCCAAGCCCGACCAGGCTTACCCGACCATGATGCAGCTGCTGCCCAGCGGCATCCTCGGCCTGGTGTTCGCCGCGCTGGTGGCGGCGATCGTGGCCTCGCTGGCGTCGAAGATCAATTCGGTGGCGACCATCTTCACCCTGGACTTCTACGCCAAGTTCCGCCCGCAGACCGGACAGAAGCAACTGGTGCGGGTGGGCCGCATCGCCGCGGTGACGTCGGTGCTGATCGGCATCCTCACCGCGCGGCCGCTGCTCGGCAACTTCGACCAGGGCTTCCAGTTCATCCAGGAATTCACCGGCTTCTTCACCCCGGGCGTGGTGGTGATCTTCATGCTCGGCCTGTTCTGGAAGCGGGCCAACGAAGCCGGCGCGCTGACCGCGGCGATCGGGTCGGTGGTGCTGTCGTTCGCGCTCAAGTTCGCCTGGCCGGAACTGCCGTTCATGGACCGCATCGGCGTGGTGTTCGTGGCGGCGCTGGTGCTGGCGGTGGTGGTGTCGCTGCTGACCCCGGCCACGCAGGCGCGCGACCTGATCCGCACCGACGACGTCGGCTACGCCACCACGCTCGGCTTCAAGATCGGGGCGGTGGGCGTGGTCGCGATCCTGATCGCGCTGTACACGGTGTTCTGGTGAGCGCGGCCTGAGCATCGCCGCAGCGGCCGCGCGCTAGCGGTCGCTGCGGGTTCGGTCGCGTGCGCTCAGGCTTCGCGCCATGGCGTGGCCAGCCAGGCCTCCAGCGCCGCCGCCGGCATCGGCCGCGCGATCCAGTAGCCCTGGCCCTCGTCGCAGCCCCAGTCGCGCAGCATGTCGTAGATCTGCTCGGTCTCGATGCCTTCGGCCACCACCTGCTGGCCGAAATCGTGGCCGAGCCGGATCATCGACGGCACGATCATGCAGTCCTTGCGGCTGCCCGGCAGCGAGCGGATGAACGACTGGTCGATCTTCAGCGCGTTGGCGGGAATGCGCTTGAGGTAGCTGAGGTTGCTGTAGCCGCTGCCGAAGTCGTCGATGGCGATCTTCACCCCCAGCGCGCTGATCTCCTGCAGCTGTTCGGCCACGCGCTCGGGATGCCGGATCATCGCGCTCTCGGTGAACTCGATCTCGATGCGGCCCGGCTCCAGCGCGTGCAGCGCCAGCAACTCGCGCAGCGTGGCGATGAAGTCGGCCTGCTCCAGGTCCACCGCCGACACGTTCAGCGAAACGCTGAAATGATGCCCCTGCTGCTGCCACAGCGCGGCCTGGGCGATGCCGGTCCGCAGCACCCAGGTGGTGACCCGGCTCATCAGCGCGGTCTTTTCCGCCAGCGGGATGAAGTCGTTGGGCGCGACCGCGCCGAGCAGCGGGTGCTCCCAGCGCAGCAGCGCTTCCACGCCGACGCATTCGCCGCTGCGCAGGCTGACCCGCGGCTGGTAGTGCAGGCTCAATTGTTCGCGTGCGCTCAGCGCTTCCGGCAGCGCGGCCAGGATCCGGAATGCGTTGCGCTGGCTGGCGTCGTGGCTGCGCTCGTACAGGCTCCACGGCAGGCCGCGCTGGCGCGCCATGTCCACCGCGGTGGTCAGCGAGCGCAGCGTGTGGTTGGCGCTCAGCACGCCGTCCAGGCGCACCGCGCCGAGCGACGGGGTCGCGGCATGCGGAATGCCCTGGTGCTCGATCGCCTCGGCGAAGGCGCTGCATACGCGTTCGCAGCACTGCGCCAGCTGTGCCGGGTCGTTGCCCTTCACCACGAAGGCGAAACTGGTGGTGTCGATGCGGTAGGCCGGCAACCCATCCAGCGCTTGCAGCAGGCGGTCGCGCGCGGCCAGCAGGTAGCCCTCGGCGTATTCCCAGCCCAGGGCCTTGACCATGTCGCGGAAGTATTCGGTGCCGCAGACGTCGATCGCCACGCCGGTGTCGTGGTGGTCCGCGCTCTGCAGCGACAGCCACATGGTCAGGTCTTCGTTGAAGCGGCTGCGGTTGGGCAGGCCGGTCAGCGCATCGACGTAGCCGGTGTTGCGCAGGGTCTCGATCCGCAGCAGCAGCAGGTCGCGCAGCTCCTGCAGGGTGCGTCGAGAGTCGGCGTCGAACTCGCTGCGCGGTTCGCTGTCGATCACGCACAGCGTGCCCAGGCCGGTGCCGTCGGCCAGCATCAGCGGCGCGCCGGCGTAGAAGCGGATGAACGGCGGCCCGGTGACCAGCGGATTGTCGCGAAAGCGCGGATCCTGCCGCGCGTCGGCCACCACCAGCAGCTCGGGGCTATGGATCGCGTGCGCGCAGAAGGCCTGGCTGCGCGGCGTCTGCGGCGCGTCCAGGCCGACTCGGGACTTGAACCACTGGCGCTGCTCGTCGATCAGCGAGACCAGGGCGATCGGGGTGCGCAGGGTGCGCGCGGCCAGCTGGGTGATCAGGTCGAAGACGCGGTCGGCCGGGGTGTCGAGCAGACATAGCTGGCGCAGGGTGGCCAGCCTCTTCGATTCGTCGGGCGGCAGCGGATGAGAAGAAGGGCGCATACAGAATTTAACGGCGCCTGCCCGGGCGACTTGAGGCGGCGCGCCGATGGCGAACAGCCACGGGTCGGGAAAGTGAAGCCTGTGTGTACGACGGTAGACGCCGACGCATGCGCAACTGCGCCACGCTCAGCGCGGCGGCTCGCGTTGCGGACTTGGCCGCTTGGCCAGTTTGCGCTGCAGCGAACGGCGGTGCATGCCGAGCAGGCGCGCGGCCGCCGAGACGTTGCCGCCGGTCTCGTGCATGGCCTGCTGGATGTGTTCCCACTGCAGCCGGCTCAGCGGGGTCATCGCATCCGGCAGTTCGCTTGCGTCGTCGTCCTCGGCGCTGTCCGCCTCCAGGCTCAACGCGCGCAGGATCATCTGTACCGTGGCGGGCTTGGGCAGGTAGTCGTCGGCGCCGAGCTTGATCGCCTCCACCGCGGTGGCGATGCTGGCGTAGCCGGTGACCAGCAGGATGCGCATGTCGGCGCGGATCGCGCGCAGCGGCTGGATCAGCGCCAGGCCGGATTCGTCGCCCAGCTTGAGGTCGATCAGCGCGTAGTCCGGCGGCGTCGCCGTGGCCAGGGCCAGCGCCGCAGCGCCGCTGTCTGCGGTCAGCGTCTCCAGCCCGCGGCGGGCGAGGGTGCGTTGCAGGGTACGCAGGTACAGCGGGTCGTCGTCGACCAGCAGGCCCAGCGGGGCGTCGGTGCTCATGCGGGGGTCTCCAGGGCGAGCAGCGGCAGGCGGAAACCGACCCGTGCGCCGTGGTCCGGCGCCGGCTGGGTCCACAGTTCGCCGCCCAGGCGTTCGATGGTGGCATGCGACAGGGCAAGGCCCACGCCCATGCTGTCGGGCTTGCCGCTGCGGAACAGCGTGGCCGGCAGCGCGACCTGGTTGGCGTCGAAGCCGCCGCCGTAGTCGCGCACCTCGCCGATCAGTTCGCTGCCGGTGACCCGCACGCTCAGGTCCACCTGCGGCCGGCCGGCGCGTTCGCCGGCGTCGGCGGCGTTGTTCAGCAACACCTGCAGCAGGTGGCCGATCGCGCTCTCCAGGCGCAGTTGCAGCGGCGCGTCGTCGTTGCGGCGCAGTTGCACGGTCGGGCGCACCAGTTGCCACTGGTGCAGCACGTGCGCCAGCGACACCGTGCCGCCGCCGGCGCGCTGCGCCGGCGCGGCCAGCGCCAGCACCCGTTCGCGGCACTGCACCAGCAGTTCGCGCAGGGTTTCCAGGTCCTCGCGCAGTTCCGGCTGCTCGCTCTGCTCGACGATGTCGTCGGTGAGCAGGGTCATCGTCGCCAGCGGCGTGTTCAGCTCGTGCGCGACCGAGGCGGCGTGGGTGGCCAGGGCGACGATGCCTTCGTTGCGGGTGAAGCGCTCGCGCAGCAGCGCCAGCTCGCGTTCGCGCGCGCGCAGCGCCAGCGCCAGGCGGGTGGAGAACACCAGCACCACGATGGTGGACAGCAGGAAGTTGGCGGCCATGCCCCAGCGCTGCAGGTCCAGGGCCTGGTGCGGGCCACGCGGCAGCGGCAGGCCGAACAGCGCGCTCACCGCGTAGCCGGCCACGCAGGCCCCCGCGACCGCCAGCGCCCAGCGCAGCGGCAGGGCCAGCGCGGCCAGCGCGATCAGCACCAGGAACAGCGAGCCGAAGGCGTTGCCGATGCCGCCGCTCCAGCCGACCATCCAGGTCAGGACGGTCACGTCGACCAGGATGTGGCCAAAGGCGGTGGCCGGGGCGGCGGTGTCGGCATGGCGCAGGCGCAGCTGCGCATACAGGTTGAACAGGGTCAACGCGGCCACGCCGGACCACAGCGGCAGCTGCGGCAGCGGCAGGCGCATCGCCCAGGTCGCGACCAGAATCGTCGCCGCCTGCCCGGCGGTGGCCAGCCAGCGCAGGCTGCACAGGGTGCGCAGGAACGAGGCATCGGTGGAGTTCATGGGCGCATCGTATGCGCTGGCGCTCATGGCTGTCTGCGACAAACCGTCGCAGTCCCCGGCGCCGGAGTAGGGCGCGGACGCCCGCTCACGCTAAAATGCGCGCATGTACGACGCCGTCAGCCGACCCACCCCCCCCAGCGACGCCGCGCCCTGGGCGCGCCGTTCCACCCAGCCGGTCCGCGTCGGAGGCGTCGTCGTGGGAGGCGGCCAGCCGATCGTGGTGCAGTCGATGACCAACACCGACACCGCCGACGTGGCCTCCTCGGTCAAGCAGGTGGCCGAGTTGTGGCGCGCCGGCTCGGAGCTGGTGCGGCTGACCGTCAACAATGCCGAATCGGCCGCGGCGATCCCGCGCATCGTCGACAAGCTGCGGATGATGGGCATCGAGGTGCCGCTGATCGGCGACTTCCATTACAACGGGCACCAGCTGCTGGCCGCCGAACCGGCCTGCGCCGAGATGCTGGCCAAGTACCGGATCAATCCCGGCAACGTCGGTTTCGGCAAGAAGAAGGACACCCAGTTCGCGCAGCTGATCGAGTTCGCGCTGAAGTACGACAAGCCGGTGCGCATCGGCGCCAACTGGGGCTCGCTGGACCAGGCCCTGGCGGCGCAGTTGATGGACGAGAATTCGCGCCGCGAGACGCCGTGGGACGCCGGCCGCGTGCTGCGCGAGGCGCTGATCCGCTCGGCGCTGGATTCGGCCGAACGCGCGGTGGAACTGGGCCTGGGCCGCGACCGCATCGTGCTCAGCTGCAAGGTCAGCGGCGTGCAGGAACTGATCGCGGTGTACCGCGACCTGGCGCAGCGCTCGGATTTCGCGCTGCACCTGGGCCTGACCGAAGCCGGCATCGGCAGCAAGGGCATCGTCGCCTCCAGCGCGGCGCTGGCGGTGCTGATGCAGGAAGGCATCGGCGACACCATCCGCATCTCGCTGACCCCCGAGCCGGGACAGTCGCGCACGCAGGAAGTGATCGTGGCCCAGGAACTGCTGCAGACCACCGGCCAGCGCGCCTTCACCCCGCTGGTCACGGCCTGCCCGGGCTGCGGCCGCACCACCTCCGAGTTCTTCCAGGAACTGGCCAAGGTGGTGCAGAACCACGTCCGCGCGAAGATGCCGGAGTGGAAGGTGAGCCATCCCGGCGCCGAGAACATGACCCTGGCGGTGATGGGCTGCGTGGTCAACGGGCCGGGCGAATCGCGCCACGCCAACATCGGCATCTCGCTGCCGGGGACCGGCGAGGCGCCGTCGGCGCCGGTGTTCGTCGATGGCGAAAAGACGGTCACCCTGCGCGGCGAGAACATCGCCCACGAGTTCGTCGCGCTGATCGACGACTACGTCGAAACCAAGTATGTCCGCCGCGCCGGGTGAGACCCCGGCCGAGCGCGCCGCCGGCGTGCGCCACTGGTTGCGCCGCAACGCCTGGCGCATCGGCCTGCTGTTCGCCGGCGTGCTGCTGCCGATGGGCGTGTTCGTGGCGCTGGCCGACGAGGTCCACGAGCTGGAGAACTTCTACTTCGACGAGCCGCTGCTGTGGAGCATGCGCGGGCTGGCCTCGCCGGGCTGGGACCGGTTTTTCAGCGTGGTCACCGAGGCCGGCTACCAGTACGGGGTGATCCCGCTGGACACGCTGATCGTGCTGCTGTTGCTGGCGCTGCGGCGCTGGCGCGAGGCCATGTTCGCCGCGTTCTCGTTCGTCGGTTCGGCGCTGTTGAACATGAGCGCCAAGCAGTTCTTCCAGCGCGACCGGCCCAGCCTGTGGGAGTCGATCGCGCCCGAGCACACCTTCAGTTTCCCCAGCGGCCACGCGATGGGGTCGATGACCCTGGCCGCGGTACTGATCGCGCTGGCGTGGCGGACCCGCTGGCGCTGGCCGGTACTGCTGCTGGCCAGCACGTTCGCGCTGCTGGTCGGCGTGTCGCGCATCTACCTGGGCGTGCATTACCCCTCCGACATCCTCGGCGGCTGGTGTGCGGCGCTGGTCTGGGTGTTGGGGCTGTACCTGCTGATGTTCCGCGGCGAACGGCGCCCGCGCTGGCGCCAACGCCGCGCTTCCTGAGCGGATGCTGCCGCGTCGCTACGCCAGGCTGTGCAATGCCGCCGCGTGCGCATGCAGCGCGGCGGTATCGAACAGCGGCAGCTGCGCGTCGGCGGCGCCGACAAGCAGCGAGATCTCGGTACAGCCCAGGATTACCGCCTCGGCGCCTTGCGCCTGCAGCGCGCCGATCACCTCGCGGTAGCGCGCCCGCGATGCGTCGCGGATCATCCCCTGGCACAGCTCCTCGTAGATGATGCGGTGCACCTCGGCGCGCTCTGCCGCCGCCGGCACCAGCACATCGAAGCCGTGGCGCTGCAGCCGCTCGCGGTAGAAGGCCTGTTCCATCGTAAAGCGCGTGCCCAGCAGGCCCACCCTGCGGATCCCGGCGCTGTGCAGGGCGGCAGCCGTGGCATCGGCGATATGCAACAGCGGCAATGGCACCGTGGCCGTGATCGCATCGGCGACGCAGTGCATGGTGTTCGTGCACAGCACCAGGAAATCGGCGCCGCCGGCGTGCAGCGCGCGCGCCGCGGCGGCCATCGCCGCGCCGGCCGCGTCCCAGTCGCCGGCCTGCTGCAACTGCTCGATCTCGTGGAAGTCCACGCTGTACAGCAGGATCTTCGCCGAATGCAGCCCGCCCAGCCGCTCGCGGATCGTCTCGTTGATGTGCCGATAGTAGGGCACGGTGGATTCCCAACTCATGCCGCCGATCAGGCCGATGGTCTTCATTCCGCTTTCCGGACGGCAACCGAAATGGCTGCGCACACGGCAAGCATACGCGCGCGCAACGGCCAGTCCGCGTTGGTCACGGCGCTCGCTTCGGCACTGGCTCTGCGCTCATGCGGCCCGCAAGCGCACGTACGTTAGCCAAGGCCACACGGATCTTCTTCGCGAACACGCCTTCTCCGTGGTGGAGCATCACCAGGCGCCGCCAGCGGGACGCGTGCAGCGCTACCAACTCGAACTGGCGCCGCCGCCGCCGGAGCTGCCGCCGCCGGAGGAGGATGAGCCGCCACTCGAACCGCTGGACGACGAGGAAGAGGAGGAGGAAGACGAAGAAGTCGACGTGCGGCTGGCGTAGTACGCAGGGGTATAGGCGTAGCCGCCGGACGCGGTGGCGACCACGTGGCCCTTGCGCATTAACGCCTGGCGCTCGCTCGCCTGCTCGCGCAGGAAGTCGCGGAAATACTCGGGCGAGGAATAGCGGCGGCCTGCCATCGCCAGCGCCAGTCCCAGCACCAGCAGCTCGATGGCCAGCGAGAGCACGAACGCCAGCGGGAACAGCGCCGACAGCACCAGCACGAACACCCCGGGGTTGACGGTCAGGAATAGCCTGATGAACGCCCCGAGGAACCACGAGCGGCGGGTCGATTCGGCGATGTCCTCGGCCTGGCCGGCCAGTTGCGGATGCTGGCGCAGCAACCGTGCGCGCAGGTGCCGCATCCAGCGCCGGCGCAGCAGCGGCAGCAGCCAGATCAATGCCACCAGCCCGGCCCAGGCGATCGCGCCGCGTTCCCAGTGGCGCACTTCGGTAGCGGGCGCGGCCGACGGCCGCGACAGTTCTTCGAGGCTGGTCGGGTCCTGCGCGGCGACGCGCGCCATGAAGCCGAAGGCGTCGATGATGGCGCCGGCGGTATCGCCCTGGCGCATCCTGGGCGCCAGGTAGTCGTCCAGCGCGTGCTTGCTGACCACGTCGGACAGGCTGCCTTCCAGTCCGTAGCCGACCTCGAAGCGCGAGCGGCGGTCCTGCATCGACAGGACCAGCAGCAGTCCGTTGTCGACGTCCTTCTGGCCCAGCCGCCAGGTCTTGAACGCGCGCTCGGACAGGCTCTCGATGTTGTCGCCGTCCAGCGCGGGCACGATGTAGACCGCGCCCCAGATCCCCTGGTCGGTGCGCAGCTGCTGCAGGGACGCATTCACCCGCTGCCGGTCCGATGCGCTCAACTGGCCGCTGGGATCGACCACGTCGGGCGTGTAGGCAGGAATCTCGATGGCGAGCGCGGAAACCGCCGGCCACAGCAGCAGGATGAGCGTGGCGATGGCAAGCAGGCGGAAGGCGCGCATGGCGTGGGTCGAGTTGGATCGTGCGGCCATTATGGCGGCTGCCCGGCCTGGCGCGGCTGCGCTCATTCCCCGGGCTTGGCGCCTTCCAGTGGCGCATGCGTGGCGGCGCGCCTGGCCAGCACCGATTCGCGATGGGCGATGTAGACGTTGGCGGCGATGATGATGCTCGCGCCGAGCAGGGTATGCGGGGCGATCGCCTCGGCGAATAGCCACCAGCCCAGCAGCGCCACGAACGGCAGCTGCATGAAGCTGATCGGGGTCAGCGCCGAGACTTCGCCGATGCGCAGCGCGCGCGTCCACAGCAGTTGCCCGAGTGTGCCGAACAGGCCGGTGGCCAGCAGCCACAACCAGTCGATGCCGTGCGGCCAGGTCCAGGCGAACAGGGCGGGCAGCAGCGACATCGGCACCCAGAACGCATAGGTGTAGAACACCACGGTGTTGGCCGAATCGACCCGTGCCAGCTGCTTGATCTGGATCGCCACCAGCGCACCCATCACCGCCGCCAGCAGCGCGATCAGGGTGCCGGCGCTGAACGTGGCCGCGCCGGGACGCAGGATGATCAGCACGCCGACGAAGCCGCACAGCACCGCAATCCAGCGCCGCAGGCGCACGTTCTCGCCCAGCCAGAACGCCGCGGCCAGGGTCACGAACAGCGGCGTGGAGTAGGACAGCGCGATCGCCTGCGACAGCGGCAGATGGCCGATCGCCCAGAAGCCGGCCAGCATCGACACCAGGCCGATCGCGGTGCGCAGCAGGTAGCGCGGCAACTGTGCGGTACGCGGCAGCGACTGCCCTGGGCGCAGCAGCATCGGCAGCAGGAACAGCAGGCCGAACAGGTTGCGGAAGAAGGCGATCTCCACCGTGGACAGGTGCGCGGAGGCCAGCCGGATCGCAATCACCATCAATCCGAACGACAGCGTGCTGGCCAGCATCAGCGCGGCCGCGCGCAGCGACACCGGCTGCTTCACCAGGACGCGCCGACGATGCGCGGTTCCGGCTCCAGGATCACGCCGAAGCGCTCCAGCACCGAGGCGGAAATGCGCCGCGCCAGTGCCAGCAGCTCGGCGCCGCTGGCCTGGCCGTGGTTGACCAGCACCAGCGCGTGCGCGGCGGACACGCCGGCATCGCCGTCGCGGTGGCCCTTCCAGCCGCAGGCCTCGATCAGCCACGCCGCCGACAGCTTGCGCTGGTCCTCGCCGTCGCCGGGGAACACCGGCAGCGCCGGGTACGCGTGCTGCAGTGCCTGCGCCTGTTCGTCCGGCAGCAGCGGATTCTTGAAGAAGCTGCCGGCGTTGCCGAGCACCTCCGGGTCGGGCAGCTTGCGGCGGCGGATGTTGATCACCGCCTGCGCCACGTCGGGCGCGCCGGGCATGGCGATGCCGAGCGCTTCCAGTTCCTCGCCGATGCCGGCGTAGTCCAGGCGCAGCGCATGCAGCCGCGGCAGGTTGAATTCCACCGCGGCGATCAGGTAGCGGTCGGGCTGGCGCTTGAACAGGCTGTCGCGGTAGCCGAACTCGCAGGCGGCCGCGTCCAGCCGCACGAAGCGCGCGTCGGCGCGGTCGTAGGCCTCGACCACGTGCACGAATTCGCCGACCTGCGCGCCATAGGCGCCGATGTTCTGGATCGGCGCGGCGCCGACCGTGCCCGGGATCAGCGCCAGGTTTTCCAGGCCCGACAGGCCCTGCGCCAGCGACCACATCACCAGTTCGTGCCAGCCCACGCCGGCGCCGGCGCGGACGATGGCGTAGTCGGCGCGGTGTTCGAGCGTGTCGATGCTGCGGTTGGCGAAGGCCAGCACCACGCCGGGCGCGTCGCCGGCGAACAGCATGTTGCTGCCGCTGCCCAGCGGCAGCAGCGCCGCGCCGGCCAGTTGCGGCGCCAGCAGCGCGTCGGGCAGTGCCTCGGGGGCGAAGATCTGCAGCAGCCACGGTGCCTGCGCGGCGACATGGAAGGTGTTCAGCGCCTGCAGCGGCGCATTGGCGGTCAGCGACCAGGCGTTGCTCATAGCGCGGCGACCGCGCCGCGGCTGGGCGCTTCGCGGCGCCGGCGCATCGCCTCGACGCATTCGCCGATCAGCTCCGGACCGCGGAACACCAGCCCGCTGTAGCACTGCACCAGCGCCGCGCCGGCGGCCATCTTCGCCACCGCATCGGCGCCGGAGAGGATGCCGCCGACCCCGATCAGCGGGATCGCCTCGGGCAGGCGCGCGCGCAGCCGGCGCAGCACCAGCGTGGACTGGCCAAGCAGCGGCGCGCCGGACAGGCCGCCGGCTTCGGCGCCCAGCGCGTTGTGGTCCAGGCCGGGGCGGGCGACGGTGGTGTTGGTGGCGATGACCCCGTCCACCTGCAGGTCCGACAGCACCCGTGCCGCCGCGTCGATGTCGCTGTCGCTCAGATCCGGCGCGACCTTGACCAGCATCGGCACGCGCTTGCCATGGCGCGCGGCCAGCGCTTCCTGCGCCTCGCGCAGCTGCGACACCAGCTGCCGCAGCGCCTGTTCCTCCTGCAGCTCGCGCAGGCCGGCGGTGTTCGGCGAGGAGATGTTGACGGTCACGTAGTCGGCCAGCGGGTAGACCTTTTCCAGGCAATGCAGATAGTCCGACGCGGCGTCCTCGTTCGGGGTGTCCTTGTTCTTGCCGATGTTGATGCCGAGCAGGCCGTGGCGGCGGCGCGCGCGTTCGACGTTGCGCACCAGCGCGTCCACGCCGAGGTTGTTGAAGCCCATGCGGTTGATCACCGCCTGCTCGCGCGGCAGCCGGAACATGCGCGGCTTCGGATTGCCCTGCTGCGGGCGCGGGGTGATGGTGCCGATTTCGACGAAGCCGAAGCCCAGCGCCAGCAGCGCGTCGATGTGCTCGCCGTTCTTGTCCAGGCCTGCGGCTAGCCCGACTGGATTGGGAAACTCCAGGCCGAACGCGCGCGTGGGCATCGGCGCGATCGCCCTGGCCAGCAGCGGATTGGTGCCGGTGCGGTAGGCCATCTCGATCGCGCGCAGGCCCAGCGCGTGGGCGCGCTCGGCGTCGAAGGCGAACAGGAACGGGCGGGCGAGGGAATACATGGGCACAGCTCAGTTCAACGTGCCGGCGAAGGCACGGGTACGGTAGTGGACATCGACCAGGCCATCGACCTGGTGGCGATCGAACAGCGCGCGCAGCGCGGCCAGCATCGGCGCGTGGCGCGGATGCCCGGCCAGCGGCGCATAGGAGGAGGACAGCAGGCGCCCGCGCAGGCCGTCGTAGTCCAGCTTCTGCACGTTCGGGAACTGGGCGGTGCCGCGCAGCCCGGCACCGAACCAGCGCTGCATCGTCGCATCGTCGTGGTAGCGCTCGGCCACCGCGCTGTAGTCGGTGCCGTAGTCGAGCAGCAATTGTTCGTAGTCCTGCAGGAACGGGGTGCCGTCGAGCAGGCGCGAGTTCCAGTACACCAGGGCCAGCCCGCCGGGACGCAGCACGCGCGCCCATTCGCGGCGGACCGCGTCCAGGTCGAACCAGTGGAAGGCCTGCGCGGCGCTGATCAGGTCGACGCTGGCGGCGGGCAGGGTGGTGGCCTCGGCGCTGCCGTCGACCGCGGTGAAGCCGGGAAGGTCGCGCAGCAGAGTCTCGGCGGCAGCGCGCATCGCCGCGTTCGGCTCCACCGCCAGCGTCGGATGCCCGGCCTGCAGGAACATGCGGGTGGAAATGCCGGTGCCGGCGCCGATGTCGGCGACCTGCGCGTCGCGCGCCACGCCGAGTTCCCCGTGCACCCAGTCCAGCAGCGCCGGCGGATAGTCGGGGCGGTAGCGGACGTAGTCGGCGACGCGGTCGCTGAAGCGTTCGCGCGGAGCGGAGGCGTCCATCGGCTCAGGCCTGGGTGCTGGCGAACCAGGCCAGCCCGCCGAAGAACAGCACGAACGCCAGCACCGACAGGATCGCGATAATCACCGCGGCCCAGCCCAGGATCAGCCCGCCGACCGCCAGTCCGTCGCCCTGGAAGCGCTGCGGCTGGCGGCGGATCTCGGCGCGTGCCAAGTGTCCGGTAATGATCGCGCCGAGGCTGCCGAGCACCGGCATCAGGGTCCAGCCGAGGATGCCGGCGACCAGGCTGACCACGGCGAGGGAATTGGTTTCGCGTACGCCACTCATGTGCGGATCCTCGTGAAGGGGGCAGCGGGTTCGCTCGCATGCACGGTGCCCGAATTATCCCAGAAGCGCGCCTGCCGTGCGCCGTTCATCCGCGCACGCGGCCATGGCGCAACGCATGTGCCCACGCCGGCTGGCCGTTGCGTTCGGACTGCAGCGCGGCGCTGGCGTGGTCGTAGTCGACCGCTAGCAGCTGCGCATCCCAGCGGCCGTTGCGCTGTTCCAGGATCGCGTAGCGCGCCTGCGGCGTGCCGGTTTCGACCCGGTACGGCTGCGGATGCGCCTCGGCGTAGGCGGGCAAACCGACGCTGCCCGGATTGCACAGCAGCCGCCCGTCGTCCAGGCGCAGCGTGCGCGGTACATGGCTGTGCCCGCACAGCACCAGCGGCGCCGGCGGTGCGGCACCGAGCCGTTCGCGCACGCGTTGCGCGCTGGCCGGCAGCAGCTGCGGTGCGACCAGTTCGTCGAGCAGCCAGCACAGGTCGTCGTGCGGGGTGCCATGGCACAGCAGCGCCTGCGGAAGCGACAGCGTCGCAGGCAGACCGTCCAGCCAGTGCCGTTGCGCCGGCGTCAGCTGCGCATGCGCGTAGGCATCGCTGGCGCCCATCGCCGCGGGCACCAGGTCGCGCAGCTGGCGCTCGTGGTTGCCACGCACCGTGGGCAGCGCCAGCGGCAGCAGCCGCTCGGCGGTTTCGCGCGGCCACAGCGGACCGGACACGATATCGCCGAGATTGACGATCCGCTCCACGCCGCGCCGCCCGATATCCGCAAGCACCGCCTCCAGTGCGGGCAGGTTGCCGTGGATGTCGGACAGGGCGGCGAGGCGCATCGCTTACAGGTCGAACTTGATGCCCTGCGCCAGCGGCAGCGAGTCGGAGTAGTTGATCGTGTTGGTCTGCCGGCGCATATACACCTTCCACGCGTCCGAGCCGGATTCGCGGCCGCCGCCGGTGTCCTTCTCGCCGCCGAACGCACCGCCGATCTCCGCACCGGAGGTGCCGATGTTGACGTTGGCGATGCCGCAGTCGCTGCCGGCCGCCGACAGGAACTTCTCCGCCGCCTTCAGGTTCTGGGTGAAGATCGACGAGGACAGGCCCTGCGGCACGCCGTTCTGCAGGTCGATGGCCTCGTCCAGGCTGCTGTACTTCATCACGTACAGGATCGGCGCGAAGGTCTCGTGCTGCACCACCTCGTCGCCGTTGTGCAGGCCGGTGACGATCGCCGGCAGCACGAAGTTGCCCGGCCGGTCCAGTGCGGTGCCGCCGGTCTCGACGGTGCCGCCGGCGGCCTTGGCCTTCTCGATCGAGGCCAGGAACTGCTCGACCGCGCCGCGGCTGTTCAGCGGCCCCATCAGGTTGGCCGGGTCGGTGGGGTCGCCGATCTTGCCTTCGACCTGCTTGTAGGCCTTGAGCAGCGTCGCCAGCACGGTGTCGTAGATCGATTCGTGCACGATCAGCCGGCGCGTGGTGGTACAGCGCTGGCCGGCGGTGCCGACCGCGCCGAACACGATCCCGGGGATCGCCAGTTTCAGGTCGGCGCTCTCGTCGAGGATGATCGCGTTGTTGCCGCCCAGCTCCAGCAGGCAGCGGCCCAGGCGCCGCGCGCACTTCTCGGCGACGTTGCGCCCGACCTGGGTCGAGCCGGTGAAGCTGATCAGCGCGATGCGCTTGTCCTCGACCAGGGTTTCGGCCAGTTCGGTGCCGGCGTCGTTGATCAGGAAGAAGATGTCCGGGAAGCCGGCGTCGCGCAGCGCTTCGTTGCAGATCTTCATCGACGCGATCGCGGTCAGCGGCGTCTTGTTGGACGGCTTCCACAGGCAGATGTCGCCGCAGATCGCCGCCAGAAAGGCATTCCACGCCCACACCGCGACCGGGAAGTTGAACGCGCTGATGATGCCGACCAGGCCCAGCGGCTGGTACTGCTCGTACATGCGGTGGCCGGGACGCTCGGAGTGCAGCGTGTAGCCGTATAGCATGCGGCTCTGGCCGACCGCGAAATCGGCGATGTCGATCATCTCCTGCACTTCTCCGTCGCCCTCGGGCTTGCTCTTGCCCATTTCCAGCGCGACCAGCGACCCCAGCGCGTCCTTGTGCTTGCGCAGCGCATCGCCGCACAGCCGCACCGCCTCGCCGCGGCGCGGCGCCGGCGTGGTGCGCCACACCTTGAACGCGGCCTGCGCGCGGGCGACCACGGTCTCGTAGTCCTGCACGGTGGTCGCCTGCACTTCGGCGATGACTTCGTTGCTGGACGGGTTCAGCGGCTGCAGCACGCCGGCGCCGGTAGCCGTGGACCACTCGCCGTTGCCGAGATAGGTGCCGGAATTGGACGCGGTCAGGCCGAGCGCCTTGAGCAGGTCAGCGGACATGGAATCTCCTGGGGTTCGTTGCGACAGGGAGGGCGACCGCAGGCGGGGGACGCGGGACGCGATTAGCCCGCAATTTTAGCAGACCGGGCGGGCCCGGCCGCATCCGCCGCGCGCCGCGGCGGGCTTGGCAAGCGCGGCGATCGTGCGACAATGCGCCCGGCCAAGGCCCCGTAGCTCAGCTGGATAGAGCGGTCCCCTCCTAAGGGACAGGTCGTGCGTTCGAATCGCGCCGGGGTCACCACCGCAGTGGGCATGTGCGCAAGCGCGGCGAATCGCCGATGCCGGTAGTGCATGCAGGCACTGCCTTCGATGCTGCGACATGGCAACGGCCGTCACGCCGCTGCCGCCCATGCGGCGCCGTCCTGGCCTAACACCGTCTACACCCCTCGTCGACGTCGGCTGAGCGCCTCGCTCCGTAACCTGCACCATGTCCGCCAATGCAGGAGCGGATGCAGACGCGGTGCCGGCTCCTGCATGGCTGGATGTGCGACGACGGGTTTGCCTTGTTGCAGCTTGCGGCCGCCTGAATCGGCCGCAGCGCCGCATCACGATGCGGCCTGGTTGCGTGTCCACATCCCGGATGGCGGGCTCCACCTCGTTCCGACCGTCGATGGCGGCCGTGTTAAGCCCACCCGCGAATGCGAAGCAGGAGTAAGCCAATGAATAGAGCCTTGAAGCTTGTGTTGATCGGTTCGATGCTGGCGGCCTTGGCCGCTTGCCATCGTGATGGCGACAAGAACACGCAGGACCAGAACGCCGCGACGCCGCCAGCGGCGGCCGACGGTAGCCCGGCGGGCGGCAGCAGCGCGCCGCCGGCCGCTACCAGCGGCGACGCGACCGGCACGGCGACCGGTACCGATCCGAGCCAGGGGACGCCCCCGGCGACGCCCACCACACCGACCACCGATCCGCAGTCGCCGACCAGCGATCCGCAGCAACAGCAACAGCCGCCGGCGGACAATCAGCAGCATTGACGAAGGTGCAAGGCGCGCGGACGAAGAATCCGCGCGCCTTGCGCGATCTCCGACCTCGGGTGCCTTCCGTCCATTGTCCGCTACCCGGAACCGTGCGGTCGAAGGGCATAGCCACGCCACTGAACACAACGCAACCGCACGCCGTTTTTGTCGGTGCGAACATGAGACCGCACAAACGGGTTTCTACAGTGCGACGCATGAATCCCGTATTCGCTGCGCTCGGCATGATGCTCCTGACAGTGGTCGCGCTGGTCGCGTCCGAACTGTCCAGGATGGTGGACAAGATCGTGGAATGGTTACGCCATTCGGCGAAGCCGCGACGATCGACCTGGCGGCGTGGCAAGTCCGGTCACCTGGCCCGGCCGCGCCAGTGAGCGCCGCAGCGCCGCTAGCAAGCTTCCGCCGCGTCGGCGTCGGATAGTAACTTTTGCAACGGATCCATCCGGGTGCGACGCGCATGCCGCCTTGCGGCAGACAGCGCTTGACAGCACCCCGGCGCATGATGTCCTCTTGCGCCCATGCCCAACGTTCTCGCCCTCGTCACCAGCTTCGTGCCGCCCGCGCTTCGGCGCCCGGCCGCATGCTGCGCGGGCATTACCACCGGTATTACCACCCACACCATTCGCCCGGTGCGGCCCGTCGTTTTCGCGTAACTGTCGAAACCCACGGCCCCGCACCCGGATCAGGATGCGGGGGAACCCGTCGGCCTGATGCGAGCGGGGCCTCCACTCCGAGGTCTCCCATGCCGTCCCCCGCAGTCGCTTCCGCTCCCGCCGCAGACCCCGCGCTCGCCGCGCGCACCGTCGTCCACAAATTCGGCGGCACCTCGGTGGCCGATGCCGAACGCTATCGCCATGTCGCGCAGCTGCTGCTGGCGCGCCCGGAAACCCTGCAGATCACCGTGGTCTCGGCGATGAAGGGCGTCACCGATGCGCTGATCGGGCTGGCCGAACTGGCCGCCAGCGAGAACAGCGACTGGCGCGAACGCTGGCACGAGACCCGCGCGCGGCACCGCGCCGCGGCGGTGTCGCTGCTCGGCGAGCACGCCGGCATCACCGTGGAGTGGCTGGATGCGCGCTTCGATCATCTCGCCGAGATCCTCGGCGCGCTGGCGGTGATCGGCGAACTGCCGCGCGAGGTGCTGGACCGGGTGCAGGGCCTGGGCGAGGTGTACTCGGCGCAACTGCTGGGCGAGCATCTGCGTGCGCTGGGCGAGGATTGCGCGGTGCTGGACGCGCGCGAGGTGCTGGTGGTGGATCGCGGCGAACTGGGCGTGGACGTGGATTGGGAGGCCAGCGCGGCGCGCCTGTCGGCGTGGCGAGAGCAGCATCCGCAGCAGCGCGTCGTGGTCACCGGCTTCGTCGCCCGCGACCGCGCGGGCCGCATCACCACGCTTGGCCGCAACGGCAGCGACTACTCCGGCGCGATCTTCGCCGCCCTGTTCGATGCCGACGAACTGCATATCTGGACCGACGTGGACGGCGTGCTGTCGGCCGACCCGCGGGTGGTGCCCGAAGCGGTGCAACTGGAAACGCTGAGCTACGACGAGGCCTGCGAGCTGGCCTATTTCGGCGCCAAGGTGGTGCATCCGCAGACCATGTCGCCGGCGATCGAGCGCGGCCTGCCGATCATCATCCGCAACACCTTCCAGCCCGAACATCCGGGCACCCGCATCACCGCCAGCAGCGCCAGCAGCGGCCCGATCAAGGGCCTGACCCTGAGCCCGGACCTGGCGGTGCTGAACCTGGAAGGCACCGGCCTGATCGGCGTGCCCGGCACCGCCGAGCGCGTGTTCGCCGCGCTGCGCAACGCGCGGGTGTCGGTGGTGATGATCTCGCAGGGTTCCTCGGAACATTCGATCTGCTGCGTGGTGCGGCAGAACGAATGCGAACGCGCGCGCGATGCGCTGCTGTCGGCGTTCGCGCACGAGCTGGTGGTCGGGCAGGTGCAGCGCGTGCAGCTGACTACCGGCATCAGCGTGCTGGCCGCGGTCGGCGACGGCATGGCCGGGCAGCCGGGCGTGGCCGCGCGCCTGTTCGAATCGCTGGGCCGCGCCCAGGTCAACATCCTGGCGATCGCGCAGGGGTCGTCGGAGCGCAACATCTCGGTGGCGATCGACAGCGCGCACGCGACCAAGGCGCTGCGCGCGGCGCATGCCGGGTTCTGGCTGTCGCCGCAGACCTTCTCGGTCGGGGTGATCGGCCCCGGCAACGTCGGCGCGGCGCTGCTCGACCAACTGCGCGTCGCGCAGCCGCAACTGTTGGCCAAGGCCAACCTCGACCTGCGCCTGCGCGCGATCGCCTCGCGCAGCACGATGCGCCTGGAAACCCGCGCGATCACCGGCGACTGGCGGCAGGCCTTCGCCAGCGGCCCGCAGCCCACCGACCTGGATGCGTTCACCGCGCACCTGCTGTCGGCGCACCTGCCGCATGCGGTCATCATCGATTGCAGCGGCAGCGCTGACGTCGCCGACCGCTACGCCGGCTGGCTCGCCGCCGGCATCCATGTGGTCACCCCGAACAAGCAGGCCGGCGCCGGGCCGCTGGCGCGCTTCCATGCGATCCGTGCCGCCGCCGAGAGCAGCGGTGCGCGTTTCCGCTACGAGGCCACGGTCGGCGCCGGCCTGCCGGTGATCACCACGCTGCGCGACCTGGTCGATACCGGTGACGAAGTCACCGCGATCGAGGGCATCTTCTCCGGCACCCTGGCCTGGCTGTTCAACAAGTACGACGGCAGCGTGCCGTTCTCGCAACTGGTCACCGACGCGCGCGGCATGGGCTATACCGAGCCGGATCCGCGCGACGACCTGTCCGGCACCGACGTGGCGCGCAAGCTGGTGATCCTGGCGCGCGAGGCCGGGCGCGAACTGAGCCTGGAGGACGTGGCGGTGGAGAGCCTGGTGCCGGAGGCGCTGCGCCAGGCCAGCGTGGAGGATTTCATGGCGCGGCTGCACGAAGTGGATGCGGCGTTCGCGCAACGCCTGCAGGCGGCCAGGGCGCGCGGCTGCGTACTGCGCTACGTGGCGCAGCTGGCGCCGGACCGCGCGCCCAGCGTCGGCCTTGTGGAATTGCCGGCCGAGCATGCCTTCGCCAACCTGCGCCTGACCGACAACGTGGTGCAGTTCACCACCCGCCGCTATTGCGACAATCCGCTGGTGGTGCAGGGGCCAGGTGCTGGTCCGGAAGTCACCGCCGCCGGCGTGTTCGCCGACCTGCTGCGGGTGGCGGCGGGCGAGGGCGCACGGCTGTGAGCCAGGCGCAGACCTCGCCGGCGCCGCAGTCCGCTGCCCGCGCCGTGCCGCGCGAGGCGCGCGCCTTCGCGCCGGCCTCGGTGGCCAATGTGGCGGTGGGTTTCGATCTGCTGGGCTATGCGGTGGAGGGTGTCGGCGACACGGTGAGCGTGCGCCGCATCGATGCGGCGGAGGTGCGTATCGCCGCGATCCGCGGCACCACGGTGGCGTTGCCGCTGGAGGCTGCGCGCAACACCGCCGGCGCGGCGCTGATCGCCTTGCGCGAGGCATTGGCGCTGCCGTTCGGCTTCGAGCTGGAGATCGACAAGGGCATCCCGCTCAGCTCCGGCATGGGCGGTTCGGCGGCCTCGTGCGTTGCTGCGCTGGTGGCGGCCAATGCATTGCTGGATGCGCCGTTGTCGCGCGAGCAGCTTTATCTGTATTCGCTGGAGGGCGAGGCGGTGGCCAGCGGCAGCCGCCACGGCGACAACCTCGGCCCGATGTTCCTGGGCGGGCTGGTGCTGTCCACGCTGCAGCGGATGGTGCCGGTGCCGGTGCCTGCGGCTTGGCACAGTCTGCTGGTGCATCCGGATGCGGTACTGGAGACGCGCCGCGCGCGCGAGGCGCTGGCCGGCGAGTACCGGCTCGGCGAATTCGTGGCGCAGAGTTCGAATCTGGCGCTGGTGCTGGCGGGCTGCCATGCCGGCGACGAGGCGCTGGTGCGCGCGGGCTTGCGCGACGTGCTGATCGAGCCGCGGCGTGCGCCGTTGATCGTCGGTTTCGATGCGGCCAAGGAGGCCGCGTTGGCGGCGGGTGCGATGGGCGCGAGCATTTCCGGCGCCGGCCCTAGCGTGTTCGCTTGGTTCCCGACGCGCGCGGCGGCCGAGGCGGCCGCGCCGGCGGTGCAGACGGCATTCGCGGCAGCCGGCTTCGACAGCCAGCATTGGGTATCGCCGCTGCAGTGTCCGGGCGCCCGATTGCTGTAGCGGCGCGTAGCTCGCTGTTGCTGTTGCTGTTGCTTTCGAGGTTGTTTTTGCTGTTGCTCTTGTTGTTGCTTTTGCTGTTGCCGTACCGGGTTCCCTTCCGAAGCGGCGGCCATGGCGGGGAAAAACCCCGAAGGGGCGGCGCACATGGATGTGCGCCGTTCGCGGCAGGGGCAGGATGCCCCTTCCGCGAATCCCCGTCATGGACGCGGACCCGGAGCGCGCAGCGCGGAGGGCGCTAGGCAGGGCGCGCTTTCTTTTGGTTACTTTTCTTTGCGCGAGCAAAGAAAAGTGACTCGCCGCAAGGCGAAAGCCTTTGCCTCTGCTTTTGCTTTGGTCTGAAGATTCAAAGCAAGAGCAAGAGCAAAGCTTCCGCTGACGCGGGTCACTTTTCTTTGCTTGTGCAAAGAAAAGTAACCAAAAGAAAGCACACCCGGGCGGCGCGCCCTCCGCGCTGCGCGCTACGGGTGCGCAAGCAGGATGGGAATTTTCGGAAGGCACATCCATGTGCCTGCCGAAAACGACGCGCATCCTGCGCGTCGCCCCCTTCGGGGGTTGTACCCATCCTGCTTGCCGCGCCTCACGGGAGATCGAAAAGCAAAAAAAGCAACAGCCGAAGCAAGGGCAGAGCAACAACAAGAGCAATAACCAAGCAGTGCCACAGTCACGGATGACAGTGCGATCGAATTCCCCCTGCCGATGGAACCACCATGAACTTCATTTCCACCCGTAATGCCGCGCCTGCCGCCAGCCTCAGCCAAGCCATCGCCGCCGGCCTGGCGCCCGATGGCGGGCTGTACGTGCCCGAGCGCATGCCGCCGGCGCGCGAACTGCGTCCTGGCGCCAGCCTGACCGAGACCGCCGCGACGCTGCTGGCGCCGTTCTTCGACGGCGACGCGCTCGCCGCCGAGCTGCTGGCGATCTGCGCCGAAGCTTTCGATTTCGATGCGCCGCTGCAGCCGCTGGCCACGCCCGGCGACCATGCGCTGGAGCTGTTCCATGGGCCGACCGCCGCGTTCAAGGACTTCGGCGCGCGCTTCCTGGCCGCCTGCCTGGCGCGGTTGCGCCGCGATGCCGCCACGCCGCTGACCATCCTCGTCGCCACCTCCGGGGATACCGGCGCCGCGGTCGCCGCCGCCTTCCATCGCCAGCCCGGGCTGCGCGTGGTGGTGCTGTATCCGGACGGGCGCGTGTCGCCGCGGCAGGCGCACCAGTTGGGCTGCTTCGGCGACAACATCCAGGCGCTGCGCGTGGCCGGCTCGTTCGACGACTGCCAGGCGCTGGTCAAGCAGGCCTTGAACGATGTCGACCTGCAGGCGCAGGCGCCGCTGAGTTCGGCCAACAGCATCAGCCTGGGCCGGCTGCTGCCGCAGATGAGCTATTACGCGCATAGCGCGCTGGTGCATTACGCCGGGCGTGCGCAGCCGCTGAACCTGGTGGTGCCGACCGGCAACCTGGGCAATGCGCTGGCGGCGATCCTGGCGCGCGGGCTGGGCGTACCGCTGGGCCGCATCGTGCTGGCGACCAATGCCAACCACGTGCTGCCGGACTATTTCGCCGGCGCCGACTACGCGCCGCAGCCCAGCGTGGCCACCGTCGCCAATGCCATGGACGTCGGCGCGCCGAGCAATTTCGAGCGCCTGCGTTGGCTGTACCGCGGCGACGATGCCGCGTTGCGCGCGCAGTTCCAGTCCTATTCGGTGGACGATGCGCAGATCCGCCAGCTGATCGGCGAGCGCTTCCGCCGCTACGGCGAAGTGCATTGCCCGCATACCGCCACCGCGTTGCACGTGTTGCAGCAGATCCGCGCCGAGGGCGCCGAGGCCGATGCCGGCGATTGGGCGGTGGCGGCGACCGCGCATCCGGCCAAGTTCGAGGCGGTGGTCGAGCCGCTGATCGGCCAGCCGGTGCCGGTACCGCCGGCGTTGGCCGCCTTGTTGCACCGGCCGGCGCACGCCGAGCCGATCGCGCCGGACTACGCGACGCTGCGCGCGCGCCTGCTGGCCGGCTGAGACCGGCCGCTGCCGCCTGACCCGGCAGCGGCGGCGCCGCTGTCCGGGCCGCCGCGCTGCAGCCTGCGCTCCGCGCGCACGGCGGCGCGCGGTCCGCGGCGCAGAGTCAGTCCTGATCCTGCGGCTGCAGCCGCAACCAGGCGGCCTGCACCACGCTGCGGACCTGCAGCCAGTCCAGGCGCGAGCGCGGGTGGTCGCGCAGGAACACGTCGCGCAGCTGCGGGGCGACATCCTCGAAGCGCTGGCCGTGGTACTTCAGGTAGGCGTCGTAGGCCAGTTTCAGCGCCGGCTCGTAGTCGGTGAACGTATGCCCGGGCTGGTGGAACGGGGCCTGGGCGAAATGCGCCTTCCAGTAATCCAGCTCCCTTTCGCGGTCCAGCACCACGCAGGCGCGTGGGTCGTGCAGCACATCGATGGCGACGAGCATGGTTGCCCTCCCAGTGGTTCCCCCCTCCGGCACCGCGGCGGCGCCGCAGGTGTATCGCGGCGCAAGTCTATGCCTGGGCGCGTGGCAAGGCATGGCCGCGGTCTGAAGCATTCACGGATGGGCGGCGGACAGGGTCTGCACCGGTCCGCGAGCGTCGGTCCGCTTGGGCCGCGCCCTCAGGCTACAACCAGCTCCGCGGTTCGAAAGCTGTCGCGGCCCGCCGGGTTGTCCACAGCGCATGTGGAGCGTTGCCCTGGAAACCTGTGGATAAGTCGGTGCGGGCGTGGTGGTGCAAGGCGTAGACAGGGACTGGCGAAAAAATCGCCGCCGTCCATCGGCTCACGCTTCGTCGGACGCCAGCCGGTGCAGTGCGGCGAAGTCGCGGATCTCGACCACGTGCAGCTGCGGCAGCGCGATCAGGCCTTGCTGGCGCAGCTTGGTGAAGGTGCGGCTGACCGTTTCCATGGTAAGGCCGAGATGGTCGGCGATATCGCCGCGGCCCATCATCAAGGTCACGGTGTTGCCCGGATCGCCTCGGCTGGCGGTGCGCGCCGCCAGCTTCAGCAGGAAGTCGGCGAGCTTTTCCATCGGTTGCAGGCGCGCCAGCGACAGCGCCGCATCCTGAGCCGCGTCCAGTTCCAGGCAGGCGCGCTGCAGCAGTTTGCGTTCCAGCTGCGGGTACTGCGTGCGCAGCAGTCGCATATTCGCCACCGAAACCCGGCACACGCGGCTGTCGGCGATCGCTTCGATGTCGTTGCGGTATTTCTCCGATTCGCTCAGGCCCACGTAGTCGCCCGGCAGCACGAAGCCGACCACCTGGCGGCGGCCGTCGGCCAGGGTGCGGACCAGGCGCAGCGCGCCGGAGGTGACGGTATAGACCGCTTGCCGCGCCTCGCCGGTGCGGACCAGGGTGGCGCCGGCGGCGTAGGACAGCGAGGTGGTCACCTGCTCCAGCGCCTGCACTTCGTCGCAGGCCAGCGCCGAGCAGATCGCCAGGTGGCGCACGGCGCAATGCATGCATTCGTGCGCGTTCGGATCGCGGGCCGCGGCGGGTTCGGCATAGGGCAGGGCGAAGCCGGGGACGGTCCGGTGCATGCGCTTGGCGGGCGGAGTGGTCACGCCGGGATGATACGCCGATACGTTCGCCGGCACCCCGGTACGGCTAGAATTGGCGTCTGTTTGCCCCCAAGACGCAGGAGTTTTGCACGTGATCAAGCCCCGTACGCCGCCCGGCATCATGGAATTGCTGCCGCGCGAGCAGATCGCGTTCCAGCGCATGCTGGACGTCATCCGCCGCAACTACGAGCGGTTCGGGTTCCTGCCGGTGGAGACGCCGGTGTTCGAACTGTCCGACGTGTTGCTGACCAAGTCCGGCGGGGAGACCGAGCGCCAGGTGTATTTCGTGCAGTCCACCGGCGCGCTGGCCAATGCCGAGGCCAGCGGCGAGGGCGGGCTGCCGGAACTGGCGCTGCGCTTCGACCTGACCGTGCCGCTGGCGCGCTACGTGGCCGAACACGAGCACGAGCTGAGCTTCCCGTTCCGCCGCTACCAGATGCAGCGCGTGTACCGCGGCGAGCGCGCCCAGCGCGGCCGTTTCCGCGAGTTCTACCAGTGCGACATCGACGTGATCGGCAAGGATGCGCTGAGCATCCGCTACGACGCCGAAGTGCTGGCGGTGATCCACGCGGTGTTCGCCGAACTGGGCATCGGCGCGTTCGCGGTGCAGTTGAACAACCGCAAGCTGATGCGCGGCTTCTTCGAGAGCCTGGGCGTGGCCGAGGGCGAGCGCCAGTTGGCGGTGCTGCGCGAGGTCGACAAGCTGGACAAGCGCGGCGCCGACTATGTGCGCGAGACGCTGGCCGGGGAGGGTTTCGCCATCCCGGCCGAGCAGGTCGAGCAGATCCTGGCCTTCGTCGCGGTGCGCTCCAGCGGCCACGACGACGCGCTGGCACGGCTGGATGCGCTGGACGCGGCGGCCGCCTCGAGCGCGACGCTGCGCGAGGGCGTGGCCGAGCTGCGCGAGGTGCTGGCCCTGGTCAAGGCGCTGGGCGTGCCGGAAACCGCGTACTGCCTGAACTTCTCCATCGCCCGCGGCCTGGACTACTACACCGGCACCGTCTACGAGACCCTGCTGACCGACTACCCGCAGATCGGCTCGATCTGCTCGGGCGGACGCTACGAAGACCTGGCCAGCCACTACAGCAAGTCCAAGCTGCCGGGCGTGGGCATCTCCATCGGCCTGACCCGCCTGTTCTGGCAACTGCGCGAGGCCGGGCTGATCGAGGGCATCGCCTCCAGCAGCGTGCAGGCGATGGTGGCGCTGATGGACGAGGCCAAGCTGGACGACGCGCTGGACATCGCCCGGCGGCTGCGCGTCGGCGGCATCAATACCGAAGTGCAGATGGAGCCGAAGAAGGTCGGTAAGCAGTTCCAGTACGCCGCACGCGCCGGCATCCGCTTCGTGGTGCTGGCCGGCGACGACGAACTGGCGCGCGGCGTGGTTGCGGTCAAGGACCTGGTGCGCGAGCAGCAGTTCGAGGTCGCCCGCGACGAACTGGCCAGCGCCCTGCTGGTCGAGCTGGAGCAGGCCAAGGTCATGCCCTGAGCGGGTTTGCCGAGCGTGGTGTGGCGCAACCGGGACGGTCGCGCCGCATGTCCCTTGTGGGAGCGACTTCAGTCGCGACGCGGATGATCAGGGCCTGTCGCTACTGAAGCCGCTCCTGCGCCTTTGGGCCTATGCGGTGGGTGTGAGTGCCTGTCGCGGCTGAAGCCGCTCCTACAAAGTGCACGAAAGCGCGCACACGCCGCCCCCTGTAGGAGCGGCTTCAGCCGCGACAGATCGCATGGCGCCCTCGCGCTCATCGGTGATCGAACACATCCACACAACGCCCCTGCACGCCGCGGCTTGACCCGGCCTGTCCAATCGCGCTAATGTACTAACACGCTATTACATTATCGCAATGAAACAACGACCCGCCACGCAACCCGATCGCGACAGCGACACCTCGTTCAAGGCGCTTTCGCGCGCCTTGGCCCACCTGAGCAAGCCGCAGGAGGTCGCCGCGTTCCTGCAGGACCTGTGCACGCCGGCCGAGCTGGAGGCGATGTCCGACCGCTGGCGGGTGGTGCCGCTGCTGCTCAAGGGCGTCCCGTACCGCGAGATCCACGAGCTGACCCAGGTCAGCGTGACCACCATCGGCCGCGTCGCGCGGACCCTGGAATACGGCGCCGGCGGCTATGCCACGGCGCTGCGCCGGCAAGCGGCGCGCCCCTCCGATTCCCATTGAGATGTCCTGATGAGTGCTTCCCTGGCAGCGCCGGCGCGTGACCGGCTGCGTATCGCGATCCAGAAGAGCGGCCGCCTGGCCGAGCCGGCGCGGGCGGTGCTGGCCGCCTGCGGGCTGAGCTGGCGCGAGAGCCGCGACAAGTTGTTCTGCTACGGCGAGTCGCTGCCGGTGGACCTGTTGCTAGTGCGCGACGACGACATCCCCGGGCTGATCGCCGACGGCGTCTGCGATTTCGGCATCGTCGGCCGCAACGAGCTGGAAGAGCAGGCCGGCGAGCGCCGCCGCAACGGCCTGCCGGAAGCCTACCGCGCGCTGCGCGGACTGAACTTCGGCCAGTGCCGGCTGATGCTGGCGGTGCCCGACAGCTGGGAGTGGACCGGCTCGGAGCAATTGCAGGGCAAGCGCATCGCCACCAGCTATCCGGCGGTGCTGGCCGACTGGCTGGAAGCGCGCGGCCTCGACGCGCAGGTGGTGGAACTGTCCGGCTCGGTGGAAATCGCGCCGCGCCTGGGCACCGCCGACCTGATCTGCGACCTGGTGTCCAGCGGCGCGACCCTGGCCGCCAACCAGCTCAAGCCGGTGGAGACGTTGCTGGAAAGCGAGGCGGTGCTGGCCGGGCCGGTGCGCGAACCGGGCGACGCCCGCGCCGCGCTGGCGGCGATGCTGCTGCGCCGGCTCGACGGCGTGCTCAAGCTGCGCGACAGCAAGCTGCTGATGTTCCGCGCCTCGCGCGATCACGTCGCCGAACTGACCCGGCTGCTGCCCGATGCCGACCCGCTGGTGCAACTGCCCGGCGACGGCGATGGCCCGCTGCAGTTGCAGACCATGTGCCACGGCGCGATCACCTGGCAGCGCATGGAGGAACTGGAGCGCGCCGGCGCGCAGGGGCTGATGGTGTTGACGGTGGAGCGCTCGCTGGCATGAACCGACTGGATTGGAATTCGCTCGACGCGCAGGCGCGCACGCAGGCCCTGACCCGGCCGGCGCAGACTGTCGCCGCGCAGACCCGCGCCGCGGTGGCGCAGCTGCTGGACGACGTGCGCGGCCGCGGCGATGCCGCATTGCGCGAGATCACCGCGCGTTTCGACGGCGTGGTGCTGCAGAGTTTCGAAGTCGGTGCCGACGAGTTCGCCGCCGCCGAAGCGGCGGTGCCGCCAGTGCTGCGCGAGGCGATGGCGCAGGCCGCGGCGCGGATCGAGACCTTCCATCGCGCCGGCATGGCGCAGCCCTATGCGGTGGAAACCGCGCCGGGCGTGGTCTGCGAGCGGGTAGTGCGGCCGATCGGCCGGGTCGGCCTGTACGTGCCGGCCGGCAGCGCGCCGCTGCCGTCCACCGCGCTGATGCTGTGCGTGCCGGCGGCGCTGGCCGGTTGCCGCGAGGTGGTGCTGTGCACGCCGCCGCGCGCCGACGGCTCGGCCGATCCGGCGGTGCTGGTCGCGGCGAAGCTGACCGGCGTGGATCGCGTGTTCAAGCTCGGCGGCGCGCAGGCGATCGCGGCGATGGGTTTCGGCACCGAGTCGGTGCCGTCCTGCGACAAGCTGTTCGGGCCGGGCAACGGCTACGTCACCGAGGCCAAGCAGCAGGTGGCACAGGCCGGCGCGGCGGCGATCGACATGCCGGCCGGGCCGTCCGAGGTGCTGGTGATCGCCGATGGCGGCGCCGACGCCGCGTTCGTCGCCGCCGACCTGCTGTCGCAGGCCGAGCACGGCCCGGACTCGCAGGTGCTGCTGCTGTCCGACAGCGCCGAGCTGATCGATGCGGTCGAGGACGAGATCGAGCGCCAGCTGGCGACGCTGCCGCGTGCGGCGATCGCGCGCCAGGCGCTGGCCGCCTCGCGGCTGATCCAGGTCGGTACGCTCGAGGACGCCTTCGCGATCAGCAACCGCTATGCGCCCGAGCACCTGATCCTGGCGTTGCGCGAGCCGCGCGGCTGGCTGGAGCGGGTCGAGGCGGCCGGCTCGGTGTTCCTCGGCGATTTCACCCCGGAAGCGCTGGGCGACTATTGCAGCGGCACCAACCACGTGCTGCCGACCAACGGCGCGGCGCGCGCCTACAGTGGGGTCAGCGTCGCCAGCTTCCAGAACTTCGTCAGCGTGCAGAGCGCCAGCCGCGCCGGCATCGCCGCGATCGGCGCCTGTGCGGTGATCATGGCGCGCGCCGAAGGCCTGGACGCGCATGCCAATGCGGTGGCGCTACGGATGGAGAAGGCGGCATGAGCGCGCCGAACGACACGCAGATGCCGGGATCGATGCTGGCGCTGGTCCGCCACGACCTGCGCGACTTCGCCGGCTATTCCTCGGCGCGCAGCAGCGCGCTGCACGGCGAGGTCTGGCTCAACGCCAACGAATCGGCCTGGGCCAACCCCGCCGACCGCGACGCCGGCAACCGCCGCTATCCGGATCCGCAACCGCCGGCGTTGCGAGCGGCGCTGGCGTCGCTGTACGCCTGCGCGCCAGAGCAGTTGCTGCTCGGCCGTGGCAGCGACGAGGCCATCGACCTGCTGCTGCGCGCGCTGTGCGAGCCGGGCCGCGACGCGATCGTGATCACCCCGCCGGTGTTCGGCATGTATGCGGTGTGCGCGCGGCTGCAGAACGCGCGCATCGTCGACGTGCCGTTGCGCGAGGATGCGACCGGACTGGTTACCGACGTCGATGCGGTGGTCGATGCGGCGCTGAGCCAGATGGCCAAGCTGGTGTTCCTGTGCTCGCCGGGCAATCCCAGCGGGGCGGCGATCCCGCTGGCCGACATCGAACGTGCCGCCGAACGCCTGCATGGGCGCGCCTTGCTGGTGGTCGATGAGGCCTACGGCGAATTCTCTGATGTGCCGTCGGCGACCACGTTGCTGGCGCGGTATCCCAACCTGGCGGTGTTGCGCACGCTGTCCAAGGCGCATGCGCTGGCCGCGGTGCGGATCGGCTGCGTGATCGCCGATCCGGCGCTGATCGCGGTGCTGCGCCGCTGCCAGGCGCCGTACCCGATTCCGGCACCGTGCACGCAGCTGGCGTTGGCCGCGCTGCAGGCCGAGCCGTTGCGGCAGACCGCGGCGCGCGTGGCCGAGATCCGCCGCGAGCGCGAGCGCATGTCCGCCGCGCTGGGCGCGCTGCCCGGCGTGCGCCGCGTGTATCCTTCGCAAGGCAACTTCCTGCTGCTGCGCTTCGACGATGCCGAAGCCGCGTTCCGCGGCTTGCTCGGCGCTGGCGTGGTGGTGCGCGACCAGCGCGCCGCGCCGACCCTGGGCGATGCGCTGCGCATCACCCTCGGCACCGCGGAGCAGAACCAGCGCGTGTTGGGTGCGCTGCAGGCGGGGAGGGCGGCGGCATGACCCCGATCCTGTTCGTCGACCGCGACGGCACCCTGATCGAGGAGCCGGCCGATTTCCAGATCGACGCCTACGAGAAGCTGCGCTTCGTGCAGGGCGTGATCCCGGCGATGCTGAAATTGCGCGATGCCGGCTACCAGTTCGTCATCGTCACCAACCAGGACGGCCTGGGCAGCGACGCCTATCCGCAGGCCGCGTTCGACGGCCCCAACGACCTGATGCTGCAGATCTTCGCCAGCCAGGGCATCGCCTTCCGCGAGGTGCTGATCGACCGCAGCTGGCCGGCCGACAACGCGCCCACGCGCAAGCCCGGCATCGGCCTGATGCTGCCGTACCTGCAGGACCGCAGCATCGACTGGGTGCGTTCGGCGATGGTCGGCGACCGCCTCACCGACATCCAGTTCGCCGAGAACCTGCGCATCCGCGGCTTCCAGCTGAAGACCGAGCAGTTCGGCGGCGACTGGGACTGGGTCGGCATCGCCCACGAATTGGCCGACGCGCCGCGTCGCGCCACCGTGCAGCGCGATACCAAGGAAACCCGGATCCGCGTCGAGATCGATCTGGACCTGGCGCGCGATCCGCACTGCGCCACCGGCCTGCCGTTCTTCGACCACATGCTCGAGCAGATCGGCAAGCACGGCGGCTTCGCCCTGGACGTGCGCGCCGAGGGCGACCTGCATATCGACGAACACCACACCATCGAGGACACCGGCCTGGCGCTGGGCCAGGCCTTGCGCCAGGCGCTGGGCGACAAGCGCGGCATCGGCCGCTACGGCTTCGATCCGCCGGACAGCCCGTGGCCGGCCGCCGACGCCGCTGGCCGCGCCGGCTTCACCTTGCCGATGGACGAGACCCTGGCCAGCGCCGCGCTGGATTTCAGCGGCCGCCCGTACTTCGTCTTCGAAGGCGAGTTCAAGCGCGAGCGCGTCGGCGACCTGCCGACCGAACTGGTGCCGCATTTCTTCCGTTCGCTGTGCGATGCCGCGGGCCTGAACCTGCACCTGCGCGTGCACGGCGACAACGACCACCACAAGGTCGAAGCCTGCTTCAAGGCATTGGCGCGCGCCTTGCGCCAGGCGCTGCGCCGCGAGGGCGTCGCGCTGCCTTCGACCAAGGGTGTGCTGTGATGCGCGCGTGTTCTGCGGGGAGCGTGCGATGACCGACGTCGCCCTGATCGATGCCGGCGGCGCCAACCTCGGCTCGGTGCGCTACGCGCTGGAGCGTTTGGGCGTGGAAGCCAGGCTGGTGCGCGACGCGGCCGGGCTGCAGGGCGCGGACCGGGTGATCCTGCCCGGGGTCGGCGCCGCGCCGCATGCGATGGCGCGGCTGCGCGAGCAAGGCCTGATCGAACCGCTGCGAGCGCTCGAGGTGCCGCTGATCGGCATCTGCCTGGGCATGCAGCTGCTGTTCGAGCATTCCGAGGAAGGCGACGTCGATTGCCTGGGCCTGCTGACCGGCGTGGTCCGGCACATGCCGCCGGCGCTGGGCATCCGCATCCCGCACATGGGCTGGAACCGGCTGCTGCCGATGCGTGCCTCGCCGCTGCTTGAGGGTCTGCCGGACACTGCCACTGCGTACTTCGTGCATGGCTACGCCGCACCGGTCACCGCCGACACCGTGGCCGCCTGCGATCACGGCGGCCTGTTCACCGCGGTGGTGCAGCACGGCCGCCGCTGCGGCGCGCAGTTCCATCCCGAGCGCTCGGCCAGCACCGGCGCGCGCATCCTGCGCAACTTCCTCGAGACCGATTTTCCATGAGCTTCATCGTCTATCCCGCGCTGGACATCCGCGACGGCCGCGTGGTGCGGCTGGCGCAGGGCGATTACGCCCGCGAAACCCACTACGGCGACGATCCGCTGCCGCGCGCGCAGGCCTTCGCCGACGCCGGCGCAGGCTGGATGCACCTGGTGGACCTGGATGCGGCGCGCGCCGGCGGCTACACCCTGGCGCCGCTGTTGAGCCAGATCGGCGCCCAGACCGGGCTGCAGGTGCAGACCGGCGGCGGCGTGCGCTCGCGCGCCGACGTGCAGCGCATCCTCGACGCCGGTGCCGCGCGCGTGGTGATCGGCTCGCTGGCGGTGCGCGACCGCGAGTCGGTGCTGGAATGGCTGGCCGAGTTCGGCGCCGAGCGCATCACCGTGGCGCTGGACACGCGCCAGGACGCGCAGGGCGTGTGGCGGTTGCCGGTGCTGGGCTGGACCGAGACCTCCTCGTTGACTCTGGAAGCGCTGGCGGTCGACTACGCCGCGGCCGGGCTGAAACACCTGCTGTGCACCGACATCGCTCGTGACGGCATGCTGTCCGGGCCGAACCTGGAGCTGTATGCCTACCTGCGCCGGATCGCGCCGGGCGTGCACGTGCAGGCCTCCGGCGGCATCCGCGACGCCGCCGACGTGCGCGCCGCGCGCGAGGTCGGCTGCGCCGGTGCGGTGCTCGGCAAGTCGCTGCTGGAAGGGCGATTGCGCCTGGACGAGGCGCTGGCATGTTGAGCCGGCGCATCATCCCGTGCCTGGACGTGCGCGACGGCCGCGTGGTCAAGGGCGTCAAGTTCCGCGACCACGTCGACATGGGCGACATCGTCGAACTGGCCTTGCGCTACCGCGACCAGGGCGCCGACGAACTGGTGTTCTACGACATCGGCGCCAGCCCGGAAGGGCGCTCGGTCGACTACGCCTGGGTGGAACGGGTGGCGCGGCTGATCGACATCCCGTTCTGCGTGGCCGGCGGCATCCGCGACGTGGCCACCGCACGCGCGGTGCTGCATGCCGGCGCCGACAAGATCTCGATCAACTCGCCGGCACTGGAACGGCCGGCGCTGATCGCCGAACTGGCCGAAGCGTTCGGCGTGCAATGCGTGGTGGTCGGCATCGATTCGATCCGCGAGGACGACGGCCAGTGGCGCGTGCGCCGCTTCACCGGCGACCCGGACAAGACCCAGGCGCTGCGCGTGCGCACCGTGGACTGGGTGGTGGAGGCGCAGCAACTCGGCGCCGGCGAGATCGTGCTCAACTGCATGGACAACGACGGCGTGCGCCGCGGCTACGACATCGCACAGCTGTTCGAGGTGCGCTCGCTGTGCAAGGTGCCGCTGGTCGCCTCCGGCGGCGCCGGCGAGATGCAGCACTTCGCCGACGTGTTCGAACAGGCCGACGTGGACGGCGCGCTGGCCGCCAGCGTGTTCCACAGCGGCGCGATTCCGATTCCCGACCTCAAGCGCTTCCTGCGCCAACGACAGATCGAGGTGCGCGATGGCGCATGAGCACGAAACCGCCGCCGTGCCCGCGGATGCGGCGTTTGATTGGGACACGTTTGATTGGAGCACGCTGGACTGGAGCAAGGGCGATGGCCTGCTGCCGGTGGTGGTGCAGGACGCGGCCACGCTGCGCGTGCTGATGCTCGGCTACATGAATGCCGATGCCCTGGCCGCGACCCGCGCCAGCGGCAAGGTCACCTTCTACAGCCGCAGCAAGCAGCGCCTGTGGACCAAGGGCGAAAGCTCGGGCAACACGTTGGACCTGGTGTCGATCGAGACCGATTGCGACCGCGACACGCTGCTGGTGCTGGCGCATCCGCATGGCCCGACCTGCCACCTCGGCCGCAGCAGCTGCTTCCCGCAGGCGCCGGGCCAGTTCCTGGGCGCGCTCGACCGCCTGGTCGAACAACGCGAACGCGAGCGTCCGCCGGGCAGCTACACCACGCAATTGTTCGAGAAGGGCACCCGGCGTATTGCGCAGAAGGTCGGCGAGGAAGGCGTGGAGACCGCCTTGGCCGGCGTGGCGCAGGACGATGCAGCGCTGCTCGGCGAATCGGCCGACCTGCTGTACCACCTGACCGTGCTGTTGCGCGCGCGCGGCCTGGCGCTGGCCGACGCGGTCGCGGTGCTGGAGGCGCGGCACAAGTAGTCCGACGCGACGGCGGTCACCGTCGTGCCGTGGCGGGTGGCTACAATCGCGGCTTCTGTCGATTGCCGGATGTCCCGCATGCTGCTGCGCGCCGTAGTGCTTACCTGCCTGTTGACCGCCGCGGCGCCCGCGCTGGCGCAGCCGGCGACGATCAGCGGCAGCGTCTACCAGGAGCGCGACGGCCACGCGGGCCTCAGCAACGGCGAGCGCGGCATCGCCGGTGTGCAGGTCTCCGACGGCGTACACATCGTGCGCACCGATGCGCAGGGCCGCTACAGCCTGGCGGTGGAGCCGGGGCGCACGGTGTTCGTGATCAAGCCCGACGGCTACGCCTTCGCCAGCGCCGGCAACGGTTTGCCGGCCTACTGGCGGCATTACGCGCCGGCGGGATCGCCCAAGCTCAAGTATCCGGGCATCGCGCCGACCCACGGCGCCACCAGCGGCTGGGATTTCGCGCTGCGCGCGCAAGCGCCGGCGGCCAGCACCGAGGTGCTGGTGTTCGCCGACACCCAGACCGCCTCGGCGACCGATGTCGGTTACTACGCGCGCGACATCGTCGCGCCGTTACTCGGCAAGACCCGCGCGCGGCTGGGGACCACCCTGGGCGACGTGGTCAGCGACGACCTGTCGCTGTATCCGGCGCTGAATGCCGAAACCGCCAAGCTCGACGTGCCGTGGTTCCATGTGCCCGGCAACCACGATCTGAATTTCGATGCGGCCGACGATGCTGGCTCGCTGTCCAGCTGGCGCGCGATCTATGGCCCGGATACTTACGCGGTGGAAGAGGGCGGCGCCAGCTTCGTGTTCCTCGACGATGTGGTCTACCAGCCGCAGCAGAAACCCAATTACATCGGCGGCCTGCGCGAGGACCAGTTCGCGTTCCTGCAGGCCTACCTGGCCACGCTGCCAAAAGAGCGGTTGTTGGTGCTGGGCATGCATATCCCGCTATTCGACGCCGCGCCGGGCAAGGAGACCTTCCGCCATGCCGAACGCGCGCGCCTGTTCGCGTTGCTGCAACCGTTCGCGCACGTGCTGGTGCTCAGCGGCCACAGCCACACCCAGCGCCACTACTACCATGGTGCCGACGACGGCTGGCACGGCGCGCAGCCGCTGCATGAGTACAACGTGGGCGCGGCCTGCGGCGCGTTCTGGTCCGGGGCCAAGGATGCCGACGGTATTCCCGACGCGACGATGGCCGACGGCACCCCGAACGGCTATGCGCTGCTGACGCTGCAGCGCGATGGCCGCTACGCGCTGGCTTACCACGCCGCGCGCGCGGCCGACGATGCGCCGATGACCCTGCACGCGCCGAAGGCGCTGCGCCGCGGCGCCTATCCGGCCTGGGCGGTGTACGCGAACGTGTTCATGGGCCAGGACGACAGCCGCGTGGAATACCGCATCGACGATGGCGCGTGGAAACCGATGGCCCGCGTGCAGCAGCCTGATCCGGACCTGCTCGCCGAGAACGCACGCGACGATGCCGCCGAGACCCTGCGCGGCTACGACCGCTCGCCGGAAGCGACCCCGTCGCAGCACCTGTGGCGCGGAGCCTTGCCGACCGACCTGGGCGCCGGCGCGCACCGCATCGAAGTCCGTGCCTTCGACCGCTGGCGCGGCGAACAGCGCGCGAGCACCGGCTATCGCCTGCAGGACGCGACGCCCTGAGTACGCGCCGCGGGTCGGCGCGTTGATGCAACGGGCGCCTAGCCGCTGCAAGAAGCGGCGAACGGCGAACGGTCAGGCTTCCTGCGTCGGGACTGAAGTCCCTCCCACATTGCATCCAGGCCGCTGCTGCGCGCCCTTGTAGGAGCGGCTTCAGCCGCGACGAATGCGCCGGCAAACTGGTCGGCCCTGCAAGCGAACTGTCGGGGCTGAAGCCCCTCTTACAGTGCGCTCACGCTGGCTTTCTGCGCTTTCTGTAGGAGATGTCCCGATAACGACAAATGTGGCAGCGAGATGGGTGGCTTCGTCAGCTGTCGGGACTGAAGTCCCTCCACACTGCATCCAGCCCGCTACTGCGCGCCTTTGTAGGAGCGGCTTCAGCCGCGACGAATGCGTCGGCAAACTGGTCGGCTCCGCAAGCGAACTGCCGGGGCTGAAGCCCCTCCTACAGTTCACCAGGCTGGCTTGCCGCGAAATCCTGTGGGAACGACTTCATTCGCGACGAGCGCGAGTAGCAAACTCTTCAGAGCCCGTGGATTTGCCGGCACCGTTGAGCCAAGACACAAGACCAGCAAGTGGATTTTCCGAATCCCAAAAACAAAGACGCCTCCGCGCGGGAGGCTGTCGAAAGCGGGTGATCCTGGCTGGCGAGCGAAGGCGAGCGGGCGGAAGGATCGGGCGCAGCTGGCTGGCGTGAGGCTGGCGGGCTTGCTGCGAGGCCAAGTTTAGCGAGTGCCACGATTCGGCGATCAAACGCGACTCACTCTCATCTACGCAAGGCGACGCACACAAGACATGCGCTCGATGCCGCACTGCGTACTTGTCGGATCGTCTTGCGCGGCTGTCGTCGCGCGACGCCCATGATGGGTACGACCGCGGAGTGCGATGCCGATCACCACACTGAAGCTCCTCTCCCCCGCGACCGAAGGAAGTCCCCCGTGGGAGAGTGGGCGGAGCTGAGGGTCAGGGCGAAGTCACCTCATCATCCTTTCGAATGCTGTCGCGCGCGCACCGAACCTGCCGTCTCGGCTTCGTCGTCGGCATTCGGATCCGAAGTCTTGCCCGGCTTAGCTATTGCCCAGCCTTGCCGCCGGCCGCTGTGTCCGGCGTTGCTGTTGTCTCCGACTCCATCTCTGCATCAGGTTCCGCATAGGGATACGCCGGCGCCGCGACCGGCCGCAGCTGCGCACGCCAGCGCTGCAGCAGCGGCGCGATGCGCGCGCCGACGTACAGCTGCGGATACGACGGCGCTTCGCCTTCGGCCTGTTCGCGCGCGGTGATCTCGGCCGTGGCCAGGCGATAGCTCTCGACGAAATCGGTGGTGCGCGCCAGCGCGTCGATCAGCCAGGCGCGGCCGAAATAGGTCGCGCTGGCGGTGTTGCCGCAGCCGAACGAGGGCCGGTCGCGGCGCGCGGCGGTGATGATCAGGGTGTCCGGACTCTTCAGCTCTGGCACGAAGCCGCCCGAATAGCAGGCCGACAGCACGATCACCCGGTTGCGGATGCCGGCGTCGTCGAGCAGCCCGCGCAATTCCTTGGGCGTGATGGTGTCGTAGTCGGCGTCCTCGCCGGGGCCGAACTGCACATACAGTTCGTGCTGCTCGGTGCCGTGGCTGGTCAGGAACAGCAGCAGCGCGTCCTCGCGCCGGTCCATCAGCTTGCCGATGCGCTGCAGCGTGTCGGCCAGGTTGTCGTACGAGGCCTGCGGCGCGTAGGCCTGGGCGCCGAGATTGTCGGCGTGGTTGATCAGGGTGACGATGCGTCCCGCCGCGTCGAAGCGCTGCGCGAACAGCTGGTGCAGGTACTGGGTCTCGTTGCGGAACACGTCCTCGCTGGCGTCGCCGGCGAAGCCGACCACGTACAGGTCGGTGGTGCCCGGCCGCTGCGGCTGCAGCGCGGCCAGCGCCTTGCGCAGCTGCGCCTGGTCGATCGGATCGACCGGCGCCGCCGCATCGGCCTGCGCCTGTGCCGCGCCGGCATCCGGATGGCAGGCGGGCAGCAGCAGCGCCAGCAGCAGGGCCAGGGCCAGGCGGCGGTGCGGCACGCGGAGGCTGCGCAGGAACGAAGGCATGGGCGGCGGCTGCGGCGGAGAAAGGAGGCGGTCGCGTGCGGCGGCTGCCGCGGCGCTCAGAGCGCCAGCTCGGCGAAGCTCTCCACGCGCCGGTGGCCGTTGCAGGCATCGCCCAGGCGCGGTTCGGGATAGTCCTCGCGGCGATCGACCAGCACCGTGTCCAGCCCCGCCTCGCGCGCGGCATCGAGTTCGGCGACGACGTCGGACAGGAACACGATCTGCGCGGCCGGCACGCCGCTCGCCTCGGCGATGCGCACGTAACTGGCCGCTTCGCGCTTGGCGCCGACCTCGGTGTCGAACCAGCCGGAAAACAGCCCGGTCAGGTCGCCGGCGTCGCTATGGCCGAAGAACAGTTTCTGCGCCGGCACCGAGCCGGACGAGTACACGTACAGCGGGTGGCCGTCGGCATGCCAGCGGCGCAGCGCCGGCGCGGCGTCGGGGTAGATGTGCGCGGCGAAGTCGGCGTCGCGGTAGCCGGCCTCCCAGATCATGCCCTGCAACGCCTTCAGCGCGGTGTGCTTGCGGTCCTGGTCGATCCAGCCCTGCAGCGTCTCCACGATCACCGCATCGGTGCAGATGCCGCCGGATTCGGTCGCCACCGCGTCCAGCCACTGCCGCACCTGCGGTTGCTGGCCGTGTTCGCGCACGAACTCGGGCAGGGCGCGACGCGCGTAGGGGAACAGCACGTCCTTGACGAAGGAGATGCTGCTGGTGGTGCCTTCGATGTCGGTCAGGATCACGCGTGGGTTGCCCATCGCTCAGTTCGCCTCGCCGCGCAGCGCCGCTTCGTAGCGCGGGAAGCGCTGGGCGATGTCGGTGCCGGTGAAATGGCCGACCCAGCCGTCCGGCTCGGTGAAGAAGCGGATCGCGATGAAGCGCGGCTCCGGGCCCATGTCGAACCAGTGGTGGGTGCCGTCCGGCACCGCGATCAGATCGTTCTGCACGCATTCGATCTCGTAGACCTTGCCGTCCACGTGCAGGGTGAACAGGCCCGAGCCGGCGACGAAGAAGCGCACTTCGTCTTCCTTGTGGAAATGCTCCTCGAGGAACTTCCTGCGCATCTCCTCGCGCTGCGGATGGTCCGGGGCGATGCTGACCACGTCCACGGTCTTGAAGCCGTGCGCGGCCACCAGGCGGTCGATGTCGCTCTTGTAGGCGGTCATCACCGCTTCCGGGGTGGCGCCGGCCTCGATCGGCTGGTCGGCCTGCCAGCGCTCGAAGGTGACGCCGATCTTGCGCAGTTCGGCGGCGATCGCGTCGCCATCGCGGCTGTCGAACAGCGGCGCGTCGGGAGTGGTTTCGGCGAAGATGCGGAGTCGGCTCATGGCGGCGGGCGAGGGCGTCGTGGAGGGGAGGAAAAGGGTAGCAGCTGGCGGGTAAGCCGCCGTTGCGGCGCTGGAACGCTGTCGCGCCGGCGCTGTGCGCCGCGGCTCAGCTGGTGGCGCGCAGTTTGCGCAGTTCGAGTTCGCAATGCAGCAGGAACTCGATGGCTTCCAGGTGGCGGCGCGCCTCGGCCATGTCGCGGCCCCAGGCGTACAGGCCATGGCCGTCGATCAGGTAGCCCCACAGCGGCGCGCGGTCCAGCAGCGCGTCCACTTGCGCGGCCAGCACGGTCATGTCCTGGGTGTTGGCGAACACCGGCAACTCCACCGCGGTCTCGTGGGTCTGGTTGCCGTGCAGCGCCTTCAGCAATTCGTAGCCTTCCAGGCGCACGTGGCCGGCGCCGGCGTACAGCCGCGAGGCGATGGTCTGCACCGGCGAGTGCGTGTGCAGCACGCAGCCGATTTCCGGGAAGCGTCGGTACAGCTGGGTGTGCAGCAGGGTCTCGGCCGAGGGCCGGTGATCGCTGCCGACCGCCTTGCCGTCGAAGTCCACCACCATGATGTCGGCCTCGACCAGCCGACCCTTGTCGCGGCCGGACACGGTGATCGCGGCATGCGCGGCGTCGAGCCGGTGCGAGAAGTTGCTGCTGGTGGCCGGAGTCCAGCCGGCCGCCGACAGTTCGCGGATGTTGCCGATCAGCAGCTGGGCCAGCGTGCGCAGGCGTTCGGTATCGTAGGGCTGTGCGTTCATGCCCCTATTCTAGCGAGCCTGTGTGGCACGCAGACGGCTGTGGCGGAAGCCGTAGCCGAAATAGATCAGCAGGCCGAGCACGGTCCAGCCGGCCATCAGCAGCCAGTTGTGCGCGGTCATCGCCGACAGCAGCGCCATGCAGCTGAGCACCCCGGCGATGCAGATCGGCCAGGCGAACGGGATGCGGAACGGGCGCGGCAGGTCCGGCTGGGTGCGGCGCAGGATCAGCACTCCGGCGCAGACCGCGGCGAAGGCGATCAGCGTGCCCATCGAGGTCAGTTCGCCGAGCACGTCCAGCGGGAACAGCGCCGCCAGCAGCGCGATGCCGATGCCGGTGATCACCGTGTTGATGTGCGGGGTGCGGTACTTGGGATGGATCCGGGTGAACAGCGGCGGCAGCAGCCCGTCGCGGGCGATGATCATGAAGATCCGCGGCTGGCCGATGATCATCACCAGCACCACCGAGGACAGGCCGATCAGCGCGCCGACCTCGACCACCACCCGCAGCCACGCCAGCTGCGGATGCGCGGCCACCGCGGTCACCACCGGCTCGTCGGTGCCCAACTGGGTGTACGGCACCAGTCCGGTCATCACCGCCGCCATGGCGATGTACAGCACGGTGCAGATCACCAGCGACAGGATCATGCCGATCGGCAGGTCGCGCTGCGGGCGGTGCGATTCCTGCGCCGCCACCGACACCGCCTCGAAGCCGATGTAGGCGAAGAACACCATCGCCGCGCCGCGCAGCACGCCGTCCATGCCGTACTTGCCGGGGCCTTCGTTGGCCGGGATGAACGGGTGCCAGTTGGCCGTGTCCACGTACTTCCAGCCGACCGCGATGACCAGCAGGATCAGCCCGGTCTTCAGCACCACCATCGCCATGTTCATCGCCGAGGACTTGCGGATGCCGACGTAGCACAGCCAGGTCAGCAGCAGCACGATGCCGGCGGCGGGCAGGTTGGCGATCGCGCCGGTGCGCTGCAGCTTGCCGTCCAGCGGCGCGTTGACCAGCGCCGCGGGCAGGTGGATGCCGAAATGGTCGAGCAGGCTGAGGAAATAGCCGGTCCAGCTCACCGCCACCGCCGAGGCCGACACGCCGTATTCCAGCACCAGCATCCAGCCGATGAACCACGCCGCCAGCTCGCCGAAGGTGGCGTAGGTGTAGGTGTAGGCGCTGCCGGATACCGGCACCATCGCCGCGAACTCGGCGTAGGCCAGCGCGCAGAACGCGCAGCACAGCGCGGCCAGCACGAACGACAGCATGATCGCCGGGCCGGCATGGTTGGCCGCGGCCTGTCCGGTGATGACGAAGATGCCGCCGCCGATCACCGCGCCGATGCCCAGCGCAGTCAGGCCCCAGGGCCCGAGCGCACGCTGCAGGCCCAGGCCGCCGGCGTCCTCGTGGGCGGCATGGGGATGTTTGGTGGCCCAGAGTTGTTTGAACATGGAGCGATTCCAGCCTGGCGCTGCGCGCGATGGAAGAAGGAACGAACGCGAAGACCGGCGCGGGCGCCGGTCTTCGGGGGGAGAATCAGGCCTTTGTGGCCAGGCGGCTGTGGCGGATGCCGTAGCCGAAATAGATGAACAGGCCGATCACCGTCCAGCCGACGAATACCTTCCAGTGTTCCTGGAACGCCTGCAGGAACAGGAACAGGCAGGCCAGCGCGCCGAGCGGGCAGATCACCATCGCCAGCGGCACGCGGAACGGGCGCGGCAGGTCGGGCTTGGTGAAGCGCAGCACCATCACCCCGATGCAGACCGTGGCGAAGGCGAGCAGGGTGCCCATCGACACCAGTTCGCCGAGCACGTCCAGCGGGATCAGCCCAGCCAGCAGCGCGGCGACCACGCCGACGAAGATGGTGCCGACGTAGGGCGTGTGGAACTTGCGGTGGACCTTGCCGAACAGCTTCGGCAGCAGGCCGTCGCGCGACATGGTGTAGAAGATGCGCGGCTGCGCCATCAGCATCACCAGCACCACCGAGGACAGGCCGGCGATCGCGCCGATCTCCACCGCGGTCTTCAGCCAGGCCAGGCTCGGGTAGTGTTCCAGCGCGGTGGCCACCGGCTTGGCGGTGCCAAGTTGGGTGTAGGGCAGCAGGCCGGTCAGCACCGCGCAGACGATGATGTAGATGACCGTGCACACCGCCAGCGACACCAGGATGCCGATCGGCATGTTGCGCTGCGGATCCTTGGTTTCGCCGGCCGAGGTGGAGACCGCGTCGAAGCCGATGTAGGAGAAGAACACGATCGAGGCGGCGCGGAAGATGCCGCTCCAGCCGAACTGGCCCGGCCCGGTGTTCTCGGGAATGAACGGATGCCAGTTGGCCGGATCGACGTGGGACACGCCGAAGCCGACGAACAGGCAGATCACCAGCACCTTGATCGCCACCACGATGGCGTTGACGAACGCCGACTGGGTGACGCCGACGTAGCACAGCGCGCTGACCGCGACCACGATCAGCACCGCCGGCAGATTGACGATGCTGCCGGAGGCGACGAAGGTGTGGCCGGTCCAGGCCAGCGGCGCGCCGGCCAGTTCGGCCGGGAACGGCAGCCCCAGGGTGCCGGTGAGGAAACTGATCAGGTAGGCCGACCAGCCGACCGCGACGCTCGAGCCGGCGAATAGGTATTCCAGCACCAGGCACCAGCCGATGAACCAGGCCACGCCTTCGCCCAGGGTGGTGTAGGAATAGGAATAGGCGCTGCCGGAGACCGGCATCATCGCCGCGAACTCGGCGTAGCACAGGCCGGCGAAGGCGCAGGCGATGCCGGCGAACACGAACGACAGCATCACCGCCGGTCCGGCGTGGTTGGCCGCGGCCTGGCCGGTCAGCACGAAGATGCCCGCGCCGATCACCGCACCGATGCCGAGCATGATCAGATGCTTGGCGGTGAGGGTCCGTTTCAGCGTGGCTTCGCCTTCCAGGCTGCCTTCGAACGGTTCGCCGGCATCGACGTGCCCGGCCGGTTCGATCGGCTTGACCCTCAACAGAGACTTCAGCATGCGGTGGATCCCCTGGGTGGCGAGCGGGGCTGTCGTGCCCCGGTAAAGATGGTGCGCTAGGCCCAAGCAGGCCACGCAAGCGTCGTACCATGCCAAAGCCGGACGGCCGCCACAAGCCGCGCCGCACCGTCGGCGGCGATAATGGCGGTCCCTGATTGCGAGAACCGCCCATGCCGGACCTTTCCCTGCGCCGCCAGTTGCAGGCCTATACCGCCCGTTGGCCGCAGGAGGCCGAGCTTGCCGCGCAATTCCTGGCGTTGCTGGACGATGCGCAGGACCCGTTCGTGCGCGAACGCCTGGATGGCCATTTCACCGGTTCGGCCTGGCTGGTCAGCGCCGACGGCACCCGCACCCTGCTGACCCACCACCGCAAGCTGCAGCGTTGGCTGCAGCTGGGCGGGCATGCCGACGGCGACCGCGACCTGGCGCTGGTGGCGCTGAAAGAAGCCGAGGAGGAATCCGGGCTGCCCGGCCTGGCGCTGGAGGACGGCGTACTGTTCGACCTGGACCGGCACTGGATCCCCGAGCGCCAGGACGTGCCGGGGCACTGGCATTTCGACGCGCGCTACGTGGTGCGCGCCGGCGCCGACGAGGCGTTCGCGGTCAGCGCCGAATCGCTGGCCCTGGCCTGGCGCCCGATCGCCGAACTGCTGGCCGAACCGGACCTGGATCCGTCGCTGCGGCGCATGGCCGGCAAGTGGCTGGCGCACGGCGGCAGCTGATGCGCCGGCGCCGGGCGCTGCCGGACCGGCTTGCGCGGGCGCCGAGCGTCCGTTGGCTGGGCGGGCATGGCGGGATTGGGTACCCTTGGGCGCCCATTGCCTGTCCATGCCCATGTCCCGCACCGCTGCTTCGTTCACCTATCGCCTGGCGTTCCGCCCGGTCGACGACCGGATGGATTCGGCCGAACTGGCGCGCACCGTGCAACGGGCGCTGCTGGCGTTGAGCGGGCCGCCGCATGGCGTGGCGATCGTCAGCCTGCAGCGCCCGCCGCGCGAGGACGGCGACGGCCTGTACATGGAGGCGGTCACCACCGGCCCGGAGCGGTGGTATTTGAAGGCCGACGACTATCTGTTGAGCGAGGGGTTGCGCGGCGAGTTGCAGCCCTGAGGGGCGGGGATTCGGGATTTGGGATTGGGGATTCGCAAGAGCGTGTGCCGCGTGATCCACTTTACCGCGCTTGATTCAAGCCTTCGCACCCGCGCGCGTTTGCGTCGTAGCCGCAAAACACTCCAAGCCCGATCGCAGTCGGAGAAGGGGCTCGCCAGCGCCGCCGCTGTTCCGGGTCCCCGGTCCCGAGTTCCGCTCAGTAAAGGATGCGCGTGCGTAGCGTGCCGGCGATCTGTCCCAGCTCGTCCTTCAGCACCGCCGCCAGTTCTTCGCTGGCGGCGACGTCGATCACCACGTAGCCGACCTTGGGGTCGGTGCGCAGGAACTGGCCGTCGATGTTGACGTTGTGGCGCGAGAACAGTTCGTTGATCTGCGACAGCACGCCCGGCACGTTGCGGTGGATGTGCAGCAGGCGCAGGCTCTCGGCGTGCTCGGGTAGGGTGACCTCGGGGAAGTTCACCGCCGACAGGGTGCTGCCGTTGTCGCTGTAGCGCACCAGCTTGGCCGCCACTTCCACGCCGATGTTGTCCTGCGCTTCCAGCGTGCTGCCGCCCACGTGCGGGGTCAGGATCACGTTGTCGTGCGCGGCCAGCGGCGATTCGAATACGTCGCCGTTGCCCTTGGGCTCGACCGGGAACACGTCCACCGCCGCGCCGCCGATGTGACCGGAGGTCAATGCCGCGTCCAGCGCGGCGATGTCGATCACGGTGCCGCGCGAGGCATTGATCAGGTGCGCGCCGGGCTTCATCTGCGCGATCTGCGCTGCGCCGATCATGTCCTTGGTCGCTGCGGTTTCCGGCACATGCAAGGTCACCACGTCCGAGCGCGTCAGCAGGTCGTCCAGGTCGGTCGCCGCGCGCGCGTTGCCCAGCGACAGCTTGGCCTCGATGTCGTGGAAGATCACCTGCATGCCCAGCGATTCGGCCAGCACGCCGACCTGGGTGCCGATATGCCCGTAGCCGACGATGCCCAGCACCTTGCCGCGGGTCTCGTGGCTACCGGTGGCCGATTTCGACCAGCCGCCGCGGTGGCATTCGGCGTTCTTCTGCGGAATGCCGCGCAGCAGCAGGATCGCCTCGGCGATGACCAGCTCGGCGACGCTGCGGGTATTGGAGTAGGGCGCGTTGAACACCGGGATGCCGGCCAGCTCGGCCGCGTCCAGGTCCACCTGGTTGGTGCCGATGCAGAAGCAGCCGACCGCGATCAGGCGCTTGGCCTGCGCCAGCACCTCGGCGCTGAGCTGGGTGCGCGAGCGGATGCCGACGATGTGCGCCTCGGCGATGCGCGCCTTCAGTTCCTCTTCCGGCAGCGACTTGGCGTGCAGTTCGATCTGCGAGTAGCCGGCGGCGCGGAACACGTCGATGGCGGTCTGGCTGATGCCTTCGAGCAGCAGGACGCGGATGTCCTGCTTCGGAAACGAGGTTTTCTTGGGCGACATTGCGGCGGCGAGGCGAAGCGAAAGGGTCGGTCACTATGCCAGATGCGTCCGCGCTTTGGTGCGTCGCAATAGGACGCCGGGGTCGTGCAAACGCAACGCCGGCAAAGGTTTCAGTTGCATCGATGTTTGGGCGGGGATTCGGGATTCGAGATTCGGGGATGGCGCCCAGACGTTCGCCCGTTTCGTGGATCAGCCCCCAATCCCAATCCCCAATCACTGGTTCCGCGCCCAACTGGACGCCGCCGCACAACGCTGGCACGCTTGAACGCTTGCCTTCGCCCCGACCCTGAGCCGATGACCGACCCGCGCCTGGACGCCCTTACGCACTCCGTTCCCGGACTGCGCCTGAAGACCGACCCCGCCGACCTGGAGCACTACGGCCGCGACTGGACCCGGCGCTGGACGCCGGCGCCGCTGGCGATCGCGCTGCCGGCCACGGTGGACGAGGTGCAGGCGGTGCTGCGCTGGGCCAACGACCATGCGGTGGCGGTGGTGCCCTCCGGTGGCCGCACCGGCCTGTCCGGCGGCGCGGTGGCCGCGCACGGCGAACTGGTGCTGAGCCTGGAGCGGATGAACAAGGCGCTGGCGTTCGATGCGGTCGATCGCACCCTCACCGTGCAGGCCGGCATGCCGCTGGAGGCCGTGCACAACGCGGCGCGCGAGCACGGGCTGGTGTATCCGGTGGATTTTGCCGCGCGCGGCTCGTGTTCGATCGGCGGCAACATCGCCACCAATGCCGGCGGCATCCGCGTGATCCGCTACGGCAATACCCGCGAATGGATCGCCGGGCTCAAGGTGGTGACCGGCAGCGGTGAGCTGCTCGAACTCAACCGCGGGCTGATCAAGAATTCCAGCGGCTACGATTTCCGCCAGCTGCTGATCGGCTCCGAAGGCACCCTCGGCATCGTCGTGGAGGCCACGCTGCGGCTGACCGATCCGCCGCCGCCGAGCAACGTGATGCTGCTGGCGCTGCCGTCGTTCGAAGTGCTGATGCAGGTGTTCGCCGCGTTCCGCGGCCGCCTGCAGTTGGAGGCGTTCGAATTCTTCACCGACCGCGCGCTGGAACATGTGCTGGCGCATGGCGCGCAGGCGCCGTTCGACACGGTCTATCCGTATTACGTGGTCACCGAGTACGCCAGCGGCGACGAGGCGCAGGAAGCCGCGGCGCTGGCCGCGTTCGAGGCGTGCATGGAGCAGGGCTGGGTGCTGGACGGGGTGATCAGCCAGAGCGATGCGCAGGCGGCGCAGCTGTGGCGCCTTCGCGAAGGCATCACCGAGGCGGTGGCGCGCTACAAGCCGTATAAGAACGACGTGTCGGTGCGGATCTCGGCGATGCCAGCGTTCCTGGCGCAGACCCAGGCCCTGCTCGGCGAAGCCTATCCGCAGTTCGACGTGGTCTGGTTCGGCCATATCGGCGACGGCAACCTGCACATCAATGTGCTCAAGCCCGACGCCAGCGCCGACGCCGACTTCATCGCCGCCTGCGAACAGGTCACCAAGCTGCTGGCGCAGGTGCTGGCCGAGCATGGCGGCAGCATCTCCGCCGAACACGGCATCGGCCTGGTCAAGAAGCCGTATCTGGAGAGCACCCGCAGCGCCGAGGAGATCGCGCTGATGCGCGCGGTCAAGCGCGTGTTCGATCCGGCAGGGCTGCTCAATCCGGGCAAGCTGTTCGATCCCTGAGCCGCGCGCACGCCGTGCAGGCATGCGCGCGGCGTCGATGCTCGCGCTTGCGGCGGCGGCCGGCTAGGCTATGCCGACGCGGCCATGGCCGCTTCTCTATTCCCGATCCCGTTGGAACCGATGCGATGAACCGAGTGACCGCGCGCTGCGCCCTGTTGTTGATCCTGTCCGTCCCCGCGTTCGCGCAGGCTTCCAGCTTCGCCGGCAGTTCCGCCGGTTCCGCCTCGGCCGGTTCTGCCGGCAGTTCCGCGTCTTCGGACAGCAGCTCCGGCGACGACAAACTGGTGCTGCAGGCGCGCGACGACGCGGCCGGTTTCGTCGCCAGTGCCGGCCGCATCCGCGGCGTGCAACTGGAGGCGGCGCTGCGCGTGCTGCGCGAGCGCAACCCGCAGGCGCAGCAGGCCAGCGACCTGCAACTGGCGCAGGCCATCCTGGCGCTGTGATGCCGCGCCGGCGGCTGCGCCGGCTGGCGTGGCTGGCGCTGCTTGGGTTGGCGTGCGCACTGCCTGCGCAGGCAGTGCGGTTGCAGGTCGATGCGGGCGGATTGAGCGCTTCCGAACGCGCGGCCAGCCAGGCCCTGCTCGACGCGACGCTGCCGAAGCTGCCGCCGGCCTGGAGCGCGGCGATCGCGACGCCGCTGACGCTGCAATGGCGCGACGACCTGCCCGAACAGGTGCACGGCAGGGCGCAGGCGCGGCACCTGCTGTTGAACAAGGCCCTGCTGCGCGCGTGGATGGCGCAGCCTGCCGCCGGTGCCGCCGACGATGGCGCAGCGGACCCGGCGAGGCGGCCGGCGGTCGCCGCACTGCTGCACGAACTGGCGCATTTCTACGACCGCTCCGCGGCGGGCCAGCTATCGTCGGATCCGCGCCTGCTGGATCTGGCCGGCTGGCAGGTCAGTCCGATGCGGCTGGGCCTGCGCGTGGGTCGCAATGCCTTCAGCGAGCGCAGCCCGGACCGGTACGAACTTGAGTCGCCGACGGAATTCGTCGCGGTCAATCTGGAACATTTCCTGCTGGATCCCGACTACGCGTGCCGGCGCCCGGCGCTGGCGCGGTATTTCGCGCAGCGCCTGGCCTGGTCGCCGCCGGCGACGGCGTGCGCGCCCGGCATGGCCTATCTGCAGGATCCGCTGGCCGACGAGGCGGCGCTGCTGCAACTGGATCCGGCGCGGGTCTACGCGATCGACTACCTGCTGGCCGAGGGCAACGCGCAGCCGATGAGCCATTGGGGCCACAGCATGCTGCGGCTGGTGATCTGCGCGCCGGGACGCGCGCCCGGTCCCGACTGCCGCCTGGACCTGGCGTATCACAAGGTGCTGTCGTTCCGCGCGTTCGTCGACGACGTGCAGATCTCCAACATGCGCGGCCTGGTCGGTTCGTATCCGTCGCGGCTGTTCGTGCTGCCGCTGCGCCAGGTGGTGGACGACTACACCCAGGTGCAGCTGCGCGGCCTGCAGTCGATTCCGCTGCGGCTGAGCGCGGACGAGCGCGTGGCGCTGCTGGAGCGCGCCGCGCAGCTGCACTGGAGCTACGACGGGCGCTATTACTTTCTCAGCAACAACTGCGCGGTGGAAACCTACAAGCTGCTGCACGACGGCGTGCCGCGGCTGGCCGGCGCGCGCCTGGCCGGGATCAGCCCGACCGGCCTGCTGCGCCGCCTGGCCCGCGCCGGCATCGCCGACACCGCGGTGCTGGACGATGCGGACGCCGCCACGCGCCAGGGCTACTACTTCGCGCCGGCGAGCGCGCACTACGCGGCGATGTTCGCGGTCGCGCGCGCGCAGCTGGCATTGCCGGCGCGCAGCGTGGAAACCTGGCTGGACCTGCCGGCGGCGCAGCGCGCGCCCTGGCTGCAGCGCGGCGACCTGCGCGCCAGCGCCGCACTTTTGTTGCTTGAGAACGCCGCGCGCCGGCGCCAGGAGCAGCGCGGCCGCGATGCCTTGAAGCGGCGTTATCTGGCCAGGGCGCATCTGCCTGCGTCTGCGCCTGCGTCTGCCGATGCCGGTTCCGGAGTCGACGCCGGAGCAGGAGCAGGGGCCGGTACTGGCGCTGGTGCTGGTGCTGATGCCGGTGATGGTGATGGTGATGGCACCACGGTCGCCGACGCGACGGATGCCCAGACCCAGGATGCCGCTGCCGCAGTTCGCGCGATGTTGGCGCAGCAAGGTCTGTTGAGCCAACCGTCGACGCTGCTGCAGGGCCAGCCCGGCTATGGGTTGCCGCAGGCGCAGGAGCGCGCATGGTTGCAGCGTCAGGGACAAGCGCGGATCGACGCACTGCGCAGCGACGGCGTCGCGCTGCAGGCGCGCCTGCATGCCTTGCTGCCGCCACCGCTGCGCGCGGAGCTGCAGCAGATCGATGCGAACCTGGCGACGCTGGGCGCGCGGCTGCGCGATCTCAACCGCGACAGCGGCGGACTGCAGCTGGTTTCGCCTTCAGTGTTGCAGCCTGCCGGCAAGCAATGATGGGGAGGCGGTTCGATCGCGACAGCAATTGCTTGAGCGTCGGATTCGCGGGACTTGCCCATCTGGAAAAGGTCGCGCGATGGAATTCGCTCCTGCATGACGGAGTTGCGGCCATTCAGGACATCGGCTAGCAGCCAACTGTCAGCCGTGACCAAAAGCCGCTGGTGTCTTGATTGGACGAGGCGCTTCGCTCCCGACCCTCACCCCAACCCCTCTCCCGGTGGGAGAGGGGCTAAAAGCGCAGTTCCCTTCTCCCATCGGGAGAAGGTGCCCCGAAGGGGCGGATGAGGGTACGGGCGAAGCCTCGCGCGATCGAACATCACGAGGGCGCCGCAGCGAAAGATGAGGGTAGGGGCAAAGCCTCGTTCAATCGAACATCGCGAGCCGACCACGATGAAGACTCAGGAGCGCAAGTAACACGCGTCCCGCTGCCGCCACTCCGCCACTGCTACGGCAAATCCAGACCCACGTCTTCGCCATAGCGATCCAGCCAGGCATCGCGCACCGGATCCTGCCGATACTTCGCGCGCAGCCTGGCCCAGGTCGCCTCGTTGCCGTCGCAGTACTTCGCCATCGCCTTGTCCAGCTCGCTGCGTCGCGCCGCATCGTAGGGTTCCTCCCCGGCGAAGTGGTTGCACACGTCCTGGCGCGCGACGAACGCACGGATCTCCTGCGGCAGCGCGCAGAAGCCGGCGTGGTGCTCGGGATCCACCTCCTCCGGGATCGTGCAGGCGGCCGCGCCCTGCTCCGCGGCCGCGGGCTTGGCCGCGGCCAGGCCGGGCAGGATCAGCAGCGTCGCCAGTACGAGGGTGCAGCGCGCACGCATCGGATCAGTCCGCGCGCCCGGCGAACTCGCCGGTGGTGGTGTTGACCAGCACGCGCTCGCCGTTGCCGATGTACTCCGGCACCATGATCTCCAGCCCGGTATTGAGCTTGGCTGGCTTCGGCCGCTTGGTCGCGGTGCCGCCTTTCAGCTCCGGCGGGGTTTCGATCACTTCCAGGGTCACGCTCTGCGGCAACTGCACCGCCACCGGCTGGTCGTCGATGACCTGCACGTAGATGCCGGTCAGGCCCTCGGTGATGTAGCCGGCGTCGTCGCCGATCACGTCGGCATCGAGCGTGTACGGGGTGTAGTCCTCGTCGTCCAGGAACACGAACGCCTCGCCGTCCTTGTACGAGAAGGTGGCCTGGTGCCGGCTCAGCTCGACTTCGCGCAGGTCGTCGTCGCCGTCGAAGCTGGCATCGAGCTTGTTGCCGCCCGGCACGCTGTACATCACGAAACGGAAGCGCACATTGCCGCCGCGGCCCTGCGGCGAGCTGCGCTCGATGTCGCGGATCTGATAGACGCCGTTGTTGTACTCGACGACGTTGCCTTTCTTGATTTCGTTGGCTTTCATGGGTTGGGAGCCGGGATTGGGGATTGGAGATTCGGGATTGGTAAAGAGCAGGCGGGGAGCGAAGGGGGCGGGGCGCTTTTGCGAATCCCCAATCCCGAATCACGAATCCCGGCTATTTAGGCGCCAAGCGTACCGCGCCGTCGAGGCGGATGACCTCGCCGTTGAGATAGCGGTTGCGCAGCAGGAACATCACCGTGTCGGCGAATTCCTCGGGGCGGCCGAGCCGCGGCGGGAACGGGATCGATGCGGCCAGCGACTGCTGCACCGCCTCGGGCATTCCGTCCACCATCGGGGTCCAGAAGATGCCCGGGGCGATGGTGTTGACGCGGATGCCGAAGCGCGCCAGTTCGCGTGCAATCGGCAGGGTCATCGCCACCACGCCGCCCTTGGACGCGGCATACGCGGCTTGGCCGATCTGGCCTTCGTAGGCGGCGACGCTGGCGGTGTTGACGATCGCGCCGCGTTCGCCGTCCTCGCCCGGCGGGTTGTGTTGCATCAAGTCGGCGGCGGCCTTGGCGACGTTGAAGCTGCCGACCAGGTTGACCATCACCGTGCCCTGGAACGTGGCCAGCGGCATCGGCGCCTCCTTGCCGAGCACGCGGCCGGCGCCGAGGATGCCGGCGCAGTTGATCGCGGCGTTGAGCCCTCCGAGGAAGTCGCGCGCCGCGCCGAGCTGCGTTGCCACCTGCGCCTCGTCGCTGACGTCGGTGCGGAAATAGCGCGCCTGCGCGGTGCCGAGCGCGGCGACCGCGGCCGCGCCCTTGTCGTCGTTGAGGTCGAACAGCGCGACCTTGCCGCCGTCGGCGACGATGCGCTGCGCGACCGCCAGGCCGAGGCCGGAAACGCCGCCGGTGACGACCGCGCGGATATCGGCAAGTTGCATGGTGTTCCCTCCCAGGAAAGCGCGCATTTTAGCCGAGGCGCGCGTTTCGGTGGTTCAGCCGCCGCGCGAATCCGCCCGGCGATCGTGCCGATCTGCAGCGACGCCGGACGATGCGGGCAGGACCGACGCGGTGCGGCTGGCCGCTGCCGCGCCGCTCGCGGCACGCGTGGCCGTTGCGTTCACGCCGCCGCCAGCGCCTGGCCGGCCTTGCTGCCGGTGCGACGGCCGAGTTTCTGCGCCAGCCAGTGTCCGGTCGCGGCCAAGACCTGCAGGTCGATGCCGGTGGCCACGCCATTGCCGTGCAACAGGTAGACCACGTCCTCGCTGGCCACGTTGCCGCTGGCGCCCCTGGCGTACGGACAGCCGCCGGCGCCGGACACCGCCGCATCGACCACGCGCACGCCTTCCTCCAGGCACGCGGCGATATTGGCCAGGGCCTGGCCGTAGGTGTCGTGGAAATGCACCGCCAGCGCCGCCATCGGCAGTTCGGCGGCGACCGCGCGCAGCATCGCCCGCGCCTTGCCCGGGGTGCCGACGCCGATGGTGTCGCCCAGCGAGATCTCGTAGCAGCCCATGGCGTGCAGCTGCCGCGCCACCCGCACCACATCGGCCAGCGGCACCGCGCCCTGATAGGGGCAACCGAGCACGGTGGAGACGTAGCCGCGCACCTTGATCCCGTCCGCCGCCGCGCGCGCCAGCACCGGCGCGAAGCGCGCCAGCGATTCGTCGATGCCGGCATTGGTGTTGGTGCGGTTGAAGGTTTCCGAGGCGGCGGTGAACACCGCGATCTCGCGCACGCCGACCGCTGCGGCGCGCTCGTAGCCCTGCAGGTTCGGCACCAGCACCGGGTAGTCCACGCCCGGCGCCGGCACGATGCCGGCGTAGACCTCGGCCGCGTCGGCCAGCTGCGGCACCCATTTGGGGCTGACGAAACTGGTCGCCTCGATGCTGCGCAGGCCGGTGCGCGACAGCCGCGCGATCAGCTCGATCTTGTCGGCGGTGGCGACCCAGGCCTTCTCGTTCTGCAGGCCGTCGCGCGGTCCCACTTCTACCAGGCGGACGAAGTCGCTCATCGGCGGCACCTGCAGCGCGTCGCGCAAGCGGGCGCGATCGGCAGAGGCCGCGCGGGGCAAGGCGGAAACGGCGAATTGGCGGTCACATGCATTCCTTGGAGTGGACGGCTGCGCGCCGTCGCCGAGCGGCGCAGGCCGCCGCCCGCGCGAAGTGCGATCGTCAGTGCAGGGCGCCGCTCAGGCGCTCGCCGGCCGCTGGCAGACCGCTTCGATGTTGTGCCCATCCGGATCCAGCAGGAAGGCGCCGTAGTAGTTGGGGTGGTAATGCGGCCGCAGCCCGGGCGCGCCATTGTCGCGACCGCCGGCGGCGAGCCCGGCGCGATGGAAGGCATCCACCTGGGCTCGGTCGGCGGCGACGAAGGCCAGATGCAATCCGCCGCCGGTAGCCGTGGCGCCATCGGTGAGCCAGACGCTGGGCTTGCCGTCGCGGCCGAAACCGATGTGGCGGCGATCGCCGCTCTGCTCGGCGCTCACCTCCATCACGATGTCCAGCCCGAGCGCGGTCAGCGCGGCGCGGTAGAACGCCAGGCTGCGCTCCAGCTCGACGCAGCGCAGGCCGATGTGATCGAGCGGGCTCACCAGAATCCCAGCCAGTTGGGGTCGCGCTTGTCCAGGAACGCGCTCAGACCTTCCTGGCCTTCGGCCGAGACCCGCAGCCGCGCGATCAGCGCCGCGTTGTCGCGGTCCAGCGTGGCGTTGTCGCCGCCGGCGGCGACCCGGCGCACCAGTGCCTTGGCCCCGGCGGCGGCGAGCGGGCCGGCCTGGCCGAGCAGCTCCACCTGGCGCTGCACCGCCGCGTCCAGCGCGGTCGGCGCCACCGTCTGGTGCACCAGGCCGATCTGGGTGGCGGTGGCCGCATCGAACGCTTCGGCGCTGGCAAACCAGCGCCGCGCCTGGCGCGCGCCGATCGCGGCGATCACATATGGCGAAATCACCGCCGGCAACAGGCCCAGGCGGCTCTCGCTGAGTCCGAAGCGGGCATCGGTGGAGGCCACGGCGATGTCGCAGCAGGCGACCAGGCCGACCGCGCCGCCGAACGTGGCGCCATGCACCCGCGCCACGGTCGGCTTGGGCAGTTCGTCCAGGGTGCGCATCAGCTGCGCCAGCGCCAGCGCATCGGCCAGGTTCTCCGCCTCGCTGGCGCTGGCCATCGAGCGCATCCATTGCAGGTCGGCGCCGGCCGAGAACGCGGCGCCGGCGCCGGCCAGCACCACCACCTTGACCTTCGGATCGGCGCCGATCTGCTGCAGCGCTTCGGTCAGCCGCGCGATCAGCGCGGCGTCGAACGCGTTGCGCACGTCCGGTCGGTTCAGCCGCAGCGTCAGGACCTTGCCTGAGCGCTCCAGCAGCAATGCATCGCTCATCGGCAGTTCTCGTACGGAGGGATAACGGCAGCCATATGGGAATCATAGCGGGCCGCGCCGGCCACGCCATGACGCACTGCGACGGTGCTACAATTGATAACCATTCTTATTCGACGGAACGTTCCGTGACGTTGTCCGATATGCCGTTGCGCAGCACCGCCACCGTGGAGACCGTGCACGACCGCCAGCCCAACGACGCCATCGCGCGCCGCCTGCGCGAGCTGGGTTTCGTCGCGGGTGAGCAGGTGCAGGTGCTGGCCAGCGGCCCGGTCGGCGGCGAGCCGTTGCTGGTGCAGGTCGGCTATACCCGTTTCGCCCTGCGCCGCAGCGAAGCGGCGCGGGTGCAGGTCAGCGTCGTTGCCGCCACCGAGGCGCAGTCATGAGCGCGGAGGCCGTTCCGCTGCGCCTGGCCCTGGTCGGCAATCCGAACTGCGGCAAGACCGCGCTGTTCAACCAGCTCACCGGCAGCAAGCAGAAAGTGGCCAACTACGCTGGCGTGACCGTCGAGCGCAAGGAAGGCCGCTTCCGCGCGCCGTCCGGGCGCGACTTCGCGGTGCTCGACCTGCCGGGCGCCTACAGCCTGCAGCCGGCCAGCCTGGACGAGGCGATCACCCGCGACCTGTGCCGCGGCTTCTATCCGGGCGAGCCGGCGCCGGACGTGCTGGTGTGCGTGGTCGACGCCACCAACCTGCGCCTGCACCTGCGTTTCGTGCTGGAGCTGCGCGAACTGGGCAAGCCGATGCTGGTGGCGCTGAACATGGTCGACGCCGCGCAGCGCCGCGGCATCCAGATCGACCGCCAGGCGCTGGAAGATGCGCTCGGCGTGCCGGTGATCGAGACCGTGGCGGTGCGCCGCAACGGCGCCAAGGCCCTGGTCGAGCGGCTCGACGCGCTGGCCCCGGCGTTGCCGCCGGCGGTGGCGCCGGCCGAAGGGCAGGGCGACTACCATCAGCAGGTGCGGCGCATCCTCGCCGCCGCGGTGTCGATGCCGACCCGCACCTCGCGCATCGACGACGCGCTGGACCGCTGGCTGCTGCACCCGGTTGCCGGGCTGCTGACCCTGGCGCTGGTGATGTTCCTGATCTTCCAGGCGGTGTACGCCTGGGCGGCGCCGTTGATGGACCTGATCGACGGCGGCAGCAAGGCGCTCGGCGCCTGGGTCGGCAGCACCTTGCCGGAGGGTCCGCTCAACAGCTTGCTGGTCAACGGCATCATCGCCGGCCTCGGCGGGGTGGTGATCTTCCTGCCGCAGATCCTGATCCTGTTCGCCTTCATCCTGGCGCTGGAGGAATCCGGCTACCTGCCGCGCGCGGCGTTCCTGCTCGACCGCATGATGGCCGCGGCCGGACTGTCGGGGCGTTCGTTCATCCCGCTGCTGTCCAGCTTCGCCTGCGCGGTGCCCGGCATCATGTCCACGCGCAGCATCCAGGATCCGCGCGACCGCCTGGCCACGATCCTGGTCGCGCCGTTGATGACCTGCTCGGCGCGCTTGCCGGTGTACGCGCTGCTGATCGGCGCGTTCATCCCGCAGAAAAAGGTCTGGGGTGTGTTCAACCAGCAGGGCCTGGTGCTGTTCGGGCTGTATTTCGCCGCGATCGCTAGCGCGCTGGCGGTATCGTGGACGATGAAGAAGTGGCGCCGCGACAAGGGCGAGCACCCGCTGCTGCTGGAGCTGCCCTCGTACCGCGTGCCGCACCTGCGCGACCTGGCGCTGGGCCTGTGGGAGCGCGCGGCGATCTTCCTCAAGCGCGTCGGCGGCATCATCCTGGCGCTGACCATCCTGCTGTGGTTCCTGCTGTCGTTCCCGGCCGCGCCGGCCAACGCCACGCTGCCGGCGATCGACTACAGCTTCGCCGGCCGCATCGGCCATGCGATGACCACGGTGTTCGCGCCGCTGGGCTTCAACTGGCAGATCTGCATCGCGCTGATCCCCGGCCTGGCCGCACGCGAAGTGGCGGTGGCGTCGCTGGCGACGGTGTACGCGCTGGCGGCGGCCGACGACGATGCCGCCGCGCAGGCGCTGTCGCCGCTGATCCACAATGGCTGGTCGCTGGCCACCGCGCTGTCGCTGTTGGTCTGGTACATCTATGCGCCGATGTGCATTTCCACCCTGGCCACGATCAAGCGCGAGACCAACTCGTGGAAGCAGATGAGCTTCGCCGCGTTCTACCTGTTCGCGCTGGCGTATCTGGCCTCGCTGGTCACCTACCAGGTCGCGGCGGCGCTGGGAGCCGGCTGAGATGAGCACGTCGCTGCTGCTGCAGTACCTCGTGATCGCGCTGGCGGTCCTGCTCAGCGCCTGGGTGGTGCTGAAGAAGCAATTTCCCGGCACCGCGCGCAAGCTGCGCGGCGCCATCGCCGTGCGCCTGCTCAAGCCGGGCCGCGCGCCCTGGCTGCAGGCGATGGGCCGCAAGATCGCGCCTGCGGCCACCGCCGGTGCCGGCGCGTGCGGCGGCTGCGACAACTGCGGTCCGGCACCGCCGCGTCGCCATTGAGCTGAAGCGGCGGGCGGAAAAGATGAGGCGAAACCGGCTGCCATGAGCGATCTGTCGCTCCCCATGTCGCCACACGCCGGCGCCTTCTTCGGCCTGGAGCTGCAGGCGCTTGCCCCACCGCAGCGCGACGCATTGCGCCAGGCCGATGCCGATTTCCGCGCCGTCGCGGCTGGCCGCGCGCCGCTGCACGCACGCATCGATACCGAAGCGCCATTGCCGGCCGACGGCGGCACCCGCTATTACCTGGGGCAGGGCTATAGGCTGACGGTGCTGCGCCGCCTGTCCTCCATCGGTGCGCAGACCGCGATCGCCTACGGCCCGATCCTGCAGTTGGACGAGGCGCTGTTCGCGGCGGCGACACTCCCCGCCATCTCGGATGTGCGTCTGTATACGCATGCCGCGCTGGGGCAATTGTTGGGCGTCGCAGCACAGGCTTGATGCCGGCACCCGCGGACCGTTGTCCGGCGGCCGCCATGGTGGCGGCTGCGACTGCTGAGGCCTGTCACCGTCGCGGCGGCATCGACTTTGCCGGCAGGCGGAATGGGTGAGGCGAAACTTGCTGCCGTGAGGCTGCGCCGTCCAGTTGCGCCTGCGGCGATGGCTGTTGCCGACATCGCGTTGTGCCCAAAAAAGCCTGCCCGCATCCGCGCGAGCGCGAGACCGGTTCGCGTAGCGGTCTCGCCGCAGCGTCTTGGCCGCACGATGCGCTCTGCGCTGGCGCTGCTTTGAAGTGCTACTGCCATGCCTGCGTGATAAGCAACGTAGAAGGCTCAGATGCGATCTGGCGGGAAGGTGGGGCAGCGGTCGCTGCCAGCGCAAGCTCGGGGCCGGCCGACCGAAGTTTCAAATTCGTTCAATATTATAATATTCATGCAATTTGATTTGCTGCATTTAGTTAATTTTGCGTGCCACCAATATGTAGCATTGCTTGGGTAGGCTCTGCGCACCGTCACTCCGGCTGGGATTCCTCGGTAAACGTCGATCGAGATACTTCGCACGCCATGCGCGGAGGTTTCGCTGCGTTTTCCAGGATGATCGTGTGTGACGCAGTGGCGCTATTTTGTCTACATCTTGGGCTGGCTTATTTATTAGGGAGAGTGGTATGTCGAAATTTAAATTAAGGATCATCTTGTTCTCGTTGGTCCTGTTCTTGTTCAGTGGCGTCGCCTCTGCAGATCCGTCTACGCAATTGAAAACCACCTTCGGTGGCTGGATCGGCAAGCAGCAGCGTTCCGAATATATCGACGGATCGGACTGGCATTACTGCTTCAGCAACCAGGGCGGTTCCTGCGGTTCGGTGGCGCTGACCACGGGCCACAGCTCCTGCGTCACCCGGGGATTCAATATCGGTATCAAATGGGCGGTTCCCACCCGGGTCGGCTCGATGGAAATCAACGGCGGCTACAACAACTCGTGGTCGGCGTGCAACGTACGCTCGGAAACCGTGACCTGTTCGCCGAAACCCGGCTGGAAAGGCCGCGCTGCGATCATCTTCAGCGAGCGTGTCGGCACGGTCAATGTGGTCGGTGGCGATCCGAATTATTACGTCACCTTGCAGTCTTCCTGCCCGGCAGGCTGGAAGTCGAACTGGGAAGGTGGCTACGGTTGGTCCTGTCGATATAACGGCGGCACTTATTCCCGGCAGGGTTATCTGCCGGAATGGCGCGGCAGTACCTGCGACTACGAGCGCATCTAAGCGCGCCTTGCGGTAGCAGGTTCCCGTGCTTGCGCTTGTTCGGGCAAGCACGGGGTTGTGTCGTTGTTTTCCAGGCTCGTGGCAATCCCAATGAAGATCAATAGTTCCGTATATCGAGGGTATTTACCGCTGGTGATCGTTGGCGGCTTGTTCGCCAGTGCCGCGTTGTATTTCTATCAGGGTGGGCACGGGCGCTTGTCCGGCGCGGAAAGCGAAACCGCCGCGCTGGCAGACGCCTCCGTCCCAGATCGGTTTGGCACGGGCCTCAGTGCGGCCAATCCTTATCGACCCACCCGACCCGTGGTCGAGGATGCGCCCACGCATGCCGGCATCGCCGATGCGGCAATGCCGTTCGAGGCTGGCGAGATCCAGCGCCGCTTGCAGGAGTTCTTCGCCCGGGTGAACGCCAACCCGCCGCCGTCGCGCGCCGAGCAGGACGCATTCGCGGCACGGCTGCTGGCAGCGGTCGATGGCAGCGCCGAGGCGAGACAGGCGGTGGCCGAGGCCTACCGGGCCATGCCGGCAAGCCAGGCGATGGAGCGCGACATGCTGCGCGGCATGCTGGTGCCCTCGCCGCAGGGGCGCGCGCTGGTGCTCGACGAGGCCAACCAGATCTGGGCCAGCAAGGACAAGGGACTCTACGGAGAAATGTACGAGACCTATTCCAACCTGCCTGGCCAGGCAACGCGCGAGGTCTATGCCGATGCCCTGGCGACCCTGGACGCACGCGACACCGACCAGCGCACCGCAGTGGCCGCGCTGAACTTCATCGGCACCATCGAGAACGACGTCGCGCCCGGCGCCGACGCGCTCAAGCGCAGCGCGGTGGCGCAGATGGACTCGCTGGCCTCGGGCAACGGCGACGCCTTGGTGCGCGCGATGGCGGTGCAGAAGATCTACCGCCTTTCCGCCCCGGACGCCGCCGCGGATGTGGCGGTGAACTACATCGCACGCGGCGCCACCAGCCCCTTGGTGATGACCACGCTCGATGCCGTCGCCAGCGGCGACGTGCAACTGAGTCCTACGCTCAGGTCCACGCTCGCCAGCGCCGTCGCGCGCCCCTCGGCGTCCAGCGCCGAGCGTCAGCGGTTCGGCCAGGTGGTCGGCGCGGGTCAATAGCCGGCCACCAGGCCGGCAAGATCGCGACCGCTCCGAGCATGTGTGGGAATCGCTGATCGGCGCAGCGAACTCTACTCATACAATCACACCATCCTCGGCGCCGGGATCGCGCCGGACAAGTGCTGGGCGCTGGTCGAGGCGCGCTGCACCCTGGTCACTCGGCCCTGCGGACCACCACGCTTAGCCACAACACCATCGTGCGTCGACGTTGGCCGACCTATCCCCGTGCCGGTTGGGTCGGCCCGGTCTATCGCGGACCATCGCTGTCGCTTGCGCTGCGCCGCACAGTGGAGTGCGGCCATGCTGCCGCTATGCTATGGCCATGACGACCTCCTTCCAGTTCTCCCGCCGTGCGCAGGCGCTGACCAGTTCGGCGATCCGCGAAATCCTCAAGGTCACCGAACGCCCGGAGGTGATCTCCTTCGCCGGCGGGCTGCCGTCGCCGGACACGTTCCCGGTGGCGCGCATGCAGTACGCCTGCGACAAGGTGCTGCGCGAGGCGCCGCAGGCGGCGCTGCAATACGGCCCGACCGAAGGCTATCTGCCATTGCGCGAATGGGTGGCGGCGCGCGTGAGCCGCGACGGCGCCAGCATCCGCCCCAGCCAGGTGCTGATCACCACCGGCTCGCAGCAGGGCCTGGACCTGCTCGGCAAGGTCTTCATCGACGAAGGCAGCAAGGTGCTGGTGGAGACGCCGAGCTATCTCGGTGCGCTGCAGGCGTTCTCGCTGTTCCAGCCGGCGTTCGCGGCGATGCAGTCGGACGACGACGGGCTGGTGGTGGACGCGCTGGACGATGCGCAACTGGCCGGCGCGCGCTTCATGTACTGCCTGCCGAATTTCCAGAACCCGACCGGGCGGCGCCTGCCGCTGCACCGGCGGCAGGCGCTGGTCGCGCGCGCGGCCGCGGCCGGCGTGCCCATCGTCGAGGACGACCCCTACGGCGAGCTGTGCTACAGCGGCGACACGCTGCCGAGCCTGCTGTCGATGAATCCGGACGCGGCCATCTACATGGGTTCGTTCTCCAAGGTGCTGGCGCCGGGCCTGCGCCTGGGCTTCGTGGTGGCGCCGGAGGCGGTGCACGCCAAGCTGGTGCAGGCCAAGCAGGCGGCGGACCTGCACACGCCCTCGTTCAGCCAGCGCATCGTCTACGAGGCGGTGCAGGACGGCTTCCTGGATGCGCACATCCCCGGCATCCGCAGCCTGTACGCGAGCCGCTGCCAGCAGATGCTGGCGGCGCTGGAGAAGTACTTTCCGTCGCAGGTGCGCTGGAACCGTCCTGCCGGCGGCATGTTCATCTGGGTCGAATTGCCGGCAGGCATGGACGGCGGCGCGCTGCTGGCCAAGGCGATCGAGCGCAACGTCGCCTTCGTGCCGGGCGCGCCGTTCTACGCGGTCGAGCCGCAGCGCAATACCCTGCGCCTGTCGTTCGTGACCGTGCCGGAAGAACGCATCGAGAGCGGCGTGCGCATCCTCGGCGAACTGCTGCAGGCCGAGATCGCCGCGCATCGCGGCGCGGCGGCCTGATTCGGCACCCGGGCGCCTGCGCATGCACGCGGCTGCGGCATTGGACCTGAACCTGGGCGTGGATGCGGTGCTGGTTGGCCGCGTGCAGGACTTCACCCGGCCCGGCAGCCGCAGCGCGATCGACAAGCGGCCGTTGCCCGGGCGGTTGCGGATCGGGATCGAAGGCCTGGAACTGGACGAGCAGGGCGACCGCCGCGTGCACGGTGGTCCGGACAAGGCGCTGCATCACTATCCGCGCGACCACTACGCGGCCTGGCGCCAGGAGCTGGGCGCGCACGCCTTGCTGGAAGCGCCGGGCGCGTTCGGCGAGAACCTCAGCACGCTCGGCGCCACCGAGGCCGACCTGTGCCTGGGCGACCGGTTGCGGCTGGGCACGGCGCTGGTCGAGGTCTCGCAATCGCGGCAGCCGTGCTGGAAGTTGTCCGACCGTTTCGGCGTGGCCGCGCTGGCGCGGCGCGTGCAGGAAAGCGGCCGCACCGGCTGGTATTACCGCGTGCTGCAGCCGGGCGAGATCGCCGCCGGCGACCGGCTGGTCCTGCTGGAGCGGCCGTATCCGGCCTGGTCGCTGGCCCGGCTGATCCAACTGCTGTATCGGCGCGAGGTGGACCTGGCGCAGCTGGAGCAGGTGCTGGCGCTGCCGCTGGTACCGAACTGGCGCGTCCTGTTCGAGCGGCGCCTGGCCCAGCGCGAGGTCGAGTGCTGGGACAAGAGGCTGCTGGGGCAGCCGGCAGCGGAGTAGGCGCGCGCGACTTCTTGCCGCGAAGCAGGGGTCATGGTCCTTCCGGCCGCTGGGCCGTCGGGACTGAAGTCCCTCCCACAGTGCACCCGACGGGTTGGCCGCGAGCCTTAGTAGGAGCGGCTTCAGCCGCGACCAGCGTAACGGTGGAATTTCCGGCTGCGGATGGATGATGTCGGGGCTGAAGCCCCTCCTACAGTGCACCCGGCACGCTGATCGCAAGTCCCTGTAGGAGCGGCTTCAGCCGCGACAAACGATGTCAGGAAGCCTGGCGATTTGCTTGTCTGTCGCGGCTGAAGCCGCTCCTCAGTGCACCTTGCAAGAGAGCCACAAGAGCCTTGTGGGAGCGACTTCAGTCGCGACGAACAGGACGGCAGACCTTCCGCTGTCGGATGCAGTCAACACCTAAACCGCCTCCGTCGCTAACCACCGCCGCAGCACCACACCCCTGTCGCGGATCGCGACAAACCGCTACCTTGTGGCGATGACCACTTCCCCCGTACGTGTGTTGATTCATGGTGCATCCGGCCGCATGGGCCAGGCGTTGTTGCGCCTGGCCGCGCAGGACCCCGCGCTGCAGGTGGCAGCCGCGGTGATCCGGCGGGCGCCGGCGCAGCGGGTCGTCGACGGGGTGCCGTACTTCGCCGCGGCCGAGCTGAACGGCGCGCCGGCGTTCGACGTGGCGGTCGATTTCAGCCTGCCGCAGGGCTTCGACCCGGTGCTGGCGCTGTGCGTGGCGCGCGGCGCGGCGCTGGTGTCCGGTACCACCGGCCTGGACGAGGCGCAGCGGCAGGCGCTGGCCGACGCGGCAGCGCGCATCCCGCTGATCTGGGCGTCGAACTTCAGCCTGGGCGTAGCGGTGCTGAACGATCTGGTGGAACGCGCTGCGGCGGCGCTGCCGGGCTGGGACTGCGACATCGTCGAGTCGCACCACGTGCACAAGCAGGACGCCCCGTCCGGCACCGCCCTGACCCTGGGCGAGGCCGCCGCGCACGGCGGCGCGCAGCCGCGCTATGCCAGCCTGCGCGCCGGCGACATCGTCGGCGAGCACCTGGTGCAGTTCGCCGGACTCGGCGAGCGGGTGGAACTGGTGCACCGCGCCAGCAACCGCGACATCTTCGCCCGCGGCGCGCTGCATGCCGCCGCGCGCCTGCCGGGCCGCGCGCCCGGGGCCTACCGGCTGCGCGATCTGCTCGGCTGAACGGCGCTTTCACATAAACGTCTGGCGCGGACAGGTCCGCGTCGGTACAATTCTCGCTCGCCTGTTACCCATCGCCACGGACCCGGAGAAGCGCCGAGTTCGCGGTTTCTTGCAGCCGCAAGTTGGTGGGGCAGGGTTCCTCTCTCCCCAAGGCGAACCCCGTGACTCAACCCGCAATCCTTGTCCTTGAAGACGGCACCGTGTTCGAGGGCGAATCCGTAGGCGCCGCCGGCCTGTCCGTCGGCGAAGTGGTGTTCAACACCGCGATGACCGGCTATCAGGAGATCCTCACCGATCCCTCCTACGCCCGTCAGCTGGTCACCCTGACGTACCCGCATATCGGCAACACCGGCTGCACCGACCACGACGACGAAGCCGCCCAGGTCTGGTCGGCCGGGCTGATCGTGCGCGACGTACCGCGCCGTCCCAGCAACTGGCGCAGTCAGGTGTCGCTGCCGGACTGGCTGATCCAGCGCGGCGTGGTCGCCATCGCCGGCATCGATACCCGCAAGCTGACCCGCATCCTGCGCGAGAAGGGAGCGCAGAACGGCGCGCTGATGGCCGGCGAAGTGAACGTGGACACCGCGCTGGAAGCGGCGCGCAAGTTCCCCGGGCTCAAGGGCATGGACCTGGCCAAGGTGGTCTCCACCGGCAAGGCCTATCCGTGGCGCGACGGCCAGCTCGACCTGGACAGCAACGCGTTCGCCCAGGCCGCGCCGAAGTACAAGGTGGTGGCCTACGACTACGGCGTGAAGCTCAACATCCTGCGCATGCTTGCCGAGCGCGGCTGTGAGGTCACCGTGGTGCCGGCGCAGACGCCCGCCGCCGAGGTGCTGGCGATGAAGCCGGACGGCGTATTCCTGTCCAACGGTCCGGGCGATCCGGCGCCGTGCGACTACGCGATCGCGGCGATCAAGGAAATCGTGGCCAGCAAGATCCCGACCTTCGGCATCTGCCTGGGCCACCAGCTGCTGGCGCTGGCCGCCGGCGCGCAGACCCTGAAGATGGGCCACGGCCACCACGGCGCCAACCATCCGGTGCAGGACCTGGACAGCGGCCGGGTGATGATCACCTCGCAGAACCACGGTTTTGCGGTCGACGAAGCGTCTCTGCCGGCCAACGTGCGGGTGACCCACCGCTCGCTGTTCGACGGCACCAACCAGGGCATCGAACTGACCGACGCGCCGGCCTTCAGCTTCCAGGGCCACCCGGAAGCTTCGCCGGGCCCGCGCGACGTGGCGCCGCTGTTCGATCGGTTTGTGGCGTCGATGGCGGTAGCAGGGGCATGAGTGTTCGCCAGCTGGCGATGATTGCGGCGCTCCTGTTCAGTGGAGTGGCAAATGCTGCCGAAGTATCGGACGAGCAAGCTTCACAGCTCTTTGAATTGCTCGGCTTAAAAGAAGCGGTCTCTATCTACTCTGTGGATTCGATCGCAGCGCAGCCGCTGTTTCAAAAGCTTGCTTCCGATCAACGAGGTTGTGTCGCAGGGCTTTTGGAAGAAAATTTAGGCTCAAACACCAGGGCGCGACTGAAGACTATTTTTGGAAATAGCGCTAAAGCCGGAAGCTGGATTGCTTTCTCCAAGACTCCTGCTGGTCAGCGCTATATGCAGTACGTGGCTGCCAATGCAACTGCAGTTTTTCTTGATCGACCTAAGCCCGACCGGTCCGAGTTGCTGCTTGGAATGAAGCCAGACCAGGCCGTACAGACGCTTGAGTTCATGTCGTCGCCTGCGGGGATGGTATTTAGCGCAGCGCCACCACTTGCTCCGCCTGCGATGACTAAAGAGCAGCAGGCGTCGCTGGGAGACGAGCTTTCCCATCGATGCAAATTGTCCGAACGTGATTTTTCCTGAACGACTTTAGCCGTGCCGCCTCAAAGCGCCGCTAGTCCAGACCTCGAGAAAGAAATGCCCAAGCGCACCGATCTAAAAACCATCCTCATCATCGGCGCCGGCCCGATCGTCATCGGCCAGGCCTGCGAGTTCGACTACTCCGGCGCGCAGGCGTGCAAGGCGCTGCGCGACGAGGGCTACCGGGTGGTGCTGGTCAACAGCAACCCGGCCACGATCATGACCGACCCGAACATGGCCGACGCCGTGTACATCGAGCCGATCAACTGGCAGACGGTCGAGAAGATCATCGCCAAGGAAAAGCCCGATGCGCTGCTGCCGACCATGGGCGGACAGACCGCGCTGAACTGCGCGCTGGACCTGGCCGACCACGGCGTGCTGGAAAAGTACGGCGTGGAACTGATCGGCGCCAAGCGCGAAGCGATCATGATGGCCGAGGACCGCGAGCTGTTCCGCGTGGCGATGGGCGAGATCGGCCTGGAATGCCCGAAGGCGGCGGTGGCGCACACCCTCGAGGAAGCGCTGGAGATCCAGACCCGGGTCGGCTATCCGACCATCATCCGCCCCAGCTTCACCCTTGGCGGCAGCGGCGGCGGCATCGCCTACAACCGCGAGGAGCTGATCGAGATCGTCGGCCGCGGCCTGGAGCTGTCGCCGACCAGCGAAGTGCTGGTCGAAGAGTCGGTGCTGGGCTGGAAGGAGTTCGAGATGGAAGTGGTCCGCGACACCGCGGACAACTGCATCATCGTCTGCTCGATCGAGAACCTGGACCCGATGGGCGTGCACACCGGCGACTCGATCACCGTGGCTCCGGCGCAGACCCTGACCGACAAGGAATACCAGCGCCTGCGCGACGCCTCGATCTCGGTGCTGCGCAAGATCGGCGTGGACACCGGCGGCTCCAACGTGCAGTTCGGCATCAACGCGCAGACCGGCCGCGTCGTCGTCATCGAGATGAACCCGCGCGTGTCGCGCTCCTCGGCGCTGGCCTCCAAGGCCACCGGCTTCCCGATCGCCAAGGTCGCGGCCAAGCTGGCGGTCGGCTACACCCTGGACGAACTGAAGAACGAGATCACCGGCGGCCTGACCCCGGCCTCGTTCGAGCCGTCGATCGATTATGTGGTGACCAAGATCCCGCGCTTCGCGTTCGAGAAGTTCCCGCAGGCCGATGCGCGCCTGACCACGCAGATGAAGTCGGTGGGCGAGGTGATGGCGATGGGCCGCACCTTCTCCGAATCGCTGCAGAAGGCGCTGCGGGGCCTGGAAACCGGCAAGATCGGGCTCGACCCGACCGGGCTGGACCTGGGCAGCGAAGACGACATGGCCGCGCTCAAGCGCGAGCTGAAGGCGCCCGGTCCGGAGCGGCTGTTCTACGTCGCCGACGCGTTCCGCGCCGGCATGAGCGTGGAGCAGGTGCATGCGCTGTCGTTCATCGATCCGTGGTTCCTGGACCAGATCGAGGACCTGATCGCGCAGGAGAAGCAGCTGGCCGCCGACGGCCTGGGTTCGCTGGACGCCGCGCGCCTGCGCACGCTCAAGCGCGCCGGTTTCTCCGATGCGCGCCTGGCCGAGCTGTGCGGCACCAACGAGGCGGCGCTGCGCGCGCTGCGCCGCGCGCACAAGGTGCGCCCGGTGTACAAGCGGGTGGACTCGTGCGCGGCCGAATTCGCCACCGACACCGCCTACCTGTATTCGACCTACGAGGACGAGTGCGAGGCCAAGCCGAGCAATCGCGACAAGATCATGATCCTCGGCGGCGGCCCCAACCGCATCGGCCAGGGCATCGAGTTCGACTACTGCTGCGTGCACGCGGCGCTGGCGCTGCGCGAGGATGGCTATGAAACCATCATGGTCAACTGCAACCCGGAGACCGTGTCCACCGACTACGACACCTCCGACCGCCTGTACTTCGAGCCGCTGACCCTGGAAGACGTGCTGGAGATCGTCGAGCTGGAGCAGCCCAAGGGCGTGATCGTGCAGTACGGCGGGCAGACCCCGCTGAAGCTGGCGCGCGCGCTGGAAGCCAACGGCGTGCCGGTGATCGGCACCAGCCCGGACTCGATCGACCTGGCCGAGGACCGCGAGCGCTTCCAGCAGCTGGTCGACAAGCTGGGCCTGAAGCAGCCGCCGAACCGCATCGCGCGCAACGCTGAAGAGGCGCTGGTGCTGGCGCGCGAGATCGGTTATCCGCTGGTGGTGCGCCCGAGCTACGTGCTCGGCGGCCGCGCGATGGAGATCGTCTACGGCGAATCGGACCTGGCGCGCTACGTGCGCGACGCGGTCAAGGTCTCCAACGATTCGCCGGTGCTGCTCGACCGCTTCCTCGACAACGCGGTGGAAGTGGACGTTGACATCATCGCCGACAAGGACGGCCACGTGCTGATCGGCGGGGTGATGGAGCACATCGAGGAAGCCGGCGTGCATTCGGGCGATTCCTCGTGCTCGCTGCCGCCGTATTCGCTGTCGGCCAAGACCCAGGCCGAACTGCGCCGCCAGGTGGTGATGCTGGCCAAGGGCCTGAACGTGGTCGGGCTGATGAACACCCAGTTCGCGGTGCAGGTGGACGAGGCCGGCGACGACATCGTGTTCCTGCTGGAAGTGAACCCGCGCGCCTCGCGCACCGTGCCGTTCGTGTCCAAGGCCACCGGCATGGCGCTGGCCAAGATCGCCGCGCGCTGCATGGCCGGCAAGACCCTGGCCGAGCAGGGCGCGCTGAAGGAGATCGTGCCCGACTATTACTCGGTGAAGGAAGCGATCTTCCCGTTCGCCAAGTTCCAGGGCGTGGATCCGATCCTCGGCCCGGAGATGCGTTCCACCGGCGAGGTGATGGGCGTGGGCCGCAGCTTCGGTGCCGCGTTCGCGCGTGCGCAGGAAGCCGGCGGGATCAAGGCGCCGCCGCTGGGCAAGGCGTTCCTGTCGGTGCGCGACCCGGACAAGCAGCGCGTGCTGCCGGTGGCGCAGGCGCTGGTCGAGCGCGGCTACACCCTGGTGGCCACCAGCGGCACCTGTGCGTGGCTGCGCCAGCACGGCCTGCAGTGCGACCAGATCAACAAGGTGGCCGAGGGCCGCCCGCATATCGTCGATCTGATCAAGAACGGCGAAATCGTGTATATCGTCAACACCACCGAGGGCCGCGCGGCGATCTCCGATTCGTTCTCGATCCGGCGCGAAGCCCTGCAACATCGCGTGACCTATTCGACCACCGTCGCCGGCGCCCGCGCGCTGGTGCATTCATTGGAATTCCGCGGCACCGGTCCGGTCTGGGCGCTGCAGGAACTGCACAAGGAGCTGGAAGCGTGAGAGCCCCGATCACCATGCAAGGCGCGCTGCGTTTGCGCGAGGAACTGGACCAGTTGAAGTCGGTCAAGCGGCCGCAGGTCATCGCCGCGATCGCCGAGGCGCGCGCGCACGGCGACCTGAAGGAAAACGCCGAATACCACGCCGCGCGCGAGCAGCAGAGCTTCATCGAAGGCCGCATCAAGCAGCTGGAGAGCGAGCTGTCGCATGCCGAGATCATCGACGTCAGCAAGCTGGCGGTCGGCAGCAAGGTGGTGTTCGGCGCGACCGTGACCCTGGCCGACGTGGAAAACGACGAAGAGAAGCGCTACCAGCTGGTCGGCGATCTGGAAGCGGACATCAAGCTGGGGCTGATCGCGATCTCCTCGCCGCTGGCGCGTGCGCTGATCGGCAAGCTGGAAGGCGACAGCGTCAGCATCGACGCTCCGGCCGGCCGTCGCGAGTACGAGATCGTCAGCGTCGAATACGTCGGCTGACGCCGTGGCGGTCGCCACCTTGTTGTTGCCGGAGCGCGCGCGCCTGGCCGCCGCGACGCTGACCGGCGAGGTGGCGCGGGCGTTCGGCCGCGCCGAGCGCGAGCGCCTGGAACCAGGCTCCGAAGCGCAGTTGCGCCGCCATTTCGCGCTGCCGCCCGGGCAATGGCCGGTGGCGGCGTTGACCCGGCAGCTGGACGCCGGCGACGCCGGCGACGCGGTGTGGCTGCGTGCCGATCCGGCCTACGTGGTGCCGGACATGCAGGGCGCGCGGTTGATGGCGCATGGCGACATGCTCGCGATCGACGCCATCGACCTGGCCGCGCTGCTGCCGTCGCTGCAGGACCTGTTCGCCGAGTCCGGCCTGGTGCTGGACGCGCCGGAACCCACCCGCTGGTATCTGCGCCTGGCGTCGGACAGCGTGCTGCCCGCGTTCGCCGCACCAGCGCAGGTGCTCGGCGCCGATCTGTTCGACCATCTGCCGCAGGGCGAGGGCGGGCGGCGCTGGCGGGCGCTGTTGACCGAGGCGCAGGTGCTGCTGCACCAGCATCCGTGGAACCGCGAACGCAGCGCGCGCGGACAGCCGGCGATCAACTCGCTGTGGTTCTGGGGCGGCGGCGCGTTGCCGGCCACGGTGAGCACCGCGCATGCGCAGGTGCGCAGTCGCGAGCCGCTGCTGCGCGCGCTGACCCAGGCCGCCGGCATCGATGCCGAACAAACGCCGCGCGTCGATGCGCTGGTCGATCTGCGCCAGCTGCGCGCGCCCGAGCAGTTCGTCGGCGAGGTGATGCAGCCGCTGCTCGAAGCGCTGCGTCTGGGCGAGTTGCAGCAACTGCTGCTGGATTTCGAGGATGGCACGCGTTTCTGGATCGGGCGCGAGCAGCGTTGGCGCTTCTGGCGGCGGCCGCTGGCGCGCCTGGACGCATGAGTCCGCCGCTGCGCATCACCCGGCGGCCGGCCGCCGAGGGCGGGCCGTGGACGCAGAGCGTGCTGCCGCTGCTGCGCCGCATCTACACCGCGCGCGGCGCGCACGACGCCAGCCTGGCGCAGCCGAAACTGGCGCAACTGCTGCCGCCGGATGCGCTGAGCGGCATCGACGCGGCGGTCGCCTTGCTGGCTTCGGCGATCGCTGCCGGCAAACGGATTCTGGTCGTCGGCGATTTCGATTGCGACGGCGCCACCGCCTGCGCGGTCGCGGTGCGCGGACTGCGCCTGCTAGGCGCCGCGCAGGTGCTGCACGCGGTGCCGAACCGCATGGTCCACGGCTACGGCCTGTCGCCGGCGCTGGTCGCGGAGCTGGCGCCGCTGCAGCCGGACCTGCTGGTCACCGTCGACCACGGCATCGCCTGCCATGCCGGCGTCGCCGCGGCCAAGGCACTGGGCTGGCAGGTGCTGGTCACCGACCACCACCTGCCGGGCAGCGTGTTGCCGCCGGCCGACGCGATCGTCGATCCGAACCTGGCCGGCGACGCATTCCCGAGCAAGATGCTGGCCGGCGTCGGGGTGATCTTCTACGTGCTGCTGGCGTTGCGCCGGCACCTGCGCGAGTGCGGCGCGTTCGCCACCCAGCCACCGGATCTGACGGTGCTGCTGGACCTGGTCGCGGTCGGCACCGTCGCCGACCTGGTGCCGCTGGACACCAACAACCGCGCGCTGGTCTCGGCCGGACTGCGCCGCCTGCAGCGCGGCGACGGCTGCATCGGCCTGCGCGCCTTGATCGAAGCCAGCGGCCGCGATCCGGCGCGGCTCAGCGCCAGCGACATCGGTTTCGCGCTGGCGCCGCGGCTCAATGCCGCCGGCCGGCTCGAGGACATGGCGCTGGGTATCGAGCTGCTGCTGTGCGAGGACCCGCAGCAGGCGCGCGAGATCGCCGCCACGCTGGAACAGATCAACGGCGAGCGCCGCGCGGTGCAGCAGCAGATGACCGACGAGGCCGAGGCCACCGTGGCGCAGGCGCTGCTGGCCGCGCCGGACGCGCCGCCGGTGGCGGTGTGCCTGTTCGATGCCGACTGGCATCCGGGCGTGATCGGCCTGGTCGCCTCGAAGATGAAGGACCGCCTGCACCGCCCGGTGATCGCCTTCGCCCCGGCCGAGCCGGGCAGCGACCAGTTGCGCGGCTCGGCGCGCTCCATTCCCGGCTTCCACATCCGCGACGCGATGGCCGCAGTGGAGGCGCGCCGGCCCGGATTGATGGACAAGTTCGGCGGCCATGCGATGGCCGCGGGCCTGAGCCTGCCGCACGCCGCGTTGGCCGAGTTCGAACAGCTGTTCCGCGAGCATGCGCTGGCCAGCCTGGACGCGGCGCTGCTGCAAGCCGAACTGCTCAGCGACGGCGCGCTGGATCCGCATGAGCTGGACCATCGCCATGCCGAGGCGCTGCGCCTAGCCGGGCCATGGGGGCAAGGCTTCCCCGAGCCGCTGTTCGACGGCGAGTTCGAGGTGCTGCAGTGGCGCCTGCTGAAGGAGCGCCACCTCAAACTGAGCCTGCGCTGCGCCGGCCGCGGCGAGCCGTTGAACGCGATCCATTTCAACGGTTGGCACGGCGACGAACCCGGCCGCCGCGTGCACATCGCCTACCGCCTGGTCGCCGACGACTATCGCGGCGGCGAAGCGGTGCAACTGGTGGTGGAGCACTGTCGGAGCCTGTCGGGCTGATCCAGCGTCCTTAGCCCCTCTCCCCTCGGGAGAGGGGGTGGGGTGAGGGTACGGCGCGAAAGCGTCTCGCTGAGTTTGGGTGCACGAGGCTGCGCCCGTACCCTCATCCGCCCCTTCGGGGCACCTTCTCCCGGTGGGAGAAGGGAACAGCCGATTAGCCCCTCTCCCCCCGGGAGACGGGTTGGGGAGAGGGTACGGCGCGAAAGCGACTCGCGGAGTTTGGGTGCACGAGGCTGCGCTCGTACCCTCATCCGCCCCTGCGGGGCACCTTCTCCCGAGGGGAGAAGGGAACGGCCGATTAGCCCCTCTCCCACCGGGAGAGGGGTCAGGGTACGGCGCGAAAGCGACTCGCTGAGTTTGGGTGCGCGAGGCTGCGCCCGTACCCTCATCCGGCCCTGCGGGCCACCTTCTCCCGGTGGGAGAAGGGAACAGCCGATTAGCCCCTCTCCCACCGGGAGAGGGGTTGGGGTGAGGGTACGGCGCGAAAGCGACTCGCTGAGTTTGGGTGCACGAGGCTGCGCCCGTACCCTCATCCGGCCCTGCGGGCCACCTTCTCCCGTTGGAAGAAGGGAACAAGCCAGCCGCTCTCCCGGGAGACGGGTTGGCTGAAGATAGGATCAGCCGCATCGATGCAAGACTAAGCGACCCAAGCACACCGCACGAAGATTCTGGCTAACCCCACAGCGCCACAACGGACGTTCAAGCTGTACCGACCCATCAAGGAGTGATCCATGCCGTACGTCGCGCGCAAAGGCCTGTGCCTGCTGTTGTTCTCGCTGTTGTCGGCCGCCGCCGTGCCGGCCTTGGCCCAGATCGCGCCGCAGCGACAACTCCTGGCCCCGCTGCTGAAGACCGATCGCAGCGAGCGCCCGGTCGAGCTGCGCTCGGCGACGGTGAGCGCGCACGCTGCGGCCGGCCTGGCCGAAACCACCGTGGACCTGCTGTTCTTCAACCCCAATGCGCGCGTGCTGGAAGGGCAACTGGCGTTTCCGCTGCGCGACGGTCAGCAGATCAGCGGCTTCGCCTTGGACATCGACGGACAGATGCGCGACGCGGTACCGGTGCCGAAGGCGCGCGGGCGGCAGGTGTTCGAGGCGATTGAGCGGCGCGGCGTGGACCCGGGCCTGGTCGAGCAGACCGCCGGCAACCAGTTCCAGCTGCGGCTCTATCCGATTCCCGCGCACGGCAGCCGCCGCGTGCGCCTGGTCTATCGCGAGTCGCTGCCGCGCACCGCCGCCGGTTGGCAGTGGCGGCTGCCGCTGGGGTATGCGGCAAGCGCCCAGGCGTTGCGCCTGGAGTTGAGTACGCAGGCCGCGCCGGTGGACACCGCGGCGTTGCCTGCGGGCCTGCGCCTGTCGCCGGCACCCGGCGGTTACGCGGCGGCGTGGTCGGGCACGCCAGCACAACTGCCCAGGGAACTGGCGCTGTCGCTGCGCGCGGCCAGCGATCCACGCGTCGCGGTCGGCAGCCACGACGGCCAACGCTACTTCCAGGCGCTGCTGCCGATCGCCGATCTGCACAGCGCACGCCCGTTGCCGCAGCGCATCGGCCTGCTGTGGGATGCATCGGGTTCGGCGCGGCAGCGCGATATTCCTGCGGAACTGGCCTTGCTGCAGCGCTATTTCGCCGCGCTGGGCAACGCGCAGGTCGATCTGATCGTGCTGCGCGACCGCGCCGAGGCGCCGCGCCGTTTCCAGGTGCGCGCTGGCGAGTGGAGCGCGTTGAAAGCGACGTTGCAGGGCCTGCAGCCGGACGGCGCCAGCGCGCTGGGCGATTGGCGGCCGACAGCGGACGTGCAGGAGTATCTGTTGTTCAGCGATGGCCTCGGCAACTACGGCGCGCAGGCCTTGCCGACCTTGGCGCAGGGCCAGCGCCTGTACGCAATCGATTCAGCTGGCGCCCATGCCGATGCGGCACGTCTGGCATCGTCGGCGGAAGCGCGCGGTGGCCGCTTGATCGAGTTGCAGGGCATGCAGGGCGTGCAGCAGGCCAGCGAACGGCTGCTGCAGCGTGGCGGCGAACTGGTGGCGCTGCAGGGCGAGGGCGTCGCCGATCTGGTCGCAGATTCGCGCTACGCCGACGACGGCTATCTGCGCATCGCCGGGCGCCTGCTCGCGGACGATGCGACGCTGCACCTGGAAATCGCCACCGCCGCCAGCACGCGCCGCCTGAGCCTTCCGTTGCGCGACGCCAGCGAGGTGCCGGGCGATCTGGTGCCAGGCGCCTGGGCGCGAGCCATGCTGCGCCGCCTGGCCGCCGATCCGCTCGGCGACGCCGCGCGCCGCCAGCAGCTGGCCAGCCGCTTCGGCCTGGTCAGCGCCGACACTTCGTTGCTGGTGCTGGAGAACGTGGACGACTACGTGCGCTACGACATCGCGCCGCCGCCGGCGCTGCGCGAGGCGGTGGCACGCGCGCAGGCGCAGCGCCAGCAAGAGCAGGGCGAGCAGCGCAAGCAGCGCATCGATCGCGTCGCCGAGGATTTCGCCCAGCGCGTGGCCTGGTGGCAGCGCACGTTCCCGAAGAACGCGCCGCCGCAGCCCAAGCCGCAAGGCGAGGGCGGGGACGCCCGTCGGGAACGGCGGGATGAGGTTTCGCGGCCCGCACCGGTGATGGCCATGGCGCCACCACCGGCACCCGCCGCGCCGATGCCGGCAGCGGAGCCCGCTGAGCTGGAGGCGATGGCCGTCAGCGCCGCGGTTGCGGCACCGGCGGACGCCGAGGCGAACGCCGATGCGCGTGCCGGCGCGCCCGCGTCCACCACGATTTCCCTGGCATTGCAGCCGTGGCAGCCGGATTCGCCCTACGCCCGGCGCCTGCGCGCCGCCGCGCCGGAAGCGGTCTATCCGCTGTACCTGAGCGAGCGCGCCGCGCACGCCGACAGCGTTGCGTTCTACCTGGACGTGGCCGACGTGCTGTTCGAACGCGGCCAGCACGAACTGGCGCTGCGCGTGCTGTCGAACCTGGCCGAACTGCAACTGGAGAATCGCCATGTGCTGCGCGTGCTCGGCTACCGGTTGCTGCAGGCGGGCAGGGCGGACCTGGCGGTGCCGGTGTTCGAGCAGGTGCTGCGGCTGGGCGAGGAAGAGCCGCAGAGCTTCCGCGACCTGGGCCTGGCCTACGCCGCGCGCGGCGACGCGCAGGCCGCGATCGAACAGCTGTACCAGGTGGTCGCGCGCGACTGGGACAGCCGCTTCGACGGCGTGGCGCTGATCGCCTTGAACGAATTGAACGCGATCGTGGCGCGGTCGCAGCAGCCATTGCAGACCGGCTTCATCGACCCACGCCTGCAGCGCAACCTGCCGCTGGACTTGCGCGTGGTACTGAACTGGGACAGCGACAACAGCGACATGGACCTGTGGGTGACCGATCCCAACGGCGAGCGTTGCTATTACGCGCACCGCTCGACCTACCAGGGCGGGCAGCTGTCGCAGGACTTCACCGGCGGCTACGGGCCGGAAGAGTTCTCGCTGCGCCGGGCCAAGCCGGGCAAGTACAAGGTGGAAGCGAATTTCTTCGGCGACCGCCAGCCGCTGGTCACCGGCGCCACCACCTTGCACCTGCAGCTGAGCACCGGCTGGGGCGGCGCCACGCAGCGCGACCAGCAGGTGACGCTGCGGCTGAAGGACCAGAAGGAGACGATCCTGGTCGGCGAGTTCGAGGTGCGCTGAGGCCGTCCGCGCGCCGGCCATTACCGAATGGCCGGCGCGCTAAAATGCGCCATGTCCGAATCGCCAGCCACCAGCGTCTATTCCCGTTTCCTGCCGTGGCGCCGCAGTTTCGAGATCGGCTTCTGGGTCGCGCTGACCCTGGTCAACGGCATCGCCAACAGCATCACCGTGCTGATCGACATCCGCCGCACCGGGCTGCACTTCGCCGCGTGGGAGCCGGCGCTGTGGGAATGGTCCAGCGGCCTGGTGTTCCTGCTGATCGTGCCGATCGTGGTGCTGTTGACCCGGCGCTATCCGCTGCACTGGGACAACTGGCGGCGCCGGTTGCCGGCCTATCTGCTGGGCAGTGTCGCGCTGTCGGTGCTGCACGTGCTGGGCATGGTCGCGGTCCGCAGCGTGGTGTACCGGCTGCAGGACCAGCACTACGACTTCGGCCCGTGGCCGCAGGGGCTGGCCTACGAATACCTGAAGGACGTGCGCAGCCTGGCCTCGATGCTGCTGTGCGTGGAGATGTATCGCTTCCTGCTGCGCCGCTGGCAGGGCGAGGCGGCCCTGCTCGGCGCGCCCGACGAAGGCCCGCCGGTGGAGTCGCTGGAGCGCCCGGAGCGCTTCCTGGTGCGCAAGCTCGGCCGCGATTTCCTGGTCGCCGCCGCCGATATCGAATGGCTGCAGGCCTCGGGCAACTACGTCAACCTGCGCGTGCGCGGCCACGACTACCCGCTGCGCAGCACCATGGCCGCGATCGAGGCCAGGCTCGACCCGGCCGTGTTCGTGCGCATCCACCGCAGCTACATGGTCAACCTGGGCTGCGTGGTCTCGATCGAGCCGCTGGAGGCCGGCGAAGCGCGCGTGCACCTGCGCGACGGCAGCCATGTGCCGTGCAGCCGCCGCTACCGCGCGGCCCTGCGCACGGCGGCCGGCGAGGGCGAGGCGGCGATCGCCGAGTGATCGTGGCCCGGCCCGGCCCGGCCCGGGCGCGGCAGCGCGCGCGCTGTGGCGCGGCGGCCGGAATTGCTAGAATCGCGCTCTTGTTTGCCGTTTGCCGGAATGCCGCCATGATCGAACTCAATCCCATCCGCCACCGCATCGCCGATCTGTCCGATCGGGTGCTGTCGCTCCGGGGGTTTCTTTGACTACGACGTCAAGAAAGAACGCCTAGAGGAAGTCACCCGGGAGCTGGAAAATCCCGATGTGTGGAACGACCCCGAGCGCGCCCAGGGCCTGGGCCGCGAGCGCTCCAACCTGGAGAAGACCGTCGGCGGCATCGCCAGCGTGCTCGACGGGCTGAACGAGGCGCTTGAGTTCCTGGAGCTGGCCGAGAGCGAGGACGACGAGGACACTGCGCTGGCGGTGGTCGCCGATGTCGATCGCTTCCAGGCGCATGTGGAGAAGCTGGAATTCCAGCGCATGTTCTCCGGGCAGATGGACGCCAGCAACGCCTTCGTCGACATCCAGGCCGGCGCCGGCGGCACCGAGGCCCAGGACTGGGCCGAGATCCTGCTGCGCATGTACCTGCGCTGGTGCGAATCGCGCGGCTGGAAGACCGAACTGATGGAAGTCTCCGGCGGCGAAGTCGCGGGGATCAAGTCGGCCACGGTGCGCGTGGAAGGCGATTTCGCCTATGGCTGGCTGAAGACCGAGACCGGCGTGCACCGGCTGGTGCGCAAGTCGCCGTTCGATTCGGACAACCGCCGCCACACCAGCTTCACCTCGGTGTTCGTGTCGCCGGAAGTGGACGACAACATCGACATCGAGATCAATCCGGCCGACCTGCGCACCGACGTCTATCGCTCCTCCGGCGCCGGCGGTCAGCACGTCAACAAGACCGAGTCGGCGGTGCGCATCACCCACATCCCGACCAACATCGTCGTGGCCTGCCAGACCGGGCGCAGCCAGCACCAGAACCGCGACAACGCGATGAAGATGCTCGCCGCCAAGCTGTACGAGTTGGAGATCCAGAAGCGCAACGCCGAGCGCGACGCGGTCGAGGCGACCAAGTCGGACATCGGCTGGGGCAGCCAGATCCGCAACTACGTGCTCGACCAGAGCCGGATCAAGGACCTGCGCACCGGCATCGAACGCACCGACACGCAGAAGGTGCTCGACGGCGACCTGGACGAATTCGTCGAGGCCAGCCTCAAATCCGGCCTGGAAGTCGGCGCCAAACGCAGCGACGCCTGAACCGTCGGCCTGCGCCCACCGTGGCGGAGGCCGGCCCCGCGGCGCAGCCCGCGCATCTGCTGCATCCTCTCCCTTCTTCTCCGCGTACCCATTCCCATGACCGAGCAGACCCCCGCGCCGTCCCTTCCCGTCGACGAGAACGGCCTCATCGCCGAACGCCGCGCCAAGCTGGGAGCGCTGCGCGCGCAGGGCGTGGCCTATCCGAACGATTTCCGCCGCAACGATTACGCCGGCGACCTGCAGGCCGAGTTCGCCGATGCCGAGCGCTGGGGCGCCGAGGCGCTGGAGGCCGAGGGCCGCAACCTAAGCCTGGCCGGGCGCCTGCTGGCCAAGCGGGTGATGGGCAAGGCCAGCTTCGTGCAGCTGCAGGACGAGTCCGGGCGCATCCAGCTGTTCCTGCAGGCCAACGCGCTGGGCCCGGCCTACGACGCGTTCAAGGGCTGGGACATCGGCGACATCATCGGCGTGGAAGGCGGGCTGACCCGCACCAAGACCGGCGAGCTGTCGGTGCGGGCGACGGCGCTGCGGCTGTTGACCAAGGCGCTGCGCCCGTTGCCGGACAAGTGGCACGGCCTGTCCGACGTGGAGCAGCGCTATCGCCAGCGCTACGTGGACCTGATCGTGTCGCCGGAGGCGCGCGAGGTGTTCGTCAAGCGCTCCAAGATTATCCGCGCGATGCGCGCCTGGCTGGACGCGCGCCGTTTCCTGGAAGTGGAGACGCCGATGATGCATTACATCCCCGGCGGCGCCACCGCCAAGCCGTTCACCACCCACCACAACGCGCTGGACCTGGACCTGTACCTGCGCGTGGCGCCGGAGCTGTACCTGAAGCGGCTGGTGGTCGGCGGGCTGGAACGGGTCTACGAAATCAACCGCAATTTCCGCAACGAAGGCGTCAGCACCCGGCACAATCCCGAATTCACCATGATGGAGCTGTACGAGGCCTACGCCACGTACCACGAGGTGATGGACCTGACCGAGAGCGTGATCCGCGACGTGGCCCAGGAGGTGCTCGGCACCACCCAGGTGCACTGGGACGGCGCCGACATCGACCTGGCCCCGGCGTTCCGCCGCTGGCGCATGGACGAGGCGGTGCGTCACCACAACCCCGAGATCAGCGCCGCAGACTGCACCGACCGCGCCGCGCTGCTGCGCCACTGCGAGCGGCTGAAGATCCGCACCAAGCCGTCCTACGGCTGGGGCAAGCTGCTGCTGGAGATCTTCGAGGCGACCGTCGAGCACACCCTGATCCAGCCGACCTTCATCACCGACCACCCGGTCGAGGTGTCGCCGCTGGCCCGTTCCAGCGACACCGAACCCGGCTATACCGACCGCTTCGAGCTGTTCATCAACGGCAAGGAGATCGCCAACGGCTTCTCCGAGCTCAACGATCCGGAAGACCAGGCGGCCCGGTTCCAGGCCCAGGTGGCGGCGAAGGAGGGCGGCGACGACGAGGCCATGCACTTCGACGCCGACTACATCCGTGCGCTGGAGGTCGGCCTGCCGCCCACCGGCGGCATGGGCATGGGCATCGATCGGCTGGTAATGTTGCTTACCGGCAGCAATTCGATCCGTGACGTGCTGCTGTTCCCGTACATGCGCCCGGAGGCTTAATCTAGCCGAAGGCGGCGGTAGCCTTGGCGTGGGGTTCTCGTAGGCGTGGGGTTCTCGTATCGGGCGTCGGCAAGCAAGCGGTTGGCAAGCAAGCGGAAGTGAGGCGGTTGGGTCGGCATAGCCGGCGCCGGAGCGTTTCCCGTTATTGTCTCAGCAGCCCGAAGCCCGTGGGCGAGAGGATCGCAGATGCAAGATGCCAGCATGAGCCTGTCCGGAGTATCCTCCAGCAGCGACCGCCCGGACTGGGCGGAGGGGGCGGACAATCGCTTGAACATCGTCATCGTCGACGATCAGACGTCTGCGCGCACCATGCTGCGCCACGTGATCGAGGACATCGCCCCGGAACTGACCGTGCGCGACTTCGGCGACTCGCAGGCCGCACTGGCCTGGTGCGAGGCCGGCAAGGTCGATTTGTTGCTGCTCGACTACCGCATGCCCGGCATGGACGGGCTGGAATTCGCGCGGCGGCTGCGGCGCCTGCCCAAGCACCGCGACATTCCGATCATCCTGATCACCGTGGTCGGCGACGAGCCGATCCGCCAGGCCGCGCTGGAAGCCGGGGTCATCGACTTCCTGGTCAAGCCGATCCGCCCGCGCGAACTGCGCGCGCGCTGCCACAACCTGCTGCAGCTGCGGCTGCAGAGCGAGAACATCAAGCAGCGCGCGATGTCGCTGGAGCAACGCCTGCTGGCCAGCATGCGTGAGGTCGAGGAACGCGAGCGCGAGACCCTGTCGCGGCTGGCGCGGGCGATCGAGTACCGCGACGCCGGCACCAGCGCCTACCTGGAGCGGATGGCGCACGTGGCCGGCCTGATCGCCGAGCAGCTGGGCCTGTCCGAGGACGAGGTGCGGGTCATCGAGATGGCCGCGAGCCTGCACGACATGGGCAAGATCGCCATTCCCGATGCGGTGCTGCTCAAGCCCGGCAAGCTCAACGAGGAAGAGATAGCGGTGATGCGCATGCACCCGCGCATCGGCTATGAACTGCTCAGCGGCAGCCAGAACCGCTTCATCCAGGTCGGCGCGCTGATCGCGCTGCGCCACCATGAGCGTTACGATGGCAGCGGATACCCCGACGGACTGGTCGGCGAAGCGATCCCGCTGGAGGCGCGGATCGTGGCGGTCGCCGACGTCTTCGACGCGCTGATCTCGCCGCGTCCCTACAAGGAAGCCTGGACCATGGATGCGACCCTCGCCTATCTCTACGCGCAACGCGGCCGCCTGTTCGACCCGCGCTGCGTGGACGCGCTGTTCCGCGGGCGCGAGCAGCTGCATCTGATCTGCGAGAAGTTTTCGAGCGCGTCGGTCCGGCCGGGGGTCGCGCTGTGAAACCGCGGCTGGAATGGATCCGGGCCCGCTTGCGACAGCGCACGGATACCGAACACGGGCAGACGCTGATCCGGGTCGGCATCTTCCTGTGCGTCATCGTCTGCATGACGATCGCCGAAAGGCTGGGTCAGCTCGCGCCCGATGTGTACCTGACGTCGGTGCTGATGAGCGGCGTGGGCGTTCTTGTCGGCCTGGCGCTGTTCGCCGCGATTCTGGCGCGGCCAGGCAAGTCGAACGTGCGGCGCGTCATCGGCATGGTGACCGACTATGGCCTGATGACGGTGGCGATGATCCTGCAGGGAGAACCGCTGGCCTGGCTTTACGTCATCATCATGTGGGTCACGGTCGGCAATGGCCTTCGCTACGGAAACCGTTATCTGATCGGCGCGGTGGTATCCGCCTGCATCAGTTTCGGTTGCGTGGTCCTGCTCAATGGCTACTGGCGCGAGAACGTCACGCTGAGCGCCGGGCTGTGGGCCGGTCTGATTGCGATTCCCATGTATCTGTCGGGGCTGCTGCGGCAGTTGACCCAGGCGACCGCGGAGGCGCGGCGCGCCAGCGAAGCCAAGAGCCGATTCCTTGCCAACATGAGCCATGAGTTCCGGACCCCGTTGAACGGCTTGTCCGGCATGACCGAAGTCCTGGCCACCACCAAGCTGGACGCGGAACAGCGCGAGTGCGTGGGCACCATCCAGGCGTCCGCGCGAAGTCTGCTGTCCCTGGTGGAAGAGGTGTTGGATATTTCCGCCATCGAGGCGGGCAAGATCCGCACCGAGAAGCATGATTTTTCGCTGCGCGAGACTCTGGCGCAGATCGGCTTGATCCTGCAGCCGCAGGCGCGCGCCAAGGCGCTCGGCTACCACCTGGAGGTCGCGGCCGATGTGCCCGACCATGTGCGTGGCGACGCGGGGCACCTGCGGCAGATCCTGTTGAACCTGGCCGGCAACGCGATCAAGTTCACCAACATGGGGCGGGTGGATATCCGTGTCCGGATACAGCGCAACGACGCCGGCGAGCCGTTCCGGTTGAGTTTCGACATCGTCGACACGGGGATCGGCGTGCCGCCCGCGATGCGCCCGCGCCTGTTCGAGGCGTTCGAACAGGCGGACGTGGGCCTGTCCCGGCGTTACGAAGGCACCGGCCTGGGAACCACGATCGCCAAGGGACTGGTCGAAGCGATGGGCGGCAGCATCGGTTACCAGGAGAGTCCTCCGCGCGGTAGCCGCTTCTGGTTCGAGCTGCCGTTCGAGGCCGCAGCCGCCGCGCCGCTGACCAGCAACGCTCGGGATGGCGCAAGCGAAGAAGAACCGTCGCCGAGCGGCAACATCATCGCGTTCACGGATCCGTTCCTGCGCCATCGCGCGCGGGTGCGTAGCATGCGCATCCTGGTTGCCGACGATCATGCGGCCAACCGCATGGTGCTGCAGCGCCTGCTGCAGAAGGCCGGCCATCGCGCGATCTGTCTCGATGGTGCGGAAGCGGTGCTCGATGCGCTTGCCGAGACCGATTTCGATGCCGTCATCGTCGATCTGCACATGCCGGGGATGAGTGGCCTGGACATGCTCAAGCACTTGCGGATCATGCAGGCCGGCCGTTCGCGCACACCGGTCGTGGTGCTCAGCGCGGACGTCACGCCTGAGTCGATTCACCGCTGCGAACAGGCCGGCGCACATACGTTCCTGGCCAAGCCGGTGGTCGCCTCGCGGCTGCTGGACACGCTGACGGATATCGCCACGGACGGCAGGTTGCGCCCGGCCGAACCGCAATCGCGGCTTGCCAAGGAGGGGGTGTTGGATTCGTCCGTACTCGACGAGCTGGCTGGCCTGGGCATGGGTGACGGATTCGAGCGGGAATTCATTTCCCAATGCCTCAACGATGCCGATGGCTGCCTAGGCGGAATGCAGATGGCGGGCGAGTCCGAGAATTGGGAGCGGTTGCGCGAACATGCGCACGCGGTAAAGGGCGTGGCGAGCAACCTGGGGCTGGTGAAGATGGCCAACCTTGGCGGCGAACTGATGCGCATGGCGGATTGGCAGATGCGCAGCGAGTGGCGGCAATGCCTGGCGACGCTCAATGCCAGCCTGACCGAGGGCAGGGAGGTGCTGGACCTGCGGGCGCTGCGAAGCAGCCAGCAGGACGGCAACGAACTGCGCTGAGGGAAAGCCCGGCATTCGGCCGGGCCCGGGCCCCCTTCCGGTCTGAGTCTTCTAGGCGAGCGCGGCGACGTTGTGCGCGCGCCGCGTCTGGGCCCGCACCAATCGGTCCATCATGCGTAGCGACTTGTCGTCTAACGCAAGCGCCGCGTCTACCCAGACTTCGGTGATGGCCATCAGTTCCCGCAACGACACGTGTTGCGAAATGCGGCGCGCCGCGTTCATCGCGAGATAGGACAGCTTGCTGCGCTGCTGGATGCGGATCAGTTCCTCGACCGCCGCCTTTCCCTCGCCCCTGGGTACCAGGATGTCGACCACGCCGAGTGCATGCATCTGCTCGCTGCTGTAGACCGTTCCTTCCAGAATGATCTTCTCGGCCAGCTGCGGCGATACGCGCTGGCACAGGAAGGAGTAGGCGCCCATGCCCGGAAACAGGCCGAACATCACCTCCGGCAAGCCCATGCCGACGCCTTCCTCCGCCACGATGGTGTGGCATGCCAGCGCCATCTCCAGGCCGCCGCCCAGGGCGTCGCCCTGCAGCAACGCGATGGTCCGCACGTCGCCGCCGAGGCCGGTATGCAGGGTATGCACGCCTTCCACGCAACGCTTGGCGTAGGCGAGCAAGCTGTCCCTGTCGCGCAAGCGAATGAGCTGGGTAAACAGTTCCAGGTCTCCGCCGAGGTTGAACACGTTCGCATCCGAGGCCAATACGAAGTGCCGCAGTTGCCCGCGCTGCAGCGTATTGCCGCCGCTCAGGGTGATCGCATCGGTAAAGCTCCACATGTCGTCGAGCAGATCGTCCCTGAAGCACGGGCGGGCGCCGACGGCCGCATCGTTGTGCATGAACATCCAATGCGCGTTGCCATCCGCGCTCGACTCGACGCGGATGGTGGGGAAGCTCGGGTTGAAGAAGCGTTTGTCAACGTTCATGGGATTTCCTCGGTGTTTTGGTTGGCAGCGGAACGGCGTGCGCGGCGCCGGGGGGACGGCGCGCGAGCCGATGCTACACCTACGGAAACAGAGGACTGATGGCGCCTTGGACGGAGAAATTCACGTCTTGTGGCGGGCATGGCTGGCCACAGCCATGCGTCTTGGCGGCAGGGCCGAGAAGCGAGGGTAACGGCGGAGTGTGTCTGGCCTGCGCCCGCCGCGCGGCGTGGACCTGGAGTCCACGCCAGTGGCGACCTAGGCGGCCGGCGGGCTGTCGCGCAATTCCCGCCGCAGGATCTTGCCGACGTTGGTCTTGGGCAGTTCCTTGCGGAACTCGACGATGCGCGGATGCTTGTAGCCGGTCAGGTTGGCGCGGGCGTGGGCCTTGACGTCCTCGGCGGTGAGGTTGGGGTCCTTCTTGACGATGACCACCTTGACCACTTCGCCGGATTTCTCGTCCGGCACGCCGACCGCGGCCACTTCCAGTACGCCGGGCATCATCGCGATCACGTCCTCGACCTCGTTCGGGTACACGTTGAAGCCGGAGACCAGGATCATGTCCTTCTTGCGGTCGACGATATAGAAGAAGCCCTGCGGATCCATCCGTGCCATGTCGCCGGTGTGCAGCCAGCCGTCGGCATCGATCGCGCCGGCGGTTTCCTCGGGGCGGCGCCAGTAGCCCTTCATCACCTGCGGGCCCTTGATGCACAGCTCGCCGACGTCGCCGGGCGCCATGATCTGGCCCTGGTCGTCCTTGACGCAGGCGTCGGTGGACGGGATCGGCAGGCCGATGGCGCCGTTGTATTCCTGCAGCGTCAGCGGGTTGATGCAGGCGGCGGGCGAGGTCTCGGTCAGGCCGTAGGCCTCGACCAGGGTCAACCCGGTCACCTGCTTCCAGCGCTCGGCCACGGCGCGCTGCACCGCCATGCCGCCGCCCAGGGTGAACTTCAACGTCGAGAAATCCACCTTGTCGAAGCCGGGCGTGTTGAGCAGGCCGTTGAACAGCGTGTTGACCCCGGTGAAGGCGGTGAAGCGGGTCTTCTGCAACTCCTTGACGAAGCCGGGCATGTCGCGCGGATTGCTGATCAGGTGGTTGAGGCCGCCGAGCTTCATGAACACCAGGCCGTTCGCGGTCAGCGCGAAGATGTGGTACAGCGGCAGCGCGGTGATGATGACTTCCTTGCCTTCCTCCAGCTTGCCGGTCGCCGCGATCCAGGCGCCGGCCTGCAGCATGTTGGCGACCAGGTTGCGGTGGGTCAGCATCGCGCCCTTGGCCACGCCGGTGGTGCCGCCGGTGTACTGCAGGAAGGCGATGTCGTCCGGTTCGATGTCCAGTTGCGGCAGCGTATGCAGGCGGCCCAGGGTCAGCGTGTCGCGGAAGCGCACCGCGTTGGGGATATCGTAGTCGGGTACCAGCTTCTTGACGTACTTGAGCACGAAGTTGACCAGCGCGCCCTTCGGAAAGCCGAGCATGTCGCCCAGGCCGGTGGTGATGACCTGCTTGAGCTGCGTGTCGGCCAGCACGTCCTGCACGGTCTTGGCGAAGTTGTCGATCACCACGATCGCGCTGGCGCCGGAGTCGATCAGTTGGTGGCGCAGTTCGCGCGGCGTGTACAGCGGATTGACGTTGACCACGGTCATGCCGGCCAGCAGCACGCCGAAGGTGGCGATCGGGTACTGCAGGCAGTTGGGCATCATCAGCGCGACGCGGTCGCCCTTCTTCAGCTGCAACTCGCCCAGCAGATAGGCGGCGAAGTGCCGGGCCAGTTCGCCGGCCTCGCGGTAGGTCAGGGTCTTGCCGAAGTTGCAGTAGGCCGGACGGTCGCCGAACTTGGCGACGGAGGTTTCGAAGACGGCGGCGACGGATCGGTACTCGTTGACGTCGATCTCGGCGGGAATGCTGGCCGGATAACTCTGCAACCACGGACGTTCCTGACTCATGTACTCCCCCCTCGTGTGGAATGCTGCCGCACGCCGACGCAACGCTGCGGCGTGGCGAGTGGCAGGATACCGTCCCGCATGGAAAAGGCGAAACCTGGAGAAAATCCGATGCGACAGGCATGGGCGTGGGGATGGGGATGCGCGTTGCTGCTGGCCTTGCCCGGCTGCCAGCGCGATTCGGCGGAACAGCGGCTGCGCAAGGACATCGCCGCGATGCAGGAGGCGGTGGAGGAACATCGCCTGCGCGATGCGATGGCCGCGGTGGCCGAGGATTTCGCGGGCGAGGCGGGGATGGATCGTGCTGCGCTGCACAACCTGTTGCGCGCGCAATTCCTGGCCAACGCGCGGATCGGAGTGAACACCGGACCGCTGTCGATCGCGCTGCAGGGCGACGACGCTACGGTGCGGTTCGACGCGGTGGTCAGCGGCGGCGACGCGCGTTTGCTGTCGGAGCGGATGCAGCGCTACGCAGTGGTCACCGGCTGGCGCGAGCAGGACGGGCGCTGGCGGCTGCGGCATGCGCATTGGAGTGCGGTGCCGTAGCGAGCCGCGGGTAGGGCGAAGCCGCAATCGCCCCGTTCGGGAAACGGGGCGCCTTCAATGCTGTCGTTGTGGCGGGCAAAGACCCGTTATTTCCAAACGCCATGCAGATGAGCGGGCGTGCGCGCGAGCGGCAGTGCATACCCGCGCGCGCATGCGCGGCGCCCGTGCAGGACGCCGCGCATGCCATGGCCGCTCAGGCCGCCTTGCGCGCCGCCAGCTGGCGCAGCACGTACTGCAGCAGGCCGCCGTGCTTGAAGTACTCCACTTCCTTCGGCGTCAGCAGCAGCACCTTGACCTGGAACTGCTTGACGCTGCCGTCGGCCTTCTTCGCATCGACCGTGGCACGCTTGCTGGCGCCGTCCTGCAAGCCGGTGATGTCGAACACCTCCGAACCGTCCAGGCCCAGCGACTGCGCGTTCTCGTTGTCCAGGAACTGCAGCGGCAGCACGCCCATGCCGACCAGGTTGGAGCGGTGGATGCGCTCGAAGCTCTCGGCGATCACCGCCTTGACCCCGAGCAGGTTGGTGCCCTTGGCCGCCCAGTCGCGCGAGGAGCCGGTGCCGTATTCCTTGCCGGCCACGACCACCAGCGGCACGCCGTTGGCCTTGTACTTCATCGCCGCGTCGTAGATCGCCAGCTTCTGCGGCTGCGCGCCATCGGGTCCGCGGTACAGCGTGTTGCCGCCTTCTTCGCCGCCGAACATCAGGTTCTTGATGCGGATGTTGGCGAAGGTGCCGCGCACCATCACGTCGTCGTTGCCGCGGCGGCTGCCGTAGCTGTTGAAGTCGGCCGGCTGCACGCCGCGTTCCTGCAGGAAGCGGCCCGCCGGCGAGTCCTTCTTGATGTTACCGGCCGGGGAGATGTGGTCGGTGGTGATCGAGTCGCCGAACAGGCCGAGCACGCGCGCGCCGTGCACGTCGTCGACAGTGCCGACCTGCATGGTCATGCCGTCGAAGTAGGGCGGGTTCTTGATGTAGGTGGACGCCGCGTCCCAGGCGTACAGTTCGCCGTCTGGCGAGGCGATCGCGGCCCAGCGGCTGTCGCCCTTGAACACATCGGCATAGTTCTGCTTGAACATCTCCGGGCCGACGGTGGCGGCGATGGTGTCGCCGATTTCCTTGTTGCTCGGCCAGATGTCGCGCAGGTACACCGGCTCACCGTCGCTGCCGGTGCCGAGCGGGTCGCGGCTCAGGTCGATGTCGGTGGTGCCGGCGATGGCGTAGGCGACCACCAGCGGCGGCGAGGCCAGGTAGTTCATCTTCACTTCCGGGTGTACGCGGCCTTCGAAATTGCGGTTGCCCGACAGCACCGAGGCCACCACCAGGTCGTCCTTGGCGATCGCCGCCGACACGTCGTCCGGCAGCGGGCCGGAATTGCCGATACAGGTGGTGCAGCCGTAGCCAACCACGTAGAAACCAAGTCGTTCCAGGTCGTCCATGACCCCGGCCTTCTTCAAATAATCGGTGACCACCAGCGAGCCCGGCCCGAGCGAGGTCTTGACCCACGGCTGCGCCTTCAGGCCCTTGGCCACGGCGTTGCGCGCCAGCAGGCCGGCACCGAGCATCACCGCCGGATTGGAGGTATTGGTGCAGGAGGTGATCGCGGCGATCACCACCGAGCCGTCGCGCAGCTGCCAGCCGGCGCCGCTGTCTTCGGCGGTCTCGGCCTGCGCGGCCTTGGCGCCGACCGCGGTGCCGCCGCCGCCTTCGTTCTTGAGCCGGTCTTCCTGCTTGAGGTCGCTATGGCGCTTGTGGCGCGCTTCGGCGAAGGGCACCAGGTTGTCGCGGAAATTGCGCTGCATGTCTTCCAGCAGCACCCGGTCCTGCGGCCGCTTGGGCCCGGCCAGCGACGGCTTGACCTCGGCCATGTCCAGTTCCAGCGTGGCGCTGTAGGCGGCGTGCGCGGTGTCGGCGTCGTGCCACAGGCCCTGCGCCTTGGCGTAGGCCTCGACCAGCGCGATCTGCTCCTCGCTGCGCCCGGACAGGCGCAGGTAAGTCAGCGATTCGGCATCGACCGGGAAGATGCCGCAAGTGGCGCCGTATTCCGGCGCCATGTTGCCGATGGTGGCGCGGTCGGCCAGCGGCAGGTGCTGCAGACCCTCGCCGAAGAACTCGACGAACTTGCCGACCACGCCGTGCTTGCGCAGCATCTGCGTCACCGTCAGCACCAGGTCGGTGGCGGTGGCGCCTTCGGGCAGCCTGCCGGTCAGCTTGAAGCCGACCACCTGCGGAATCAGCATCGACGAGGGCTGGCCGAGCATCGCCGCTTCCGCTTCGATGCCGCCCACGCCCCAGCCGAGCACGCCGATGCCGTTGATCATGGTGGTATGGCTGTCGGTGCCGAACACCGTGTCCGGATAGGCGATCGTCTCGCCGTCGTGCTCGCCGGTCATCACCACCCGCGCCAGGTGCTCGAGGTTGACCTGGTGCACGATGCCGGTGTTAGGCGGCACCACCTTGAAGTTGTCGAACGCCTTCTGGCCCCAGCGCAGGAAGCCGTAGCGTTCCTTGTTGCGCTGGAATTCGATCTTACCGTTGAGGTCGAGCGCATCGGCCTTGCCGAACACGTCCACCTGCACCGAATGGTCGATCACCAGTTCCGAGGGGATCAGCGGATTGATCTGCTCCGGGCGCCCGCCGAGCTTGACCACCGCATCGCGCATCGCGGCCAGGTCGACCACGCACGGCACGCCGGTGAAGTCCTGCAGCACCACCCGCGCCGGCATGAACGCGATCTCGGTGTCGGGCTCGGCCTTGGGATCCCACTTCGCCACCGCCTCGATATGGTCCTTGCCCACGGTCACGCCGCCGTCTTCGTGGCGCAGCAGGTTTTCCAGCAGGATCTTCAGCGAGTAGGGCAGGCGGCCGATGTCGAAGCGCTCGGCGAGCTTGGGCAGGCTGTAGTAGGCGTAGCGTTTGCCGTTGACCTCGAGCGAGGCACGGGTGGAAAAGGAATCGCTCATCACGGAACTCCTATGGCGTCGCGGCTGTAGGGACTGCGGTCATTCTGACCGATTCAGTGTGTACGGAGGGTGTGACCGGGACTGTATGCGGGCTTGAGTATGACGCTTCAAGTATGTAAAATTCGTGCATACCTTGCGGAGTTCGCCCATGGAAGCCACCGTCGCCGAGCGCGGTCAGATCACCTTGCCCAAGGCCGTACGCGATGCGCTGGGACTGAGCAAGGGCACCATCCTGAAGGTGGAGCTGGACGGCGGCCGCATCATCCTGCGCAAGAGCGTGGACGATGCGATCTCGCGCGCCCGCGGCCGCTTCAAGCTGGACGGCTTCGCCAGCACCGACGAGGCGATGCGCGCGATCCGCGGCCGCGCGCCGGGCGATCCGTTCGGATCCGACCCCAAGGCATGATCGCGATCGACTCGTCCGTGCTGGTGGACCTGCTGGCCGACGGCCCGCAGGCCGATGCCGCCGAAGCCTGCCTGCGCCAATGCCTGAGCACCGGCCCGGTGGTGGTGTGCGACATCGTCCTGGCCGAAGTCTGCGGCGCGTTGCGCGACGGCGCCGAGGCGCTGTCGGTGCTGGAGGACATGAGCATCCGCTTCAATGCGCTGGAGGCCAAGTCGGCGTTGCGCGCCGGCGAGATGCAGCGCCGTTTCCGCGCCCGCGGCGGCCAGCGCGAGCGGGTGGTGGCCGATTTCCTGATCGGTGCCCACGCGCTGCTGCAATGCGACGGACTGATCACCCGCGACGACGGCTTTTTCCGCGACTACTTCAAGGGCCTGAAGATCATCGTGCCCAAGCCGTCCGCCTGACGCCGCCATTCGTTTCCCGCTTACCGCTCACCCCTACCGAAATTTCCGGAGAACCCGCATGTTGGAAGCCTACCGCCACCACGTCGCAGAGCGCGCCGCGCTCGGTATCCCGCCGCTGCCGCTGAGCGCGCAGCAGACCGCCGAGGTCGTCGAGCTGCTGAAGCAGCCGCCCGCCGGCGAAGAGCAGTTCCTGGTCGAACTGCTGAGCCAGCGCGTGCCCGCCGGCGTCGACGACGCGGCCAAGGTCAAGGCCTCGTACCTGGCCGCGCTCGCCTTCGGCAGCGAGCAGTGCGCGCTGATCTCGCCCAAGCGCGCCACCGAACTGCTGGGCACCATGCTCGGCGGCTACAACATCCACCCGCTGATCGAGCTGCTGGACAACGCCGAACTCGGCGCGGTCGCCGCCGAAGGCCTCAAGCACACGCTGCTGATCTTCGATGCGTTCCACGATGTGCAGGAAAAGGCCGAAGCCGGCAACGCGCACGCCAAGGCGGTGCTGCAGAGCTGGGCCGACGCGGAGTGGTTCACCAGCAAGCCGGAAGTGCCGCAGAGCCTGACCGTCAGCGTGTTCAAGGTGCCGGGCGAGACCAACACCGACGACCTGTCGCCGGCGCCGGACGCGACCACGCGTCCGGACATCCCGATGCACGCGCTGGCGATGCTGAAGAACAAGCGCGACGGCGCCGCGTTCGTGCCGGAAGAAGACGGCAAGCGCGGCCCGATCCAGGCGATCGCCGAGCTCAAGGCCAAGGGCCACCTGGTCGCCTACGTCGGCGACGTGGTCGGTACCGGTTCCTCGCGCAAGTCGGCGACCAATTCGGTGCTGTGGTGGACCGGCGAGGACATCCCGTTCATTCCGAACAAGCGTTTCGGCGGCGTGTGCCTGGGTTCGAAGATCGCGCCGATCTTCTACAACACCATGGAAGACGCCGGCGCGCTGCCGATCGAGCTGGACGTGTCGCAGATGGAGCACGGCGACGTGGTCGAGCTGCGTCCGTACGACGGCAAGGCGCTGAAGAACGGGCAGGTGATCGCCGAGTTCGCGATGAAGTCGGACGTGCTGTTCGACGAAGTGCGCGCCGGCGGCCGCATTCCGCTGATCGTCGGCCGCGGCCTGACCGCCAAGGCGCGCGAGTTCCTGGGCCTGCCGGCCTCGGATCTGTTCCGCCTGCCGATGGTGCCGCCGGATACCGGCAAGGGCTTCTCGCTGGCGCAGAAGATGGTTGGTCGCGCCTGTGGTCTGCCGGAAGGCGAGGGCATGCGCCCGGGCACCTATTGCGAGCCGAAGATGACCTCGGTGGGCTCGCAGGACACCACCGGGCCGATGACCCGCGACGAGCTGAAGGACCTGGCCTGCCTGGGCTTCTCCGCCGACCTGGTGATGCAGTCGTTCTGCCACACCGCCGCGTATCCGAAGCCGGTGGACGTCAAGACCCACCACACCCTGCCTGAGTTCATCTCCACCCGCGGCGGCGTGTCGCTGCGTCCGGGCGATGGCGTGATTCACAGCTGGCTCAACCGCATGCTGCTGCCCGACACCGTCGGCACCGGCGGCGATTCGCACACGCGTTTCCCGATCGGCATTTCGTTCCCGGCCGGCTCCGGCCTGGTCGCGTTCGCCGCCGCCACCGGGGTCATGCCGCTGGACATGCCGGAGAGCGTGCTGGTGCGCTTCAAGGGCGAGATGCAGCCGGGCGTGACCCTGCGCGACCTGGTCAACGCGATCCCGCTGTACGCGATCAAGGATGGCCTGCTGACCGTGGCCAAGCAGGGCAAGAAGAACATCTTCTCCGGCCGCATCCTGGAGATCGAAGGGTTGCCGAACCTGAAGGTGGAGCAGGCGTTCGAATTGTCCGATGCCTCGGCCGAGCGTTCGGCGGCCGGCTGCACTGTGCACCTGGACAAGGCGCCGATCATCGAATACCTGACCAGCAACATCACCCTGCTGCGCTGGATGATCGCCGAGGGCTATGCCGACGCGCGCACCCTGGGCCGCCGCATCAAGAAGATGGAAGAGTGGCTGGCCGATCCGCAGCTGCTCGAGCCCGATGCCGACGCCGAGTACGCCGCGGTGATCGAGATCGATCTGGCCGATATCCATGAGCCGATCGTGGCGTGCCCGAACGACCCGGACGACGTCAAGACGCTGTCCGAAGTCGCCGGCGCGGCGATCGACGAGGTGTTCATCGGCTCGTGCATGACCAACATCGGCCACTTCCGCGCCGCGGCCAAGCTGCTGGAAGGCAAGCGCGACATCCCGACCCGCCTGTGGGTCGCGCCGCCGACCAAGATGGACGCCTCCGAGCTGACCAAGGAAGGCCACTACGGCACCTTCGGTGCGGCCGGCGCGCGCATGGAAATGCCGGGCTGCTCGCTGTGCATGGGCAACCAGGCGCAGGCGCGCGAGGGCGCCACGGTGTTCTCCACCTCCACGCGTAACTTCCCGAACCGCCTGGGCCGCAACACCAACGTGTACCTGGGTTCGGCGGAACTGGCTGCGATCTGTTCGCGTCTGGGCCGCATCCCGACCAAGGACGAGTACATGGCCGACGTGGGCGTGATCAAGACCAGTGGCGAGCAGATCTACCGCTACATGAACTTCGACCAGATCCAGGAATACCAGGACGTGGCCGATACGGTCGCCGCCTGATTTAGGCGCTCGAACGCTGTAACGAAAAAGCCCGGCGATGCCGGGCTTTTTCGTTTGCGCTTGGCCCTGCAGCAGGGCCATGCCGATGCGGCGAAAATACTGGCGCCGACGCCGAAGGTCGCACCGGCACCGCCCTGCTGATCCAAAGCCCCTCTCCCCCCGGGAGAGGGGTTGGGGTGAGGGTACGGCGCGAAGCGTCTCGCGGAGTTGGGTGCACGAGGCTGCGCCCGTACCCTCATCCGCCCCTTCGGGGCACCTTCTCCCGAAGGGAGAAGGAAACAGCCGCTTGGCCCCTCTCCCCTCGGGAAAGGGGTTGGGGTGAGGGTATGGCGCGAAAGCGACTCGCTGAGTTTGGGTACATGAGGCTTCGCGCGTACCCTCATCCCTCCCTTCGGTTCGGTCGCGTCGTGCTGCCGGAGCGGTTCGCATCTGGATCTATCGCAGCGCTGGCCGGCATTCCGACTTCGTTGGTCGCGGTTGAAACCGCTCCTACAGTGCACCCAGCATGCTCTCTGTATGAGAGGTTCAACTGCAACCGGTTGCGTAACGACAAGCACTCAGGCGCTTTCCACCCGGTTGCGGCCGTGTTCCTTGGCCCGGTACAGCGCCTGGTCGGCGAGGTTGGTCAGGCGCGTGCTCGACAGGTCGGACCGCGGCCATTTGCTGGCGCAGCCGATGCTGACCGTCACCAGCCGATGGTGTGCGCCCGGGGCGTGCGCCACCGCGCAGCCCAGCACCGCCTGGCGCAGCCGTTCGCCGACCGCATGCGCCGCCTCGCTGTCGCAGCCGGGCAGCAGCGCCACGAATTCCTCGCCACCGTAGCGCGCCAGCACGCCGTCCTCGCGCAGTTGCGCGGCCATCGCCAGGGCCACCACGCGCAGGCAGTCGTCGCCGGCCAGATGCCCGTAGTGGTCGTTGAAGCGCTTGAATTCGTCGATGTCGATCATCAGCAGCGCCAACGGCCGCTGCTGCGCCTGCATCTGTTGCCACAGCCGTTGCTGGCTTTCGACGAAGTGGCGATGGTTGGCGATGCCGGTGACCGGGTCGCGCTGCGCCTGGTCGGCGAGGCGGCGGTTGGCCTGCTCCAGTTCCTGGGTGCGGGTGCTCACCAGTTGCGCCAGCAGGTCGCGCTGGCGGCGCAGCCGATAGCCGTGCACGCGCCAGCCGAGCAGCAGCGCGGAAATCAGCGCCACCGCTGCGGCACCCCAGCTCAGCGGCGACAGATACCACGGCGACGGCTGCCGGAAGCGCAGCCGCGCCGGCGTGGTCGACCAGGCGCCGGTATCGCTGCGCGCGATGATTTCAAGGGTGCTGTCGTCCCACGGCAGCAGCGCAAAGTGCAGGCTGCGCTGCGCGCCTATGTCGGTCCACGCCGGGTCCTGTCCCGGGCGGGTCAGCCGGTAGCGGAAGCGGGTCTTCTCCGGCGCACTAAGGTTGATCGCGGTGAAGCCCACTTCGATGTCGTGGCTGTGCGGCGGCAGGCGCAGCTCGGTGGCCAGCGGCACGCTGCGGCCGCCGACGTCGAGCGACTGGATCCGCACCGGCGGCGCCTGCACGCGGCGCTGGCCGAGCGCCAGCGGATCGATCTCGGCGAAGCCGGAAATCAGCGGGAACCACAGCTTGCCGGCGGCGTCGCGCAGGCACGCCGGCTGGCCGCCGCCGTTGGTTTCGGCCGGTTCCAGGCCGTCGCTTTCGGAAAAGCCGATCGCGCTCAACTCCTCGCTGCCGGCGGCGGCCTTGGCCAGTTCCTCCGGCAGCAGCAGGGAAATGCCGCGGTTGCCGCTGAGCCACAGCCCGCCGCGCGCGTCGGCGACCATGCACGAGACCACGTCGTCGAACAGGCCGCTGCCGCGATCGAAACGCTGCACGCGGCCGTTGCCGATGCGGTTGAGGCCGCCGCCATAGGTGCCGATCCACAGCGTGCCGTCGGGCTGTTCGTACAGCGAGCGCACGAAGCGGCTGGACAGGCCGTTGCCGGTGTTCCAGCGTTCCACCACCCGTTGCCGCCGCCAGCGCACCACGCCTTCGCCGCCGGCCAGCCACAGGCCGCCCTGCTGCGCCGGCTGGATCAGGGTGACGCTGCCGGGCAGGCCGGGGAGGCGCTGCGGCGTGCCGGTCTCGCCGCCGGCGCCGACCGGGATCGCGTACACGCCGTGGCCGCTGGCGACCAGCAGCTTGTGCTTGGCGGTGCGGTACAGGGCGCGGATCGGCAACTGGTCCGGCCACTGCGCGACCAGCCGCGGCGCCTGGCTGCGGTAGGCGTCGTTGTCGCGGTCGGCGTGGTCGTCCTGCGCGTCGGGCGGCAGATAGCCGACGCGGCCATCGACGGTGCCGATCCACACGCCGCCGGCCTCGTCGCGGTGCAGCGACCACACGCATTCGTTGCCGAGCGCGGATTGCAGCGACCAGCGGCGCAGGCGTCCGCTGGGCGCGTCCCAGTGCCGCAGGCCGCCGCACACGGTGCCCAGCCACAGCCCGCCGCTGCCGTCGCCGATCACCGGCAGCCCGGGCAGGTCCATGCCCTGCTGCGGGTCGTTGAGCAGGCCGATGCGCGAGCGCGCGATGCGCAGCAGGCCGCGCGCGTTGCTGCCCAGCCACAGGTTGCCGTCGCGGTCGCTGAGCAGGCTGCGCGACGCCGGCAGCGCCGGGGTCGCCAACGGACGTAGCCCGCCGCCATCGTCGTCGTCGCGGAACAGCTGTCCATCGACATCGACCGCCCACAGCCGGTGCTGCGCATCGCGCGCCAGCGCCTGTGCGCCGCGTATCGGTGCCGCTGTCGGCAGCCACTGCCGGCGCAGCGTGTCGTAGCGGTACAGGGCCGCGCCGGCGCCGACCCACAGCACGCTGCCTTCGCTGTGCAGCGAACTGACCCGGGTTTCCGCGGCCGGCAACGGCACCGCTTCGCGGCGTCCGTGGCGCAGCCGCCACAGGCCTTGCCCACCCAGGTAGAGTTGCCCGTCGCCGCCGAGCGCGGCGGCCATGTCCAGCGCCTGCGGCTGCTGTTCGAGGGTGCGCAGGGTGCGCGTGTCGATCCGGTAGGCGCCGGCGCTGCTGAGGACCCACACGCTGCCGTCGGCCGCGGCGACGAAGCGGCGGATCAGGCAGCGGCCGCCGCACACGTCCAGGCGCAGGAAGCGGCCGTCGCGGTAGACGCTGACGCCGGCGTCCTCGCTGCCGATCCACAGCTGGCCGCGCTCGTCTTCCAGCAGTTGCAGGATCCGGTCGCTGGACGGACCGCTGCCGGCCAGGCTGCGGTAGACGCTGAACTCGCTGCCGTCGAAGCGCGCCAGCCCGCCGAAGGTGCCCAGCCACAGGAAACCGTCGCGGTCCTGCACGATCGCGTTCACCGAATTCTGCGGCAGGCCGTCGTGGGTGGAGAACCGGCGCACGACGTCCGGATAGGCAGGACGCAGCGTCTGCGCGGCGAGCGCAGCACTGACGGACCACAGCAGCAGCGACAACAGGAAGCGGATCGGCATTGCCAGGCGGGGGCTGAAAAAACGTGCTGCGGATCAAGCAATAATTGTGCCGCGACCGGCTAGTGGGGCGCGGCGCCGGACGTTGCGGGCGGCGCGGCCGCCTCCGGGTCGGCCTGATGCGCGCCGATCCAGCGTTCCAGCTGCGTCGCTGGCAGCGCCGGCGAGAACAGGAAGCCCTGCAGCACGTCGCAGCCGAGCCACGACAGGAACGCCCGCTGCGCCTCGGTTTCCACGCCCTCGGCGACGGTATGCAGGCGCAGGCTCTCGCCGATGCGCAGCACCGAGGTGGTCAGTGCGCGCGCGGTCTCGCTGTGTTCCAGGTCGCGGACGAAGCTCATGTCCAGCTTGAGTTCGTTGACCGGCAACTGATGCAGATGGCTGAGGCTGGAATAGCCGGTGCCGAAGTCGTCCAGCGACAGGCGTACGCCGCTGGCCTGCAACTGACGCAGATTGGCCAGCACCGCCGGTGCGTTGGACAGCATGACGCTCTCGGTCATCTCCAGCGCCAGGTCGCTGGGCACCAGCCCATGTGCGCTCAGTTTCTTGGCCACGCGCGCCGGCAACTGCGCGTCGGCGAAGTTGCTGGCCGAGAGGTTGACCGCCACGCGCGGCACCGGCACGCCGCGCAGGCGCCAATCGGCCATCTGCCGGCAGGCCTGGCGCAGCACCCAATGCCCGAGTTCGTCGATCAGCCCGCATTCCTCGGCCATCGGCACGAAGCGCGCCGGCGAGATGTCGCCCAGATGCGGGTGCTGCCAGCGCAGCAGCGCTTCCACGCCGTACAGCGCGTAGGGCGGCTGGCTGTGCAACTGCGGCTGGTAGTGCAACTGCAGCTGGTCGCGGCGCAACGCCTCGCGCAGCGCGGTCTCCAGCGCCACGCGTTCCTGCGCCATGCGGTTCATGTCGGCGCTGAAGAAGCGGAAACTGCCGCCGCCTTCGTTCTTGGCCCGGTACATGGCCAGGTCGGCGTGGCGCAGCAGGGTCTCGATGTCGCGGCCGTCGTCGGGGAACATCGCCACGCCGATGCTGGCGCCCGGGTGCAGGGTCACGTGCCCGACCACCAGCGGATCGGCCAGCGCCAGCAACAGCCGTTCGGCCACGCCGGCGGCCTGTTCGGCGCCGCACTGCGGCAGCATCAGCACGAACTCGTCGCCGGCCTGGCGCCCGATCAGGTCGGTCGCGCTCAAGGTCTCGCCCAGGCGCCGCGCGATGTCGCGCAGCATGCCGTCGCCGGCGGCGTGGCCCTGGGTCTCGTTGACGCGTTTGAAGCGGTCGATGTCGACGAACAGGATCGCCACCGGAAACGCGTGGTACTCGGCGGCGGCCAGCGCCTGCTCGGCACGTGCGCTGAACATGACCCGGTTGGGCAGGCCGGTCAGCGAGTCGTAGAACGCCAGTTGGTGCACGCGCGCCTTGGTCTGCTCGCGCTCCAGCGCCAGCGCGCACAGGTGCAGGCACAGCTCGATCAGCCGCAGGTGCCAGGGCTGCGGTTCGCACACGTCGCGGTAATACAGCGCGAAACTGCCGAGCACGCGCCCGCCGCTGGACTTGATCGGGCTGGCCACGCAGCTGCCCAGGCCGAGCTGCTGCACCAGCGGCCGGTACTCGGCGAACAGCGGATCGGTGGCGGCATCGCGCACCAGCACCTGCTTGCCGCGCCAGATCGCCGCGCCGCAGGCACCGGCGGTGGGACCCACGCGCATGCATTCGACCGCGGCGTTGAAGGCGGTCGGCAGGCTCGGCGAAGCCAGCGGGTGCAGCCGCCCGTCGCCATCGACGCTGATGATCGAGGCCACCACCTGCGGGGCGACGCGCTCGACTTCGCTGCAGATCAGCGCGGCCACGTCGACCAGCGGCTGTTCGCGGACCAGCGCGTCGAGCACGTTCTTGTGCAAGATCTCGTGCATCTTGCTCTGGGTGATGTCGGTGAACGACACCACGTAGTGCTGGATGCCGCCGTCCGCGTCGGCGATCGGATTGGCCATCAGCGTGGTCCACAGCGGCGAGCCGTCCTTGCGGTAGACCAGCAGATCGGTCTGGTGGCCCAGGCCGCCGACCACGCGTTCGCGGGTCAGCCGTACCGCCTGCATGTCGGTGCCGACGCCGGGCAGCACGCTGCTGGGCAGCAGCCCGCGCACTTCCTCGGCGGTATAGCCGAACATGTGCACGAAGCCGGCGTTGACGTAGAGGATCGCCAGCTGCGGGTCGCAGACCACGATGGCGTTGTCGCTGCGGTCCAGGGCCAGCGACAGCAGCCGCATCTTGGCGTCGCGCTCGCGTTCGGCGCTGATGTCGCGCACGAACACCACGTACAGCGGCGCCGTTTGCTGCGGCACCGTGGCCGCGCTGACCGACACCCAGCGCTGCACGCCGTCGTTGCCGGGCAACTGCAGTTCGTAGCCGTCGCCGGGGGTGTCGGTGCGCTGCCGCATGCACCTGGCCAGGAACGGCGCGCGCGCCTCGTCCGGCACCAGCTCGCCGAGCGAACGCCCCAGGACCTGCGCCTGCGACAGGCCCCACAGCGCCTCGGCGGTCTGATTGAAGGCGAGGATGCGTGCGTCCGCGTCGATCACCACCACCCCGTCGGGCGCCTGTTGCAGGCAGCTCAGCAGGGCCTGCTCGGAATCGGTCAGCGTGGCCAGGCCCGGAACCGTGGCGGCAACGGCATCGCCAGGCGCGTTCGGGGTGCGGACGCGCTGGCGCGGCATGGGGCTAGCGGGCCTGGTTGGACAAGGCGATCAGGCGTTCGGCGATCCGGTCCAGCGGCAACACTTCCTGCGCGGCACCGAGCCGGAACGCGGTGCCGGGCATGCCCCAGACCACGCTGGTGGCCTCGTCCTGGACCAGGGTGCTGGCGCCGGCCTGCAGCATTTCCAGCAGGCCGCGCGCGCCGTCGTCGCCCATGCCGGTCAGCACCGCGCCGATCGCGTTGGCGCCGGCGTTGCGCGCCACCGACTGGAACAGCACGTCCACCGCCGGCTTGTGCCGGTTGACCGGCGGGCCGTCGTCGATCTTGCAACGCCAGCGCGCGCCGTCGCGGACCACCTGCAGGTGCTTGCCGCCGGGCGGCAGGTAGGCGTGGCCGGGCAGGATCGCTTCGCCTTCGCTGGCCTCGCGCACCGCCATCGCCGAGTGCCGGTTGAGGCGGTCGGCGAAGGCGGTGCTGAAGCCGGCCGGCAGATGCTGGGTCATCACCACCGCCGGCGCATCGGCCGGCATGCCTTCCAGGACCACGCGCAGCGCCTCGGTGCCGCCGGCGGAGGCGCCGATGGCGATCAGCCGGTCGGTGGTGCGGAATTTCAGCGTGGACGCGGCGCTGGGCGTGATCACGGTGTTGCCGCCAGGCCGCGGCGCAGCCGGGCGGTCGAGTGCGCGGACCTTGGCCTTGGCCGCGGCCTTGACCTTGCCAACGATTTCCTCGGCGTATTCCTCCAGGCCGCGGGCCACGTCGAGCTTGGGCTTGGAGATGAAATCGACCGCGCCCAGCGCCAGCGCCTGCAGCGTGGTGTCGGCGCCGCGCTCGGTCAGCGAGGAAATCATCACCACCGGCGTGGGCCGCAGCCGCATCAGGTTTTCCAGGAACGCCAGGCCATCCATGCGCGGCATTTCCACGTCCAGGGTGATCACGTCCGGATTGAGTCGCTTGATCTTCTCGCGGGCCAGGATCGGATCGGCGGCCGAGCCGACCACCTCGATGCCGGGCGCGCGCGACAGGATCTCGGTGAGCATCTGCCGCACGACCGCGGAGTCGTCGACGATCAGCACGCGACAGGGAATTTCTGAGGTCATTCGAACAACTCCACGGCGCCGGTGACCGGCGCTTTGGCGAGGCGGGCACGCACCGCCGATTCGGCGGCGGCGACTTCGGCTTCTTCGTGCGCATGCGGCAGGCGCTGCACGACCACGCGGCCGGTGGTGGGGAAGAACCAGATCTTGCGCGGATGGATGCCGCGCAGGTCCTCGGCCACCACCGGAATCTGCTCGGCTTTCAGATACTGCAACACGAACTCGGCGTTGCGGGTGCCGACCGGGTTGTTGGTGAAACCCTTGAGCACGTTGCCGCCGCCGAACACCTTGGCTTCCAGGCGGCTGCGGCTGGCGCCGCGCTTGAGCAGGTCGTTGATCAGCACTTCCATCGCATAGCTGCCGTAGCGCGCCGGTGCGCCGTCGCCGGCCTGGCCGTCGGGCAGCATGAAATGGTTCATGCCGCCGATCTTCAGCAGCGGGTCGCGGATGCAGGCGGCCACGCAGGAACCGAGGATGGTGGTCAGCGCGGTGTCGTCGTCCACCACCAGGTACTGGGTCGGCAACAGCTTGGCCGCAATGGTCTGGAAGCGGGTGTCGTGGTAGCGCATCACCTGATCCGCGACCACCGTGGCGGCTCTCATGCGCGTGCCTTGGTGGCGCGCCGGTACAGCGTGCGGCCACAGGGCTGGATCAGGTCGGCCGCATGCAGGTAGTTTTCCGAATGGCCGGTGTAGAGCATGCCTTCGTCGTCCAGATGCGGGATCAGCCGCGACAGAATGCCACGTTGCGTAGGCTTGTCGAAATAAATCATCACGTTGCGGCAGAACAGCGCCAGGTACGGGCCGCTGACGTCGTAGCGCGGCTCCAGCAGGTTCAGCTGGCGGAACTCGAGCAGCTCGCGCAGCGCCGGCACCACCCGGCACTGGCCTTCGTTGGCGCCGCTGCCGCGCTGGAAGTACTTGCGCTTGAGCGCCGGGTCCAGGCTGGAGATGCGATCGACCGCGTACACGCCGCGCGAGGCGGTCGCCAGCACCTGGGTGTCCACGTCGGTGGCCAGGATCCGCACCGGCGGGGTCAGCGTGCCGAACGCCTCGCAGGCGGTGATCGCCAGCGAATACGGTTCCTCGCCGGTGGAGGCGGCGCACGACCAGATCTTTACCGGCGCCGAGGCGGCGTGCTTCTGCAGCTCCTCGCGCAGGCGCTCGAAGTGGTGCGGCTCGCGGAAGAACGAGGTCAGGTTGGTGGTCAGCGCGTTGGTGAATGCCTCCCACTCGTCGCCGCCGTCGCGTTCCAACCAGTCCAGGTACTCGCGGAACGAGCGCAGGCCCAGCGTGCGCAGGCGCCGCGACAGGCGGCCGTAGACCATGTCGCGCTTGGCCGGGGCCAGCGCGATGCCCGCCTTCTGGTAGATCAGGTCGCAGACCCGCTTGAAATCGCGATCGCTGAATTCGAAGTCGCGATTGTCGGAACCGGGGTGGGGCAGGGAAGACGTTGGAGTGGCCATGGCTCGCAGCGGTGATCGGTCTATCGGGTTATCGGCCGGCGCCGCGCGAAATTGACGCCGGAACAAGATGCGGCCTACGCCGCTGCCGCTGTGCCGTCAGAACTCCTGCCACTGGTCTTCGGCGGCGCTGGCGCGCGCCGTGCCTGCCGCGCTGCGGATGCGCGCAGGCGCACGCGCTGCGGTCGCCACCGGCGAGGCCTTGGCGCGCACGGACGGCCTGGCCTTTGCGACCGGCGCGGCCTGCGGCGCCGGTGCGCTGGCCTGTGGGTCCAGCTTGAACTCGGCGACGGTGGCGCTGAGCTGGCCGGCCTGGGTCTGCAGCGTGCGCGCAGCGGCGGTGGCTTCCTCGACCAGCGCGGCGTTCTGCTGGGTGGCCTCGTCCATCTGGGTCACGGTCTGGTTGACCTGCTCGATGCCCAGCGACTGCTCCTGCGAGGCGGCGGAGATTTCGCCCATGATGTCGGTGACACGCTGCACCGAGGACACGATCTCCTGCATGGTGCGGCCGGCCTGGTCGACCAGGGCCGAACCTTCGGCGACGCGGGTCACCGATTCGTCGATCAGGCCCTTGATCTCTTTCGCCGCACCGGCCGAGCGCTGGGCGAGGGTACGCACCTCGCTGGCGACCACCGCGAAACCACGGCCCTGTTCGCCGGCACGCGCCGCTTCCACCGCGGCGTTGAGCGCGAGGATGTTGGTCTGGAAGGCGATGCCGTCGATGACCGAGATGATGTCGGCGATCTTCTTCGACGAGGTTTCGATGCCGCTCATCGTGGTGACGACTTGGCTGACCACATCGCCGCCCTGCGAGGCGACGGCGGCCGCACCGACCGCAAGCTGATTGGCTTGCCGCGCATGCTCGGCGTTCTGCTTCACGGTGGAGGTCAGCTCTTCCATCGAGGCGGCGGTTTCTTCCAGGCTGGCGGCCTGCTGCTCGGTACGGCGCGACAGGTCGTCGTTGCCGGCGGCGATTTCCGAGGAGGCGACGTTGATGCTGGCGGCCGCGCTCTGGATGCGGCCGACGATATCGGCCAACTGCTCGGCGGTGGCATTGGCGTCGTCGCGCATTTTGGCGAACACGCCATGGAACTCGCCCTGCATGCGCACGCTCAGGTCGCCGGCGGCGATGGCCTGCAGCAGCTGCGACAGCTTGCCGAGGGTGTGGTCGCTGACCTCCATCATCGCGTTGAGGTTCTGCACCATCGCGCGGAAATCGTACTGGAAGCGCTCGGCGTCGCCGCGCGCGCTGAAGTCGCCGACCGCCGCGGCCTCGGCCAGCTGCTTGACCTGTACGTTCATCGCGCTCAGGTTGGCCTTGGCGGTATCCATCGCGTCGGTCAGCGCGGCTTTCTCGCCGGGCAAGCGATCCATGTCGTCGGACAGGTCGCCGATCGCATAGCGCTGGATGATCTGCACCAGGCGCAGCTTCACCGCCACGTGCGAGGCGACCAGGTCGTTGGTGGCCTTGACCATGTACCCGTACTCGCCGGGGAAGGCGGTCGCGTCCATGCGGTAGCTGATCGTGCCCTGTTCGTGGCGCTGCGCCATCAGGTTCTGCGCGTCGATCACCTCGCGGATGCGGCTGCGCATGTCCAGCATATCGCCCATCAGCTGACCGATTTCGTCGCTGGAGCGTGTGCGCACGTTGCTGTCCAGTTCGCCGCGGGCGATGGCCTGCGACAGCTGCCGTGCCGCGTCGAGCTGGCGCGCGATGCCGCGCGAGATCATCCAGCCGACGCTGGCTGCGGCCGCGACCGCCAGGGCGAGCAGGCTCAGGATCAGCAGCTTGGTGCGCGTCAGCTGCGCGTTGATGGTGTCCATTTCCTGGTTCAGCTGGGCGACGTTGTAGTCGGTCAGCGCCACGATCCGTTCGAACAGTTCGCGCCGCAGCGGCCGCGATTGCTTGTCGGAGATGGTCTGCGCGGCGGCGACGTCGCCGGCACGCAGCGCATCGCCCATCAGCGTGTTGGTCTGCAGGTAGGCGTCCAGTTTTTCCTTGACCCCGGCATACATCTGCCGCTGGGTCTTTTCCAGCATCACCCGCTCGATGATGGCCTGGTTCTTGGCCACTTCCGCGCGCACCTTCTGCATGCGCTTGAAATAGTCGGCCATCGCTTCCGGGTCGTTGGCGCGGGCGATCTGCGCCAGTTCGTAGGTGCGGAACTCGCCGAGCTGCGCGCGTACTTCGGCCAGCGCCTGCGTGGCCGGCACCCAATCCAGCTCGATGCGCTTGAGCTCGGACATCGCCAAGGTGGTGCGCGAATAAGTGAACACGCCCAGGATCACCGTCAGCAGCGAGGTCAGGGCGAAGGCGAAGATCAGCTTGTCGCGGATTTTCAGTTGTTTGAATACATTCATTGGCGTTTCCGTGCAACGGATTGGGCGATGGCGAGGCGGTAAGACAGTTGGGCTAGCGGGCGACGTAGGTGGGCGCGTCGAGGTCCGGGTGCAGCGCGTGCGCGGCGTTGATACGGCTCAGTTGTTCCAGGTCGGCGAACAGGGCGCGGCGCTGCGGCAGCGCCTGTTGCGTGGACAGCTGGCGGGCGCGTTCGCGATCGCCGGCATGCACCGCGCTGCTGATCTGCCGGTGCAGCTGCAGGTAGGCATCCAGCTCGGCCTGGACAGTGGCGAAGCGGCGGCGTTCGTCTTCGCTCGGCGCGGTGGCGATGTACCGCGCCACTTGCGTGCGCGCGCCGCGCATCGAGCGTTCGATGCGCCGGTCGTAGTCGGCCACTTCCGCGGTATTGCCGGTCGCGGCGATCAGCGATAACTGATACAGACGCAATTCCGCCAGCTGCGCGCGCAGCTCGCGCAAGGCCATGGCCGACGGCGCTTGCCGGGTCTGCAACTGCAGCAGGTGCTGGCGCGAGTCGTCGAGGCTGCGGGTGCTCAGATGCGCCACCCCGATCACCGCGGCGCAGCCGAGCACGCACAGCAGCGACACGAGCAGAGACGATTTCAGATCGGTGTAGCGCGGCATCTCAGGCTCCCGAAGCGGCGGCAATGGCGAGGTGGCTGCGGCGATCGCATTCACGCTTCGTTAATCCGATATCGACTGCCGCGCCTGCCGCTTGAGACCGCAGGTGCCGTGACCGGCGCAACTGTGATGCAAGTCCGGTTGAGTGTCCGGCCGCAGCGCTGCGCTCAGAACTCCGCCCAGTCCGTTTCGGCCACTGCCGCGCGCTTGCCCGCCACCTGGCGCGGAGCCGGTTTGGCCGTCGCCGGACGCGACGGTGCGCGCGCGGGGGCGGCGCGAACGGGCGTGGCCGCAGCAGAGCTCCCGCCGCCGGTGCCGAGCCGGAACACAGCCGCGGCCTCGCTCAGCCTGCGCGCCTCTTCCTCCAGCGCCCGCGCCGATGCGCTGGCTTCCTCGACCAGGGCTGCGTTCTGCTGGGTAGCCTCGTCCATCTGGGTGACGGTCTGATTGACCTGCTCGATGCCCGACGATTGTTCCTGCGAGGCGGCGGAGATCTCGCCCATGATGTCGGTGACGCGCTGCACCGAGGACACGATCTCCTGCATAGTGCGGCCGGCCTGGTCGACCAGCGCCGAGCCTTCGGCGACGCGGGTCACCGATTCGTCGATCAGGCCCTTGATCTCCTTGGCCGCACCGGCCGAACGCTGGGCGAGGGTACGTACCTCGCTGGCGACCACGGCGAAGCCGCGGCCCTGTTCGCCGGCGCGCGCCGCTTCCACCGCCGCGTTGAGCGCGAGAATGTTGGTCTGGAAGGCGATGCCGTCGATGACGCTGATGATGTCGGCGATCTTCTTTGACGAGATCTCGATGCCGCTCATCGTGCTCACGACCTGGCCGACCACGTCGCCGCCTTGCGAGGCGACCGCGGCGGCGCCAACTGCGAGCTGGTTGGCCTGGCGCGCATGCTCGGCGTTCTGCTTGACCGTGGAGGTCAGTTCTTCCATCGAGGCGGCGGTCTCTTCCAGGCTGGCGGCCTGCTGCTCGGTGCGGCGCGACAGGTCGTCGTTGCCGGCGGCAATCTCGGTGGTCGCGGTGTTGATGCTCAGCGCCGCGTTCTGGATGCGGCCGACGATGTCGGCCAACTGGTCGGCGGTGGCATTGGCGTCGTCGCGCATGGTCGCGAACACGCCGTTGAACTCGCCCTGCATGCGCACGCTCAGGTCGCCGGCGGCGATGGCCTGCAGCAGCGTGGACAGCTGGCCCAGGTTGCGGTCGCTGACCTCCATCATCGCGTTGAGGTCCTGCACCATCAATCGGAAGTCGTGCTGGAAGTGCGCCGCATCGCCGCGTGCGCTGAAGTCGCCGGCCGCAGCCGCAGCGGCCAGGCGCTTGATCTCGGTGTTGATCGCCAGCAGGCTGGCCTTGGCCGCATCCATCGATTGGTGCAGTACCGCGCGGCTGCCGGGCAGGCGCCGCGCATCGCGATGCAGGTCGCCGTTGGCGTATTCGTTGAGCACCGCGATCGCATCGACGATGGCGTCCAGGTGCTCGAACATCATCGTGTTGATGCTTTTGCTGAGCTCGCCGTACACGCCGGGGAAGTCCTGCGGCATGCGGTGCGACATGTCCTTGTCGGCGTGCAGTACCGCCATCTTCGCCGCCTCGCTGGAGAAGCGTTCCAGCATCTGGATCATTTCGCCGGTGGCGCGCAGCATCTGCCCGGTCTCGTCGCGTCCGGGATTGTCGATGCGCACGCTCAGGTCGCCCCGGGAGACCGCGCGGATCGCCTGCAGCGTGCGCGATACCGGCACCAGCACCGAGCTGCCGATCAGCCAGTTGATGCCGAAGGTGATCAGCACCAGCACGCCGCCGGCCACGGTCATCACGCCGGTGAACAGCAGCGCCTGCGCCTGCACGTCGTCCATGTACACGCCGGTGCCGATGACCCAGTTCCAGGGCTTGAACGGTGCGTTGTAGGACACCTTCTCGACCGGCTCCTCGTTGCCGGGCTTTGGCCACAGATAGTCCACATAGCCGCCGCCAGCCGCGGCAGCGGCGGCGAACTGGCGGAAGATCGGCTTGCCGTCGGCGCTGAGCACGTTGCCGATGTCCTTGCCGACCAGGTCGTGGCGGGTCGGGTGCATCAGCATGGTCGGATGCATGTCGTGCACGTAGAAATAGTCCACGCCGTCGCGTGCGCGCATCGACTCCAGCGTGGCCAGCGCGGTGCGCTGCGCGTCGGCCAGCGGCATCTGCCCGGCCTCGGCCTTGGCCGCATAGGCCTGCACCACGCCGACCGCCAGTTCGATCTGGCTCTTCAGCGCCTGCTCGCGGGTGTTGCGGATATCCACGTACTGCATGCGCGCAGCGATGATCGCCAGCAGCACGATGCCGCCGCCAAGCAGCAGGGTTTGCCAGACGAACTTGCGACGCAGCGGCAGATCCGACAGGCGCGCGATAAGCGACGGAGACGACATTGGATGGGCACCTTCGAGTGGTTCTCGAAGGTCTTAGCGGCGCGGCTGTAACAAAATTGAGACAAACTCGCCTGGCCCAGCGAGCGGTCGTGGTCGCGACCGTGGAATGGCCGGCAAAAAAAATCCCCGGCGCATGGCCGGGGATCGGGAAGTGCCTGAATGCCGCGAGCGCCGGCGCGTCAGAACTCCTGCCAGTCCGAATCGGCCAGGGCCGGTACGGACTTCTTGCTGCCGGTGGCCAGCGCCGGCTTGCCCGACGGGACCACGACCGGCTTCTTCGCCACCGTGCGGATCGAGTGCACCTGCGCATGACGCGGCGCCGGCGCCGGCGCGCTGACCGGCGACTGTTCCACGCGGAAGATCGAGACCGCCTCGGTCAGCTGCCCGGCCTGCTCTTCCATCGAGCGTGCGGCAGCGGTGGCTTCTTCGACCAGCGCGGCGTTCTGCTGGGTGGTCTCGTCCATCTGGGTGACGGTCTGGTTGACCTGCTCGATGCCGGACGACTGCTCCTGCGACGCCGCCGCGATCTCGCTCATGATGTCGGTGACGCGCTGCACCGAGGACACGATCTCGCTCATGGTCTGGCCGGCCTGGCGCACCAGCGCCGAGCCGTTGGCGACCTGGCTGACCGAGGCGTCGATCAGGCCCTTGATCTCCTTGGCCGCATTGGCCGAGCGCTGGGCGAGGGTACGCACCTCGCTGGCGACCACCGCGAAGCCGCGGCCCTGTTCGCCGGCACGCGCCGCTTCCACCGCGGCGTTGAGCGCCAGGATGTTGGTCTGGAACGCGATGCCGTCGATGACGCTGATGATGTCGGCGATCTTCTTGGAGGAGGTCTCGATGCCGCTCATCGTGGTCACCACCTGGCCGACCACGGCGCCGCCCTGCGAGGCGACGGACGCGGCGCCGACCGCCAGCTGGTTGGCCTGGCGCGCGTGCTCGGCGTTCTGCTTGACCGTCGAGGTCAATTCTTCCATCGAGGCGGCGGTTTCTTCCAGGTTCGCCGCTTGCTGCTCGGTGCGGCGCGACAGGTCGTCGTTGCCGGCGGCGATCTCGCCGGCGGCGGCGTTGATGCTGACCGCGGCGGTCTGGATGCGGCCGACGATGGAGGCGAGCTGCTCGGCGGTGGCGTTGGCGTCGTCGCGCATGGTCGCGAACACGCCGTCGAACTCGCCGTGCATGCGTGCGGTCAGGTCGCCCTGCGACAGCGCGGTCAGCAGCTTGGAGACTTCGCCGATGCTGTCGCCGTTGGCCTGCAGCAGGCCGTTGAGCTGCTGCGCCAGCTGCAGGAAGAAGCCCTGCTTGCCGTCGGTGGCCACGCGCCCGGACAGGTCGCCGGCGGCGGCGGCCTGCACGATCTTGGCCACTTCTTCTTCGACCTGGGCCTCGACGGTGCGGTCGCGCGATTCGCAGACGAAACCGACATGGCTGCCGTGCGCGTCGCGGATGCTGGAGACGATCTGGGCGATGCGGGCATGGCCGTAGGCCATCTCGCGCTCGGTCACGCCCTGCTTCTCGATCGCGGCGACGGTGCGGGTGTCGATCTGGTTGCCGTATTCCAGCACCGACAACGAGGAACCGACTAGCGGCATGCTCGAGTCGAACGCGGGGGCGACCTTGCGGATATGGTCGGCATACTTGTCGACGATGCCCTGCATCGACGGGTTCGCGTAGACGATGGTGTAGTCCAGGTCGGCGATGAACATGCCGGTGGAGGAGTTGTCCAACGCGGTGCGGATGCGCAGGTTCTCCGACGCCACCGCCGCGTCGCGCTCGGTGCGCTCGCGCAGGTCCTGCTGCATGCGCTTGAGCGCCTGCAGCAGTTCGCCGACCTCGTCCTGGCCGCTGGCGTCGATATGGCCATCGAGCTTGCCGCTGGCGACTTCGTTGGCCACCTTGACCGCGCTGCCCACGCTGTTGGCCAGCATCCGTCCGAACAGCCAGGCCATGCCCACTGCGCCACCGACGCCGATCAGCAGGCAGACCAGCAGCATGGCCGACGCCTTGCCGTAGGTGCTGCCAGCGGTTTCCGCGGCCAGCTTGGCCTGGCGATCGTTCTCCGCGATCAGCGCGATCACATCGTCGACGACCTTGTTGTGCAGGGTGCGCGTCTCGCTGGTGAACGTATCGATCGCATCGTCATGCAGCTCCAGCTGCACCATTTCGTCCACGGACTGATAGGAGGCTTTCGCCTTCTTCCAATCGGCGACCGTGCGCTGGTAGATCGCGCGCTCGTTGTCGCTGCCGATCATCGGCGGGTATTTGGCCAGGATCTCGTCCAGTTGCTTGGCCAGCGTGACCCTGCGCGCCTCCGACTCCTTCTTCAGCGCGTCGCTGCTGCGGATCAGGCTCTGGTACGCCGCATTGCGGTATTCGCCGAGAATGCCACGGATCTCGCCACCGGTACGCACGCTCGGCACCACATTCTTGGAAACCATTTCGGCCACGCCGTTGATCGAATGCAGCCCGTTATAGGCGGCAAGCCCCTGTATCAACATGATGGCGAGCACGAGACCGAATGCCAGCATCAGCTTCGGCATCAGCTTCATATTCTTTATCCACTGCATGAACGCATTTCCCCTTGGTTCGATAACGGCGGCGTAGCATCAGAAAAACAAAAGCGCCGCCATGCCGGAGCGCATGGGCTCCGGCGCGGCGACGCTTCGTGGTCTTACTTGATCGTGGCCAGCTTCAGGCTGGACGGCGCGCTGACCTGGATCTCGGCGCGCGAGCTGTCGCGTTCGATCTTGCCGATCACGCACACGTCCTTGCCTTCCAGGCTTTCCGGCGCGAAGCCGAACTTGCCGCGGTCGGCGCCGGCGATGCGCGCGGAGAAGGTGTGGCGCGGGAACATGCCGCCCATGTACAGGAAGGTCGGCTCGCCTTCGGAGTTCTGCGCGTACTTGGCCTTCTCGACCTTGCCGCAGACCATGCCGTCCTTGCCGACGAAGCGGGCCGCCATCTCCGGCGGAATCATCTGCTGCGACTGGGCGAAGGCGCTCGGGCTGGCGGCAAGCAGCAGGACCAGCAACAGAGGAAAGCTCGGTTTCATAGGGGGAAACTCCTTTAGGGGTGGGCGAAATAGGTCGGCCCAGGTACTGGATCGGGCCACCTATCAGCTATCGGCGTGGTAACGACGAACTTGATCGGCGCAAGTGATAAGCAGTTCGCATTTCCGAAAGAAAAAACCCGCCAATGGACGGCGGGTCGGGAATTGCGTGCGAAACCGCGGCGTGGCCGCGGCTCGAGCCGGCTCAGGCGGCTTCGTCGACGTGCGCCTGCTGGCTCAGGTCGGCGCTGTCGAGCAGGGTCTCGATGTCCAGCAGGATCAGCATCTTGTCGTCCTGGGTGCCGATGCCGGAGATGAAGCGGGTGTCCACCGCGGCGCCGAATTCGGGCGTCGGCCGGATCTGGTCCTCGTTCAACGGGATCACGTCGGAGACGCTGTCCACGACGATGCCGACCACGCGGTCCTCGACGTTGAGCACGATCATCACGGTGAAGGCGTCGTAGCGCGCTTCCTTCAGGCGCAGCTTCAGGCGCAGGTCGATCACCGGCACGATGGTGCCGCGCAGGTTGATCACGCCCTTGATGTACTCCGGGGCGTCCGGCACCCGGGTGACCGAGTCGTAGCCACGGATTTCCTGCACCTTCAGGATGTCGACGCCGTAATGCTCTTCGCCGAGGGTGAAGCTGAGGAATTCGCCGCCGGTGGCACCGGAGGCAGAGGTGTTCTTGTCGTTCATCGTGTGCTCCTGGTGCGCACGGAATTGCGGAGGGATGGCGGGAAGCGGGACATGCGGCTCTTGCACTAGATCGGCGTGGTGGGGCAGAACTTTAGCGATGCTGTAACCGTCTTAGCCGGCATGGGGCATCCGATAAAGATGGCGTGACCTGTAGGAGCGGCTTCAGCCGCGACCGGGGTTTTCCTGGTAATGCCTGGTCGCGGCTGAAGCCGCTCCTACAGGGGGCTTTGTGCGGTCGAGGTGCCTTTCAGGACAGCACGCCGCTCTTGCGTGCGCTACGCTGGCGCTCGATGCGGAAGATGTAGCGCTGGATCGCCGCGTCGGCGCCGCGCGGCAGGTCGGCGAAGCGCAGCCCCACCCGCAGCGTGTCCTGGCCGTTGGCCAGCTTGTGCGGATACATGTTGCAGACCTGCAGGGTCAGCTTGATGGCATCGGCGTCGGGCAACTGCAGCACGCAGCGCGGGTAGCTGTGGCGCTGCTCCGGCACCGGCTGGCCGGGGACCAGCGCCACCGCCACGCCGCCGCCGCTGATGTCGATGACCCGCAGTACCAGTTCGGTGGGCGGGCTGGCGTCGTCCAGCCGCAGCACGCACATCGGCGATTCGGTGATCGGCGTCTCCAGGCGGAAGTGCTCGCGGCGCTGCAGGTAGTACAGCGAATCGGGCAGCGGCGCGCGAAAGCCGGGCGTGCCGTCGCTGTCGACCCGTTCCAGGTCGGCGATGCGGAAGCGCAGCCGGACCTTGTCCAGCTGCGCGAAGCACAACAGGTACTCGGCCTGCTCGGCGATGCGGTTGTTGGCCTCGTTGATGCTCAGGTCCAGCAGCAGGCTGTCCTCGTCCAGCTCCAGCAGCGCGGTCGAGAACGACTGGTCGCGGCCGCCCACATGCGCGCTGATCTGCGAGCGCTGGTTGATCAGCGATTGCAGCAGCTGCCGGATCTGGCGCGGGTTGGTCAGCAGGAAGCGGTCGTCCTGTTCCGTCGCCTCGTGCGCAGACGGTTCGGGGGAGTCGCTGGGAATGCCTTCGGCCATGGGTGGGCAACGGGATCGTGGATGGGGCGGGGCGGCGCATTCCGCCCGTCCCACGATGCTATCGGCCGTGTCCGGCTTTTTTGTAGCCTGAATGCAATGTGGCGATGTTGCCGGCCGGCGGGCGCTGGTCCAGCGTGAACGAGGCCACGGCCCGCGCCAGCTCGCCGGCCTGGCTTTCCATGGAGCGGGCACTGGCGGTGGCTTCCTCGACCAGGGCCGCGTTCTGCTGGGTGGCTTCGTCCATCTGGGTCACGGTGTGGTTGACCTGTTCGATGCCGGCCGACTGCTCCTGCGACGCGGTGGAGATCTCGCCCATGATGTCGGTGACGCGCTGCACCGAGGACACGATCTCGCTCATGGTCTGGCCGGCCTGGCGCACCAGCGCCGAGCCGTTGGACACCTGGCCGACCGAGTCGTCGATCAGGCTCTTGATCTCCTTGGCGGCGTTGGCCGAACGCTGGGCGAGGGTGCGCACCTCGCTGGCGACCACCGCGAAGCCGCGGCCTTGTTCGCCGGCGCGCGCCGCTTCCACCGCCGCATTCAAGGCAAGGATATTGGTCTGGAAGGCGATGCCGTCGATGACGCTGATGATGTCGGCGATCTTCTTGGAGGAAGTCTCGATGCCGCTCATCGTGGTCACCACCTGGCCGACCACGTCGCCGCCCTGGGTGGCGACGGCCGCGGCGCCGACCGCCAGCTGGTTGGCCTGGCGCGCATTCTCGGCGTTCTGCCTGACGGTAGAGGTCAGCTCTTCCAGCGATGCGGCGGTTTCCTCCAGGCTGGCCGCCTGCTGCTCGGTGCGGCGCGACAGGTCGTCGTTGCCGGCGGCGATCTCGCCGGCGGCGGTGTTGATCGCATCCGAGGCGCCCTGGATCTGGCGCACGATGGTCGCCAACTGCTCGGCGGTGGTGTTGGCGTGGTCCTTCATGTTGGCGTAGACGCCCTGCAGGTCGGCGTCGATACGGGTGGACAGGTCGCCCGCGGATAGCGCCTGCAGCATGTGCTGGATATGCCCCAGGCCGGAGGCGCTGGCTTCCAGCAGGGCATTGATCTGTTCGGCCAGCAACAGCAGGAAGCCCTGCTTGTTGTCCAGGCGCACGCGGCCGTCCAGTTCGCCGACGACCGCGCTGCGCACGATGCCGGCGATTTCCTCTTCCACCGCCACTTCGTCGGTGCGGTCGGCCCATTCGACGATGAAGCCGAGGCGGTTGCCGTCGCTGTCGATCACCGGATTCACGATCAGCCGCATGGTGTGGCCGCCGACGCGGATCTGCGCGCGGTAGGTGCCCTTCAGCTCGGCCAGCAGGCGCGCCTGGTGCTCGGGGTGGCGATGGAACACGTCGATGGTGTTGCCGATCAGCGTCTGCACGTCGAAGTGCGGCAGGTCGCGGCGCAGGTCGTCCTGCACGTCGCCGAGCATCTTCACCAGCGGACGGTTGACGTAGACGATGCGCCGATCGGCGTCGGCGATCATCACGTTGGTGCTGACATCGTCCAGCGCGACGCGCACGCGCAGATTCTCCGCGGCCACCACGCGCTCGGTGCGCAGCCGCTCGCGCAGATCGTCGCGCATGCGGCGCATGCCGTGCAGCAGCCGGCTCACGTCGTCCTGGCCGTGACCGACCTCGATATGGCTTTCCAGGCGCCCGGCGGCGATGTCGCCGATCACCTGCTCGACCACCGCCAGCGGCCGCGACACCATGCGCCGCGCCAGCACGAACACCAGCACGGCGCAGCCGATCAGCATCAAGGCGGAGAACGCCAGGATGTTGCGCATCAAGGCCTGCAGCGGCGCCTCGATGGCGCTGCGCGGCTGTGCGCCGAGCAGCACCCATTGCCACGGCCGGTAGGCCTGCGCGGTGACCAGGAACGGCTCGGCCGCCGCGTCCGCAGTTGCGTCGCGCTTGAGCCGCAGCGTGGCGCTGGCCTGCTTGCCCTCGAGCAAGGCCTGCAGCAACGGCTTGTCCGCTTCCACCACCAGCGCCTCCACGTTGGCGGCCTTGGAGACCGGGTGCGCGAGCAGTTGCCCGCGCCGCGCCGGGTGCATGTCCACGGCGATGAAGTGGCCGTCTTCGCCGATGCGCGTGCTGCGCAGGCGTTCCTGCAGCGCGGCCAGGCCCTGGGTGTAGTTGCGGCCGACGAACAGCGCGCCGACCAGGTTGCCCTGCGCGTCGTGCAGCGGCCGGTAATGGGTCATGTAGTCGTTGCCGAACAAATTCGCCGGCCCGGTGTAGGGCTTGTTCTGCAGCAGCAGCGCATAGGCCGGATGCGCATGGTCCAGTACGGTGCCGACCACGCGCGCGCCGGACTGGTCGTGCAGCGAGGTCGCGATCCGGACCAGATCGTCGCCGCTGCGCACGAACACGGTCGCCACGCCGCCGCTGGCGTCGGCGAAATGGTCCACCGAGGCGAAATCGAGATTCAGCACATGCGGCCCGATGCGCAGCGTCGGCGTCTGCACGTCGCCGATCTGCACCGTCTTGGCCGGCTCCAGCTGCGGCGCGCCGGCGGGCAGCATGGTCGCGAACAGCTGCCCCATCCGGTCGGTTTCCTCGCTCAGCACCCGGTCGTACATCGCCACCGACTGCTGCATCAGCGTGGTGGACGACTCGAGTTCCTTGAGCACCTGGGTCTCATGGCTGGTGGCGGACTGGCGGTAGATCAGGGTGGCCAGCAATACCAGCGCGGCGCTGACCGCAAGGGTGAGCAGGGCCGACAGCTTGGTGCCGACCGAGAGATGGCTGAACTTTTTCATGGGGCGCCTATGCGGGAACAGAACGCCTATGTGAGCGGCGCGTGAATTCCTATCGGCGGCGGTGACGAAAAATTGACCGTTCGATGGCCATTGATGGCTTTATTTCCCGGCGTTTTCGCCTGTCTCGGGACAGTTCAAGGACAGGGTCGAGACATTCGCGAGGCGGTCGGGCCACCCGGCCTGCGGCAAATGCGTATCGCATGGGGACGCATACGCGTCGAAGCGCTATGCGTCCCCGCGCTGCGGTGAGCGCGGGATGTCGGTGTGCGGCAGGCCGGGCGACGGCGCTGCGCCGGATCAGAATTCGCGCAACTCGGTGCCCCTGGCGAGGGCGATCGGTGTAGTGCGCACTGCGGACAACGCCGCCGGCTTGATGGCAGGGCGAGACGCTGCGGCAGGATGCGCGCGGAGCGTGGGCGTGGTTGCCGCGTCGGACAGCTTGAACGCCGCGACCGCATCGGCCAGCTGCCCGGCCTGTTCCTCCATCGTGCGCGCCGCGGCGCTGGCTTCTTCCACCAAGGCGGCGTTCTGCTGGGTGGCCTCGTCCATCTGGGTCACGGTCTGGTTGACCTGCTCGATGCCGGACGACTGTTCCTGCGAGGCGGCGGAGATCTCGCCCATGATGTCGGTGACACGCTGCACCGAGGACACGATCTCGCTCATGGTCTGCCCGGCCTGGCGCACCAATGCCGAACCGTTGGCGACCTGGCCGACCGAGGCGTCGATCAGGCCCTTGATCTCCTTGGCGGCGGTGGCCGAACGCTGGGCGAGGGTGCGTACTTCACTGGCGACCACGGCGAAACCGCGGCCTTGTTCGCCGGCACGTGCCGCTTCCACCGCGGCGTTGAGCGCCAGGATGTTGGTCTGGAAGGCGATGCCGTCGATGACGCTGATGATGTCGGCGATCTTTTTCGAGGAGGTCTCGATGCCGCTCATCGTGCTCACCACCTGGCCGACCACGTCGCCGCCTTGCGAGGCGACGGACGCGGCACCGACCGCGAGCTGGTTGGCCTGCCGCGCATACTCGGCATTCTGCTTCACGGTGGAGGTCAGTTCTTCCATCGACGCGGCAGTCTCTTCCAGGCTGGCGGCCTGCTGCTCGGTGCGCCGCGACAGGTCGACGTTGCCGGCGGCGATCTCGCCGGCGGCGGTGTTGATCGCATCCGAGGCGCCCTGGATCTGGCGCACGATCGTCGCCAATTGGGTCGCGGTGGCGTTGGCGTCGTCGCGGATGCGGGCGAACACGCCATGCAGATCGCCGTCCATGCGCGCGGTGAGGTCGCCCTGCGACAGCGCCGACAGCAGCTGCGAAATGCGCGCCAGGCCGTCGGCGTTGTTGTCCAGCAGCGTGTTGAGCTGCTGCGCCAGCAGCAGGTAGAAACCCTGCTTGCCGTGCAGGCCGATGCGGCTGTCGAGGTCGCCAGCGGCGGCGGCCCGCACGATCTGGGTCACTTCCTCTTCCACCTGGATTTCGTCGGTGCGGTCGGCCCACTCCACGACGAAGCCCTGGCGCTCGGACGCGCTGCTGACGATCGGATTGATGATCAGGCGCATGGTGTGCCCACCCACCCGGATCTGCGCGGTGTGGGTCTGCTGCAGCGCCGCCAGCAGCTTGGCCTGGTGCTCGGGGCGCTTGTGGAAGATGTCGATGTTGCGTCCCAGCAGGGCATTCGCATCGAAGCCCGGAAGCTCGCGGCGCATGTTGTCCTGCGCCGCCGACAGCATCCGCGCCAGCGGCTTGTTGACGTAGACGATGTTGCGCTCGGCGTCGGCGATCATCACGTTGGCGGTGACGTTGTCCAGGGCGGTGCGGATGCGCAGGCTCTCGCGCTGGATCTCCGCGTCCTGTTCGCGGCTGCTCAGCAACTGCTCGCTGGCCACCACCAGGGTATGCGCGATCGAGCCTTCCGGCAGGGTCAGATCGCGGATCGAGGCCGGCAGCGGTTGCTGGCGGGCCATGGCGCGCGCCAGCAGCGCCAGGTCGCGCGGGTCGTGGCCGACGTCCAGCAATTGCTTGCGCATCTGCACCGCCATCGCCACCAGGATTCCGGCTTCGGCCACCACATAGCCGGCGTGGGTGGCCAGGATGCCGATCCCGGCGTCGGCCGCGAATGCCTGCAGCGGCACGCCGCGATGCTGCAGCCAGAAGAACAGCACGTGGTGGACGGCGATGGCGGCGGAGGCGACCACGATCGGCCGCCAGTCGCGGTAGTACAGCAGCAATGCGATCAGCACGATCACGCCGAAATGGACTTCGGCCATGCCGCCGGCCTGCTGGATCAGCACGGCGGCCAGCACCATCAGGCCCAGCGCCACGGTGCAGCGGCTCAGCAGCGTGCCGGGATAGAGCTTCACCTGCAGGGCGATGATCGCCAGGGTCGGCAGCGCCACCGCCAGCCACGGCGTCCATACGCCCTGGTGCCAGGCGGCGGCGAGGCTGACGATGCCGGTGAACGCGGCCACCACCAGGAACAGGCGGTCGGCCTCCGCAGCCAGTTTTTGCAGATAGACGTAGCGTTCGTTGCCTACGAGAAAGCTTCCCTGGGTGGTGGAGGCGCTCATGCGGATGGTTCCTTTGGGCATGCACAGTGGGTGAAAAGGATCAGCGGCGGCGCATTGCCGGCCGCGAGCAGGCGCGGCAGTAGCGACGCGGCGGCAATGGCGGTGCCGCAGCCCTCGATGCGCGAGGGGCCGGCGTAGAGCAGGCGGCCGTCGGCAGCGAGCACGATCAGCGGGTAGGGCAGCGCCGCGGGCGCCGGCCGGTCGCTCAGATCGATGTTGAGCAGGCCAGGCAGCGCAGGCGCGGGGCCGCGAGACGTGCAGCCGCATTCGGCCACGCGCAACTGGAACGCCACGGCCTGGCCACGCGGTGGCGCGGAGGATGCGAAGGCCAGCAATTGCCGATGGATGACGTCGGCGTCGGCGTCGGCGCCGGACGGCGGCTTGGCGAGGTACACCAGGCCGGCCGCCGACCACGCGGCCCAGACGGCGAGCAACAGCAGGCCGACCGGCAACGGCGCAAGCCGGCGCGGACGATTCGCCTCGGCGATGGTGGCATCGTGCATGGGCCTCCCGATGGGCGCTGCGCCGACAATCACCGGCTCTTCACGTTATCGACAGGAACGGGGCTGGCTTTAGGCGATTGCCGACTCGGATGCCGGAAGCAGGGAAGGGCGCTTGCGCTACGCCTTCGCCGCCGGCCCGCCTTCGTTCGGGTGGCGACGCAAACGGCATCGGCCGCGGAGACGCTCCGCGGCCGATGCGGGTCGGCTCATGGCATGGGCCAGGCGCCGTTGGACCAAGGGCGTTACGGCCCTGCCATCGCCGCGCTGCCGTGGCTGGCATACGCTGGCTGCGGCTTGCGTTCGGGTGCCGTGGTTGCCATAGCGGAGCGGGACCTCGGCGATGGCGTGGCATGGGACGCGTCGATCTTGAACAGGGCGACGGTCTCGGTGAGTTGTCCGGCCTGTTCTTCCATCGCGCGCGCCGCGGCGGCGGCTTCCTCGACCAGCGCGGCGTTCTGCTGCGTCGCCTCGTCCATCTGGTTGACGGTCTGGTTGACTTGCTCGATGCCGGCGTATTGCTGCTGCGAGGCGGCGGAGATCTCGCCCATGATGTCGGTGACGCGTTGCACCGAGGACACGATCTCGGTCATGGTCTCGCCGGCCTGGCGCACCAGTGCCGAGCCGTTGGCCACCTGGCCGACCGAGTCGTCGATCAGGCCCTTGATTTCCTTGGCGGCGGTGGCCGAGCGCTGGGCGAGGGTACGCACCTCGCTGGCGACCACCGCGAAACCGCGGCCCTGCTCGCCGGCGCGCGCCGCTTCCACCGCGGCGTTGAGCGCGAGGATGTTGGTCTGGAACGCGATGCCATCGATGACCGAGATGATGTCGGCGATCTTCTTGGAGGAGGTTTCGATGCCGCTCATCGTGGTCACCACCTGGCCGACCACGTCGCCACCCTGCGCGGCGACCGAGGCGGCGCCCACCGCCAGTAGGTTGGCCTGGCGCGCGTACTCGGCGTTCTGCTTGACCGTGGAGGTCAACTCTTCCATCGAGGCCGCGGTTTCCTCCAGGCTGGCCGCCTGCTGCTCGGTGCGGCGCGACAGGTCGTCGTTGCCGGCGGCGATTTCGCTGGAGGCGCTGTCGATGCTCGACGCGGCGCTCTGGATGCGGCCGACGATGCCGGCCAGCTGCTCGGAGGTGGCGTTGGCATCGTCGCGCATCCTGGCGAACACGCCGTTGAACTCGCCGTGCATGCGTGCGGTCAGGTCGCCGGCGGCGATGGCTTGCAGCATCGCGGACAGCGCCTCGAGGTTGCCGTCGGCGGTGGCCATCAGCCGGTTGAGGCTGTCGACCATGGCGCGGAAGTTGTACTGGAAGCGCTGCGCATCGCCACGCACGCTGAAGTCGCCGGCCGCGGCGGCGGAGGCGAGCTGATTGATCTCGCGGTTCATCGCGGTCAGGTTCTGCTTGACCGTGTCCATGGTCGCGGTCAGCGCGGCTTTTTCGCCGGGCAGGCGCTCCATGTCCTCGCTGAGGTCGCCGATCGCGTAACGGCCCATGATCTGCGCCAGGCGCAGGGTGACGGCGATATGCGACGCGGCCAGCGCGTTGCTGTCGCGGACCATGCGTCCGTAGTCGCCGGGGAAGGCGCTTTCGTCCATGCGATAGCCGATCTGCCCGGCGTCGTGGCGCTGCGCCATCTCGACCTGCGCAGCCAGCACGCGCTGCAGCTGCTGTTGCATCTGCTGCATGTTTGCGAGCAACTGACCGCTTTCGTCGCGGCTGGAGACCGCGATCGCGGTGTCCAGGCGGCCCTGCGCGATCTGCGCGGCGACGCTGGCGGCGTTGCGGACGTTGCGGGTCAGCACCGACAGGGTGTGGACGCACAAGGCGACGATGAGCAGCGTCAGCAGGCTCAGCCCGGCGATCGTCCACCACATCGCGCCGCGCGCATCGGCCAGATGCCGTGCCGACTGCCGCTGCAGGGCCTGCAACGACGTCGCGCTCAGCGCTTGCAGCGCATGGCCCCATGTGTCGAGCGCGCGGTTCCAGCGGCGATCGGCGTCGGGCGCGCCGCTGTCCAGTGCGGCGGACAATTGCTGCAAGGCCTCGTCGGCGCGGCCCGCTTCGGTCGCCACGGCCGCGGCCAGCGATGGATCCGGTTGCTCGAGCAGGCCGACCGCCTTTTCCAGTTCGTTGCGCAGCCGCGCATGGTCGCGCGCGATCTGCGCGATCTGTTCGCGCAGCACTGGCGCATCCGCACCGGCCTGCGACGGATCCGCTGCCGCATCCAGGCGGGTCAGCGCTTCGCTGGTATCGGGGCCGTAGATCAGGCTGGCCACCACCAGGTGGTAACTCTCCACATACGGGGTATAGACCAGCTGGCTGTCGTCGCGCAGCGCATCCAGCGCGGCGGCGGCCTGTTCGGCGACCGCGCGGCTGTCGCCGCGCCCGTTCGCCAGCGCCTTGCGCAAGCCAGCCAAGGCCTTGTCGCTACGTTCGAAGCCGGGCAGCGCTGGAACGGTGCGCTGCAGATCGGCCAGGGACCGGTCCGCCGCGCGCGCCGCATCGGCAGCGGCGGCGCCGGTTTCGACGCGTTCGGCCTGCAGCGCCCCCAGCAGCGACAGCATCTCGCGCAGCGGCGCATAGCTGCGCAGTTCGTTGCGGCTGATGCCGACGCTTTCGTCGAGTTTGTCGCTGTAGAGCAGGACCGGGATCACCAGCCCGAGCAGGACCAGGATGCCGATGATGCTGAGCTTCCTGGCGATGGCGAGATCGTGCCAAACGCGCAGCGGTCGGCGCGATCCGGAAGGGGGAAGGGGATGGCCGGCGTCGGCCTGGGTGGACAGCGTCATGAAAAGTCTCTGAGCGTCATCGGGGGTGACAGATCAGACGGTCCGCGACCGCAATCGTCTGGCATGCGCTGCCGGCCGTTGCAGGACGGCCGCCAATGGCAGCGGTACAGACAGTGTGCAGCGCGATTTGGGAGACCTCATGGCGATGGCTGTCTGCGGATACGTTTGGAAGTGGATGCTTTAGCGGCGCACCGGCCGGATTGTTGAAGCGACGCCAGCATCCGGGTCAGGTGGCGTTACCTTTGTCGCTTTGCCGTGACGATTTGATTGCAGCGGATTTGCCGTATTGCTGCGCATGTGTCGATGTGCTGGCCGTCGCAAGCTGCACTGCGCTCCAGGCGGCGCCGTCGCCGCTGGCGATGCGCCGTGCGATCGGGGCAGGTTGCGCCGGTCGCGGAGACAATGTGTAGCGCATGCATGTCTTGCAGGCGACCAGGGTCTTTCCGGCTTTCCGCAAGCGCCATCGCCATGCCGGATGCGGCATGGCGATGGCTGTGCTGCTTAGAACTCGTGCCAGCTGGTATCGCTGCCGCCACCGCTCGCCACGCGCTTGGGCGCGCTGCGCACGGCGCGCGTCGCCGCCGCCACCTTTGCCTTGACCACCGCGGTCACGGCCGGTGCGCCGATCGCCTGGTGCCGGCTCGCCGGTGCCGTCGTTGCGGGAGCATCGTCGATCTTGAACACCGCGACGGTTTCGGTGAGCTCGCGCGCCTGCTCTTCCATCGAGCGCGCCGCGGCCGTGGCTTCTTCCACCAGCGCCGCATTCTGCTGGGTGGCCTCGTCCATCTGGGTCACGGTCTGGTTGACCTGCTCGATGCCAGCGTACTGCTCCTGCGAGGCGGCGGAGATCTCGCCCATGATGTCGGTGACGCGCTGCACCGAGGACACGATCTCGGTCATGGTCTGGCCGGCCTGGCGCACCAGTGCCGAGCCGTTGGACACCTGGCTGACCGAGTCGTCGATCAGGCTCTTGATCTCCTTGGCGGCGTTGGCCGAACGCTGGGCGAGGGTACGCACCTCGCTGGCAACGACGGCGAAGCCGCGGCCCTGTTCGCCGGCACGCGCTGCTTCCACCGCGGCATTCAAGGCCAGGATGTTGGTCTGGAAGGCGATGCCGTCGATGACGCTGATGATGTCGGCGATCTTCTTCGACGAGGTCTCGATGCCGCTCATCGTGGTGACGACCTGGCCGACCACATCGCCGCCCTGCGAGGCGACCGCGGCGGCACCGACCGCGAGCTGGTTGGCCTGGCGCGCGTGCTCGGCGTTCTGCTTGACCGTGGAAGTCAGTTCTTCCATCGAGGCGGCGGTTTCTTCCAGGCTGGCGGCCTGCTGCTCGGTGCGGCGCGACAGGTCGTCGTTGCCGGTGGCGATCTCGCTGGAGGCGCTGTTGATGCTCAACGCGGCGGTCTGGATGCGGCCGACGATGGCGGCCAACTGCTCGGAGGTGGCGTTGGCGTCGTCGCGCATCTGCGCGAACACACCCTGGAATTCGCCGTGCATGCGTGCGGTGAGGTCGCCTGCGGCGATCGACTGCAGCAGCGCGGACAAGGACTGCAGGTTGCCGTCGGCGGTGGCCATCAGCTGGTTGAGGTTGTCGACCATGGCACGGAAGTCGTACTGGAAGCTGTCGGCGTCGCCGCGCACGCTGAAGTCGCCCGCCGCCGCGGCCGTGGCCAGCTGGCTGATCTCGCGATTCATCGCGGTCAGGTTCTGCTTGACCTTGTCCATGGTCTCGGTCAGCACGGCCTTTTCGCCCGGCAGGCGATCCATGTCGTCGCTGAAGTCGCCGATCGCATAGCGGCCCATGATCTGCGCCAGGCGCAGCTTCACCGCGATATGCGATCCCGCCAGTTCGTTGCTGTCGTGCACCATGCGGCCGTATTGCCCCGGGAACGCCTTGGCGTCCATGCGGTAGCTGATCTGGCCGGCATCATGGCGCTGCGCCATCTCGGTCTGCGCGGCCAGGACCGACTGCAGCTGCGTCTGCATCTTGTTCATGCTGATCAGCAGACGGCCGGTTTCGTCGCGCGAGCGGGTGTCGATGGCATTGTCGAGATTGCCCGAGGCGATGGCGTCGGCGACCGTGATCGCTTGCCCCATCCGCTTGACCAACTGGCGGCGGATCAGCAGGCCCATGCCCACGGCGACCAGCACTGCGATCAGGCTGCCGATCAGCACCGACCATTTGCCGCGGGTGCGCACCGCTTCCAGCTCGGCGCTGCGCGTGACCAGCAGGCTGCTCTCTTCGTTGGCGAAATCGCTCAGCAGCTGACGGATCTTGCCCATCGACACGCGGTCGCGTCCCTCGCGGAACACGGCCAGGGACTGTTCGGCACCGTTGTCCCCTTCGCGTATGCCGATGGTGTCTTTTTCCACGGCCAGGAATTGCTGGTATGCCTTGTCCACCTCGGCCAGGCGCGCCTGTTGCTTGGGATTGTCCACGGTCAGCTGCTTGGCGTCGACATAGCCCTTTTCGAACGCGGCCCGGCCCTTCTCGAAGGGCTGCAGATGCTGCTTGTCGCCCGACAGCAGGTAGCCGCGGGTGCCGGTCTCGATATTGAGTGCGTTCTCCTGCATTTCTTGCCCGGTCGCCAACACCTTGAACGTGTGCTCGTTGATCGCCATGGCGCTGTTCAATTTGGACTGGCTGCTCAGGCTGATGCCGCCGACGACGAGCATGACCAGCACCACGGCGCCGAAGCCGATGGCGAGCTGAGTGGAGATGGATGGATTCTTGGAAGTCATGTGGCTCTACCGGGTCAGGTGAACGAGTGATCGAACGAAGGTATGTGCCCGGCAGGGGAGAGTGAGCGGTCTGCATGGTGCCGGAGCTCAGCAGACGTGACGCGGGTGCAGGAGAGGCTGTTAGCGCTGTTCGTCTGGCCCACAGACGTGGAGGTCCGCCTGTCGGACGGCGGCAGTCCCTAGCAGGAAAGGGCGAAAACTTTAGTAGTATTTTTTAGACAAATTCTCATATTGAGACTTTTAACGGCATTTGCCGGACGGACTTTAGGGTGCCATCGGAAAAATGTTCGGCTCAGGATGCTCATCCCAGAAACTTGAGGGCTGGATCAGGGTCCTTTTTGCCCACATGAGAATCATTCCCATGCTTCGCGCCGCCGCGGCTGCCGCCGTGCGATGCCTTTGACGATCCGGGGCATCTCTACCTGGCCCGTCGATCACTGCGATGAAACGTCGCTTTGTTCGAGACTGCCGCCGCGCATGGCGAACGTTCGTGCCGCGGACATGAAAAGCCCGAACCTGCGATTCGGGCTTGCCGATCATCACGCAGTGCCGGTGCGACAGAACGCCTGCCGACCGGCCTGGACTGCAGCCGCCATGCGTCAGCGGCATGGCGGCTGAGGCCTCAGAATTCCTGCCAACTGGCGTCGCCGCCACCGCCTGCCGCGCGCTTGGGCGCATTGCGCACCGCACGCGTCGCCGCTGCGACCTGCGCCTTGACCACGGCGGCCACCTCCGGCGCGCTGACCGCGGGACGGCGGCGCGCTGCCGCGGGAACCTCGTCGATCTTGAACACGGCCACCGCTTCGCTGAGCTGCCCCGCCTGTTCCTCCATCGAGCGCGCGGCGGCCGTGGCTTCCTCCACCAGCGCGGCGTTCTGCTGGGTGGTCTCGTCCATCTGAGTCACGGTCTGGTTGACCTGCTCGATGCCGGCGTACTGCTCCTGCGAGGCGGCGGAGATCTCGCCCATGATGTCGGTGACGCGTTTCACCGAGGACACGATCTCCTGCATGGTCTTGCCGGCCTGGTCGACCAGGGCCGAGCCTTCGCTGACGCGGGTCACCGATTCGTCGATCAGGCCCTTGATCTCCTTGGCCGCGCCGGCCGAACGCTGGGCCAGCGTCCGTACCTCGCTGGCGACCACCGCGAAGCCGCGACCCTGTTCGCCGGCGCGCGCCGCCTCCACCGCGGCATTCAACGCCAGGATGTTGGTCTGGAACGCGATGCCGTCGATGACCGAGATGATGTCGGCGATCTTCTTGGACGAGGCTTCGATGCCGCTCATCGTGGTGACGACCTGGCCGACCACATCGCCGCCCTGGGTGGCGACGCCAGCCGCACCGACTGCGAGCTGGTTGGCCTGACGTGCATGCTCGGCGTTCTGCTTCACGGTGGAGGTCAGTTCCTCCATCGAGGCGGCAGTTTCTTCCAGGCTGGCGGCCTGTTGCTCGGTGCGGCGCGACAGGTCGTCGTTGCCGGCAGCGATCTCGGTGGCCGCGGCATTGATGCTGACCGCCGCGGTCTGGATCCGGCCGACGATGCCGGTCAACTGGTCGGCGGTGGCATTGGCGTCGTCGCGCATGCGCGCGAACACGCCATGGAACTCGCCGTGCATGCGCGCGGTCAGGTCGCCGGCGGCGATGGACTGCAGCAGCGCGGAGAGCTTGCCGAGGTTGCGGTCACTGACCTCCATCATCGCGTTGAGGCCTTGCACCATCGCCTGGAAGTCGTGCTGGAAGTGCTCTGCATCGCCACGCGCATTGAAGTCGCCGGCCGCGGCCGCGGCGGCCAGGCGCTTGATCTCGGTGTTGATCGCCAACAGGCTGGCCTTGGCCGCGTCCATCGATTCGTGCAGTACCGCGCGGCTGCCGGGCAGGCGCCGGGCGTCGCGGCGCAGGTCGCCGTTGGCGTATTCGTTGAGCACCGCGATGGCATCGACGATGGCGTCCAGGTGCTCGAACATCATGGTGTTGATGCCCTTGCTGAGGTCGCCGTATACGCCGGGGAAGTCCAGCGGCATGCGATGGGTCATGTCCTTGTCGGCATGCAGCTCGATCATCTGCGAAGTTTCGCTGGAAAAGCGCTGCAGCTGCGTCTGCATCCTGTCCATCGCGTTGAGCAGGCGGCCGGGTTCGTCGCGCGCATCGGTGCCCACATCGTTGTCCAGGCGGCCATTGGCGATCGCCTCGGCGGCGCGGGTGGCGCGGTTCAGCGGCTGGGTCAGGCTGCGGGTGATGGCCCAGGCCAGCAGGCTGCTGACGATCAGCACGGCCACGCCGCCGGCGATCAGCATATTGCGGCCGTTGGCCATCGCCTGCGTCGCCTGGACATAGGCCGCCTGCAGCTGCTGGTCCTGCAGGTCTACGTTCTCGCGGATTTTAGCGATCCAGGCGAGGGTGGCCGGGCGCGAGCGCTCGCTCAGCGCGGTTTGCGCGTCGGCGTTGCGACCGGCAGTGGCGAGCGCGATGACTTCATCGTTCATGGTGCGTGCGGTGGCGCGTGCGGCGTCGATCTCGGCACGAAGCGCCTTGCCCTTCTCGCTTGGCGGAAACGCGTCCAGCTGCTTGCGTAGGTCCGTATAGCGCTGGCGCTGCTTCTTGATCTCGGCCAGCGCCTGCTGATTGAGTTCCTCGCTGGTGATCATGGACAGGGTGCCCAGCGCGACCAGGATATTGGTGTTGGCATCCAGCATGCCGTTGCCGATCCTGGCTTTCTCGACGTTGACCTTGACGATGTTGTCGAGTTCGTGATTGGCGCGCGACATGGACATCAGTCCGGCGGCCACCAGCAGGCAGGAGAGCAGGATGAGCAGGCCGAAGGCGCCACCCAGGCGGTGCCCGACGTTGTAGCGTTGCAGGAACGAATTCATGGCTGACCTCTTTGAATTACCGAAGGTTGGCTGTCGCGGTTCGCTAGGCGACGCCCACGCGTGGACCATGCCGAAGACAAACCTGGAGCGGCGAGACGTGGCGGTAAGCAAGTGGAGCGAGAATTGAACTGTTTCGTTGTACTGCTGTGCGGCTGCCGTGCCGTCGCCTCAAAGCTCTATCGGCACGGAAGCCGGTTTATCCATGAAACGATGGGCGTAGGGCGATTCCCGACCTTGGCCGGGTTACTCCCTACACGCGGAAAGTTCTCCATCGCGCATCGTTGTTCACGTCACATCGGTACCGAAGGCGCAGCCGGGCGAACCGTCCGGCTGGATCTGCATCAGAACTCCTGCCAATCCGTCTCGGCCGCGGTATTGGCGGCGGCCCGACTGCCGGGGATCGCGCGAATGGCTGGCTTGCGCGCGCCACTCGCCGGCTGGGGCCGCTTTGCCTGCGTCTGCGCCGCAGCCACGGGTCGGCTCGGTAGCGCCGCGCCCGTCGCGCTGCCGTCGAGCCTGAAGATCGCGACGACCTCGCTGAGCTGGCCGGCCTGTTCTTCCATCGCGCGCGCCGCGGCGGTGGCTTCCTCGACCAGCGCGGCGTTCTGCTGGGTGGCCTCGTCCATCTGGGTGATGGTCTGGTTGACCTGCTCGATCCCGGACGACTGTTCCTGCGAAGCGGCGGAGATCTCGCCCATGATGTCGGTGACGCGCTGCACCGAGGACACGATCTCCTGCATGGTGCGGCCGGCTTGGTCGACCAGCGCCGAGCCTTCGGCGACGCGGGTCACCGACTCGTCGATCAGGCCCTTGATCTCCTTCGCCGCACCGGCCGAGCGCTGGGCGAGGGTACGCACTTCGCTGGCGACCACAGCGAAGCCGCGGCCCTGTTCGCCGGCGCGCGCCGCTTCCACCGCCGCGTTGAGCGCCAGGATGTTGGTCTGGAAGGCGATGCCGTCGATGACGCTGATGATGTCGGCGATCTTCTTGGAGGAAGTCTCGATGCCGCTCATCGTGGTCACTACCTGGCTGACCACGGCGCCGCCCTGCGAGGCGACGGACGCGGCGCCGACCGCGAGCTGGTTGGCCTGGCGCGCGTGCTCTGCATTCTGCTTGACCGTGGAAGTCAGCTCTTCCATCGAAGCGGCGGTTTCTTCCAGGCTGGCGGCCTGCTGCTCGGTGCGCCGCGACAGATCGTCGTTGCCGGCGGCGATCTCGCTGGCGGCGGTATTGATGTTGCCGGCGGCCTGCTGGATGCGGCCGACGATGCCGGCCAGCCGTTCGGCGGTGGCGTTGGCATCGTCGCGCATGGTCGCGAACACGCCGTGGAACTCGCCGCGCATGCGCGCACTCAGGTCGCCGTCGGCCAATGCGCTGAGCAGGCGCGACACTTCGGCGATGCTGACCGAATTAGCGTCGAGCAGGCCGTTGAGCTGCTGCGCCAGCAACAGGAAGAAGCCCTGCTTGCCGTCGCTGTCGATACGCTTGGACAGATCGCCGGCGGCGGCGCTGCGCACCACCTCGGCCACGTCCACTTCGACCTTGGCCTCGGCGGTGCGATCACGCCATTCGCAGACGAAACCGACGTGGGCGCCGACCTCGTTGCGGATCGCGGAGATCTCCTGCGCGATGCAGGCATCGCGATAGCGCACCTCGCGCTGCGCGACGCCTTGGCGGTCGAGCTGCTGGTAGATCTCCGCGTCCTGCGAGTTGCCCACTTCCAGCAACGACACCGGCTGGCCGAGCAGGGGGCTGGAACGCTGGAAGGCCGGCGCGCAGGCGTGGATGTCGTCGGCGTAGGTGTGCAGCAGTTTCTGCAGCGCGCCGTTGGCATAGACGATGGTCAGGTCGGGATCGGCGATGTACATGCCGGTCGAGGCGTTGTCCAGCGCGGTGCGGATGCGCAGGTTCTCGGCGGCGACGCTGCGCTCGCGTTCGATGCGCTCGCGCAGTTCGCGCTGCATCCGCGCCAGCGCGGCCATCAGGCTGTTCGCGTGCTTGGCGGCGACCGGGATCGGCTGGTCCAGGCGGCCCGCCGCGATGTGCTGGGCGGCGGCCATCGCCACGCGCGGCTCGCCGCCGAGCAGGCGCGAGACCGAGCGCAGGATCCAGCCGGCGGCCAGTCCCAGGCACAGAATCGCCAGCACCACCGCAGCGGACTGTTGCCAGGTTACGCGGCGGCTGTACTGCTCGGCCGCGCTGCGATTGGCCTCGTTCAGTGCCGCGATGCGGTCGCTGATCGAACCCATGCGGGTTTCGAGCTGCTCGAACTTCTCGGTGAAGGCGGCGTAGGCGGCGGCGCTGTCCGCACCCTTTTCGACCAGGCTCACGACCTGGCTCGCGGCGTCGATGTAGCCCTGCAGCGCCGGCGCGACCGTATCCAGTTCGCGACGCAGGGCCGGATCCAGCGGCAGCTTGCGGTTGTCGGCCACGGCCTGGCGGAATTCCGCGGCGTGCTCGGCCAGCGAGGCGCGTGCGTCCTTGATCCCGGCATCGTCCTGGCGCGAGGCGGCCAGCAGCGCGGTGGTGACGTCGCCGCGCAAGGCGTCGTGCATCATGTCCGCCTGCATGTGGTTGCGCAGCGCATCGGACGAGGTGACCTGCGCGGCGACCGCGCCGAGCAATCCTTGCTGGGCGCTGTAGCCGACGCCGCCCAGCGCCAGCAGGGCGAGCACCGCCACCAGCACCAGGATCGCGAGCATGTGCATGATCTTCATCGGTATCGCCTGGTTCGGTTCAGAAGCGGAAGGACAAACCGGCGCCGAGCGCGTGATCCGGCGAACGCTCGTTGAGGCCGTAGCTGTAGGCCACATCCAGTTGCACGTCGTTGCTCAGCAGCCAGGCCGAGCCGACGTCGAGCAGGGCGACGGTGCCGCCGTCGTCGCTTTTGGCGATCTGCGGCAGCGCCAGTTCGACGAACGAACGGCTGCGTTCGGTCCACGACTTGCCGAGCACCACGCCGAAGATGCCGGCCGCGTAGCGGTGGCCGTCCTCGTTCTCGTCCCAGATCACGCCCGGCATCACCCCGGCGGAGAGGCTGTCGCTGAGCTCCCATTCGGCGACCAGACGGAACGAGGGCCGCGCGCCGTTGCCGCGCAGGCGGCGCGCGCCGCTGGGCAGGTCCACGTGCAGCAGCCACGCCAGCGAGGCGCCGCCGTCGTCGGAAGAGGCAAGATGATGCTTGACCCCGAGCGAGACGTCGGCGAAGCCGGAGATATCGCCATCGCCGCCGGGCACGTCGTTGTGCTGCCAGCCGTCGGTTTCCAGGCGCAGTTCCCAGGTCGGGCCGAGGCCGTAGCGGAACAGGGTGGGCGTGGCATAGCCGTCGACGCCGTCGTCGCGTTCCCAGGCGACGCTGGTTTCCACCTGCAGACGGTGGTCGCCGACGGTCAGGCTGGATTCGACGAAGTCGGGGCGATCGGTGGCGATCGGCTCCTCTTCGGCGTGCGCAAGGCTGGCGATGCCGAACAAGGTCAGGCAGCTGGCAAGAACGATAGGCTTCATTGTGTTCCCCGTGAACGGTCGACCGTGAAACGCATGCGCCTGCGGTGGTGTCCCGGGCTGGCCGCATGGTCCGTTTGGACCGGCTGTCGCGTCCCCCAAGACGCGGTCAGCCAAATGTCATACAGGCTAACGGCCGGGCGCCAAGTATCTTTAAACATGTCCGACTGAAGGCTTGCGCAAGCCATCGAAAAGCCAGCGGAACGGCGGTCGGCCTGGCGTGCTTGTCGCGTCTTAACTTCAACCCTCTCTCCACAGGGACTTGCTTCGCTCGCCGGAGGGGGAGGGGCTCAACCGATGGCGACGCGATGGACGGTCGGCGACGGGCTATGCAGGCAAGCACAGCCGCCCAGACCGGTCCGGCGCATCCCCGGCCAGTGCAGGAATGCGCCGAACCGCAGCGGCTCAGAACTCGTGCCACTGCGTGTCGTTGGCGCTCGCCGGCTTGCCTGGCAGCGCGCGGATCGGCACGTTGCTGCGCTTTGTCGGCTCGTTCTTGGCTTTCGCCCTTGGCGCAGCGACCGCGAGGCTGGGCCTGGCCACTACCGGCGTGGAGACGGCCGCGTTGTCGAGCTTGAACACGGCCACGGCCTGGGTGAGCTGGCCGGCCTGTTCTTCCATCGCGCGCGCCGCGGCGGTGGCCTCTTCCACTAGCGCAGCATTCTGTTGCGTGGCCTCGTCCATCTGGGTGACGGTCTGGTTGACCTGCTCGATGCCGGCGTACTGTTCCTGCGAGGCGGCGGAGATCTCGCCCATGATGTCGGTGACGCGCTGCACCGAAGACACGATCTCCTGCATCGTCTGCCCGGCGCGATCGACCAGCACCGAGCCGTCGGCGACGCGGGTCACCGAGTCGTCGATCAGGCCCTTGATCTCCTTGGCCGCGCTCGCCGAGCGCTGGGCGAGGGTGCGCACCTCGCTGGCGACCACCGCGAAACCGCGGCCTTGCTCGCCGGCGCGCGCCGCTTCCACCGCCGCATTCAACGCGAGGATATTGGTCTGGAAGGCGATGCCGTCGATCACCGAAATGATATCGGCGATCTTCTTCGACGAGGTCTCGATGCCGTTCATCGTGGTGACGACCTGGCTGACCACGTCGCCGCCCTGCGAGGCGACCGCGGCCGCGCCGACGGCGAGTTGATTGGCCTGGCGTGCGTGTTCGGCATTCTGCTTGACCGTGGAGGTCAGCTCTTCCATCGAGGCGGCGGTTTCTTCCAGGCTGGCGGCTTGCTGCTCGGTGCGCCGCGACAGGTCGTCGTTGCCGGCGGCGATCTCGCTGGAGGCGCTGTTGATGCTCAATGCGGCGGTCTGGATGCGGCCGACGATGCCGGCCAGCTGTTCGGCGGTGGCGTTGGCGTCGTCGCGCATCCTGGCGAACACGCCATTGAACTCGCCGTGCATGCGCGCGCTCAGGTCGCCGGCGGCGATGGCCTGCAGCAGCGTGGACAGCGCTTCCAGGTTGCCGTCGGCGGTGGCCATCAGCTGGTTGAGGCTGTCGACCATGGCGCGGAAGTCGTACTGGAAACTGTCGGCGTTGCCACGCACGCTGAAGTCGCCCGCGGCGGCGGCGGAGGCGAGCTGGTTGATCTCGCGGTTCATCGCGGTCAGGTTCTGCTTGACCGTGTCCATGGTCGCGGTCAGCACGGCTTTTTCGCCTGGCAGGCGGTCCATGTCCTCGCTGAGGTCGCCGATCGCGTAGCGGCCCATGATTTGTGTCAGGCGCAGCTTCACCGCGATGTGCGAAGCGGCCAGCGCGTTGCTGTCGCGGACCATGCGCCCGTAGTCGCCGGGGAAGGCGCTCTCGTCCATGCGGAAGCTGATCTGGCCGGCGTCGTGGCGCTGCGCCATTTCCTTCTGCGCATCGAGCACGGCGCGCAGTTGTTCCTGCATGCGCTGCAACGAACCGAACAAGCGGCCCAGTTCGTCGTTGCGCTGGTAGTGGATGCGGCTGTCCAGGCGCCCGGCGGCGACGGCGCCGGACGCGTCGACGGCATTTGCCAGCGGGGTGACCACCAGGCGCCGCAGCAGGATGTAGAGACCGGCGCTGAGCAGCAGCGCCGCGCACAGGCCGACCGCGACGATGGTCCACAGCAGCGAGCGCGCCTGAGCCATCAGCAGCGCGCGCGGCACCGCCACGCCCAGCGCGAAACGCTCCTGTGCCTGGCCGATCTGCAGCGGTACGTACACTTCGATGTCGGTGGCTCCGGTCTGCGCATCGGCGACTTCGCGGGTCACGCTCTCGCCCTTGGCGATGGCGGCCAGCAGGGCGCGCGTGGCCGGATCGTCCAGCTTCTTGCCGACCTTGGCCGCGTCGCGATCGGCGATGATCGCGCCGCCGGGCGACAGCAGGCGCACGCGGCCCGCGCCGAGCGGGCGCAGCTTGGACAGGCGTTCCTGCAGCTTGGCCAGGCCGAAGTCGGTGGTCACCACGCCCAGGAACTTGCCGTCCTCGAGCACCGGCGTGGTCAGCGTGGTCATCAGCACCTTGTTGCCGCCGATCTCGTACACGTAGGGTTCCACCACGGTCGGGCGGCGCTGCTGGCGCGCTTTCAGGTACCAGTCGCCGGAGCCGGGCACCTCGTAGTCGCGCAGCGGCTCGCGCACCTGCTTGTCGCCCTGCCAGGCCCAATACACCATGTAGCGGCCGCTGGCGTCGTGGCCCTCGGCGTTGGCATAGGCGCTGTCCTTGCCGTCGAACGCCTGCGGCTCCCACAGCGTGCCCAGGCCGGTCCAGTCCGGATGCTGGCGCAATTCGCGCAGCACGATATCGCTGAACGTCTCGCGCACCTTGCCGTCCTGGTTGCGCTGCGCCAGCAGGCTGTTGGCGAAGACCTGGTTGGACACGAAGGCCGCGCCGATGTCGCTGGAAACACGTTGCGCTTCCAGGTGGGCGGCATCGGTCATGCCCGCTTTCGCCGAGGCGAGCAGCGCATCGCTGCTGCGCACGTAGATGATCGCGGCGGTCACGCCGAAACACAGCAGGGCGATCGCGGCCACGCCGAGCATCAGGCGGGTGGCGACGCTGGTGAAGCGGGGGGCTGGAGTCTGGCTCATGGGGTTCATCGACTGGCAGGAATAGAGAAAGACACGGATGCCGATCCATTCACCACGCTGCGGTGCGACGTCGAGTACGCGGCGCGAGCGGCCCGGAACTATCCTGTGTCGAATGCTTATCGGCACTGCGTCCCGGAAATTGAATCGGCCGCAGGAACACTGCGGCCGATCGGACCCTCATGCGGCGGCGCTCGCTGCCGCCGGACTCAGAACTCCTGCCATTCGGTCGCCGTGCCCACCGCGGCCAGCGCACGCGGCCGCGGCGCCTGGCGCAGCGGCGGACGCGTGGCCGCTGCGCTGCGCAGGACCGGCCGGGCCGGAGCGACGGCGTCGTTGGCGGCCTCGATCTTGAACACCGCCACGGCGCCGCTGAGCTGGCCGGCCTGTTCTTCCATCGCCCGGGCGGCGGCGCTGGCTTCCTCGACCAGGGCGGCGTTCTGCTGGGTGGTTTCGTCCATCTGATTGACGGTCTGGTTGACCTGCTCGATGCCGGCGTACTGTTCCTGCGAGGCGGCGGAGATCTCGCCCATGATGTCGGTGACGCGCTGCACCGAGGACACGATCTCGGTCATGGTCTGGCCGGCCTGGCGCACCAGTACCGAGCCGTTGGACACCTGGTTGACCGAGTCGTCGATCAGGCTCTTGATCTCCTTGGCGGCACCGGCCGAGCGTTGGGCGAGGGTGCGCACTTCGCTGGCGACCACGGCGAAGCCGCGGCCCTGTTCGCCGGCGCGCGCCGCTTCCACCGCCGCATTCAAGGCCAGGATATTGGTCTGGAAGGCAATGCCGTCGATGACGCTGATGATGTCGGCGATTTTCTTCGACGACGCCTCGATCCCGCTCATCGTGGTCACCACCTGACCGACCACGTCGCCGCCTTGCGCCGCGACCGCGGCCGCACCGACCGCGAGCTGATTGGCCTGGCGCGCATGCTCGGCATTCTGCTTGACCGTGGAGGTCAGCTCTTCCATCGAGGCGGCGGTCTCTTCCAGGCTGGCGGCCTGCTGCTCGGTGCGCCGCGACAGATCGTCGTTGCCGGCGGCGATCTCGCTGGCCGCGGCATTGATGCTGAGCGCGGCGGTCTGGATGCCACCGACGATGCTGGCCAGCTGTTCGGAGGTGGCGTTGGCGTCGTCGCGCATCCTGGCGAATACACCGCTGAAGTCGCCGTGCATGCGTGCGGTGAGGTCGCCGGCGGCGATGGACTGCAGCATCGTGGACAGTGCGTCGAGGTTGCCGTCGGCGGTGGTCATCAGCTGGTTGAGGCTGTCGACCATGGCGCGGAAGTCGTGCTGGAAACGCTGCGCATCGCCGCGCACGCTGAAGTCGCCGGCCGCCGCGGCATCGGCGAGCTGGCCGATCTCTCGGTTCATCGCGCCCAGGTTCTGCTTGACCGTGTCCATCGTCGTGCTCAGCACGGCCTTCTCGCCGGGCAGGCGGTCCATGTCCTCGCTGAAGTCGCCGATCGCATAGCGGCCCATGATCTGGATCAGGCGCATCTTCACCGCGATATGCGCAGCGACCAGGCCGTTGCTGTCGCGGACCATGCGTCCGTAGTCGCCGGGGAAGGCGCTCTCGTCCATGCGATAGCTGATCTGGCCGGCGTCGTGGCGCTGCGCCATCTCGGTCTGCGCGGCGAGCACTGCGCGCAACTGGGTCTGCATGATGCCCATGCTGGCCAGCAAGCGCCCGGTTTCGTCGCGCGATTGGGTATCGATGTGGTTGTCCAGCTTGCCCGAGGCGATGGCATCGGCGACCGAGATGGCCTGGCCCAGGCGCTTGACCATCTGCTGGCGGATCAGCAGGCCCATGCCCACGGCGACCAGGATCGCGACCAGGCTGCCGAGCAGCACCGACCAAGTGCCCTGCGCGCGCACCGCGGCCAACTGTTCGCTGCGCTTGACCAGCAAGCCGTTTTCCTCGTCGGCGAATGCGCCGAGCAGCGAGCGGATCTTGCCCATCGCGGCGCGGTCGCGGCCTTCGCCGAATGCGGAAAGCACCTGATCCTGGCTGTTGGGCGCCGCACGCAGGGCGATGATCTGCTGTTCGCTCTGCAGCAGTTCCTGATACTCGGCCTGCAGCTGCGCCAGGCGCGCCTGCTGCCGCGGATTGTCCGCGGTCAGGCGCTTGGCCTCGGCGAAGCTCTTGTCGAAGCCGGCCTGGCCGAGAGCGAAGGGCTGCAGATAATCCTTGTTGTTCGAGAGCAGATAGCCGCGGGTGCTTGTCTGCACGTTCAGTACATTGGCCTGCATCAGTTCGCCCGTGGCCAGCACCTTGAAGGTGTGCTCGTTGATCGCGACAGCGTCGTTGAGCTTGAACTGGCTGCGCAGCCCGATCGCGCCAACGATGAGCAGCACCAGCACGACGGCGCCGAAGCCGATGGCGAGTTGGGCCGACAGGGGCAAATTCTTGGTCTTCATCGATGGATCCCGAAATTGAGGATGAAACGGGCTGTGAAAGGAGGACGGCAGCGCGGCGGATGCCGATCGCCGCATCCATGTCCTCTGTAACGGCCGGGCCATGGCCAAGTTCAATCGATTTCTCGACCGCAATAGATAGTCTCAGTCAATCGTTATTGGATGTTCTGCTATGCGGTGGCTTGGATTTGGCGGGTTCAGACCCGCCATGCGGTGCGTTTGTGGTCTGTGCCACAGAAAACGCGTGTGACGTATCACGGCAGGCCATGGTTGGCACTGCATCCCAGAACGCGACTCGGCCGCGGGGATTCCGCGGCCGACTGGTGTTGCGTTGCGCTCCGGTCAGGCGGCAGCCGGGTTTCGGTCGCCGCCATTACGGTGTGGCCCGCGCCCTTGCGGTTATGCCTGACGCAACTGCGCCGGCTGTGCCGGCTGGCTGCGCAGGGCGGCGCGGTTTGCAGACGCCGCGTTGGCCGCCTCGATCTTGAACACGGCCACGGCTGCGGTGAGCTGGCCGGCCTGGTCTTCCATCGAGCGCGCTGCCGCGGTGGCTTCTTCCACCAGCGCCGCATTCTGCTGCGTCGCTTCGTCCATCTGGGTGACGGTCTGGTTGACCTGTTCGATGCCGGCGTACTGCTCCTGCGAGGCAGCGGAGATCTCGCCCATGATGTCGGTGACACGCTGCACCGAGGACACGATCTCGGTCATGGTCTGGCCCGCCTGGCGCACCAGCGTCGAGCCTTCGCTGACGCGGGTCACCGATTCGTCGATCAGGCTCTTGATCTCCTTGGCCGCACCGGCCGAACGCTGGGCGAGGGTGCGCACTTCGCTGGCGACCACCGCGAAACCGCGGCCCTGTTCGCCGGCACGCGCCGCTTCCACCGCCGCATTCAACGCCAGGATGTTGGTCTGGAACGCGATGCCATCGATGACGCTGATGATGTCGGCGATCCTCTTCGAGGAGGTCTCGATGCCGCTCATCGTGGTCACCACCTGGCCGACCACATCGCCACCTTGCGAGGCGACCGCGGCAGCACCGACCGCAAGCTGATTGGCTTGCCGCGCATGCTCTGCGTTTTGCTTGACGGTGGAGGTCAATTCTTCCATCGAGGCGGCGGTTTCTTCCAGGCTGGCGGCCTGCTGCTCGGTGCGCCGCGACAGGTCGTCGTTGCCGGCGGCGATCTCGGTGGCCGCAGCATTGATGCTGACCGCCGCGGTCTGGATGCGGCCGACGATGCCGGTCAACTGGTCGGCGGTGGCGTTGGCGTCGTCGCGCATCCTGGCGAACACGCCATGGAACTCGCCATCCATGCGTGCGGTCAGGTCGCCGGCGGCGATGGCCTGCAGCAGCTGCGACAGCTTGCCGAGGGTGTGGTCGCTGACCTCCATCATCGCGTTGAGGCCTTGCACCATCGCCTGGAAGTCGTGCTGGAAGTGCTCGGCATCGCCACGCGCAGTGAAGTCGCCGGCGGCTGCGGCGGCGGCCAGGCGCTTGATCTCGGTGTTGATCGCCAACAGGCTGGCCTTGGCTGCGTCCATCGATTGGTGCAGCACCGCGCGGCTGCCGGGCAGGCGTCGGGCGTCGCGGCGCAGGTCGCCGTTGGCGTATTCGTTGAGCACCGCGATCGCATCGACGATGGCGTCCAGGTGCTCGAACATCATGGTGTTGATGCCCTTGCTCAGGTCGCCGTACACGCCGGGGAAATCCAGCGGCATGCGATGGGCCATGTCCTTGTCGGCATGCAGTTCGATCATCAGCGCGGTCTCGCTGGAGAAGCGCTGCAACTGCGTCTGCATCTTGTCCATCGCATTGAGCAGGCGACCTGGTTCGTCGCGCGCCTCGGTGCGCACGTTGTTGTCCAGGCGGCCGTCGGCGATCGCCTCGGCGGCGCGGGTGGCGCGGTTCAGCGGCTGGGTCAGGCTGCGGGTGATCAGCCAGGCCAGCAGGCTGCTGACCAGCCCCGCGGCGATGCCGCCGCCGATCAGCATCGCGCGGCCGCGCTCGGTGTGGCCGATCGCGGTGGCATAGGCTTGCTGGCTGAGTTGGTTCTGCAAGATGACGTTTTGCCGGATCTTGGCCTGCCAGGCGAGCATGGCGGGACGCGATTTCTCGTGGAACACCTTTTGCGCCTGCGGATAGTCGCCTGCTCCGATCAGTGTCATCACCTCGTCGTTCAACGGTCGCGCGACCTGCAGCAGCGCATCGATTTCGGCACGCAGGATTTTGCCGGCGTCGTTGGTCGGCATGGCGTAGAGCTTTTCGCGCTCTTCGTTGTAGTGCTTGCGTTCGGCGAGAATGAGCGCAAGCGACTTTTCGGCTTCGCTTTCGCCGATCTGTGCTGCGTAAGTGCCCAGCGCGATCAGGATGGCGGAATTCGCATCGAGCATGCTGTTGGACAAGTTGATTTTCTGGATGTTCGAATTGACGATGCCATCCAGTTGCTTGCGCGCACCGGACATCGCGAACAGGCCGGCGGCAACCAGCATCCCGGAAATCAGGATCAGGATGCCGAACGCGGTGGAGAGTCGATTGCCGACGCTATAGCGCTGCAGGAATGCGGTCATGTAGCTGACTCCTTGAGGGGCAATCAAATTTCTTTCACTAAGCAATAATATTTTTATGAAATTGCGAAGTGAGTCGCATTTTGTCTACTTTATAGCGGCGCTGCCCTCTGGACCTTTAGGCGGCTCGATCATCTGGTACACGTTGCCGATGTCGGGATCCGGCCGCGCTGTGCCGCCTGCCTGGCGACGCCGTCCGCCGCTTCCGCGATGTGCGGCACTCTCTGTTGCTGGCTGGATGGCTGTTGCAGGCGTGCACGCGCAGGCGTGGCCAAAACGCAAAAGCCCCGGCATCGCTGCCGGGGCTTGGGTCTTGCTGGCCGCGCAGCGCGCGGCGATCCGTCAGGAACAATCAGGCCGCTTGCGGCACCTTCAGCGAACGCACCAGCCCGCCGATGTCCACGATCAGGGCGACGCGGCCGTCGCCGAGGATGGTGGCGCCGGAAATACCACCGATGCGCCGGTAGTTGTTCTCGATGTTCTTGACCACCACCTGCTGCTGGCCGACCAGTTCGTCCACTTCCAGCGCGATCTTCTGGCCATCGGCCTCGACCACCACCACCAGCGGGTCGGCTTGCTCGGTGCGGCCGTAGCCGTACGAATCGCTGAGCGAGAGGATCGGCAGGTATTCGCCGCGGACCCGCAATACGCGCCCTTCGCCGGCCATGCTGCGGATGTCGTCGGGCTGCGGCTGCAGCGCTTCGAGCACATAGGCCAGCGGCAGGATCAGGGTCTCGCCGGCGACCGACACGGTCATGCCGTCCAGGATCGCCAGGGTCAGCGGCAGCCGGATCAGCACGCGGGTGCCGCGGCCGGAGTTGCTTTCCAGCTGCACTTCGCCGCCCAGGCCCTGGATGTTGCGGCGGACCACGTCCATGCCCACGCCACGGCCGGACAGGTCGGTGACCGCGTCGGCGGTGGAGAAGCCGGGGGCGAAGATCAGGTCCCACACCTGCGCGTCGGTCGGGTTGTCCGGGACCGCCAGGCCGCGTTCGGCGGCCTTGGCCAGGATGCGTTCGCGGTTGAGGCCGGCGCCGTCGTCGCTGACTTCGATGACGATATGCCCGCCCTGGTGCGAGGCGGCGAGGGTGATGGTGCCGGTCTCGTCCTTGCCGGCGGCGCGGCGCGCTTCCGGCATTTCCAGGCCGTGGTCGATCGAGTTGCGCACCAGGTGCACCAGCGGATCGGCGATCTTTTCGATCAGGCCCTTGTCCAGTTCGGTGCCTTCGCCGATGGTGCGCAGCCGCACCTGCTTGCCGAGGCGGGTGGACAGGTCGCGGACCAGGCGCGGGAAGCGGCGGAAGACCGCGTCCACCGGCAGCATGCGCACGCCGATCACCGCTTCCTGCAGGTCGCGGGTATTGCGTTCGAGCAGGTCCAGGCCGGCGAACAGGCGTTCGGCGTGGGCCGGGTCGAGGTCGCCGGAAACCTGCTTGAGCATGGCCTGGGTGATGACCAGTTCGCCGACCAGGTTGATCAGCGCATCGACCTTGTCGACGCTGACCCGGATCGAGCTTTCCGCTTCGTGCGCGGCGGCGGCGTTGCCGGCCGGCGCATTGGCGGCGACGGCGGCGGCCGGCGCGGCGGTGGCGCTGGCCGGCGGCTGCGCCAGGGTCGGGGCGGGCGCGTTGGCCAGGCTCGGCGGCGGCACGGCGCGGATGTCCAGTTCGCAATCGTCGATCACCCAGGCGAAGGTGTCTTCGATCGCGCTGCGCGGCACTTTGGCGACCAGGCCCAGGTCCCACGCCAGATAGGCCTCGAGCGGGTCGAGGTCGCTGAAGCCGGGCAGGCGCGCGGTGCGGCAGGCGACCTGCAGCGGGCCGAGGTGTTCGAGTTCGCGGATGATGCGCAGCGGGTCGTTGCCGCTCATAAACAGCGACGGCGCCGGGGTGAAACCGATCTGCCAGGCTTCCGGTTCGGCCGGCTGGTTGGCGGCCGGGGTCGCGACGGGCGCGGCGGCGGCATTGCCGTTGAGGGCCTGCTGCAGGCGGTCGTGCACCGCCTTGACCGCGACCGGATCGGCCGGGGTGCCGTGCTCGGCTTCGCGCAGCAAGGCGCGAAGCACGTCCACCGACCCCAGGATCGCGTCGATCGCGTGCGCTTCCACTTCGCGCTTGCCCGAGCGCAGCTCGTCGAGCAGCGTCTCCAGCACGTGGGTCAGGCCGGCCATCGCCTCGAAGCCGAAGGTGGCGGCGCCGCCCTTGATCGAGTGCGCGGCGCGGAACACCGAGTTGATCACTTCGGGATCGCGGTTGCCTTCTTCCAGCGACAGCAATCCGGCTTCCATCGCGTCCAGCCCTTCGCGGCTTTCCTCGAAGAAGGTGGCGTGGAAACGTTGCAGGTCCATGCTCATGGGCGGGGAATCCGGAAAAAGGGTGGAGAGGAAATCAGCCCAGGACTTTCTGGACGGTGGCGATCAGCTGTTCCGGGTTGAACGGCTTGACCAGCCAACCGGTGGCGCCGGCGGCCTTGCCTTCGGACTTCTTGTCCGCCGCCGACTCGGTGGTCAGCATCAGCATCGGCGTGAACTTGTAGTCCGGCAGCTGGCGCAGCGCGCGGATCAGCGAGATGCCGTCCATGTTCGGCATGTTGACGTCGGTGACCACCGCGTTGAAGCGCTGGCCCTGGGCGCGGCCGAGCGCGACCTGGCCGTCTTCGGCTTCCTCGACCGCGAAACCGGCCGAAGTGAGGGCAAAGGAGACCATCTGGCGCATCGACGCCGAATCGTCCACCACCAAGATACGTGCGCTCATGCGGCGTTCTCCACAGATTTCAGGTTGTCAGGGGTTGCAGGAAGGCCCAGCGATGCGCTGACCCCTAGCAGACGTGCCGCGTCGCGGAACGTGTCGTTGCAGGTTGCGAACACGGTGCTTTTGCCGTCCTTGCGACGTGCATCGACGAATGCGCACAGCACCTGCACGGATGCGGTATGGATACGGCGGACCTCGCCGGCGTCCAGCTGCAGCTCGTCGTCCGACGCCAGGAACGGGGTCAGCCGTTGTTTCAGGTCGGCGCTGGTCTCGATGCCGAGATCTTCGCCAAGGGTCACTGTGCTCATCATTGCTCCGCACGGAATGGTTCTAGGGCAGATAACGGCCAATGCGCGGGAAGCTTTAGCGGCGCATCGGGAAAGTGCGGCAGGGTTGGCAGTTGCCGGGCCGCCGCCGTGGCGCATCGCCGCTGGCGCGGGCCCCGGATTGGGCCGCGCCGCACGCGGCCACTGGCAGTGCGGCGCCTGGGCGCGTACGGCACTGCGTCGTTGCTAGGCGCTTGTTGGCACAAGCTCCCTTTCCTGCCCGACTTGCCGCGCACGTGCGCAAGCAAGGCGGGCCGGTCCTTACGCGTTCAGTGCAGCAGTTGCTCGGCGTCGAGCAGGATCATCGGCTGCTGCCCCAGCCGCGCCACGCCGCGGAACAGGTGGTTGGAGATGCGGCAGATGCGGGCATTGTCCGGCGGCTCGATCTGCTGGTCGGTGAGGCTGGCCACGTCCTCGACCGCGGATACGCGCAGGCCCAGGGTCTCGCCGTTCTCTTCCAGCACCACCACCCGGGTCAGCATGTCCATCTCGATCGGCGCGGCGCCCAGGTGGATGCCCAGGTCGATCACCGGCACCACCTGGCCACGCAGGTTCATGATCCCCAGCATCGCCGTCGGGGTGCCGCGCAGCGCCAGCAGCGGCACCGGCAGCACCACTTCCTGCACCTTCAGCAGTTCCAGCGCATAGGCCTGTTCGCCGCAGCGCAGGCGCAGCCAGCGGGTGCTGCGGTCCGGCGCGCGGCGCTGGTGCGGGGAGGCTTCGTGCGGCGTGCTCGGGGCCATGAACGCCTGCAGGTTGGGCGGCAGCCGCGCGCCCGCAGCCTGCGCGCGCTCGGCCTCGACGCGGCGTTCCGGCGGCACTGCCATCGGCGGGCGCTTGGTCGCGCGCGCGGAGGCGGCATCGTCTTCGGCGGCCAGGTCGCGCGGCGGTGCGGCGGCGCGTTGCATCTCCATCGCCGCGACCACCTCCAGATCGGCGTCGCGCTCGGCGGCGGACGGCGCCTGCTGCGACATGATGCCGGCCAGGGCCGGGTCGGCGTCGGCTTCGGCCAATACCGCGGCGGCGAGTTCTTCCGGGGTGGGACCAGCCGACCTGGGCGCCAAGGCCTGCTGCGACATGATCCCGGCCAGGGCTGGGTCGGCGTCGGCTTCGGCCAATACCGCGGCGGCAAGTTCTTCCGGGGTGGGACCAGCCGGCCTGGGCGCCAGGGCCTGCTGCGACATGATGCCGGCCAGGGCCGGATCGGCGTCGGCTTCGGCCAGGACCGCGGCGGCGAGTTCTTCCGGGGTGGGGCCGGCCGGCTTGGGTGCCAGGGCCTGCTGCGACATGATGCCGGCCAGGGCCGGATCGGCGTCGGCTTCGGCCAGGACTGCGGCGGCAAGTTCTTCCGGGGTGGGACCAGCCGGCTTGGGCGCCAGGGCCTGCTGCGACATGATGCCGGCCAGGGCCGGATCGGCGTCGGCTTCGGCCAGGACCGCGGCGGCGAGTTCTTCCGGGGTGGGGCCGGCCGGTTTGGGCGCCAGGACCTGCTGCGACATGATGCCGGCCAGGGCCGGATCGGAATCGGCTTCGGCCAGTACAGCGATAGCGATTTCCTCCGCGGAGGGGACCACCGGCGCGGGCGCCTCGACGGCGCGCGCCGGTTCCGGCGCCGGTGCGGTGCTGGCCGCGGCGAGCGTGGCCTGGCGTTCGGCGTCGCGCTCTTCGGCGATCACGTCGTGCAGCAGGCCTTCCAGATAGTCGTCGATGACTCCGGGCGTGTTCATGCGGCCTGCTCCATCGGCACGGCGTCGCTGGCGATCAACCATTCCAGCGCGCGGCGGTAGGCGGCCAGGCCGCGGCCGGGGTAGTCGCCGGGAACGCCGGCCACCGTCAATGCCTTGACGTTGCAGATCTTGGTGTCGACCGGGATCGCGTCTTCCCAGACCCGCTCGCCGTAGCTGTCCTGCATCTGCTTGAGGGTGTCGTTGCCGGCGCGGGTGCGCTTGTCGAACAGGGTCGGCAGGATCGAGGCGGGCAGGGGACGGCGGCGCGAGCGCTCGACCATGTCCACGGTGCGGACCATGCTGGCCAGGCCGTGCAGCGCCAGCGGCTCGGCCTGGGTCGGGATGATCACCCGGTCGGCCGCGGCCAGCGCGTTGATCATCAGCAGGCCCAGGGTCGGCGGGCAATCGAGCAGGATGTAGTCGTGCTGGCCGGCGTGCCGTGCCATCGCCTGCTGCAACGCCAGGCCCAGCCCGGGCTGGTTGGCGCTGCGCCGCTCCAGCGTGGCCAGCGCGGTCTGCCCGCAGACGTAGCTCAGGCGCTCGATGGCGCTGTCGCGGGCCAGTGCGGCCAGGTCGCTCGGCGGCGTGGCGAACAGGTCCAGCACGCCGCTCGGCGGCGGATCCTGCGGCACGTCGAAGGCGCGGGTCAGCGAGGCGTGCGGATCGAGATCCAGCATCAGCACGCGGTGGCCGAGCATGGCCAGGCCACGGCCCAGCGCCAGCGTGCTGGTGGTCTTGCCCACGCCACCCTTCTGGTTGGCAATCGCCCAGATGCGCATCAGTTCACTCCTTCAATGGCGGCAGGTACCGCGCGGGGCTGGCCGGCATGGCCGGCAGCCACCGCGGCGGCATGTAGCGGGGTCGCCGGCGCGGCGCCGGCGGTATTGGTCAATCGGTCTTGCGGCGACGGCGTGCCGGTGGCGGCGATGGGCGCCGCGTCGCTGCCGCTGTCGGGACCGCCGGCGTCGGCCAGGATCACCAGCACCACGCGGCGGTTGGCGTTGCGGCCGGCCTGGCTGTCGTTGTCGGCACGCGGACGGAACTCGCCGTAGCCGATCATCGACAGCCGCGACGGTTGCAGGCCCTGGTCGGCGAACAGGTGCACCACGCTGGCCGCGCGCGCCGCCGACAGTTCCCAGTTCGACGGGAACTGCAGGGTGGCGATCGGGCTGTTGTCGGTATAACCCTCCACGCGCACGCCGTTGGGCACCGGCACCAGCACCTGCGCCAGCTGCGCCAGGGTGGCGCGGGCGCTCTGGTCCAGCGACGCGGAGCCGGAGCCGAACAGGATGTCGCTGTTGATCTCCACTTCGATCCACAGCCCGGCGTGGCGCACGGTGATCAGCTTCTTCTGGATCAGCGGCGCCAGGGCGGCGCCAAGCCGGTCGGCGATGCCGTCGAGCTGGCGTTGCGCGCGCCGCAGCTGGTCCTCGTCGCGCAGCGCGCTGGGCGAGCGCAGTGGCGAGGCCGAGGGCAGCCGGTTCGGGTCGGGCAGGGACAGCGCCGGGCTGGACTTGATCGGGGTCGGGCGCGCGCCGCCCTGGCCCTGCATCAGGTGATCGCCGACCTGCACCGGGCTCATCGTCCGCGGCGCGCCGCCGAAGGCGGTGCTCATCGCGTCTGCCATGACCCGGTACTTGGCCTCGTTGACCGTGGACAGCGCGTACATCACCACGAAGAAGGCGAGCAGCAACGTCATCAGATCGGCATAGGGGATGGCCCATGCCTCATGGTTGACGTGATCTTCGTGCTGACGCTTGCGGGCCATAGTGGTGGGTCAATGCAAGAAGCCGGCCAGCTTCGATTCGATGTTGCGCGGGTTCTCGCCCTGGGCGATGGCGATGAGCCCTTCGATGATCATTTCGCGCTCGCCGCTGCTGTGCTTGATTACGCTCTTGAGCTTGCTGGCCATCGGCAGGAACAGCAGGTTGGCCGAGGCGATGCCGTAGATGGTGGCGGTGAACGCGGCGGCGATGCCGTGGCCGAGCTTGCTCGGGTCGGCAAGGTTCTTCATCACCGCGATCAGGCCCAGCACCGCGCCGATGATGCCCAGCGTCGGCGCATAGATGCCCATGCCTTCGAACACCTTGGCCGCGGCCAGATCGCAGTGTTCCTGGCCGTCCAGGTCGATTTCCAGCATGTGCCGGATCGATTCCGGCTCCACCCCGTCGACCAGCATCTGCAAACCCTTGCGCACGAACGGGTCGGGCTGCTGCTGCACCTGGTTCTCCAGGCCGAGCAGGCCCTGGCGGCGGGCGATGTTGCTCCACTCCACGATCTGCTGCAGCAGCGCCTGGCGATCGCTGGCCGGCGGATGCAGGATCCACTTGGCGATCTGGAACGCGCGCCTGAACACCGCCGGCGGGGTATGCACCAGGATCGCGGCGACAGTGCCGACGATCACGATCACGAACGCGGCCGGCGACCACAGCGCGGAAACGCCGGCGCCCTTGAGGATGCTGCCGCCGACCAGCGAGGCGATCGCCAACAGCAAGCCAATGAGACTGAGTTTGTCCATGCAGGAGGTATCGGCCAGCGGGCTTGGGACTTGATGGGGGTGGGGCCGGGATTGGGGATTCGGGATTCGTAAAAGCGCGGGTGCCGACATTTGGTCGGGTTGCTGTGGCAGCAGTTTCGGGCGCGGTGCAGCGTGGCGGTGGCCGCAGGACATGCAGAAAGCTGTCGGAAGGCAACAGGCGCCGCTTTTGCGAATCCCCAATCCCCAATCCCGGCATCACCGGGTCGCGGCTGAAGCCGCTCCTACAAGGAGCGATGCGATGACGGGCGGCCTGCGGGATCCCGCTTTTGCGAATCCCCAATCCCGACTCCCCAATCCCGGCTCTATCAGCTCTTTAACCCATCCACATCCAGGATCAACGCCAGCCGGCCATCGCCGATCAGGGTCGCGCCGGCGTAGCCGGGCAGGCCGCGCAGTGCGCGCGGCAGCGGCTTGATCACCACTTCCTCGCGGCCGCGGACCTGGTCCACGACCAGGCCCATGCGCGATTCGCCGGCCTGCAGCACCACCACGGTCAGCAGCGGCAGTTCCGGCGCTTCGATGTTCAACCAGTGGCGCAGGTCCACCAGCGGCAAGGTATGTGATTGCCGGTCGAGCACGGCGCGGCCGTCGAACCAGCCCAGCGCGCGGCGCGGCGCGTGCAGCACTTCCACCACGCGCGCCAGCGGCAGCGCATAGACGGTGTCGCCGGCCTGCACCAGCAGGGTCGGCAGGATCGCCAGGGTCAGCGGCACGCGGATCAGGAAGCGGCTGCCGCGGCCCAGTTCGGACTGGATCTGGATCTGCCCGCTGAGTTCGCGGATGCGCGACTGCACCACGTCCATGCCGACGCCGCGGCCGGAGATGTCGGTGACTTCGGACTTGGTCGAGAAACCGGGCAGGAACACCAGGTGCAGGCATTCCTCGGTGGTCAGGCGCGCGGCGGCTTCCGGATCGATCAGGCCCTTTTCGCGCGCCTTCTGCCGCAGGCGTTCGGGGTCGATGCCGGCGCCGTCGTCCTGCACTTCGATGCTGACGTAGTCGCCTTCCTGCTGCGCCGACAGGCGCACGTGGCCGCCGCGCGGCTTGCCGGTGGCTTCGCGCAGCGCCGGCGTCTCGATGCCGTGGTCGATCGCGTTGCGCACCAGGTGCACCAGCGGATCGGCCAGCGCCTCGACCAGGTTGCGGTCCAGTTCGGTGTCGGCGCCGATCAGTTCCAGGTCCACTTCCTTGTTCAGGGAGCGGGCGACGTCGCGCGCCACCTTGGGGAAGCGCGAGAACACCTTGCCGACCGGCTGCATGCGGGTGCGCATCACCGCCGATTGCAGGCGCGAGGTGGCGATGTCCAGGCTGCTGACCGCGCGGTCCAGTTCTTCGTCGCGCAGGCGCACGCGCAGGGTCTTGAGCCGGTTGCGCGACAGCACCAGTTCGCCGATCAGGTTGACGATCGCGTCCAGGCGCTTGGTGTCCACGCGCACGGTGTGTTCGGGTTCGGCGGCTTTGGCGGGCGCACCTGCGGGCTTGGCGCTCGGCGCCGGCCGCGGCGCGGCTGCCGGTACCGGCAGCGCGGCCGGCGCGGCGCCGCCGTGCAACTGGTCGAGCAACGCTTCGAATTCGTCGTCGTCGATCATGTCGCTGTTGCCGCCTGCGGCGGGCAGCGGCGCGGCGACGGCGGCCTTGGCGCTGGGCGCGGCGGTTTCTTCGCCACTGGTGGCGAACTGCGCGATCAGCTGCTGCGGCGCGCGCGGCGGTTCGCTGCCGCTGCCGAACGCGTCGAGCATCGACTGCAGGTAGTCCAGCGACTGCTGCGCGGCGTCGAAGTGCCGCGCCTGCAAGGTGGCCTGGCCGGCGCGGGCCTGGCCCAGGGTGTCCTCGGCGGCGTGGCACAGCTCGACCATGGCGTTGATCGCCAGAAAGCCGGCGCCGCCCTTGAGCGTGTGGAAACCGCGGAATACCGCGTTGAGCTGGTCGCTGTCCTCGGGCGCCTGCTCCAGCGACACCAGCTGCTCGCCGAGCCGGTCCAGGATTTCCTGGGCCTCGATGATGAAGTCGGCAGCGATGTCGTCGGGGACGGCGCTCATGGCATTACAGTCCCAGTCCGGACAGCAGGTCGTCGGCGTCGTTCTGCGACACGCCGTGGCGGTCCAGTCCGGCCAGCGCCGGGCCGGCCAGGCTGCCGTCGGGCTTCTTGTCTTCCTTCGGCGGCAGGCCGAGCGCGCCGAAGCCCTCGTGCACGCGGCGCACGATGGTCGCCACGCGGCGGATGATCTGCCCGGTCAGGTCCTGGAAGCTCTGCGCCAGGGCCATCTCGGTGAGGTTGTGGCGGATCTTGTCGAGGATCTCGCCCTGGTCGCCGGTCAGTCCGCCGGCGCGCAGCTGTTCGGCCAGCGCGCGGCATTCCTCGGCCAGGTCCAGAGTGCGGTGGCTGGCCTTCTCGGTCATCTCCACCACGTGGTCCAGGCGCGAGCAGGCGTCGTCCAGTTCGCCGGCTTCGCTGGGAATGACCGGCAGCTCGCCGAGCGCTTGGCCCAGGTCGCGCGCCAGCCGGCTCAGGCCCTGCATCATCGGCCGCGTGCGCCAGGCGGCGAGCGTGTCGATTTCCTTGCGCCAGGCGGTTTCGTCGCCACGCTCCAGTGCGTCCAGCGCACCTTGCAGGCGTTCGATCAGGGCGCTGCGTTCGGCGGTGGCTTGCATCAGGCGGTCGCTCCCAGGCGTTCGAAGATCTTGCCCAGCTTCTCCTGCAACGTCTGCGCGGTGAACGGCTTGATGATGTAGCCGTTCACGCCGCACTGCGCCGCCTCGATGATCTGCTCGCGCTTGGCCTCGGCGGTCACCATCAGCACCGGCAGGTGCTTGAGCTTGTCGTCGGCACGAATGTTGCGCAGCAGGTCGATGCCGGTCATGCCGGGCATGTTCCAGTCGGTGACCACGAACTCGAACGGTGCCGAGCGCAGCGCAGCCAGCGCACTGTTGCCGTCTTCGGCCTCTGCAGTGTTGGTGAAGCCCAGATCGCCGAGCAGATTCTTGACGATGCGCCGCATCGTCGAGAAATCGTCCACGATCAAAATCCGCATGTTCTTGTTCACCGCTAACTCCCTTGGGTCTTATTCTTCGTCTTCCAGGCCGGCGTCTGCCGCTTCGAACGCTTTCAAGCGTCCGCGCAAGCGTACCGTGGCCTGGCCGTGGATCTGGCAGACGCGCGACTCGCTGACACCGAGCACCGCGCCGATTTCCTTCAAGTTCAATTCTTGTTCGTAGTACAGCGACAGTACCAGCTGCTCGCGCTCGGGCAGCAGCGCGATCGCCTTGCCCAGTTCGCGCCCGAACTCGCTGCGCTCGAGCATCTGCTGCGGATTGGGCCCGCCCTTGGCGATGGTGTCCAGTTCGCCGTGGTCTTCGACCCGCGATTCCAGGCTCAGCACCTGGCCGCGCGCGGCATCTTCCATCAATCGCAGGTATTCGGGAAGCGGCATGTCCATCGCGGCGGCCACTTCGTTGGCGGCGGCGGCGCGGCCGGTGCTCTGCTCGATCTTGCGGATCGCCGAGGCGGCGTCGCGGGCGCGGCGGTGCACCGAACGCGGCACCCAGTCGCCGCGGCGGATCTCATCGATCATCGAGCCGCGGATGCGGATCGAGGCGTAGGTCTCGAACGAGGCGCCCTGGTCGGCGTCGTAGCTGCGCGAGGCCTCGATCAGGCCGATCATGCCGGCCTGGATCAGGTCGTCGATCTCGACGCTGGCCGGCAGTCGCGCCGCCAGGTGGTGGGCGATGCGCCGCACCAGGTCCGAATGCTGGGCGATGTAGTCGTTGGAGCTGTTGCGCTGCACGGCGCGGTATTGGGCGGCGGCGTTCATGCGGCGACCCCCCGCTGGATGATCCGTTCGACGAAGAACTCGACGTTGCCGCGCGGCACGGTCGGCGCCTGCCAGCGCGAGGTGCGGCGGGCGATCTCGGCGATCGCCTGCGCCGACGGGCTGGACGGGTAGGCCTTGACCACCGGCTGCTGGCGCTGCACGGCAAGGCGCAGCCAGTCGTCCTGCGGCACGCAGCCCAGGTAGTTCAGCGACACGTCGCCGAGGAACTTTTCGCACACCCGGCTCAGCTTGTCGTACAGCAGGCGGCCTTCGTTGAGGTCGCGGACCATGTTGGCCACGATCTGCACCCGGTCCACGCCGCGTTCGCGCGACAGCACCTTGATCAGCGCGTAGGCGTCGGTGATCGAGGCCGGTTCGTCGCAGACCACCACCACCGCGTCCTGCGCGGCCTGGCAGAAGGTCAGCACGCTGTCGGTGATGCCGGCGGCGGTGTCGATGATCATCACGTCCAGCTCGCGCTTGAGCTCGGAGAACACGTTGACCAGGCCGACGTGCTGGGCCGGCGGCAGCTCGGCCATGTGCCGGCGACCGGAGGCGGCGGGCACCACCATCAGCCCGTTGGGCATGTCGATCAGCACCTCTTCCAGGGTGCAGCGCCCGGCGACCAGGTCGGCCAGGGTGAATTTGGGGGTCAGCCCGAGCAGCACGTCGACGTTGGCCAGGCCAAGGTCGGCGTCCAGCAGCAGGGTGCGCTTGCCCATGTCGGCCAGCGCCATCGACAGGTTGACCGAGATGTTGGTCTTGCCGACGCCGCCCTTGCCGCCGGTCACGGCGATCGTGCGCACCGGGCCCAGCGGCTCGCTGCGCGTTGCCGACAGGGGGAAGGCATTGGTCAGATTGGCGTAATCACGCGACGGCATGGTTCTGCTCCGGAGTACAGGGCTTATCGGCAGCGCGCCGCAAATCTTCAAGGCGCAATACCAGGCTGGCGGCGTTGGCGCGGTGCAGGTCGTCCGGCACGCGCTGACCATCGGTCACCCAGGTGATGGGAAGCCGGTGGTCCGCGACCACCGACAGGGCACTGCCAAACCGCCCGGTTTCATCCAGCTTGGTCAAGATCACCCCCTGCGGATCGGCGCCGGCAAACCGGCGCACCACCTCGTCCAGGTCGGAGAAATGAGCGTTGGCAGGGAGTACTAGCAAGGACCGGACCACTCGCGAGGCGCGCAGCCAGTGCAGCTGTGCGGCCAGGGCGCGGTCGCGCTGGCCCATGCCGGCGGTGTCGATCAGCACCAGCTTGTAGTCGCGCAGGCGCTCCAGCAGCTGCTGCAGGGCGGCGTCGCTGTCGGCCTCGTGCACGGCGATGCCGAGCTGGCGGCCGTAGCTGTGCAGCTGTTCGCGGCCGCCGACGCGGATGGTGTCGGTGGTGACCAGGGCCACGTCGCGGGCGGCGTGGCGCTCCAGGAAGCGCGAGGCCAGCTTGGCGATGGTGGTGGTCTTGCCGGCGCCGGTGGGGCCGATCAGGGCGATCACGCCGCCTTCCTCGATCGGGTCCAGCGGGGCGATCGGCAGGCGCTTGGACAGCAGTCCCAGCATCAGCCCGCGGCCGCGGTGCAGTTCCAGGTCGGCGGGGATCTGCATCACCACGTCGCGGGTCAGGCCGCTGTCGAAGCCGTAGTCGTCCATCAGCTCCAGCGCCTGGGCGCGTACCGGCGAGCCGCGCAGGCGTTCGTCGGTGAGCCGGTTCATCTCGCGCTCGATCATCTGCCGCATCAGCGCCAGTTCGTCGCGCAGCTGAGTCAATTGTTCGTCGTTCTGCGCGACGGGGAAGTTGGCCACCGGCGCCAGCGGCGGCGGCGCCGGGATCCCGGCGCTGGCCGCAGGCGCGGTGGCCGGCAGCGGCACGACGTTCGCGGCGCTAGTCGCGGCGGCCGGGGTCAGCGACACGGCGGCGATGTCTTCGAGCCAGGCCGGCACCTCGGCGGCGGTCGCGGCGGCGCTGGCGGCGGCGGCCGGGGCGGCGAACGGGCTGGGCATCGGCACGCTGATCGGTGCGTTGCGGAACACGTCCTCGGGAATGCGGAATTCGGCGAAGGGGCGTCGGCGGGGACCGGGGCAGGGGCCCGCGGCGCGGCGGCGGGACGGCTCGGCGCCGGCGCGGTGCCGGCTGGCATCGCCGAGGCGGCGATCGCGGCGGGCTGGGTCAGCGGCCGTGCCGGCGCGGCCTGCGCCACGCTCGCGCTGCCGGCGCTGGCCATGGCGGCGGCCGGGGCACGGCGCTCGCTGATCGCGGCCATCATCGCCATTGCCGGGTTGGCGGCGGCCTTGGCCGCACGCGGCGCCGGATTGGCCGCCGACACCTGCAGCCGCGGCGCCGCCTCTTCCGGACGCGCCGCGTCCAGCGCCTGCTGCACCAGGGCTTCGTCGTAGTTGCTGGCGGCGACGATCTCGATGCCTTCGTCGGTGCGCCGGTTGGACAGGATCACCGCATCCGGACCGTGCTCGTCGCGGACCATGCGGAACGCGGTGCGCATGTCGGGGGCTACGAAGCGTTTGATCTTCATGGGTGGAAACCGGGATTCGGGAGTGGGGATTGGGGATTGGTCGCGGATGCCGCCGTTACGTGGCTGGTATCCGGTCGCCTTGCTCTGGTTGTCTTCGATCGTTTCACTGCTGTCTCTCTCCGCTCGCGGGGTCCGCTGTTGCGAATCCCGTATCCCAAATCACCAATCCCTGCCTGTCAGCTGATCGTTCCCACCAGCTTCAGCCGCTTGTCTTCCGGTACCTCGCTGTAGGACAGCACCGACAGCGAGGGGACGCTGTGGCGGACCAGCCTGGCCAGCGCGGCGCGGACTTGCGCCGGTACCAGCACCACCGCCGGTTCGTTGCGCGCTTCCTGCTTGCTGACGCACTCGGCCAGGCTCTGGTGCAGTCGCTCGGCCAGGCCGGGTTCCAGCGCGGCACCGTTGCCTTGGGTAGAGTCTTGCAAGACACGTTCCAATTGCGGGGCCAGGGTGTACACCGGCAGTTCGGCGGACATTCCCGAGATTTCCTGGACGATGAACCGGCCCAGCGCGTTGCGCACCGCCGCGGTGAGCACGCCGGGTTCTTGACTCTGCGGGGCCTGTTCGACCAGCGCCTCGACGATCTTGCGCAGCTGCCGCACCGGGATCTTCTCGATCAGCAGGTTCTGCAGCACGCGCACCACCACCGACAGCGGCAACGCCTTCGGGGTGAGGTCCTCGACCAGCTTCGGCGCGCTCTTGGCCAGCGTGGCCAGCAGCTGCTGCACCTCTTCGTGGCCGAGCAGTTCCGGGGCGTGCTCGCGGATCAGGTGCGACAGGTGGGTGGCGATCACCGTGGCCGGGTCGACCACGGTGTAGCCCATGGTCTCGGCCTGGGCGCGTTGGTGCGGCTGGATCCAGATCGCGTCCAGGCCGAACGCGGGGTCCTTGCCGGCGATGCCGTCGATCTTGCCGAGCGCGCCGCCCGGGTCCAGCGCCAGTTCGCGATCGGGGTGGATGTCGGCGGTGGCCACCGGCACGCCGTGCACCAGCAGGCGGTAGGCGTTGGCCGGCAGCTCCAGGTTGTCGCGGATGTGTACTGGCGGGATCAGGAAGCCGATGTCCTGGGTCAGCTTGCGGCGCACGCCCTTGATCCGCGCCATCAGTTCGCCGCCCTGGGTCTTGTCCACCAGCGGGATCAGCCGGTAGCCGACCTCCAGCCCCAGCGGATCGATCGGGCGCAGTTCGTCCCAGCCCAGTTCGGCGTTGGCCTGCGCGCCGGCGCTGGCCGCCTGCTGCGCCGGATCCGGCTTGGCTTCTTCCGGCAGCAGGCTGCGCTTCCACATTTTCCAGGCCAGCAGGCCCAGGATCAGCGCCAGCGTCAAGAAAGCGACGTTGGGCATGCCCGGGACCAGGCCGACCAGGCCCAGGATCGCCGCGGCCACCGCCAGCGCTTTGTGCTGGCCGAATACCTGGCCCATCATCGAGGCGCCCATGTCCTGCGAGCGCGAGGCGCGGGTGACCAGCATCGCCACCGCCGAGGACACCAGCAGCGCCGGCAACTGCGCCACCAGGCCGTCGCCGATCGACAGCAGGGTATAGGTGGACGCGGCCTGGCCCACCGGCATGCCGTGCTGCAGGACGCCGACCGCCATGCCGCCGATCAAGTTGATGAACAGGATCAGGATGCCGGCGATGGCGTCGCCGCGGATGAACTTGCTGGCGCCGTCCATCGAGCCGTAGAAGTCGGCTTCCTCGCGGACCTCCTCGCGCCGGGCCTTGGCCTCTTCGCGGGTCAGCAGGCCGGCGTTGAGGTCGGCGTCGATCGCCATCTGCTTGCCGGGCATGGCGTCGAGGATGAAGCGCGCGGTCACTTCCGACACGCGCCCGGCGCCCTTGGTGATGACCACGAAGTTGATGATGGTCAGGATCGCGAACACCACGATGCCGACCGCGTAGTTGCCGCCGATCACGAACTGGCCGAACGCCTCGATCACCTTGCCGGCGGCGCCGTGGCCGTCCTGGCCGTTGATCAGGATCACGCGGGTGGAGGCCACGTTCAGCGCCAGGCGCAGCATCGTGGTCATCAGCAGCACGATCGGGAAGATGCTGAACTCCAGCGGCCGCTTCACATAGACCACCGCCAGCAGCACCATCAGCGAGATCGCGATGTTGAAGGTGAACAGGGCGTCCAGCACCGGCGCGGCCAGCGGCACCACCACCATCGCCAGCATCGCCATCACGATCACCGGCGCGCCGAGGCCGTGCTTGATCATGTCCATCATCTTGCGCGTGTTCATTTGCGCGGCGGGCTGGCTCACGGCTTGCTCCCCGGGGCGAATTCATCGACCTCCAGCGGCGGCAACGGCGGCATCGGCCCGCTGCGCCAGGCGCGCAGCTGGTACACGTAGGAGAGGATCTGCGCCACCGCCGAATACAGTCTCACGGGAATTTCCTTGCCGAGTTGCCCTTCCCTATACAAGGCGCGTGCCAAAGGTGGCGCAGACACCACTGCGACGCGGTGCTGTTCGCCGATCTCGCGGATGCGGAAGGCCAGTTCGTCCACGCCCTTGGCGACCACGGTCGGGGCGCGCATGCGGCCGCTTTCGTATTTCAGCGCCACCGCGTAGTGGGTGGGGTTGACCACCACCACGTCGGCGCTGGGCACCGCCTCCATCATCCGCCGCTGCGACAGCTGCATCTGCATCTGCCGGATGCGGCCCTTGACCTCCGGGCTGCCCTCGCTTTCCTTCATTTCCCGGCGCACTTCGTCGCGGGTCATCATCAGTTTGCGGGTGTAGTTCCACTTCTGGTACGGCGCGTCGATCGCGGCCAGCAGCGCCAGCGCGCCGGCGGTGTACAGCAGCAGGTGCAGGGTGAAGCCCAGGCCGTCGCCGATGGCCGTTTCCAGCGGCTGCCGCATCAGGCTGCGCAGGCCGTCCACGTTGTTGGAGATGCACAGGGCGGCGGCGCCGCCGACGAAGCCCATGCGCAGCATCGACTTGAACAGTTCGGCCAGGCTTTCCGGGCCGTACAGCCGGGACAGCCCGGCCATCGGGTTGAGCCGTTCGAACTTGGGGATCAGCGCCGCGCCGGAGAAGCGCAGGCTGCCCATCAGGATCGGCGCCACGAAGCCGGCCGCCACGCAGATGCCGACCAGCGGCAGGGTCACCCACAGCAGCCCCAGCAGCAGTTCGCCGAAGTGGCCGAACAGCGCGTCCGGGTTGTCGTGCAGGCGCGGATCCGGGCGCAGCGCGGCCTTCATCCAGTTCGCCGCGCCGGCCGCCAGCGAGCCGGACATGCCCATCAGGGCGAAGATGCCGGCGCTGAACACCGCCGCCGTCGCCAGTTCGCGCGACTGCGGGATGTTGCCCTGCTCGCGCGCCTCGCGCAGGCGTTTTTCGGTCGGTTGTTCGGTTTTTTCGGTGCCTTCTTCGTTTTCGGACATGACGGTGAGGCGCGCCGGGCAGGGGATTCAACCCAGCCTCCTGCAAGGACCGTACCGTTCGCCGGACGGCCGGCCCGCGGCGCGCTCCGCCGCGTCGACGCAGCCTAGTCCTGCTGCAGTTCCACGCGGTTGCGGCCCAGGTGCTTGGCCCGGTATAGGGCCTCGTCGGCGCGGGCCAGCAATTGCTGCAGGCTCTCGCCGTGCCGGTACCAGGCCACGCCGATCGAGGCGGTGACCGCCAGGTGCTGCGTGCCGACCCGCAGCGGATGCCCGCAGACCGCCACGCGCAGGTTCTGCAAGCGCTCGTGGGAGGGGGGCGGCAGTCCGGGCAGCACGCCCAGCAGTTCTTCGCCGCCGTAGCGGCCGATCTGGTCCGATTCGCGCAGATTGGCGTTCAGGCGCTGCGCGACCTTGGTCAGGACCGCGTCGCCGATCAGGTGGCCGTGCGTGTCGTTGATGCGCTTGAAGTGGTCCAGGTCGATCATCGCCACCGCCAGCGGCTGCTGCTCGGCCAGGCTGTGGCGCATTTGCGCGGCCAACGCATCGAGGATGCCGGCGCGGTTGAGCAGGCCGGTCAGGGAGTCGTGCGAGGCCTTCACCGCCAGTGCGGCGCGGGCGATCTCCAGTTCGCGCTTGTCGTGCTCCAGTTCCTGGGTGCGCAGCGCGACCAGCTCGGCCAGGTGGCGCTCGCGCTGGCGCAGGCGGCGCTCGCGCCAGTGCAGCGCGGCGATCGCCAGCCCGCCGCCGAGCAGCGCGTACAGCGCCAGCATGGTCTGGCTGCGCCACCACACCGGCGCCACCGAGAACGCCACCCGCACCGGCGCCGAGGCGCTGTTCCGGTAGGCGTCGAGCAGCTGCAGTTCGAACCTGTAGTCGCCCGGCGCCAGCGGCGGATGCTCGATCTCGAAGTTGGGCGTGTAGATCCACTGCGTATGCGCGCCTTCGAAGCGGTAGCGCAGCGAGACCCGGTTGCGGTCGTCGTACAGGTCCGGCGATCCGGCCTCGATGTGCAGCGGCTCCTCATTCCAGGGCAGGCGCGCGCCGGCCGCGATCGGATGGCCGCCGCGGCTGAATTCGCTCAGCGTCACCCCTGGCGCGTTGGCCTGGAACAGGCGTTGCGGGGCCAGGATGTGGCTGACGCCCTTGCTGGTGCCGATCCACACCGAGCCGTCGTGGTCCTCGAAGAACGCCGATTCGGAGATGTCGTCCCACAGCAGTCCCTGCGACTGGGTCAGGCGCGACCAGCGGCGGCCGTCGTAGACGTCCACGCCCTGGTTGTGGCCGATCCAGATCCAGCCGTTGCGGGTGCGCCGGATCAGGTAGATCTGCAGCTCGCGCTGTTCGGACTGCGCGCTCGGCCGCAACTGCAGGGTGTCGCCGTCGAGCCGGCCCTGCCACACGCCCGGGTTGTACAGCGCGGCCCAGACCTGGCCGTCTTCCTGGATCAGCAGCTTGCTGACCCATGGCTGCGCCGGCTTGCCGTCCAGCTGCAGCCGGATCGGGGTCCAGGTGTTGCCGCGCAGCCGGAACACGCCGGCCGCGCCGCTCAGCCACAGGCTGCCGTCGCGGCGCTGCTGGATGTCCGAGTACTCGCCGCCAGGCAGCGCCTGCACCCGCTGCGGCAGGTCGTCCGACTGCGGCCGCTGCAGCAGGTACAGGCCATCCGCGGAGAGGATCCAGATCCGGCCGCCGGCATCCAGAAACAGCCGTCTGATCGTGGCGCCCAGGCGCGGATAGCTGCGCAGCAGGCGGCCCTGGCGGTCGTGGTGGCGCAGCTCGCCCAGCGAGCCCAGGCTCCACAGCGATCCGTCCGCCGCGCTCTGCAGGCTGATGACCTGCAACCCGGCGTCCGCCAGCCAGGGCTGGAAGCGCTGGTCGGGACGGCGTTGGCGGTTGATGCCGGCTTCGTTGCCGAGCAGCAGCGCGCCGTCGCCGTTGCGCAGGATGCTCCAGGTCGGCGCGGTGCTCATGCCTTGCGAGACGTCCCAGTTCTCGATCCAGCCGTAGCCGTTCCAACGCACCACGCCTTCGCCGTCCACCGTCATCCACAGGTCGCCGGCGCGGTCGAACAGCAGCACCAGGATGCCGGCGTCGGGCAGGCCGTTGCCGCGGTCGAACTGGCGCCAGCGGTCGTGTTCCCAGCGCGCCAGGCCCTGACCGGTGCGGATCAGCACGCGCCCCTGCGGATCGAGCAGGATCTGCATCTGGCCGCCCACCTGGCGCAGGCCGACCCCGGGCGGGGGCCGCGCGACGAAACGCTCGGCCGCGGCCGGCAACTGCATCACGTGCTGGTCGCCGCGCAGCCACAGCGCGCCGCCGCGGTCGCGCACGACATGCCGCCAGCGATCGGGCGGCAGGCCCTGCGCCTGGCCGTAGACCGTCACCGAGCCATCGGCGGCGACCCGGCACAGCTCTTGGTCGCAGCCCAGCCAAAGATCGTCGCCTTCGCTCTGCGCCGCGGCGAGCTTGCCGAGCTGCGGCAGCCGCGCCAGGGTCGCCGCGTCGAACAGCGGCCGCAGCTGCCAGCGTCCGTCGTGGCCAGCCACCGCGCGCAGCGCCTGCTGGCCGCTGAGCAGCACCATGCCCCAGGGCGTGCTGGCCAGGCGCAGCTTGTTCTTGTGCAGCGGCCCGGTCTCCTGCGCGCTCAGCCGACGCAGCTGGGTGCCGTCGTCGACGTAGAGCGCGTCGAAGGTGGCCACCCACAACCGGTGCTCGGCGTCCTCGCTCGCGGCGCTGATGGAATGGCCGCGCTGGCCCTGCAGCGGCACCTGTTCGAAGCGATGGCCATTGAAGCGGTACAGCCCGCTCTCGGTACACACCCACAGGCTGCCGTCGCCGCTCTGCAGCAGGCAGGTGTCGGCCAGGCCGAGCAGGCCCTGGTCGTGGGCGTAGCGGCGCAAGGGAATCGACTGCGCGCGGGCGACCCCGGCCGCCAGCAGCTCCACGGCCAGCCACAGCAGCAGGGCCTGCAGCGACTGCAGGCCGCGCCGGCGCGCGCGCATGCCGGCCCCCTCAGCCGCCGCGTGCGCCGCGGCAGTCATCGGCGGGGACTGGCAAGAAATCCGACATCGCGTGCGGCACCGGGCAAGAAGTGGAGAAGGAGAGCGACGGTTGCATGCCGTGTTCGCGGCGGCCGGCGGCCATGGCGCTACACGCGGGACGCGTAGCTCACTGTCTGTTATCGGCAGCGCGGCGGCCGGGCTTGAGCCGGCGCCGCTCAGCGCGGCATGCTGGCGCCCAGGGCCGGGTCCAGGTGCAGTTCGATCCGGTTGCGGCCGCCATGCTTGGCCCGGTACAGGGCGTCGTCGGCGCGGCTGAGCAACTGTTGCACCGACTCGCCCTCGCGGTACCAGGCCACGCCGATCGAGGCGGTGACCTCGAGCAGGCCGGCGTCGGTGAGGAACGGGGTGGCGCCGATCACCTGGTGCAGGGCGCGCAGCCGGTTCTGCGCCGGCGGCAGCAGGCCCGGCAGCACCGCCAGCAGTTCCTCGCCGCCGTAGCGGCCGATCAGGTCGGCACCGCGCAGGTTCGCGTTCATGCGTCGCCCGACCCGTGCCAGCACCGCATCGCCGATCAGATGGCCGTGCTGGTCGTTGATCTGCTTGAAGTGGTCCAGGTCGATCATCGCCACCGCCAACGGGCTGCCGTCGTTGCGGCAGCGCTGGATCTGCACCGCCAGCGCGTCGAGGATGCCGACCCGGTTGAGCAGGCCGGTGAGGTCGTCGCGCACCGACTTCAGCGCCAGCGCGGCGCGCGCCTGCTCCAGTTCGCGCTTGTCGTGCTCCAGTTCCTGGGTCCGCTCGGCGACCAGCCGCGCCAGGGTGCGCTCGCGCACCAGCAACTGTTTCACCCGCCAGCGCCAGACCACGGTCAGCAGCAATGCCGCCGCCAGCAGATACGCCATCCACGCCAGCGGGCTGCGCCACCAGGGCGGCAGGATGGTGAACTCCAGGCGCACCACATTGCTGCGCGCGCGCTGGCGTTCGTCCAGCGCCTGTACCTCCAGCGCGTAGCGGCCGGGCGAGAGCAGGGTGTAGGTCAGATGCGCCTGCTGGGTGCTGGCCCATTGCTCCTGCAGGCCCTCGAGGCGGTAGCGGAAGCCGATGGTGTCGCTGCCGCCGACCGCGCCGGGGGCGGAGAAGGCGAATTCGATCGGCTGCTGCGACCACGGCAACTGTGCGCCGGCGACGACCGCTTTGCCGGCACGGGTGGCGCGCAGCAACTGCAGGCGCAGCGGCCGCGCGGCGAACAGCCGCGCCGGCTCCAGGATCTGGCTGACGCCCTTGCTGTTGCCGATCCACACCGAGCCGTCGCTGTCCTCGAAGAACGCCGATTCGGAGGTGTCGTCCCACAGCAGGCCATCGGCCTGGGTGACCCGGATCCAGCGCCCGCCCGACCACAGGTCCAGGCCCTGGCTGCTGCCGACCCACAGCCGTTGCTGCCGGTCCTGGCGCAACACGTAGGGCACGATCCGCGCCAGCAGCGGGTCGTCGACCTTGCGCAGCGACACGCTGGCGCTGCGCGGCTCGAAACGCCCGCGCCAGACCCCGACATCGCCGAACGACAGCCACAGGTCGTCGCTGGCGCCGATGCTGAACTTGTCCAGCTCCGCATCCGGCAGGGCGGGGCCGCGCAGGCGGATCGACTGCCAGCCCTGCGCCTGGCGCAGGTACAGCCCGTTCTTGCCGACCAGCCACAAGCGGCCGCGCGCATCGTAGCCGCCGCCGACGAACTGGTCGCGCGGCAGGTCGCGCGCCGGCTGCGCGCTGCGTTCGCCCGCCGGCAGCAGGAACAGGCCGCGGGTGGTCAGGATCCACAGGGTGCCGGCATCGTCGAAGAACATGCATTTCATCGCCGACAGCACCTTGGTCTGCTCGAGCATGCGGCCGCTGCCGCGGTCCAGCCGCAACACCCGCCCGGACGACTGGCCCAGCCACAGCGTGCCGTCGGCGGCATCGATCAGTTGCACCGTCTGCCGCAGCGCCTGACCGTCGCCGTCGGTCAGCGGGCGCATGCGGCCGCTGTCGGGGTCGAGCACGTTGGCGCCCATTTCGCTGCCGACGTACAGGCGGCCGTCGCCGCGGCTGCGCAGGATCGACCATGTCGGCCCGGTCGCCAGTCCCTGCGGTTCTTCCCAATGCTGGATCAGCCCATAGCCCAGCCAGCGCTGCACGCCGCGGCCGCGGGTGCCCATCCACAGGCGGCCTTGGCGATCGCTGAGCATCGGCGAAATGTTGGCCGCCAGCGCGCCCAGCCCCTGCGCGCGCTCGAACGCGCGCCAGTGCCCGGCTTCCCAGCGCAGCACGCCGGTATCGCTGCGGGTCAGTACCCGGCCGGCGGCGTCCTCGACCAGGTTGATGCCCACCGCCATGGTCGACAGGCTGCTGCCCGGCGGCGGCGGGCGTTCGGCGAAACCCGCCGCGCCGGCCGGCCAGGCCAGCACGTGATGGATGCCGCGCGCCCACAGCGTGCCGTCGCGGTCGCGCAGCAGCGCCAGCCAGTTGTCGTCGGGAACGCCGTCGGCACGGCCGAGCCGCTGCAGGCCGCCTTGCGCGTCCAGCCGGCACAGCTGGTGGCCGCAGCCCAGCCACAGCGCCTCGCCGATTGCGGTGACGCTGGAGACATCGGCCAGCGGCGCGCCGTCGGCCGCGCGCAGCGGTGCGACCTGCCAGCCGCCATCGGCGCCTGCGGAGATCCGCAGCGGCTGCTTGTCGTTGAGCGCGACGATGGCGTCGCCGAACGCCGCCAGCGATTGCCCCTGGTCGATCCGCAGGCGTCGCCCGTCGGCGCCGGGCACGGCGGTGAAGCGGCGTCCGTCGCCGACGTACAGCGCATTGGACGCGCCGACCCACATGCGCTGCCGGCGATCCTCGGCGATCGCATAGACCAGCGGACTGCCGACGCCGGCATCGCTGCCGACCTGTTCGAAGCGTTCGCGCTCGTAGCGGTGCAGGCCCAACTCGGTGCAGGCCCAGATCACGCCGTGCCGATCGGCGTACAGGCAATTGATGCTCAGGCCCTGCAGGCCGTCGGCCTGCGCGTAGTCGCGGAAACTGTATTCCTGCGCCACGGCGGCGCCGACCCAGGCGCACAGCGCGAGCAGCGCGGCGAGCCGCCATGCGAAGCCGCGCGACGGGGAGGGCGACAGCGGCGGGTGGCTGTTCGGCACGGCGATGACTGGCGTCCCCGGAAGGCGCTGCGCGATGGTGGGTGCTGCACGTGCAACACCATTGAAGAGACTATCGGCGCCGTCGCCCGAGGCTTGAATGGTTCAAGGCCCGGGGCTTGCGCCAGCGGATTCTAGGCGGTGACCTGGCGCGCGGCGTCGAAGGCGGCATCGAACAGGCGCTGTACCGGCGGCCCCATCTCGCCGACCAGCACCGCCAGCAGCGCCAGACCGATCACCACCGCCACCGGCAGGCCGAGCTGGATCGGATTCAGCGCCGGCGCGGCCTTGGCCAGCGCGCCGAACGCCAGGTTCACCGCCAGCATCGCCACCATCACCGGCAGCGCCAGGGTCACCGCGCCGCGCATCATGCTCATGAAGAAATTCGGCGCCACCGAGGCCATCGCCTGCGCGTCCGGCAGCGCGTTGCCGATCGGCAGCGCCTTGTAGCTGTCCACCAGCAGCTGCACCACGGCCAGGTGGCCGTTGGCGGTGAAGAACAGCAGGCCGAAGGCCAGGTAGAACCATTGCCCGATCACCCCGGAGGTGACCCCGCGCAGCGGATCGGCCATCTGCGCGAAACCCAGGCCGGTGCTCTGCGAGACCAGTTCGCCGGCCAGCGCGCCGGCTTCGAAGATCAGCCGCAGCATGAAGCCCATGCTCGCGCCGACCGCCAGTTCGCGCGCCACGCTCAGCACCACCGCGGCATCGAAGCCGTTCCAGTCCGGCACCGGCGGCAGCAGCGGCGCCAGCGCCATCGCCAGCGTCGCCGCCAGCATCACCCGCACCCGCGCCGGCACCGCGCGGGTGCCGACCAGCGGCATCGCCATCAGCATCGCGCCGATGCGCAGCATGGTCCACAGGATCGCGCCGACCATCGCGAAGGCCTGCTGGCCATCGATGACCATTTGCGTTGCCGAATCCATTGCCGTCGGGCTCCTGTCCCGCTAGCCGATCAGATGCGGAATGCGCTGGAACAGCATGGTGGTGTACTCGACCAGGTGCGCCAGCAGCATGCTGCCGGTGGCGAACAGCATCGCGGTCAGGGTGATGACCTTGGCGATGAAGCCGATGGTCGGTTCGTTGAGCTGGGTGGCGGCCTGGAACACGCCGATCACCACGCCCACCACCAGCATCGACAGCAGCAACGGACCGGCCACCCACAGCACGGTGATCAGGCCGCCGCGCAGTTCGGTCAGGGCCAGTTCGGGACTCATCGGCTCAGACTCCGTTGAAGCTGGCGGCGAGGGTGCCGACCGTCAGCACCCAGCCGTCGACCAGCACGAACAGCAGGATCTTGAACGGTGCCGAGATCAGCATCGGCGACATCATCATCATGCCCATCGACATCAGCACGCTGGCCACCACCAGATCGATGATCACGAACGGGATGAAGATCAGGAAGCCGATTTCGAACGCGGTCTTCAGCTCCGAGGTCACGAACGAGGCCACCAGCACCGGGAACGGGATCGCGTCGGGGCCGCTGTAGGTGCCGTTGCCGGCCATGCCGGCGAAGGTCATCAGGTCGGCCTCGCGCACCTGCGCCAGCATGAACGCGCGCAGCGGCTGGGTGGTCAGGGTCCACGCGGTCTGGAAGTCGATCTGGCCGTTGAGATAGGGACTCATGCCCTGACCCCAGGCCTTTTCCCACACCGGCATCATCACCAGCGCGGTCAGGAACAGGGCCAGGCCCATCAGCACCTGGTTGGACGGGGTCTGCCCGGTGCCCATCGCCTGGCGCAGCAGGCCGAGCACGATGGTGATGCGGGTGAACGCGGTCAGCACCAGCAGCATCGACGGCAGCAGGGTGATCGCGGTCATCAGCAGCAGGGTCTGCAGCGGCAGGCTCACCGGCTGCGCGCCGACCTTGCCGACGTTCACTTCCGGCAGCGAGGGCAGGGTCGGGGCGGCGTTCTGCGCGGCCGGCGCGGCGGGCGCGCTCGGTGCGGCCTGGGCCCAGCCCAGCGCCGGCAGCAGGCTCAGCGTCAGCAGGATCAGCAGCAGGCGCAGGCCGCGCGCATAACGGTTCCAACGAGGCAGCATGATCATTTGTCCTTGCGCAGCTTCTGCGCCAGCAACTGGGCGAAATCGGGGAGGTTCTTCAGCTGCTTGAGGTTCGGCAGCGACGGCGCCGGCGCTTGCGGCAGCGGCTCGGGCAGGCGATGCAAGGTGCGTACCCCACCGCCCGGCGACACTCCGAGCAGCAACTGCTCGCCGTTGACCTCGAGCACCACCACGCGCTCCTTGGCGCCGACCGCCAGGCTGGCCACCACGCGCAGGCCTTCGGCCGGGCGGAAGCCGCTGCCGGGCAGGCGCTTGAGCACCCAGGCCATGCCCAGGATCAGTCCCAGCACCAGCAGCAGCGCGAACACCGCGCCGATCAGGCTGGGCGGCGAGGGCGCGGCGCTGCCGACGCCCGAGGCGGACTTGGCCGCCTGGGTGGCGGCCGCGAGCAATAGGCTCACCGCAGTCTCCGGATGCGCTCGCTGGGGCTGACCACGTCGGTCAGGCGCACGCCGAAGCGGTCGTTGATCGTCACCACTTCGCCATGCGCGATCAGGGTGCCGTTGACGTACACGTCCAGCGGTTCGCCGGCGCCACGCTCCAGTTCCACCACCGAGCCCTGGTTGAGCTGCAGCAGGTTGCGGATCGGAATGCGGTTGCGCCCGACTTCCAGCGACAGCGTCACCGGCACGTCCAGGATCATGTCCAGGTTCAGCTCGTTGCTGTCGCTGCCCGATTCCGGCTGCAGGCTGTCGAACTGGGCCGGGACCGGCTCGGGGATTTCGTTCTGGCTCATGACGCGTCTTCCTGAAGGGCGGGGCGGCGGCGCAGCGCGCCCGGGGGTTGGGTCGAAGTGATCTTCACGGCGTTCTGGCCGCGGGAAATGCCGAACTCGCCGGTGAACACCGGGATGTTCTCCACGCACAGCGGCACTTGCTTGGGCAGTTCGATCGGCAGCACGTCGCCGATCTTCAGCCGGGTCAGCTCGCGCAGGGTCATCTGCTTCTGCGCCAGCACGCTGGAGATGGTGACCTCGGCGGTGTTGAGCTGCTCGCGCAGCATGATGTTCCAGCTCTCGTCGCGGTCCACGCGGTCGCTCTGGATGCCGGCGTCGAGCAGCTCGCGGATCGGCTCCAGCATCGAGTACGGCAGGGTGATGTGGATCTCGCCGCCGCCGCCTTCCAGCTCCACGTGGAAGCGGCTGACCACCACGTACTCGCGCGGGGTGACGATGTTGGCGAAGTGCGGGTTGACCTCGGAATTGATGTACTCGAAGTCCACTTCCATCACCGGCGCCCAGGCCTCATGCAGGTCGGCGAAGGTCTGCTTGAGCATCAGCTGGATCACCCGCATCTCGGTCGGGGTGAATTCGCGGCCTTCGATGCGGGTGGGGTAACGGCCGTCGCCGCCGAAGAAATTGTCGACCACGGTGAACACCAGGGTCGGTTCGAACACGATCAGTCCGGTGCCGCGCAGCGGCTTGAACTTGATCAGGTTCAGGTTGCTCGGCACGTACAGCGAGTGCATGTAGTCGTTGAACTTGATCAGGTCGATGCCGCGCACCGACAGGTCGGCCGAGCGCCGGATCAGGTTGAACAGGCCGATCCGCCACAGCCGCGCGAAGCGCTCGTTGACCATCTCCAGGGTCGGCATGCGCCCACGGATGATCCGGTCCTGGCTGGAGAAATCGTACTGGCGCGCTTCGCCGGGAGCCGGCGGCGCCGGTCCAGTGTCCACCGCACCGGCATCGACGCCATGCAATAGCGCATCGATCTCGTCTTGGGAAAGCAGGTCGGTCATCGCGGCGGCGCCTTACTGGGTCACGAAACTGGTGAACAGCAGGTCTTCCACGCACTTCTTGCCGGTCTCGGCGGTCATCAGCTTCTGCGCGTCGGCCAGCGCCGCGGCCTGCAGCTTCTTGCGCCCGGCGATGTCGGCGATGTCCTGCGCCTGCACCTGCGAGAACAGCATCAGCAGGTGCGCGCGGATCGCCGGCGCGTTCTCGGTGATCAGCTTCAGTTCTTCCGGGTCGCGGGTCATCAGCTGCACTTCCATCTGCAGGTAGTGCGGGCCCTCGTCGGGGCTGCCGTTGAGATTGACCACGAACGCCGGGTCCATCGCGAAATACTGGGCCGGCTTGGGCAGCTCGGCGGTCTTGGCCGCGGCCTTGCCGTGCGCGGCATCGGGCTTCTTCAGGAAGAACCAGGCGCCGGCGCCGCCGCCGCCCAGCACCAGCACCGCGGCGATGACGATGATCAGCAGCTTCTTCTTCGACTTGCCGCCCTCGGGGGCCTCTTTGGCGTCGGCGGATTTCTTCGATTTGTCGGCTGCTGCTGCCACGGATTGGCTCCTTGAAGGGGGTCTCTGCCCCTAAGGATGCAATCGGTGTGCCGAAACGGCGGGTTGGGCTCGCCGGATATTTGACGGTGGCCGCGGCGGCTCGCCATGCGGCCTTGTGCGGACCGGATCTTTCAGGCCCGGCGGGCGTTTTCGTTGCCGCCCATCGGGGCTGAAGCTCCTCTCACAGGGAGCGGTTGGCGCCGCCGCAGACGCGGCGGTGCCGTTGGGTTACGCGTAGGCGTCGAGCAGGCCGCGCTGGCGCAGCACCACCGACGGAATCCCGACGCTGCCCAGCAATTCGTCGCCGGCGCCGCCGGCATTGCTGCCATTGCCGCCGTTCGGCCCGCCGCCTTGGCGGGCGTTCTGCGAGGCCTGCTGTTGCTGCTGGCCGACGTCGGCCTGGCCGAGCTGGAAGCCGTGCTGGCCGAGCATGTCGCGCAGCCGCGGCAGGCTGTTCTCCAGCGCCTGGCGCACTTCCGGCTGGGCGCTGCTGAAGCTGGCGTTGACCTGGTCGCCGTTCAGATGCAGGCGCACCTCGACCGGGCCCAGCTCGGCCGGGCTGAGCTTGATGTGCGCGTGGCCGATCTTCTGGTCCGCCAGCCAGCTCATGCGCGTGCCCAGTTCGTCGTCGAAGTTGTCGCCGTGCAGGTTCGGAGTCGGGGTCGGCGAGCCGGTGAACGGCGCGGCGCTGTCGGCGCTGCGTGCCGGCGAGTGGATCCCGGCCGTGGCCAAAAGGTTGATCGGATCGGTGCCGGTGCTGGCGACATCGCTGCCGCTGTCGGCGCTCTTGTCGCTGGCGGTGGCCAGCGCGGCCAGCGCGGCGACCGGGGCGCTGGCGTCGCCGCCGCTGGCGGCCTGCGCCGCGGCCCCGGCGACCTGCGCCAGCATGCCGCCGAAGCCGCCGGCGGCGCTGGCGCCGGTGGTGGCCGCGGCGGTCGCCGGCGCGGCGGCGGTCGCGGCCGCACCGGCGGCTGCGGTGTCGGCGCCCGCCGCCGCGGCCAGGGTGTCGCCGCCGAGCAATGCGGCCACGCCCTGGGCGGCGGCACCGGCGACGCCGATCGCCAGCCCGGCCGCGCCCAGCGGGCCGGCGCTCGCCGCCGGCAGCGCGGCAGCGAGGGTCGGCAACAGGCTCATGCCGATGCCGGCCAGACCGGCCGGCGGCCAGCCGGCGTCTTCCTCGCTGTCCTCGCCTTTCTTGGCGTCGGCCTTGCTGCCCTTGCTCGGGGCCTTGGTGTCTTCGCTGCTCTTTTCGGTGTCGCGCGCGGCCTGGCTGCCGGCCTGCGCGCTACGCGCCGGCTCGCTGGCGGTGTCTTCCGAACCTTCCGGACGCTTCGTCGCCGGGTCCTTGTCGGCGGATGCCTGCTGCGGCTTGGCGCTGGGCCGCGGCGCCGGCTTGGGCGCGGCGCGCGCGCTGTCGTTGCCGAGCAGCTTGTCGAAGTCCTGGCCGCCGCTGCGGTCCTGGCCCTGCATGTCGGCGCTGCCGCCGGAGGCGCTGGCGCGGGCGTTGCCGCCCAGCGCGGAAAGTAGGTTGCTCATCGGCTGTCTCCGTTGTCGTTGTCGCTGTCGGCTGCGGCCACCGCCAGGCGCACCCGGCGCGCGCCGAGGTCGTCCATCTCGCGCTGGCTGCGGCGGTCGTCGACCTTGCGTTCCTGGGCGCGGTAGCTGGCCGCCAGCTGTTCCAGCACCTGCTTGTCGCGGCTGGCCAGCAACAGCCGGCTGCGCTCCATCTCCACTTTCTCGCGATTGCGGTCCACGGTCTGGCACTGCTGCTGCACCGCGCTTTCCAGGCGATCCAGGAATGCGCGGCGGTTGGCCAGTTGCGCCAGGCTGGTCGCGGCCATCTGGCTGTTGGCGTATTCCTCGGCGTAGCGGCGCAGTTCTTCCAGCCGCGACTCGTGGGTCTCCAGCGCGCGCTGCCGCTCGGCCAGATCGCGGGCGACCTCGTCCTCGTGCTGCTGGGCGCGGCGGAGCAGGGGATCGATACGCTGTGATTGCATCATGGCTTAGTTCTCACGTTCGACCAGGCGCTTCAACGCGGCCTGGCTGTGGGGCAGATCTGCGGCCTTGGCGACATCCTGTCCGAGGAATTCCATGATTTCCGGCCAGCGCTCCAGCGCCTCGTCCACGGCCGCATCGTTGCCGCGCTGATAGGCGCCGATGGTGATCAGGTCGCGGTTGGACGAATACGCCGAGACCAGCCGCTTCAGCGCACGGATGCGCAGCCGCCACGGCTCGTCGGCGATGTCCTGGACCACGCGGCTGACCGAGGATTCGACGTCGATGGCCGGATACAGGCCGCTGTCGGCGACGCGCCGCGACAGCAGGATGTGGCCGTCGAGGATGGCGCGGGCGGCGTCGGCGATCGGATCCTGCGGATCGTCGCCTTCGGTCAGCACGGTGTAGAAGGCGGTGATCGAGCCGCGGCCCTTGGCGCCGTTGCCGGCGCGCTCGACCAGCGCCGGCAGCTTGGCGAACACCGACGGCGGGTAGCCGCGGGTGGTCGGCGGTTCGCCGACCGACAGGCCGATCTCGCGCTGCGCCTGGGCGAAGCGGGTCAGCGAATCCATCAGCAGCAGCACGTTCAGGCCCTGGTCGCGGAACCATTCGGCGATGGCGGTGGCGCGGTAGGCGCCGTGCAGGCGCGCCAGCGGCGGGCGGTCGGCCGGCGCGGCCACGACCACGGCGCGGCGCAGGCCTTCCTCGCCCAGCGTGGTCTCGACGAAATCGCGCACTTCGCGGCCGCGTTCGCCGATCAGCCCGACCACGATCACGTCGGCGGCGGTGTAGCGGGTCATCATCCCGAGCAGGGTGGACTTGCCGACGCCGGAGCCGGCGAACAGGCCCACGCGCTGGCCGCGGCCGATCGGCAGCAGCGCGTTGATCGCGCGCACGCCCACGTCCAGCGGCATGGTGATCGGCTCGCGCGCCAGCGGGTTGATCGAAATGCCGGCCATGCCGACCGAGCCTTCGGCGCGGATCGGGCCCTTGCCGTCCAGCGGCACGCCGTCCGAATCGATGACCCGGCCGAGCAGGCCTTCGCCCACTTCCACGCCGCCGCGGCGGCGCACCGGCACCACCCGCGCGTTGGGCAGCAGGCCATGGGTTTCAGCGCTGGGCATCAGCGAGGTGCGTTCGCCGGAGAAGCCGACCACTTCGGCATCGACCCAGCCGCCGTCGACCTCGACCTTGCAGGTGGCGCCCATCGGCGCCTCGCAGCCGACCGCTTCCAGGGTCAGCCCGACCGCGCGGCGCAGGATGCCTTCACGGATCAGGCCGCGGCCGGCGGCGGCGTCGAGATCGAGCTTGCCCAGGCGCGAGGCCAGGCGCAGGTTGCGCGCGTCCAGCCAGTCGGCCGGATGGGTGCCGGACAGCGCGCTCACAGGCCCGCTCCGGACTTGCGCATCACCGTCTCCAGCGCCGCGCGCAGGCGCGCTTCCAGGGTGCCGTCGATGCGCACCGCTTCGGCATGCACGCGCAGGTCGCCGCGGCTCAGGGTCAGGTCCGGCACCAGCCGGGTGCCGTCGGCCATCGAGGCCAGCAGCGGGGTCAGCGCGGCGATGTCGTCCGGGTGCAGGCGCACCTCGACCTCGCGGCGCGCGCCGCCGACCGCGTCCAGCGCTTCGCCGACCAGGTCCGCCAGCAGCGCCGGGTCCGCCTCGTAGGCGCGGCCGACCAGGCTGCCGGCGATGCGCACGGCCAGTTCGCCGAGCGCGCCGACCACTTCGTTTTCCAGCCGCGCCAGCGGCCGCGAGAAGTTGTCCAGGATGCCTTCGATCTGAGCGGTCAGGCGGCGGATCTCGGCCTGGCCCTGGGCCAGGCCCTCGCTGTGGCCGCGCTCGAAGCCTTCGAGCTGCGCGGCCGCCTCGATCGCCTGGATGTCTTCCAGGCTCGGCGGGCGCAACACCGGCTCTTCGGGCAAGGCCTCCTCGAACTGCGGCTCGGGCAGCGGCGCGGCATTGAGCTCCGGCGCGAACCAGCGCACCACGTTGCCGCTCATACCATCGCCTCCGCACCGGCGCCGCCGAGGCTGATCACGCCTTCATCGGCCAGCCGGCGCACGATGCCGAGGATTTCCTTCTGCGCGCCTTCAACGTCGGCCAGGCGCACCGGGCCGCGCGCTTCCATGTCCTCGAGCAGGATTTCGGCGGCGCGCTGCGACATGTTCTTGGTGATCTTCTCGCGCACCTTGATGTCGGCGCCGCGCAGGGCCAGGCCGAGGCGGTCGCCGCTGACTTCGCGCAGCAGGGTCTGCAGCGCACGGTCTTCCAGTTCGACCAGGTTGTCGAACACGAACATCAGGTCCTGGATGCGGGTGCTGAGCTCGGCGTCGATCTTGCCGATCGCCGCCAGCACGCCCTGGTCCTGGCCGCTGTCCATGAAGTTGAGGATGTTGGCGGCGACCTTGACCCCGCCGACGTTGGACGACTTCAGGCCCTGGTTGCCGGAGAACTGCCGCTCCATGATCTCGTTGAGTTCGTTCAGCGCGTTCGGCGGGATGCCGTCGAGGGTGGCGATGCGCATCAGCACATCGGCGCGCACGCGCTCGGGCAGCAGCTTCAGCGCCTCGGCGGCCTGGTCGCTGTCCAGGTGCGCCATGACGATGGCGATGATCTGCGGGTGCTCGTTGCGCACCAGGTCGGCGACCGCGCGCGGGTCCATCCACTTCAGCGTGTCCAGGCCGGTGGTGTTGCGGCCGAGCAGGATGCGGTCGATCAGGCCGCCGGCCTTGTCCGCGCCCAGCGCCTGCACCAGCACGTTGCGGATGTAGTCGTCGGCGCCCACGCCCAGCGAGGTCTTGCTGCCGAGTTCGCTGTTGAACTCGTCCATGACCTTCTCGACCTGGTCGCGGGAGATGCCGCTCATGGTCGCCATGGCGATGCCGATCTTCTGCACCTCCTTGGGGTCCATGTGCTTGAGCACCTCGGCCGCGTCGCTCTCGCCGAGCGACAGCAACAGCACCGCGGCGCGCTGGGTTCCGTTCATTGCGGACGTATCAGGCTTCACTGGCGACCCATCCCTTCACGACTTGCGCGACACGCTTGGAATCCTGCTTGACCGCCTCGCGCGCCAGGCGCAGACGCTCTTCGTAGGCGTCGGGCAGGGCGATCGCGGGGCGGCTGCCGCCAGCGATGCTGGCGGTATCGTCGGCCATCGACGGCAGCAGCGGGTCCTCGTCGTCCAGCATCGACACATTGGCATTGTGCGGCTCGGACTTGTCCTTGCCGGCATTCTTGGCCGGCGCCGGGCCGGCGATCTGGCGCAGCGCCGGGCGCAGCACGCCGAACAGCAGGGCCAGCACCACCGCCGCGCCGAGCAGCAGGCGCAGGCCGTTCATCACCCGCGGATCTTCCCACCAACCGGGCTTGTCCGCCGCTTCCGGCGCTTCGCGCACGAACGGGGCGTTCATCACCGACACGGTGTCGCCGCGCTCGGCGTTGAAGCCGACCGCCTGCTTGACCAGGCCTTCGATGCGGGTCAGCTCGGCGGCGCTGAGCGCCTGCTCGACCATCTTGCCCTTGGCGCCCGGCCGCGGCACGTGGTCGACCAGCACCGCCACCGACACGCGCTTGATCCGGCCCGGCGGCTGCCGGGTGTGCTGCAGGGTGCGGTCCAGCTCGTAGTTGCGGGTGGCGCTCTTGGAGCTTTCGGTCGGGGTTGCGGCGGCTGCCTGCTGGGTGTTGGCCGGGGTAGCGCCCGGGGTGCCGGCGGCGCCAGGCTGTCCAGGCGCGGCGGCGCCGGGCGGCGAATTGCTGGTCGCGCCGGGCACGCCCTGCGGGCCGGCCGCGGCGGTGCTGCTGTCGCTGACCTGCTCGCTGCGCAGCTTCGGCGGCTCGCCGTTGTACAGCTCGCGCGCTTCCTCGGTGACCGAGAAATCCATGTCCACGCTGACTTCCGGATTGACCCGGCCGGGGCCGGTCATCGGCTCCAGCAGTTCGCGGATGCGCTGGTTGTAGGAGCTTTCCTGGCGCCGCACCTGCTCGAACTGGGCCGCGTTCAGGGCCGCGTCGCTGTTCGGGTCGGCGATGGTCAGCATGCGCCCGCTCTGGTCGACCACGGTGACCCGCTCCGGGGTCAGGTCGGGGATGCTGGAGGCGACCATGTTGACGATCGCATCGACCTGGTTGCGTTCCAGGGTGGTGCCGCCGCGCAGTTCCAGCACCACCGAGGCGCTGGCCACGTCGCGCTGGCGGGTAAACGCGCTGGGCTTGGGAATGGCCAGGTGCACCCGCGCCTCGCGCACCGGGCGCAGGCTGGCGATGGTGCGCGCCAGTTCGGTCTCCAGCGCGTGCTGGTAGCGCGCGTTCTCGACGAACTGGCTGACGCCGAAGCCCGGGTCCTTCTCCATGACCTCGAAGCCCATGTTGCCGCCGTTCTCGGTCAGGCCGGAGCCGGCCAGCTTCAGCCGCGCGTCGTAGAGCTTGTCCTCCGGCACGGTGATCGCGCCGGTGGTCTGGTCGAGCTTGAACGGGATCTGCGCGGTGCGCAGCAGGTCGGTGGCCTCGGCCGTGCCCTTTTCGTCCAGGCCGGTGTAGAGCGGGGTGTACGCGGGCTTCTGCGACCAGAAGAACACGAACAGGCCCGCCGCCACGGCCACGGCGATCATCGCCATCAGACCGATGCGGCGGGTGATCTGCAGGCTCTGCAGGCGATCGAACCAGGCGCCTGCCTTTTCGCCGCTGAGAGTGTCTTTGCTGAGCGCAAGAGCCATCGTTGTCTACCTTACAGCGGCATGTTCATCACGTCCTGGTACGCCTGGACGAGTCGGTTGCGGACTTCCACGGTGGCGCGGAACGCCACCTGGGACTGTTGCGCGGCCATCATCACCTTGGCCAGGCCGGCGTTGGGGTCGCCCATTTCGAAGGCCTTGGCCAGATCGCCGGCCTTCTGCTGGGTTTCGTTGACGCCGCTGATCGCGCTGCGCAGGGTTTCGCTGAAGCTCGGGGCCTGCGTGCCCTGGGTCCCGGTCAGGCCCTCGATCGCATTGCTGCGCCCGGCATCGGCCACCTGCGCAGGCGCGGCCTGGCCGACCTGGCTCTGGTAGCTGCGGATCTGCGAGAGGATGGAACTGATGGAGTCGCTCATACGGGGATGTCCATGCCGGGGCGGCTACCCGGGATGGATGCAAGCGGTGTGCCGAAATCCGGCGGGTGCCGATCTGCTACGCGGCAGGACGGCGGAATGCGCGGCGCATCGCAACGACACGGAGCTTCGCCCGTACCCTCATCCGCCCCTTCGGGGCACCTTCTCCCGCAGGGAGAAGGGGGGCGCGTACGTGCGACGGTCGGCGCCGGATGCGTCGGCTTCCCGGCGCGGCTCGGCGGAGGGTCTCGGCCGTCGGTGTCGGCCGATTGACGCGTCGCGCCGGCGTGGGTCCTGGCCCGGATCAGGATGCAATCCTGGTGCCGGTTCCGGCGGCCGCTGCGCTCAGTCCGGCAGCCAGGCCGCGCGCCAGGCCTGCAGGTTGGCGCCTTCCAGCATCCAGTCGCGGCGCACCGCCGCGTGCAGCGCGTCGCCGGCTGCGGCACGGGCGGGGGCATCGGCCAGGTGCATGCGGATGGCGTTGACCCAGTCGCGGAAGCGGTTCTTGACCAGGGTGGCCGGCAACCCGCTTTGGTAGGGCGGCAGGTCGCTGGCCACCACCGGGTAGCCGCAGGCGCCGTATTCGAGCAGGCGCAGATTGCTCTTGCAGCGGTTGAACAGGTTGTCTTCCAGCGGCGCCAGTGCCAGGTCCAGGCGCAGCGCGGCCAGGGCCTGCGGATAGCGTTCGAAATCCACGCCCGGGTGCACCTCGGCCACATGCGGGCGCAGCCGCTCCGGGCACATGCCCATGAACACCCAGTGCACCTCGCCGGCTAGCGCCTGCACCACGTCGGCGATCAGTTCCAGGTCGCCGGTGTGGCTGGCGCCGCCGGCCCAGCCGACCCGCGGCTTGGCGCCGGCGCCGGCGCTGGTCCTGGCCGGCGCGGGCAGATCGCCCCACATGCGCGGATCCAGCCGGTTGTGGACCACGCGGATGTCCGCATGCAGGCCGGCCAGGGCCTCGGCCAGGGCAGGGGTGGACACCACCACCCGGTCCACCAGCGTCGCGGCGCGGCGCAGCGAGCGCAGCACGTCCTTGGGCATCTGCTCGCGATGCACGCTCTTCAGCGGCAGGTTGGGCAGGTAGTCGTCCAGCTCGTAGACCTTGAACGCGGTGGAGAAGCGGCGCATGCGCTCCATCTTCGCCAGTTCGACGTCGCCGACCCGGCGCTGCACCACCACCGCGTCGGGGGCGATGCGCTGCATCTCCACCGGATCGAGCAGGCGCGCGTAGTAGACGCCGTCGATCTGCCCGGCCTCGGCCAGCGCCTGGAACGGCTGGATCACTCGGTAGTGGCCGCTGCCGAACGCGTCGCCGGGATGCGCCAGGATCCGCGGCAGCGGCTTCCACGCCAGCGGCTGCCAGGAGAACTCGGATTCGCCCAGCTTGAAGCCGCCCGGCTGCTCCAGGCCCAGGCTCGGCGAGTAGGCCGGATCGTGCGCCATGACCGGCAGCCAGCGTTGCAGCAGCGCGTCGTCCGCAGTTTCCGGCCGTGACGGCGCGGGCGGTTGCAGCAGCAGCGCGTCCGGCGTCCAGACCGTCCATTCGCCCAGCGCCGCGGCGCGCAGGCACAGGTCCACGTCGGCGCCGCCGTCGGCGAAGCCGCCCGCGTCGAACCCGGACAACCGCTCGAACAGTTCGCGCCGCACCAGCATGCAGCGCTCGGACACGGCGCTGTAGCGGTGCGCCACCTGCAGCCGGCCCATGTAGCCAGCCTGCGCCATCGGCTCGCCGGCGAAGGCGTGGCCGGCGCCGGGCAACAGCCCGGGCAGCAGACCCGCATGGGTGATGGTGGCATCCGCGGACACGCCCTTGGGACCGACGATACCGACCTCCGGGCGCTGCGCATGGTTCATCAGTTCGTGCAGCCAGCGGCCCTGGACCACGGCGCTGTCGGCGTCCAGGAACAGCAGGTAGTCGCCATGCGCCTGGGTCGCGGCTAGGTTGCGCGCCTCGGCCTGGGCCACGCGCTGCTCCAGCGCGAACACGCGGATGCGGCCGTTGCCCAGTTCGGCCACCGCCTGCAGCCATTCGCCGACCGCTGGCGCGTCGCTGGCGTTGTCGACCAGCAGCAATTCGTAGGCCGGGTAGGCGGTGTGTTCGAGCAGGCCGACCACCAGGCGCTGCAGGGCCGGCAGATTGTCCTGGGCGATGGTCACGATCGAGACCGGCGCCTGCTGCGCATGGCCATAGTCGATGCGATGCAGTCCGCCGGGCAGCGTGTCGATCCTGGCGTCGGCATAGCCGCGTGCGCGCAGGTGGCTGGCGACGGCGCGCTGACGCGCCTCGGCGCCCGCGGCGGCGTCAGCCGGTGGCGCGATCAGCAGCGGCTCGGGCAGATGCGCCAGGCTGGCGCCGGCGTCGCGCTGGAACAGGCGCAGGATCAGTTCCAGTTCCAGCGCGCCATCGTGGTCGGGATCGAACCCGCCCAGCTCCTGTACCAGGGCGCGGCGGAACACCCAATGCCCGGCGGTCGCCAGCGGATTGCCCAGCAACAGGTCCAGATCCGGATCCGGGCGCAGCACCGGGGCCAAGGTCTGGCTGTCCAGCGCCAGCCATTCGTCGGCATACAGCGCGCTGCAGTGCGGCTGCTGCGCCAGTTCCAACACCAGCCGCAGCAGGCCGCCCTGGCAGAAACGGGTACCGGCGACGACGCGCAGAAACCAGTCGGCATCGCCGAGTTCGGCCAGCGCGGCGTTGAGGTCGGCGGCCTCGTCGGCGGACGCCAGCGGCAGATGCCGGACCCGCGGATCCGGCCACGGCGTGGCCGTCGCGGCGCCGAGCACGGCCACGCTCAGCGTGGCGAAGGCGGCGCCGTCCAGCAGCAGGCTGTGCAGGCTGGCTTGCAGCGCGGCCGCGTCGGCGTTGCGCGCATCCAGCAGCACCGCGATCCGCGCGCCGCCGCCCAGTTCCGCCAGGCGCGCGTCGAACAGGGCGCGCTTGGCCGGCGGCAGCTGCCGCTGCGCCTGCCAGTCGCGCAGCGCCAGCTGGGCGCGGCCGCGCGCATACGCGGCCTGGATCGCCTGCAGCAGATCGACCGGTTCGGCGTTGCCTCCGTCCAGTGGCGTCACATGGACCAGGCGCACGTCGCCGTCGCCGCGGTACCAGCCCATGGCACGCACGCCTCGGCGGAAATCGTCGTGGCCCTGGTCGCCGATCCCCGGCTGGTCGCGGCCGGCTTGGCTGAATTGGTCCTGCGTCACCCGGAAGCGGGTCAGCGGCCTGGCCAGCAGCGCCAGGTTGCCGCGGTGCAGCAGCTTGGCGTACAGGGCCAGGTCGCCGACCCAATGGATCACCTTGCCGTCGAGCATCATCAGCTGGTCGCCGATCTCCAGCAGATCCTGGCGCCGGCACAGCACGCAGCTGGGCTCGCCGATGAAGTTGATGGTGTGGTCGGCGAGGAAAGACAGCAGTTCGGGGCCGTCGAGCAGCACGTCGCCTGCGAACGGGAAGCTGGTGGCGTGAATGTCCGGCAGCGGCGCATCGTCGCCATCGATGCGCTGCCGGCGCGAGGAGGCCAGCACCACGTTGGGGCTGGCCTGCATGGCCCGCACCAGCGCGGCGATGCAATCCGGTTCCAGCACGTCGTCGTCGTGCAGGAATTTGACGTATTCGCCCTGCGCCAGGCCGATGCCCTTGATGGTGCTGCCGAGTTCGCCGTGACGGAACGGGTTGCGCTCGTAGCGGATCGGGAAGCTCGCGCTTGCGCGCTTGCGCTCCACCGCCGCGGCGATCGCGCCATCGGGATTGTCGTCGCAGATCACCAGTTCCAGCGCCGGATAGGTCTGGCCCAGCACGCTGTCGAGCGTCCGCTCGAAGTACCGGAACTTGTAGGTCGGCATGACGATGCTGACCAGCGCGTGGGAACTCATGCAGGATTGACCGTCTCGAAGAAGAAAAGCCGCAGCGGCGGTGGTATCTGGCGCCAGCGTCTGGCGGATGCCGCATCCGATCCGATGCCTATGCAACATGCGTGCCGGGGCGCGAGCGACCGGCTCCATCTCGCTAGCGCGTGGCCTGCCCAGGGTTGCCCGGTGTCGGTGCGCTGTCCCGACGGTACACGACCTCGATCCAGTCGGTGCGCAGGCTCTCCAGTGCTCTACACGTGTAAATTGATCCGATTCGGCATGCTATAGCCGTGGCGGCAGCGGTGAGCGCAGCGTCCAGGAAGCAGAAAAGAGCGTGCTTAAGCGCAGGTTTACTGTCGGCGTTGCTCGAGCCGGGCGGCGGCCGGTGCTGAGCGGTGCGGCAACCGGAGACACCGCGCCAAGCCCAACCGCTGGCCGTGGCCGGAGGCGATGCCCGCGGCAGAGCGTTGGGCGAGCGAAAGCCTTGGTGCTTGGCTACTGGAGCGGCCGCGGCCAATGGTGGCCGCGTGTCCTGTGGCCTCACTCCACGTAGAGAATGGTGTCGAAGAAATACATCGAGTAGTGGCGCAGCCGGAATTGGGCGTCCGGATAGATCTCATCGAGCACGGCCACGATGTCCAGCAGATCCAGCGCATGGTGATAACAGGTGATCGCCATCCGCGGGCGGCAGCGGCCGATCAGCTTGGCCGCACCGCGCAGGACGTGCGGCTCGAAGCCCTCCACATCCATCTTGAGCAGCGTGATCTGCTCCAGCACGTCGTCCAGGCGCACGCTGGGCACCTGGATATCGCCGTCGGCCTCGACCCGGCTGCCCATGGTGCCGCTGGCCAGGAACGACAAGGGCTGGTTGGAATCGGACACGGCCTCGTTGTGAAGAAAGATCGGGCCGGATGTTGACTGCAGGCGGCGTTGCAGGGCGGCGAAGTTGCGCGGGTCCGGTTCGTAGGCGTGGATCGATGCGTAGCGGTGGCGTGCCGCGGTCATGAACTTGCCGACCGTATCGCCATCGTAGGCGCCGATGTCGACGTAGTGCTCGTGGTCGTGCAGCACGATCGGCGTGTCGCTGGAGGAATACATGGAAAAGTATTCCTGTTCTATCGGGCAGATCACATCCAGCAATTCCGCTCTGTTGCCGGTCATGCGCAGGCGCAGTACCGCGTCCAGCGTGGCGCGACTGAGCTCGTCTTGCAGACGCAATCTCAATGCGGCGAAATCGGCTGCGTGCTCTTGCGTCTGCGCGCGCATGAGCTTTCCCGTCTGATAGATCCACTGCCGGTCCAGGGCATAGAGCAGTTCTGGCAGATCGACTACTCTGCCTGGCAGCGTACGCGCCAGGTGATCGAAATACAGCCACGTCGACAGCAAGAAGGCGCAGTTCACCGCAATGGAATTCGGCTGCTGCGGGCTTGAGAAGTGGGCGGCGACGGTGCGGATCTCGTCGAAGTCAGGGGCCTTGTCGCGATTGGCATGGAGGTAGTCGTCCGCCGCGATCAGGCGGAGCTTTGCGGATCGTTTCCGCAGTTCCCCCACGAGGAGACTGACGAAATCTCCCAGGGTGGAACTCGGCGCCAGAAACACGATCGTTTCCGCGCGCATGCAGGCTTCCAGCAAGTCTGTATCGTGTTGGCTGGTATATGTCATGGTCGTCCGCCGTTGAGAATATGTGCGCCTTGAGGCATCAAGGCATCATGAAAGCAGCGATCCGGCAGGGCAGCCGGCAGCATGCTAGGCAACAGCCACTCGCAATGGCGGCCGATCTTGGCCTTGGCTGGGGCAATGCAGCCCCGGCCCAGGGTGCTGCATTGCCCGATCTCCACGTCGTGGCCCAGCAGGACGCCTGCCTGCAAGGTGACGCAAGCACCCAGGCGCACGTTCTGCTCGACGATCACTTGCCGCTCCAGCCAGCTACCGGGACCGATGCTGCTGCCGAAAGCCAGGTTGCAGCCGGGGCCGACATAGACATTGCCCATCAAGCGCACGTCGGTATCGACGTGGGCATGCGGCGAGACAAGATTGATCGTGCGATAGCCGGCCAGGCGCACGTCGGCCAGCAACTTATGCCGCGCATGGTTGACCGCGCGTTCGTCGAGCGCGATGAACACCTCGGTGGTGCTGGCAACGTAGCGCGCCAGCAGTTGGCCAAGATCGAAGTTGTAGTGGTCGGCCGACGTCAGCGCTAGACGCGTATGGACAAGCCCGCAGTCCTGCGCGGTACGCTGCGCCTGTTCCAGCGCAGCGCCTTCGCCCAGCAATACGAGCGACTTCATGTCGGCTCTCCCAGCACGTTGGCGCGATACCACAGATGCTGCAGCACCAGTTGGGTTTCGTAATCGCCGTGCATGAACTTCCGGGAATGGGGGCCGAGAACTGCTTGCATGCGCTCCAGTACCGCGGTGTCTTCGGCGATGACCTCGTGTTCGATGCGAATCAGCGCGCTCAGCAAGGCGGTGAAGTCCGTGCGTTCGCTTTTTCGGCGAGCGGTCATCACCCACAGGTGGTAGTCGGTTTCGTGCGCGGACACTGGATCGTATTGTTGCAGCACGAAACTGTCGCCACGCACGCTGTAAAAGTTCACATTAGGGTAAATGAACCAGTTATAGAAGGCCGATTCCTCGCCGTAGCCATCGCAAAGCGCGCTATACCAATTCGCATGTGGCGTGATCGACGCTTTTGCGGGGAAGCTCAGTTCGCTCAGGGCAGGGCGCATACGCGATTGTAGAAGCTCCTGTATGTGAGACGGAACGTTAGCCGGGCGCTCCACATTAGCGGAAGGCTTACGTGCGTCCGCCATCAGCGGGCTGAACGTCTTGGGATGGACGAACGGAACATGGTTGTAGTCCTTGACGTTCTCCATGTTCAACTTCCAGTTGTAGCGCACGCGGTGGCAGCTGTAGATGATCTGCGAATCCAGGTGCATCGACGCTGCGCGGATATCCTCCAGAAACTCGGGCGAGAACTGCTCCTGCAGCGGCAGCGGATCGTCCGAGAAGTTCACGAACAGTAACTGGCCGATCTGTTCCAGACGGAACTGGGTCAAGCAAATGCCGGCTTTTTCTTCGGCACTGAACTGGTACAGCCCGGAATTGGGCAGTCCGCGCAGCTCGCCTTCCGCGCCGAACGACCAGGCGTGGTAGGGGCAGACCAGCGGACGCTTGCCCTGGCGTTCGATCTGGATCGCCGACTGACGGTGCGGGCACTGGTTGAGGAAAGCACGGATACCGGCGTCGGTGCGCTGGATCAATACCGGTATGCCTGCCACCTGGCGCGAGAAGAACTGGTTGCGTTCCCGCACCATCGAGGAAAAGCCGACGAAATTCCACAGCTTGCCGAACAGCCGCTGCTGTTCCAGGCGCAGGGTGTGCTCGCTGATGTAGTGCTCGGCATCGAGTGCGTGGCGGGTCATGGTGCGGGTCCTGCTACCTGCTGAAGATGGTGCGTGCGGGATTGCCGGCCACGGTGACGTTGGGCGGAACGTCCTTGACCACCACGCTGCCGGCGCCGATCACCGCGCCATCGCCGACGCTGATCCCCGGGATCAGCGTGGAATGCGGGTGGATGACCACATCGCTGCCGATGCTGACGCCGCCGCCGATGAACACGAAATTGCCGATCTGCACGTAGTCGCCGATCGTCACGTCGTGACCGACGATCGTGGTGGACAAGATGGTGACGAATTCGCCGATGCGGCTATCGGCGCCGATCGAGACGCCGACTTCGAACACACTGCCGCGCCCGATCGGGGTGGCCGAGGCTTCGCGCAGGCGCGGGCGCAGCACCATGAAGTCCGCCCCGCGCGCGATCAGAGGCTGGCTGTAGCGGCGGCGCGCGGCAGGATCGCCCAGCGCGCACACGAAGATGTCGCCCTCAACGGGCTGGTAGCTGTCAGGATCCCCAACGATGGGCCAGCGCGTGGTCCGGCCAAGCTCGCTGCGGCTATCCAGGAAACCCTTGATGTCCCAGAGCAGCCCATGTTCGGGATCGTCGTGACAGGCCATGGCCGCGATGCCGCGGCCGAAACCGCCTGCGCCGACGATCACGACGTGCGAGGGTGTTGTGTGGACGCCGCTGCTCACACGAATTCGATGCCTCCATCCATGCTGACGGCCTGCCCGGTGATCTTGCTGCTGGCATCGGAAAGAAAATACAGGCATGCCAGGGCGATGTCCTGCGGCTTGCCCACGCCCAGCGGATAGCGCTTCTGGTTCTCCTCGAACCAGGCCTTGTCCTCGGTGATCAGCGTGGTCTCGACCAGTCCGGGACACAATGCGTTGGCGCGGATCTTGCGGCGCGCCAGTTCCAGCGCCAGCGGACGCAGCGTACCCAGCAGTGCGGCCTTCGAACCGGCATAAGGACCGACGCCGACAGTGCCGGTCAACGCCGCGATGGACGAGAGAAAGACGATGGAGCCGCTTGGGCGAATGGACTGACGCGCGAGCAGGTGCCGGGTCAGCATCACCGGCGCGATGTAGTTGATGTCCATTACTTCTTTGAGGAAGGACTCGGAGACAAGCTTCATCGGCGCCAGGCCGCGGATGCCGGCGCTGTGCACCAGCCCATCGATCGCACCGCACTGCGCTGCCAACTGCTGCAGGGTGGCTGCCTCGCTCAAATCGCCGACGAACAGGCGATGGCCTTCTCCCTCCAGCGAATCCAGCGTGGCGGTCAGCCGTGTGGCGTCGCGTCCGCTGACGATCACGCTGGCTCCCGCCGCTGCGCAGGTCTGCGCGACGGCGACGCCGATTCCTTTCGAAGCGCCGGTGACCAGTACCGTCTTGCCCTGCAACCCGAACATCTCGCGCAGCAGCGTGCCGGTGGCGTGGCTAGCTGTCATGTCGGTCTCCGCAGTCATAGGCGCATCATCAGTGAGAGTCCGCCGTCGATGGTCATGGTGCTGCGCGTGACCCAACGGCTCGCGGCGGACAGCAGGTAGACGGCAGCCTGCGCGACGTCTTCCGCTGCGATGAGTCCAAGCGGGGTCAGGCCGATATTGGTGTCCATGTTGGCGGCCTGCCGCAACCCATCGAGCATCGGCGTGTCGACATAACCTGGGGCGATGCAGTTGGCGCGGATGCCTTGCCTGCCGTGCTCCAGTGCCAGTGTGCGCACGGCCGCCTCCAGGGCGGCCTTGGCGGCGGCGTAGCCGGTGGCCGCCTGCGGCGCCGCACGGGCCGCCAGCGCCGAAACGAACACCAGCGAGGCGCCCTGGCGCAGCCGTCGCTTGTACAGCAGTTGCTGGGTCAGCGTGATCGGTGCCAGGTAATTGATCGCCAGCATCTGCTGCAGGTGTTTCTCGGCAGCCATTCGGAACGGCACCAGCGCTGCCACGCCGGCACAGGAGACCAGGCCATCGTAGCCGTCGGCGGCATCGAGCAATCGCTGGCGGGTCGGCGCCTCGCTCAGATCGCCTGCCACCACGCTGTGACCGCTGCCGTCCAGCGCGGCGGACACCGTTTGCAGTCGCTCCGGGTCGCGTCCATTGAGCACCAGCCTGGCGCCCAGTCGGGCGCAAAGCGTGGCGGTGGCGGCGCCGATGCCCGAGGACGCTCCGGTCACCAGCACGACCTTGCCGGTCAGGTCGAAGGCCTCGGTGGAGATGGTGGCGGTCACGGTCACGACTCGATCAGATCAGGAAACACCGCGCCTTCGATATCAATCAGGCAGGTACCCCACGACAAGCCGATGCCGAAACCGCACAGCAGCACGCGCTTGCGGCCCGATTCCAGTTCCTTGTTGATGCGTGCGGTCATGGTCACCGGCAGCGAGGCGCCGCTGGTGTTGCCGAAGTCGCGCAGGGTCGAAGGCACTTTTTCCACCGGCAGGCCGAGCTTCTTGCGGATGGTTTCGTTGATCATCCGGTTGGCCTGGTGGAACACGAAATAGTCGATCTCGTCCTTGGACACGCCTGTGTAGTCGAGCAGTTTCTGCACCGCTGGCGGCACGCGCTGGGTGGAGAAGCTCAGCACTGCCACGCCGTCCAACTGCAGGTCTATGCCGCGGTGCCAGGCATCGTTCTCGTCGGCGCGGAACGGCATCAGGTGCTGGATGCCGACCGGCTCGCGCTGGCCGCCCACCGGCAGGATGATCGCCTTGTAGCCGCTGCCGTCGCTGTTGAGGTCGAAATACATCGGCGCGGCGTCGGCGCTGAATTCCAGCGCGGTGGCGGTGCCGGAATCGGAGAAGATCGGGTCCTCCAGGTTGGCGCTGCGGTCGCCCACCAGCAGCAGGCCTTTCTTGACTCCGCCGGCGGCGATCATCGAGCCCAGCAGGTTGATGCCGAACGGATAGGCCGAGCAGCCCAGGTTGACGTCGAAGGCGACGGTGGCATGCGACAGGCCCAGCCGGTCCTGCAGGATGATCGCGGTCGCGGGGATCGGATAGTCCGGCGACTGGGTGACCACGATCAGCGCATCGATTTCCTCGCGCTGCCATTGCAGCCGTTCGATCAATACCTGCGCCGCATCGAACGCCAGGTCGGAAAAACACTGCCACTCCTGCGCCATGCGCCGGGTCTCGATGCCGATGTTGCGCACCAGCCGCTCGCGCTCGGAACGGATCTGCGGCCGGCAATCGGTCAGGTTGGAGACGATGCGCTTGGGCACGCAGGTCGCCATGCCGGCAAAGCGCACGTTGTGCAGCGTGGAAGTCGGCATGCTACGCCTCGGTCAGCTGGTAGAGGTCGCCCACGGTGACAGCGGCGGCCAGGTGCTCGCCGGTGATGGTCTTGCCGTATTCCATGTCGAACATCACGATCACGCCGAGCGCGGCGAGCGAATCCCATTCGGGAAGCTCGCGCAGCACGGTGTCCGTTGTCACCTCGACCGGCGTCTGGAAATCGGTCGCCGACAGGAAATTCTCGATAAACGTTGCTTGGCTCATTCTTGTTCCACAGGGTGGGCGGAGGAGGGAACAGTCGCCGGAGGGCGACCGCTTTTTGCAGCGGCTGGCACAGTAGCGCCGGCGATCAGGTTGGCGATGGTTTCCACGTCGCCGGCGCTCAGGCCGGGATAGATCGGCAGGCACAGCACCCGCTCGGATGCCTGCCGCGCCACCGGAAGCCCGGCCGGCGCGGCCGAGGGCAGGCCGCGGTACATCGGGAAATCGCTGATCAGCGGATAGAAGTAGCGGCGCACCAGGATCTCGTGCTCGCGCATCAGCTGATGCAGGCCGTCGCGGCTCAGCGGGAAGTCGTCCTCGATCAGGATCGGGAACGAGGCGTAGTTGGCCAGTTCCGGCGAGCGCGGCGCCAGGCAACGCACGCCGGGGACCTGCGCCAGGCGCCGCCGGTAGTCGGCGTCGATCTCGCGGCGTTGCGCCAGCGCACGATCGATGTGCTGCAGTTGCAGCAGGCCGAAGGCGGCGTTCACCTCGCTCATCTTGCCGTTGATGCCGGTGGCCACCACCGTGGTCTCGTCGACGAAGCCGAAGTTCTTCAGCCGGCTGATGCGCTGGTAGGTCTTTGCGTCGGGGCAGACGATGGCGCCGCCTTCGAAGGTGTTGAACACCTTGGTGGCGTGGAAGCTGAGCACGCTGAGGTCGCCGTGGCGCAGGATCGAGCCGCCGTCGTCCTTGACCCCGAAGGCGTGCGCGGCGTCGTAGATGACCTTGAGGTTGTAGGTGTCGGCGATGCGCTCGATCGCGGCGGTGTCGCACGGCGTGCCGTAGCAGTGGACCGGCATGATCGCGGTGGTCTGCGGGGTGATCGCGGCCTCGATCTTCTGCGGATCCAGGTTCAGCGTGACCGGGTCGATGTCCACGAACACCGGCTTGATCCCTTTCCAAAGCAGCGAATGCGCGGTGGCCACGAACGAGTAGGGCGTGGTGATCACCTCGCCGGTGACGCGCAGCGCCTGCAGCGCGGTGAGCAGGGCCAGCGTGCCGTTGGTCAGCAAGGCCAGGTGTCCCACGCCCAGGTACTCCGCCAGCGCCTTTTCCAGCGCCCGGTGCATGTCGCCGCCGTTGGTCAGGATGCGGCTGCTCCAGATCTTCTCCAGGTACGGCACGAACTCGTCCAGGGGAGGCAGCAGCGGACTGGTGACGGGAATGGGCATGGTGGCCTGCGTGGGTGCGTGTGAGAATCCGCGGCGCGGATCGTTGCGACGGGGTTCTGTTCTGAAAGCAAGCCATATGCCAACAGACGTGTCCACTGCTTCCGCGTTCGCCTGCGGGAAGCGCGCGACGATCCCCATCGTTCGCGACACAGCCGCATCGGGCCGGCCGGACGCGCGTCCGGAAAGCATGCGATGCGTAGAGGGGAGGGTACTTCAGTTTCTAGCCGCGGTCGTTCCGTAGCGCAGCAAGCGCGCGACGACGCGGATCGCGAACGCGCGCTCAGCCGGCAAGTTCGGTCTGGTCGCGGTCGATGCCGTACTTGCGCAGTTTCTCCACCAGCGTGGTGCGACGCAGGCCCAGCAGCTGCGCCGCATGCGCGACCACGCCCTGGGTGCGCTCCAGCGCTTCGTTGATCAGCGCCAACTCGATGTTGGCCATGTGCCCGCGCAGGTCCAGGCCGCTTTCCGGCAGCGTCGACGCGGTCTGCGCGGCCGCTTCGGACGGATCGGCGAACGCCTTGGGACCGACATGCAGGTCGACCACGTTGGGCACGCGGCGCGGATCGGGCGTGGCGATCGGCGCCAGCGGCGCCGACACGTCGATCGAGGAGGCGAAGTCGCCGCGGTAGCGCGCCGGCAGGTCCTGCACCCGCACCAGTCCGCTGGGATGCAGCACCGCCAGGCGTTCGACCAGGTTGGTCAGCTCGCGCACGTTGCCCGGCCAGTCGTAGCCGCGCAGCGCCTGCAGGGCTTCTTCGGAGAAGCGCACTTCGCCGCGTCCGGTGCGCGCCAGCTGCGCGGCGATGGTGTTGACCAGCGCCGGCAGGTCGTCGCTGCGCTCGCGCAGCGCCGGCATCTCGATCGGGAACACGTTGAGCCGGTAGAACAGGTCCTCGCGGAACTGGTTGCCGGCGATGCGCTCTTCCAGGTTGCGGTGGGTGGCGGCGATCACGCGCACGTTGCAGCGGATGGTGACGTTGCCGCCGACCCGCTCGAAGCTGCGCTCCTGCAGCACGCGCAGCAGCTTGACCTGCATCGGCAGGCTCATGTCGCCGATCTCGTCGAGCAGCAGGGTGCCGCCCTCGGCCATCTCGAAGCGGCCCTTGCGCGCCGACAGCGCGCCGGTGAAGGAGCCTTTCTCATGGCCGAACAGTTCGCTTTCCAGCAGATCCGGCGGAATCGCGCCGCAGTTGATCGCCACGAACGGGCCATCGCGGCGTGGCGATTGCTGGTGGATCGCGCGTGCGACCACTTCCTTGCCGGTCCCGGATTCGCCCAGCACCAGCACGGTGGTGTCGAACGCGGCGACCTGGTCGATCAGCCGCCGCAGCCGTACCACCGCGGCGCTGTTGCCGGTCGGGCCGCTGTCCTGCACCGCGCCGGCCTGGTGCTCGGCGTCCAGGCGCTTGAGGCTGGCGCGGCGCAGCAGGGTTTCCAGCTGCGCATGGCGCAGCGGCGCTTCCAGCTGCCATACGTTGGCCTCGTGCAGGCCGTGGCGCTGCGCGAACGCCTGCGCCTCGCCGTGGAGCAGCAGCACCGGTGGCGGCAGCGGACTGCGCGCGACCCAGCCGAAGAACGCGTCGGCCTGGGCTTGGTCGTCGAGTCCGCCGACCAGGATCGCCATCCACTCGGTCTGCCGGTGACGGCCGGGATTGACGTCGGCCACGTCGGTCACCCAACGCGGGTTGAGGTCCATGAATTCGAGCAGGCTTACCGTGCGTTCGGCGCGGACCGCGTCGTCATCGATCACCAGGATGCGCGATTCGCTCATGCCGGTACTCCCTCTGTGCGTAAGCCCTCCAGGATCGGCATCACTTCCTGGATATAGGACAGCTTGCTGACGAAGTTGTCGGCACCGGCGCGCATGGCGTGCTCGCGGTGCTCGGCATCGTCGAAATGGCTGGCGATCACGATGTACGGGGCCTGGTCCTGGGTCTTGATCAGGCGCGTGGCCTGCAGGCCGCCCATTTCGGGCATGGCCAGATCCATCAGCACCACCTGCGGGCGCAGCGACTCGGAGCGTTCGATCGCCTCCAGGCCGTTGGCGGCGCTGCCGATCACTTCCATCCAGTCCAGCTTGCGGAAGTGGCGCATCGCGGCGTTGATGAAACCTTCGTGGTCGTCGACCAGAAGCACGGACAATTTGTTCATGTGCATTGTTTCCTTAGCCCGCGCGGGCCAGCAGCGGTTTGGCGCGACGGCGTTCGCGGGCGGGGGCGATATCCAGTTGTTCACGGTACTTGGCCACGGTGCGCCTGGCCACGTTCACGCCCTGGCGCGACAGCAGGCCGGCGATCGCCTCGTCGGCCAGCGGCCGCCCGGACGGCTCGGATTCGATCAGGCGCCGCACCATCGCGCGCACCGCCTGTCCCGAAACCGCGGCGCCTTCCAGGCGTACGGCGAAGAAATGCTTCAGTTCGAAGGTACCACGCGGCGTCTGCAGGTACTTGCCGGTGGTGATGCGCGACACGGTGGATTCGTGCATGCCGATCGCGTCGGCCACTTCCTTCAGGGTCAGCGGCGCCATCGCTTCCTCGCCCCTGACCAGGAACGCGGCCTGGCGTTCGACGATGGTGCGGGTGGTGCGCAGCAGGGTCTCGTAGCGCATCGACAGGCCGCGGGTCAGCCAACGCGCCTCCTGCAGCATCTCGCGCAACGGCGCCGCCGCCTCGCCGGCCTCGGCCAGGGCGCGCTCGTGCATCGGATTGACGGTGACGCGGTGGGTGGTGGCCGGGTTCAGTGCCACCCGCCAGGTGCCGTCGCTGTGCCAGGCGACCACGTCCGGGATCACGTGGCCCAGGTTCTCCGGCAGCAGGCTGTCGCCGGGGCGCGGCTGCAGCGACAGGATCAGCCGCACCGCTTCGCGCACGTCGTCGGCTTCGGCGTCCAGAAGGCGCGCCAGCAGCGGGTAATCGTGGCTGGCGAGCAGGTTCAGATCGCCGGCAAGGACGCGTGCGGCCAGATGGCGGCCGGCGACGCGGCCGGGCAGGGCGGCCAGCTGCACGCTCAGGCATTCGCGCAGGTCGCAGGCGGCCAAGCCGGCGGGGTCGCCGTGCAGCAGCCGCTGGCGGATCGCTTCCACCTGCGCGGCGGAGCGGTCGAAGCGCGCGCAGGCGAGCAGGGTCAGCGTGTCCAGCGCGCCGTCGAGGTAGCCGGCATCGTCGCTGTGCTCCAGCCAGAACGCGGCCACTTCCAGGTCGCGCTCGTCCAGTTCCAGCGCCAGGCGCTGCAGCACGCGCAGCTGCGGATCGGTGGACTCGCCGGCGGCGATGCGTTGCATGCGGTCGTCTTCGCCCTCGCTCCAGCCGGCGGCGGAGATGTCCCACATCGAGGATTCGGGCAACTCGTCGAACGCGGCGGTTTCCAGTGTGTCGTCGTGGTTTACCACCGGCTCGAGCACGCCTTCCGGCTCTTCCAGTTCCAGCAACGGATTGGTTTCCAGCGCGCGCCGGATTTCCATTTCCAATTGCATCCCGTCCAGTTGCAGCAGCCGGATCGACTGCAGCAATTGCGGGGTCAGGTGGAGTTGCTGGCCAAGCTGGGCGGAGACGGTCGGCTTCATGCGAACTTCCTCGGTTTGGCGCCAACCCTCTGGCGCCCGTGGAATGCATAGTGCTTGCCACCTGACGGTAACAGAATCAGGGCGTTCCTGAGCGGGGTAGTCAAATTCCCGACAGCATGTGGGGAAAATCCCTACATCGGCGTAGGGGGCGCCGGTCGATCGGCGCTGCAGAGTCAACGCTGGCGGGCTTCGACGGTTTCACGGCGGCAGCTGAGCGGTTAAGGCAAGCCGCATGCCAGTGCGGTGCGTCGGGAACCCGTTCCCGGCTGCGCTCAGATCAGTTCGTTCTGGTGGCGCGCGGCCAGCAGGACCAGATCGTTGGCGCGACGGCAGCCCAGCGATTCCATCATTCGTGCGCGGTGGGTCTCCACCGTCTTGACGCTGATCCCCAGGTCCGAGGCGATTTCCTTGTTGCTCTGGCCGCGGCCGATCTGGCGCAGGATCTCGCGCTGCCGCGGCGACAGCGCGGCGACGCCGACCGGGCGTTCGCGGCCCAGCATCGGCGCGATCATCTTCGACGAGATCTGCGGGCTCAGGAACACCTGGTTGAGGCTGGCTGCGCGCAGCGCCAGTTCCAGTTCCAGCGGCGCCGCATCCTTGACCACGAAGCCGGTGGCGCCGCGGTCCAGCGCGTCGCGCACATGCACCGGGTCGTCGTGCATCGACATCATCACCACGCGGGTCTTGGGCGAGGTGTGCAGCACGTCGGTCAGGGCGTCCAGGCCACTGCGCCCGGGCAGCGACAGGTCCATCAGCACCAGATCGGGGCGGTGCAGGCTGGCCAGGTCCACCGCTTCCTGTGCGTTGCTCGCCTCGGCGATCACGTCGATGTCCGCGAACGTCTGCAACAGCCGGCTCAGGCCGGCACGGACCAGGGTGTGATCGTCGACGATGATGACTCGCACAGTGGGAAGATCTCTCTACTCTAGTACCGCACCTTAGCCGAGCGCGCCGTCGCCGCCAACCACGCGGTTCCGCGGCGGGGCGGCCGCGGGCGATTCAGCGCGCGCGCCGGCTGTCGGCGATCTGCCGCCGGTGCAGGCGGAACAGGTGCCGTTCCAGGGCCTCTTCCAGGCCTGGCGGCTGTGTCTCGAATCGTAGCCAGAGATAGAAACCACCGCCAGCGGCGGCTTCGGCCAGTACCTGGACCGGCAGTTCCAGGTGATCAGGGAGCCAGTCCGAGGGCTGCAGGCGCAGCAAGCCGGCCGCGCCCGGCAGCGCGCCCGAGCGCGATCCCAGTTCCAATCTCAGGCCGCGGCGCGACCAGCGCACGGGGCGCAGCGGCAGGCCTTCCTCGTGCTGCCGGGCCAGGCGGCCGAGCAGCACCAGCATCAGGTCGAGCTTGGCGTCCATGCGCTGCAGTTGCAGCGGCTGGTCGCTGCGCTCTTCGCCGCCGTCCTCGCTGCGCAGGTCTTCGACCTGGGCCAGGCCGCGCAGCAGGGCTTCGCCGGCGCCGAAGCGGCCGATGCCGTTGCCCAGCTTGAAGTCGGCCGGCAACGCCAGTTCGCAGCTGAGGGTGTCGTGGAACAGCTCGGCTTCGGCAGGGTGGTGTACGGCGCCGTCGGACGCGCTGTTCATCTCAGCGATCCGGCCTGCGAATAGGCGCGCGCGGCATTGTTGGACAGGCGGTTGGCGCGCAGCCAGTTGCCGGCCTCGTCGCGCGCCTGCAGCATCTGCGCGATCACCGCTTGCTGCAGTTTCAGCAGCGAGCCGATGCCTTCGCGCGAGACGTCATTGCCGGCCTGCTGCAGGTATTCGCGCAGGTGCTGGTCGTGCTCGGCGACCATGCGCTCGGCCAGCGCGTGGTCGTCGCCCTGCAGCACCAGCTGCAACTGCTGCAGTTCGGCGTGCAGCGCTTCGATGCTGACCGCGATCATACGGCGGCGACCGCGGCGAGTTCGCGTTGCTGGACGGGAATGGCGTTCCACGCCGCATCGATCTCGCTGAGCAGTTCCAGCGATTCGACCAGCGCGCTGTCGTCGTTGTGCAGGTTGGCTTCGGTGAGCCGGTGCATCACGTAGTCGTACAGCGCCGAGAGATTGTTGGCGATCTCGCCGCCAGCTTCGTGGTCCAGCGAGCCGTTGAGGTGGCCGACGATGGCGCAGGCCTCGCCTATCGCCTTGCCCTTGCGCGCCTGGTCGCCCTGCGCCAGGCAAGCCTGGGCCTGGCGGATGCGCTGGCACGCGCCGGCGAACAGCAGCGCCACCAGCTTGTGCGGATCGGCATCGGTGATGCTGGTGGACACGCTCATCTTGCGGTATTGCTCGGCGTATTGGCGACTGGAACCGTGCATGGAAAACTCCCTCGGGTGGCCTGGTGCCGCGCTGCCGCGCCGGACGGCGAAGGCGCCGCGGCGGCGGTACGTGCTGCCAGTCCGGAATGACTGTCGATGCTAAAGATATCGGCCGCTGCCCGGTCGGACTTGAGCGCCGGCAGCGTCTTTCATTCCGATGCCGTTGCCGCTACGAAGAGAACTGCTGGGAGAGGCTTTGGCTGATCGTCTGCATCTTCGCGACGATGGTGTCCATCGCGGTGAACCTGGCGGTGTAGTTGGTGGTCAGCGTGTCCATCCGCTTGTCCAGGTCGCTGAGCTGGTCGGTCAGGTCGGTGATGTGCTTGTTGAGCGTGGCGGTGCGCTGGGTGATGGTGCCGCTGGTGACGTCGAGATTGCTGTTCAGCAGCGTGGTCACACCGGCGGTGAAGCTACCGTCGGTGCCGAACATCGCCTTGGCCGAGGCCGGGTCGCTGGCGATGGCGCTGTCGAACTTGGCGCTGTCGAAGCTCATCGTCCCGTTCTTGTCGATGGTCACTCCCATCGCCTTTAGATCCACGGTGTTGTCGCTGACCTGCTTGCGCAGCGACTGCTGCAGCCCGCGCACCATCGAGTCGCCGGTCAGCGCCGAGGCCTTCTTGTTGGTTGCGTCGTAGGCGCTGGAGGACTTCAGCAAGGTGTTGGCGGTGTTGTAGGCGGTCACGAACGCGGTGAGGTTCGCCTTCAGGCTGCTGCTGTCGTTGGCGATGCTCAGGCTGTACTTGGTGCCTTCCGCGGCCTTGGTCAGGTTCAAGGTGACGCCGGGCACGAGGTCGGCGATCGCATTGCTGCTGGAAGTGCGCTCGAAGCCGTCCACGCGCACGACCGCATCGGCCGCGGCCACGGTCTGGGTCAGGCCGCCGCTGCTGCCGCTGCTGTAGGTCAGCGCGGCGAGTCCGCCGTTGCCGCCGGCACTGGTGATGGTCAGCGCGCCCTTGGTGCCGGAATCGACCGCGTTGAGCACCAGGTGGTCGCCATCGTCGGCGCTGACCACGCTGGCGGTCACGCCGCTACCGCCGGCTGCCTTGTTGATCGCGGCGGCGATGTCGCTGAGCTTGCTGTTTTCGGCAACGGTGACGTTCAGCGTCTTGTCGCCATAGCCGATCGTCAAGGTGCCGTCGCCGACCACCGCGTCGTCGGCATAGGCGGCCGAGGTCAGCTTCTGCCGTTCGGCCAGCTTCACCACTTCCACGCTGTAGTTGCCGGCGGTGGCGCTCTCGGTGACGCTGGCGGTATAGCCGGCGCCGTCGGCGACGGTGGCCTTGACCGCGCTCTTGTCGGCGCTCTTGGCGATCGCGTTCATTGCGGTCTGCAGGTTGGACAGCGCCCCCTTGATCGTGCTCAGCGCCGAAAGTTGGGCGCTGGACGCGGTGCCGTCGGCGTTGATCCGGTTTTCCTGCGGTGCGCGCTGGGCGGCGACCAAGGTTTTGACGACTGCGGCGACGTCCATGCCGGAACCGACGGAAGACAGCGATGAAGTAGCCATGGGTGGGCTTCCTTACGATAGCGGGCACGGAGGCCAGCGGTAGATAGGGGTATCGGCGGCGGACGACAGTTCTTGAGGCCGCGCACGCGTCGGCGATGCCCGGGAGGTCATGCAAATCCTGTGCCTGCGGGCGGCCAGACGCAAAAAAGCCCCTCCTTGCGGAGGGGCTTTTGGTCTTGCCGGTGTCGAGCGGGCTGTTACTGCAGCAGGCTCAGCACGTTCTGCGGGACCGACTTGGCCTGCGCCAGCATCGCGGTACCGGCCTGCTGCAGGATCTGCGTGCGGGTCAGTTCGGCGGTTTCCTTGGCGTAGTCGGTGTCGCGGATGCGGCTACGCGAGGCCGACAGGTTCTCCGAGGTGGAGCTCAGGTTGGCGATGGTGGAGGTGAAGCGGTTCTGCACCGCACCCATGTCGGCGCGCGAGGAGTTGACCGCGGTCAGCGCCTTGTCGACGATTTCCAGGGCCTTCTGCGCACCGGAGAAGGTGGAGATGTCCAGGTCCTCCAGGGTGCTGGTGGTGCCGGCGACGGCGGTGGCCGAGGTGGCGATGCCTGCGCTGCTGAAGGTGACGCCGGTGGCGCCGGTGGCCGAGCCTGCGGTGAAGGAGAAGTCCTTGCCGGCCTTCAGCGATTCCAGCTTCAGTGCGCCGGTGGTGCTGTCGACCGAGGCATAGACGCCGGTCTGGTCCAGCTTGTCGTTGATCGCGGCGGCGATCTTCTTGGAGATGTCGCTGCCGGTGTCGCCGACGGCGACGGCGACCGAGGCGATGCTGGCGCCGTTGACCGACATGCCGGAGAAGCTGCCGCTGGCGGTCGCGGTGCCGGAAGCCAGGGCAGCCGAGCCGGTCTGGGTGGCGGCGAAACCGGCCTTGCCCAGCGAATCGACGTTGGCGTCGACGATGCTGTTGATGCCGATGGTCTGGCCGGCATCGGCGCCGACCTGGAACAGCGCGCCGGAGAACGAGCCGTCCAGCAGCTTGGTGCCGTTGAAGCTGGTCTGGTTGGCGACGCGGTCGATTTCCGAGGTCAGCTGCTTGACTTCCGAGTTCAGCGCCTCGCGGTCGGTGGCGGAGTTGGTGGCGTTGGCCGACTGCACCGACAGCTCGCGGATACGCTGCAGGTTGTTGCCGATTTCAACCATCGAGCCTTCAGCGGTCTGCGCCAGCGAGATGCCGTCGTTGGCGTTGCGCGAGGCGACGTCCAGGCCGCGGATCTGGGTGGTGAAGCGCTCGGAGATCGCCAGACCGGCGGCGTCGTCCTTGGCGCTGTTGATGCGCAGGCCGGAGGACAGACGCTGAATCGTCGTCGCCATGCTCGCGCTGGTGCTGTTGAGATTACGCTGAGCGTTCAGCGACATTACGTTGGTGTTGATTACCTGTGCCATTTTGATATCTCCTCTAAGCGATTTATCCGGCAACCCATCGGTGCCTGGAGCCTCCGCAGGGGGGCCATCAATTGGCCGTTGCCGCTGCTGAGATAAATAACGGCGCGATGTCAACAACCTTTAGCGATTCGCTGCGGAAATTATCGCGATGCGGCGAACCGGGAGCCTGTGGCACGCGCGGCGAAGAGCTTGTTTCGGCCGCGCTTTGCCAAACTTTAGCGGTCCGTTGATGACGTTTCCAAGACCCGGCAGCGATGACGAACTCGGTATAACGGCAAAAGCCCGGAGGCATCGCCGCGCTCCGGGCCTTCGCTTATAGAGTGGAGTCGGGATTCAGCGGATCATGTTGAACAGCGACATCGACTGCATCTGGGTGAAGATGGTCTGCGCCGACTTGAGCGCGGCCTGTTCCAGCTGGTACTGGCCGATCGCATCGGCGTAGTCCAGGTCGCGCAGCGAGGACAGGGTGGTCTTCAGCGTCACTTCGTTGGATTCGCGCAGTTCGGCGGCGCTGTCGAGCGCGGCCAGCTGCGCGCCGCCGGCGGCGCGCGCATCGATCATCTTCGCCGAGGCCTGGCTGATGTCGCGCATCGACGACTGCAAGGTGTTCTGCATCGCCGCCTTGTCGGTGGCGGTGAGCGGGTCCGAGTTCAGCACGTTGACCAGATCGGTGATGGTGGAGAACACGTCCTTGTTGGTGGAGGCGCCGATCTGGAAGCTGTCGCCGACCGCCGGCGCGCCGTCCAGGCGCATCTTCAGGCCGCCGAAGCTGAGCGTCTCGCCGGCGGCATAGGTGCCGGTGGTGACCACGGTGCCGGTGCCGTCGCGCACTTCGTAGGCGTCGGTGGCGGTGAAGGCGACGCTGTAGCTGCCGCCGTTCCAGCCGCCGGCGCCGGAGTCGCGGCTGTAGTCCAGCAGCAGCCCGGTGCCGGTGTTGGTGCTGGCCGCATGCGCATCGACGGTGCCGTCGCCGGTGCGGATGCGCATGAAGATCTCGCTGCCGGGCAGGGCATCGGCGACCTGGGTGTCGGCCGCCACCTCCACGCTGCGCTGGGTCTGGTCGCCGCTGTAGACCACGCTGCCGTTGACCACCGCGAACGGCGCCTTGTCGTCGGCGGCACCGGCGAACAGGTAGCGGCCGCTGCCGTCGGTGCTGTTGGACAGGCTGAGCAGGCTGGCGTGCAAGGACTTGAGTTCGGAGGCGATCGCCTTGCGGTTGTCGGTGGTCAACGCCGAGCTGTTGGCTTGCACGGTCAATTCGTTGACCCGCGCCATCAGGTCGCCGGCCTGCGACAGCGCGTTCTCCTGCAGGCCCAGGCGGTTCTGCACGTTGTTGGCGTTCTGGCCGAAACGCTCCAGCTCCGCTACAGCGCGGTCCAGGTTGACCGCGGTGCCGGAGGCGACCGGGTCGTCGGCGGCGGTGACCAGGCGCTGGCCGGTCGCCAGCTGCTGTTCCAGATGCGAGATCTTGGCCTGCTTGCCTAGCATGTTGTTGACCGACTGGCTGAACATCATGCCGGTGGAAATACGGTTGCTCATCGGATCGCACCCAGGATGGACTGGAACATCGTGTCGGCGGTGGAGATCAACTGCGAGGCGGCCTGGTAGGCCTGCTGCAGGCGCAACATGTCCGAGGCTTCCTCGTCCAGGTTGACGCCGGAGACCGAATCGCGCGCGTCCTGCGCGCTGGTGTGGATCACGTCCTGCGCGTCGGCCGCGTAGCTCGCCTGCCGCGCCGCCGAGCCGATCGTGGTGGTGAGTCCGGACACCGCGCCATTGAGGGTGATGGTGCCGCCGTTGAACGCCTTGGCATCGTCCAGGTTGGACAGGGTCAGCGCGTTGCCGTTGTTGCTGGAGCCGGCGCCGGTGGGTTTGACCGCGAAGGTGTCGCCGGCCACCGGCGCGCCGTCCAGGGTCATGCTCCAGCCGTTGGCGCTGATGGTCTGCCCGGCGGTATAGGCGAACGGACCGGCGCCGTCGATGGTGTATTGGTTGGCGTCGATGAAGGCGATGCTGGAGGGCGTCAGCAGATTGGCGTTGCTCGCGTTGGTGGCGCGCACGTTGCTGAGCTTGCCGGTGCCCAGGTTGTCCAGGTCGGCGCTGCCGGTGACCGGCGTGGCCGCGGCGATGCGCGACGGGTCGGTGATCGCCACCGCCAGGCCGGTCACCGCGTTGGCGGTGGGCTGCAGCAGGAACTTGTCGCCGGCGGCGGCGCTGCCGGACACCTGCAGCGTCACCCCGTTGACCACGAACGGATCGGTGCTGCTGCCGGTGCCGGTCATGGCCACGCTGGCGCCGGTGTCGGCGCGGCTGGCGGTCCAGGTGCTGCCGTCGAACTTCAGCAGCAGGTTCTGCCCGTCGAGCTTGCTCAGGTCGCCGACGCTGGCGCTGAAGCTGGCGTTGCCGGTGTTGGCGGCATTGGAATTGACGCTGGGCGCGGACAGCGAGAAGAAGTCGCTGCCCAGGTTGCCGTACAGGTCCACGCCGGCCTTGTGCTGCTGGTTGTAGGTGACTGCCAGGCCGGTGGCGATGCGCCCCAGTTCGGCCTTGGTCGGGTCCAGCACGCTGCTGCGGAACTCGAGCAGGCCGCCGATCTGCCCGCCCAGCGCGCTGTCGCCCAGGGTGATGGTGGTGCCTTGCGCCTTCAGCGCGACCTGCAGGCGCCCGGGCTGGTAGGGATCGGTGACCGTGGTCAGGGTCGAGGCGGTGGTGCCGACCACCATCGCCTGGCCGCCGGAGGTGTAGACGTTGATCGCGCCGCCGTCCTGCTGGATCGCGTTGCCGCCGGTGTAGCCGACCAGCTGGGTGATCAGCGCATCGCGCCGGTCGAGCAGGTCCGGCGCGGCCGAGCTGGAGTCGCCGCCGATCTGGCCGTTGATCTTGGCGATCTCGCTGGCCAGGCGGTTGGCTTCGGTGGTGGCAGAGAGCAGGCCGTTGTTGACCTCGTTGCCGAGCGAATCCATCTGCCCGTTGAGCTGCTTGAAGCGGGTCACCAGCGAGACGGCGTTGTCCAGCACGTTCTGCCGGGTGGCGGTGGCCGAGGCGTTGGACGACAGGCCGGTGGTGGCGTCGAAGAAATTCGACCACTGCCCGGAGATGTTGGTGGCCTTGTCGGAGAACAGCCCGTCGACGCGGTCGGACAGGCTCGACAGCTGCTTCAGCCGCGACAGTTCTCCGCCGCTGTCCAGCAGCCGCGAGGTCGCCAACTGGTCGGCGACGCGGGAGATGTCGGTGATCTTGGTGCCGTTGCCGATGTAGTCCGAGCCGTACTGGGTCGGCGTGGTGGTCGCGAATGCGACCCGCTGCCGGCTGTAGCCGTCGGTGTTGATGTTGGCGACGTTGTGGCTCACGGTCGCCAGGGCGCGCTGGAAGGCGATGAGGGCGCTGGTGCCGGTGGACAGGACGGACATGGGCGGCTACCTCAGCGCAGGACGCTGTTGGACGGATCGGAAGTGCTGGCGAACGCGCGTTCGATGCCGCTGGCGGCGGCGTTGCCGATCGCGGCGACGGCGCGGCCGATGGTCGGGCCGCCGGCGATCGCGGCGATCTTGGCCGCGTAGGACGGATCGGTGGCATAGCCGGCACGCTGCAGGCCCTGGGCGAAACCATGGATGTTGGTGCCGGCATTGAGCGCTTGCTGGTAGCGCGGATTGGTCTTCAACAGGCGCACGTAGTCGGCGAAACTTTCGGCCGGCGAGGCGTAGGCGCGGAAATCGGCGGTCTGCGATTGCTTGACCCCACCCACGTATTCGTGGGTGCCGGTGGTGACGCGCTCGCCGCTCCAGCCGGTGGCCTTGATCCCGAACAGGTTGTTGGAGCTGGCGCCGTCGCCGCGGGAAATGCCGCGGCGGCCCCAGCCGGTCTCCAGCGCGGCCTGCGCGACCAGCGCCCGCGCATCCACGCCCAATTCCTTGGCCGCTTTCTGCGCATGGGTCCAGATCTGCGCGACGAAGCCTTCCGGAGTGCGCTCGCCGAGGCTGGCCGCGGCCGCCTTGGCGGCGGCGCTGGCGCTGGCATCGATGCCGACGCTGTCGTCGGCCGCCGTCGTCGCCAGATCCGACCAGCGGTCGTCCGCACCGGTCCAGGCCAGGCTGGCGCTGCCGTCGGCAGGATTGCTGCCGATCGCTTCGTGCATGGCGCTGGTCTCGCGGCCGGCGATCAGGTCGAGCACGCGTGAGACCTGGTGCTGCGGCGCGTCGGCGTCCAGGCCACCCCAGGCAGCGGCGCCGACGCCGGCGACCGCGCCGCTATCGGCAAGCGCAGAAGCACCGGCGCTGGCGCTGTTGCCGGCGCTGCCGCCGCCCTGGCCGGATACCAGCGAATACGCCTTGGCCGCCTGCGCGGCGCCGATCGAGGCGGCACCGATGGACGTGTTGGTGGCCGGCGCGTCGGCGCTCTTGCCGCCGCCCAGTTGCTTGGCGATCATCGCCGCCAGGCCCAGCCCCTTGCCCTCGGTCAGCGCCTTGGCCATCTGCTGGTCGTACATGTCGCGAAAGGTCTGGTTCTCGCCCGGGAACAGGGAATCGCCGAAGCTGGCGTCGCGCATGCTCTTGACCAGCAGGTTCGCGAACTGTCCTTCCAACTGGCGCGACACCTTGTCGATCCGCGCAGGATCGTTCTGGGTGGTCGCGTTCAGTTCGATGGGGGAGGCCGAGATGCGCATGTCAGATGACCTCTAGCTCCGCGCTCAGCGCGCCGGCCTGCTTCAGTGCTTCCAGGATCGCGATCAGGTCGCCCGGCGCGGCGCCGACTTCGTTGACCGCGCGCACGATCTGGTCCAGCGAGGTGCCGCCCTCGAACTTGAACATGCGGCTGCCTTCGTTGGTGGCGGTGATGGTGGATTTCGGCGAGGCCACGGTCTGGCCGTTGCTCAGCGCGTTGGGCTGGCTGACCTGGGTGCCTTCGCTGATGGTGACGGTCAGCGAGCCGTGCGAGATCGCCGCCGGGCTGACCCGCACCTGCGCGCCGATCACCACGGTGCCGGTGCGGGCATTGACCACCACCTTGGCCGGCGCCGCGCCCGGCGACAGTTCCACGTTCTCGATCCGTGCCAGCAGGCCGATGCGCGCGCTCGGGTCGGTGGGCGAACGCACCGCGACGGTGCCGCCGTCGACGGCGTGCGCACTGCCGGGGCCGAAGGTGCTCTCCAGCGCCGCGACCATCCGCGACACCGTGGTGAAATCGTTCTGGTGCAGGTTCAGGGTGATCTCGCCGCTGCTGCCGAACACGTCCGGCAACGCACGTTCCACCGTGGCGCCGTTGGGAATGCGGCCGACGCTGGGCACGTTGACCGAGATCCGCGAGCCGTCCTTGCCTTGCGCGCCGAAGCCGCCGACGATCAGGCTGCCCTGGGCGATCGCGTAGACCTGGCCGTCGGCGCCCTTCAGCGGCGCCATCAGCAGCGAACCGCCGCGCAGCGACACCGCGTTGCCGATCGAGGACACGGTGATGTCGATCGGCTGGCCGGGCTTGGCGAACGGCGGCAGTTCGGCGTGGATCGCCACCGCGGCCACGTTCTTCAGCTGCGGATTGACGTTCGACGGCACGTTGACGCCCAACTCGCCGAGCATGTTCTTCAGGCTCTGCACGGTGAAGGGCGCCTGGCTGGTGCGGTCGCCGCTGCCGTCCAGGCCGACCACCAGGCCGTAGCCGACCAGCGCGTTGCCGCGCACGCCGCCGACCTGGGCCAGGTCCTTGATGCGTTCGGCGGCGGCCGGGGCGGCCAGGCCGGCGCACAGCGCGAACGCGGCGAGCAGGCGGCAGGACAGGGACAGAAGGTTCATGGCAGGCCTCAGTACGGCGAGATGCGCGAGTTGAAGAAGCGGCTCAGCCAGCCCATCGCGTTGGATTGGGCGACGGCGCCGCGGCCGCCGTAGGCGATGCGCGCGTCGGCGACCTTGCTGGAAGGAATGGTGTTGTCCGGTGCGATGTCGGCGGCGCGCACGATGCCTTGCACCTGCACCAGTTCGTCGCCCTGGTTCAGGCGCAGGTTCTTCTGCCCCTGGATCACCAGGTTGCCGTTGGGCAGGCGCTGCATCACGGTCACGGTGATGCTGCCCTGCATGGTGTTGCTCTGCGCGGTGTTGCCCTTGCCGGCGAAGCTGCGGTCGCCGCTGGTGGAATTGTTCAGCACGTTGACGCCGTTGACCGTCAGCGGCGCGCCGAGCAGGGTCGGCGTGGCCATGGTCACCGCGTCCTTCTTGGTGATGCTGGTATTGGCGGTGGTGCTGGCGTTGGTGCTTTCGACCAGGATGATGGTCAGCAGGTCGCCGACGTCGCGCGCGCGACGGTCCGAATACAGCGACAGGCTCGGGCCGGCGGCATAGATGGCCCCGGCGGTCGGCTGCGCGGCCTGCGCCACCACCGGCACGATCGGCGCCATCGGCGCGTACGGGCGCACGTCGCCGGCGGCGATGCCCAGGCCGGCGCAGCCGCCGAGCAGCGTGGGCAGGACCAGCGCAGCGATGAGAGAGAAGGAGAACGGACGCGACATGGCGGTTTCCAGAAGAAGTGTCGGGATCAGACGTTGTTGTTCAGATAGCCGAGCATCGAATCGGTGGTGGAGATCGCCTTGGCGTTCATTTCGTAGGCGCGCTGGGTCTCGATCATGCTGACCAGCTCCTCGACCACGTTGACGTTGCTGCCTTCCAGCGAGGCCTGCACGGTGGTGCCGAGGCCATTGAGGCCGGGCGTGCCGTTCTGCGCCGGGCCGGAGGCGGCGGTTTCCGCATACAGGTTTCCGCCCTTGGCCTGCAGGCCCGAGGGATTGATGAAATCGGTCAGCGTCAACGAACCGATCTCCAGCGCCGCGGCGGTGCCGGCGACCTGCACGCTGACCGTGCCGTCGGTGCCGATGGTCAGCGACTGCGCGCCTTCCGGGACTTGGATGCCGGGCTGGATCGCATAGCCGCTGTTGGTGACCAGCTCACCCTGCGAGTTGATCTGGAAGCTGCCGTCGCGGGTGTAGGCCGAGGTGCCGTCGGGCATCTGCACTTCGAAGAAGCCGCGGCCGTTGACCATCACGTCCAGCGCGCGGCCGGTCTGCTGCGGATTGCCCTGCTCGAAATCCTTCGAGGTGGACACCACGCGCACGCCGGTACCCAGCTGCAGGCCCGAGGGCAACTGCGTCTGCGCCGAAGTCGCACCGCCAGGCTGACGCACCTGTTGGTACAGCAGGTCCTCGAAGCTGGCGCGATCGCGCTTGAAGCCGGTGGTGTTGGTGTTGGCCAGGTTGTTGGACACGACCGACATGCGCGTCTGCTGCGCATCCAGTCCGGTCTTGGCGACCCACAAAGCCTGATTCATGACCCGATTCCTCTGATGGTGGCCCCCAGATCCGCGAGGGGCAGGGGGACTGATGCATGTGCCGTGCCACAAATGCGCCGGCTTTTCGTCGGCAGCGGCGCGGCGCCCGTGGCGGGCTTAGCCGTTCAGGCGCAGCATGGTGTTGGCCGACTGCGCGTTCTCGTCGCCGTGCTTGATCACCTTCACCTGCATCTCGAACTGGCGCTGCAGCTGGATCATCTGCACCAGCGCGCCGGCCGCATCGACGTTGCTGCCCTCCAGCGCGCCGGTGTGGACCGCGCTGCCGGTGGCCAGGGCGAAGGCCTGGGTCGGATCGTCGCTGATGTTGCGCATCAGCCCGTCGGGGCGGCGTTCCAGGCGTTCGGCCGGCGCCTGCACCACCTTCATCTTGCCGACCACGGCCATCGCCTGCGGGCCTTCGCCCAGCGGCACGATCGACACCGAGCCGTCCTCGCCGATCTCCAGCGACTGGTGCGGCGGGATCGCCATCGGATTGCCCTGGTCGTCGAGCACCGCGCGGCCGCTGGAGGTGACCAGCTGGCCGTTCGGGGTCACTGCCAGTTCGCCGCCGCGTGTGTACGCCTCCTTGCCGTCGCTGGCCTGCACCGCCAGCCAGTTGTCGGCGCTGAGCGAGACGTCCAGCGCATTGCCGGTCACCTGCTGCGCGCCGACATCGCGATTGAAGCCCTGGTCGATGTGCAGCGCATCGATCCGCGACGGATAGCCGGCGCCCTTGATGCGGAACGCCTCGGTATTGGCCAATGCCGCCTTGAAACCGGCGGTATCGACGTTGGCCAGATTGTGCGAGACCGTGCCCTGCGCCTGCAGCGAGGCGCGGGCGCCGGTCATGGCGACGTAGAGTGCTTTGTCCATGGATGGGAACCGGGAATAGAGAATCGGGAATGGAGGAAAGCGGAAGCTCGGCGCCGGGAACCGCGTTTACGATTCCCGATTCCCTGTTCCCGATTCCCGGCGGTCATCAACGGATATTGATGATGGTCTGCGTGACCTGATCCTGGGTCGAGATCATCTGCGAGTTGGCCTGGAAGTTGCGCTGCGCGACGATCATGTTGACCAGCTGCTCGGTCAGGTCGACGGTCGAGGCTTCCAGCGCGCCGGACTGGACGCCGCCGAAATCCGAGGTGCCCGGCGCACCGGTGCGCGCGTTGCCCGAGGCCGAGCTTTCCGCCCACACGTTGTCGCCGAGCGAGCTCAGCCCCTGCGGATTGACGAAGTTGGTCATCGCCACCTGGCCCAGCGCCTTGTCGGCGTTGTTGGAGTAGCGCGCGTAGACCACGCCGTTGGCATCGATGCTGATCGAGTTGAGCTTGCCGCTGGCGTAACCGTCCTGGCGCGCGTCGCGCAACGCGAACGCCTCGCCGTACTGGGTCGAGCCGCTCACGTCCAGGGTCAGGTTGAGGGTGCCGGCGCCGGTGCTGGGGGTGAACGTGCTCAGCGCGATCCTGCCGTCGGCGGGCGTGGTGAGCTTGCCGTTGCCGTCGAACTGGATCGTGGTCGGGGTGCCGACCGCGGTACCGTCGACGTAGTTGTGCACCTGCCACTCGTTGGCGTTGCCGGTCTTGACGAAATACGAGGTCTGGGTGTGGCTGACGCCCAGCGAGTCGTAGACGGTGATGCCGCCGGTGGAGTGGTTGTAGCTGTTGGCGTCGCTCGGCGAGAAGGTGGTCACGGTCGGCGCGCTGGCATTGCCGGGCAGGGTGAACATCAGGTTCACCGTCTCGCTCTGCTTGGGCGAGCTGTCGGTGGTCAGCAACTGCAGGTCGGTCAGGGTGCCGACCGCGAAGCCGTTGCCGTTGGCCGCCGGCGGGAACACCTGCAGCTTGGCGCCCTGCGGGTTGACCACGTAGCCGTTGTCGTCGGTCTGGAAGTTGCCGGCGCGCGAATACACCTTGGCGCCGTTGTTGGTCAGGGTGAAGAAGCCGTCGCCGGAGATCGCCAGGTCCAGGTTGCGCCCGGTCGGGTCGACGTTGCCCTGCGAGAACTGCTGGGCGACGTTGCTGACCCGCACGCCGGCGCCGATCGCGTTGCGCGCCAGGCCGTAGCCGGTGGCGGAGAACAGGTCGGCGAACTCGGCGCGCGATTCCTTGAAGCCGGTGGTGTTGACGTTGGCGATGTTGTTGGCGGTGACGTTGAGGTCGGAGTTGGCCGCTTTGATACCGGACAGCGAAGTATTGAAACCCATGGTGGACTCCTGTGGATTGGCCGGCTCAGCTGACGCGGAGCACGTTGGCGAGCGGGGCGGTGCCCAGCCCGGTCAGGTCGAGGTAGATGCCGTCCGAGCCGATGGTGGCGCTCTCGACCGGGGCCTGGACGTAGGTGGACAGCGCGGTGTTGGTGCCCTTGCTGTCGGTATGCGTGGCGGTGACGCCGTAGGCGCCGGCCGGCATGCGCTCGCCGGCGGTGTTGGTGCCATCCCAACTGAAATTGACTTCGCCGGCCTTGCTGGCGCTGACGCTGATCTGCTTGACCGCGTTGCCGTTGGCGTCGGTGACGGTGAGGTTGACGATGCCGGCGCCGGGCGCGGCGATCACGCCGGTGGCGCCGCCTTCGCTGCCCAGCGGCATCGTCGCCGACGGCACCAGCACCTTGTGTCCGACCAGCTGCGCGCCACGCAGGATCTGGTCGGTGCTCATCGAACTGGACAGCGCGGTCACGGTCTTGTTGAGGTCGCCGATGCCCTGCACGGTGGACAGCTGCGCCATCTGCGAGACCATCTGGCTGTTGTCCATCGGCTTGAGCGGGTCCTGGTGCTGCAATTGCTCGGTCATCAGCTTCAGGAAGTCGGCCTGGTTCAGCGACGACGACTTGTTGTCGGTGGTCTTGCTGGTGCTGGAACCGGTCAATCCGAGGCTGGAATAGATATCGCTGGAAACGGTGCTCATCGGTACGTCCTAGGCCGTTAGGCGGCGGGAGAGGGGGCTCAGCGGCCCATGGACAAGGTGGCCAACGCCAGTTCCTTGGCGGTGTTGAGGACTTCCACGCCTGCCTGGTAATTGCGCGAGGCGGAGATCAGGTTGACCATCTGCGATACCGGGTCCACGTCCGGCGAGTAGATGTAGCCGTCGGCGTCGGCGAGCGGATGGCCGGGCTCGTAGCGCTTGATCGGCGGATCCTTGCTCTGGGTGATTTCCTTGACGTTGACCGCGGTCAGGCTGCTGTCGTGCGGGTTGCGCACCGCCTGGAAGATCGGCTCGATCGGCTTGTAGGCCGCTTCGGCCGACCCGGCCACCGAATCGGCGTTGGCCAGGTTGCTGGCGATGGTGCTCAGGCGCACCGACTGCGCTTGCAGCGCGGAGCCGGCGACGTCGAAAATCGGCAGATTGCTCATGCTTATTGGCCTGTGATCGCGGTGAGCATGCTGCGCACCTTGGATTCGACGAAGCTCAGCGAGGCGCGGTATTCCAGCGCGGCGCGGCCGTAGGCGGCGCGTTCGGTGTCCGCATCGACGGTATTGCCGTCGAGGCTGGGCTGGTTGGCCTCGCGGGTGACCTGGAACGGATTGAGCCCGTTGCCGGTGCCGCCGACCGCGATGTGGCGGCCGTCGGTGACCTGCATCTGGCTGCCGTCGCGCTGGCCCTGCGCGGCGCGCATCGCCGCGTCGAAATCCAGGTCCTGCGCCTTGTAGCCGGGCGTGTCGACATTGCTGAGGTTGCTGGCGATCAGCTTCATCCGTTGCTCGCGCAGCGGCAGGGCGTCGCCGTGGACACCTAGGTAGGATGAAATCAGATTGGGCATGGCGCGCTCCCGCGGTTCGTTGCAGGAGTACAGGCAAGGTCTGTGCCAGAACCGGGATGCGCGCGCCGTGCGGCGCGGGGAACGGCCTTCGCCATTGCGGCGGAAGGCGTGCTGCTGGGTGCCCGGCGTCGCGCCGGGCACCGCGGAACGCTAGGCGGCCTGGGCCTCGGCGACCACCCGCAGCCGCGCCAGCACGTAGTCGGCCAGTTCGTGCGGGCTGTACTTGGCGACGAAGGCGTTGGCGCCGACACGCTCGACCATGGCGTTGTTGAACACCCCCGACAGCGAGGTGTGCAGCAGCACGTACAGGCCGGCCAGGCCGGGGTGGCGCCGGATTTCCGTCGTCAGCGTATAGCCGTCCATCGCCGGCATCTCGATGTCGGAGATCACCATGGCGTAGCGCTCGGCCGGATTCTCGCCGCCCGCATGGATCTGCAAGAGATGGTCCAGGGCCTGGCGGCCGTCGGACAGCAGGGTGGCGCCGACCCCGAGCTGGTCGAGCACGCTGCGGATCTGTTGCCGCGCCACACGCGAGTCGTCCACCACCAGCACCTGCAGCTGCGAGCCGGTGAGCGCCAGTGCCGGGTCGATCAGCGCCTCGGTGCGGTTCTGGGCGATGTCGGCCAGCACGCTTTCCACGTCGATGACCTGGATCAGTTCGCCCTGGAAGCGGGTCACCGCGGTCAGGTAGCTGGATTCGGCACCCAGTTCCGGCGGCGGATGGATGTCCTCCACCGCGATGTTGACGATGCGCTCCACGCCGCTGACCAGGAAGCCCTGCACCGAGCGGTTGAACTCGGTGACCACCAGGTAGCCGGGCGCCTTGTCGGCCTGCGTCTCGCGTTCCGGATGGCCGATCGCCAGGCCCAGGTCGAGCACCGGCACCGAACGGCCGCGCACATCGGCGACCCCGGAGAATTGCAGTGGCAGCCCTGGCACCTGGAATAGCTCCGGCCGGCGCAGCACTTCCTGCACCTTGAAGACGTTCACGCCAAAAAGCTGACGGCCGCCCAGCCGGAACAGCAGCAGGGCAAGCCGATTGTGGCCCGCCAAGCGGGTGCGCTGGTCGATTCGGTTGAGCAGGTCATGAGACATGGGGTTCATATCGGCGCCTTCGCGGCGGAACTTGAGGCCGGGCTGTCGGCGCGCGGGGTGCGAATTGCGGCACGGGCTTTGCATGGGACTGGCGACACCTTCATTAGAGAGATGGCCATGCGCCTGATCCTGTTAGTGGTCCTGCTGGCGGCGATGCCGGCCTGGGCCGCGGAATTCCAACCGGTGGAGTCGATCCGCGCCGCGGCGCTGTCCACCCTTGGCCCCGATGCCGAAGCCGAGGCGACCCTGGACCCGTCGGTGCGTGTGCCGCTGTGTCCGGTGTCGTTGCAGGCGCAGCCGACCGGAACCACGACGGTGGAAGTGAGTTGCCCGCGCGAGGCCGGCTGGCGCCTGTTCGTGCCGGTCAAGGTGCGGCGCCTGCAGAACGTGCTGGTGCTGGGCCGCGGCCTGGCCGCTGGAGAAACCGTCGGTGCCGCCGATATGGTCGTCGAGAAGCGCGACGCGGCGCGGATCGTCGGTGCGGCAATGACCGATCCGGCCGCGGCGATCGGCAGGGTGGTGCGGCGGACCCTGCCGGCAGGCACTTTGCTGTCGGCCAGCGATCTGGTCGCGCAGCGGCTGGTGCGGCGCGGCGACAATGTGGCGCTGGTGGCGCGCAACGGCGCGCTGGAAGTGCGGATGGCGGGCCGCGCGCTCAGCGACGGCGGCGAGAACGAGCGGGTGACCGTCGAAAACCTGTCGTCTCGCCGCGTCGTTCAGGGAACCGTGTCACAAAATGGCGACGTTTTTGTGACGCGTTGAGATCTGGCCTAAAGTTCGTCGGTGTAGGGCCGTTACCTACACCGAACCCGTAGCAGGATGTCGTCATGAGCCAGAAAATTGAAGGGAATTCGCCGACCCAGGCCACCCTTCGTACTTCGACCGTCAACACCAAGGCCGCCTCCGGCGCGTCCGAGGACGGCAAGACGAGTGCGGTGGGCGCCACGGCCGCAACCGATAGCCTGCGCCTGACCGGCGAAGCGTCCGGGCTGCAAAGCCTGCAGCGCGAGCTGGCGGCGGCGCCGGCAGTGGACAGCAACCGCGTCGAGTCGGTGCGCAGCGCGCTGCAGAGCGGCAGCTACAAGATCAACCCCGACGCGATCGCCAGCCGCATGCTGGAGATGGATCAGCAGCTCAGCGCATGAACACGACCGTGACCAACCCCTTGCAGCAGCTCAGCGACGCGCTCGCCGGCGAACGGCAGGCGTTGTTGGATCACAACGTGGAAGGCCTGATGCAGGCGACCAGCGACAAGCTGGCCGCGCTGCGGGCGCTGGAAGCCAACGTGCCGGCCGGTGCCGAGGCCGAGTCGTTGCTGCGCCAGTTGGCCGACGCCAACCGCGCCAACGGCGCGTTGTTGTCGCGGCGGCGGCGCGAGGTCAACTGGGCGCTGCGGCACCTGGGACGCAGCGAGAGCGCCTCGTCCTACGATGCCAAGGGCCAGTCCAGCACATTGCGGATGAGCCGCCCGCTGGCGATCGCCTGAGACGCCGATCGCGGCACCGCCGGCCATGTGCCGGCATCTTCGCACCTGGCGATGGCATCGGCGTATATTGAGCGTCCGCTCGTTACCCGTTGCCTTTCGTGAATTTTGCCGATCCCGATTACACCGACACGGTGCCGTTGCCTTCGCGCAAGAGCCTGCTCGCGCTGAGCGAACTGATCGACGAAGGTCTGGTGCTGTTCCGCGCCGACGGCCGTCTGCTGCTGGCCAACAGTGCCGCCCGCGGCCACCTGTGCAATGCCGAAGTCTTCGACGACTGCGCCCTGGGCGAACGCCTGGCGCAGTGGCTGCCCAGCGATGCGCTGTCGCAGGCGCGCAGCAACGGCCGCTGGAGCGGCAGCCTGCCGACCGAAGAACACGTGGTGCTGGCGCATCTGTATTTCCATGCCGACGGCGACGATGGCCACTTTCTGGTGCTGATCCAGGGCATCGAAGGCCAGCAGGACTACGAACAGGAACTGCAACAGCGCCACGCCGAGTTGCGCCAGGCCTATCTGCGCCTCAACGGCGCGCAGGAAAAGCTGCTGCAGTCGGAGAAGATGGCCTCGATCGGCCAGCTCGCCGCCGGCGTCGCCCACGAGATCAACAACCCGATCGGCTACGTGCATTCCAACCTGGGCAGCCTGCAGGAATACCTGCGCAGCCTGTTCACCCTGATCGAAGCCTACGAGCGCGCCCTGCGCGCGCCGGATCCGAAGGCGCTGATCCCGGAAATCGACGACATCCGCAACCGCTTCGACATCGACTTCATCAGCCGCGACCTGCCGCAGCTGATGGCCGAGTCGCGCGAAGGCATCGAGCGGGTGACGCGGATCGTGCGCGACCTCAAGGATTTCTCGTACTCCGGCCGCGAGGAATCTTGGAAGCTGGTGGACCTGCATTCCGGGCTCGAGTCCACGATCAACATCATCTGGAACGAGCTCAAGTACAAGGTCACCCTGGACCGCCACTACGGCAACCTGCCGCTGGTCGAATGCCTGCCGTCCGAGCTCAACCAGGTGTACATGAACCTGCTGCTCAACGCCGGCCAGGCGATCGGCGAGCGCGGCACCATCGTGGTCAGCACCGGCCAGGACGGCGAGGAAGTCTGGATCGAGTTCAAGGACTCCGGCGCCGGCATTCCGGCGGACCTGCTGCAGCGCATCTTCGACCCGTTCTTCACCACCAAGCCGGTCGGCAGCGGCACCGGCCTAGGCCTGTCGATCTCCTACGGCATCATCAACAAGCACCACGGCCGCATCGACGTGACCAGCACCGTCGGCGAGGGCTCCAGCTTCCGGATCGTGATTCCGGTTCGGCAGCCTAAGTAGGAGCCGGGATTGGGGATTCGGGATTGGGGATTCGCAAGAGCGGTTTTGCGCTTGCTGTTCCAGTCCGTGCGTGTCGAGGAAAAGCCGGAATCGCTGCTTTTGCGAATCCCCAATCCCGAATCCCCAATCCCGGCCCGTCAGGGCCCAGCATCCCGCCGCTGTTCGTCGTGCGTGCGGAACGCCTGGCGGATGTGTTCGCGCAGTTCGTCGTCGTTCCAGGGCTTGGTCAGGAAGCGGTAGATCGCGCCGCGGTTGATCGCGTCGGTGACGGTGGCCAGGTCGGTGTAGCCGGATAGCACCAGGCGGATGGTGTCGGGGTAGAGCATCTTCACCCGGCCCAGGAACTCGGTGCCGCTCATGTCGGACATGCGCTGGTCGGACAGGATCACCTGCACGTCGTTGGTGGCTAGCAGGTCGAAGGCGTCGCGCACGTTGCCGGCGGCCAGGATCCGGTAGCCGTCGCGGCGGAACAGGCGCACCAGCGAGCGCAGCACGTTCTCCTCGTCGTCGAGCAGCAGCAGGGTGCGGTCCGGGCGGGTCTCGGTGAACGATTCCGGGCGCAGGTAGCGGCGCCGCAGCGCCATGCCCGCGGCCTCGGCCGACATCGGTTCGCCGAACAGGTAGCCCTGGAAGATGTCGCAGTCGTTGCGGCGCAGGAAGCCCAGCTGCGCCTGCGATTCGACGCCGTTGGCGATCACCACCATGCCCAGCTGGTGGCCCATGGCGATGATGGCGCGGGCGATCGCCGCCTCGCGGTTGCCGGCCGGCGCGCTCTTGATGAAGCTGCGGTCGATCTTCAGCTTGTCCACCGGATAGCGCACCAGCGCGCTGAGGCTGGAATCGCCGGTGCCGAAGTTGTCCAGGCTCAGGCTGATGCCTTCGCGGCACAGGTTGGCCAGGGTCTCGTGGACGAAGTTGACGTTGTTGGTCAGCGCGCTTTCGTTGATCTCCAGCACCATCATCTGCGGCGGCACGCCGGCCGCCTGCAGCGCCGACATCACTTCGTTGAAGAAGGTCGGGCGCAGCAGCTGCAAGGTGGAGACGTTGACCGCGATGGTGAAGTCGTCGAAGCCCTGGTCGCGCCATAGCCGCGCCTGGCGCAGCGCGCCTTCCATCACCCAGGTGCCGATCTGCACGATCACGCCCAGCCGCTCGGCGGTGCGCATGAACCGTTCCGGCACCAGGATGCCCAGCGTCGGCGACTGCCAGCGCAGCAGCGATTCCATGCCGACCACGCGTCCGTCGCGGGCGCTGACCATCGGCTGGTAGCGCAGGCGCAGCTCGCCGTTGGGGATCGCATCGACGATCTGCCGCGAGATGATGCTCTCGCTGTGCGCGCTGGGCGGGCCGTCGGCCGCGTACAGGCGCACCATGTTGCCGCCTTCGCGCGCGGCCTGGTAGACCGCGTCCTCGGCGTAGTCGAGCAGCGTGGACAGGCGCGTGGAGTGTTCCGGGCACAGGCTCACGCCGATCTTGCCGGTCATGAACAAGGTGTACGGCAGCACCGACAGCGGCAGCTCGATCTGCTGCCGGATCTCTTCGGCGAAGGCCTCCGGCGGCGGCACGTCGGCGGTGCGCGGCACCGCCATGACCAGTTCGTCGCTGCCGTGGCGCCACAACAGGCCGCGCCCGCGCAGGTGCGCCTGCAACCGATGCGCCAGCAGCGCCAGCGCGTGGTCGCCCACTTCCGCGCTCATGTTCTCGTTGATCGAGGCGAAGTGGTCGATGTCGATGTGCAGCAGCATCACCCCCGGCCCGCCGGCCAGCGACTCGGCGATCATGCCGGTCAGCGCGGGGTGGCCTGCGCCCAGGCGCGACGGAAGTTCGTCGTCTGGCGGCACGGGGACAGCGGGATTCCACATCGTTTCAGGGTCCAGGTGGGTGCGTCGGCGTCGCCGCCGTCGTATAGGGCAGGCACAGCGTCACCCGCGTGCCGGCACCGGGCGCAGTGTCGATCTGCAGGGTACCGCCTGCGCTCTGCGCGCGCTCGCGCATCACGATCAGGCCCAGTCCGCGCGGTCCGGCCGGATCGAAGCCGTCGCCGTCGTCGACCACCTCCAGGCGCAGCTGGCGGTGCTGCTCGTCGCTCAGCGCCATGCGCACTTCGCCGGCGCAGGCGTGGCGCAGCACGTTGGTCAGGCTTTCCTGGGCGATGCGGAAGCAGGCCTGCTCGACCTCGCCGCTGGGCCGCGCGGGCAGGGTGGCGATCTCCAGCTGCAGGCGCACCGGCGAGGCGCGGAACAGCATGCCGGCCTGCCAGCGCAGCGCCGCCTCCAGGCCGAGCGCGTCCAGCTGCGGCGGGCGCAGCAGGGTGGACAGGTTGCGCAGCTTGGTGATGCTGCTGTCGGCCAGCTGCACGATCTCGTTGAGGTCTTCGCGGCGGCGCTCGGCATCGGCTTCGTCCAGCGCGGCGTGCGCGGACAGTTTCATCGCGGTGATCGCCTGGCCGATGTCGTCGTGCAGGTCGCGCGAGATCGCGCGGCGCTCGTCCTCCTGCAGCGAGAACAGCCGCCGCGCCATCGCCTGCAGCTCGCGGTTGCTCAGCGCCAGCGCGTCGCGCATGCGCTCGGGCTCGCTGAGGTCGCGCACGATCAGCAGCTTGCAGTCGCGGCCGCTGTAGCGCACCTTGCCGAACGACAGCCCGGCATGGAACAGCGAACCGTCGCGCCGGCGCATGCGCGCGGCGGCGCCGCGCTCGCCCTTGTCGCCGGCATCGCGCATCTGCTCGCGCACCTGCTGCAGATCGCTGGGATAGACCAGGCCCTGCAGCGGTTCGCCGAGCAGGTTCTCGCCCTCGTAGCCGAACTGCCCGGCGCAGGCGGCATTGGCGTACAGCACGTGCTCCTGGTGCAGGATCGCCACCCCGTCGGGCAGCACCCGCACCAGTTCGCGGAACTGCTCCTCGCGCTCGTGCAGCAGGCGCCGCGAGCGTTCGTGCTCGGTCACGTCCTGCAGGGTGCCGCGCACGCAGGCCGCGCCATCGTCGTCGCTGGCCGATTCGGCGCGCAGGTGCAGCATGCGCGCCTGGCCGTCGGCGGCCAGCACCGGCAGCAGCATGTCCAGTTGCACCGGCGCGGCGCCGCACAGATCCTCGAGCATGCGCTGGATGCGCGCCTGCGACGCCAGGTCGGCGGGGATCAGCAATTCCTCCAGGCGATGCTGGCGCGGCGCCTCCGGCGCGCGCCGGCCGAGCATCCGGTAGACCTGGTCGGAATAGCGGCCCAGGCCGCTGCCCGGGTCCAGTTGCCAGGAGCCGAGGCGGGCGATCGCCTGCGCTTCCTCCAGCCGCAGCAGCGCCTGATCGCGTCGCTGCTGTGCCTCGTGCTCGGCGCTGCGGTCGCTGATCACCACCAGTCGCGCGCCGCGGCCGCGGTAGTCCAGGCCTGTGCTGCGCGCTTCGACCATGCGCTGGCTGCCGTCGCGCAGGCGCAGCGGCTCGGCCACCACGCAGACCTTGGAGGGGGCGTCGCGGATCGCCTGGATCACCTCGCTCATGCGCTCGGCGGCGTCGGCCGGCCATAGCCGGCCCAGTTCCAGGCCGACGAAGCTGTCGTGCGGCCAGCCGAAAAAGGCGATCGCCGCCGGATTGACGTCCACCACCCGCAGCGTTTCCGGATCGTAGACCAGCATCGGGCTGGGATTGGCCTGGAACATCTGCCGGTAGCCGGCCTCGGACAGCGCCAGCTGCGCATGCACCTGAACGGCGCCGCGCACCAGCGGGCGCAGCAGGCAGTACAGGGCGATGGCGGTCAACAGCAGGAACACCGCATCGTTGACCAGTTGCAGCACGGCCAGGGTGTGCGTGTCGTTCACGAACCGGACCAGCAGCAGGTCGCTGCCCAGCGACCAGATCAGGCCGATCAGCAGGTACAGCAGTGCGGTCCGCCAGATTCCCCGGTCCAGCCGCTGCGCCAGACGCATGCCCGCGGACGGGGAGGTCGGGGAGAGATCGCGTTGTGGTTGCATGCCCCGACAGCCCGATGCGGCGGTATTCGTCCACCGCCATCTTACCGGCAAGCGGCCATTGCGGCCCAGCGCGCCCGGCGCCACGGCCGGCCCGGCGCTCAATTAATGCCGCCGGGTGCCGTTATCTCCTTCGTCCGCCAGCACCAGCGCGGCAGAAACGGAGCACCTCGGCGTGGATCAAGGCGTCATCGCAAGCTTGCTGCAGCATCCGCTCACCTCGGCCGTGGTCCTGTTGGACGCCGAAGGGCGGCCGCTGGCCGCGAACCGGGCCGCGCAGGCGCTGGAGCTGCCGCGCACGGTGGAGGCCTATGCCGAGCTGATGCGCGACGTGCGCGAGCGCCTGCTCAACGGCGAGAGCATGCTCGCCTGCGCGCTGCCCGGCACCGCCGGGCGGCGCCTGGACGGGTGGCTGCGCGCGGTGCGCGACGACGCCGGCGCGCTGTTGGCCTATACCCTGAGCGTGCCCGAGCCAGTCGGCAGCGACGGCGCCACGCGCTGGGAAATCGCCCTGGACAGCGCCGAACACGGCCTGTGGGACTGGGACATCCCCAGCGACCGGATCTTCCGTTCCGAGCGCTGGAAGCAGATGCTCGGCTACGAGGGCGACGCGCCGGACTACGGACTCAACACGCTGCTGCCGTTGGTGCACAACGACGACCAGACGCGCCTGCGCGAGGCGATCCGCGCCCATTTCGAAGGCCGCAGCGCGACCTACGTGTGCGAATTCAGGCTGCGCCAGCAGGACGGCCAGTGGCGCTGGATCCTGGACCGCGGCCGCATCGTCGCCCGCACCGCCGATGGCAGCCCATTGCGCATGGTCGGCACGCATACCGACATCCACGAACAGAAGCTGCTCGAGCAGCGCCTGCGCGACCAGCAGACCCTGCTGCGCGAGGCGCAGCGCATGACCCGCATGGGCAGTTGGTCGTGGGATCCGCTGCAGAACCGGATCTGGTGGTCGCGCGAGTTCCTGCGCGTTACCGGCCTGACCGAGGAGCAGGTGCCGAGCAGCCGCGGCTGGCTACGCCTGCTCAGCCGCGAGTCGGCGGCGCAGGTGATCTCCACCTGGCGGCGCATGCAGCGCGACGGCAAGCAGGCCAATTTCGAGGTCGAGCTGGTGCGCGGCAGCGAGGCGCCGCTGCACCTGCGGGTGTGGGCGCAGCCGCAGCTGGAAGCGGACGGCCGCGTGCAGCGCGTGCTCGGCCAGGTGCAGAACATCACCGAGCAGCGCCAGACCGACGCGCTGATCCGCTGGCGCACCGAACTGCTCAACCGCGTCTCCGCGCTGGGCAAGATCGGCGGCTGCGAGATCGAGGTCGGCACCCGGCGCATGCAATGGACCGAGGAGTGCTACCGCATCCACGGCCTGCGCAAGGAAAACATCGACCTGGACCAGGCGCTGGCGCTGTACACCCTGGATTCGCGCGACGCGTTCGAAACGGCGCTGGCGCGGATCGCCCACGGCGGCCTGCCCGAGCAACTGGACCTGTGCTTCCATCGGCCCTCCGGGCACCGGGTATGGGTGCAGGTGCTGATCGAACTGGACGACCGCGACGGCCTGCCGCCGCGCTTCGTGGTGCTGTTCCGCGACATCAGCCGCGAACGCGAGGCCAGCGAGCGGATCGAACTGCTGGCCCACTACGACCTGCTGACCGGGCTGCCGAACCGGCAACTGCTGCGCGAGCAGGCGGAAGCGGCGATGCACGACGCGGTGGAGCGCGGCAGCACCCTGGCGATGCTGTTCGTCGACCTGGACGGGTTCAAGAGCATCAACGATTCCTTCGGCCATGCCACCGGCGATGCGCTGCTGAAACTGGCGGCCACGCGCATGCACCAGCAACTGCGCACCAGCGACCTGTTCGGGCGCTTCAGCGGCGACGAGTTCCTGGTGGTGCTGCGCGACCTGGCCGAGCCGGGCGACGCCGGCCATGTCGCGCGCAAGCTGATCGCGGCGCTGGCCGAGCCGCTGCACAACGGCGAGAACGTGATCAAGATCGGCGCCAGCATCGGCATCGCCTTGATGGAAGACGGGCGCCAGGACTTCGACAGCCTGCTGCGCGCCGCCGATGCGGCGATGTACGCGGCCAAGGAATCCGGCCGCAACACCTGCCACTACTACAGCCAGGACGTGCTGCTGCGCGCGCAGCGGCGCCTGGAGATCGAGCATGCGCTGCATGGCGCGCTGGACCGCGAGGAGTTCTCGCTGGTGTACCAGCCGTTGGTGCACGCGGCCGGCGAACGCGCGCCGGCGGTCGAGGCGCTGTTGCGCTGGCACCGCCCCGGCCACGGCCATTGCAACCCGGCCGAGTTCATTCCCATCGCCGAGGAATGCGGCGAGATCGTGCGCCTGGGCGACTGGGTGATCAACGAGGCCTGCCGCCAGGCCGCGGCCTGGGATGCGGCGGGGCTGAGTTTCGACCGCGTGTCGGTCAACGTCTCGGCGATGCAGCTGCGCGACCGCGGCTTCGCCGAACGGGTGATCGAACTGTGCCAGCGCAACGGCTGGTCGCCCAAGCGGCTGGAACTGGAACTGACCGAATCGGCGCTGATCCGCGACACCGAATCGCTGCGCCGCTGCTTCGAACTGTTCGAGCAGGAAGGCGTGCTGCTGGCGGTGGACGACTTCGGCACCGGCTTCTCCAACCTGCATTACCTCAACCGCTTCCCGGTGCAGCGGCTGAAGATCGACCGCAGTTTCGTGCAGGACATGCTCATCGACACCGGTACCGCCAAGGTCACCCAGGCGATCGTGCAGCTCGGCCATGCGCTGGGCATGCAGGTGGTGGCCGAGGGCGTGGAGACGGCGCAGGAAGAGGCGCTGCTGCGCGAGCAGGGCTGCGACGAGATCCAGGGCTATCTGCACTCGCGGCCGCTGCCGCCGCGCGAGCTGGCAGCCTGGCTGCGCGCGCGCCAGGCCGAGACGCCGGCGACGCTGCCACGGCTGGTGCTTGCTGGTCAGTGAACGCGCGTTGCCGCTATTCGCCACACGCCGTTGCGGCGCCGCGGTTGCTGGCTATACTTCGCGCCCATCGTTCCCGGCCAGAGGCCACTTCCTTGGACAGTCATCCTAGACCGACGCTGCAGCTGTCGAGCTGACAGGACCGCCAAGGTCTGGGTTCGTCCCAGATGGGTCCCGTCCGCTCAGGACGGGATCGTTCGCCACCGCCGCACCGGCGCTGGCAAGACACTCCCGCAGTACGCAAGCCCGATCCGCGAGGACCCCGAGCGTGGCCCCTGGCGTTTCCGCATTCCGGAGCCGCTCATGCATCTGTCGTCGTTGTCGCCATGCGCCGTGTAGTCGCTGCCGGTTCCGCCTGTGCGTGCCGGAACCGATCCATGGTTCGCGGCGGCGCATGCAGCAGCCGCTGCTCGATCCTCACTGCACGCCTACCGGTCGTGTCGAAGGCAAACCGAGCTGGCTGGGCGCGTGCCGTCGCGAACGCGCCGCGGCCCTGGCCGACGCCGGCGCGCCCACTGCGATCAACGCCGCGACCGGCATCGGGCCGATGGCCTCTCGGCGCACCACGAACGCGGCAAAGCAGCGGCTGACGCCTGGCTTGCATATTCGCCCGCCACACTGAGCGGTCGTCCTGCGCCTGTTTCCCTCACTCCTCCCAACCCGTGCGCCGCAGCTGGCGCCGCCGTCCTGCCGGAACCTTCCCATGGTGCTATTCCCCCGCGACCGCAACGCGCCCGGCACTGTCGCCGCACGCCCCGGCGTGCTGCCCAATTTCCACGATCTGGCGGTGTTCGCGCTGCTGCTGGCGCTGGGCGTGCTGCTGTTGCACGGCGCCGCCGACATGCGCGCGCCGCTGCCGCCGCCGGGCACCGAAGCGGTCTCGCTGGATCTGCGCCAGCTGCCCGAATATGGCCTGCGCACCACCTTGCGCATGTTCGCGGCGATGGCCGCCTCGTTGGCGTTCACCTTCGTCGTGGCGACCCTGGCGGCCAAGAGCCGCCGCGCCGAGCGGCTGATCGTGCCGGCGCTGGACATCCTGCAGTCGGTGCCGGTGCTGGGCTTTCTGACCTTCACCGTGACCTTCTTCCTGGGCCTGTTTCCTGGCCGCCAGATCGGCGCGGAGCTGGCCTCGATCTTCGCCATCTTCACCAGCCAGGCCTGGAACATGGCCTACTCGTTCTACCAGTCGCTGCGCAACGTGCCGCGCGACCTGGACGAGGTCACGCGCGGTTTCGGCCTGTCCTCGTGGCAGCGCTTCTGGCGGCTGGAAGCGCCGTATGCGACGCCGGCACTGATCTGGAACATGATGATGTCGATGTCCGGCGGCTGGTTCTTCGTGGTCGCCTCCGAGGCGATCACGGTCGGCGACCACACCCTGGAACTGCCCGGCATCGGCTCCTATCTCGCCTTGGCGATCGCGCAGCGCAACTTCGCCGCGGTCGGCTGGGCGGTGCTGGCGATGGGTGTGCTGATCGTGCTGTACGACCAGTTGCTGTTCCGTCCCATCGTCGCCTGGTCGGACAAGTTCCGCGCCGAACTCACCGCCTCGCAGGACAAGCCGCAATCGTGGCTGTACGACCTGTTGCGGCGCACGCGCCTGGCCAAGCGCCTGGTCGCGCCGCTGGCCTGGGTCTGGCAGCGCACCTTGCTGCTGCGCTGGGCGCCGCGACGCCCGCGTCCGGCGGCCGCTTCCGTGCACGACGCCAGCGGCAACGTCTGGGGCGACCGGCTATGGAGCGCGGCGCTGGCCATCGCCGGTCTGGCTGCGGCCTGGTTCGCGTTCGATTACGGCCGCCAGCACCTTGGCCTGCACGACCTGGCCGAAGCGTTCGGCGGCGGCCTGGCCACGCTGCTGCGGGTGGTGGTGCTGATCGCGCTGGCCAGCGTGGTGTGGGTGCCGATCGGGGTGTGGATCGGACTGCGCCCGAAGGTCGCGCAGCGGGTGCAGCCGCTGGCGCAGTTCCTGGCCGCGTTTCCGGCCAACGTGCTGTTCCCGTTCGCGGTGCTGGCGATCGTGGCCACCGGCGCCAATCCGAACATCTGGCTGTCGCCGCTGATGATCCTGGGCACGCAGTGGTACATCCTGTTCAACGTGATCGCCGGCGCCAGCGCGTTTCCCACCGACCTGCGCGAGGCGGCCACGGTCTACCAGTTGCGCTCGTGGACCTGGTGGCGGCGGGTGATCCTGCCGGGCATCTTCCCGTACTACATCACCGGTGCGCTGACCGCTTCCGGCGGTTCCTGGAACGCCAGCATCGTCGCCGAACTCGCCAGCTGGGGCGATACCCAGGTGCAGGCCTACGGGCTCGGCTCCTACATCGCCCGCGCCACCGCCGCCGGCGATGGCGCGCGGGTGTTGCTCGGGGTGGCGGTGATGTCGCTGTTCGTGACCGTCTTCAACCGCGCGGTGTGGCGGCGCTTGTATGCCTTCGCCGAACGCCGCCTGCGCTTCGACTGACCCTCCTTGGAGATTCCGACCATGACCTTTTCCGCAAGCGCGCCCGAGCGCGCCCCGCTGGTCCGCGTCCACGGCGTGCGCAAGAGCTACGACAAGGGCGGGGCGACGCCGCTGGTGGTGCTGGACGATGTCGACCTGACCCTGCATTCGGGGCAGATCGTCGGCCTGCTCGGACGCTCCGGCTCCGGCAAGTCCACGCTGTTGCGCGCCATCGCCGGGCTGCTGCAGCCCAGCGCCGGCAGCATCGTGTTCCGCGACGCCACCCCGACCCAGGCGATCGACGATATCGCGATGGTGTTCCAGAGCTTCGCGCTGTTCCCGTGGCTGACCGTGCTGCAGAACGTGGAGGTCGGCCTGGAGGCGCGCGGCGTGGCGGCCGACGAACGCCGCCGGCGTGCATTGGCGGCGATCGACCTGATCGGCCTGGACGGCTACGAGGGTGCCTATCCGAAGGAATTGTCCGGCGGCATGCGCCAGCGCGTGGGCCTGGCCCGTGCGCTGGTGGTGCGGCCGAAGCTGCTGCTGATGGACGAGCCGTTCTCGGCGCTGGACGTGCTGACCGCCGAGACCCTGCGCACCGACCTGCTCGACCTGTGGTCAGAAGGGCGCATGCCGATCGAGTCGATCCTGATGGTCACCCACAACATCGAGGAAGCGGTGCTGATGTGCGACCGCATCGTGATCTTCGGGGCCAATCCGGGCCGGGTGATCGGCGAGATCCAGGTCACCCTGCCGCAGCCGCGCAACCGCCTGGCGCCAGCGTTCCGCGCCCTGGTCGACGACATCTACGCACGCATGACCGCCAGCCCGCAGCGGCCGCAGGCGCGCGAAGGCGTATTCCCCGGCAGCGGCATCGCCATGGTGCTGCCGCGGGTGTCGAGCAACCTTCTGGCTGGCCTGGTCGAGGCGGTGGCGGCCGAGCCGTACCACGGCCGCGCCGACCTGCCGCCGCTGGCCGCCAGCCTGCAGCTGGAGGTGGACGAACTGTTCCCGATCGCCGAAACCCTGCAGTTGCTGCGCTTCGCTGTGTTCGAGCAGGGCGACCTGCAGCTGACCCCGGCCGGGCAGCGCTTCGCCGAACTCGGCACCGACGCGCGCAAGCAGATGTTCGCCCAGCACCTGGCCACCTACGTGCCGCTGGCCGCGCACATCCGCCGCGTGCTCGACGAACGCCCGACCCACCATGCGCCGGCGCGGCGTTTCCGCGACGAACTGGAAGACCACATGTCCGAGGACTATGCGGCCGAAACCGTGCAGGCGGTGATCAGTTGGGCGCGCTACGCCGAGTACTTCGCCTACGACAAGCAGGCGGACCTGTTCTCGCTGGAGAATCCCAGCTGACTTCGTCGATGCGCAAGGCGACAGCGCCCATGTAGGAGCGGCTTCAGCCGCGACAGGTGTTACCGATAGATTCTGTCGCGGCTGAAGCCGCTCCTACAGGGCTTTGCGGCGCTCGGACAGAGCCCGCGCAGATCGCTTCAGTCGTTGTCGGCGAGCGCCGCATAGCCCGGCAGCGGTTGCGGCGTGCCGGCCGCGGCGATGGCGGCGCCGCTCAGGCCCATGTCCCAGGCCAGTCCGGCCCAGATCAGGTCGGCGATGCTATCGCTCTGCGCCGTCGGGCCACGCCCGCCGAGCATCTGCCGCAGTTCGTCCTGCGCCAGCATTTCCATCTGCCGCAGCGCGCTGCCCGGCTGCCGCCGCGCCACGACGGGCGTGACGTTGGCGGCCGCACCCGGTGCCGGGTGCGCGTGAGCGGGCAGGACGCCGTGCTCGGCGCTCAGGTCGTCGCAGGACATAGCCTCGACTCGGGACTGGGACTGGAAAGGCATCGGCTCGAACGGTCGGAGGAGGGCAGACACGACAAGCCCCGGACAGGGCCGGGGACTGGTCGTTTCATCGTAGGACGGGGTGCACGCGGTATCGGTCAGAACAACTCGACGGTGCCGGCGCCCATGCTCTGCTGCGCCACCGCCTTGTGCGGCGGACGCTCCCACTCCACGCGCATCTCGCGCAGGCGGGTGCCGACCCGCTGCAGGGCCTCGACCAGTTCGTTGTCGAACACGCCACCGTTGCGATGCAGCAGTTCCTGCAGGCCCACAGCCTCGCGGTTGATCGCGGTCAGGCGGTCCAGGTGGGTATGCACGCCACCCAGGGCCTGGGTCGCGATGTCCTCGAACTGCAGGGAACGCACCGCTTCGGCGACGCTGCTGTCGATGGCGCGGCCGCACTCGGAAATCTCGCGCATGCCTTCGCCCAGCGAATTGTTGATCGCCGCCACGTTGTCCAGCATCGACGCGGCTTCGGCGCGCGCCTCGCGGGAACGGTCCATGTCGCGCGAGGCCATGTGCGAAACCGTCTCGCGGACCTTGGCGATGGCGTCCTTGGAGCTGTGCGCCAGCTTGCGGATCTGCTCGTTGAAGGTGGTCGAGCGCTCGGACAGGTTGCGCACCTCGTCGGCGACCACCGCGAAGCCGCGGCCCGCCTCGCCGGCACGCGCCGCTTCGATCGCCGCGTTCAGCGCCAGCAGATTGGTCTGGTCGGCGATCGACTTGACGTCCTCCAGCAGGGCGAAGATGCCGTCCAGGTGCTGCGACATGTCGTCGATGTAATGCACCGTGGCGCTGCTCTGGCCGCTGACCTGTTCCAGCGCCTCGACCAATTGCTCCATGCGGTGGCTGGCATGCTGGGCGAAGCGGGCCACGTCGACCCCGGCACCGCCGTCGTCGCCGGCGCGGTCCACGATCCGCGCAAGCGCCACGCTCTGCTGCCGCGACTTGCGGTTCATCGCCTCGAAGCTGCCGCCCAGGCCGCTGACCGCCTGACGGATCAGTTCGCGGGCCCGTTCGATTTCGCTGCGCGAGCCCTCGATCTCGTTGCCGACGAAGTTGCGCAACTCCGACAGCAGCTGATCCTGCTCGCGCATGATCTTGGACTGCTCCGGCGAGCGCCGGCTCTGGCTGTAGGCTGTCCAGGCGGCGAAGCCCAGCCAACTCAACGTCATCGTGGTGAGGATGGCCCAACGGACCGGGGCCGGCCAATCGAAACCGGCGGCGATGGGGAACAGCAGCGTCAGGGCGAGCGGGGCGGCCAGACGGATTAGGAGGCGTGAGTACATGGACGTTCTCGGCAGATTCACAATTGCTGTATCGGCCGTACCCCCTCGGTCTTTAGCCGCCAGATGGAGCGGATCGCGTCGGCGCGGTAAAAAAACGTGCGCTGCATCGAGCCCCTGCCGGCAGCGCCAGCGCCCCGCCAGCCAACGCTCAGCCCAGCGCGCGGTCCACCGCGTCGATCATGCGCCGCTTGGCCAGCAGGAAATCCCACAGGCTGCCGCCCATCTGCCGCCACAGCACCGCCGAGCGCACCGCGGCCAGCAACAGCGCGCGGATCTCCGCCACTACCCCGGCCTGGCCCAGGTAATGCGGATTGCCCTGCACCATCACCCGCGGGCGCAGGTGGCTGATGGTGTCCGCATACAGCTGGCCGAGCGCGCCGATTATCTCCGGATGCGCACTGTCGGCGTGTTCGCCCAGCATCGGCGCGATCCGGGCGATGCCGGCGGTGACCTTGGCGCTGGTCTCGGTGTCGCGCACGAAGCGCCGTTCCAGCTGCAGCACCGCCAGCGCCAGCCGCGGCAGCGCCTCGTCCTGGCCCTGGTTGCGGAAATAGTTGTGCAGCAGGCGCAGCCCGGGCGCGACGTCGCCGACCCGGCCATAGACCGCCTCCGGCGTGTCGGCGTCGGTGCGGAACACGCTGTCCAGCAGGGTCCGCACCAGCGACGCCTCGGACTGCCCGGTCTCGGCGATGCGCCGCACCTGCTGCAGGGCCTGGGCGACGCCGGCCAGCGCCAGCACGCGCGCGTCCATGGAATCGGTCATCGGGTGGTTTCCTCATGTAGATCGGTGCGCTGCGCCAGACGGCGTTGCAGCGGGGCATCGGTGGTGGCGATCACGGCGCCGCCCAGGCACTCGTCGCCCTGGTACAGCACCAGCGACTGGCCGGGGGTCACGGCGCGCTGCGGGCGGGCGAAGCGCACCGCCAGGGTGCCGTCGTCGGCCACCTCGACCATGCACGGCTCATCGGCCTGGCGGTAACGGGTCTGCGCGGTGCAGTCGAAGCGCCGCGCCGGCGCCGACCCGGCGATCCAGTGCGCGGCTTCGGACTGCAGCTGCGTGGACATCAGATGCGGGCTGTCGCGGTCCTGGTCCACGTACAGCACGTTGCCCGCCACGTCCTTGCCGACCACGTACCAGGGCGCCGCCGCGCGGCCGCGCACGCCGCCGATGTTCAGGCCCTCGCGCTGGCCCAGGGTGAAATAGAACACCCCCGGATGCTCGGCCACGACCTGTTCCTGCGGGTCGCGGATTTCGCCGCGCCGGGCCGGCAGATAGCGGCCGAGGAATTCGCGGAAGTCGCGCTCGCCGATGAAGCAGATGCCGGTGGAGTCCTTCTTCGCGTGGGTCGGCAGGCCGGCCTCGCGGGCGATGCGCCGTACCTGTTCCTTGGGCAGCTCGCCGACCGGGAACAGGGTCGCGGCCAACTGCGCCTGGCCGAGCTGATGCAGGAAATAGCTCTGATCCTTGTTGCGGTCCACCCCGCGCAGCAGCCGCCAGCGACCGTCGGCGAAGACCACCCGGGCGTAGTGGCCGGTGGCGATGCGTTCGGCGCCGAGTTCGCGCGCCGCGTCCAGGAAATGCTTGAACTTGACCTCGCGGTTGCACAGCACGTCCGGGTTGGGCGTGCGCCCGGCGGCGTATTCGGCCAGGAAGTGCGCGAACACGCCTTGCCAGTATTCCTGGGAGAAATCGCGGAAGTGGAACGGCATGCCGAGCAGGCCGCACACCGCCACCGCGTCGCGGCGGTCGTCCTCGGCGCGGCAATCCCCGCTGCCGTCGTCGGCCCAGTTCTGCATGAACAGGCCGGCCACGTCGGCGCCTTGCTGCACCAGCTGCCAGGCCGCCACCGACGAATCGACCCCGCCGGAGACGCCGACCATGATCCGCGCGCCGTTCATGCCAGTTGCTGCACCAGGTCCAGCGGATAGCGCTTGCCGGCGAGGAAATCGGCGGCCACCTGCCACACCAGCGGGCTGCGCCAGCGCGGCGCGGCAGCCTCCAGCTCGGCCGGGGTCATCCACAGGGCGCGCACGATGCCGTCGTCCAGCGGCCGCTGCGGGTCGTGCGCGACCGGCTCGGCGGCGAAGGCGAAGCGCAGGTAGTGGCGGCCGTTGTCGGCCTTCCATTGATAGGCGCCGATGAACGCGGTCAGCCGCACCTGCCAGCCGGTTTCCTCCAGCGTCTCGCGCAGCGCCGCCTGCAGCAGGCTCTCGTCCGGCTCCAGGTGCCCGGCCGGCTGGTTAAGCACCAGCGCGCCGGCGATGGATTCCTCCACCTGCAGCAGACGGCCGTCGCGGACCACCACCGTGGCCACGGTCACATCGGGCTGCCAGGGGCCGGGAGCCAGCGCCATCAGAACGCGTCCTTGCCGGCGTTGAGTTCGGCATCCATCGCATCGGCGCCGCGCGCCGCCGCTTCCAGCGCCTCGCGCAAGGCGGTGTCGTCGGCATCGGCGGCCACCTTGACCACGAACACCGCGGTGCCGCCCTGGCGCACCCAGCCGCCGAGGATGTCGGCCTGCGCGTCTTCCAGCAGGCGGTTGGCGACCGCGGCGGGCAGGGTGTCGCCCTTGGCCTGGTAGGCCGGCGACCAGATCTCGCGGATCCGGTAGCTGCCGAAGCTTTCCACCGGCGAGCGCACGTAGATCAGCTGCTGGCGCTCGCGGCCCTGTTCGCGAAGCCCGAACAGCAACTGGTAGTCGCCGTCGGCATCGGCCTGGACGTCGTAGCCCATCGCCTTCAGGCGCTTGCCAAGCGCCTGGTCCGGCGCGGCGGCGGCTGGCAGCGAGGCCACCAGGAGCGCGGCGAGCAGGGCGGCCGTGCGGAAATTCGTCGAATGCATGCGTTGCGCCATCAAAGGAGGGGAATTGTGCGGGCAGGATCGGCGATCGTCCAATCCGGGCCGACAGCGGCCGTATATAATCGGCACATGCCTCGCAAGAATTCTTCAGACCACGACCACGGCGTAATGGTGGAGACCGGCAAGCCCGAAGTCGCCCGCCCGCCGATGTACCAAGTGCTGTTGCTGAACGACGACTACACCCCGATGGACTTCGTGGTGACCGTGTTGCAGCAGTTTTTCTCGCTGGACCTGGAGAAGGCCACGCAGGTGATGCTGCACGTGCATACCCGCGGCCGCGGCGTCTGCGGCGTGTATACCCGCGAAGTGGCTGAATCCAAGGTAGCTCAGGTGAACGAGTTTTCGCGGATGAACCAGCATCCCCTGTTGTGCACGATGGAAAAAGCCTGATATTGGTAAGCGTCGGTCACCGGTTTGCCCGGACTAACGCGGTCTGAACACACTGATCCGATAGGGTTGTGGAAATTCGCAACTCCAGCCGCATATTGTTGGCAACAGACGTCGGAGTGAACCATGTTCAGCAAAGATCTCGAGCAAACCATCGGCCAGTGCTACAAGCGCGCCCGGGAAGCCCGCCATGAGTTCATGACGGTCGAACACCTGTTGTTGGCATTGCTCGACAACCCTTCGGCGCAGGCGGTGCTGAAAGCCTGCGGTGCCGATACCGAGCGCCTGCGCGGCGAGTTGGAGCAAGCCATCGAGGCTTCGGTGTCGCGCCTGGCCGAAGACGACGGCCGCGACACGCAACCCACGCTGGGCTTCCAGCGGGTGCTGCAGCGCGCGGTCTACCACGTGCAGTCCTCGGGCAAGAAGGAAGTCACCGGCGCCAACGTGCTGGTCGCGATCTTCGGCGAAAAGGACTCGCATGCCGTGTATTTCCTGAATCAGCAGGACATCACCCGGCTCGACATCGTCAACTACCTGTCGCACGGCATCGCCAAGCTCGGCGAAGAGGGCGAAAGCCCGGCGCCGTCCGACGGCGAGGCCAAGGGCGAGGCGGGCGAGGGCGAGGCCAAGGGCGACGCGCTGGCCGAATACGCCAGCAACCTGAACGAACAGGCGCGCAACGGCCGCATCGACCCGCTGGTCGGCCGTGCCGACGAGATCGAGCGCACCATCCAGGTGTTGTGCCGCCGGCGCAAGAACAACCCGCTGTACGTGGGCGAGGCCGGTGTCGGCAAGACCGCGATCGCCGAGGGCCTGGCCAAGCGCATCGTCGAGGGCAGCGTGCCCGAGGTGCTGGCCGACGCGGTCATCTATTCGCTGGACCTGGGCGCGCTGGTCGCCGGCACCAAGTACCGCGGCGACTTCGAAAAGCGCCTGAAGGGCGTGCTGACCTCGCTGAAGAAGGTGCCCAACGCGGTGCTGTTCATCGACGAGATCCACACCATCATCGGCGCCGGTTCGGCGTCGGGCGGCACCATGGACGCCTCCAACCTGATCAAGCCGGCGCTGGCGTCGGGCGACCTGCGTTGCATCGGCTCGACCACGTTCCAGGAATACCGCGGCATCTTCGAGAAGGACCGCGCGCTGGCGCGGCGCTTCCAGAAGATCGACATCGTCGAGCCGACCGTGGGCGAGACCTTCGAGATCCTGCAGGGCCTGAAGCCCAAGTACGAGGCGCACCACGGCGTGACCTACGCCGACGACGCGCTGCAGGCGGCGGTGGACCTGTCGGTCAAGCACATCGGCGACCGCCTGCTGCCGGACAAGGCGATCGACGTGATGGACGAGGCCGGCGCGCGCCAGCGGCTGCTGCCGCAAGGGGTGCGCAAGGAACTGATCGACATTGAGGAGATCGAGACCATCGTCGCCAAGATGGCGCGGATCCCGGCCAAGCAGGTCAGCGCCACCGATAAGGACGTGCTGCAGCACCTGGAGCGCAACCTGAAGATGGTGATCTTCGGCCAGGATCCGGCGATCGAGACGCTGGCCTCGTCGATCAAGCTGGCGCGCTCGGGCCTGGCCAATCCGGAGAAGCCGATCGGCAACTTCCTGTTCGCCGGCCCCACCGGCGTCGGCAAGACCGAGGTGACCAAGCAGCTGGCGCTGCAGCTGGGCATCGAGCTGGTGCGCTTCGACATGTCCGAGTACATGGAGCCGCATTCGATCAGCCGCCTGATCGGTGCGCCCCCTGGCTATGTCGGCTTCGACCAGGGCGGCCTGCTGACCGAGAAGATCGTCAAGACCCCGCACTGCGTGCTGCTGCTGGACGAGGTGGAGAAGGCGCATCCGGACATCTTCAACATCCTGTTGCAGGTCATGGACCGCGGCGTGCTGACCGACACCAACGGGCGCGAAGCCAACTTCAAGAACGTGATCCTGGTGATGACCACCAATGCCGGTGCCACCCAGGCCTCGCGGCGCTCGATCGGCTTCACCAAGCAGGACCATTCCACCGACGCGATGGAGAGCATCCGCCGCAGCTTCACCCCGGAATTCCGCAACCGCCTGGACGCGGTGGTGCAGTTCCAGCCGCTGGCGTTCAGCCACATCCTGCGCGTGGTCGACAAGTTCATCATCGAACTGGAGATGCTGCTGCAGGAGAAGCATGTGTCGCTGTCGGCCACGCCGACCGCGCGCGACTGGCTGGCCCAGCACGGCTTCGACCCGCTGATGGGCGCGCGGCCGATGGCGCGGGTGATCCAGGACAAGGTCAAGCGCCCGCTGGCGGACGAACTGCTGTTCGGCAAGCTGGTCGGCGGCGGCCGCGTCACCATCGACGTGCGCGAGGGCGAGCTGGTGGTGGATGCCCAGGCCGAGCCGGAGCGCCTGCTGCCGGCGACCGTCGAGTGACGACGGCTAGCTAGAACGCCAGGCACGACAAAAGGCGGCTGCAGCACTTGCAGTCGCCTTGCGATGTCACCGAGCGAAAGGCGGCCGATGGCCGCCTTTTTCACGACCGCTGCGAGGCGGTCACTTCATGCGGTAGGTGATACGGCCCTTGGTCAGGTCGTACGGGGTCATCTCGACCTTCACCCGGTCGCCGGTCAGGATGCGGATGTAGTTCTTGCGCATGCGTCCGGAGATGTGGGCGATGATCTCGTGCCCATTTTCCAGCTTGACCCGGAAGGTGGTATTGGGCAACGTCTCGCTGACGGTGCCTTCGAATTCGATGGAGTCGTCTTTCGACATGTATTCCTGTGCGATTTCGCGTGCGGCCAAAGGCCTTAAGAGCGGGGATTTTACTCGCCTCGGCCGCCGCATGCAAAGTTTGCGTTAACCCCGCTCAGGGCAAGGCCAGTTCCGCGGCCGCCAGTTCGCCGAAATGCGGCGTCCACGGGCCAGGTGGAGCGGGCTTGGCCACCAGCGTGGCGACCGCGTCGAGGAACGCCGCGCGCGGCCAGCGCTGCGCGCCGAGGCTCAGCAGGTGGTCGTTCTCGACCTGGGCATCGATCAGCGGCCAGCCCCAGCCATGCAGGCGCCTGGCCAATGCCGCCAGCGCCACCTTGGAACCGCCGCTGCGCGCACTGAACATGCTTTCGCCGAAGAACATGCGTCCGCACGCCACGCCGTAGATGCCGCCGACCAGTGCCTCGCCGTCGAACACTTCCACCGAGTGCGCGTGCCCGGCGCGATGCAGGGCGACATAGGCGGCGCTCATCTCGGCGGTGATCCAGGTCCCGTCCTGGCCGCGGCGCGGCGCCTGCGCGCAGGCGGCGATCACCTGCGCGAACGCGGTGTCGGCGCGCACCCGCCACGGCGAGTGGCGCAGCGAGCGGCGGAAGCGCGAGGACAGCCGCACCGCGTCGCTGCGGAACACGGTGCGCGGGTCCGGGCTCCACCACATGATCGGATCGCCGTCCGAGTACCAGGGGAAGATGCCGTGCGCGTAGGCATTGAGCAGGCGCGTCGCGGTCAGGTCGCCGCCGATCGCGAGTAGCCCTTCCGGTTCGCGCAACGCGCTCGCCGCGGGCGGGAACGGGGCGGCCGGATCGGTGGCAAGCAGGGCAGGGAGACGGCGCATCGGCGAAGCGTAGCCGATCGGGCGGGCGGCTCAGTCCTGGCGGAACGGCGAGTGCCGCAGCAGGGTCGCCGCATGCTGGCGCACCGCGGCCGCTTCCTCCGCGCACCAGTCGGCCAGCGGCGCGCGGAAGCCGGGGTCGGCGATCCAGTGGCGGCTGCGCACCAGACGCGGCAGGAAGCCGCGTGCGATCTTGTGCTCGCCCTGCGCGCCGGGTTCGAAGCGGGTCAGGCCTTCGCGCAGGCAGTAGTCGATGCCCTGGTAATAGCAGGTCTCGAAGTGCAGGCCGGGCAGGGTGTCGCCACCCCAGTAGCGGCCGTACAAGGTGTCGCCGCCGCGCAGGCATAGCGCCCCGGCCACGGGCGTTTCATCCATCATTGCCAGGAATATCAGAAAGTTACGCGGCATTTCTCGCGCAAGATGCGAGAAGAACTCCAGCGTCAGCGCCGGCGAGTTGCCGTAGTCGTCGAAGGTGCGTAGGTAGAACCCATACATCGCCTGCAGGTCGGCGGCGCTGGCCTCGTCGCCGTGCACGACGCGGAAGCCGATGCCGGCGCGTTGCACCTTGGCCCGCTCCTGGCGGATGTTCTTGCGCCGCTTGTGGTCCATCGCCGCCAGATAGGCATCGAAATCCGCCCAGCCGGCCTCGTTGTGCCACTGGTACTGCACGTCGCAGCGCGCCAGCCAGTCGTCGCCGAATGCGGCGTCATCGTCCGCGCTGTGGAAGTTCACGTGCGCCGAGGACAGGCCGCTGGCCTCGGTCAGCGCCTGCATCGCGGCCAGCAGCGCCTGGCGCCCGGCGCTGTCGCGCGCCAGCAGGCGCGGCCCGGTCACCGGCGAATACGGCACCGCGCACAGCCATTTCGGGAAGTAGTCCTGGCCGTAGCGCGCATAGGCATGCGCCCAGGCATGGTCGAACACGAATTCGCCATGCGAGTTGGTCTTCAGGTAGCCCGGCGCGGCGGCGACCAGCGTGTCGCCGTCCCACAGGGTCAGATGCAGCGGATTCCAGCCCCAGTCCGGGCGCAGGCAGCCGTGCCGTTCAAGGCCGGCCAGGAACGCGTGCGCGACGAACGGGTTGCGGCCGTCGTGCAGGGCGTCCCAGTCGGCGGCGGCGACCTCGTCGAGCCGGTGCAGCCAGCGCACGCCGCTCATGCCAGCCTGCGCTTGTGCGTTGCGGATGGCATCAGCGGGCGTGTGGCTGCGCGCTCAGGCACCCTTGTCCAGATAGCGCTCGGCATCCAGCGCGGCCATGCAGCCGAAGCCGGCCGAGGTGATCGCCTGGCGGTAGTGCTGGTCGGCGACGTCGCCGGCGGCGAACACGCCCGGCACCGAGGTCTCGGTGGCCGCGCCGCCGAGGCCGGAGCGGATCTCCAGGTAGCCGTTGTTCATCGCCAGCTGGCCGTCGAACAGCTGCGTGTTCGGGTGATGGCCGATGGCCACGAAGAACCCGTGCGCTTCGATCTCGCGGGTACTGCCGTCCTGGGTGGACTTGACCCGCACCCCGGTGACGCCGGCCTCGTTGCCCAGCACTTCGTCGATGGCGTGGTGCCAGACAGTCTCGATCTTGCCCGCCGCGACCTTGGCGAACAGCTTGTCCTGCATGATCTTCTCGGCGCGCAAGGTGTCGCGGCGGTGCACCAGGTAGACCTTGCGGGCGATGTTGGACAGGTACAGCGCCTCTTCCACGGCGGTGTTGCCGCCGCCGACCACGACCACGTCCTGGTCCTTGTAGAAGAAACCGTCGCAGGTGGCGCAGGCGGACACGCCGCGGCCCTTGAACGCTTCTTCCGAAGGGATGCCCAGGTACTTGGCGGTGGCGCCGGTGGCGATGACCAGCGCGTCGCAGGTGTACTCGGCGCTGTCGCCGCTGAGCTTGAACGGGCGCTGCGACAGGTCGGCGGTATGGATGTGGTCGAAGATCACCTCGGTGTCGAAGCGTTCGGCATGCGCCTGCATCCGCGACATCAGGTCGGGGCCTTGCAGGCCATGGGCGTCGCCGGGCCAGTTGTCGACCTCGGTGGTGGTCATCAGCTGGCCGCCCTGCTGCAGGCCGGTGATGACCACCGGCTTGAGATTGGCGCGCGCGGCGTAGACCGCGGCGGTCCAGCCGGCCGGGCCCGAACCCAGGATCAGCAGGCGGGAATGCTTGGCGGAATTGGCGACAGAAGAGCTCATGTATACTCGCGAAGAGGTGGAAATGGCGGCGGATTCGCGGCATTGCGCGGCTTCCGGCTTAGTCGCATAGAGTGGCGGCCGGCCTGGGATGAATCAAGCCGCGTGGCGAGAACGCTGCGGCCTGCGCTCAGCGTGCCGCCTTGCGCAAGCCGCGTTGTCCATGCCGCCGCGTCGCGGCAGGAGCGGGCCCTGGACGCTTCAGGCTTCGCCTGCCGATCCGGTGCCGACTGCTGAAATGCCAATCCGATTCGTTTATTATCAAACACTAACGGTGTATTTCTAAGGTCTGGTCATAGCGTGGCGAAGCAGGTTCCGGAACGCGGCAAATCCCAGGGCGCCAACGCGGCCGCACGCAAGCAGGCCGCCGCGGCCAATCCGCGCCGGCAGAAGCTGTGGCGCGACCTGGCGCTGATCGCGATCGCGCCGCTGCTGCTGTACCTGCTGGCCAGCCTGGCCACCTATTCGGCGACCGATCCGGGCTGGTCGCATACCGGCAGCGTCATCGCGCCGGTGCACAACATGGGCGGCAAGTTCGGCGCCTGGATCGCCGACGTGCTGCTGCAGCTGTTCGGCTACGTGGCGTTCCTGCTGCCGGTGGTGATCGGCGCGGTGTCCTGGATCGCGCTGTTCGGCATGGACAGCGATGGCGACGGCGAGGCCGACCTGGGCCCGGCGCTGCGCCTGGTCGGCATCGTCGGCTTCCTGATCGCAGGCACCGGGCTGCTGCACCTGCGCCTGTTCAGCGGCGACGTGGCCGGCGCCGGCGGCATCCTCGGCAAGCTGGTCGGCAGTTCGCTGACCGCCGGCTTCGGCGCGCTGGGCAGCAACCTGTTCGTGCTGGTGCTGCTGCTGGTATCGATCACCCTGGCCACCGGCCTGTCCTGGTTCGCGGTGATGGAGCGCATCGGCCGCGCGGTGATGACCCTGCCGACGCTGGCGCGGCGCGGCAGCCAGCAGGCCAACGAATGGCAGCAGACCCGCGCCATGCGCGAGGAACGCGAGGAAGTGCGCAAGGTCGATGCGGTGCAGCGCGCCAAGCGCGAGCCGGTCAAAATCGAGCCGCCGCCGGCGCCGGTGGTGGAGAAGAGCGAGCGGGCCAAGCGCGAGCAGCAGATCCCGCTGTTCCACGGCACCGGCGGCGACCAGTCCGGCATCCCGCCGCTGGCCCTGCTCGACGATCCCAAGCCGCAGACCAAGGGCTATTCCGAGGAAACCCTGGAGACCCTGTCGCGGCAGATCGAGTTCAAGCTCAAGGACTTCCGCATCGAGGCGCAGGTGGTCGGCGCCTATCCGGGCCCGGTGATCACCCGCTTCGAGATCGAGCCGGCGCCGGGGGTCAAGGTCAGCCAGATCAGCTCGCTGGACAAGGACATCGCGCGCGGCCTGTCGGTGAAGTCGGTGCGCGTGGTCGACGTGATCCCGGGCAAGTCGGTGGTCGGCCTGGAGATCCCCAACGTCAGCCGCGAGATGATCTATCTCAGCGAGCTGCTGCGCTCCAAGGAATACGACAAGTCGGCCAGCCCGCTGACCCTGGCGCTGGGCAAGGATATCGCCGGCCGCCCGACCGTGGCCGACCTGGCGCGCATGCCGCACCTGCTGGTCGCCGGCACCACCGGCTCGGGCAAGTCGGTGGCGGTCAACGCGATGGTGTTGAGCCTGCTGTACAAGGCCTCGGCCAAGGAACTGCGGATGCTGATGATCGACCCGAAGATGCTCGAGCTGAGCGTCTACCAGGGCATCCCGCACCTGCTGGCGCCGGTGGTCACCGACATGAAGGAGGCCGCCAACGGCCTGCGCTGGTGCGTGGCGGAAATGGAACGCCGCTACAAGCTGATGAGCACGGTCGGGGTGCGCAACCTGGCCGGCTTCAACAAGAAGGTCAAGGACGCGCAGGACGCCGGGCAGCCGATGATGGACCCGCTGTTCAAGCCCAACCCGGACCTGGCCGAGGCACCGCGGCCGCTGGACACGCTGCCGTTCATCGTCATCTTCATCGACGAATTCGCCGACATGATGATGATCGTCGGCAAGAAGGTCGAAGAGCTGATCGCGCGCCTGGCGCAGAAAGCGCGTGCGGCCGGCATCCACCTGATCCTGGCCACCCAGCGCCCGTCGGTGGACGTGATCACCGGCCTGATCAAGGCCAACATCCCGACCCGCATCGCGTTCCAGGTCAGTTCCAAGATCGATTCGCGCACCATCCTCGACCAGTCCGGCGCCGAGACCCTGCTCGGCCACGGCGACATGCTGTACCTGCCGCCGGGCACGGCGATGCCCGACCGCGTGCACGGCGCCTTCGTCAGCGACGAGGAAGTGCATCGCGTGGTCGAGCACCTCAAGGCCAGCGGCCCGGCCGACTACATCGAGGGCGTACTGGACGAGGTGCAGACCATGGGCGATGGCACCGTGGTCGGCGCCACCGGCCTGCCGGAGAGCGGCGGCGGCGGCGGGGACGAGTCCGATCCGCTGTACGACGAAGCCTTGCGCATCGTCACCGAGACCCGCCGCGCGTCGATCTCCGGCGTGCAGCGGCGGCTGAAGATCGGCTACAACCGCGCCGCGCGGCTGATCGAGGCGATGGAAGCGGCCGGCGTGGTCAGCCCGCCCGAACACAACGGCGACCGCAGCGTGCTGGCGCCGCCGCCGCCGAAGTGAGACGCGCGACGCGGCCCGCATCCCGGTTCACGGCCACCGGCACCGTCCGGCGCAGCGCCGCATGCGATGCTGGCGGCCGTTCCCGCTCGCTGCCGTTGCCGATGTCCCGAACCGCCTGCACCCTGCGCCTGTTGCTGTGCGCCGTCCTGGCCGTGGCCGGGTCCGCTGCCGCCGCGCCGCCACCAGCCGCGGCGGCCAGCCCGGCCGCGGCCACGCCCGAAGTCGCCAACAACTACAGCTACGTGCGCTACCGCGCCGACTACGAGGTGCGCGACGACGCCAGCAGCGTGGAGACCGACGAGTACGAGCTGCTGCTGAAGACCAAGGCCGGCGTGGACAAGTTCAGCCAGGTGCGGCTGAGCTACAGCGAGAAGCTGGAGACCCTGGAGGTGCTGGCCGCCTACGCGATCACCCCGGACGGGCTGCGCCACGACGTGCCGGCCGACAAGATCTACACCCAGGAAAGCTATTCCAGCGCCTCGGCGGCGATGTACGCCGACCGCAAGGTCAAGGTGGTGGTGTTCCCCAACCTGATGCCGGGCACGCGCCTGGTGTACCGGGTGCGCCGCACCCAGACGGTGCCGTATTTCCCCGGCTACTTCAGCCTGTGGGAGACCTTCAGCGTGTTCTCCCAGTACGACGACGCCACGGTGACCCTGGTCGCGCCGCGGCGCATGCCGATGCACGTGTCCACGCGCGGCGTGGACGGTGCCGACAAGCCGAAGATCGACGGCGCGCAGGCGCGCTGGGAGTGGCGCTACCAGCGCCGCGAGCCGATGAAGAGCCAGAACTGGGCGGCGGCGACCTGGGAATTCAGCCCGACCATCATGGCCAGCAGCTTCCGCCGCTGGTCGCAGATGGGCGAGGCCTACCAGCGCAGCAGCGGCGTGGCCGCGCAGGTCACGCCGAAGGTGCGCGCGCGCGCCGAGCAGATCACCGCCGGTATCGGCGAGCGCCGCGCGCAGGCCGCCGCGCTGTACGAGTGGGTGGCGCGCAACATCCGCTACGTGGCGGTGTACCTGGGCAATGGCGGGCTGGAGCCGAACAGCGCCGACAGCATCCTCGACAACCACTACGGCGACTGCAAGGACCACACCGTGGTGCTGGAGGCGCTGCTGGCGGCAAAGGGCATCGCCAGCACGCCGGTGCTGATCGGCGCCGAAGGCGGGCCGACCCTGCCCGAGGTGCCGGTGCTCGGCCGCTTCAACCACGCCATCACCTATCTGCCCGAGTTCAAGCTGTACGTGGACTCGACCAATCCCTACGCGCGCTTCGGCCAGCTGCCGGCCGGCGATCTCGGCGTGCCGGTGCTGCACACCGTGGACGGCAGCGTGGCGCGGACTCCGGCCAACGACGCGCGGGTGAACCTGTACCAGGCCGAGGCCGACTACCGCTTCGCCGCCGACGGCAGCCTGAGCGGCACCACCAGGCTGGACAGCGGCCAGATCGGCGAGATCGGCCTGCGCACCATGTTCGTGCAGCTCAATACGCAGAACCGTACCCGCATCGAGGAATCGATCCTGGCCGCGTCCGGCTTCGACGGCAGCGGCGAACTGGAGCTGCAGGGCGCGCCGCAGGACCTGAGCCGGCCGTTCGGTTACGCCTACAAGTTCCGCGCCAGCGACTACGTCGACTTCGGCGTGGTCGGCGGCATGACCCTGCCGCAGATGCCCGGCGCCGATTCGGTGCGCGGGGTGTATGCGACCACCTCGGCCGAGCGCAACCTGACCCCGTTCTACTGCAACGACAACGCGCGCAGCGAGACCTACCGGCTGACCTTCCCGGACAGCGTGCCGATCATCGCCATTCCGGCCGACACCCATTTCCGCAACGCCGCCGGCGAATACGCCGCGACCTGGGTACGCGACGGGCAGACCGTGGTCGCCACGCACACGCTGCACCGGCGCGCGGTGCATGGCCCTGAGGCGCTGTGCCAGCCGCAGGACTACGCCGCGTTCCGCGAGCTGTACCAGCAGGTGCGGCGCGGCTTCCGCAGCCAGATCCTGTACGGCGACCTCGGCCGCATGCAGACCGGGCACTGAGCGCCTCACCGTCTGATCGCCTATTCAGCTTGTTCGCGGCACACTTCCCACACTCCATCCGGAACTCCATCCGCATGCTTCGCACACTCCGCTATACCGTCCTCGCCAGCGCGCTGCTGGCCGGCAGCGCCTTCGCCGGCGCGCGCGACGACCTGAACACCTTCACCCGCGGGCTCAAGGGCCTGGACGGCCAGTTCGCGCAGAAGGTCTACGACGGCAAGGGCGCGCTGAAGGAAACCGCCAGCGGCCGCGTCGCGCTGTCGGCGCCGCGCCTGTTCCGCTGGGAATACCGCAAGCCCTACACGCAGCTGATCGTCGCCGACGGCGCCAAGGTCTGGGTCTACGATCCGGACCTGAAACAGGCCACGGTGCGCACCCAGGGCGCCGAGGAGCAGAACAGCCCGCTGACCGCGCTGATCGACCCGGGCAAGCTGGACCGCCAGTACGACGTCAGCGAGGAAGCGGTGGCGCGCGACGGCCTGCAGTGGCTGTCGATGACGCCGAAGGTGGACACCGAGGCCAGCTTCCAGATCGCCAAGCTCGGCTTCGATGGCGGCGGCCTGGCGCGGATGGAGGTGGTCGATGCGGTCGGCCAGCGCACCGAGATCAGCTTCAGCGACTGGAAGCGCAACCCGGCCTTCGCCGCGGGCACCTTCCGCTACGTGCCGGACAAGGACGTTGACGTGGTCGGCGACCGCTGAGGCGCCGAACGCCGGCCGCGGCCACGCCGGGCCGGCTCAGCCGGGCCGGCTCAATCAGGGCAGGTCTGCACTTCGATGCTGACGTGCCCCAGCGTCGCCACGCCCTCCAGGCGCGCGTGGTAGAACGCCGCCGGCCGCGGCCGGTGGGTCACCAGCGACACGATCGCCGCATGCTGGCCGGGGCCGATCCGCCACACGTGCAGGTCGGCGATGCGCTCGTCGTCCTGTTCCAGGCGTGCTTTGATCTGCGCCTGCAACGCGGCCGGCGCCGACGCGTCGAGCAGCACCGCGCCGGTATCGCGCAGCAAGCCCAGCGACCAGCGCGCGATGACGACGGCGCCGACGATGCCCATCAGCGCGTCCATCCATAGCCAGCCCAGGGTCTTGGCCAGCAGCAGGGCCACGATCGCCAGCACCGAGGTCAGCGCGTCGGCCAGCATGTGCACGTAGGCCGAGCGCAGGTTGTTGTCGGTATGCGCGTGCGCGGCGTGGTCCGCGGCGGCATGCGTGCGCTCGGGCGCGAGGGCATGGACATGAGCGTGCCCGTGGGCATGATCGTCGTGGTCGTGGTCGTGGTCGTGGTCGTGGTCGTGGTGTGCGTGGCACTGCACGGCGGCTGCATGACCGTGGCTGGAATCGTCATGCGCGTGCCCATGGCCATGGTCGTGACCATGGTGATGGTCGGCGCCGAGCATCCACGCGCTGACCAGGTTCACCAGCAGGCCCAGGGAGGCGATCCAGATCGCCTCGTCGTAGGCGATCCGCACCGGCTGCGCCAGGCGCAGCGCCGACTCCACGCCGATGCCGAGCGCGATCAGGGCCAGGATCAGCGCGCTGCAGAACCCGGCCAGGTCGCCGACTTTGCCGGTGCCGAAGCTGAAGCGCGGATCGTGCCGGTGGCGGCGCGCGAACCAGTAGGCGAAGCCGGCGATCGACAGCGCCCCGGCGTGGGTGGCCATGTGCATGCCGTCGGCGAGCAGCGCCATCGAGCCGGTCCACCAGCCGGCGACGATTTCCACGACCATCATCACCGCGGTCAGCGCGACCACCGCCCAGGTCCGGCGCGCGTTGCGCTCGTGGCGATCGCCGAGGAAGTCGTGCGCGTGGGTGAAGGCATCCAGCGTGCGGTGGTGGCTCATCGGGACACTCGCAGGGCAGGGGAACGCAACGGATTGTAGCGACAGCGCGGTGCCGATTTGCGCTGCCGGCGCCACCGGCAACGCGCGGCCTGCACACGCCGGCGATAGAATGCGCAGGTGGCCAAGCGCAGACTCCTCGCCCCCGATACCCCCGACCTGCTGAGCGTCGATCGCGATGCGATGCGCCCGCTGGCCGAGCGCATGCGTCCGCGCACGCTCGACGAGATGGTCGGGCAGAAACGCCTGCTGGCGCCGGCCAGCGCGCTGCGCCGCGCGGTCGAGTCCGGGCGCGTGCATTCGATGATCCTGTGGGGGCCGCCGGGCTGCGGCAAGACCACCCTGGCGCTGCTGTTGGCGCATTACGCCGAGGCCGAATTCAAGGCGATCTCGGCGGTGCTGTCCGGCCTGCCGGAGGTGCGGCTGGTGCTGGCCGAGGCCGCGCAGCGCTTCGCCGACGGGCGCCGCACGGTGTTGTTCGTGGACGAGGTGCACCGTTTCAACAAGGCGCAGCAGGACGCGTTCCTGCCGCACATCGAGCGCGGCACCATCCTGTTCGTCGGCGCCACCACCGAGAACCCGTCGTTCGAGCTGAACTCGGCGCTGCTGTCGCGCTGTCGCGTGCACGTGCTGGAATCGGTGTCGCCGCAGGACATCGTCGAAGCGCTGCAGCGTGCGCTGCACGACAGCGAGCGCGGCCTGGGCGAGGAGGCGATCCGGGTCTCGGACGCGGCGCTGCTGGAGATCGCCAGCGCCGCCGACGGCGACGTGCGGCGCGCGCTGACCCTGCTGGAGATCGCCGCCGAGCTGGCCCAGGGCGAGGACGGCGAGATCACCCCGCAGACCCTGCTGCAGGTGCTGGCCGACCGCACCCGCCGCTTCGACAAGGGCGGCGAGCAGTTCTACGACCAGATCTCGGCGCTGCACAAGTCGGTGCGCAGCTCCAACCCGGATGCGGCGCTGTACTGGCTGACGCGCATGCTCGACGGCGGCTGCGATCCGGCCTACCTGGCGCGGCGCCTGACCCGCATGGCGATCGAGGACATCGGCCTGGCCGATCCGCGCGCCCAGCAGATGGCGCTGGAAGCCTGGGACATCTACGAGCGGCTGGGCAGCCCGGAAGGCGAGCTGGCCTTCGCGCAACTGGTGCTGTACCTGGCCAGCACCGCCAAGTCCAACGCCGGCTACGCCGCGTTCAACCAGGCAAAGGCCGAAGTGCGCGAGAGCGGCACCGAGGAAGTGCCGCTGCATCTGCGCAACGCGCCGACCAAGCTGATGAAGAACCTCGGCTACGGCGAGCATTACCAGTACGACCACGACGCCGAGGGCGGCATCGCCCTGGACCAGACCGGGTTTCCGGATGCGATGGGCGAGCGCGTGTACTACCGGCCGGTGGAGCGCGGCCTGGAGATCAAGCTCAAGGACAAGCTCGACCGGCTGCGCGCCGCGCGCGAACAGGCGCGGGCTGACAAGGCCAAGCCGACGCGCTCATAATCGGCAGCAAGGAGATGGCATTCCTCCTCGAACCGCCCGCAGTCCCTGCGCGCTGATGATGCCTGCCCAACCCCCGCCGGGGCGGCAGGCTTGCGCCCCGGCATCGCCCGATCTGGAGACCACGATGCCGCACTTCGTTTTCCCACGCCACCGCGCCGCCGCGCAGCGGGGCCGCGCATGAACTTCGCCGTGTGGTGGCAGCAGTTGCTGCTGGCGATGGCCGGCGGCGCGGTCGGCTCCGGGCTGCGCTTCGCCGTCGGCAGCGCCTTGCTGCAGCGCTACGGGGCCGGTTTTCCGTGGGGCACGCTGACGGTGAACCTGGTCGGCGCGTTCTTCGGCGGTTTCCTGCTGGTCTGGATCGAAGGCAAGGGCGCCAGCGCGCCGTACTGGCGGGCGCTGCTGATCGTCGGCCTGCTCGGCGGGCTGACCACGTTTTCCTCGCTGATGATGGAGAGCCTGGTGTTCCTGCGCAACGGGCGCGGCGGCATGGTGCCGCTGTACCTGGCGATCACCCTGGCGGCGGGCCTGCTGCTGGTGATCGGCGGCGCCCGCGTGGCCACGGAATTGCGCCCGCCGTCGGCCAGCGCGGCCAACTGAACCGCGCCGGCGCGGCTCAGGACAGCAGCGCCGCAGCTAGCCCCAACGGCGGCGCGGCCAGCGCCAGCGGCACGATGGCGCGCGGCCGGTACGGCAGCAGGCCATAGGTCAGCAGCGCGGCGCTGGCGCTGAGCGTGCCCAGCCACAGCACCGCGCCGATGGTCCAGCCCCGCGCTGTCACGCAGCAGGCGAACGCCGCGGCCAGCAGCAGCCAGCCGGCGACGCGCAGCTGGCGCATCCGCGCCGGCGCGGCGCGCTGCGCGCCGTACAGTTCCAGCTGGTGTTTCTCCATCGCCAGGCACAGCGCGACGAAGCCGGAAAAGGCCAGGCCCAGGCCGAGCAGGTTCATGGCGTCTCCAGCGCCGCGGTGGTAACCGGCTGCGCCGCCGCGCGTTCGCGTGCGCGGCGTTCGGCCGCCGACAGCGGCGGTTGCCAGCGCTGCATGCGCCGTGCGGCCAGCGCCAGCACGCAGCCCAGCCCGAAGCACACCAAATCCACTCCGGCCAGCGCCCAATCCCGCGCCGGGAGGCTGTTGCCCAGGTGCGCGTCGCTGGTCGCTACGTTGAGCAGCGGCAGCAGCGCGAACAGGGCGGCACCCAGGTACAGCTGCCAGGCCCACATCGCACGCTTCGGCCAGGCGAAGGCGGCGAGCAGCGCCGCCGCCCAGGCCAGGAAGAACGCAGCCGCTTCCTGCTCCGGGCGCTCGGCCACCTGCACCGGGATCAGCCGGTTGCCCCAGAAGTAGGCGGCGAAGGCGATCGGCAAGCCGGCCACCGTGCCGATGTTCAGCGCATCGACCAGGCGCAGGCCGACGCCGATCCGGCCGGCCTTGGCGTGCTTGGGCCGTTCCTTGACCGCCCACAGGATCACGCCGCTGGCCACCATCAGGCAGCCGAGCAGGCCGGAACCGAAGAACAGCCAGCGCAACCCCGATCCGGCGAAGTGCGCCAGGTGCAGGCCGTACAGCGTGCTGCGGGTCTGCGCGGCCGCGCCGGGGCTGCCGCTGCGCGCCAGGACCTGTCCGCTGCCGGCATCCAGCAGCAGCGACGGCGGGTCGTAGGCCAGGCGCCGGCCCTCGCCCTGGCGGATCTCGATCACCGCCGCGGCATCGTCCGGGTTGTACAGCGAGAACCCGGCGATCGGCGCCTGCGCGCCCCATTCGGCGCGGGCCACGTCCAGCAGGCGCGCGATCGGCAGGCGCGTGCCCGGCCGGCCGCTGGCTTCGCGGGTGTTTTCCGGCTGCGAAAAGGCTTCGGCATAGAACGCGTCTTCCGCATTCGGATAGGCGACCTTGATGCCCCACGGCAGGTACATCAGCATCAGCGTGACCAGCCCGGTGTAGGTGATCATCGCGTGGTAGGGCAGGGCCAGCACCGCGCTGACGTTGTGGAAGTCCAGCCACGAGCGCTGGCCCTTGGCCGGGCGGAAGGTGAAGAAGTCCTTGAAGATCTTCTTGTGGGTGATGACCCCGCTGATGATCGCCACCAGCATGAACATCGCGCAGAAGCCGACGATGTAGCGCGCCCACAGCACCGGGATGTAGTGCAGATCGAAGTGCAGGCGATAGAAGAACTCGCCGCCGCGGGTGTCGCGCGCGGCGCTGGGCTGGCCGCTGAGCGGATCCAGCAGCGCGTCGCCGAACATCTGATTGCGGCTCTGGGCGCTGCCGTCGGCCGGCGGCGGATTGCGCCAGAACAGTTGCGTGAACGAGGAACGTGCGCCCGGCAGCGACACCGTCCATTGCGGCGACTGCGGCGCTTCGCGCTGCAGCAGCGCGACCGCGCGCGCGGCGACGGCATCCGTGCTCAGCGGCGCACGCGGCAGTTCCGGGCGCATCCAGCGGCTGATCTCGTCGCGGAAATAGCTGGCGGTGCCGGCCATGAAGATCAGCAGCAGCACCCAGCCGACCAGCAGCCCGGTCCAAGTGTGCAGCCAGGCCATCGACTGGCGGAATCCCTGCTTCATGGCGCGTGCCGCTGCAGCCAGGCGATGGCCAGGGCCATCGGCGCCAGCAGCGCGGCGATCCCCAGCCACGCGCGGGTGGCGCTGCGCGTGGCGAACGCCGATAACGCGGTGCAGGCGCAGACCAGGATGCCCAGCATCATGCCGCTCAGCACCGCCTGCGCACGCAGGGTCGGCCACAGCAGCGGCAACAGCGCGGAGGTCGCCGCGGCCAGCGCATAGCCGCCGAAGATCGCCGCCAGGGTGCGCGACAGCACGCCCAACCAGGGCGGCAATGGACGCCGCGACGCAGCGGGCGTGCGCGAGGCGTGGGGATCGGACAGAGGGGCGGGAGCAACTGGATGCATGGGAGCCTGTCGGGAAAAGGCACCGGCTTGGCATCGGGCTAGGCGGGAGCGTGGCGGCGATGAATCCTGCCGAAAACGTTAATGATACGCATTCCTATCTTTGCTGCGCAATGCTCCGGTAGCGCGTGTAGCGACCGCAGTGTCGGCCAGGAAGCTCGCCGCCGATCGGCGGCGACGGTGGTCGACTATTCCTGGCGTACCTGATGCCGTGGTCACAGGTAGCAGACGTGGCAGTCCAGGCCACGGCACCGCGAGGCAAATGACGGCCTCGTGGCAAGTTCTGGCGCTGCAATCCTTCCCGTACTGCTGGCACCATTGGGCCAAGCGAACGATGTGGAGCGCAAGGGAGGGCGGCCGTTGCCGCGTTCCCGTCACGACGCAGTCCCGCACCGGATGCGCCCGATGGCCGGTGGATGCCGGCGACAGACCACTGCGGAGACGCGATAGATGAAGATTCTGATCGTCGACGATTACCGAACGATGCGGCGTGTCATCCAGAACCTGTTGAACCGGCTCGGCTATGACGACGTGGCCGAGGCCGCCGACGGCGCGTCGGCGCTGGCCACGTTGCGTGCGGACAAGGTCGGCCTGGTCCTGTGCGACTGGAACATGCAGCCGATGACCGGCTTGCAGCTCCTGCGCGAGATCCGCAGGGACCGCGCGATAGCAAGCACGCCGTTCATCATGGTCCTCGCCGACAACAGTCGGGACGACATCATCGCGCTCAAGGATGCGGGGGCGGACGGCTACCTCGTGAAGCCTTTCAACGCCGAGACGCTGCAAGCCAAGATCAAGGCCGTGCTCTGACCGGTTTTCGGCGATTGGCCGATGCGCCAGCGTTGGGACACGTCGCGGCGAAGGTGGGATTGGTCTGTTTTTGAAAGATCGATCGAGAGCGTGGCCTGAGGGGGAGTCAGCGGCTGCCTGACTTGGCAGCACAGCTTGACGGGCCAATCCATACCCGGCGCGCACTGTAATCGAGCGTGATGTGCATGGCCTGGAGCATGTCCACGCCGATGTTGAATGCGTGCCCGTTGGAGTACCCGGCATCGTCGAACACCGGCAGGTCGACGACGCGCGCCACGACGTTGCGCTGGGTCGATCCCGGAAAGCTCACTGTGCCAATCGGGCCGATACGCGAAGGGATGGGGGTCTGGACGGCGCCACGCGCGGGCGGCCCGTCGCGGAACGCTGCCGAGCCGGGATCGATCTGCGCGGCGTTGGCGAAGGTGGTGTTGATCATCGACGAGCGGGCGCCGCTGTCGAGCGTCGCCACGCCGGCCACGCCGTTGACGGTGACCGGCAGTGTCAATTGCTTGCCGTTTTTGATCGAACCTGCCTCGATCAAGGTCGCGCTGCGTCCGGCGAGCCGTGCTGCATTCTTGCCGCGCGGCAGCAGCGAAACGGTCTGGCACCCGGTATCCATCACCGTGAGGCGGTCCATCAGCAAATCGGCGCCGACGATTCCGGCGATCTTCACGCCGTCGGTCCGGTCGGGAATGGTGTCCACATCGAGATGCTGGATCGCCCTGCCGTCGAGGGAGAGCGACTCTACCCGCGTCGTCGTTTCCTCCACATCTCCGGTCGCGCCGCTGATGGTTGCGGTCTTGCCGGAGGGGAGATGCTGTTCCGCCGCGAACCAGGCATAGACCGCGCTGGTGTCGGCGCCGGTGTCGAGCATGAACTTGTAGGGTCCCTTGCCGTTGACGAACACCGGGACCAGCAGGTGCCCGGTGACGCCCGGCGTCATCGCGACCTCCGCCGTCGCGTCGCGCGGCCAGATGGCGCTCGCGAGCAACGCGGTCAGCGCGAGGCCGCATGCGCCGAGCTTGCTTGCCGTCGGCCTGATCCGATAGATGCGGCTGTTCGGGTTTGTCGCGGAAACCGGCATAGGGGGCTCCACAGTGCGGTTCGCATTCTCGTTGAAAGGCGAAGGGTAGCGCGGGCGGCATCTGGATGCCGAGACCGTGCGACAGGTCGCGCAAGCAATGGCGCTTCAGCGCGCTGCGGAGGGCGCAGGCGTGGGCGTCGCGGCCATCGCTTCGGCGGCGGCGATTTTCTGCGCCACCGCGTCGCGCAGCGGGGAAGCCTCGGGCAGCAGGCCTTGCAGGTGTCGCCACTGCGCCGCGGCGTTGGCGTAGCGGCGCTGCTGGAATTCGCCGATACCGAGCATCCACAGGGCGCGCTGGTTGTCCGGTTGCTGCGCGAGCACGCGCTCGAGCATGCCGTGCGCGGTCGTGCCGACGGCGAAATCGGCTTGCTCGGCCATGTCCGCCTCGACCCAGCCGAGCAGCGCGTCGCTGTTGTCCGGATCGATCCGCAGCGCCTGCGCATAGGCGTCGCGCGCTTCGGCACTGCGTTTTGCCTGCACGGCCGCCGCGGCCTGGTCCAGCCATTGCTGCAGCGCCCGCTGCGCCGCGCGCTGGTCGGGCGCTGGCGCGGCCTGCACGGGCACGCCGGCAAGGGCGGCCGGATCGCCGACCAGCAGATACAGGCCGGCGCTGGCCAGCGGCAGCGCCACGGCCAACAGCGCCGCGGCGCCAAGCCGCAACCTGCGCGCGCCCGGACGCCGACGCAGCAGCGGCCACAGCAGCACGCCCAGCGCGATACCGAGCATCAGCACGGCGGCGATGCAGAAGCCGGCGGTCACCATTGTTCTTCCGGCTCCTGTTCCGGCGGCGCGTGCGCCGCGGCGCCGGCCCGGCGCCGCAGCGTGACCACGACCATGGCCGCGCCGCCGAGCAGGAACAGCAGCGGACCGAACCACAGCAGCCAGGTCGCCGGCGCCAGCGGCGGGTCGTAGAGCACGAACTGCGAGTAGCGATCGACCATGTACTGCTTGATCTGCGCGTCGCTGCGACCGGCCTGCAACTGCGCGAACACCTGGTGGCGCAGGTCGCGCGCCAGCGTGGCGTTGGAGTCGGCGAGGTTCTCGTTCTGGCAGACCAGGCAGCGCAATTGCGCGGTCAGGCGCTGGAAGCGCAGTTCCTGCTGCCGGTCCTGGAACGGCAGCGGATCCACCGCCTGCGCCGCTGCCGGCAACGCGTGGGCGAGCAGCAGCAAAACCAGCAACGCCAGCCACGGTCTGGTCCATGGCCGGCCGCGTAGCGTCAGTGCAAAGGGCACGTTCATCGCTGCGCTCCGTCCAGCGCGGCGATCGCCGGGCGCAGTTCTTCGGCGATCACCGCAGGAGTCAGCACGCCGACATGCTTGTAGCGGATCACGCCCTGGGCATCGATCAGGAAGGTTTCCGGGGCGCCGTAGACGCCGAAGTCGATCGCGCGCTGTCCGTCCTCATCGACCACCACCAGCGCATAAGGATTGCCGCGCTGCGCGAGCCAGGCACGCGCGTCTTGCGGGTCGTCCTTGTACGCGTAGCCGATCAGTGCGACCCCGAGGTCGTTGGCGTGCGCCAGCAGCACAGGATGCTCTTCGCCGCAGGCCAGGCACCAGCTGCCGAACACGTTGAGCAGGTACGGCCGGCCGCGCAATTCGGCGCTGCCGGCGCGCTGCGCGGGATCGTCCAGGCGCGGCAGCGAGAACGCCGGCGCCGGCTTGCCGATCAGCGGCGAGGGCACTTCGCGCGGGTCGTGCGCGCGGCTCCAGTAGATGCCGAAGCCGAACAACGCGGCCAGCAGCAGGAAGCCGAGCAGGGGCAGCAGCCGGCTCATGGCGATACGCCCGCTGTTGCCGGGGCGGCAGGCGCGACAAGGCCCGGGTCGAGCGCGACCGCATGCGGCGCACGCAGCCGGCGCGCGCAGGCGCTGACGAAGCCGCCGAGCATCATCAGCAGGCCGCCCAGCCAGATCCAGCGGATGAAGGGTTTGTAGTACAGGCGCAGGGTCCAGGCGTTCTCGATGTGCTGGTCGTCCATCGGCTCGCCCAGCGCGACGTACAGATCGCGGGTGACGCCGGCATCGATCGCCGCCTCGGTCTGGATCCGCTCGCTGGAATACAGGCGTTTCTGCGGATGCAACACCGCCACCGCCGTGCCATCGCGGCTCACCGTCAGCGTGCCTTGCTCGGCCTTCCAGTTGGGGCCGTCGATCATGCGCACGCCGTCGAAGCGGAACGCATAGCCGCCGATCTGTTCGCTCTGCCCAGGCGCCAGGCGCACGTCGCGCTCGATCGACAGGCTTTCCGACAGCAGCACGCCGGCCACGAACACCGCCACGCCGGCATGGGCCAGCAACATGCCGGCCAGCTCCGCCGGGAAACGGCGCCCGCACGGCGCTTCGCGCAGGCGCTTGTACGTATACAAGGCGGTACCGACACCGATCCAGGTGGCGGCGGCGACGCCGGCCACGGCACGGGCCGAGCCGTCGGTCAGCACGAAGGCGACCAGGGCGCAGGCCAGTGCGGCCAGCACCGCGCGCACGGCCACCGCCTGCAGCGCGCCGGGTTCGGTCCGGCCCCAGCGTAGGTACGGGCCGAACGGCAGCAGCAGCACCACCGGCAGCATCAGCAGCGGGAACAGCAGGCCGAAGTAGGGCGGGCCGACCGAGACCTTGCCCAAGCGCAGCGCATCGCCGAGCAGCGGGAACAACGTCCCCAGCAGCACCATCGCCGCGGCCACGGTCAGCATCAGGTTGCCGACCAGGATCGCGGTTTCCCGCGACAGGGCGGCGAACGGCTTGCCGGCAGCCAGCCGCGGCGCGCGCAGCGCGTACAGCAGCAACGCACCGCCGACCGCCACGATCAGGAAGCCGAGGATGTACAGGCCGCGGCGCGGGTCGGCGGCGAAGGCGTGCACCGAGGTCAGCACGCCCGAGCGCACCAGGAAGGTACCCAGCAGCGACAGCGAGAAGGCGAGGATCGACAGCAGCAGGGTCCAGGCACCCAGCGCGCCGCGTTTTTCGGTGACCGCCTGGGTGTGGATCAGCGCCGCGCCGACCAGCCACGGCATGAAGCTGGCGTTCTCCACCGGATCCCAGAACCACCAGCCGCCCCAGCCCAGCTCGGCATAGGCCCACCAGCTGCCGGCGACGATGCCGGCGGTGAGGAAGCCCCAGGCGACATTGGTCCATGGCCGTGCCCAGCGCACCCAGGCCTGCTGCTGTTCGCCGCCGAGCAGGGCGGCGATGGCGAAGGCGAAGGCCACCGAGAAACCGACGTAGCCGGTGTAGAGCACCGGCGGGTGGAACACCATGCCCGGATCCTGCAGCACCGGGTTGAGTTCGTTGCCGTCCAGCGGCATCGGCGACAGCCGCGCGAACGGGTTGGAGGTGAACAGCACGAACGCCAGGAAGCCGGCGGCGATCAGGCCGAGCACGCCGAGCACGCGCGCGGCGAACGGCTCCGGCAGGTGCCGGCTGCTGCGTGCCAGCAGCACCGTCCACAGATTGAGGATAGCGATCCACAGCAGCAGCGAGCCTTCGTGCGCGCCCCATACCGCGGCCAGCCGGTAGTACCAGGGCTGCGCCAGGTTGGCGTTGGCGGCCACGTAGCGCACCGAGAAATCCAGGCGCAGCAGCGCATACGCGAGCAGGGCGAAGGCCAGCCAGGCGAACAGCGCCTGCGCGCAGGCCGCCGGCCGCGCCACCGCCATCAATGCGCGATCGCCGCGCCAGGCGCCGAGCAGCGGCAGCACGCCCTGCGCCAGCGCCAGCAGCAGGGCCAGGATCAGCGCGAGCTGGGCAAGTTCGGCGGTCATCGCGGCAGCGCGGCCGAACGCGGCCAGCGCAGCGCGGTGCGGCAGGTCAGCATCCGCGTCATGGCGTCGCGGACGTGGCGGCCGACGCGGAAACCGCCGCCGCGGTGCGACCCTCGTGGGCCTGCGCCATCGCGTCCTTCAGTTCCTGCGGCATGTAGGTCTCGTCGTGCTTGGCCAGCACCTCGGTGGCGACGAAACCGGCGCCATGCAGCGAACCGGTGGCGATCACCGCCTGGTTGTCGCGGAACAGGTCGGGCAGGATCCCGGTGTAGGCGACCGCGGTGGCGCCGGACTTGTCGATCACGGTGAACTCCACCCGCAGCGAATCGGCGCTGCGCCGGATCGAGCCGGCCTTGACCATGCCGCCGAGGCGGAACACGCGGTAGCCGTCGGCTTGGCCGGCCTGCACCTGGCTCGGCGTGAACAGGTAACTGATGTTGTGCTGCAGGGCCAGCACGAACAGGCCGGTGGCGAGCGCGGCGGCGCCCAGCACCAGCAGCACGACCAGCAGGCGGCGCTTACGGGTGGGATTCATGGTCGATACCTGGCAAGCGGGAAGAGGCGCCACGCTGGCGTCGCGCCTGTTCGCGCAGCACTTGCGCGCGCGTCTCGGCGAGCAGGCGCCGCTGCCGCCAGCGCGGCAGCAGCGTGTCCAGCAGCAGCACCAGCAGGAACAGCGCGTAGGCGGTCCATACGTAGGCGGCGTAGCCGCCCATCGCCCAGAAGCCGCTCATGCCGCGCGTTCCGCCGGCATGGCCGTCGTCGCCTGCGCCGCCGCGGATGCGGGTGCTGCCAGCGCGAGCGCACGCACCCAGCCCTTGCCGCGCTCCAGCGCCAGCAGGTCGGTGCGCATGCGCCCGAGCAGGCTGGCCAGGTAGTAGCACTTGCTCGCCAGCACCGCGGTCAGCAGCGGCCACAGCATCGCCAGCGGCATCTTCGACGGGCCGAGCACGCGCACCGTGGAGCCCTGGTGCAGGGTGTTCCACCAGACCACGGAGAAATGTACGATCGGCAGGTTGATCAGCCCGACCAGCGCCAGCAGCGCCGCGGCGCGCGCGCCCTGGCGCGGATCCTCGATCGCGCGGTAAAGGCCGATCACGCCCAGGTACAGGAATAGCAGCACCAATTCCGAGGTCAGCCGCGCGTCCCAGGTCCACCACGTGCCCCACATCGGCTTGCCCCATAGCGACCCGGTGCACAGGGTGATGAAGGTGAACGCGGCGCCGATCGAGGCGGAGGCCATGCACGCCACTTCCGCCAGCTTCAGCCGCCAGACCAGGGCGACGAAGCCGGCCGCGCCCATCGCGACATACACGAACAGGCTCATCCAGGCGCTGGGCACGTGGATGAAGATGATCCGGTAGGCATCGTGCTGCTGGTAGTCCGGCGGCGCCAGCACCAGCCCGCCGTAGAACGCGACCGCGCCGAGCAGCAGCGCCGCGCCCAGCGCCCACGGCCGGACCACGCCGGCGACGCGGTAGAACGTCGGCGGCGAGGCCAGCCGGTGCATCCAGTGCGGAATCCACTTGGCCATGCGCAACGCTCAGCGCGCCGTGGCGGCGGTGCGCGGCAGCGCCTGTACCGCGGCGGCGGCATCCACCTGCAGCAAGCCGTCGCGTTGCCGGCTGGTCCGGCGCAGCAGCTCGTGCACGCTGCGCGCGTCCAGCTGCGGCGCCAGCGCCAGCAGCAGCGCGACCACGCCGCTGACGTGCGCGGTGGCCATCGACGAGCCGGAGGTGAAGTCGTAGCCGCCGTTGGGCTGGGTGGTCAGGATGTCCTCGCCCGGCGCGCTGAGCACGCCCGGCGGCGACGGCGTGGGGCTGCTGGTACGCACCACGATCACCCCCGGGGTGGCATCGGGAAAGCCGTCCAGGCGGCCGTCCGGCGGCATCGCCGCGACCACGATGCGGCCCTGCCGCAGCAATTGCTCGAGCAGCTTGCGCAGCAGCGGATCGGCCGGGCCGCCCAGGCTCAGATTGATGATGCGCGCGCGGGTGTCGCCGATCGCGACCAGCGCCTTGGCCAGGGTGAAAGAGTTGCAGCCGGCGCCGGCCCCGGCGCGCTGCGGATACCAGCAGGCCTTGTACACGTCGAGCATGGCCTTGGGCGCCATGCCGACGATGCCGAGATGGTTGTTGCTGCCGGCGGCGATGATCCCGGCCACTTCGGTGCCGTGGTGGTCGCGATTGAACGCCGTGGGGTCGGCGCCGACCATGTCGCGCACCTCGCGCAACCGGCCCTGCAGGTCCGGGTGCGCGGTGTCCACGCCGGTATCGACGATGGCCACGCCCACGCCCTGGCCCTGGCTCAGCACCTGCGCGGTGGCGGCGTTGGTCGCGGCGAAACCGCGCTGCATGTCCACGTAGGGATCGTTGTAGCGCAGCGGCTGCGCGGGCTGGGCCGGCGGCGCCGCGTCGGCGTAGGTGGCGAATTCCTGCAGCGGCTGCGACAGCGCGACGCGTTCGTCCTTGGCCAGTTCGGCGAGCAGCGCGTCGCGCTGCGCGCCCGGCGCCGGTTCGAACACCACGCAGTACACGCCGAGCGGCTTGATCGGCCAGCCGGTCACCTGGCGCAGGCCGTAGCGCTGGGTCAGCGCGTCCAGCGTCGCCGCCGCCTGGGTGCCGGCACCGTAATACTTGGACGAGGCATAGCCGATCAGGTTGGAGCCGGCATGCCGGCCCGGCGCGGCCATCGGGTTGGCCACCGCGAGCACGATCTGGCGCTGACTGTCCAAGGCCGGCGAGGCGTCCAGGGTCGGCGTCTTCGCAGGCGTCGCCGCGGCCGCCAAAGGCACGTCGGCGGCACCGCGCCCGCCATGGGCGCAGGCGCCGAGCGCGAGGCAAGCGACGAGCAGGCAGGCGCGACGCAGGCTCATGGTGCGGAAATCGGCTCCGCCAGGCGGATGCCGGGCGTCGCACGCAGCTGCTGCACGCTGCGCTGCGGCTGCGCTGGCGATCCGGCCTGGACCGGCACCACGGTGTAGGCGCCGGCGCCGTTGGGGCCGCCGACCACGCGCAGCTGCAGCTTGCGCAGCACCGCGTCCCAGTCGGCCAGGGTCATGCGCGCGTCCGGCACCACGCGGATCGCGTCGCTCGCCAGCGGCTGCGCGGCCTCGCTGAGGGTGCGGTAGCCGCTGCCATGCCCCTGGTCGCTGGCGGACAGCCTGACCCCGAGCACGCCCAGCCCGACCGCCTGCACCAGCGCCGCGGCGACCAGCGCCCGCGTGGTCCAGCTGGCGCGCACGCGCGCCGGCAGGCGCTGCGGTTCGGGCGCGTCGAGGCGGCCGAGCAGGCGCTGCAGCCCGGCCTCGGCATCCACCGGCACGTCGCTGGGCAGCGACATCGCCATGCGCAGCCGGCTCTGCTGCGCGAACTCGGCGCTGCAGAAGCTGCACTTGGCCAGATGCGCGATCAGCCACTCGTGTTGTTCTTCCGTGGCGCTGGCCTGCAGCACCCACGGCATCAGTTCCCAGGCATGCGAGCACTCGTTGCCCGGCTCGTTGAAGCCTGTCTTCATGACATGCTCTCCGTCAGAGGGGAAGCACCGCCGGCCAATCCCGGCAGCACGTTGCGCAGCTTGACCCGGGCATGGAACAGCCGCGCCTTGATCGTGCCCACCGGGCACTGCATGATCGCCGCGACTTCTTCCAGCTTGTGGCCCAGGCCATAGACCAGTTCGACCACCAGGCGCTGGTCGGCCGACAGCCGCTCCAGGCCCTTGCCCAGCCAGTCGCGCAGTTCGCGGTCCTCGTCCGGGTCGGAAGAGGAGCCGAAATGCTCTTCGGCGCTCACCCCGTCCTCGATCGCCTCGTCGCTGTGGTGGCGGATCGCCTTGAGCCCGCAGCGGTAAGCGATGCCCATGATCCAGGTCGAGACCTGCGAGTCGCCGCGGAAATCGCCGGCCTTCTGCCAGGCGATCCAGAAGCAGTCGTTGATCGCCTCCTCGATGATGTCCGGGCGCCGGGTCAGCCGCGACAGGAACCGGCATAGGCGCCCGTGGTAGTTGCGGTAGAGGGTGGCCAACGCATCGCGGTCGCCGCCGGCCATGCGCCGGAGCAGCATGCGGTCGGTGGCATCGCCTAGTGGATCGGTGTCGGTCATGGAGGGCTGGCTTGGCAACGGGCACCGGTATGTGCCGGGTCGGCACGAAAAGGTTGCGTGCGGATCAGAAGGCGCGCGACACGGTGACCACCCACGGCCAGATGCCGTTGCCGCGCCTGGCGTAGATGCTGCGCGCGTCGCTGAACACGCGGTCGACCTCCACGCTCCAGGTGCCGGCGTTCCACATCAGCCCGGCGTGGCCGTAGCTGTAGTGGTCGGCGTAGTCCAGCCCGTACAGCGCCGGCGGGGCCTGGCTGATGCCGATCCCGGCCGACAGCGACAGCTGCCCCGGCAGCGGCTGGTGCACGGTGAGGTCGGCGGCGCCGTACCAGCGGCCGCGGTAGCTGTCGGGCAGCTCGAACGCGGCCAGCGACACGCTCAGCCGGTCCCGGTACGACCAGCCGAGGCTGGCCTCGTTGCGGTTGAACAGGCGATTGATGCGGTTGCCGGGGTAGTCGTAGCGCAGCAGCCCGGCCTGCATCTGCCAGCTGTCGGACAGTGTCCAGCTGCGCGACAGCTCGATCGTGGTCAGCAACTGGTGGCCCGGTGCGTCCAGCGCCGTACTGGCGGACGCGCCGAGCGACCAGCCCGGCGCCGGCAGCCAGTAGCCGGCCAATTGCAGGGACGGGGTGTCGGCGGTCACCGCGATGCCGCGATCGACCAATTGCGAACTGAGCCCGACCGCGCCGCCAAGCTTGGCCGCCAACGCCGTGCCCGGCAGGCACAGCGCCGCCGCCAGCGCCAGCGTGCCGGGCAACGGGCGCAGGCACGCGACGCGCTGCGCCAGGTCACCTGCGGCCGTGGTCATGCCGGTCGGGATGCCCATCTGCGGCGGCGGCCCATCGCGGTCGCGGGCAGGGCGGTCGGGGACAGGGAGCCGGCGGCAGAAGGGCGGTTGTGCACGGGCGCTCGATGGTCGCAGGTCGGATCGCAGGGGACGCTGGGGCACGTGCCAGCGGCAACGCTGGAGCGCCCGCCGCGTGGACGATCGCCATTATCGGCATTGCGCACTGGCGGCGACACGGCGGACGCCCGGCGGCGGACGCCGGGTTCAGGTTCGACTATGCCGGGGCCGGGTGCCGACTTCAATGCAGGGTATTGAGATAGGCGATCAGGTCTTCCAGTTGCTTGCTGTCGTCGAGCCCGTCGTACTTCATGTTGGCGCCGGGCACGCCCTTGGACGCGGGCTGGGCCAGGTAGCTGCGCAGCTTGTCGTCGCTCCAGGTCCACTGGGTCTTCTTCATCGCGTCCGAGTAGTGGTAGTCGGGCACGCTGCCGGCGCTGCGTCCGACCACGCCGAACAGGGTCGGGCCTTTCTTGTTCTTGCCCGGCGCCGCGCTATGGCATTCGGCGCATTCGGTGGCGAACACGCCGGCGCCGGGCAGGCCGCCGCCGGCCTGCGCGGCGGGCGCGAGCGTGGCGCCGAGCGGCAGCAGGCTGGCCATCAGGGTGCACCACAGGGGAAATGGGTTGGCTGCTTTCATGGCGATCCGTACTTGGGGGGAAAGGTGTGCTCAGAACGCGAGGCTCAGGGCCAGCGAGAACTGGTTCAGGTCGTGCGGGCGGGTCTCCGGCAGGGCGCCGAACACGTTGCCGGTGGTGCCGTTGAACTTGCTGAAACGGAACCAGGTGGCGGACAGGCGCATATTGGCGATCGAGGTGAACGAGTCGTCCTTGCCGAACGGCGCCCAGGACGCGCTGATCAGGTTGCTGGTGGTGTCCGGGGCGGCGTACGGGCGGTAGCGGAACGCGTCGTCCGAACCGGTATTGATGAAGTGCGCCAGCAGCAGGCCATAGCTCTGCTTGTAGGTGTAGCTGAGGTTGATCGACTGGTCGCGGATGCTGCCGCGGCGCAGTCCGGCCACGCTGGGATCGGCCGGGTCGATCAGCGCGCTGCCGTAGCGGCGGCGTTCGTAGATGTTGAGATAGCCGAGCTTGAGGATGTGCTCGCGGGTGCCGAGGAACTGGTAGTTCAGGTCGTAGCCCAGGTCGGTGAAGTCGTCGCGCGGGCCGGTGCCGCGCGGCAGCTGGCGATGGGTGGTCAGGGCGACCACGCCGGCGGAGAAGAACTGCTTCTTCATGTCCTTCATGTAGCTCAGGCGCAGGTAGCCGGTGTCGCTGAGCTTGCCCGGGTCGCCGCCGACCGCGTAGCCGAGGTCGTCCTGGGTGGAGACCGGCAGCGCGTTGTAGGTGCCGATCTCGCCGTACCAGTTGCGGTCGTAGACGCCGTAGACGCTGGTGCCGATCACCCGGTTGGACAGCGACGACTGGTTGAGCAAGGTGGTGGAGCTGGCGTAGGCCGAGGCCGGCCCCAGGCCGGAGGCGTTGGGCAGCACGCCGATCGGATCCTGGCTGCCCGGGTTGTTGTTGACGCTGACCCCGAGCAGGGCGTCCTTGCCGCCGAGCTTGAAGGTCTTGGCGACGAAACGCAGGTCCACGTTGTCCAGCTTGGTGGTGAACTTGTCCTTGCCGTTATTGGTGCTGGAGACCTTGATGTAGCCGCCGATGTTGTCGGTGACACGCCCTGCCAGGTACAGGTCGCCCTCGCTGAGCTGGTTGTTGGTCTTGCCGCGTACCGGCACGCTGCGGGTACCGGTGAGCTGCGCCGAGGCCGGGATCTTGGTCCCGTTGCCGTCGCTGTCGGTGTAGCCGTTGAGCTTGAAGCGCATGCCGTACGGGGTCAGCGCCGGGCCATAGGCGCCGATGTGGCAGTCCGCGCAGGACGAGCCGGTCTGCCGCGCGAACGCCGGCACCGCCGCGGCGCGCGGGCTAGCCAGCAGCAACAGCGAGCCGAGCGTGGACCACAGCAGGACCTGCTCGGCGCCGCGCAGCGTGCCGGGACGGAAGAGAGAAGAAGGAGACGGGGTGGTCTGCATGCGATGGGTCCTTGAGCGGGTCGGCGCGGCGGCGGACGAGGGAAGGGCGTAAGGCGCGGCTCAGCCGCGGCGGAAGCGCAGCATTCGCCGCAGGGTGTCGTCGCGGCGCACGAAGTGGTGCCATAGCGCGGCACCGATATGCAGCAGGATCAGGCCGAGCAGCGCCCAGGCGGCATACACGTGCCAGGCGCCGAGCGTGTCGGCCAGATCCGGATCGGGGGCGACCAGTTCCGGCAGCGTGGCGGCGAACAGGTGCACCGGCTTGCCCATGGACTGGCTCAGCGCCCAGCCCAGCACCGGCAGGGTCAGCAGCAGCGCGTACATGACCACATGGGTGAGCCCGGCCAGCGCCCGCAGCAGCGGCGAGGTGGCGTCGGGATCGTGGCGTTTGCCCAGGCGCAGGCGCAGCGCCACGCGCAGGAAGAACAGGCCGAGCACGAACAGGCCGAAATGCCGATGTCCCTCCAGCAACCATTGGCGTACGGCGCGGCCTTCGACCTCTTCGCGCAGCAGGATCAGGCTCGCCGCCAGCACCAGGCACAGCACGGTGAGCCAGTGCAGCACCACCATCGGCCGCGGCAACCCTGCCGCTGCGGATGTGCGCGGCGGATGCTCCGGTGCGCCGGAGAGAGAGGTGCCGTCGTCGGCCTGCGTGGATGAAGTCATGGTGGCGTGCCCTGTCCAGGTCGTGTCGATGGAATGCGCGCTGCCGTTCGCGGCGTCGTGCTGCGCCACCCGCGGGCAGCGCAATGGCCGGCGCAGTGGTGGTCGCAGATGGGTGCCGGGGGCGCGGCAAAAGGTTGCGTCGGCGTGGCGGCGGCCTTCGCAGCGGCGCCGCGTGTGGCACGGCGCAACCTTTGCGCCGGCCGGCGGCACTCAGCCTGGTAACTCCGCGTCGGAGTCCGTGTCGGACACACTATGGCAATCGAACGAATCCAGTTGCGTACGCACGGCGACGAGCGCGGTCTGCTCGTGGCCCTGGAGCAGCAACGCGACGTGCCCTTCGACATCCGGCGCGTGTACTACCTGTTCGCGACCAAGCACGGCGTGCACCGCGGGCAGCACGCGCACCGCCATCTGAATCAATTGGCGGTGGCCCTGCATGGCTCGGTGTCGTTCCTGCTCGACGACGGCAGCGGACCGGTGCAGGTGGTGCTGGACGACCCTTCCCAGGGCCTGCTGCTCGGCAGCATGGTGTGGCGCGACCTGTACGATTTCAGCGCCGACTGCGTGCTGATGGTGCTGGCCGACCAGGCCTACGATCCGGCCGACTACATCCTCGACTACGACGATTTCCTGCGCGAAGCCGCGGGCGAACGCCGGCAGGAGGCGTAGCGCCATGGCGAAACCATTGGTCATCATCGGCGCGGGCGAAATGGCGCAGATCGCCTGCGAATACTTCAGCCACGACAGCGACTACGAAGTGTTGGCCTTCAGCGCCGAGCGCGACTATATCGCCGCACCGACCCTGGCCGAGCGCCCGGTGGTGGCGTACGAGGAGTTGGAGCGGCTGTACCCGCCTGGCGAGATCGAGGCGTTCGTGGCGATTCCCGCCAGCGGCCTCAACCGCCTGCGCACGCGCTTCTTTCTCGACGCCAAGCGCCGCGGCTATCGCCTGGCCAGCTACGTCAGTTCGCGCGCCTTCGTCTGGCGTAATGCGCAGCTGGGCGAGAACTGCTTCGTGTTCGAAGGCAATGTGGTGCAGCCGTTCACCCGCATCGGCGACAACTGCATCCTGTGGAGCGGCAACCACATCGGCCACCGCACGGTGATCCACGATCACGTGTTCGTCGCCTCGCATGCGGTGATTTCCGGCTATTGCGAGATCGGTCAGAGCAGTTTCATCGGGGTCAATGCCACCTTCAGCGACGGGGTCAAGGTCGCTGCGGACAACGTGATCGGTGCCGGCGCGCTGGTCACCCGCGACACCGAACCGGGCCGGGTCTACGTCGGTGCGCCGGCGCGCGCGGTGGCCGGCAAGTCCAGCTTCGACGTGACGCTCTGACGCCATGTTCGATTGGAGCAAGCGCGGCCTGGCGTTCGCCACCGCACGCGACGGCGTCGGCGGCTGGATGCGGCATTCGGCGTTGACGCCGACGCCGTATCGCCTGGACGCCGAGCTGATCCGCGTCTACGCCGGCTTCCGCGACGATGCCGGGATCAGCCGCATCGGCTACGTCGACGTGCGCGGCGACGATCCGACCCGGGTGGTTCGCGTGAGCGCCACGCCGGTGCTGGACATCGGCCGCGATGGCTGCTTCGACGACAACGGCATGATCCTCGGCGACGTGGTCGCCGCGCCGGATGGGCTGTACATGTTCTATGTCGGCTTCCAGCGCGTGGCCAAGGCCAAGTTCCTGGCCTTCACCGGGCTGGCGGTGTCCAACGACGGCGGCGAGACGTTCCAGCGCCGCCAGGACACGCCGCTGCTGGACCGCGCGCCCGGGCGCAGCACCATCGCCGCGGTGCATTCGGCACGCTACGAGGACGGCCGCTGGCGGCTGTGGTACGCGGTCGGCGACGACTGGGAGCACATCGACGGCACGCCGTTCCCGCGCTACCACATCCGCTACGCCGAGACCGACGACCTGCAGGCGATCCCGCGCCAGGACACCCTGTGCCTGCAGCCGCAGGGCAGCGAATACCGCATCGGCCGCCCGCGCGTATACCGCCACCAGGGCGGTTACCTGATGTACTTCACCCGCGGCAATGTCGGCGGGGCGTATTTCCCCGGCGTGGCGCGCAGCGACGACGGCCACCACTGGCAGCGTTGCGACGAGGCCTTCGGCATGGCGCTTTCGCCCGGCGGCTGGGATGCGCGCACGCTGTGCTATCCGGCGCTGATCCGGCACCGGGACCGGGTGCTGATGTTCTACAACGGCAACGACATGGGCCGCGACGGCTTCGGCGTGGCGGTGGCGCCGCTGGCGCAGGGCGCAGGCGAGGGGAGTGGCGATGATTTCGGTTAGGCCGTATACCGCCGCCGACGCGCCGGCCTGGGACGCGTTGATCGCCGAATCCCGCAACGGCAACCTGCTGCACCGGCGCGGCTACATGGACTACCACGCCGAGCGCTTCGTCGACGCCTCGCTGCTGGTCGAACGCGGCGGTGCGCTGCTTGCGGTGTTCCCGGCCAACATCGAGGGCGCGCGCGTGGTCAGCCATGCCGGGCTGAGCTATGCCGGGCTGCTGTCCGCGCATGGCCTGCGCGCGGCCGCGACGCTGGACGTGTTCGAACAGATCGCTGCGCACTACCGTGCCCTCGGCGTGCACGAGCTGCTGTACAAGGCGGTGCCGCACCTGTTCCATGCGTCGCCGGCGGAAGAGGATCTCTACGCCCTGCATCGGCTCGGTGCGCGGCTGCAACGCCGCGACCTGTCCTCGGCCATCGCCTTGCGCGAGCCGCTGCGCTTCGCCGCCGAACGGCGGCGCTCGATCGGCAAGGCGCGCAAGGCCGGCCTGCGCGTGCAGCGCAGCGACGATCCTGCCCCGTTCCATGCGCTGCTGAGCGAGGTGCTGCAGCGCCACGGCGCCACGCCCACCCACAGCCTGCAGGAACTGCGCCTGTTGTGCGGGCGCTTCCCGGAACAGCTGGTGCTGTACGAAGTGCGCGACGGCGATGCGCTGCTTGCTGGCACGCTGCTGTACGACTTCGGCCGCGTGGTGCACACGCAGTACCTGGCCTGTTCCGAGCAGGGCCGGCGCGTGGACGCGCTGAGCCTGCTGCTGGCCGACCTGATCGAACACCGCTACGCGCAGCGCGAGTACTTCAGCCTCGGCATTTCCACCGAGCAGCAGGGCCAGGTGCTCAACGACGGTCTGGTCACGCAGAAGGAGCGCTTCGGCGCGCGCGGCGTGGTCCACGATTTCTACGCCTGGGACCTGCGATGAGCGTGCCGTTCCTGGACCTGCGCGCGCTCAACGCCCGCTATGCCGACGAACTGAAGGCCGCGGCGGCGCGGGTGATCGACTCGGGCTGGTACGTGCTGGGCGAGGAGCTCGACGCGTTCGAGCGCGAGTTCGCTGCCTATTGCGGCACCGCGCATGCGATCGGCGTGGGCAACGGCATGGACGCGCTGACCCTGATCCTGCGCGGCTACCGCGAACTGGGCCGGCTACGCGACGGCGACGAGGTGATCGTACCGGGCAACACCTTCATCGCCAGCTTCCTGGCGATCAGCGAGAACCGGCTGCTGCCGGTGCCGGTGGAGCCGGACCCGGTCAGCTTCAACCTGGATCCGGCCAGCGTGGAGCGGGCGATCGGCCCGCGCACGCGGGCGATCATGGCGGTGCACCTGTACGGCCAACTGGCGGACATGGCCGCGCTGCGGACGCTGGCGCGGCAGCATGGCCTGCTGCTGATCGAGGACGCGGCGCAGGCGCACGGCGCGCGCCTGCACGGACGCCACGCCGGCAGTTTCGGCGACGCCGCCGGCTTCAGTTTCTTCCCCGGCAAGAACCTGGGCGCGCTCGGCGACGGCGGCGCGGTGACGACCGACGACGACGCGCTGGCCGCGCAGATCCGGATGCTGCGCAACTACGGGTCGGACATCAAGTACCGGCACCTGGTGCAGGGCGTGAACTCGCGCCTGGACGAAATGCAGGCGGCGTTGTTGCGGGTCAAGCTGCACTACCTGGATGCCGACATCGCCCTGCGCCGCGATGTGGCGCGGCGCTACCGCGCCGGCATCGTGCATCCGCAGCTGCAGTTGCCGCAGGTGCCCGACGAGGCGGCGCACGCCTGGCATCTGTTCGTGGTGCGCTGCGCACGGCGCGACGCGCTGCAGCGCCATCTGCTGGCCAGCGGCATCCACTGCCTGGTGCACTATCCGGTGGCACCGCACCGGCAGCCGGCCTATGCCGGGCTGAGCGGACGCAGCCTGCCGCTGTGCGAGCAGTTGCATCGCGAGGTGCTGAGCCTGCCGATCGGGCCGACCCTGGATGCAGCCGCGGTGCAGCGGGTGATCGACGCCTGCCAGGCGTTCGAGGCCAGCGCGGCATGAACGTGCTGCGCAGCGGCCTGTACAGCGGCGTGGCCACCGCGGCCAAGCTGCTGGCCGCGTTGCTGGTGCTCAAGCTGGTCGCGGTGTATGCCGGGCCTGCCGGCGTGGCCCGGCTCGGCCAGTTCACCAGCCTGATGTCGCTACTGGCGGTGCTGGCCGGCGGCGGCATCGGTGCCGGCATCGTCAAGTACGTGGCCGAGTACCGCGACGATGCGCAGAAACTGGCGCGGCTGCTCGGCGCGGCGCTGGGCTATGCGTGCTGCGCCGCCTGCGTGATGGGATTGGTCGCTATGCTGTTCAGCCGCCAGATCGCGCAGCGCCTGCTCGGCGATCCGCAGTACCAGAGCCTGATCTGCGTGCTGGCCGTGGCCCAGTTCGGCATCGCCCTGGTCAACTACATCCTGGCGGTGGTCAACGGTTTCATGGACGTGCGCCGGCTGGCCTTCATCCAGGTCGCCGGCTCGGTGCTCAGCGTGCTGGTGGTGCTGTGGCTGTCGCGCTGGCTGCAGCTGTACGGCGCGCTGCTGGCCCTGGTCGCCGGGCAGGTGCTGTGGCTGTGCGCCGGCCTGCCGGCGCTGCGGCGCAGCCCGTACTTCCGCCGCGACATGCTGCGCATCCGCTTCGATGCGGAAATGACCCGGCGGCTAGCCGCGTTCTCGGTGATGACCCTGACCTCGGCGCTGCTGCCGCTGCTGGTCAACATCGGCGTGCGCGACCATCTGGCCGAGACCTTCGGTTGGCAGCAGGTCGGCTACTGGCAGGCGGTGAGCAAGGTTTCCGAGGCCTATCTGCTGTTCTTCACCACCGCGATCAACGTCTATTACTTGCCGAAGCTGGCGGCGTTGCGCGATCGCGCCGGGCTGCTGCTGGAGTTGCGCACCGCCTACCGCTACGTGCTGCCGGCGGTGACCGCATTGGCCGCGGCGATCTATCTGTGCCGCGACTGGATCACGCGGCTGCTGTTCGCCGCCGACTTCGCCGCCGCCGCGCCGCTGTACGCGCCGCAGCTGGTCGGCGACGTGATCAAGATCGCCTCGTTCGTCCTTTCGTACCTGATGCTGGCCAAGGCGATGACGCGGCTGTTCGTGATCTCCGAATGCGCGTTCGCGGCAAGCTATCTGGGGCTGGTCTATCTGTTCACCGCGCGCATGGGCCTGATCGGGGCGGCATACGCATTCGCGGTCAACTATGCGCTGTACCTGGCGTTCAACGTCGTGGTGGTGCGCCGCTATCTGGGAGGGTTGCGCTGATGGATGAACGCGAACTGCGCGGCGACATGCCGCTGGTGTCGGTGCTGGTGCCGGCGTTCAACCACGAACGCTTCGTGCAGCGCTGCCTGGACAGCGTGCTGGAGGATCCGTATCCGAACAAGGAACTGGTGATCGTCGACGACGGCTCCAGCGACGCCACCGCCGCGCGCATCGCCGAGTGGATCGCGCTGCATGGGCAGCGCATCCCGGTGCGGTTCTGGCCGCGTGAGAACCGCGGCATCGCCGCCACGCTGAACCATCTGGTGGCGATGGCCAGCGGCGAGTTCCTGCGCCTGGGCGCCAGCGACGACTACCTGCTGCCGGGCGGCCTGGCCGCGCAGGTCGCCTATCTGCGCGCTTCGCCGGGCAAGACCGCGGTGATCGGCGATGCGGTGGTGGTCGATGCGGACGGGCGCCTGTTGCACCAGAGCAGCATGCGCGACCTGCACGGCGTGGACAAACGCCTGTACCTGAGCGACGCAGGCATCCGTCGCGCGGTGATCCGGCACTGGGCGGTGAGCGGGGCGGTGGCCCTGGTCCGGCGCAGCGCGCTGCAGGCGCGCGTGGCCTGGGACGAAGAGCTGCACATCGAGGACTGGGATTTCTTCCTGCGCCTGGTCGCGCGCGACGCGTTGGGTTTCATCGACGTCGGTGTCTGCGCGTACCGGCTGCACGGCGCCAACGCCAGCAGGACCCGGCACCTGCCCAGTCGCCTGGCAAACCTGACCGAGTCGCGACAGGTGGCGCTGCGCCGCGCGGCGCTGTTCGATGCGCCGTGCCGCACGCTGCTGCATGCGCAGGCGCACTACATCGCGGCCAAGATCGCATTCCTGCGGCGCCAGCCGGCGGTGCTGGGCGGGCACCTGCTGGCGCATGCCTGGCTGTCGCTGCTGGCACGCCTGCGGCCGGCCGCAGCGGCGCCGCTGGCCGAGCGCGCATGAAACGCCTGCTGCGCCTGCCGTCGAGCTATTTCGGCCTGCCGCTGCTGTTCAGTTGCGCGCTGACCCTGCTCAGTTTCGATCTGCCGCCCGGCTATGCCGACGGCATCGCCTTGCTGGCCGCCGCGGCCGCAACCACGCTGCTGCTGGATGCGCTGCACGGCATCCGCCTGCCGTCGCTGGCCGCGTTTCGCGCGCGCCGCTATGCCGGCACCCGCGAGGCCTTCGTCGCGCTGTGCCTGGCCGCGCTGGTCGGCGTGTTCTGCGTGCTGGACCTGGCGCTGTTCCCGATCCCGCTGTTCACCAATCCATCCGCGTATGCCGACCTGACGCCGCTGCATTCGCACGTGCGGCACCTGTCCAACATGTGCTGGATCCTGCCGCCGATCGCGCTGCTGTGCGTGCGCGACAAGACGCTGCGCAACGCGATGATCGTCGCCGGTTTCGTGTTCCCGGTGCTGGTGATCGACCGCAACCGCATCTTCGCCGGGTTGTTCAGCTTCGCACTGCTCCTGCTGTTGCGGCGCGATCCGGCGCGGCCGGTGCCGTGGAAGGCCATCGTGGCGTTGCTGGTCGCTGGCGGCGCGGCGTTCTCGCTGCTGGGCACGCTGCGCTCGGGCTCGCTGGATTCGGTGACGCTGCCGTTCGGCGCGCTGTACCGCGCCGCGCCGCAAGGCATCAAGTGGCTGCTGCTGTACATCGGCGCCGGCCCTTACAACTTCGGCGCGATGCTGGCCAAGGACTACGTCAACGCCAGTTTCCTGGTCAACCAGCTGGTGCCGTTGAGCGGCTCGATCGCCACCGCCGGCACCGGCATTCCACTGGATGCGCCGAACATCAACGTCGGCACCGAATTCTTCCCGTTCCTGCTCGCCGGCGGCGCCGGCGCCGCGCTGGCCGCGATGCTGGCGCTGTACGCGGCGCTGCTGTGGAGCGTGCGCCTGCTCGGCAGCACGGTGTCGCTGTTCAACCTGCTGGTGTTCCTGCGCATCGCCTACGCCTGCCTGATGTCGCCGTTCGCGCCGCAGGCCTTCACCTGGACCAATGCCGGCTTCATCGCGTTGTGCCTGGTCCTGCACGCCTGCAGCGCGCTGTTGCCGAACCGCCGCGCGACGCGGGCGGCACCGGGCAGGGCGGGGCAGGCGCCGCCACCTTTTTCTCCAGGAAGTGCCTTGCCATGAAAGAAGACGAAATCTACCTGATCGACCTGTGGCGGATCCTGCGGCGCGAGTGGAGATGGTGCGTGCTGCCGCTGCTCGCCGCGCTGGCGCTGGCGTTCGCCTTCCTGCATGTGGCCACGCGCCAGTGGCAGGCCACCGCGTGGGTGCAGGTCGGCGAATTCGGCCCGACCCCGGCCGGGCGCGATCCCAAGCTGGAGCCGTTCCAGCGCGTGATCGAGCGGATCAAGACCCGGCTGTTCCAGGACCAGGTGCTGCATAGCCTGGGCCTGCCGTTGAACGGGCGCGAGGCGGCGCTGTACCGCAGCAGCCTGAAGCTGGACCCGGATCCCTATGCCAACCTGATCGAGTTGAGCCTGCGTGCCGATTCGGCGCAGCAGGCGCGCGCCCTGGCCGCGGCGACGACGGCGCAGCTGCAAGCGCTGCACCGGCGCATCCAGGCCGTGCCGATGCAGCAGACGCGCGAACGCCTGCAGGACATCGGCAGCGAACTCGCCACGACCCAGGCCGAGCGCGCGCGCCTGCTGCAACAGCAGGCCGAGGGCAAGGGCAGCGTCGAGCAGCAGTTGCTCGGCAACATGCTGCTGTCGGAAAAGAACGCGACCATCCGCAGCCTGAAGTCCGAGCGCGACGACCTGCTCGCCCGGCTCGGCGCGCGCTATACCTACGACACTTCCGCGCCATGGGCGGCCTACGTGCCCGATCGCCCGGCATTTCCCAATCCGGTGCTGGTGCTGGCGGTGGCGCTGATGCTGGGCGCCGGGCTTGGCGTGTTCGCCGCGATCGTCCGCAACGCGCTGCGGCGCCGGCAGGCCGCACGCATGCCGCAGCCTCAGCAGGCCCTTAGCGGCGCATAAGCGCCAATACGCACGACGCCGCGCACGGCGATTCAACCAAACCGCCCGCCACCCGCACTCACTGGCATACCGTGCGATCCGCGCTTGCGGACGGCACGGCAATCCCGACGACGACGGCAGGCGAGTGGAGAGTGGATGTGACTGCGAATGGCAAGCCCGGCGCCGCTGCGCGCGCGGCGACGATCGATCCGGCGCTGCTGCTGGAGACCCAGCGCGCCTTCGATAGCGTCGCCGCCGACTACGACGGCCCGCGCGGCAACAACGAACTGATCCAGCGCATGCGCACCACCCTGTGGGACACGGTGGCGGCGCAGTTGCCGGTCGGCGCGCGGCTGATCGACCTGGGCTGCGGCACCGGCCTGGATGCCCACGAGTTCGCGCAGCGCGGCTACCGGGTGCTGGCCACCGACTGGTCGCCGCAGATGGTGGAGCGTACCTGGCAGCGTGCGCAGGACCCGGCGCTGCAGGGGCGGCTCAGCGCGGCGCACGTCGGCATCCAGCAACTGGACCGCCTCGATGGCGAGTTCGACGGCATGTATTCCAACTTCGGCCCGCTGAACTGCGCGCCGGACCTGCCCGCGGTGGCCACCGAATGCGCGCGCCTGCTGCGCCGCGACGGGCGCCTGGTGTTCTCGGTGATCGGGCGCCTGTGCCCGTGGGAAGTGGGCCATTACGCGCTGCGCGGGCGCTTCCGCCGCGCCGCGGTGCGTGGCGCGCGCGGAGTCACCGCGGTGGGCATGAACGGGCACACGATCTGGACCTGGTACTACCTGCCGCGCGAGTTCTATCGCGCCTTTTCCGCGCATTTCGAACTGGAATCCTATCGCGCGCTCAGCCTGTGCCTGCCGCCGCCGTACCTGGTCGACCACTACCGCCGCCACCCGCGCTGGGGCGAGCGCCTGGGCCGGCTGGACGACCGCATCGGCGGCTGGCCGCTGCTGCGCGACATGGGCGATCACTTCCTGATCGTGATGCGCAAGCGCTGACCGATGCGCACGCCTTCCGCCACCGCCGAGACCTGCCTGCACGGCGCGCGCCTGGCCACGCCGGCCGGCGCGGTGCGCGCCTCGCTGGCGTTGCGCGGCGCACGCATCGCCGCCGCGCCGGCCACCGCGGCGTACCGGATCGCGGTGCACGGGCACCTGGTGTTTCCGGGGCTGATCAATGCGCACGAGCACCTGCAGGTCAACGCGGTGCCGCCGCTGCCGCAGACCGCGCCGTTCGCCAACAGCTACGCGTGGATCGAGGCATTCGCTGCGCATTTCCGCGACCCCGCTGTCGTCGCCGCGCTGCAACTGCCGAAAGCGTTGCGCCTGCGCCACGGCGCGCTGAAGAACCTGCTCGCCGGCGTCACCTGCGTCGCCCACCACGATCCGTGGCATGCCGAGCTGGACGCGGCGGACTTCCCGGTCGTGCTGCTGCGCGAGTTCGGCTGGAGCTACGCTTTGCACGGCCCCGACTACGGCCCGCCGCTGGCGCAGAGCTTCGCCGCGACCGCCGCCGACCGCCCGTGGATGATCCACCTGGCCGAGGGCACCGATGCGGTCGCCGCCGGCGAACTGGCCGAACTGGACCGGCGCGGCTGCCTGGCCGCCAACAGCGTGCTGATCCACGGCGTGGGCCTGAGCGCGGCCGACGTCGAGCGCGTGCTCGCCTGCGGCGCCGCCGTGGTGTGGTGCCCGTCGAGCAACCTGGCGCTGCTGGGGCGCACGCTGGATCCACGCCGGCTGTACGCGGGCGGGCGCCTGGCGCTGGGCAGCGATTCGCGCCTGAGCGGCGCGCGCGACCTGCTCGAGGAACTGCAGGTGGCCGCCGCCAACGGCGTGGATGCAGGGCAAGCGCTGGCGCTGGCGACCACCGCCGCAGCGCGCATCCTGCGCCTGCCCGGACGCGGCAGTCTCGCGGTTGGCACCGCCGCGGATCTGCTCATCGTCGGCGACCGCGGCGGCGATCCGGCGCATAGCCTGGTCGGGCTGGCGCGCAGCGAACTGCGTGCGGTGGTGCGCGATGGACGCCCGCGCATCGCCGATCCCGATTTCGCCGACTGGTTCGAGGCCACCGGCGTGGCGGCGGTGCCGGTCACGCTGGACGGCGTACCGAAGCTGCTGGCCGCCGAGCTGGCCGACCCCGCGCTGCTCGCGCTCGAACCCGGGCTGGAGCTGCAGGGCGATGCGCTTCGTGCGGCCGAGCCGTCCGCTCTGCAGGCGCGCCGCGCATGAGCGCCGTGCCGATCCTGGACCCGTTCGAGGCCTATGCGCTGTGGGCGGCGAGCTATCCGGCGCATGCCCACAACCCGGTGATGCAGGCCGAGCAGCGCGCCATGCTGGCACTGCTGCCGCCCGCGCTGCACGGCCAGCGCGTGCTCGATGCCGGCTGCGGCAGCGGACGCTATCTGTTGCATGCGCTGCAGCGCCACGCCGCGCACGCCACTGGCGTGGACCTGTCGCCGCAGATGCTCGGTCGCGCCGCGCGCGAACTGGATGCGGCCGGCGCCGGCAATCGCTACACGCTGCGCGAAGGCAGCCTGGACGCGCTGCCGGTAGCCGATGCCGAGGCCGACCTGAGCATCTGCGCCCTGGCCGTCGGGCATCTGCCGCAGTTGCAGCCGGCGCTGGCCGAACTGCACCGCGCCACCCGCCCGGGCGGCAGCGTGCTGTGCAGCGACGTGCACCCGATCGGCCACGCGCTGGGATGGAAGCGCGATTTCAAGGCCGCTGGCCAGCGCTACGCCGTGCGCCATACCCAGCACCTCTACAGCCACTGGCATGCGGCCTGCGCCGCGCTCGGGCTGGCGATCGAGGCGGTACGCGAACCGATGCTCGACCCTGCCGACATTCCCGCCGGCGCGCACTTCGATCCTGCCGCGCTGCAGGTTCCGGTGGCGCTGGTGTTCCGGCTGCGGCGCCTGCCGTGAGCCTCGCCTTGCGGTCTTCTCCCATGCCTTCCACACCGAACACGCTGCTGGTCAATCCGACCATCACCTCGCGCGGCAACGCCCGCTTCCCGCTGGCGCTGCTGAACCTGGCCGCGGCGCTGGACCGCAGCGGCGACAGCCGCATCATCGACGGCAACGTCGATCGCGGCTTCATCGACAGCGCGCTGCAGGCGTTGCAGGAACAACGCTACGACGCGGTCGGCATCAGCGTCATGGGTGGGCCGCAGATCGCGCCCTCGATCGCGCTGTCCACGGCGATCCGCGAACGCTTCCCGGCCATGCCGATCGTCTGGGGCGGCTATTTCCCGACCCTGTACACCGACACCGCGCTGAGCGCGCCGTACGTGGACTACGCGATCCGCGCGCAGGGCGAGGACACGCTGCCGGAACTGGTCGCGGCGTTGCGCGGCGAGGGCCCCGGCCTGGCGCAGATCGACGGACTGTCGTGGAAGCAGGACGGCGCGATCGTGCACAACCGCAATCGCGGCTTCAGCCGCGGCGAGGCGGCGCCGGCGCTTCCTTACGCGAAGCTCGGCGATCCGCGCCAGTACCTGGGCCGCAGCTTCCTCGGCCGCCGCACCGCCTCGCACCAGGCCGCGCTCGGCTGCCGTTTCCGCTGCACCTTCTGCGGCGTGGCGGCGATGTTCGGCGGCGCCACCGCACTGCCCACCGCGGCGCGGCTGGAGCGCGAGCTGCGCTACCTGAAAGAGGAACTGGGCGCCGATTCTATCCAGTTCTTCGACCACAACTTCTTCGACCGCGAGGCGGAGATGATCCCGCTGCTGGAGGTCATGGCCAAGCTGGAGATGCCGTGGTGGTGCTATGCGCGCGCCGACGCGCTGCTCAACCTGTCCGAGAGCACCTGGAAGCTGGTGCGCAAGAGCCGGCTGCGCATGGCCTATATCGGCGCCGAATCGCCGAGCGGGGCGATGCTCAAGGAAATCCGCAAGGGCACGCGCCCGGACCAGACCCTGGAGGTGGCCGAGCTGTGCCGGCGCAACGGGGTGATCCCGGAGCTGTCGTTCATGGTCGCGCCGCCGCAGGACACCGTGCACGAGACCGAGCAGACCTTCGAGTTCATTCGCGAGCTCAAGCAGATCAATCCGCAGTCGGAAATCATCGTCTACGTGTACACGCCGCTGCCGGAAGCCAGCCGCCACGAGAAGGACCGCGGCAAGCGCGCATCGATGCCGCTGCGCGACCTGCACGGCGCGCCGGTGGAGTTCCCGCGCACCCCGGAGGAGTGGACCCAGCCGCAATGGGTGGACTACGCCTGCCATGCCGACGCGCCCTGGCTCGACGACGCGCTGCGCCAGCGCATCCGCGACTTCGTCACCGTGCTCGGTTGCCGCTATCCCACAGCGCAGGACCTGCGCTCGCCGCGCTGGGCCAAGCGCGGCCTGAGCGCGATGGCGGCGTGGCGCTACCGCTACCGGCGCTACGACCGGCCGTGGGAACTGAACCTGGCCAATTGGCTGGTGCGCCTGCGCCGGCCGCAGGTCTCGGGCATCTAGGCGTGTCGCCTCCCCGCGGAAACCCCATGCACGTCGTCCAGATCAATTTCGTCCGCACGCCGCCGGGACTGGCGCCGGCGCAGGTGTTCGCGCACTGGCCGTCGCTGGCCGACATCTCCGAAGCGGTGGCCAGTGCCGGCACCCGGGTGTCGGTGATCCAGGCCGCCGACGCATCGGAGCAGTTGCTGCGCAACGGCGTGGAATATCACTTCACCGATCCGGGCGATGCCGGCACCAGCAGCCGTGCGCGGCGCATCGCCGGCATCGTGCACGCGATCGGCGCCGACGTGGTCCACGTGCACGGCCTGGAGTTCGCGCGCGAGGCCTGCGCGATGGCGCGGCAGTTGCCGCAGGTGCCGATCCTGCTGCAGGACCATGCCAATCGCCCGCCGCGCTGGTGGCGCCGCTCGCAGTGGCGGCAGTGGTACGCGGCCGCGGCGGGCATCGCCTTCACCTCGCTCGATCTGGCGCGCTCGTTCGTGCATGCCGGGCTGTTCGCACCGTCCACCCGGCTGTTTGCGATTCCGGAATCCAGCTGCCGCTTCACCCCCGGCGATCGTGACCAGGCGCGGCGCGAGAGCGGCCTGCATGGCGCGCCCTGCGTGCTGTGGGTCGGACACCTGAGCGCCGGCAAGGATCCGTTGACCGTGCTCGAAGGCGTGGCCCGCGCCGCCGCGCGGTTGCCCGGACTGCAGCTGTTCTGCGCGTACGGCAGCGCGCCGTTGCTGGAGGTGGTCCAGCAACGCGTGCAGCAGGATCCGCGTCTGCGCGGGCGCGTACATCTGCTGGGCAAGGTCGACCATGCGCAGGTGCAGACGCTGATGCGCGCGGCGGATCTGTTCGTGTCGGGCAGCCTGGCCGAAAGCTGCGGCTACGCGGCGCTGGAAGCCTTCGCCTGCGGCACGCTGCCGGTGCTGACCGACATCCCGTCGTTCCGCGCGCTCACCGATTGCGGCCGCGTCGGCGAACTGTGGCCGTGCGGCGATGCCGGCCTGCTCGCCGAGGCGCTGGTGCATGCCGCCGCCGAACGGCCGACGCCAGAGCAGATCCGCGCGCATTTCGATGCGCAGCTGTCGTTCGCGGCGGTGGGCCGGCGTTGGTCGCGCGCCTATGCGCAACTGCTGGAGCAAGCCGCGCGGAGCGAGGCATGAAGCTGGCACTGGTGGTGCCCGGCGGGGTGGACCGCAGCGGCGAGTACCGGGTGATCCCGGTGCTGCTGACCCTGATCGAACGCCTGGCGCGCAGCCACGAGCTGCATGTGTTCGTGCTGCACCAGGAGCCCGCGCCGGCATGCTGGGAGTTGCTCGGCGCGCGCATCCACAACATCGGAGATGGCCGCACCCGTCTGCGTGCGCTCGCCGCGATCCGCGCCGAGCATCGCCTGGCGCCGTTCGACCTGGTGCAATCGATCTTCTCCGGCCACTGCAGCCTGGTCGCGGTGGCCGCCGCGCGCTTGCTGCGGCGGCCGAGCCTGGTGCACATCGCCGGCGGCGAACTGGTCGCGCTGCATTCCATCGGCTACGGCGGACGGCGCAAATGGCAGGGCCGGCTGCGCGAGGCGCTGGTGCTGCGGCTGGCGGACGCGGTCACCGCGGCCAGCGCGCCGATCGTCGATGCCCTGCAGGCGCTTGGCATCGCCGCCGAACGCGTGCCGCTGGGCGTGGACCTGCGCGCCTGGCCGCAGCGCGAGCCGCGCCGCCGCGATGGCGGCACCGCGCAGCTGCTGCACGTGGCCAGCCTCAACCGGGTCAAGGACCAGCCGACGCTGCTGCGCGCACTGGCGGCGCTGGCGCGGGCCGGGGTCGCGTTCCGCATCGACATCGTCGGCGTGGACACGCTCGACGGCGAGATGCAGCGCCTGGTCGCGCAGCTCGGGCTGGCGCAGCAAGTGCGCTTCCTCGGTTTCAAGACCCAGCGCGAGCTGCGCCCGCTGGTGGAGGCCGCCGATCTGCTGGTGCTGTCGTCGCTGCACGAAGCCGGGCCGATGGTACTGCTGGAAGCGGCGGTGGCCGGCGTGCCCACCGTCGGCACCGGGGTAGGGCACCTGCTGGAATGGGCGCCGTCGGCTGCGCTGGCGGTGCCGACCGGCGACTGGGCGGGCCTGGCCGAAGCCTTGCGCCAGGTCCTGGCCGACGACGAACTGCGCCTGCGCCTGGCCTGGTCCGCGCAATGCCGCGCGGTGCGCGAAGACGCCGAACACACCGTGCGCAGCTTCGGTGCGATCTACCGCCGGCTGTGCCCGGCGCGCGCGTGAACATACGTTTTCCCTGTAGGAGCGGCTTCAGCCGCGACAGCTCTTCCGGCAATGCCTATCGCGGCTGAAGCCGCTCCTACAGAGAGCTACATAACTCAACGCGGCGCCGCATACCCCTGCAAGGCACTGCGCACCGCATACAGCGTATCCATGCGCGGTACCGGCCGCAGCAGGCGCAGCAGCACGCGCCGCCGCTGCGGCAGGGCGACCCAGGATTGGCCCTGCAGCCACAGCTGGGTGCGGATCATGTCGGCGCGCTCCTGCTTGCTTTCCTGCGAAGGCTGCAGCCGCTGCCGCAGATAGCGCAGCACCTCGCCGGGCGAGCGCGCCCATTCGATCCCGGGCAGCGCCGGCAGCCACAGCTGCGAGCACGAGACGCGGGTCAAATCCAGCCGCCGCGAGACCAGCCGCAGCAGCGGCGGGCACTGCGCGCGCAACTGCGCCAGCACCGGCTTCGGAATCGCCGTGCGGTAATAGCGCAGCACCAGCTGCAACGGCGGCAGCGCCCACCACGGCGCGCCATCGGCGTCATCGCACAGCACCCGCCAGTCCTTGCCGCTCATCCGCGTGGCCAGCAGCGAGATATCGTGCAGATGCATCAAGCGCAGGCTGCGGCTGCAGATGCCGCCGGCCGCGTGCAGCAGCAGATGGCTCATCAGCGCGCCATTGGACGGGTAGGGGTTCAGCCCCGGGCGGCTGTCGCGCGGGAAGATGCGCTCGCTGATATCGACCGTGGCCAGCGGCAACCGCTCCTGGATGCGCAGGTGCAGCTCGATGTTGATCGGCGTGTCGCGATGCTCGCCCAGGCTGGCGACGGGTTGCGCCTGCGCCGGGCGGAAGGTCTGGTGCTTCCACTGCGCGAACTCGGCCACATAGCCGAGCTCTTCCAGCAACGCACCCACCTGCGCCGCATCTTCGGCGCGTACCAGCAGGTCGATGTCGGCCATCGGCCGGTCGCCAGGCAGGTACAGGCCTTGTGCGTGCAAGGCCGCGCCCTTCAGCGGCACGATCGCCACGCCGGCGGCCTGCGCCAGCGTATCGATCCGCTCCAGCAGCGCGGCGATGCGCCGGTAGCGGTGGGCGACGTGCTCGCGCTGCTCGGCCAGGAACGCGCTCCAGTCGCGATCAGGCCACACCGACAGCCGGCTCAGCAACGGCCCGATGCCGTGCGCGGCGGTCGCCGCCGCGGCCAGCTGCCATTGCAGCCGGTTCCACTGCGGCATCGGGTTGCCCGGCCGCGCCAGCTCGTGCGCCAGGGTTTCGGTCGCCAGCCGCAAGCCGCGGCCGACCTGCTTCAACGCAGGCTGCGTCGCGCGCTCGGCAAATGAATCGATGAAGGGATCGGCGGAGGAGGGCGCATGCGCTTGCGGCGGCGCGTGCGCGCTCATTGGCGTTGCGCCAGCGGGATGCGGCGGTCGGAGGCGATGGCTGCGGCCGGCAGGGCGGCGTCGGTCCGGTGCTGGCCTTCGCTGGCGATCAATGCGTCCCACTGTGCATCCAGTGCCGCCCAGTCCTGCGCATAGTCCTGCGGCGGCCGCGTGGCTTCGGTGCGCTGCAGGTCCACCTGCCGGTGCAGCAGATCGCGCACCCGCCGGTAGAACTCCGAGTCGTAGGCGCCATGGAACATCATCGCCAGATCGTCGCTGTCCTGCCAATGGGTCTTGCGGCCGAGCTGGTTCTTCACCTGCTGGTAGAACTTGGTGCCGGGCAGCGGATACGACACGCTGACGCCGATGTCGTCCGGGCGCGCCGTCGCCACCAGCGCACGGGTGGCCAGGATGTCGTCCAGTTGCTCGTCCAGGTAGCCGAGCTGCAGGAAGAAACCGACGCGGATGCCGTGCGCGCCCAGACGCTGGCGCGCGGCGATCACGTCCTCCACCGCGGTGCCCTTGGTCATCTTGTCGAGGATGCGCTGGCTGCCGCTTTCCGCGCCGATCCACGCCTCGGCGCAGCCGGCGCGGGCCAGCGCGGCGGCCATGCGTTCGCTGCCGAGATCGGCGCGGGTCTGGATGGTGAACGGAATCGAGCCATCGGCCGCGGCCAGCACCGCGGCGAATTCTTCCACCCATTCGATGTGGAAGCCGAAGATGTCGTCGGCCATCCAGATATGGTCGGGGGCGAAGGCGCGCTTGAGGTGGATCATTTCCGCGGCCACTTCCGGCGCGCTGCGGCGCTTGTAGTGGTTGCCCCAGATCGGCTTGGCGCACCAGTTGCAGCGGAACGGGCAACCGCGCGAGGCGGCCATGTTCAGGCTGAAGTAGCCATGCCGCTGCAGCCACAGGCGCCGGTAGCGTTCGATATCGACCAGGTCCCAGGCGGCCAGGCCGGACAGGCGCGGATCCGGTGGCCGCGCGCCGATCTGCGCACGCTTGAGCTGCGGCAGCGCGGCGGTGGCGACATCGGCCACGTCCGCCACCCAGGCCGCGGCATCGATGTCGGGCGTTTGCTGCAGCCGCTCGACCAGTTCCAGCAGCGGCGCGATGCCTTCGCCGATCAGCACCGCGTGCGCGCCGGCGGCCAGGAACGCTTCGGGATGGTCCGACGCGTCGGAGCCGGCCACGATCACCCGGCTACCACCGGCACGCGCCTCGGCGATCATCCGGCAGGCGGCCTCGCGCATCCGGCTAAGGCACATCTTGGTCAGGAAATTGAAGTTGTCCTCGTAGAACACCACCAGGTCCGGCTGCGCGGCGCGCAGCGAGCCCTGGTAGTCCTCCACGCCGTCGGCCAGCATCGCGTCGAACAGCGTCACCTCGTGCCCATGCCGGCGCAGCAGCGTGGCCACCTGCAGCGTGGCCAGCGGCGGATACGGCTTGCCGCGCTCCCATTGCTTGGGATCGTAGCGCAGGAAATAGGAGTGGCTGACCTGGATCTTTGGCATCGGCGGAAGGGTCTCGTTCGGCGCCGGCGACAGATGCCGCGGCGCATGCAGCAGTGGCCGCGCACAGGTGGCCGTGCCGTAAGTGCCGCTGGCGGCGTCTTTGGTTGTGCGCGCTGTGCAGGCACGTCGGCGCGCGACCCGCGCAACCTTTGCTGCCGCTGCACGCACTCACGCGCATCGACCCCACGGACCCATCCCCGATGCAGCTCTCGACCGTGCGCACGCAACGCTGGGAGCCTGTGGCCGGCACTGCCGCAACCCAGGCTGGGGTTGCCGCCGATCCGTTTCACGACCGGCTGCGGCGCGACCACGTCCTCAGCAAGCAACTGCTGGGTGGCCGCTTCCGCTTCGAAAGCAATAGCGAGGCCTTGCTGCAGTTGGTCGAAGCGGCGTTCGGCGGCGTACCGCCGCACCAGCTGCCGGAGGCAGCCGACTTCCATATCGAGCTGAACCTGGTCGCGCGCCACGACGCACCCTATGTGTTCGCGCTGCAGCCGCCGCCGGTGCAGACCCATTCCGGCGCGGGCGCGCTGTGCGGGGTCATCGACGCCGACAACTACATGGTGCTGATGCCGGACCAGGGCAGGGCGCTGCTGGTGGTGTCGCAAGACATGCTCGCCCATCCCTACCATGTGCGCTACGAACTGATCGAGTTCGCGGTGTTCGTGCTGGCGGCGCGCGCGATGCGCCTGGTGCCGCTGCACGGCGCCTGTGTCGGCGCTGGCGGGCGCGGTGTGTTGCTGCTCGGCGCCAGCGGTGCGGGCAAGTCCACGCTGGCCCTGCACAGCATGCTGCGCGGGCTGGAGTTCCTAGCCGAGGACGCGTTGTTCGTCGAGCCGCAGCGCATGCTCGCCACCGGCATCGGCAACTTCCTGCACCTGCGGCCGGATCTGCTGCGGCTGGTCGACGAGCAGACCCGCGCCTGGATCGCAGCCGCGCCGACGATCCGGCGCCGCAGCGGCGCGGTCAAGCACGAAGTCGATATCCGCAATGGTCGCGCATGCCTGGCGCCCGCGCCGTTGCAGCTTGCCGGTGCGGTGTTCGTCTCCAGCACGGTTGCCGCGGATCCGCAGCAGCTGTTGCGGCCCATCGCCGAACACGAGGTGCTCGAACGCCTGACCGCCGACCAGCCGTACGCCGCCGCGCAACCGGGATGGTCGCTGTTCGCACGCCAGCTGCAAAGGCTGGGCGTGTACGAGCTGCAACGCGGCACGCATCCGGATGCTTCGGTCGACGCCGTGCTGCAGTTGCTGCGATGAGTGCGGCGACGACGAGCGTATGCCGGCCATGAGAACGGAGACGTCGCGGTGCCGCAAGGCGGTGGGCAAGCCTCCTGCACGCTACCTTTCGGATCGCATGAGAGGCGCGGAGCTTGCTTCCGTGCCCGGCGCGTCGCAGCGCGCCGTGCTGATCGGCGAACGGGCTACGTCCCCGGGCTGTCACCGATGACCGCACGCACCACCGCGCCCGACCAAGCGCCGCCGCTGCTGCGCACCTTCATCGCCACCCTGGATCGTGGCGAGCGGATGCGCATCTGTCTCTACGTCGTGCTGTCGTTGGTCTGCGCGCTGGCCGGCGCCGTGGCCACGGTCGCCCTGGTGCCGCTGGTGCAACCCGGGCATGCACTGACCCTCGGCGGCCACGTGCTCGCATTGCCCGACGGGATCCTGGCCCAGGCGGCAATCTTCGTCGTCGCCAGCGCCGGTTTCGCCCTGCTGCGTTGGACCGGCGCACGGCTGGCCGCTGACCTGGCCAGCGGCCATGCGGTGCGCCTGCGCCGCATGGTGCACGCGCGCCTGCTCGACGCGCCGCTGCCGGCGCTGGTCGACGCCAGCTCGGCGGAAATCGCCAACGTCCTCACCTACAACATCGAGATCATCGTCCAGGGCTTCAGCGCCTTGCTGCAGTTGCTGGTAGCCGCTATCACCGCCGGCGTCAGCCTGGGCATCGCCTTTCTGGTGTCGCCCATCCTGGTGTTGGCGCTGCCGCCGCTGCTGGGCCTGGCCGTGCTCGCGTTCCGCATCTCCGGCCACGAACAGGCCCGGGTCAGCCGCCAGTACGTCGTCGACATGACCCGGCTGTTCTGGCTCAGCGAGGATTTCCCGCGGCGCCTGCGCCACGTGCGTTCGTTCGAACGCGAAGACCTGGAGAAAAGCGGTTACGACGCGATCTCCAGCCGGCTCAGCCATGGCTACTGGCGGCAACAGGCACTGGTCGCCTCGGGCCGACTGCTGCTCGAACTCAGCGCCGTCGCCGCCATCGCCGCGATCATGCTGCTGGCCGGCCTCTGGCACGGCATCGACCGCGGCGCGCTGATCACCGTAGGCCTATTGTTGGGGCGGTTGCTGCCATATCTGGTCTCGACCCGGCAGAGCTTCCAGCAACTGCGATCGGCAGCACCGGCGCTGGAGCTATGGCAACACTATGTGGGCCTGGGGACGGCGAGGGCGGTGCCGGCAACGCCGCGCGCGGCCGCGCCCATGCATGGCCCGCTGCGGATCCACCGGATCGGCCTGGCGCCGCCGCTGGCCGCGGTCGCGATCGGCGAACTGATCCTGGCGCCCGGCAGCATGACCTTGATCTGCGGACACTCCGGTGCCGGCAAGAGCAGCCTGATGGACGTGCTCGCCGGCATGGTCGAACCGCGCGAGTTCGCCGCGCAATGCGATGGGCAAACGCTGGATTTCGCGGCGTACCGCGCCCTGGTCCGGCATGGCGCCTATGTCGGTCAGAGCGTGCGACCGTGGCAGCACACGGTACGCGACTGCCTCGCCTGGGCCGAGCCGGGCGCCAGCGAAGCGGCGATGTGGCAGGCGCTGCGCGACGTCAGCCTGGCCGCACGCCTGCAGGCTGGCGCGCAGGGCCTGGACACTACCTTGAACAGCGCCGCCGCCAAACTCTCCGGCGGCGAACTGCAGCGCTTGCTGCTGGCACAGGTGATCCTCAGGCAGCCGCGGATCGCCTTGCTCGACGAAGCCACCAGCGCACTCGACGCGGTCTCGGAGAAGCATGTGCTGTCGACGCTGCGGCAACGCCTGCCGCGCACCGCGCTGGTCGTCGTGTCGCACCGGACCAGCCTGTCGGCCGTGGCCGACCGCTGCCTGCACATGGCGCGCCCGGCATCGGCGCCGCTGCCGATGGCACAACAGCCGCTCTGACCTGCGCCGCATGCGGGCGCGATCCGCGCTGGCGCGCCGCGCTGCGAAAAGCGATGGCCCGTATTGCTGCATTGCACGGAACCGTCTACCGTCCATGGCCTCGACAGCATGCGCGCCTGCTGCTCGCCGGATCACCGCCCTACGCACCGCATCGCCCATCACAGGCGATGGCGCAAGGTAGGGGCAGGGCGGACACCTGGCCGCCAGGAGCGGCGTTCTGAACGACACGATGACCAGCGGTGCCCGGGAACTGTTGAAATGGATCGCCTTGCTGCTGATGACCGGCGATCACGTGGCGAAGGTGCTCGACGACGGCTACCTCCCGGTCGTGTCCGAACTCGGCCGTGTCGCGTTCCCGTTGTTCGCCCTGGTCATGGCCTACAACCTGGCCCAGCCTGGCGCCGACGTGCTCAAGTCCGTGCGCAGGCTGCTGCTGTGGGGAATCCTGGCCCAGCCGGCGTGTGGACTGGCGTTCGGCTACTGGGTGCCGTTCAACGTGCTGCTGAGCTTCGCCCTGGCGGCGGCGGCGATCTGGAGTATCCAGCAACGGCAGTGGACCTTGCTCGGCATGTGCGTCCTGGCGGCGCCGCCGCTGGTGGACTACAACTGGGCCGGACTGATTCTGGTGCTGGCAGCCTGGTGGGTGTTCCGTTTGCGCGCGGTGCCGCAGGCGCCACGCCAGGAAGCCATGCGGCACGGCGTCCGCTACGTGGTCGAACACCGCTATGCGCGCATCGCCATACTCGTCGTGGCGTTCGGACCGCTGTGCTGGTGGAACGGCAACGGCTGGGCCTTGCTGGCATTGCCATTGATGGCGCTGCTGGTGAACCGCAATTTCCCCATTCCCCGGACGCGCTGGGCGTTCTATTTCTACTACGTGGGGCATCTGGCGCTGCTTGCGGTGCTGGCGCGAACGATGGCCGTACATGCCGCCTGACATCGGGCGTTGCATCTGTCTAAGCGTGCGCTTCACTCCTCACATATCATCTCTGCCACGGGGGGTGAGCATGGATGTTCGTGTCTTAGGGCTGTTCTTGTTGCTTTCGGCGTCCGCTTTGTCTGCGCAGACGCGCTCAGCCGCTGGCCGTGGCATCGAGCGTGTGAACCCGAATCGCAATGTCACTGCGGTTCCGAAGCTCGATTGTCGCAAGCTTCTTGCTAGCGATCCTCGGCCATGGGTACATGCATATTGCGAGCATGTCGACTTCGCGATGCAGGACGGCATGTCCCGCGCCTGGGGACGTCCTCGGCCATCTTCGGTTCTTCTCGATATCCCTGCACTTGGTACCGCTGAAGCCAAGGCTTCCGGCGTCTCATGTTCCGAGGGCCGTGTGATCCGCAGAGTGGGCAATGGCTGGGAGCAAGCGCTCGATCAGCAGCGTAACTATCTGCGCTGTCGACCCTCGGTAGAGCTGCCGGCGATATCCATTGGTCGATGACCGGGGCGGGGCTTGCCACTGTGTATTCCTTATCCTGCGATCAATCCACCTGTAAGGCGAGATGGAGCCGACTTTAGGGTTGCCAGGGGCAAGAGCAGCAAGAACGGTAGCAACGCAACGTAGCTGCACGGCGATTTTAACATAATATACATTATGCGAAATTGCGCATACCATCGCGCGTGGCGTTGTCGCGCAGCAAGCCGACCGCTGTCTCAGCCGTCGAGAGCGGTGCAGTTTCACCCCTCAATGGGCTGCCCTGGCCTTGGGTGCCAGGTCTCCTACGCCCCTTGAAAGCGTGAAGTGAGTCGCAATATACGGCAAAAGGAACCAGCCGAACTCCGACTGGCACACAGGCTGAGGGCGACGCGACCCACTCCGGCCTGGTCTAAACTTGGCCGCTGGGAGCACCATGATGGGACATAGCTGGAACGAAGATCGCACCAAGAAGCGCCTCGCAACTCGTTACGAGGAGGTTCGCCAGGTGGACATCCGCGACTACAAGCGGGAAACCTCGCTGGATGACATCCCCGTCAGCCGTGCCTACCGGGTTAACGGCGCGCATGTCTATATCGACATCGTCAATCTGCAGGACATGCTCAACTGCACCAGCGTCGAGGGCGAGATTTGCCACAAGCGCGCTCTTCGCTTCCTGAATCAGCATTACCGGGCCGTGCATCGCATCCTCCTCGAGAGCGAGGTGGTCCGCGTCGATTTTCACAATCAGCGCCTCCACGCGGTGGTGACTAAGCCCTATGGCGCTGCCGAGGAGCGCGCCCGGATCGAGCGCGCCATCGCCATCGCCAAGCTCACCATCGACGTGCTGGCCGAAACCGGCAGTGCGGATGAGCACATCGCCAATGCCCAGGTTCGCGTCGGTATTGACAGCGGGATGGCGCTGGCCGTCAACAACGGCCGCCGCGCGAGTCGTGAGCCGCTCTTCCTTGGCTCTCCGGCCAACCAGGCCGCCAAGTGCGCCGGGTATGGCACGACGGAGGGCATCTACCTCACGCACAGCGCCCGAGCCATGCTGGAACTGCCGGCTCTGAGCGGAGACAAAGACCGCAGCACCCCGCTCACCGAGGAACAGATTGCGGCCTGCGTAGAGGGGGCCGCACTGGGCGTTTCCAAGGCGCGCATCATCGAGCTCTGGAAGGATGAGCAAAAGGACATCCCCATTGGTGAGTTTGAGTTCAGCCGACCCACCCCGCCGCTTTCAGATCTGGAATTCAGCCTGCTTAGCGCGGCAAAGTCGAAGCGCTTCGATGGTGTCTCGATGTATGCGGACATTGATGGGTTTACCAACTTCGTGGATAGGCACTTGGAAGACGACCCGGAGCATCTTGTTCGCGCCTTGCATGTCCTGCGCTCTGAGCTTGACGCGGTAGTGCATTCCGACTTCGGCGGGCGCCGCGTTCGCTTCATCGGTGACTGCCTGCACGGAGTTCTATTGGAAGGAACGGCACACGCGACGGATTCGGAGGCGACAGTCAGTAGCGCCGTTCAATGTGCGGGGGCGCTGCGGAGCAGCTTCTCCGCGGCTATTGAGCACTTGAATTCGGAAGGCTCGGAAACTGATGAGTTGGGTCTGGCCATTGGCTTCGAACTGGGTCCACTTGCGATTTCCCGACTGGGCATGAAGGGAAGCCTCTTGCGCTGCGCAACTGGCCGAGCCGTTTTGATTTCGGAGGCCGAACAGAAGGGCTGTGATGGCGTGCAGACCGCTATTGGCGAAAAGGCCTACAAGGCCGGAACCGAAGCAGTTCGTAGGGTGTTTACCACTGAGCGGAAGGTGGCCAACCTCGACTACGCTGCGGCCGTAGAAGAGCTTGCGGCCTCTGGAGACCGAGTAGCCAAGGAAGCCTTGGCGGCGCACTATGCTGAGGTGGCTCCCGCGGTCGCGCCGGCGCTTGCGCAACCCATTCGCCCCCACGTCGTCGCCCGTTGATGGCGTCGCCATTTGAACTGCTGCAGAGCGTGGCAACCGAATACGGTGCCACGCTGTATCCTGGCGCAACAGGCGGGCTGGTTGACATCTCAGTCACCCGCCCAGGCGGAACAGTGCGTGCGTTCAAGCTCCACCTCACAATCGCCGGGGAACATGTGTTTGCGCGAGAAGCACCCGACCATCACCTACTGCCAAAATTCTGCCCTGATCGCCATATCAACCATGACCAAAGCTTCTGCCTAGGCTGGGGGGACGGCAATCCTAGCCGCATCATCGACGAAGTTGCAGCTAGGCAGTGGTGGGCTACGGTTTACCAGTTCCTGACCCATCAAGCCAGCGCGAACGCCCGCGGGGTCTTCCCCGGCGCAGAGAACGGTCGAGCTCATGGCGATGCTGCCAAGCACCAAGCCATTGCCGAGCGAGCAGCAGAACGTCTGGGTGCAGAGTTCAAGGCTGCGGCCAGTATGGGTAACTTTTTGGTGCGTGAGGATGTGCGCCCCAACAAACATCGACTGGAACTCTGGCGGGCCAATCGGCTGGTTGCGCGCGTTTCACTTCGCAGCAAAACCCTGCTAGCCGAACGGCTGCCCTGCCCCTGTGGGTCCAGTCCAGAGTGCGAAATAGATACATGCAGTGACCATGCCGAAGCTTTGGCAACATTCATTCTTGAACAGCATCGCTGCGTGGTGGCGGACAAGGCTTACCTCGACCAATGCGCTGCAGCAGGTGATATCTGCTGTGGCACGCTTGAAGAATGCGGACTTCGGAAAGCCATCCGGCGCAAGCAGGCCTCATCCGCAAAAAAAGAGAGCTCTCAGCGTGCAAGAACTTCAAAATACTGGCTGCCACCAGCCAAATCAAAGCGACCGCGTTAACGCTGCATGGCAGCAACTCCAGCTCGTGCTTGGATTCTTCTCGCGCGTAGATACGAAACTTTCGGTTGGGCTTGGCATCAACTTGGGCATGCTCGCCATGATTGCTACCCGACTGCCCAAGGTGGATGAGCTAACGTTACTGATCTCAGTCATTGGGGTGCTTTTCCTCGCCCCGCTCACCGTAAGCTTCTGGCATCTATGGTGGGGATACTTCCCGGACATGCGCGGTGGATCTGACTCGCTAATCTACTTCGTTCGAATAGCCCGCCTGAGCGAGTCGGACTTCATAGCGGCGTGCTCGAAGAGAACATTGAGCGAATTTGAGAGCGACATCCTGGGTCAGTGCTGGCGGAACTCCAAGGTACTTTCGCTCAAGTTCCAGTCTTTAAAGTATTCCTATCGCGCCACTGTAGTGGCCATAGCTCCATGGATGGCACTCATCACCGTACTGCCGCCGCCTCCAAAGTAGCCTCGCTTGCAGGTATGAGATAGCTTCAAGTATGCACATCTAATCAGGTAGTTTGACTCTATATTGGCGCTGCGACTTTGGGTGGCGGTGCCACTTATGGGATTACAGCTCAAGGGGGATGCATGAAAATGATTGATCGTTTTAGAGGTGACGCCGGTCGACGACTGCTTGTCGGTGCACTAATCCACCAAAAAATGGTGGGGGGCAATATGGCGCTGGCTGAGATGCTGGCCGATCTCGTCCAACTACGTCAGTTGGAAGCAGGAGAGCCGCTCATCGTAGAGAACGCGGCTGACAACGATCTGTACCTCGTGCTTGATGGCACGTTCGACATTGTCGTGAAAGGCACAAAAGTTGCACAGAGAAAGATCAACGACGTGGTAGGAGAGATCGCAGCAGTCGACCCAACAATGCGGCGCACGGCGGATGTATTCGCAGTGACCGAAGGGCTGGTCGCCGCGCTGACAGAAGAGGATTTATCAAAGGTTTCCGCCGTCCACCCGGAAGTATTTCGGCACATTGCGGTCTTGATGGGCCAGAAGCTGAAGCAGCGTAACGATCGGGTGCGTGCTACACACTCCAAGATACGCGTCTTTCTGATCAGCTCGCGTGAGTCCATGCCGATCGCCCGTGCCGTCCATAACGCGTTTTCCTATGACGCTTTTGATGTTATTCCTTGGCAGGAGGGGGCTTTCAAGGCAACCGGTTACACGCTCCAAACGCTGGAGGACGAAGTCGATAGGGCCGACTTCGCCATCGCTATCGCTCATGCGGACGACATCGTCGAGTACTGTGAAAAGGACTGGCCAGCACCGCGCGACAATGTAATCTTCGAACTTGGCCTATTCATGGGACGACTGGGCCGTCAGCGCGCCATCTTACTCGAGCCACGCAATAACAAAGTCAAGCTTCCTAGCGACTTAGCCGGCGTCACGACCATCACCTATCGGTTCGACAAGGCCAGCGCAGACAAGCAGGCCATGATCGCGCCGGCATGCAATGAACTGCGTGACCACATCATGAACACAGGCCCGCGCCGAGAGGGTTAACACAGATGGGACTCAAAGATGACCTGATTGCCAGCTGCGCGATAGTACATGCCACCAAATGGGACGTAGTCGCCGCGCGCGTGGTCCCCGCTCCGATAGATATTGGGCTAGGTAATGCAGCCAAGAATCTGTCGCAAGCGGTGGTGCTCTACGCAGATCTTGACGGGTCCACAGCCATGGTAGACACCAAATATTGGTGGTTCAGCGCCGAGGTCTACAAGAACTTCCTTAATGCAGCGGCCAAAATCGTCAAATCGGAGGGTGGCGTAATCACCGCCTATGACGGCGATCGGATCATGGCAATCTTCTTTGAAACTAACGGGGGCGACGCGGCAGTCAGAGCCGCATTGCGGATCAATTGGGCAGTGCGAAACATAATAAATCCGGCAATCAAGGCGCGATATAACACAGATTTTATAGCCCGTCATACCGTAGGTATTGATATCTCAGACCTACATGCGGTTAGGACGGGCGTGCGCGGGGACAACGATCTGGTCTGGGTAGGGCGGGCTGCCAACTACGCGGCCAAACTGACTACGCTCAGTACGGAGAGTCCTACCTGGATTACCAAGGCGGTTCACGACAAGCTGTCTGAGGGGCTACTAGCTAAGGATGGCGTGCCGATCTGGAAAAAATGGGAGTGGACCTCGATGAACCAGCACCCGATTCGATCCTCTACGTGGGAGCTACCGATCTCTTGAAACATGCCTCTTATGCTAACAATTTTGCGTCCCGAGCATCCTCTAGTGACAAGCGCTTGGCGAAGCTCCTGCAGAGAATGGGGACAAAGGAATGTCGTGTAGCGCAGCGTGATCGTCATCATCAATGAGTATGTCAAGGGCACCGCCAAGCGGCTGGCGGGATGTGCAACCATGCGCGCCATTCCACTGGATGTTTGTTCCTAATCGTCAACTACACTCTTACCCCCCCCCGATAAATCCTGCTAATCCCCTGCCCTGTTCAGCGCCTGTTTTCGTCCATAAGTGGCCATTCGGCATTGATTCCATATGGACTAAAATCGTGGGCTGAATTGGGCGCATCTCCTGCCCATAACATCATTTCCGATATTTATTCTTGACAACACATGAGCATGAGGGAGTGCATGGATTTCTACATAGACGAGAGCGGCAACACGGGCGACTTGGCACGAACAGGCCCAACCCTTGATTTCGGTGGGCAGGCTGTTTTCAGTTTGGCCGCAATCGGCTTTGAGGACGAAGAATCTCTCACAGAAGAACTAGCTGCGCTAAGGAGGAAGCACAACGTTCAGGCAGCCGAACTCAAACTCAGCAAGATTTTGAAGCGCAAGCCTGCTTTTGCTTTGGATGCAGTTGAGCTTCTAGTCAAGAACGATTTCCCATTCTTCGTTGAAATTGTAGACAAGAAATACCAGCTTGCGGCGAGCATCACCAACGGATTCATCTGGCCTCCCTACTTCAACACGGAAGAATCACAAAATACCGTGTGGCTCAAGAACATCTTTGCGGACTATCTCTATCAAAATCTCTCGAATGAAGTTTTCTTTGCTTTTGTTCAGTGCATGAACTTTCCTTCTAATGAGAACACAGCCGCATATTTTGGCCTTCTCAAAGAATTTGTCAGCCAAGACTCTCACGACGTAGCCAAAGGCATCGTGTCTCAGGTTGACGAAAGCAAGGACGACTTTCGCATAATGATCGAACAGGAAGGTGGTAGAGCACACCGGCGCTTTCTCCCCATTCCAGACATAGGCAAGCGCGAACAGGAGGTCTGGTTACTTCCTAACTACTCTTCTTTTACCAACATCTATGCTCGCATGAATTTATTTCTTTCGAGAAATTTAGAAGGCACTAGAATCTTCCATGATGAGCAGACGCATTTCGATGAAATTATTGCTGCTGCAAAACGTCAAGCCGAGAAAGTCAATATCAGATTTGATAAGTTCAAGCCGCCCTGCTCCGATTATAATTTCAAGCAAATTTCAGATCTATTTTTCAAGGCGTCACCTGAAAGTAATGGAGTTCAATTGGCAGATATCGTCGCAGGTCTATGCATGCGTTGGTATCAGGCTCATCTCAAGAATGAAGATGACACCGACGTTCTTGACCGACCCGTAGACGTTCTCCTTCACCATATCAATCCAGGCAGGGGAGTAGGTATCAATATTGTAGGGCCGCACAACATGGTAGATAAATTATTCGGAGTTGACGGATACTAATTTCCCCCTGGATACGATTTGGCGATGCCAGGAAGATCGAATACCCCACGAAGATTATTGACGCCGTCGTCTCCTTACTGACAGGGCAAGGCCGTGAATGTCAGCTTCCGGCCGAAGCGGACATTCGCCCTACCCCCGATAAATATCCCTAATCCACTGCTCCGCGAGCCTCTGTCTTGGCCAACACCATGCCATTCGCAATAGTCTGCTTTCGCAGAAACAGCAGCAACAGCACTCAGCGGCAGGAGTCGGGCAACCTGTCCAGCATGCCGGCCACCACCGGCGTCAACCGATTTGCGACCTCGGCCGGAATCGCTTCGCCAGCCCCCTGCCCGCTTTCGCTGCGCGCCTGTTCGCAGGCCTTGACGATCCGGGGGCGCGTGCTGGCCCAGAGCGCCCTGCACTGCCAGCCACTGCGGCCCAGCGGCAGCACCGCATAGGCGATCGACTGGCATTCCTGCGCGGCGCGTGCGCCCAGCGGCTGGCTGGCGTACTCGTGCGGTACCGTGTCCAGCGTCGGTTGGTAATAGCTGTCGGGGAACGCGGCCGAGTAGCGCTCCGGGTCCAGTTGCAGCGGCAGGCCGGTCGCCGCCAGGTCGAGCGTGCGCCCGCACGGTGCGGCGGCGGCGATGCGCTGGATCGCCTGGTAGATCGGCTGGTCCAGGTCCTGCTCGCGCGCAGTCACCTCGGACGTCGCGGCCAACACCGGCAGGCGCGCGCGGTTGGCCATTTTCGCCAGTTCGCCGGCATGTGCCGGCGCGCAGCGCTCGCGCACGCTGGCCGTCAGCAGGAACGCCACGTCGCGGGCGAACGCGGCATCGCTGTGCAGCAGCGTGGCGATGCGCTTGCCGGCCGCATCGTCGGGTAATGGCGCGACATGGAATGCGAGGGCGACCGGCGTGCGGACCGCCGCGGTCGCCGCGCCCGATGTCGGTCCCGCTTGCCGGTGCGCGCGCAACGCCAGCAGCACACCGCCAGCGACGGCGAGCGCGCATGCGGCGAGCGCGATCCAACGCATGCTTGGCGACGTCGGCTGCATCGATCCGAGCCCTCAGCCCTTCACTGGGGTGATCGATGCGTCCTCGGCGTCATAGGTCGCATTGGCGATGTGCGCCTTGAAGCTGGCCAGATGCAGCCGCCCCTGCAGATGGAACGGGTCCCACAGCTCCGGCACGTCGATCGGCGTGCGCAGCACGACGTGCAGGATCTGGTTCGGTGGCGGCGGCGGCACGTGGATGCAGGCGCCATAGAACGGCACGAACAGCAGTTCGCTGACCTTGCCCTGGTCGTCGCTTTCCAGCGGCACCACGTAGCCGTCCAGGGCGAAGCGTTTGCCTTCCAACGCCTTCACCACTTCCGACGAACCGAACTGCGCGGCGCGCTGGGTGCCGGAGTGGTCGATCGGCATGCCGTTGACCATCGAGGGGCCATCGTCGCCGGCCGCCTGATCCATCGCGGTGCTATCCCCTCTCCAGCCCGCACTGATGCGCGGCGGCGGGCGCTGGTAGATGTCGTTGGCCGGCGCCAGTTGTTCCCAGCGCTCCACCGTGTCGGCGACACCGCTGGCCGCAGCGGTCGCGTTCGCCGCTGCCGCCGACGGTTCGGGCCTCGTGCCGGGCTTCCCGTCGTGACCGTGGCAGGCGGCCAGCAGGCACAGCACCGTGGCCAGCGGTAGATGGCGATCAATCTTTTTCATAGGGATGCAGACGGGCCTGCTCCATCGTGTAGGCGGTGCCGGCGAGTTCGCCGTGGAGGGTCTCGGCACGCAACTGGCCGGACAGATAGAACGGGCTGTACATGTCGGGCGGGTCGATCGGGATGTCCAGGCGCACATGCACGATCTGGTTCGGCGGCGGCGGTGGTACGTGGATGCAGGCGCCGTAATACGGCACGAACAGGAACTCGCGCACGCGGCCGGCGTCGTCGCTGTCCAGCGGCACCACGTAGCCCGGCAGCCGCACCTTGCGCGCCAGCACCGCCGCCACCGTGTGGTAGGTGCCGGTCTGCGGCATCGCATGATTGCCGCTGTGGTCGACCTGCGGTTCGCCGCCGTTTTCCATTGCCTGCAGGTCGGCGGGCGGCAGCATCGCGGTCCAGTCCAGCTCGCGATAGCCGTCGGCGTCGGGCTCGCCCAGCGGCGGCTCGATCGGCGCGTCGGCGACCGGCGCCGGCTGCGCCGCCGGTGCCTCCTGCGCCTTTGGGGTGGCGGTTTGACGGCCGCAGCCGCACAGCAGCGCGAGCGCCAGCATCGGAAGCATCCAGCGGCGCATGGTCACAGCTCCGGCGACAGGCCATCGGCCAAGGTGCGGCGATAGGCCAGCAGGGCCGGTACGATGCCGGCGAGTACGCCGGCCAGCAGCACGCAGCCAAGCCAGCCCCATTCCACCGCGCTGGGCGCGATGCGGTTGATCGCCAGACCGAAATGGTCGAGCACCCAGCCGCGCGCCAGCCAGCTGGCCGCGCTCACCACCAGCAGCGCCAGTGCGCACGACACCAGGGTGACCAGGCCGGCCTCGAACAGCAGCAGCCAGGCGATGTCGCGCGGCCGCGCGCCGACCGCGCGCAGGATCGCCATCTCGCGCCGGCGCCCCTGCAGCGTGGCCACCAGCAGCGCGACCATCGACACCAGGCCGAGCAGCACGACCAGCGAGGCGATCATGCGCAGCGCGCCTTCGGCGGTGCCCAGCGTGCTCCACAGCTGCTGCAGGGTCACGCCCGGCATGATCGCCAGCATCGCCTCCTCCGGGTATTCGTTGATCTGCCGCTGCACCGAGAAGGTGGCGATGCGGGTCTTCAGGCCGAGCATGAAGGCGGTGATGTTGTCCGGGGTCAGGTCCATCGTCCGCGCCTGCTCGGCGCTGACGTGCCGGCCTGGCAGGCGGACGCCGGAATGCCAGTCGATATGGATCGCCTCGATCGCCTGCAGCGACACCAGCACGCTGGAGTCCACCGGCGTGCCGGTGCGGCGCAGGAGACCGACGATCCGGAACGGCTTGTCGGCGTGGGTGGCCAGACCGATCCGTCCGGTGCCATGTGTCAGCACGATCTCGTCGCCGACGTGGCGGCCAAGCGCGGCGGCCACGTCGGCGCCGATCACCGCATCGTAGAGATCGGCGAACGCCCTGCCCTGCGCGAACGCCAGCGCATGCCGCGCGCCGTAGTGGTAGTGCGCGAAGAATCCGGTGCTGGTGCCGACCACCCGGTAGCCACGGTAGGAATCGCCCAGCGACAGCGGCACCGCCCACTTCACTTCGGGCATCGCGGTCAGGTCCTGGTAGCTCTTCCACGACACGTTGTTGGTGGCGTCGCCGATGTGGAACACCGAATACAGCAACAGGTTCACCGGGCCCGAACGCGCGCCGACGATCAGGTCGGTGCCCGACACCGTGCTGGCGAAGCCCTCGTGCGCCTGCGCGCGGATGCGCTCCACGCCAAGCAGCAGGGTCACGCTCAGGGTGATCACCAGCACGGTCAACGCCACGCCCAGGCGCCGGCTGCGCAGGCTGGCCAGGGCCAGCTTCAACAGGGTCATCGCGCACCTCCGGCGCTGGCGCGGTTGAGCGTGGCCAGGTCGGCCTGGGCGTCGAACAGCGGCGCGATCGACGGATCGTGGCTGACCACGATCGAACTGGTGCCGCCATGTCGGCATTCGGCGAACAGCAGCTGCAGAAAGGCCTGCGCCGCGACCGGGTCGAGCGCCGAGGTCGGCTCGTCGGCGAGCAGCAACGGCGGCCGCGCGATCAACGCGCGCGCGGCGGCCACCCGCTGCTGCTGGCCGACGCTGAGGCGGCTGGCCGGCCGCGACCACAGCGCCGCCACGTCCAGCCCCAGCGCAGCCATCAGCCGTTCGATCTCCGCATCCAGCGCCTGCGTGCCGGTCGCCAGCCGGCCGCGGCGCGCGGAGAACTGCAGGCCCAGTGCGATGTTGTCGCGCGCGCTCAGGAACGGCAGCAGGTTGAACTGCTGGAACACAACGCCGCAATGGTCGGCACGGAAACGGTCGCGCGCCGCCTTGCGCAACGCCGCCAGGTCCTGCCCGGCGACGCGCACCCAACCGGCATCGGGCTGCAGCACGCCGGCGATCAGCGCCAGCAAGGTGCTCTTTCCCGATCCGCTGGCGCCGCGCAGCAACAACTGCTGCCCGCGCGGCAGCGCGAACGTGGCAATCTCCAGCACCGGTGCGGCGGCGCCGGGATAGCCGAAGCGCACATCGCTCATTTCGACGACGTGGTGCAGGCTCATCCCGGCAGGTTCACCCGGGTCTGCCCGGCCACCGCCTCGGTGCGGTCCTGGCCGGCCGCGGTGGCGACGTTCACCACCACCTTGTGCAGCCCCGCGAAGCGCTGCGGCAGCAGCACCTGCAGATGATCGAGCCGGGCCGGATGCGCGCACTGGAACGCGTAATGGGCGTGGAACTCGGCATGGCTATGGCCGGGTTCGTCCGGGTCCGCCATCGCCACGTCATAGCCCTCGGTGTTCACCTGCGCACTGCGCAGCGAACAGGCCGCAGCGACCGGAAACTGTAGCCAGCGGGCACCGCGCAGCGTGGCGACCGCGGCATCCAGGCGCTGGCGCTCGTCGGCGTCGCGCGCCGGATGCTCGAAATCGAGGATGCCGATGCCCGGTGCGCTGAGCTGAACCTCCAAGGCCGTGCCATCCACGGCGACATCCAGGTTGGCTTGGCCATGCACGTGCGGGCCGTGATGACGGACCGCGTTGGCAGCGACGGGCAGGCTGGCCGAGGCGAGCAGCAGGAACAGCGGAATGGGATGTCGCATACGGACCACGCAAGTTAAGTTATAATATTACATTACTTGAAAAGTAGGCAGGTGATGCAAGCTGACGCTGCACTCAGTCAGCCGCGGTTCGCCTCCGGCCACAACCAGACCGCGCAGCACGGCGGGCACATGCCCTCGTTTGGCGCCGTAAGCAAAGGACATCCCCATGTCTCTCCTCGTCATCCCCGACAGCTACGCCGCCTGGCGCCACTGCATCGAGGTCGAATGCGATCTGAGCCTGCACCAGGCCTATATCGAGCAACGCATCGCCGCGCTGAACGACCACAATGACCACCACACCCAGCAGTTCGTGCGCTGCTGGGGCGAGCCGCTTCGCCAGCAGGTGCTGCAATGGTTTGCGCAGGCGCACGCCGAACGCGCCGACGGTCGCGCCTGAGCCATCCCTAGCTGCCCGCGGCCACCGCGCCGTCGCCTGAACCGTTGCACGCCGACGACCCGCTGCTGCTGGGCGCCGCGCCGCGGGTCGCGCTGGCTCGGATACGCTGTCGGCTGGGGACGGGCCCGCACCGACCTATATGGAACTCATGCGTTACAACGCCACCGCACTGGCCGACGCGCTGCAGCCACCGGTGCGATAGGGCCAATACCCGTGACGCCGGCAGCGTGCGAGCGCACGCCCGCATGGCGTCACTTCCCACGTCATCGCAAGGACTCCCAACGTGCCTCTTTCGTCCCCCGTCCGCGCGCGTCCCGCGCGCCGCTCCCTGCACGCCGCCCTGACCTGCCTGCTGCTGTCGGCAGCGACCGGCATCGAGGCCCGGCCGCAGCCCTCGCAGTTCCAGATCGTCGAAAGCGTGCCCGAAGCAAGCGTCTACGGCGAGCCGGGGGTGCCGCGCACCCAGCAGACCTGGCTGGCGATGATCAACGGTGCCAAGCGCCGCATCGACATCGCCGCGTTCTATCTCTCCGAAAAACCCGGTACCGGCCTGACCCCGGTGCTCGACGCACTGGCCGCCCGCGCCCGCGCCGGGGTGACGGTGCAGTTGCTGGTCGACCACAGCTTCCTGGCCAAGAACCCGGACAGCGTCGCCTGGCTGGGCAAGGTGCCGGGCATCACGGTGCGCGTGTTGCCGGTCGATACGCTGACCGGCGGCGTGCTGCACGCCAAGTACATGGTCATCGACGACGCCAGCGTGTTCGTCGGCAGCCAGAACTGGGACTGGCGTGCACTGGAGCAGATCCACGAGATCGGCGCGCGCATCGACGATGCACGCTTCGCCCAAACCTTCGCCGCCAGCTTCGATTTCAGCTGGCGCCTGGCCGACGAAGGCAAGTTGGCCAAGGCGCAGGCGCGCGGCGTGCAGCCGCCGGACTTCGCCCCGGCCACCGCCAGCGATCCGGTGCTGCTGGATGCCGGCAGCGACGCGCCGCTGATCGCCTTCCCTGCCTTCAGCCCGCCGACGCTGCAACCCGCGTGGGTCACCGCCGAGGAGCCGGCCCTGGTCGATATGATCCGCTCCAGCCAGCATGCGTTACGCATCCAGGTGATGACGCTCTCGGCGATCCGCAGCTTCGGACCCGAGGGCTGGTGGGCGCCGGTCGACAGCGCCATGCGCGATGCCGCGGCGCGCGGCGTGCAGGTGCACATCATCGTCGCCGACTGGGCGCTGCGCGAACCGATGCAGGCGTATCTGAAAAGCCTGGCAGTACTCCCGAACATCACGGTGAAGTTCAGCAGCCTGCCGCCGGCGCCGGAAGGCTTCATTGCGTATGCGCGCGTCGAGCACGCCAAGTACGCGGTGGCCGACGATCGCAGCAGCTTCATCGGCACCGGCAACTGGGAGTGGAGCTACTTCAACACCGCGGTGGACGCCTCGGTGTTCGTCAAGGGCAAGGGCCCGGCCGAGACGCTGACGCACATCTTCGACCGCGACTGGAACGGCCCCTACGTCACCACGCTTCAGCCGGGCCAGGACTACAAGGCGCCGCGCACCGAGTAGTTCCTGGCGCATTGGCGTCGCCCTGAAGGCGCGTGCTTTCAAGGCTCGAGCAGAGTTTGTCTGCCCGGTGCGCGTCCGATCATGCCATCGGCCCGCGCGCTCAACGGCGCAAGCCGTGATCGCCCGCCTCGATTTGCAGGATGTCGCCGCAACGTGCAATCACCGAGGTCATCGCAATGCCGTCGGCCACCAGCCGAGGTACTGCCACTGCCAGGCATGGTCCTACCCGCCTGCATCCAATTCGGCCGAACGCATCGGCGGGTCGATCGCCTGCTTCCGCGCCGCCGACGTGTCGACCAAGGCGAGCGCGTTGCGGCGCGCGGTGTCGGCAACGCTGCGACCTTCCGCGCATCCAGCGTCAAACCTCCCTAATCGCACTGCGTTCGCGCTGCCCTGCCCCGTCTGTGCACCATCCCTTGCTGCGCGATCCAGTGCAGGCCTCAACGCGTCGTCAACAGCCCCTGCCCGCCTGCCCATTGGTTGATGTCATCGCGGCGGATCGCAGCGGCCATCAGCCCCGGGAATGCATCCGGCGTGCAGGCGAAGGACGGTACGCCCAGTGCCGCCAGCTTGCCGGCCAAGCTTCGATCGTAGGACGGCGCGCCTTCGTCGCTGAGTGCCAACAGCACGATGAACTGCACGCCAGCCTCCAGCAGCTCGCGGGCGCGGGCCAGCAGGCTGTCTTCCACCCCGCCCTCGTACAGGTCGGAGATGAGCACCAGGATGGCGTTGTGCGGTTCACGGATGATGCCCTGGCAGTAGCTCACCGCGCGGTGGATGTCGGTGCCGCCGCCCAACTGCACGCCGAACAGCAGATCCACCGGATCGTCCAGTTGCTCGCTCATGTCCACCACTTCGGTGTCGAACACCACCAGGCGCGTGGCCACCGCCGGCAACGAGGCCATCACCGCGCCGAAGATGCTCGAGTACACCACCGATGCCGCCATGGAACCGCTCTGGTCGATGCACAGCAGCACTTCCCGCTGCGGCTTTCTTGCCTTGCGGCCATAGCCGACCAACTCCTGCGGCACCACGGTGCGCAGTTCCGGCTGCCAGTGGCGCAGGTTGCTGCGGATGGTGCGGTGCCAGTCGATCTCGGCCAGGCGTGGGCGGCGGTTGCGGCGGGCGCGGTCCAGTGCGCCGGTCACCGCAGAGCGCATGGGCTCCTCGAGCTGGCGCAGCAGGTCGTCCACCACCTTGCGCACCACCATGCGTGCGGTGTCCTTGGTCTGCGCCGGAATCACCCGGCTCAGGCCGATCAGGTTGGCCACCATGTGCACGTCGGGCTGCACCTGCTCCAGCATTTCCTTTTCCAGCAGCATCTGGGTGAGGTCCAGCCGCTGCAGGGCATCGCGCTGCATCACCTGGACCACGGATGACGGAAAATAACGGCGAATGTCGCCCAGCCAGCGGGCCACATTCGGCGAAGACGCCCCGCGCCCACCGCGGCGACCCAGGCCGCCGGGGCCATCAGGTTCGTACAGCGCGGCCAGGGCCTTGTCGATGCCCTGCAGGTTCTTGGGCAACGCGCCGCAGCTGCGCTCGGCCTCCTGGCCTAGGATCAATCGCCAGCGCTGCTCGCGCGAGGTGGGGGTGTCCAGTGCTTCGGTGGTATCGGTCATGCGGGCAGCCCGAGCAGTTCGCGCAGCATCGGCAACGCGCGTTCGGCGCGTGCCACGTTCCAGTCCGGGGCCAGCACGGCCACGGGTTTCTGCATGGGTGCCCGCTTCACGCGAGTGCCCAGGTCACGCCGATCGGCGGCCTCGAAGGCGGCAAAGGTCCGCCGCACCAGCGGCAGAACGCGTAACAGTTGCGCCTCGTCCAGCGCCACCACCCATTCGTCGATCATCCGCCACACCGCATCATCGTGCAGCAGCACGGTGGCGTTTCGGTTGAGGAAGCCATCCAGCCACTGCGCGGCTTGCAGCGGCTCGGCACCCGGCGAAAGCTGCTGCTGCAGCTGTAAGTGCACCGTTTCGGCCGCCACCGCCTGCGTGTCGAACAGCAAACGCAGGGCAACGCCGCGCAGCAGCGCGCTGCACGAAGACGACAGCGCAACCCGCTGCAATGCTTGCTGCCAGCCGGCACTGCCGCCTGCGTCGTCACGCAGGCCAATGGCGCGGTCGGCATCCAGCACCACGGTGCGGGCCTGTTCGGCGCGCGCTTCGTCCAGGCCGGAAAGGGCCAGGGTCAGGCCGATGACCGCGCGTTCCAGCATGCTGTCGAACAGGTGCGCCACCTGCACGCCCTCGGTCTGACGCACGTTGCCGTAGCGGTGGACGTTGGCCAGCGGCGGCAGTGCGCCAAGCAGGGCCAGCGGATCGGCATCCGTGGCTGCGCGCGCCTCCAGTTCGGCGGCAATGGCGCGCACCGCCTGCGGCAGATCGGCCAGCAGCACCTGATCCACCAGTCCGGAAAGCTCGGGCAGCGCTTCGGCCTTGCGCGCCTGCGCGATGGCCTTGCTGGAAGCGGCGTCCAGCAGGGTCTGCCCGTGGCGGCTGGCCTCCACCAGATCCACCAGGAAGTGCGGTTGCCACGCCAACTGCCAGACCTCGTGGAAGGTGCCGCGCACCGAATGCCCGGTGCGCGTAAGCCTACCCCATTCGATGCCGATCAGCCGTAGGCGGTGCAGCAAGTGGCTTCGCGCCAGGTCGTTCTCTTTGCGCAGGTCCAGATCCAGCGTTTTTTCCAGCGCCTCGGGTTTCAGGCGCAGGCGTTTCTGCTGGGCTTCCAGGTCGCGCTGCAGCGGTACCACCGGCACGCTTTCGGGTACCTGGCCCAGCGCGTCGCCCACCATGAGGCGTTCGCGGATGAGCCGCATGGGCGCGTCGTCGCCATTGCAGATGACGGCGCGGCTGGCTTCGGCAATGTCTTCCAGCCCCGGCGAAGGATGGCCGCGAAGCGCGGCCAGGGTATCGGCCAGGCGCGTGGCTTCAATGAGATGGGCCGGGGAGCAGTCCAGCCCGTGCTCGCGCAGCAACCGGCCCACGCGGGCGTACCAGCCCACGGTGCGCTGGTCGTGCGCGCCGGCGTTGCGCCACAGGTGGTCGTACCAGCCCGGCGCCTCCACGCCGGCACCGTATCCGCTTTCGGCACTCAGATGGCGGTAGGTCCACGGCACCCAGGTGCTCTGCGTCTTGCGCTTGGGCATGCCCTTGAGCAGGCGGTTGTCTGCCGTGGCGCTGTTGGCAATCAGGGCGGCCGGCTGCAGCGCCGGCACGTGCCAGGCCCCGCACACGACGGCAACGCGCGCGAATTCCTTGCTGGTGCTGCGCAATGCGATGCGCATGTGCGCCTCGCGCACGGCCTCGTGCTCGCCGCGCAGGCCGGGGTATTCCGGTGTGTGCTCGCGTACGGCTGCCATGGCCTCGGCAATGGCGTCGAACAGCCCCTGCCCGTTGCCCCGCTCTTCCACCATGTAGTTCCACCAGGCCTCGCCGTCGGCGTGGCCGGCGGCGCGCGCCAGCCAGTCCAGTGGGTCGGCCGGGCGGGCTTCGGCGTCTTCTTCGGCGGCAGATCCGGCGTGGCCGTGGGGCTGCACCGCTGTTTCATCCGCTGCGTCCGGCGCCTCGGCGGCCTCCGGCACCAGGCGGTCCGCGCGGGCCTGCGCCTGCCATTCCAGCGTCAGCGCCGGGGGCACGTCCATGAAGCGCACCGGCACGCCGTTGCGCAGCGCCCAGCTCATCGCCTGCCATTCCGGCGAGTACAGCGCATAGGGATGGAACACCGCCAGCTGCGGGTCGTCCACGCTATAGGAAAGCAACGCCACCGGCGGCTGCATGCCCGCCTCCAACACGTGCGGCAGCAGCGCCTCGGTACCCGCCGGGCCTTCAATCAACACGCAGTCCGGCTGCAGCGCCTCCAGCGCAGCCAGCAAGCTGCGTGCGCAGCCCGGTCCGTGGTGGCGGATGCCGAAAAGGGAGATGCCTTCGCTCATTGGCGCGGGCCGCTCAGACGTGCTCGCGGAATGCGCGGTACAGGTCTTTCCAGTCGTCGCGTTCCTTCACCACGGTTTCCAGGTATTCCTTCCACACCAACGCGTCCTGCACCGGATCCTTGACGATGGCACCGATCATGCCGGCGGCCATGTCGCTCGGGCGCAGCACGCCATCGCCGAAGTGGCCGGCCAGGGCCATGCCGTTGTTGATCACCGAAATGACCTCGGCGGTCGAAAGCGTGGCGCTGGGGCTCTTCAGCTTGGCCTTGCCGTCTTCGGTAACGCCGTTGCGCAGCTCGCGGAAAATGCGTACCACCCGCGCGACTTCCTGCAGCGCCGGCGGTTCGGCCGGCAGGTCCAGCGCTACGCCCATTTCGGCCACGCGCTTGACCACGATGGCCACTTCGTCTTCTTCGCTGGAGGGCACCGGCAGGATCACCGTGTTGAAGCGGCGCTTTAGCGCGCTGGAAAGTTCGTTCACGCCCTTGTCGCGATTGTTGGCCGTGGCAATCACGCTGAAGCCGCGCACGGCCTGCACTTCGCTGCCCAGTTCCGGCACCGGCAGGGTCTTTTCGGAAAGCACGGTGATAAGCGCGTCCTGCACATCCGCAGGAATACGGGTGAGTTCTTCGATGCGAGCGATCTTGCCCAGGCGCATGGCGTTCATCATCGGGCTGGGCACCAGCGCCTTCTCGCTGGGGCCGTGGGCCAACAACTGCGCGTAGTTCCAGCCGTAGCGGATCTGCTCTTCGCTGGTGCCGGCCGTGCCTTGCACCAGCAGGGTGGAATCGCCGCTGATGGCCGCGGTCATGTGCTCGGACACCCACGACTTGGCCGTGCCCGGCACCCCGAACAGCAACAGGGCGCGATCGGTGGCGATGGTGGCCACGGCCACTTCCATCAGGCGACGTTCGCCGATGTACTTGGGGCTGACCACAAAGCCGTTTTCCAGCGTGCCGCCCAATAGATAGGTCACCACCGCCCACGGCGAGAGGATCCAGTTGGCCGGGCGCTGGCGGGTGTCCTGGCGGCGCAGTTCTTCCAACTCTTCTGCGTATTGGTGTTCGGCGTGCTGGCGCAGGACGGCAGTGCTCATGTTGGCTCCAATGAAAGGGCGTGATGATCAGAAAGCGGAATGCAGGGTCTGGCGCAAGGCCAGAAGTTGGCGTGCCTGGTGCACGCAGTCGCGCATGGCCTCGGTGGCATCGGCCTGTGCGTCGGCCACCTGCACGTGCGACAGCACGGAGGGGTGAAGCACGGCCAACAATTCCAGCAGCGCGTCGCGCAGGGTGTAGTCATAACGCAGGGACGCTTCGCCGAACAGTGCGCCTAGCCCGGCAGCCAGTTGCCGCGAGTAAGCGGCGCTGAGAGTCTGGCCAAGGCCGGTGCTGTCCAGCACTTCGCCCAACAGGCGCTTCTGTTGAAGTTCGGCCGCACTGGTGGGCCAATGCCGTTCGCGTTGCGCCGGCGGGAGCATTGCCAGCAGATCGCCCAGGCTCATGTGCCGTTGCTCCACACCGATGAGGGCTTCCACCCATTCTGGTTCGCTGGCGTCCACACGCTCCAGCCAGGCGCGCAGCAGCGCGTCATGCCAGTCCGTGCCGCGAGCCCAGGCCAGCACCTGCGCTGGCGCTTTTTCCAGGGTATGGCACCACCAGGCCAGCGGCAGCTGGCGCGCCAGCTGATAGAGCCACCAGGCACGCTCACCCAACATATCGTTGTTGGGGCGCTTGCTGTCGATGGCGGCTTCGGCCCATCCGGCATCGGCCGCCGCGGGAGCTTCCAGCTTCCAGGTCATACGGCGCATCAGTCCGCCAGGCTGGTGCTGCAGCACGGCGAGCATCTGCGCCTGCACGTATTGCGCGTGCGGCGTGGACGGCAGCCGGGCCAGCATCGGACCCGCCAGCATGCGCACCTCGCGGCTGCGGTCCTTCAACAGCGGCTGCAGCAGCGGCGCATCGGCCTCGCTCAGCTGTGGCTGCAGCGCAATGATGAAGTCCACCCGCTCGCGCGCGGAAAGGTCTTTCAGCGTGCCCTGCAAACGCGCGCGGGCGTCCTCGGCGTTGTGCGTACGCAGTTGCCGGAAGGCCAGCAGGCGCGCATCGAACGCGCCTTCGTTCCACACCTGCTCCATGTCCATCGGCGCATCCGCTTCGACCGCTGTATCTGCCGCGTAGGCCCAGTCTGCATTGCGGGCCGCCAGCCAGCGGCCGCGTACACCCAGCACCGGGCGCAGGCCGGGGCGCAACGCGCTCAGACGGACACCGGCTTCCAGCGCCTGCGGCAGCACCGCCACCGGCAGGTGCCGGTTGTGTGCGGCCAGTTGCAAGCAGGCCTCGTAACGGGCGCGCTTCATCCACGGCGACGGCTGTGCATTGCCGAATAGCCCCTTCAACAACGGTGCCCAGGCGTGGCCGGTGGGCAGCGCCAGAGGATCGACTTCCGCAGGCGGCGGCAGCGCGACCGGCGCGACCATGCGCAAGGCGGCGCGCCGGCAGGCGGCCAAGACGCCCACCTGCCGGCTGTAGCCCAGCGCTGCATCTTTCTGCGTGGCCACGTCGGCGAGCACTTCGCCGAGCGCGCCTGTGGCGGGAATGGCCTGCGGGCGGTCTATGCCCAGCAGGGCCGGCTTCAACCATGCCTCGCTCATGCCCCACTCCTTTCCCAGCGCTCGCCCGGCGCGTTCCAGGCGGTCAGTGGCAGCAGCGCCTGGCCGTCCCACTCGCCCATCAGGCACAGCGGGTGGCCACCGGCAAATGCCATCAGCGCCCAGCCCTGCATCGTCGGAAGCCGAAGCGGCAGCGTGCCCTCGGCGTGTTGCACCCAAGCGTTGCGGCCATCGTGCGCCACATGCGCCTGCCCAAGGCGCATGGGTACCTGCGGCAGCCATGGGTTGACGGCATACGCCTGCGCGGCGGCGTCCAGCGTGTCTTCGCGCGGCAGCGCCGTACCGGCGTCCATGCCCGCTTCCACCTCGCCCGGCACCGCGCGCAGCGGTACCGTGCCCGCGTGAAAATGCAGCGTGCCCGCATGAACATGGCCGTTGCGCCAGTGCTGCTCCCAACCGCGCCCAGCGTGGCTGTAGTCCTGCAACAGCGCGGCCCGCCCGCTTTCCAGGCCGTGCAGCCACACGCGGCGCTCGAGCAAGTTGCCCGGCTGTTCAATCACGTGTTGACCCTGCACGTGCCAACGGTCGCGCACGGCCTCGCCCTCCCGCTGCACCGCTTCGCGCTCCATCGGCCAACCCAGCGCAGTGCGCAGGTCCGCCTGACGCGCTGCGCTGAAGTTGTCCATGCGGGGCACCGCCTGGGTGAGCAGTTGCAACAACCCCAGGCATTCGCCCAGTTCGGCCAGCTGGGCAAGGTCGCGCCCGCCCTCGCCCAGCGCTCGTTCCAGCCGACTGGCCAGTCCCGGGGCCTGGGCATCCACCATGCGTGCCATCATGCGCTGCGCTTCCTGCTCGAAGCCCGCGCCCAGGTTGGCCAGCCCCTGGCGGAACTGGTCGGCCACCCAGCGCTGCAGTTCTGCCGCACCGGTTTCCATGCGCGACCAGCGCGCCTGTTCGCGCTTGGCGGCAGCGGCGGCCTGCACCTGCGGATCCGGCGGGGATGCGCTGGCAGCGGCTTCCTCCTTCCGGACCGCGCGGGCGCGGCGGCCCTGCATCCACTCCTCCACCCAGGCTGGGCGCGCGCCCGGCACGCAGCGCGGATTGCCGGCGGCATACAGCAACAGCAATGCCAGGCCATGCTTGCAAGGAAACTTGCGGCTGGGGCACGAGCAGCGGCTCACCAGCGTGGTCAGCTCCACTTGGGTCTGGTATGGCTTGGCGCCGCTGCCTTGGCATTCACCCCATAGGGCTTCGGCATCTGCACCGAGCAGGCCCCATTTTCCATCTGTAGCCAGACCACCGGCCGCCTTGCTTGACGATGCATCGGGCGCAAGCGCGAGCACCTGCTCGCGCGTGAGTCGCACTTCCATATCCGTACTCACATCAGATTGCGGAGGATGATAGCCGAGGTCGGATACAGCTGCAGGACTCATGGTTGTTGGGAGGTATTAGTGACGACGCCCCCTAGTTGAGTAGATAGAGCCGAAACCCGACCTACACTCCAATGCCTCTAACCACGCGCCAACGTAGCAGCCGCAGCCGCACCACAGTGCCCTCCGCCGGCCTGGAGGTTACCGATAGCGTCGCCCCCAAAAGTCTCGCCCGTTCGCGCATGCCGGTCAGCCCCCAGTGGCCATCGCGGTTGCCGCGTGCCAGGAGGTTCGCTTCGATCCCGCAACCATCGTCCTCGACCTCCACCAGGACGCCAAGCCATCCACCGGTCACGCGCACGCGGATATGCCTGGCACCGGCATGGCGCACCGCGTTGGCGACCGCCTCGCGCACTATTCGATACACCTCGTCCTGCTCCGGCGCATGCCAGCGGACCGGCCTGCCCCGCGTACTGAATTCATAGGCGAAATCCGGCGGCATGTCGAGTTTCTTCGGCAGGTCGCGCAGGGCCGCTTCCAGGTCCTGGGGTTCCGCGCCCTGCTGCCGCAGGTCGCGGATACGATCACGGCTTTCCACCAGCCCGGCATTGGCTTCCCGTATCGCGCGGGAAAGCCCGGTCTTGGCGGCCTCGCCGTCACCGCGTTCGAGCCGTCCCCGCGCGGCATCCACCAGGAACACCAGCGCCTGCATCGATTGCAGCAGCGTATCGTGCAGATCGCGTGCGATCCGCTCGCGCTCGCCGATGCGGGCACGGTACGCCCGCTGCAGGCCTTCGCGCGCGATCGCGACGCGCCAACGCACCAGCCACCACACCAGCAGCAGCGTGACCGCCAGGCAGGCCAGTGCGAACCACCAGGTTTGCCAGAACGCCGGCAGCACTTCGAAGGTGAACGCCGCTTCCCGTCCGGACCAGGCTTGTGCCCCGTCGCTGACCATGAGCCGGAACCGATAGCTGCCCGGGGCCAGGCGGCTGTACAAGGCCTGGCGTCGGGCGCCGGCGTCGTGCCAGTCATCGTCCAGTCCATCCAGGCGGTAGCGGAACCGGGCCTGCTCGGGCCTGCGCAGGAATGGCGCCGTGTAGCCGATCCGCAGGTCCCGGCTGCCGGCCGGCAGGGTCGGCGACGATGCGAGCGGTAGCTCTTTCTCATCCACGTGCAGGGCCAGCACGACGGGCTCGGCACCTGGACTTGCATTGCTGCGCTGGAGCTCGCGCGGATCGATCCAGTGGACGCCGCGACTGGTCGCGAACCATACCCGGCCCTGACCGTCGGCCACTGCGACCGGCGAGGCGCCGCTCTGCTCTGCTGCGCCCCGCAGGCCATCCAACACCCCGAATCGATCGAAGGCGACCCGATAGGAAGGCTGCACACGCCAGCGCGCCATCTCACTCGCGGGCACCCGGGTGACGCCGGGGCGCCCGATGAACCACGCCTCGCCATTGATCAGCATCACGATCCCGGCGGTGCGCTCGAACGTCTCGCCACCGCGGCCCAGCAGGCGCTGGAAGTGCTCGCCGATGCGTGCCGCCACGCCCTGCACGCCGCCGATCCAGAGCTCGCTCTTCCAGGCGCGCAACACCGCGATGCGACCGACACCGGGGCCATCCTCATCGAAATCGTGGTGTCCGCCATGCTCGAACACCCGGATCGTCTGTCCCGCATCGGACCAGATCCGGCCCTGCGCGTCCTCCACCAGCGCCCGCGGCGCAGTCCCCGCGTCCATGCCGTACTTGGCGTTCTGTGCTTCCCACTTTCCCTCGTGGAACCGTAGCAATCCGCCATTGACCTTGCTCAGCCATAGTCCACCTGCGCGATCGCTGGCCATGGTCACGATCCTGCCGCCACCGGCGACCTCCGGCGGCAGCGGGACAGGCCGGAGCCCTGCCCCGTCGCTGCGCCACAACCCGCCGTCGGCGTCTCCGACCCAGAGGTTTCCGGCGCCGTCGCGATGCAGTGCGGTAACGCCGTCGTCCGCGCCCCCGATTTCCTGCACGAGCGCACCGGTAGCTTGGTCGGCATCCGGGGTGACGCGCATCGGCCCCTGATCAGGATTGCCCGACCAGATGCGGCCCGAGCGATCCGCCTCCACGGAAAATGCCTGCTCGCGCCGCGGCAGGCGGATCGCGGCCAACGCGTTCTCCCGGAAGCGGTCCAGACCGTTGGCCGTGCCGGTCCAGATGTTGCCCTCCCGATCCTCGAACAGCGTCCACACCACCTCGGAGGTCAGTCCCTGCGCGGTGCCGAAGTATTCCGGCAACGGCGCGGGATGGGTCTTGTCCGGCGCATGCAGCTTGGCGGGATCGCGTACGCGCGCGATTCCATCCGCGGTGGCGAGCCACATTACGCCGTCGCGATCGAAGCGAAGGCCGGCGCCCTTGAAATCCGATGCAAGCCAGCTGACCGTAGTAGCCCCGGCGCGTCCGGGCAGCGGCATCGCCTGCGCAAGCGGACGTACGCCCCATTCGTCCACCGCCCAGAGCGTGCCGTTTGGCGCCTGGTCGAAAAATGGAGTCTCAATGGACTGCGGCACGCGCTCGAACCGCGTCGCGCCGGGCGCCAGGTGCGCGATACCGTGTTGCGCTCCATTCGAAAAGGCCACCCACACGCCCTTCTCGCGATCGACGAACAGGCGCCGCGGCGACCACGCCGGATCGAAATCCATGTCCGCGGAGGCCTTCCACGTATCCGTGGCAAGGTCCAGGTACACGATCGTGCCCGACGTGGCTGCCCACAACCGTCCGGTTGCGTCCCGTCCAAATCCGATCACCGAACCGACGGGGACATCGTCGCGTTGATAGGCGTAGTTCGCCGGGCGTGGTCCGCCCATGCGGCTCATGCCGCCGCTGACATAGCCGATCCAGACGCTGCCGTCTTCGTCGGCGAACAGGTTGAGGATGTCGTCATCGCTCATGGGCTTGCCTGCGATTTGCGTGATCCGCTCGAAGCGCAGCCCATCGAACCGGTACAAGCCCTGCCGCGATCCCAGCCAGAGGAAGCCATCCGGCGTCTGCGCGATCGACATGACCTGCGCCGGCGCCCCCTGGTCGGGAGTCCATCGGTCATGCCGCAGCTGCGACAGGGCGCGATCGGGAGCAAGGGCGTGCGCGGTTGCGCACAAGCCGAGCAGGAGCAAGGCGAAGCCGCCATGCAGGAGACGGCGCACGCTGCCCGGCTCGCCAAACCGGAAGGACGGCACGACGGGGACCAGAAGGGCCATGGGTGGGTCGCAGTCGGAGGGATGTGCCCGGCGATCTCCCACGCCGGATGGACTTCAGGAGTATGGCGCAGCAGGTGAAGCGCTGCATCCGCCTGCTAGCGGCGATCGGCGAACGCGGGCAACACGGGGAATCCCCCAAATGGAGGACGGGCGACCAACCGATTCTCGCGATGTCGCCCTGCGACGATCGGCCGATGCTGGTGTGGTGAACGCCACGGCACGTGCCTGGAGCACCTGCCATGGATTCGCTGCGGCCAGTCCGTTCACCGGGCCACGCGTTCTCCCAGAGCCCTTCCAGATTAGCGGTGGTCACCTCGGGCCGACTCATGCAAGTAACGCAACCGCTCAAGCGGGGCGTCGGTAGGCGCGTGGCCCCGCCGACGGTGCCACGCGGAACCCGATCCGGCGCGACACGGTACGCCAGGCTTCCGCGTGCACTTGGCGTCCGTGTCGCCAATGACGGGCGCAAAGAAACCGAACATCAACGAAAGGACGAGACGAAATGAACAAGCCGATGATTGCTTTCTTGGTTGCGCTTGCCGTGGATGCACATGCGCAGCAGACGAATGTTCCGACGTTCTCGGACAACTATGCAAAGACGCCCAGCGAACTCTCTGCCATTTCCCCCACCGGCGGCGCAGGCGGCTCTGGCAATGCGAAAGTGCAGGTCGTGACCATTCTCGGCGATCCATCGCAGCCCGGCCCTTACAGCCAACTGCTTCGCGTGGCGCCGCATGCTTCCATTCCCGCGCATCATCATGCGGGCGACCGCGCCGGGACGGTATTGTCGGGCACGTGGCATTTCGGTTACGGACAGAAGTTCGATCCAGGCAAGCTCAAAACACTGACGCCCGGTTCGGTCTACACCGAGCCGGCAAATGCCGCGCATTTCGCGCAAACCGGTGACGAAGCGGTCACCGTGCTCATCACCGGTTTCGGGCCGACGGACACGGTCTACGAGAATCCCGTGGATGCTCCGAGAGCCAAGCACTGAGTCCGCCCCCGGGTGCCCGCAGAGGGAGCGCTCGACGCCGCGGCGCTGCAATGCAAAGCTTCATGAGCCACCGCAAGCCCAGAACAACGTTTGTCAAACCTCTAGAGGAGATTTCCATGCAGATCGACTTGAACAACAGAACCGCCATCGTCACGGGTTCGACGGCCGGCATTGGACTTGCCATCGCCAATGGCCTGGCCGCTGCTGGCGCGCGAGTGATTGTCACTGGACGCACCCAGCAGCGCGTGGACGCCGCGATCGTTGCCATTACCAACAACGTTCCGCATGCCGAGGTGTCGGGCGTCGCCGCCGACCTGGGGACAAGCAAGGGCGCGCAGGAACTGATCGCTGCCGTATCGGCGACGGACATACTGGTCAACAACCTGGGCATCTTCGAACCGAAGGCGTTCTTCGATATTCCTGACGACGACTGGATGCGATTCTTCGAAGTGAATGTGCTGAGTGGCGTTCGCCTTGCCAGGCATTACGCCCCGGAAATGGCCCGGCGTGGCTGGGGCCGCATCCAATTCATCTCCAGCGAATCAGGCGTGCAGATTCCCGTGGAGATGGTGCATTACGGCACGACCAAAACCGCGCAGCTCGCCGTGTCGCGCGGCCTCGCCGAATCGCTGGCCGGCACTGGGGTCACCGTCAACGCCATTTTGCCGGGCCCCACCAGATCCGAAGGGGTTGGCGATTTCTTCGGGAAAATCGCCGCGGAGAAGGGAATTTCGCAGGCCGAGGTCGAACAGGACTTCATTGCCAGCCACCGCCCGACGTCCTTGATTCAACGCCTCGCAACGGTCGAAGAAGTCGCCAATCTCAGCGTCTATCTTGCCTCGGAGCAGGCCTCGGCCACTACCGGCGCGGCCGTGCGCGTAGATGGTGGCGTGGTGCGTTCCATTGTCTGAACTGGCGGGAAGACTGCGCTGACGCGGCAGCGCTGGCCGATCTTGGTCACGCTGCTGCCAGTCGCAATCGACCAAGGCCAGGAAGCCGCGCCGTCCATCGGCATCCTGCGATCAGCGACGAGGAATCACCTTGAGACGCAGGCTGCGGTCGCCCTCGTAGTCCGTACGGGGCGACCGTTCAATCGTCGAGCCTCACCAGGCCGCGGCGCAGCGCGATCTGAAATGCCTCGGTCCGATTGCTGGCATCGATCTTTTCGAAGATGCGGGTCAGGTGCGACTTGACGGTTTCGGCCGAGATTCCCATCTCATTGGCGATCCGCTTGTTTTCCCAGCCGCGCGCCAGCGCCGTGAGGATCGTCAGTTCGCGAGCCGTCAGCGCCTCCTCGCCGATGTGCCGGGAAATCTCCTGCGATACCTCGGCAGACACGCAGCGCTTTCCCTGCGCGATCTTGCGCAGCGCGTCGATCAGTTCGCCCCTCAACGAGCTCTTCAGCAGGTAGCCGTACGCACCCGCCGCCATCGCCTCGCGCGCATTGCCATCCCCGCCGTAAGTCGTGAGCACTGCCGCCCTGGCCGCGGGAAACTCCCCGCGCAGCCTGCGAATGAACTCGATGCCGTTGCAGCCTGGCATCTGCAGGTCCACGAGCACGATATCCGGCAGCAGGCGGCGGAACGTTTCCAGGCCGCTTTCGACATCGCCGGCCTCGCCTACCACGATCAGGTCCTGCTCGATCTCCAGCATGGCGGAAATGCCTTCCCGTACCAGTGGATGATCGTCGATGGTCAGTATCCGGATGGCCATGCCCAGCTCCGCTACGCCTGCCGCTGTCGTTCGCGGTGCAATGTACAGCAAACCCGGGGCGACAGCGGGATCCCCCAAATGGAGGACGCGCAAGCCACCGTTATCCGCGATGCCCCCATGCGACGAGCGGCCGATGCTGGCGTCGTGGGCGCAACGGCGCGCCCGGAGAAGCTGCCATGGATTCGCTGGGGCCGTTCTATCCACCGGGCCATACCGCTCTGCTGTTGGTAGACCCTTACAACGATGTGCTGTCCGATGGCGGAAAACTCTGGCCACGCTTGGCCGAAGTTGCCGGGGCCGTCGACCTGTTGCAGAACCTGCGCCGGATCCGGCAGGCGATCCGCTGCGCCCGATGGCCGCTGTTCTTCGTCCCCCATCACCGCGCGGAATGCAACGACTTCGACCTTTGGCAGCACCCCACCCCCTACCAAAAGGCAAGCTCGCAAGCGCAGGAATTCCTGAAGAACAGTTGGGGAGGCCAGTGGCATCCGGACTTCACGCCGGCGTCGGGCGACACCGTGGCCAAGGAACACTGGGGCGCTAACGGCTTCGTCAGCACGGATCTGGATCTGCTGCTCAAGCAACAGCGCATCAGCCACGTCGTCGTGGTCGGGTTGATCGCCAATCTCTGCGTCGAAACCACCGCCCGCCACGCCAGCGAGCTGGGTTACCACGTCACCCTGGTCACCGATGCCACCGCGGCCTTGAGCCACGACGCGATGTTCTACGCGCACGAAATCAACGGCCCCACCTATGCCCATGCGCTGCTGACGACGCGTGAGTTCCTGGCACGCGTGCCCTTCGCCCCCGATCCATGACCCCGTTCCTTCTCCGCCGGCAACGGCGCCCGCATGACCGGGAGGAAATCCTCCTCCCGCAACGCTCCCAACCAGGAATTCCCATGAAAACGCTGCTTCGCTCCTTCCGGCATGCCGTCATCGCATTGCTGACGCTCCTCACCGCATCCACCGCCTATGCGGCCAACGATCCCATTCAGAGCCACATGGCCGACGCCAATGGCGTCACGCTGCATTACCTGCAGGCCGGCCATGGCACCGGTACGCCGGTCGTGCTGCTGCACGGCTATGCCGAGACCAGCCATATGTGGCGCCCGCTGATGAGCCAACTGGGCGATCGCCATGTTGTGATCGCACCCGACCTGCGCGGTGCGGGCTCGTCCTCGAAACCGCAAGGCGGCTACGACAAGAAGACCATGGCCCAGGACATCCATGCGCTGGTGCAGTCGCTTGGCTATGCCAAGGTCAAGATCGTCGGCCACGACATTGGCCTGATGGTCGCCTACGCCTACGCAGCCCAGTACCCCGACCAGGTCGAAAGTGTCGTGCTGATGGATGCCTTCCTGCCGGGCGTAGGCGACTGGACCAAGGTCTGGCTGCTGCGCGACCTCTGGCACTTCCACTTCTATGGAGAGGTGCCGCTCAAGCTGGTCGATGGACGCGAACGCATCTACTTCGAGCATTTCTGGAACGACTTCGCTGCCGATCGCGCGCGTTCGATCTCCGAAGCGGACCGGCAGTTCTACGCCGCGCAATACGCCAAGCCGGGAGGCATGCGCGCCGGCTTCGAATACTTCCGTAACTTCGAGCAGGACGCGAAGGACTTCGCCGACTTCGCCCGGACCCCGATCCATGTCCCCATGCTGGTCCTGTCCGGCGAGAAGGCCGGTGGCCAGTTCCTGATCGACCAGGCGCGTTTGGTCGATACCGATGTCGACGGCGTCATCGTCAAGGGCTCGGGCCACTGGCTGATGGAGGAGGCACCGGAGCAGACAATTCCTGCGCTCGTTTCTTTTCTGGACAAATAGCGCGGGAGAAAAAACATACCGTGCGAAGAACCGGCTCGCATGCACGATGCGGCCGTCCCCGGCCAACGGCATTTGGTTGGTTCATTCCCATGCAGACCGTCTGGGAGTGAGCGAATTGCAAGGATGGCTGCTGCGAACGCGCGGTGCGGCGACCACCAGCAATAGAACGATCATTCACCATATGCGCGGTGGTCGATGGTGGCGCTGCCTGTCCGCAGGCAGTGCCTAACTGCGATAACGCCGCCCTGATCGCATCTACCCGCTTGACTACACACTCGATCACCAGATCCCGCTCATTGATCCGATACGCGTAGCTGGCGTGCGACTCAATGGGAAATCCTATAGCGCCTTCCCGTCCCCACGAAGCCTTAACTCCTTTCCCCTATCCTACCGAAGCGCCGGACGACGCCTGCCACGCTCTCACGCAGATCTGTGGAGCACAGGCCACGTCGCCGGCCGCCAACGGACATCGACATCGCAAAGGAGACTCTATGAAGAAGCTGCACGTACTCGTGTTCGCCGGTTGCCTGCTCGGCCTGAGCCCGCTGGCCTCCGCCGAGGTCGTCAACCTGACCAACAGCGCCGATGGCGCCAATCGCGACGCCGGCATCGCCGCGGTGAAGCAGAAGCTGCAGGACGCCTGCACCTCGCGCAAAGGCACGCCGGATCTCGAGTCGTTCGAGGTGGTGTTCGAGAAGACCAGCCAGAACCCGGATGTTCCCAAACCCTACTACGTGGACGGCAAGCTCAAGTGCAATCTGCCGTAAGGCTGCTACCGGCGCGGCACCAGTCCGCGCCTTGAAACTCCTTCACCGAACAAGGCCCCGCTCCCGCGGGGCTTTGTTTTTCGGCGTGCGGCGTGCGGCATACCGCGATGGCCGCTTCGGCACAAGGCCAGCGCACGCCTGGACCAGGCCAGCCCCTCCTTCGCCCGTCGCCCGCTACTGATATAGTCCGGCGGTCACGATGGGCATGGTGCCCGTCCACGAATCAAACGGAGTTGTCATGGGTCTTGTCCAGGCGGTGTCAGGTGCAGTCGGCGGCGTTCTCGCCGATCAGTGGAAGGACTTCTACACCGTGCCGACGGGCCTGCCGGCGACGGCGGCGCTGTTCGCAGCGGTGCCGCACGGCACCAATGCCGGGCGCGGCTCCAACACCGGCGCGTCGTCGAACATCATCAGCAACGGGTCGAAGATCGTCGTGCCCGAGGGCTACGGGCTGCTGCTGATCCAGGACGGCGCGATCACCGGCTTCGTCGCCGAGCCGGGCGGTTACGAATGGCGCTCCGACGATCCGAATTCGCAATCCATCTTCGCCGGCGACGGCCTGGTCGCGCCGCTCATCCGGCAGAGCTGGGAGCGCTTCAAGTTCGGCGGCCAGCCGGGGTCGCAGCAGGCCGCGTTCTTCGTGTCGCTGAAGGAGCTGCCCGACAACCGCTTCGGCACGCAGTCCGAGATCTACTGGGACGACGGTTTCCTGGGCACCCAGGTCGGCGCGGTGACGCGCGGCGCGTATACGCTGAAGATCGTCGATCCGATCCTGTTCGTGAAGAACTTCCTGCCGGCGCGCTATCTGCAGCCGGGCCAGGTGTTCGACTTCACCGACCTCGACAACGCTGCCGCCAACCAATTGTTCAATGAGGTGATCGGTTCGCTGGCGCCGGCCTTCAGCCTGTACACGAACGACCCGGGCAAGGGCAACCGCATCACCAAGCTGCAGCAGGACTCGCTCGGCTTCGCCAAGAGCCTGTCCGATGCGGTCGAGCAGGCGTACCAGTGGCGCTCCGAGCGCGGTCTGGCCATCGTCAAGACCGCGATCGTGTCGATCGAGTACGACGCCAATACCCGGGAACTGCTCAAGACCGTGCAGCGCGCCGATGCGCTGGCCGGCGCGCGCGGCAACTCCAACCTGCAGGCGAGCGTCGCCCAGGGCATCCAGTCGGCGGGCGAGCATGGCGGCGCCGCGGGCCTGGTCGGGGTCGGTATGGCCACGGGCATGGTCGGCGGCGTGGGCAGTCTGCAGCAGCCGGTCGCACCTGCCGCGCCGGCCGCCGACGATGCGGTCGCCAAGCTGAAGAAGGCCAAGGAGATGCTGGACCTGGGCCTGATCACCCAAAGCGACTACGACGCGGCCAAGGCCAAGGCGCTGGGTCTGTAAGCTGCCGGACGCCACGATCATGTCCGACTCCAGAACCCCGCCGCCATTGCCGCCGGTGCCGCCGCCCTTGCCTGCGGCGGCCGTGACCGGGCCCGGCTCGCCGCAGGACGTGCCGCCCCTGCCGGGCAGTTTTCCGCTCGATCCGGCCACCCTGCCCGCTCCGATCCGCGACGAACTGCAGGCGCCGGATCCGCTCGCCATCGACACCGCCGCCAACCAGCTGAAGGACGGCCTCAACCGCTGCCCGAAATGCGGCGCCACCGACATCCGCCCCAAGCTCGGCACCGACCTGCTGGTCTGCCAGTACTGCCGCAACGAATGGCATGGCGCGCGGGTCGAGGAGGTATTCGGCTTCGGCGCCGGCATCGGCGAGCTGCACGGTACGGTCATCGCCTCGGGCGCGCGCGACATCGCCGCCGACGCCGCCAGCCTGATGAGCTTCAAGTGCAGCGGCTGCGGCGCCGAAGTCACGGTCAACACCGAGAGCACGATGACCGCACGCTGCCACTGGTGCCGGCACGTGTTCGGGGTCAACGAGCAGATCGCCAACGGCGCGGTGCCCGATGCGGTGCTGCCCTTCCACATCAAGAAGGAGGATGCGGTCGCGCGCATCCGCCAGTTCGTGGACAAGCGGCGCCTGTTCGCGCTGAAGGCCTTCAAGGAGCAGTTCACGCCCGAGAACGTGGTCGGCGTCTACCTGCCCTACATGATCGTCGACGGCAACGTGAGCGCCAGCGTGGCCGGCAAGGGCGAGATCATGACCCGCGAATACACGCGCGGCACCGAGAAGAACAAGACCACCTACTACGACGCCGACGTCTACCAGGTGCAACGGCACGTGGACTTCACCGTGGACGACCTGCCGCTGGAATCGTCTTCCGAACGCGGCAACCTGGACGCCCAGGCCAACACCAACAACATCATCAACACGATCCTGCCGTTCGACACCAAGAACGCGGTGCAGTGGAACGCGTCGTACCTGGCGGGTTTCACCTCGGAAAAGCGCAACCGCGACGTCGAGCATCTGCGTCCGCGGCTGGAGGACCAGTTGCTGTCGATCGCCCGCGCCCAGGTCGAGGACTCCGTCGACCGCTACGACCGCGGCGTGCGCTGGGAGCACGAACGGCTCGAGGTCCACGGCACGCGCTGGGTGTCGATGTACCTGCCGGTGTGGCTGTACTCGTACCACCAGCCCGGCCGCAACGGCGGCATGCTGCACTACATCGCGGTGAACGGCCGCACCGGCGAGACCATGGGCAGCGTGCCGGTGCAGCAGTGGAAGCTGCTGCTGGCCGCGCTCACCGCCGGCAGCGTCATCGAAGCCATCGCCCTCTGGATCGTGGTGACCACCTCATGAGCGACGACAGTGGACTCTGGTTGCTGCTGGCCGGTCCGGCCGGCGCGAGCGCGTTGTACTGGACCCTGTACCGGTACTACCGCAACACCGACAAATCGCACGCCTTCGAGCGGGAGACGAGCGTCGAGGCCAAGCCGGTGACCGGCTCGGACAGCAAGGTGGGGACGGTGACGGGCACGCAGGACCGGTACATCAGCGGCAGCAACGTGCGCTCTTACCGGGCGCGCGTGCAGCGGGACACCGGCTGAGGCGCTGTCCAGCTCCATGCCGCGCCAAAGGGTCACGGCGGCGGTGCAGGCCCGAGATGCACCGCTTCGACCCGACGATCCCTCCATGGCGCGATGCTTCCGCGCCAATCGATGCGTGCGCCCGCTCCTGCCGCTCAACGCCCTTTGCGCAAGCGTCGCTGAAGCCCTGCAATCTGCCGCGGGCTGAAATCCTGGGCATGGCGCTGAAGCAATGCGAGGATCGCCGCATGCGCCTCGCGCGTGCGGCGCTGCAGTTCCTCTTCCGCGGCTCGCTCGATCGCCTGCCACTGTGAAGGGGTCGTGCCGGTCGGGCCGGCTGGGCCGGCTGGGCGCTTTGCAGTCAATGCGTTTGTCCGGTCGTGGAAATCCAGGTTGGCCGCTTGCATCGGCCAGGCACAACTTTACCGCCAAATCCGCTTCGATCGGGGCGCCGTTGAAGTCCGCTTCGCGCACCGACGTTGTGCGGCCACGCGAACACGAGAGCACGTAGCGCGCACCTGGGCCGCCGCGCTCAACCGGCCGCCGAATGCGACGACCGGCGGCGGAAGCGCCGCGACATCCACTCGCCCAGGTCATCGACCAGGGTGAACGCGGCCGGGATCACGATCAGGCTCAGCAGCGTGGACGTGATCAGGCCGCCGATCACCGCGATCGCCATCGGCGCGCGGAAGCTGGAATCGCCGGAGAAGCCCAGCGCGATCGGCATCATGCCCGCGCCCATCGCCAGCGTGGTCATGACGATGGGCTGGGCGCGCTTGCGGCAGGCGTCGATCAGCGCGTCGTGCTGGCTCATGCCGTGCTCGTCCTCGGCCATCACCGCGTAGTCCACCAGCAGGATCGAGTTCTTGGTGGCGATGCCGATCAGCATCAGCAAGCCGATCAGCGCCGGCAGCGAGAGCATGTTCTGGGTCAGCAGCAAGGCCCCGAACGCGCCGCCGGCGCACAGCGGCACCGCCACCAGAATGGTGATCGGCATCAGCGCATGGTTGAACAGCAGCAACAGCACCATGTAGATGCAGACCAAGCCGGCGGCCATCGCCAGCATGAAGCCGACGAACAGCTCCACGAACACTTCGGCGTCGCCGGTGTTGAGGAAGCTCACCCCCGGCGGCAACTGCTTCACGCTGGGCAGCTGCTGCACCTGGTCCATCACCTCGCCCAGCGGCCGGCCGTTGAGCTCGGCAGTGAGGGTGACGTTGCGCTGGCGCTGGTAGCGCGAGATCTGCGACGGGCCGCTGCCCATGCGGATCTCCGCCACCGCGGCCAGCGGCACCGGCCCGTAGCGGCCCGGCACGCGCAACTGGCCGATCAGCGCCGGATTGGCGAGGGTGGATTCGGCGAAGCCGACCCGGATCGGGACCTGGCGGTCGGGCAGATTGAGCTTGGCCAGGCGCTGCTCGTAGTCGCCGGCGGTGGCGATGCGCGCGGCCTCGGCGATGGTGGCCGTGGCTACGCCCATGTCCGCGGCCCGCGCGGGATCGGGGACGATCTGGATCTCCGGCCGCAGCAGCGACGCGGTGGAGGTGACGCTGCCCAGTCCGGCGATGCCGCGCAGGTCGCGCTCCAGCGCGGTGGCGGCGTCCTGCAGGTGCTGCGGGTCGTCGCCGGCCAGGACCAGCTGCAACAGGTTGCCCGGTTCCGAACTCACGTAGCTCACGCGCACGCCGGGCATGTCGGCCAGGCGCGCGCGCGCATCGCGCTCGAGCACGCGCTGGTCGCGCTCGCGGTGGTCGGCGACGCCCCAGTCCAGCACCAGCGTGGCCTTGCGCGCCTCGCCCACGCCGGTGGCGTTCGGATCGCCGAGGTCGAGCACGCTGCCGACCGCGGTGTAGACCTGCTTGAGTTCGGGAATGTCCTTGAGCAAGGCGCGCGCGCGCTCGGTCACGGCGACGGTTTCCTGCAGCCGGGTGCCGGGCGGCAATTCCAGGTTCAAGTTGCTGCGGCCCAGGTCCGATTGCGGGATGAAGGTCGCCGGGATCAGCGGCACCAGCGCCAGCGAGGCGGCGAACAGGCCGGTGGCGATCCACAAGGTGCGCGCGCGATGGCGCAGCGCCGCGTCGACCCAGCCCAGGTACCAGCGCATCAGCCGCGAATCGACCTGTTCTTCGCCGTGCGGCTTGAGCAGGTAGGCGGCCATCATCGGCGTCAGCAGGCGCGCCACCAGCAGCGAGAACAGCACCGCGGTGGCCGCGGTCCAGCCGAATTCGCGAAAGAACTTGCCGGCGATGCCGGGCATGAACGCGACCGGCACGAACACCGCGGCCAGGGTCAGCGAGGTGGCGATCACCGCGTTGCCGATCTCGCCGGCGGCGTCGCGCGCCGCTTCCAGCGGCGGCTTGCCCATGCGCAGATGGCGCACGATGTTTTCGATTTCCACGATGGCGTCGTCGACCAGGATGCCGACCACCACCGACAGCGCCAGCAAGGTGATCATGTTCAGGGTGAAACCGAACAGGTGCATCACCGCGAAGGTGGGAATGATCGACAGCGGCAGCGCCAGCGCGGAGACCCAGGTCGCGCGCCAGTTGCGCAGGAACAGCCACACCACCAGCAGCGCCAGCGCGGCGCCCTCGTAGAGCATGGTCATCGACGATTCGTAGGAGCGGTGGGTCTCGTCGATGGCGGTGGTGACCAGGCGGAAATCGATTCCCGGATGCGCGGCCTTGATCTCGTCCAGCGCCTTGTGCACGCCCGCCTCCACCTTGATCTCGCTGGAGCCGCGGGTGCGCGACATCGAGAAGGCGACCACGTCGCGCCCGTCCAGCAAGGCGGCTTCGGCGGGATCGGCGGCGGCGTCGGTGATCCGCGCCAGCGTGGACAAGCGCGCCGCGCGCCCGTCGGGCAGGCTGATCGAGAAATCGCGCAGAGCCTGCGCGTCGGCCACGGTGCCCAGGGTGCGGATGGTCTGCTGCGCACCGCCGAGTTCGGCCTTGCCGCCTGCCCGCTCCACCTGGATCTGCGCCAGCTGCTTGGACACGTCGCCGGCAGTGATGCCGAAGGCGAGCAAGGCGTTGGGATCCAGGTCCACGCGCACCTGGCGCTGCACGCCGCCCACGCGGGTGACCCGGGCCACGCCCGGTACCCCGTACATGGCGCGCGAGATCTCGCGATCGACGAACCAACTGGCTTCGTCGGGCGTCATCCGCGGCGCCACCAATGCGTAGGTCATCAGCGAGCCGCCGATGTCGACCTTGGAGATCACCGGTTCCTGGATGTCTTGCGGCAGGTCGGTGCGGATGCGCGTCACCGCATCGCGCGTGTCGTCCAGTGCGGTGGCCAGGTCGGCCTCGAGCTGGAATTCGATGGTGGTGGTGCTGACGCCTTCGCTGACGGTGGACATCACCCGCTTGACGTTGGTCACGGTGGCCACGGAATCCTCGATCTTGCGCGTGACCTCGGCCTCCAGCTGGCTGGGCGAGGCGCCCGGCTGGGTGACCGTGACCGTGGTCATCGGGAAGGCGATGTCCGGGAAGCGCGCCACCGGCAATTGGTGGAAGCCCCACAGGCCGGCCACGCACAGCACGAAGAAGATCAGGATCGCGGGCAGCGGGCGATTGATCGCCCAGGCGGAGATATTCATCGCGCAGCCGCCTTCGCAGCGGCCACCACGCGCACGCGGTCGCCCTCGCCCAGGAAACCGGCGCCGTCCACCACCACCCGGTCGCCCTCCTTCAATCCTTCCAGGATCTCGGTACGCCCCTGCACGGTCTGGCCGCTGCGCACGCGCCGGCGCTGCGCGTGCTGCTTGGCATCCACGGTGAACACGTAGCTGTGCCCGTCGCGCTGCACGATCGCGGCGCTGGGGATGGTCAGCGCCCGGCCATCGCCGGTGACGATGCGTCCTTCCACGTAGATGCCCTGCTTGAGCGGGCCGGGCGCGGGCAGATCGGCATAGATCGTGCCGGTGCGCGTCTGCGCATCGACGCCGGGGCTGACCGCGCGGATGCGGCCGGCGATGGTCTGCCCGGCATACGGCAGTTCGACGCTGTTGCCGACGGCCACGCCGGCAAGCTGCGCCTCGGACAGTTCCGCGCGCCATTCCAGCCGGCCATCGCGAATCAAGCGCAGCAGTTCGTTGCCCGCCGCGACCACCTGCCCCGCCTGCACCAGGCGCTTGGAGATCACGCCGTCGGCGGGCGCGCGCAGTTGCGCGAAGTCGCGCTGCAGCTGCGCCGCCTGGCGCCTGGCGCGGGCGGTGGCGGTCTGCGCCTCGGCGTCCACGCGCGTGGCGCGCAATTCGTCCAGACTGCTGGCGCTGACCAGCCGCTCGGCCGCCAGTTTCGCGCCGCGCTCGTAGTTGAGCCGCGCCAGCTCCTGCGCGGTCTGCGCCTGGTGCAGCGCGGCGTCCGCCTGCGCCAGTTCGCTGTCCAGGGTGCGGTGGTCCAGTTCCAGCAACACCTGGTCCTGCTTGACCCATTCACCCACGTCCACCTTCAACGCCGTCACCCGCTGGCCCGACAGTTCGACCCCGAGCTGCATTTCCTCGTAGGCCGCGACCGGGCCGGACACGACCACCGTGCGTGCCAGCGTCTGCGTCTGCGCGGCCGCCACGGTGACCGCAAGCGCGGACGCGGTGCCCGCCTCATCGGGTGTCTTGTCCGCGCCGCCGCAGGCCGACAGCAGCGCGCCGATCAGGATCAGGGAAGAACAACGCAGGATGTGGATACGCATGGAGGACGCCTGTAGCCCGCAGTGAACGGGCGCTGGAAGAGTGGACGCTGGCGATGGCTGGCGGGAGGGAAAGCGGGACGCGATGGCGGTCATGGCGCAGCGGCGGTCCGCGCCTGGGCAGGTAGGGCCCCTTGCTGGTCGCGTTGCGCGTCGGCCTGGGCCAGCCAGTGCTCGATGCCGTCCAGCATCAATCCCAGGCCCTGCTCGAAGCGCCGATCGAAATCCGGCTCGGTCATCAGATGCCTGGCCTGCCAGCAGTAGGGAAAACGCGCCTGGGACAGGGCCAGGAACGCCTTGCCCACGTCCTCGAGCTGGCGATAGTCGGGCATTGCCTGTTCCTCGATGACGAAGCCCATGACGTAATAGGCCAGATCCATCGCCGCAGTGGCGGCGAAGCCGACCGGTGCGCCGGCCTCGGCCAATGCCTTGATCATCGCTTCGCCCAGGCGCAGCACGTTCTCGCTCGCGATGTAGGTGCCCGCATAGACGCGCGCGCCGTCGCGGTGCGCCTTGAAACCGGATCGGAGCTCATGTGCGATCTGCAGCAGGGTCGCCCGCCACGGTTGATCGGCAGGAATGTCGCGGGCGACCTGTTCGATCAAGGCATCGGCCATGGCATCGACCAAAGCCTGCTTGCTCTTGAAGTGCCAATACAGCGACGGCGCGCGGATGCCCAACTGGCAGGCCACCTTGCGCAGGCTCACGCCTTCGATGCCGGCTGCGTCCAGGAGCTGGAAGGCCGCGTGGACGATCTGTTCGCGCCCGAGGGGCTTGCGCATGCCTACCATAACGCTGTTAGTTGGCGAAATCTAACAGCGTTAGGGTGGGTGGGCAAGTGTAGCTCTGGAACGGTCTTTCGACCGCAGTGTCCGGGGCTGCCGAGTCCGATTCATGCCCCCCGCGGCAACCGCACCCGCGCGCACAAGCCGCCGCCCTCGCGGTTGCCGAACTCCAGCGCGCCGCCATGGGCATGGCAGATCGCCGCGGCGATGGACAGGCCCAGGCCGCTGCCGCCCGAGTGCCGGGCACGCGAGTCCTCGGCGCGCCAGAAGCGATCGACCATCCGCGACAACAGTTCGGGCGCCACGCCCGGTCCGCGATCGCTGACGCAGATCAGCACCTCGCTGGCCCCGGTGCTCACTTCGATCAGCAGGCGTTTGCCGGCCGCGGCATAGCGCAACGCGTTGTCGATCAGCACCGACAGCACCTGGCCGAGACGGTCGCGGTCGGCGCTGATCGACACGCCGCCCGGCACGCGCAATTCCACCTCCATCTGCGCAGCCTGCAGCGGCTGCGCCAGCCAGGCCAGGCGCTCGCGGATCAGCGCGTCGATCGGGAAGGTGTGCGGCTCCAGCATCAGCTGATTGGCGCGCGCCATCGACAACAAATGCAGGTCGCCGACCAGGCGATTGATCTGTTCCAGTTGCCGATGGACCATCTGCAGTTGCTCGTCGCTGCACGGGAACACCTGGTCCAGCATGCCCTGCACCCGGCCCATCGCCGCGTTCAACGGCGTGCGCAGTTCGTGCGCCAGCATCGCGCTGGAATCGCGCACCTCGCGCTCGTATTGCTGCAGCTGCGCGGTCATGCTGTTGAAGTCCATCGCGAAGCTGGCCAGTTCGTCCGGCGCGGAAGGGATTACCTTGGCGCGCGCGGAAAAGTCGCCATCGCTGATGCGCCGGGCCGCCTCCGCCACATTGGAGAACTGGCGCGACAACGGCCGCGACGCGAGCAGTCCGCACACGACGATGACCGGGATCGAGGCAATCAACAAGGCCGCCAGCAGCAACCAGTCGCGATTGGCCAATCCCGGCAGGAAATCGGCGACGTCGTAATAGCGCTCGAACAGTTGCCACAGGCGCTGTGCATTGCTGTGCGGGTCCTCGCGCAGCGCCAGCATCTCCTGTCGCGCCGCCGGCGGCAGCTTGTACAGGGTCGCAATATCCCAGATCGCAAAACGCAGCCACATGCCGAATGCGATCACCAGCACCGTGAACACCGCCAACGCACTCATGCGCAGGCCAACCCATTGCCACAGCGGCGCGTGCGCGTGACGCCGCGCGAATGGCCACTGCCATTTCATCGGAAGCGGTAGCCGATCGCGCGCACCGTCACCAGCACATCGGTGATGCGCTCGCCTTCCAGTTTCTTGCGCAGGTTGTGCACGTGGGCGTCCACCACCCGCTCCAGCGCGTCGCTTTCCGGCAGGCAGATTTCCAGCAGCTCGCTGCGCGTATAGGCCTTGAACGGCGTCTTCAGCAAGGTGGCCAGGATGTTGAATTCGGTCGGGGTCAGATCCAGCGGCACGTCGTTGCCGTCGGCGTCCTGCACCGTGGCCATCACCGCGTTGGTGTCGACGGTGAGCCGCTCGTACTTCAGCGGCTCCTCGCTCGCCCTGGCCGGCCCGGCGCGGCGCAGCACCGCGTACACGCGCGCGACCACTTCCTTCGGGCTGTAGGGTTTGACCACGTAGTCGTCGGCACCGTAGCGCAGCGCGCCGAGCTTTTCCGGCTCGTCACCCATCGCGGTCACCATGATCACCGGCGTGTCGCTGCTGCGGCGGATCGTCGACAGCACCTCGGTCCCGCTCAGCTTGGGCAGCATCACGTCCAGCAGCACCAGGTCCGGTTTCCACTGCGCGTGCAGCTGGATCGCGCGCGCGCCGTCGCTGGCGATGGCGACGTCGAATCCGTCGCGGCGCAGATAGGCCTCGAGGATGCTGGCGCTGTCGGCGTCGTCCTCGACGACAAGAATCTTCTTGGAACTCATGCCCTGTGCCGCCCTTGTCGCGCGTCTTGACGAAATCTTGAAGATTCCTAAAAGCCAGCTTGAACTTGCCGGCCGACTCTATCACTCGAGATTGGCCACCCCCGACTGACCCCCATGATTGTATCGTCCGCAGGCAAGCGTCCGTACCGCCCTCGCCTCCTTGTCGCCGCGCTGGCGGTGCTGCTCGGCGGCTGCTCGCTGGCGCCGGTCTACGAGCGCCCGCAGGCCACCGTGCCGAGCACGCTGGGCGGCGCAGCGGCGCCGCCGCTGCCGCAGGCGAACACGGCTTCCTCGATAGCGCTGTCCGAGCAGGAACAGCGGTTCCTGCGTGCATTCTCGCCGGACCACGACCTCGCGCCGCTGCTGCAGCAGGCGCTGGCGCACAATCCGGATTTCCGCAACACCGTCCTGCAAGTGCAGCAGGCCCGCGCGCAGTACCGGATCGAGCGCGCACAGCAGTTGCCGCAGATCGGCATCGATGCGCAGCAGGCCCGGCAGAGCTACGACGATCCGCGGCAGCAGGAGCGCTACGGGCAGAAGCTGGTCACCGCAGCGGTCGGCATCGACGATTTCGAGTTTGATCTGTTCGGCAAGCTGGCCTCCTTGTCCGCTGCCGCGCAGCAGCGCTACCTTGCATCAAGCGCCGGCCAGCAGGCCGCGCGTGGCGCACTGGTCGCCGAGGTGCTGCGTACCTATACGCTGGAACGCGCCGCCGCCCAGGCGCAGGCGCGTTTCCAGGCCATCGCCGACGACAGCGGCGCGCTGTTGGCATTCGCCGACGACCAGCACGATGTCGGGCTGATCTCCACCGACGCGCTCGATCGCCAGCGCCATCAGACCGACCAGGCCCGGGTCCGTGCCCTGCAGGCGGCCAGCGACCATGCCGCCGCGCGCCGCGCGCTACAACTGGTCGCCGGCTACGATGCGCCAGCCAGCACCGGCGCTATCGAAGAGTTGCTGCCGGCCGATGCAGGCAGTATGGCGCTGCGCGATCTGGACTCGGCGGTGTTGCTGCAGCGTCCGGACATCCAGCAGGCCGAAGCCGAGTTGCGCGCGCGCAATGCCGACATCGGCGCCGCGCGTGCCGCGTTCTTCCCGTCGATCAAGCTCAGCACCTCGCTGGGAACCGCCAGCGACGTGCTCAGCGGCCTGTTCGCCGCCGGCAGCCGCACCTGGAGTTTCGTTCCGCAACTGACCATGCCGATCTTCGACTTCGGCCGCAACCGCGCCAACCTGGACATCGCACAGCTGCGCAAGCAGGCCGGCGTCGCCGACTACGAGAAGGCGATCGAATCCGCGTTCCGCGAGGTAGCCGATGCGCTCGACGCCGGCCCGGCCCTGCTGCAACGCGAACAGCGCGAGCGGGCCAACAGTGAACGCGAACGGCAACGCATCCAACGCATGGACCGGCGCGTCGCGCAGGGCCTGCAGGATCGCCCCGCCCTGCTCGGCGAACGCATCGCCGCCGAGCAGGCCGCACTGGATCACCTGCAGGCCCGCCAGGAGCTGATCCTCAACCGCATCGCGCTGTTCCGCGCTTTCTATGGCGTGCAACTGCTGCACGCCTCCTGATCCCCCACGTCGAAGAGACCGCTCATGAAAACCATCGCCTTGCTCCCGCTCCTGGCCTGCGCCGTATCGCCGCTGGTGGCCAACGCCGCCGATGCGGACGCCTCCGGCTTCCGCCTGTTCGGCCACCAGACCGAACTCAGCATCGGCGCCGCCGCAGTGGCGGCGCCGCGCTACTTCGGCTCCAGGGACGACCGCGTGCAATTCACCCCCGTGCTCGCGGCCCAGAGCGGCCTGCTGTTCTTCGACAGCGTGCGTGGCCTCGGCGCGCAATTCCAGAGCGATGGCGGCTTCTACGTCAGCCAGTCGTTCGGCTACGACCTGGGCCGACTGGACCGCAACAGCAGCTGGCGCCCGGGTTCCAGGACCCTGGCCGGCATGGGCGACGTGCCCGGGTCGATCACCAGCCGCAGCATGATCGCGCAGCAGTTCACCTCGTATCTGATGCTGGACGCCGAAGCCGAGTTCGCCTTGAAGGACGGTGCGCGCCGCAACAACTATCGCGCCGGCGCCAAGTTCACCCTGCTGCAGAACGACCGCGACACGCTGACCATGAACCTGGACGCGCACTGGGGCGATCGCCGCTACAACCAGGCCTATTTCGGGGTCACCGATGCGCAGAGCGCACGCAGCGGGTTTGCCGCCTACCGCACCGGCTCCGGGCTGTACGCCTATTCGGTCGCCGCCAACTGGGACCATGCGCTGTCCAGGCACTGGAGCACCTCGCTGACCGTCGCCGGCACGCGCTATGTGGACAACGCCGACGGCAGCCCGATCGTGCAGCGCCGCGCCTTCGCCAGCGCCATCGGCGCCGTGACCTACACCTTCTGACCCGCCACATAGAATGCCCATGAAACCGAGTCTTGCGATGTTCCTCTGCGTCTGCGTGCCGCTGGCAGCAGTGTCGTTGACCGCCTGCAGCCGCGACGCGACGCCGACTGCGGAAGCGCCGCGTGCGGTGAAGCTGGAGGCCGTCGGCAGCACCGACGGCACCAACGATCGCCTCGTGGCCCAGGTGCGCCAGGCGCAGCGCGCCGAACTCGGCTTCGAAGGCGGCGGCCGCATCGCCTCGGTCGAGGTGGATGTCGGCGACAGCGTGCGCCAGGGCCAGATCCTGGCGCGGCTGGATCCGGAACCGAAGCGCTTGCGTGCCGAGCAGGCCGAAGCCAACGTCCACATCGCCGCCGCCGACCTGCAACAGCAACAGACTCAACTGGCCCAGCAGCAGGCTATGTTCGAGGACGGCGCTGCATCGGCCACCACCTTGACCGCCGCCAAGGCCGCCTTCGCCAGCGCACAGGCACGCCTGCGCAGCGCGCAGTCGGACCTGGCGCTGGCGCGTCGCGGCCTGCGCCAGGCCGAGCTGCGTGCGCCGTTCGGCGGCAGCGTGGTGGCTCGGCTGCAGCAGCCCGACGCCAACGTGGCAGCGGGCCAGCCGGTGCTGCAGCTGGAAGGCCGCGGGCGTGCACAGGTGACGGTCGCGCTGCCGTCGGCGCTGGCAGCGTCGCTGAATCCCGGCCAGGCGGCGACGGCGTATCGGGCCGGCGTACCCGAGCAGGCGCTGCCGTTGCGGCTGCGCAGTGTGTCCGATCGCCTGGACGGCGGCGCCACCGTGCAGGCGCTGTTCGAAAGTACCGCGGACGACGCCGCCGGCTTGCGCAGCGGCGAGAACCTGCTGCTGGCCCTGCCCCACGACGCGACACGGCCATTGAGCGTCCCGCTCAGCGCATTGGTGCCGAGCATGGCCAACGGCAAGCCGATGGTGTTCGTCTACCAGGACAGCAACGCCAGCGTGCGCCGGCGCCAGATCGTGACCGGGAATGCCGAAGGCGACCGCGTGCAGGTGCGCCAGGGACTGCGCGCCGGCGAACGCATCGTCGCCGCCGGCGCGGCCTTCCTCAGCGACGGACAGACCGTCGTCCCCTTCCATCCCGCTACGCGCCTGACCGGCACCGCCTCGCCATGAACCTGACCCGCGCCACCCTCGCTTCCAGCCGCTTCGCGCTGTTCACCGCCGCGCTGATCCTGATCGGCGGCATCGTCACCTTCCTGGGTTTTCCGTCGCAGGAAGAACCCAGCGTCACCGTGCGCGATGCGGTGGTGCAGGTCGCGTTTCCGGGCATGCCCAGCGAGCGCGTCGAGAACATGATCGCGCGCCCGCTCGAAGAGCACCTGCGCGAACTGACCGGCATCAAGAAGATCGTCACCACGGTGCGGCCGGGCAGCGCAATCGTGCAGCTCACCGCCCGCGACGACGTCGACGACCTGCCCGCGCTGTGGCAGCGGGTGCGCACCAAGGCGGCCGATGCCAGCGCCGAACTGCCGCCGGGCACGCAGGGGCCGTTCGTCGACGACGATTTCGGCCGCGTCGCGATCGCCTCGATCGCGGTGACCGCGCCGGGCTTCGCCACCAGCGAGATGCGCGCGCCGCTGCGGCAGATGCGCGAGCAGCTGTACACCGTGCCCGGGGTGGAACGCGTCAGCTTCCACGGGCTGCGCGAGGACCGCATCTACGTCGCCTTCGAGCGGACCCGGCTGAGCGAGGCCGGGCTGACGCCCAGCGCGGTCGCGCAACAGCTGCGCACCCAGAACGTGGTCGCCAGCGGCGGCCAGATCGCCGCGTCCGGGCTGGCGATGACCGTCACCACGTCCGGCGAGATCCGCACCCTGGACGAACTGCGCGACACGCTGATCTCGGTTTCCGGTGCCGATGGCGCGCGCCAGATCCCGCTGTCGCAGCTGGCGCGCATCGAGCTGATGCCGGCCGATCCGCCGGACAGCGCCGCGATCTACCAGGGCCAGCCGGCGGTGGTGGTGGCGGTGTCGATGGCGCCCGGCTACAACATCGCGCAAGTCGGCCAGGCGCTGCGGCAGAAGCTCGGCGAGACCGCGCGGATGCTGCCGGTCGGCTTTTCGCAGCACGTGGTCACGTTCCAGGCCGACGTGGTGGAACGCGAAATGGGCAAGATGCACCACGTCATGGGCGAGACCGTGCTCATCGTGATGGCGGTGGTGATGCTGTTCCTGGGCTGGCGCACCGGCCTGATCGTCGGCGCGATCGTGCCGCTGACCATCCTCGGCACGCTGATCGCGATGCGGGCGCTGAGCGTGGAACTGCAGACGGTGTCGATCGCCGCGATCATCCTGGCGCTGGGGCTGCTGGTGGACAACGGCATCGTCATCGCCGAAGACATCGAGCGCCGCCTGGCCGCCGGCGAAGAACGGAGGCAAGCCTGCGAAGCCGCAGGGCGCACGCTGGCGCTGCCGTTGCTGACCTCCTCGCTGGTCATCGTGCTCGCGTTCTCGCCGTTCTTCTTCGGCCAGACCAGCACCAACGAGTACATGCGTTCGCTGGCGATCGTGCTGGCGGTGACCCTGCTCGGCTCGTGGCTGCTCAGCGTCACCGTGACCCCGCTGTTGTGCATGTACTTCGCGCGGGCGCACCGCACCACGCATGCCGACGCTGGCGAAAATGCCGACCACTACGATTCCAGGCTGTACCGCGGCTACCGGCGCATCATCGAAACCCTGCTCGGGCACAAGGCGCTGTTCCTGGGCAGCATGCTGCTGCTGTTGGCGGGGGCGGCCACCATCCTGGGCTCGATTCCCTACAGCTTCCTGCCCAAGTCCGACCGCCTGCAGTTCCAGATGCCGGTGACCCTGCAGCCGGGCAGCGATTCGCGCCAGACCCTGCGCACCGTGCAATCGATCAGCGCCTGGCTGGCCGATCGCAAGCGCAATCCCGAGATCGTGGACAGCATCGGCTACGTGGCCGACGGCGGACCGCGCATCGTGCTGGGCCTGAATCCGCCGCAGGCCGCCGCCAACATCGCCTACTTCACCGTCAGCGTGCGCCCCGGCACCGACCTCGACGCACTCATCGCCCGCGTTCGCCAACATATCCGCCAGAGCTATCCCGCCGTGCGCGCCGAGCCCAAGCGCTTCTCGATGGGCTCGACCGAATCCGGCGTGGCGATCTACCGGGTGGTCGGGTCGGACGAAACCCAGTTGCGCTGCATCGCCGCCGGGATCGCGCAGGCGTTGCGCCAGCTGCCCGGCACCATCGATGTCAGCGACGACTGGGAGATCCGCATTCCCCGCTACGACGTCCGCGTCGATCAAGTCAAGGCGCGACGCGCCGGGGTCAGTAGCGACGACATCGCCCAGGCCCTGCAACTGCGCTACAGCGGCATCGGCGCCTCGCTGATCCGCGACGACAGCGTCAACGTGCCGATCGTGCTGCGCGGCGGCGCCGACGAACGCGCCGCGGCCAGCGATCCGGGCAGCACCCTGCTCTATCCTGCGTCCGGCGGCACCGCCGTGCCGTTGTCGGCGATCGCCGAGATCGCTCTGTCGTCGGAGCCGTCGGCGATCCAGCGCCGCAACCTGAGCCGCGCCATCACCGTCACCGGGCACAACCCGAACATGACCACCGACGAAGTGGTGACCGCGCTGGCCGGCAAGGTCGCCGCGCTGCGCCTGCCGCCGGGCTACCGCATCGAGATGGGCGGGGAACTGGAGGATTCGGCCGAGGCCAACCAGGCCTTGCTGCAGTACATGCCGCATGCGCTGGGCGCGATCCTGCTGTTGTTCATCTGGCAATTCAACTCGTTCCGCAAGCTGTTCATCGTCGTCGCCAGCGTTCCGTTCGTGCTGATCGGCGCAGCGCTGGCGTTGCTCGTCACCGGCTACCCGTTCGGCTTCATGGCCACCTTCGGCCTGCTCGCGCTGGCCGGCATCATCGTCAACAACGCGGTGCTGTTGCTGGAGCGCATCGATGCCGAACTGGCGGACGGCCTGGACCGGCACGACGCGGTGATCGCCGCGGCGGTCAAGCGCCTGCGCCCGATCGTGATGACCAAACTGACCTGCATCGTCGGCCTGGTCCCGCTGATGCTGTTCGCCGGCCCGCTGTGGACCGGCATGGCCATCACCATGATCGGCGGCCTGGCGCTGGGCACGCTTGTCACGCTGGGCGTGATCCCGGTGCTGTACGACCTGCTGTTCTCGTTGCGCAACGGCCGCAGCGAGGCGCACACGGCGGAGGCGGCGGAGGCGGCGGCGTGATCGGCCAGCGCGGACGCCGCCTGGCGTTGCGCTTGATCGCCATGCTGTGCCTGGCGCTGGGCGCTGGCGGCTGCTCCACTGTCACGCTGAAACCGGTGAGCGCGGCCGAATACATCCAGGCCAAGCGCGGCGACCCGCTCGGCAGCGGCCACCTCAGCACCGCTGCGATCGAAACGCTCACCGTGCTCGGCCTGGACGAAAGCGCCTGCAGCGCCCATACCCGGCGCTGCGCAAAGCAGCTGCTCGACAACGATGGCGTGGCCCAGGAACGCAAGCTGGCGACCGTCGCCGAACTGTGGCTGCAGGCCTCGCTGCAATTGGCCAAGCGCCAGCCGCGCAGCGACGCCGCATTGAGCGCCTGGCTGGAGACGGCGCGCTATGCCTACGCCTACCTGTTCTTCAGCGAGCGCGCACCCAGCGAGCGCGCCTTCGAAGATCGCCAGACCCAGGTGCGCGACTACTACAACTACGCGGTGCAACAAGCGGTGTCGGCGCTGTTCGTGCGCTTCCAGCAACAGGGCCAGCAGGCCGACAGCGCGGCCGAACTGTCGGCCCTGCCCGGCTGGAAGATCGCGCTGGACGTGAGCCAATTGGGCGCCTTGCAGGACATGCCGATGCCGGATGCGATGTTGCCGGCCAGCGGCCTGCGCTTCACCGGGCTGCGCAGCGTGTACCGGCGCGACGGGTTCGGCTCGGAGATGGTCGCGATGCTGCCGAACGCGACGTCGCTGCAGAACGAGGCGAGCGAGTCGGACGCGACAAGCCCGGCCTACAGCGCAATGCCTACACCGAGCCTGACCGTGCTTCTGCGCTTCGATGGCGACACGCTGGCCAAGGTGCTGGCCAGCCGCGCGGTGCGGGTGGAAGCCTACGATCCCTACCTGAGCGCACGTGCCACGCTAGGCGGCTACACGGTACCGTTGGCCGGCGACTTCAGCGCAGGCTATGGGGTGTGGATGGCGCGCTCGGGTTTCGCCGAGCAATCGCTGCGCACGCTGTTCGGCATGGCCCATGGCATCGACCGGCCGCACATCTTCCTGACCCAGCCCTACGATCCCAACCGCCGGGTGCTGGTGCTGCTGCACGGCCTGGCCAGCAGTCCCGAGGCCTGGGTGAACCTGGCCAACGAACTGCTGGGCGACGAACACCTGCGCGCCCGCTATCAGATCTGGCTGGTCTACTACCCGACCAACCTGCCGATCGCCTACAACCATCTGCAGATCCGCAAGGGACTGGAGCAGGCGTTGGACCATTTCGATCCGCAACGGCGCAGCGCCTCGGCGCACGACATGGTGCTGGTCGGGCACAGCATGGGCGGCGTGCTGGCGCGCTTGATGGTGTCCTCCAGCGACGGCGACCGTCTCTGGCAGCGCCTGTTCGGCAACGCGACGCTCGCGCCGCAGGCGATGCAGACGCTGCGCGACAAGCTGTCGCCGATGCTGCACTTCGAACCGATGCCGGAAGTCTCCGAGGCGATCTTCCTGGCCTCGCCGCATCGCGGAACCCCGCATGCCACCGGCATGCTCGGCAGCCTGGTGGGCGGCCTGATCGGCCTGCCCGCGCGCATTCTCGACCAATTCCAGGACATTACCGGCACCGGCCTGGTCGGCAAGCTGCCGACCAGCATGGACAATCTCAACGACCACGACGCTTTCGTCGAGGCCGCAGCGGAGCTGAAGATCGCGCGGCAGGTGACCTATCACTCGATCATCGCCCGCCGCGTTCCGCGCGTGCCGCTGGCGCAATCGGACGACGGCTTCGTGCCCTACTGGAGCGCGCACCTGGATGGCGCAGCGTCGGAAACCGTGATCACCTCCGGGCACAGCGTGCAGGAAACCCCGCAGGCCATCCTGCAGATCCGCAAGCTGCTGCGCTGAACCGCGCAGCGGTAAGCGACAAAGCTGCGGACCAGATGCGAAGCGCCGCGCGAAACGCAGACAAAAAAACACCCGGCAATGCCGGGTGTCTTCTTGTAGATGGCGTCCCCACGGGGATTCGAACCCCGGTCGCCACCGTGAAAGGGTGATGTCCTAGGCCTCTAGACGATGGGGACGCTGATAACGATGTAGCTTTTGCGGACAGGCCTAGTGCCCGAAAAAGTTGGTGGAGCCAGCCGGGATCGAACCGGCGACCTCTTGCATGCCATGCAAGCGCTCTCCCAGCTGAGCTATGGCCCCACGTGTACTGGCAGAAGCGGAATCTTACTCGATTTTGCCGGCATGTACAAACCCCGCACAAAAAAAGTCCGGCAGTGCCGGACTTCAGGTTTCTTGCAAATAAAATGGCGTCCCCACGGGGATTCGAACCCCGGTCGCCACCGTGAAAGGGTGATGTCCTAGGCCTCTAGACGATGGGGACGCTGATAACGATGTAGCTTCTGCGGACAGGCCTAGTGCCCGAAAAAGTTGGTGGAGCCAGCCGGGATCGAACCGGCGACCTCTTGCATGCCATGCAAGCGCTCTCCCAGCTGAGCTATGGCCCCACGTGTGCTGCGAGGAGCGGAATATTAGCGATGGCGCCCTGCCTGCGCAAGCGTTTTTTGAAGTTTTTTTAACAACGCAGCGCAGGCGAATTCGGCGCTCGGCGGTCGCACGCGCCGATCGTCTGCATCCATCGCATCGACGCAATCGCGTTCGATCGCATTCGATTGCCGAAAGCTGGCCACTGTCGTTGTGCGGGCCAGACAGTCGCGCCGAGCGCGAAAGGCCGAATCGCACATCACCTATAGATAGATAGCCAAGGAAGGCGAAGTCGCTATCGGCTTCCCGCACCAGTTCGTCCGCGCCGCAGCGTGGACCGGGACAGGTCATTACTTCCAGTTCCGGGCAGGCAAGCATCGATGGGAAGCAAAGGGATGCCCTGCCCGCCTCCAGCAAGCACAGGCGATCGACGCCGGCTTCGGTGCAGATGCGATCCTCCCGGCCAGACACCGCGGCGCGGCGGCATGCCGGTGCGGAGTCCCAAACCCGATCGCGCAAAAAACAAACGGCAGCCGAAGCTGCCGTAGGTCCTGGTGCCGAAGGTGGGACTCGAACCCACACGCTTTTAAGGGCGGCGGATTTTGAGTCCGCTGCGTCTACCGATTCCGCCACTTCGGCGCGGCCGCGCAGTATAGCCGACCGCAACCGGCTGCGACAGGGGTAAATCCTTCATCTTCGTTGGGATCGCGATCCAACCAGGGTCAGCGCGGCTGCCGCTATAATTTCCGTTCCCAAACCTTAACGAGCAAGCGATGTCGGCATTGCGGGGCCTGCGTATCCTGGTGGTCGAGAACGACGAAATGAACGCCACGCTGCTGGAATTGCAGCTTGCCCAAGCCGGCGCCGACGTGATCGGCCCGGCGGAATCGGTGCGGGAAGCGCTTGTGCTGATCGACCAGGAGCGGCCGGATCGGGCGGTGCTCGATTTCCGCCTGGCCGCCGGCGAGACCAGCGAGGCGGTCGCGCGGATGCTGACCGAGCGTGCGATCCCGTATGTGCTGGCCACCGGCGTCGCGGCCGAATCGCTTCCTGCCGGTTTCGCCGCCGGAGTGGTGCTGACCAAGCCCTATCTGTCGGAACAGCTGATCAAGGCGCTGGGCGATGCTCACGCGAAAATGACCGCTCGCCCTTGAGAATCCCGGATCGGGAGCCTGCCCCGCAGGGATCGATTCGAGGGATTTCGCCATCAACGCTCACAACCGATCGCCCCCTCCTGTCTGGCTACCTGCCAACAGCGTCACGGGAGACTTGCTATGCGCCATCGATTGGTCCAGCCATGAGCTGGGACCGATGCAGGAATGGCCGCAGAGTCTGCGTTCGGCACTGTCGATCTGCCTGAGCTCGCGCTTCCCGATGGTGATCCGCTGGGGCACGCGGATGATCAATCTCTACAACGACGCCTATATCCCGATCCTGGGGATGCGCCATCCCTTCGCCTTCGGGCGCGCGGCGGCCGAGGTGTGGCCCGACGTGTGGCCGGCGGTGGGTGCGCAGGCCGAACAGGTGATGGCCACCGGCGAGTCGACCTGGAACGAGCACGTCCCATTCGTGATGATGCGCAACGGCTACAGCGAAGAGGTGTATTTCACCTTTTCCTACAGCCCGCTGTTCGACGACCACGGCGGCATCGGCGGCGTGCTGTGCGTGTGCACCGAGGACACCGCCCGGATCAAGCTGGAACGCGAGCGCGACGCGTTGCTGAAGGCGCTGGATGCGCAGCGCACGCAGATGGCCGATGCGTTCGAGCAGTCGCCGGCGGCGCTGGCGATCCTGCGCGGCCCGGACTATGTGGTCGAAAGCGTCAACCGCCGCTACCAGCAACTGGTCGGGCCGCGCGAGGTGGTCGGCAAGCCGCTGGCCGAGGCGATCCCGGAGATCCAGCAGCAGGGCTTCATCCGCCTGCTCGACAACGTGCGCGCCAGCGGCCTGCCCTTCACCGGCGAGTCGATGACCTTCAACCTGCGCCGCACACCGCATGAAACCGTCTCGGAAACCACGCTGGAATGCGTGTATCAGCCGATGCGCGACGCCGAAGGCAAGGTCACCGGGGTGCTGGTCCACGGCATCGACCGCACCGAGCAGACGCGCGCGCAGGCCCACGACAGCTTCCTGTTGATGCTCGAGGATGCGCTGCAGAACCTCGACAGCGCCGAGGCCATCTGCGAGACCGGCGCCGCGCTGCTCGGCCGGCACCTGCAGGCGAACCGCTGCGCGTACGCGATCGTCGATGCCGACGAAGATACCTTCGACGTACGCGCCGACTATGCCGACGGCACCGCGCATCTGACCGGGCGCTCGCGCCTCAGCGACTTCGGCAGCGACCTGCTGGAATGCATGCGCGAGAACCGGCCATGGGTGGTGCAGGACAGCGAGACCTATTCGCCGCCGCCGCACTTCGACAATGCCGGCTACCGGCGCCTGGGCATGCGCGCGTTGCTGAGCGCGCCCCTGCACAAGGCCGGTCGCCTGGTCGCCGTGGTCGGCGTGCACCAATTGCGGCCGCGGGTCTGGACCTCGGCGGAAATCGAACTGGTGCGGCTGGTCGCGGCGCGCTGCTGGGAATCGATGGAGCGCGCCAGCGCGCAATCGGACCTGGCGCGCAGCGAGGCGCGTTTGCGCGAGTTGGCCGATGCGATGCCGCAGATCGTGTTCACCGCCACGCCCGACGGCGACGTCGACTATTTCAACCGCCGCTGGTACGAATACACCGGCCTGCCGGTCGGCGAAGCCAGCTACGACAGCTGGCGCAAGGTGCATACCGAGGATGGCCTGGCGCGGGCGATGCAGGCCTGGCCGGACGCGGTGCGCAGCGGCCAGCCCTACGAAATCGAATACCCGCTGCGCCGCCACGACGGCAGCTATCGCTGGCACCTGGGCCGCGCGCTTCCGATCCGCGACGACGGCGGCCGGATCGTGCGCTGGATCGGCACCAATACCGACATCCACGATCGTCGTGTGGTCGAGCAGCGCCTGCAGGAAAGCGAACTGCGCTTCCGCAACCTGTGCGACAACGCGCCGGTGCTGATCTGGATGGCCAACGCCGATGGCGATTGCGAATACGTCAGCCGCCAGTGGTACCTGTTCACCGGACAGACCGAACAGGAGGCGATGGGCTCGGGCTGGATGGAGAAGATCCACCCCGACGACGCCGCGGCGGTCGGACGCACGCTGGCCCGCGCCGCCGCCGATCGCCGCGCCTTCAGCATCGAATACCGGCTGCGCCGCCACGACGGCGAGTACCGCTGGTGCGTGGATACCGCCTCGCCGCGCTTCAGTTCGTCGGGCCAGTTCCTCGGCTTCATCGGCTCGCTGCTGGACATCGCCGAGCGCAAGCGCATCGAGAACGCCACCGCCGCCGAGCGTGCGGCGTTGGAGATGATCACCACCGGCAAGCCGCTGGGCGCGGTGCTCGAATCGATCGCGCGCGGCATCGAGGCGCAGAGCGACGCGGGCCTGCGCTGCACCATCATGCTGGTCGACGAACACCGCCAGTGCCTGCTGGAAGGCGCCGCGCCGAGCATGCCCGCGGCGTTCCGCAAGATGGTGCACCGCCTGCCGATCGGCGAGCGCAGCGGCTGTTGCGGGCGCGCCGCGTTCCTGCGCCGGCAGGTGCTGTGCAGCGACGTGCGCGTGGACCCGAACTGGCAGGAATATCTGGTCGCGGCCACCGAAGCCGACATCGTGGCCTGCTGCTCCACGCCGATCCTGGCCAGCGACGGCCAGGTGCTGGGCGTGGTCGCGCTGTACCACCCGTTCGTGCACTACCCCACCGTGCACGAGCAGGACCTGGCGCGCTCGGCCTCGCACCTGGCCGGCATCATCATCGAACGCCGCGAAACCGATCAGCGCCTGCAACAGTTGCTCGCCGCCGAGCAGAGCGCGCGCGGCGAGGCCGAGCGCGCCAGCCGCATGAAGGACGAATTCCTGGCCACGCTGAGCCACGAACTGCGCACCCCGCTCAACGCGATCCTGGGCTGGTCGCGGCTGATGCAGGGCGATGCGGTACGCGAAAAGGACCTGAGCCGGGGCCTGGAAGTGATCGAGCGCAGCGCCCATGCGCAGGCGCAGATCATCGACGACCTGCTGGACATGAGCGCCATCCTGTCCGGCAAGGTGCGGCTGGAAGCCACCGAACTGGATCTGTGCGCGCTGGTCGGCGAAGCGATCGATGCGGCGCGGCCCAGCGCCGAGAGCAAAGGCATCGACATCGCCCTGACCCCGTGCAGCGACGCCCCGGTCCTGCCCTATCTCGGCGATGCGGTGCGCCTGCAGCAGGTGCTGACCAACCTGATCGGCAATGCGATCAAGTTCACCCCCAGCGCGGGCAAGATCGCGGTGACGCTCGACAACAGCGCCACCCACCTGCGGATCAGCGTCAGCGACAGCGGCGTCGGCATCGATCCGCTGTTCCTGCCGCATGTGTTCGACCGCTTCCGCCAGGCCGACGCCAGCAGCACGCGCAGCGCCGGCGGCCTGGGCCTGGGCCTGGCGATCGCCAAGCAATTGACCGAAATGCACCACGGCCAGCTGTCGGTGAGCAGCGAAGGCGTCGGCCTGGGCGCCACCTTCACCCTGCTGCTGCCGCGCAACGATCCGCAGAGCCTGCATCCGGCGCGACGCAACGACGGCGCGGCGAACGCCGCCGCCGCGTTGCAGCGCGGCGGGATCCGCTTGAACGGCATGCGCGTGCTGGTGGTCGACGACGACATGGACTCGCGCGGCGTCACCCAGCGTTTTCTGCAGGAAGCCGGTGCGGTGGTCGATGCCGCGGTGTCCGCCGACGATGCCGAATCGCTGCTGCGCGAGCGTCCGTACGACCTGCTGGTCAGCGACGTGGGCATGCCGCGCCGCGACGGCCACAGCCTGATCCGCAGCGTGCGTGCGCGCGGCGCCGGCGCAGTCAGCCGCATTCCGGCGATCGCGCTGACCGCGTACGTGCGCGGCGAGGATCGTTCGCTGGCGCTGGAGGCCGGCTTCAACGCGCATCTGGGCAAGCCGGTGGATCCGGTCAAACTGATCGCGCTGGCCGCCTCGCTGGCGCAGCCGCACAGCGCCACCGAACAGGACCCGAACGCGCAAGCCGAACCGGCCTGAGCCGGCGCGGCGCCACGGCGCCGAACGCGTGCCGCGGCCGCCGCGGCACGCGGCCGCTTAGTTGCGCTTGGCGCGGGCGAACGCGTCGGCCAAGGCGCTGTTCAATGGCGGCGCAGTCGGTGCGCGCGGCTTGCCGTTGCCACTGCCACCATTGCCGCCGCGCGCATCGCGCTCGCGCCGCGGCGCGCCCGGCGCCGGACGCGCGCCGCCATCGCGCTCTCCACTACGCGCCGACGCCGGTGCAGGCGCATCGTCCAGGCGCCGGGTCAGCGCGATGCGCTTGCGCGCCACATCCACTTCCAGCACCTTGACCTTGACGATATCGCCGGCCTTGACCACATCGCGCGGATCCTTGACGTAGCTGTCGGACAACGCGGAGATGTGCACCAGGCCGTCCTGGTGCACGCCGATATCGACGAAGGCGCCGAACGCGGCCACGTTGCTGACCACGCCTTCGAGCACCATGCCCGGCTTGAGGTCCTTGATGTCCTCCACGCCGTCGGCGAAGCGCGCGGCCTTGAACTCCGGACGTGGATCGCGGCCTGGCTTCTCCAGTTCCTTGAGGATGTCGCGCACGGTCGGCACGCCGAACTTTTCGTCGGTGAACTGGTCCGGCTTGAGCGCGCGCAGGAACCCGCCGTCGCCGATCAGCGCCTTGATCGGCTTGCCGGTGGCGCCGACGATGCGCTCCACCACCGGATACGCTTCCGGGTGCACCGACGAGGCGTCCAGCGGCTCGTCGCCATCGGCGATGCGCAGGAAGCCGGCGCATTGCTCGAAGGTCTTGTCGCCCAGCCGCGGCACCTTCAGCAGGTCCTTGCGGCGCTTGAACGGGCCGTTGTCGTCGCGGTGGCGGACGATGTTCTCGGCCACGCTGGCCGACAGCCCGGACACGCGCGACAGCAGCGCCGCCGAAGCGGTGTTGACGTGCACGCCGACCGCGTTGACGCAGTCCTCCACCCGCGCATCCAGCGCCCGCGCCAGGCGGTACTGGTCCACGTCGTGCTGGTACTGGCCCACGCCGATCGCCTTGGGCTCGATCTTGACCAGTTCGGCCAGCGGATCCTGCAGGCGCCGCGCGATCGACACCGCGCCGCGCAGCGACACGTCCAGTTGCGGGAATTCCTTGGCCGCGAATTCGGACGCCGAATACACCGACGCGCCGGCCTCGCTGACCACGATCTTCTCCAGCGTCAGCTGCGGGTTCTGCTTGATCAGGTCGGCGGCGAGCTTGTCGGTCTCACGGCTGGCGGTGCCGTTGCCGATCGCGATCAACTCCACGCCATGCTGCGCGCACAACTGCCGGAGCGTTTGCAGCGACTGGTCCCACTGCTTGCGCGGCTCGTGCGGATAGATGGTGTCGGTGGCGAGCAGCTTGCCGGTGGCATCGACCACCGCGATCTTGCAGCCGGTACGGATGCCCGGATCCAGGCCCAGGGTCACCCGCGCGCCGGCCGGCGCGGCCAGCATCAGGTCCTGCAGGTTGTCGCCGAACACCGCGATCGCCTCGGCCTCGGCCTTCTCGCGCGCCTGGTTGAACAGGTCCAGCAGCAGGTGCATGTGCAGCTTGGCGCGCCAGGTCAGGCGGCACGCGTCGAGCAGCCAGCGGTCGCCGGGACGGCCCTGGTTGGCGATGCCGGCACGCACCGCGACGCGGCCTTCGGCGTACTGGTGGCCGGCCTCGGCATCGCTGCCCGGGTCCAGTTCCAGATAGACGATTTCCTCGCGGCGTGCGCGGAACAGCGCCAGCAGCCGGTGCGAGGGAATCTTGGCCAGCGCCTCGGCGTGGTCGAAGTAGTCGCGGTACTTGGCGCCTTCCTGCTCCTTGCCTTCGGCCACGCGCGCGCGGATCACACCGACGTCGGCGAGCCAGCCGCGCAGTTCGCCGACCAGCGCGGCGTCCTCGCCCCAGCGCTCCATCAGGATCGCGCGCGCGCCTTCCAGCGCCGCCTTGACGTCGGCCACGCCCTTCTCGGCATCGACGAAGCCGGCGGCGACACTGTCCGGGGTCAGCGACGGATCGGCCAGCAGACCATCGGCCAGCGGCTCGAGGCCGGCTTCGCGCGCGATCTGCGCGCGGGTGCGGCGCTTGGGCTTGTACGGCAGGTACAGATCTTCCAGCCGCGACTTGGTATCGGCGGCGACGATCTCCGCGCGCAATTCGGCGCTGAGCTTGCCCTGCTCGTCGATGCTGGCCAGCACCGCGGCGCGGCGGTCTTCCAGCTCGCGCAGATAGGTCAGGCGGGTTTCCAGGTTGCGCAGCTGGGTGTCGTCGAGGCCGCCGGTGACTTCCTTGCGGTAGCGCGCGATGAACGGAACGCTGGCGCCTTCGTCGAGCAGGGCGATGGCGGCGCGGGCCTGGGCCGGCTGCGCGCCGATCTCGGCGGCGATGGTATTGGCGATCTGCTGGGCGAGCTGAGTGTCGTGCATTGCATCCGGCCGAAGCCGCCTTGCGGAAAACGCCATTTTCGCAGCGCCGGCGCCGTCCGGGAACCCGTTGACACGGGCGCGCCGACCTGTCGGCGTCGGCTCACGCCGCAGGCCGACTTGTCGGCATCAGCTCACGCCAGTGGGGCCGTCCAGCACGATGCGCACCTTGCGGACCAGCTCCTGGCGGTTGTAGGGCTTGGACAGCACGTCGAATTCGGTGCCGCCGGCGTCGGTGCGCTCGATCGAGGTCTCCGCGTAGCCGGTGGTCAGCAGCACCTTGATCTTCGGCCGCCGCCGCCGCACTTCGCGCGCCAGCATCACCCCGTTGAGGCCGCCGGGCATGATCAGGTCCGAATACAGCAGGTCCACTTGCACGCCCTTGTCGAGCAGTTCCAGCGCTTCGCGCGCGTTGTGCACGACATGGGTGGCGTAGCCCTGGTCCTCCAGGAACAGCCGCGCCAGTTCGGCGATGTCCGGCCGGTCCTCCACGATCAGGATCGTCTCGCTGCCCTGCCGGTCGGAGGCGCGGCGCGCGCGCGAGTCGCGCGGCGCCGGGTTCTCGACGTTGTCGTCGATCGGGAAGTACAGCCGCACCGTGGTGCCGTGGCCCTCCTCCGAATACAGCCGCACCGCGCCGCCGGACTGCTTGGCGAAGCCGTAGACCATCGACAGGCCCAGGCCGGTGCCCTTGCCCTCGTCCTTGGTGGTGAAGAACGGATCCAGCACGTGCGCCAGCACGTCCGCGGACATGCCGCTGCCGTTGTCGGTGACCGACACGCAGACGTAGTGGCCGGGCAGCAAATTGTCGTAGGTGGTCGGTTCGTCGGCGCGGATCGAGACGTTGCGGGTCTGGATCACCAGGCGCCGTGCGGGCTGCTCGGCCATCGCATCGCGCGCGTTGATCAGGATGTTCAGCAGCGCCACTTCGGCCTGGGTCGGATCGATCCGGCAGTTGCGCAGGTCCGGCGCCAGGTCCAGCGAGAACACGATGCCGTCGCCCAAGGTGCGCTCGGCCACGTCGCTCATGCCGGCGACCAACGTGTTGAGGTTGAGCACGCGCCCTTCCAGCTTCTGCTTGCGCGCGAAGGCCAGCAGCTGCTGGGTCAGCCGCGCGGCCTGGCCGGACGCGTCGCGCGCGCGCTCCACGCTCTTGCGCAGCCGCGCCGGATCCAGCGGCTCGCGTTCCAGGCCATGCTCGATCAGTTCCAGGTAACCGGACATCACCTGCAGCAGGTTGTTGAAGTCGTGCGCGATGCCGCCGGTCAGCTGGCCCAGCGCCTCCATCTTCTGCGCTTGGCGCAACGCGTCTTCGGTATCGCGGCGGCGGCTGACGTCCAGCTGCGAGCCGAAGTAATAGACCAGTTCGCCGTGCTCGTTGTAGACCGGCGAGATGAACAGCGCGTTCCAGAAACTGGAACCGTCCTTGCGGTAGTTGAGGATTTCCACCGCCACTTCGTTACGCGCGGCGATCGCCTCGCGCACGCTATCCACAGTGTCGCGATCGGTGTCCGGTCCCTGCAGGAAGCGGCAGTTGTTGCCGAGCAGCTCTTCGCTGCTGTAGCCGGTCATTTCCAGGAACGCGCGGTTGACGAACACGATGGGATTGTCCGCCTGCCGCGGATCGGTGACGATCATCGGCATCCGCGTGGTTTCCACCGCGGCGAAGAAGATATCGCTGCGGTGCTCGGACAGATCGGCGGTGGTGCTTTCGTGGACGGTGACGCGCGAATTGCTGGAGTCGGGTGCGGGCATGGTCGAGGAGAGATCGATGCGAACCGCTGCTGGCCCGGCTAGGCGGGCGACCACACCGGGGTTCGCATGCCGGTGTCAACGCGAATAATACTGGTGCAAGCGTTCCACGACGATCTCGTCCTGCAGCGATTCCAGCGCCATGATCCGGACCCGGCGATCGCTCAGCGCGAGCACGCGCTCGACATAGATCTCCGGCCCCTGGTCGGTCTCTTTCATCGATTTGCTGAAGCCATAGGGCATCACGCCCTTCTGGCCATCCTTGCTGCCACCGATATACAGAACGACCGACATGACGCTTCCTCTGCTGGGAATTCGTGGAACTGGCGCGCAGCCTACACAGCGCGTCGTGAGGGCGCTCTCCACGCAGGTTAATCGCGGCTGTTTGCCCGCAAATGACTTGCGCCTGCCTCACGCCGGCTTAACCGGATCTAGGCATTAGTCGCGCACCTCCACGGCAACCGGCATGTATGGATCTCAAGAGCGGCTATCCCTTCTGGTCGGTGCGCAATGGCCTGATGCAGAGCTTCCCGCAGTTGCATAGCGACCTGCGCTGCGACGTGGCGATCGTTGGCGGCGGCATCACCGCGGCCTTGATCGCCGACGAACTGGTCGCGCATGGCCATGACGTCGCGGTGCTGGAGCAACGCGACATCGGCTGGGGCAGCACCGCGGCCAGCACCGCGCTGCTGCAATACGAGATCGACACGCACATGCTCGACCTGGCCAAGCGCTATGGCGAAGACGCCGCCGCCCTCGCCTACCGTTCCTGCGCGCAGGCGCTGGAGCAGTTGCGTGCGCTGGCGCGGCCGCTGCGCGACGTCGACTTCGGCTGGAACGACAGCCTGTACTACGCCAGCCGCCGTCGCCACGTGCGCGTGCTGCAGCAGGAACTGCAGCTGCGCGCGCGACACGGCCTGGAAGTGGAATGGCTGGACGCACAGGCGTTGCGCGCCGGGTACGGGGTCGAGGCGCACGGCGCGATCCTCAGCCACCAGGCCGCGCGGGTCGATCCGTATCGCCTCACCTATCGCCTGCTCGGCCGCGCGCACAAGCGTGGCGCCGGCGTCTACGACCGCACCCGCATCGCCGACATCCAGGTGAGCGGCCGCGGCGCCACGCTGCGCACCGACCAGGGCATGCAGGTGCGCGCCGGCCACGTGGTGATGGCGGCCGGCTATGCCAGCCAGGGCTGGCTGGACCAGCGCGTGGCCAAGAACCGCAGCAGCTACGCCTTCGTCAGCGATCCGCTGGACGACGCCCAGCTCGGCGTACTGAAGGACACCATGGTGTGGGAAAGCGCGCGCCCCTATCTATACCTGCGCAGCACCGGCAACGGCCGCATCGTCGCCGGCGGCGAGGACGACAGCGTCGACATCCCGATGCGCCGCGACGCGCGGGTGGACAGCAAGGCGCGCAAGCTGTGCCGCAAGATCGCCAAGGCGATGCCGGGGCTGGAACTGCAGCCGACCTTCGCCTGGGCCGGCACCTTCGCCGAGACCGCCGACGGCCTGCCGTTCTTCGGCCCGCACCCGCAGCACGGGCCGCGCATGCAGTTCGCGATGGCCTACGGCGGCAACGGCATCACCTACAGCATGCTCGGCGCGGGCCTGCTGCGCGCGCAGATCGAGCGCCGCGCGCATCCATTGAAGCAACTGTTCGGTTTCGCGCGGCTGGACTGAGCGTCAGCGCCGCCACGGCCACCAGCCGTGGCCGTGCAAGGCATAGCGGTCGGCGGCGCGCTCCAACGGATTGCGCACGCCGACCCCGCCGCAGGCGAAGTACAGCGGCAGGAACAAAGGGCCGAGCAGCAGGTATTGCAGCACGTGGGCGCGTTCGTGATCGCCCAGGCGCACGTTCGGGTGCCAGCAGCGGCCGGCGGCATGTTCGTAGGTGGCGCACGCCACATCCAGGTCGTCGGCACTGACCAGGATCACGTTGCCGAGCGTCAACGCCCCGCGCGGTCCCCAGGGGAAGCGGTCGAACACCAGCGCCAGTTCGCGCCGACTGATCCGCGCGCGCGCGCCGAACGGCATGCCGGCGCATCCGGCGATCAGGCCGAGCAGCGTATTGGGCGAGGTCCACAGCGCGCCCAGCGCGAAACCGGCCAGGCGCAGCGCATCCAGCGCCGGCCGGGTCAATCGGCTTCGTTGGGAATCAGCAGCCACAGGATCAGATAGACCAGGATGCCGGGAAACGCGGCCGAGGCGATCGAACCGACCACGTAGACCACGCGCAGCAGCGTCGCGCTCCAGCCGAAGCGATGCGCGATGCCGCCGATCACGCCGGCGAGCATGCGGTCGTTGAGCGAGCGCGACAGCGTGGGGGTGGACTGGGACATGGCGGCGGCTCCTGCGGCGAAGGCGCGCTCAGTCTGGGCGCGGCGCCGCGGACGCGGCGTGACGGCGCAGCGCGGCCAGTTGCTGCGCGAACCAGGTCGCCGCGTCCTGCTCCGGCTGGCCCGGACAGGCCACCCGATAGGCCTTCCCGCTGCTACTGCTGCGGCTGGCGCCGCGCTCGATGAATTGCTCCGCGCTGGCGGCCAGGTCGCGCTTGCGCAGGTAGTCGTACTTGCGCTGCAGATGCGCCTTGGCGTCCGCCGCCGGGTACCAGTTGCCGTTGCGCTGAAACCGGCACGGCGAAGCCTGCAAGGCCGCCAGCAGCGCGCCGATTTCGCGCTCGGCGACCGGCGATGGCGCCGCCGCGGCGGCGACCGTGTAGACGCAGGCCAGGCCGAACGCCAGCAAGCGCACACCGAGCCGGCGCGGGAATCGCACGGCGCGCCGCATCACGCGTTCACTCGCCGCCATCGCGCTCGGCCAGCCAGCGGTGCAGCGCCGCCGGCACTTCGCGCTGCGCGCGGCCGGACACGTAGATGCCGATGTGGCCGCCGCGGAAACTCAGCTCGGCATAGTCGTCGCTGCCGACCAGGCCGCGCAGCGCGCGCGACGCGTCCGGTGGCACCAGGTGGTCCTGTTCGGCGTAGATGTTGAGCACCGGCATGGCGACCTTGGCCAGGTCCACCGCGTGCTCGCCGATGCGCGCGCGGCCATGCATCAGCGCGTTGTCCTGGTAGAACTGCTTGACGAACTCGCGGAAGGTCTCGCCGGCTAGGTCGGGCGAATCGAAGATCCACTTTTCCATGCGCAGGAAATCTTCCAGGGCGCGCGGATCGTCGAGGATGTCCAGCAGCCCGACGTACTTCTGCAGGTTCAGCCGGAATGGTTTGAGCATCAGGTAACTGGCGTTCATCAGGTCCGCCGGCACATTGCCCAGCGTGTCCACGAACAGATCCACGTCCACCTGCCGCGCCCAGCTGGACAGCATGTTGTCCGGGGTATGGAAATCCACCGGCGTCACCATCGTCACCAGGTTGCGGACTTTGTGCGGCTGCAGCGCCGCATAGCACAGCGAGAAGGTGCCGCCCTGGCAGATGCCGAGCACGTTGATCGGTGCACCGCCAGCCGCGTCGCGCAGGTGATCGACCGCGCCGTCGATGTAGCGCAGCAGATAGTCTTCCAGGGTCAGGTAGCGCTCGGAACGGTCGGGATAGCCCCAGTCCAGCACGTACACGTCCTCGCCCAGCGCCAGCAGGCCCTTGACCAGCGAGCGGTCGGCCTGCAGGTCGACCATGTACGGGCGGTTGACCAGCGCATACACGATCAGCAGCGGCACCTTCGCGGTGGGCGGCCGCTCGCCGACGAAGCGGTACAGCACCACCTTGCCGTCGCGCCACACTTCCTGCCGCTCGGTGACGCCGTACTGCACTTCGTCCAGTCCCGGCAGCACGCGCAGCCCTTCCATGAGCTTGCGCTGCAGCTCCAGGGTTTCCTGCAGCAGGTCGTCGCTGCTGAAGCTCAACGGCCCTTTCATGCGCGGCTCCTACGCGGCGCCGCAGCCGACTTGCCACGCGCCGGCTTGGCCGCAGCGGGCTTGGGTTTCGCGGCAGGCCTGGACTTCACACCAGGCTTGGACTTCGACTTCGCGGCAGGTTTGGACTTGATCGGCGGCTTGGGAGTGGCAGCAGAACGCGCAGTGGACGGCTTGGAAGCGGCTTTGCTCCTCGCGCCAGCCGCCTTGGACGCCGCAGCGGCCGCAGGCCTGGATCGCGACGGCGGCCGCGGTGCGGCCTTGCCGCTCGCGGTCGGCTCCGAGGGCGCCGCCGCAGCGGCCGGCGCAGCGCCCCGCTCCAACCGGCGCAGCCGCCGCTCCAGATCGGCGATATGCCGATGCGCCGCATCCAGCTCGGTGCGGGTGGGCAGACCCAACTGTTCGCACAGCTGCTCGGTCTCGCGTTGCAGCAGCGCGCGCAGGCGCATCTGCGCATTGGCGAAGCCGGCGTAGACCTCGCGGAATTCTTCCGACAGCGCGGACGCGGCGTAGGCCTCTTCGGCGGCATCGATCCACAGGTCGAACATCGCCCGCGCGTTGGTCAACTGGCGGCCTGGATCCTCGTGCTCGCGCAGCTTGGCCTCGAACACGCCGAAGGCGCGGTCGATCGCACCCTGCAACTGGCCCAGGTAGGCCTGCAACTGCGCCTGGTAATCCTGCTGCGCCTTGGCCAGCGCGCGCCAGCGCGCGTGGTGATTGCGGCCCGGACCGAAGCCCGGCATCTGCAGCCACGGCCCGCTGTCGCGCTGCCAGCCCTGCAGCCATTGCGCCGCCTGCTGCAACCAGGGATCCACGCCGGCCTGGCCGGCGCCGCGCGCCGCGCCGAGCAGCCATTGCAGCATCTGCTCGCGCTGGCCCTGCACCTGCTGTTTCCAGGCGTCGGCCACGTCGGCACTGCTGGCATCGCGCCCGGCGAACTGTGCCGCCACCTGCTGCATCGCGCCGAACCACTCGCCGGCCTGCTGCTGCAACTGCGACACCGCGTCCTCGGCCTGCGCGCCGGTACCGCGCGGCAACCACTGCGCCCAGGTGTCGATCGCCTCGCGCCACGAACCGTGGCCGGCACCGTCGGCGGGCGCTTGCGCGGCCGCGCCGCCGCCCTGGCGCAACGCGTCGCTCCACGCGCCCCAGTACTGCCGCGCCAACGCTTCGAAATCGCCGGCACCGCTGCCGCCGCTAGCCTTCATCGCCACCCTCCCAGGTCAGACGGGGATGATAGCAACCTGCCGCCGCTCAAGGCTTGGGAATGCGCAGGGTCTTGCTGATCATCAGCGATCCGGACAGCGCGAACAGCAGCACCAGCGGGTGCAGCAGCCACGGCCCCAGCCGCCATTGGCCCCACCACAGCGCATCGCCGAGATGACCCAGGTGCGCGGCCACCGCGAGCACGATCACCAGCGCCAGGCTGCTCGGGATCGGCGTGCCTTCGAAATACGGCACCTTGTCGCCGTCGCCGGCCAGCTGCTCGGCGGTGACGTTGTAGCGCGCCAGGCGGCTGACCCCGCAGCACACGAAGAAACTCAGCACCAGCCAGTCCCAGCCGCCCTGCATGCCGCAGGCATAGGCCAGCGCCGCCGGGGCGACGCCGAAGGAGATCACGTCGGCCAGCGAATCCAGTTCGCGGCCGAGCGTGGACGAGGACTTGCGCCAGCGCGCCACGCGCCCGTCCAGCGCATCGAACACGAACGCCAGCGGAATCAGCGCCATGCCGATCAGCAGGTCGCTGCGCCGGCCCTCCTGCAGGAAGCGCATCGACGCGAACACCGCGCCGGTGCCGCAGAAGGCATTGGCCAGGGTGAACCAGTCGGCCAACTGGAATTCGCGCAGCATCGAAAAGTGGCGTTTCATCGGCATAGCGTGGCGGATCCGGCGTGAGAAGAGTGCGACCGGCACAGGGTAGCGTGGCGCCACCGCACTGGCGAGGACCGGCGCCATGGCGCCCTCGCCCGGCGCTGCTACGCTGCGCATCTTCCCTCCCGACAGGTGCTTCCCATGCAGACCGTCCTGATCACCGGTGCCGCCAGCGGCATCGGCGCCGGCATCGCCCGCGAACTGGCCGCCGGCGGCCGCCACATCGTCGTCAGCGATCTGGATGCGGGCGCGGCGGAAGCCGTGGCCGCGCAACTGCGCGCGGCCGGCGGCTCGGCCGAGGCGGTGGCGCTGGACGTGGCCAGCGAGGCCAGCATCGGCGCGGCGCTGGCGGCGATCTCGCGGCCGCTGGACGTGCTGGTCAACAACGCCGGGCTGCAGCACGTGGCGCCGCTGCAGGAGTTCCCGATGGCCAAGTGGGGCCTGCTGATCGAGGTGATGCTGACCGGCGTGGCGCGCCTGACCCAGGCCGTGCTGCCGGGCATGCGCGCGCGCGGCTTCGGCCGCATCGTCAACATCGGCAGCATCCATTCGCTGGTCGCCAGCCCGTACAAGAGCGCCTACGTCGCCGCCAAGCATGGCCTGGTCGGGTTCTCCAAGGCCGTGGCGCTGGAAACCGCCGACACCGACATCACCATCAACACGCTGTGCCCCAGCTACGTGAAAACCCCGCTGGTGGACAAGCAGATCGCCGACCAGGCGCGCACCCGCGGCATTTCCGAAGCCGATGTGATCGCGCAGGTGATGCTCAAGCCAATGCCCAAGGGCGTGTTCATCGACTACGACGAACTGGCCGGCTGCGTCGCGTTCCTGGCCTCACCGGCGGCGCGCAACATCACCGCGCAGACCATCGCCATCGACGGCGGCTGGACCGCGCAGTAGCGGCGCGCCGCGTTGCGGCAACACCGACGCCGGCCGATACCGCAATCGATGCTGGCGAATTTTTCGCCAGCCTGGCGACAGGCGTTGCGCTGCAACGCGATCGAAGTCTTATCCACAGCGTTTGGCCGGTTCCATCCACACCCGCTGTGGAGAAACGCAGCCGGTACTGGCGAAATTTTCGCCACCCACAAAAATCGGGCAGCAGTTTCAGCGACTTGCCACGCTTGCCCACAGGCTTGTGCAGGATCGATCCACAGCCGCTGTGGACAAGCGCGGCGCAGGCGCGATGCCGCTCAGACCCGTGAATAGCGCCAAGACAGCATGCGCCCGTCGCGGTACGGCATCACCCCGTGGAACGGGCGCGGATCGCCGTCGAACACCAGCGGCAGGAAGTGGCGGTCGCCCTCCCACAGCGGCAGCGCGTCCATCTCCGCCACAGGCACCCAGGCCAATGTGCCCTCGGCGTTTTCGGTAAAGGGCTCGCCGCTGTAGGCGCTGATCAGGAACAAGAAGCCCAGCCAGTCCTCGCCATGCTTACCGAAACCGGGCCAGCTGATCGTGCCGCGCAGTTGCAGCGCATCGCATTCGATGCCGGCTTCTTCGCGGATCTCGCGGCGCATGCCGTCCAGCACGTCCTCGTCCGCCTCGACCTTGCCGCCCAGGCCGTTGTACTTGCCCAGGTGGTGGTCGCCGGGCCGCGCATTGCGATGGATCAGCAGCACCTTGGAGCGGTCGGGCGACAGCACGTAGCCCAGCGTGGCGACGATCGGGGTGTAAGGCATGCGGCAGGCGGGCGAGTCGGCGGGCGCGCAGTATGCCGCATCCGCCGCGGCCAACGATCAGGGCGCGGGCGCCGCCGTGTCCTCGGCCGGGCGCCGCAGCGGCCCGGCCGGCTTCAGCGTGGCCACGCCATGGCCGCGCTCGGCCAGGTATTCCAGCCACTTGCTGAGGAAGGTGTTCATGCGCATGCGGTGGCTGATCAGTTCCGCCGGCGGCGGATACAGCCCCATCACGTCCTGCCAGCGGCGGCCGACGTAGCAATGCGTGGTCTCGGCCTGGCGCGCGTCGCGGTACAGGCGCACGTAGGCCGACGGATCCGGCTCGCCGGTGAGCGGGTCGCACAGGTCGTAGGTGATGCGCAGTTCCACCGTGTAGCGGTGGTGTTCGATCACGTCCAGGCGCAGGTCCAGGCCGTCGCCGATCGAGGACAGGTAGCTGCCCACGGCCAGGTCGGACGGCACGAACAGCCGGTTCAGGTGCACGAAGTTCTCGGCGTACAGCCCCATCAGCCAGCCGAATCGGCTCAGCCGGGGGATGCGTTCGCTGCGGGTCAGGGCGTGTTGCATGGAGCCGATGCTACACGCTGCAACGCCGCCGCGGCAGCATTGACGGATCGCCCGCGCCGGCCTACCTTGGAAGTCTCGGCACCGAGGCGCGATCGCCTCACAGATGGGCCGATTTCACGCAGGCGCCACGATCCACGCTGCCGCGCTCAGAACATCTCGCGCTGCAGCCCCAGCGTCGCCAGCACCTTGCTGGAAATTTCCTCGATCGAGGTATGCGTGGTGCTCAGCGTCGGGATCCGCTCCATCCTGAACATGGTCTCGGCCGCGGACACCTCGCGCCGACACGTCTCCAGGTTGGAATAGCGCGAATTCGGCCGCCGTTCCTGGCGAATCTGCTGCAGCCGATCCGGATCGATGGTCAGCCCGAACAGCTTGCTGCGATACGGACGCAAGCGCGGCGGCAGCCGGTCGTGCTCCAGATCCTCCTCGGTCAGCGGATAGTTGGCCGCACGCACACCGTAGTGCAGCGCCAGGTAGATGCAGGTCGGCGTCTTGCCGGCGCGCGAGACGGCGACCAGGATCAGGTCGGCCTCGTCGTAGTTGATCGCGATGCCGTCGTCGTGGGTCAGCGCGAAGTTCATCGCGTTGATACGCCGGTGATAGGTCTCGAAATCGACCAGGCCGTGCGCCTGCCCCACCCGCGAATGCCGCGGCGCGTTCAACTCGCGCTCCAGCGGCTCGATGAACGGCGCGAACACGTCGAGCATCAAGGCCCCGCTTTCCGACAGCAGCATGCTCAGCTGCGGATCGACGCAGGAATTGACCACGATCGGCCGCACCTGATAGCGCTCGCCGGCGGCATGGATACGCTGCGCCGCCTCGCGCGCTTTTTCCGGATCGTCTACGAACGACATGCGGTCGGTGACGAAGCTGAAACCGCTGAACTGGGTGAGCAGGCTATGCCCAATGGTTTCAGCGGTGATACCGGTTCCATCGGACACGTAGAACACCGGTCGGATCGTCGACATTGCCTGGATTCTCCTTGCTGAAACCCAACGGATGCCCCCGGCCGCGCTTGTGCCGACTCGGGTGCGCACTGCATGATATCGGCTTCTTCCCCCACGGACGCGGCCACTCTGCCCGCCTCGGGCGATGGCCCAACGGAGCATCGCGCTTGAACGAGAACATCCTTTGGTTGCACGAGTTGCGCCTGACCGACCTGGCCCGCGTCGGCGGCAAGAACTCCTCCCTCGGCGAAATGATCGGCAACCTGGCAGGTTTGGGAGTCTCGGTACCCGGCGGCTTCGCCACCACCGCCGAAGCGTTCAAGGCGTTCGTCGCCCACAACAATCTCTATCAGCGCATTTTCGACAAGCTGGCGACGCTGGACGTGGAAGACGTCGGCGCGCTGACCGTGGCCGGCAAGGAAATCCGCGGCTGGGTCACCGAGGCGCCGCTGCAGCCCGAGCTGGACCAGGCGATCCGCGAGGCTTACGCGCAGCTATGCGCCGAGAACGGCGGCGGCGAAGTCGCGGTGGCAGTGCGCTCGTCTGCAACGGCAGAAGACCTGCCCGACGCCAGCTTCGCCGGCCAGCAGGAGACCTTCCTCAACGTGACCGGCGCCGACGATGTGCTGCACAAGGTCAAGGAAGTCTTCGCCAGCCTGTACAACGACCGCGCCATCGCCTATCGCGTGCACCACGGCTTCAAGCACGAGGACGTGTTCCTGTCGGCCGGCGTACAGTTGATGGTGCGCTCGGGCGTCGGCGCCGCCGGTGTGCTGTTCACGCTCGACACCGAGTCCGGTTTCCGCGACGTGGTGTTCGTTACCTCGAGCTTCGGCCTCGGCGAAATGGTCGTGCAGGGCGCGGTCAATCCCGACGAGTTCTACGTCTACAAGCCCACCCTCGCCGCCGGCAAGCCGGCGATCCTGCGCCGCTCGCTGGGCAGCAAGATGATCCGCATGGTGTATTCGGACGTGCCCGGCGAGCGCGTGCGCATCGAAGACACCCCCGCCGAGCTGCGCAACACCTTCTCGATCAGCGACGAGGACGTGCAGGAACTGTCCAAGCAGGCGCTGGTGATCGAAAAGCACTACCAGCGGCCGATGGACATCGAGTGGGCGAAGGACGGCGTCAGCGGCAAGCTGTTCATCGTGCAGGCGCGCCCGGAGACGGTGAAGTCGCGCGGCCATGCCACCCAGATCGAGCGTTTCGCGCTGGAACAGCGCGGCACGGTGATCGCCGAAGGCCGCGCCATCGGCCAGAAGATCGGCGCCGGCGTGGCCCGCGTAGTGCGCAGCCTGGACGACATGAGCCGGGTGCAGCCCGGCGACGTGCTGGTTGCGGACATGACCGATCCGGATTGGGAGCCGGTGATGAAGCGCGCCTCGGCGATCGTCACCAACCGCGGCGGCCGCACCTGCCACGCGGCGATCATCGCCCGCGAGCTGGGCGTGCCGGCAGTGGTCGGCACTGGCAACGCGATGGAGCTGATCGAGGATGGCCGCGAAGTGACGGTGAGCTGCGCCGAAGGCGACACCGGCTTCATCTACGCCGACCTGCTGCCGTTCGACCGCACCACCACCGATCTGGGCAACATGCCGCCGGCGCCGCTGAAGATCATGATGAACGTGGCCAACCCGGAGCGCGCGTTCGACTTCGGCCAGTTGCCCAACGCCGGCATCGGCCTGGCGCGGCTGGAAATGATCATCGCCGCGCACATCGGCATCCATCCCAATGCGCTGCTGGAATACGCCAAGCAGGACGCGGCGACCAAGAAGAAGATCGACGAGAAGATCGCCGGCTACGCGGACCCGGTCAGTTTCTACATCAACCGCCTGGCCGAAGGCATCGCCACGCTGACCGCGTCGGTGGCGCCGAACCCGGTGATCGTGCGCCTGTCGGACTTCAAGTCCAACGAGTACGCCAACCTGATCGGCGGCAGCAACTACGAGCCGCACGAAGAGAACCCGATGATCGGCTTCCGCGGCGCCAGCCGCTATGTCGATCCGAGCTTCTCGGCCGCGTTCGCGCTGGAATGCAAGGCGGTGCTCAAGGTCCGCAACGAGATGGGCCTGGACAACATGTGGGTGATGATCCCGTTCGTGCGCACCCTGGAAGAAGGCCGCAAGGTCATCGAGGTGCTGGAGAAGAACGGGCTCAAGCAGGGCGAGAACGGCCTGAAGATCATCATGATGTGCGAGCTGCCGTCCAATGCGCTGCTGGCCGACGAGTTCCTGGAGATCTTCGACGGCTTCTCGATCGGCTCCAACGACCTGACCCAGCTGACCCTGGGCCTGGATCGCGATTCGTCGATCGTGGCGCACCTGTTCGACGAGCGCAACGCCGCGGTCAAGAAGCTGCTGTCGATGGCGATCAAGGCCGCGCGCGCCAAGGGCAAGTACGTGGGCATCTGCGGCCAGGGTCCTTCGGACCATCCTGACCTGGCCGAATGGCTGATGCAGGAAGGCATCGAGTCGGTGTCGCTGAATCCCGACACCGTGGTCGATACCTGGCTGCGCCTGGCCAAGCTGAAAGCCGCCAGCTGATGGGCACGGCAGCAACGTTGCTGGCGGCAGTCGCGGCGGCGACCGCCACCGCACCGGCGGCACGGACACAGCAGCCGTTCAACTGGCGAGACCTGGATTGGGCGCAGTACGCGCTCAACTGGGGCGTGGCGCTGGTCATCCTGGTGCTCGGGATGTGGATCGCCAAGCGCCTGAGCCAGTGGCTGCACCGCGCGCTGGTTCGCGCGCGGGTGGAGACCACGCTCAGCAACTTCCTGCGCAACGTCGCCTATGCCTTGCTGCTGGTGCTGGTGTTCGTCACCGCGCTGCAGAAGATCGGCGTGCCGCCGACCTCGCTGTTCGCGGTGCTCGGCGCGGCCGGCCTGGCGGTCGGTCTGGCGCTGAAGGATTCGCTGTCCAACATCGCCTCGGGGGTGATGCTGATCGTGCTGCGGCCGATGCGCGATGGCGACCACGTGGTGGTGGCCGGGCAGGAAGGCATCGTCGACGAGATCCGGATCTTCCAGACCCGCATCCGCAGCTTCGATGAGCGCATGATCACTCTGCCCAACAGCACCATCACCACCGCGCCGATCGTCAACTACAGCACCCTGCCCAATCGGCGTCTGGAGATCACGGTGGGCGTGGGCTATGGCGACGATCTGAAGAAGGCGCAGCAGTTGCTGCTGCAGATCGCGCAGGACAATCCGAACATCCTGGAGACGCCGGCGCCGTTCGTGCAGGTCACCAACCTGGGCGAGAGCACGGTGGACCTGATGCTGTTCGCCTACGCCAGGAACGGCGACTTCGGCGCGGCCAAGAGCAGCACGCTGGAGAACATCCGCAACCAGTTGCTGGAGAACGGGCTCAGCATTCCCTATCCGCAGCGCGATCTGCACGTGTACCACCACGATGCCGATGGGCGTCCGATCGCCGAGCTGCTACTGAAGGGCGTGACCGACGACGGCGAGACCAAGCAAGGGCCGCCGCTGGCCCGTTGACGCAGATCATTGCGCGAGGCCGCGCCGGACAGGCGCGGCCTGCGTGTCGCGCAGCGCGACTCAGCGTGCGCCGTTGCCCTGCCCGCTCAGCGCGCCCATGAACGGGCGGTAGTAGCGCAGTTCATCGATCGAGTCGTGCACGTCGCTGAGCGCGGTGTGCGAGGAGGTCTTGTTCAGTCCCGAGGCGACCGATGGCGCCCAGCGCCGCGCCAGTTCCTTCAGCGTGGACACGTCCAGGTTGCGGTAGTGGAAGAAGCGCTCCAGCCGCGGCATCTGCCGGTGCAGGAAGCGCCGGTCCTGGCAGATCGAGTTGCCGCACATCGGCGACGCGCCCGGCTTGCACCACTGCGCCAGGAATGAAACGGTCTGCGCCTCGGCCTGGCCCAGGGTGGTCTTGCTGTCGAGCACGCGCTGCCACAGCCCGGAATGGCGATGCTGGTTGCGGTTCCACTCGTCCATCGCCTGCAGCGTCTGCAGCGGATGCGCGATAGCGAATTCCGGGCCCTCGGCCAGCACGTTGAGCTGGCTGTCGGTGACCACCGTGGCGATCTCGATGATCGAATCCTTGTCGGTATCCAATCCGGTCATTTCCAGATCGATCCAGATCAGACGATCGTTGTCCACGTGCGGTTCCGCCATATCACCATCCAGTCGTTCGCGGCGGCGCTGCCGGCGCGGGGGTTTCGTATCGGTCGTGCATGATACCGCGCGTGACCCGGCGGCTTCACATTGGCCAGCGCCGTGGCGTTCAACCGCCGAGCAGCGGTTTGCCGCGTTTGGCGCGAAAATAGTTGGTCAGGCGCAGCCCGGCCGGCGCCGCCAGCACCCCGCCGCGCACCTGCACCCGATGGTTGTGGCGTGGATCGGCAACCAGGTCGAACACGCTGCCGCAGGCGCCGGTCTTCGGATCGGCGGCCGCGAACACCAGCTGCGCCACGCGCGCATGCACCACCGCCATCGCGCACATCGCGCACGGCTCCAGGGTCACGTACAGGGTGCTGCCGACCAGGCGGTGGTTGCCGAGCCGGCGCCCGGCCTGGCGCAGCGCCACGATCTCGGCATGCGCGCTGGGATCGTGCTCGGCGATGTTGAGGTTCCAGCCCTCCCCCAGCACCTCGTCGTCGGCCGAGACCAGCACCGCACCGACGGGAATCTCGTCGAACTCGCGCTCCGCGCGATCGGCCAGCGCCAGCGCGTGCAGCATCCAGCGCTCGTCGCGCGCGGCGGTGTCGCTGTCGGCGTTCATCGCGCCGCGGCGTGCTTGCGCACGAACTCGGCGAACACCGCCAGCGTGGCTTCGCTGACATGGTGCTCGATGCCCTCGGCATCGCGCCGCGCGATGTCCTCGTCGATGCCCAGCGCCAGCAGGAACTGCTCCACGGTCTGGTGCCGCTGCCGGCTGGCCGCCGCCAGCGCTTCGCCGTCCGGGGTCAGGAACACGCCGCGATACGGCCGCTGGATCACCCAGCCGCCCTTGACCAGCCGCTTGAGCATCTTCGCCACGGTCGGCTGGGCCACGCCCAGGCGCGCGGCGATGTCCACCTGCCGCGCCTCGCCGCCGTCGGCCAGCAGGTCGGAAATCAGCTCCACATAGTCCTCGATCAGCTCCAGGCGGTGCGCCTCGCGCACCTGGCGGAAGCTCTCGACCTGCACTTCGGCGTCGAGCAGCACCGCCCCCGGTGCCGTCAACTTCCCGCTTTTCTGCATCGCAACGCCCTTGTCCGGTGCCGGCGAACGCCGGCCGCTGCCTATTCTGGCCGAAATCGCGCCTATCGCAGCGATTCGATTTGCCAATGCTAACTAGAATAGCAAGTGCTATATACTCGATCGCGCTCCTCCCACGCACGTTCCCGCCATGGCCGATCCCCTGCCCCTGCCCGAGTCCAACGCCGCCTGGCCGCAGGCCAGCGAGCCACCGCGGCGCAGCCTGGGGCGCATGAACGGCAGCGTCGCCGTGCCCAGCGGCGGGCTCGGCTGGCGCCGCTTCCTGGCCTTCCTGGGGCCGGGCTACATGGTCTCGGTGGGCTACATGGATCCGGGCAACTGGGCCACCGACATTGCCGGCGGCTCGCACTTCGGCTACCTGCTGCTGTCGGTGATCCTGCTGTCGAACCTGATGGCGATCGTGCTGCAGGGGCTGGCGGCGCGGCTGGGCATCGCCACCGGCCGCGACCTGGCGCAGGCCTGCCGCGAACACTATTCCAAGCCGGTCAACTTCCTGCTGTGGCTGGCCTGCGAGGCGGCGATCGTGGCCTGCGACCTGGCCGAGGTGATCGGCACCGCGATCGCGCTGAAGCTGCTGTTCGGCATCCCGCTGACCCTGGGCGCGATCATCACCGCGATCGACGCCTTGCTGGTGCTGTACCTGATGCGGCGCGGTTTTCGCACCCTGGAGGCGTTCGTGATCGCGCTGCTGCTGGTGATCTTCGCCTGCTTCATGGTGCAGATCGTGCTGGCCGCGCCGCCGCTGCGCGAGGTGCTGGCCGGCTTCATTCCGCGCGCCGAAGTGGTGACCAATCCGGCCGCGCTGTACCTGGCGATCGGCATCATCGGCGCGACGGTGATGCCGCACAACCTGTACCTGCATTCGTCGATCGTGCAGACCCGCGCCTACGAACGCAGCGACGACGGCCGCCGCTCGGCGCTGCGCTGGGCGCTGGCCGACAGCACCATCGCGCTGAGCCTGGCGCTATTCGTCAACGCCGCGATCCTGGTGCTGGCCGCGGCGGTATTCCATGCGCACGGCCGGACCGACGTGGAGGAGATCGAGCAGGCCTACGAGCTGCTGGCGCCGATGCTCGGCGTCGGCCTGGCCTCGACCCTGTTCGCGGTGGCGCTGCTGGCCTCGGGCATCAACTCCACGGTGACCGCGACGCTGGCCGGGCAGATCGTGATGGAGGGCTTCCTGCACCTGCGCATCCCGGCCTGGGCGCGGCGCCTGCTGACCCGCGGTCTGGCGATCGTGCCGGTGGTGGTGGTGACCTGGCTCTACGGCGAGCAAGGCACCGCCAAGCTGCTGGTGCTGAGTCAGGTGCTGCTGTCGATGCAGCTGCCGTTCGCGGTGATCCCGCTGGTGCGCTTCGTCGCCGACAAACGCAAGATGGGCGCGCTGGTCGCGCCGCGCTGGCTGATCGGGCTGTCGTGGGTCATCGCCGCGCTGATCGTGGCGCTGAACGTGAAACTGCTCGGCGATACCTTGCTGCACTGAGCCGGCGCAAAGACTCAGGCACCGCGCTGACGCGGCGGCTGGGCGATTCTACGCAGGCGCTGGCTGGCGCCAGCGGCGCCTGCGCTCACGAATACAGCGGCGCCGCTTCCGGTTTGTCTTGGGCGCCGGGATTGGCACGCACCTGCTGCAACGCCGTGGCCAGTTCGTCCAGCCGGTAGGGCTTGGACAGGATCTGCACGCCTTCGGCCTCGGCCGCGGATTTCGCCGCTTCCGCGTAGCCGCTGGTGAGCAGGATCGGCAGTTCCTGGCGCCGCATGCGGATCTCGTGGACCAACTCCAGGCCGTTCATGCCGCCGGGCATCATGATGTCGGAGAACACAATGTCCACCACGCGCTCGTTGGCCAACGCGCCCAGCGCCGCGGCCGCGCTGGCCACGCGGGTCACCTGGTAGCCCAGCTGGCGCAGCATTTCGCCGACCAGGGCGGCGACTTCGTCGTCGTCCTCGACCAGCAGCACGTAGCCGGCCTCGCCCGGGGCGCGGCGCGCCACCTGTTGCAGGTCCACCAGATGCCGCTCGTCCGGCGCCGGCGCGCGGAACGAGCGCGGCAGCAGCAGATGGATCGCGGTGCCCTGCCCGAGTTCGCTGTCGATGTGGATGGAGCCGCCGGATTGCTGCACGAACCCGTGTACCTGGGCCAGGCCCAGGCCCGAGCCCTTGCCGATGTCCTTGGTGGTGTAGAACGGTTCGAACACCCGCGCCTTCACTTCCGGCGCCATGCCGACGCCGGTGTCGATGATCGACAGGCGGATGAAGTCCGGATCGGTCTTGCCCGCACCCGCCATGTTCTGCGCCCGCACCACGATGGTGCCGCCATTGGGCATCGCATCGCGCGCATTGACCGCCAGATTGAGCACCACCAGCTCCAGCTCGCCCGGATCCACTTCGATCGGCCACAGGCCGTCGGCGAAATCGAAATCCACGTGCACGTCGCCGCGCAGGCTGCGGTCCAGCAGTTCGCGCATGCCGCCGATCTGCCGGGTCAGATCGACCGGCTCCGGCTTGAGCTCCTGCCGCCGCGAGAACGCCAGCAACTGCCGGGTCAGCCCGGCGCCGCGCTGCGCGGCCTTCTGCATGCCATCCATCAGCCGCTTGCGCACGCCCGGATCGGCCTGGGTGTCGAGCATCGCCAGGCCGCCGGAGATCACCATCAGCAAATTGTTGAAATCGTGCGCGACGCCACCGGTCAATTGCCCGATGGCCTCGATCTTCTGCGCGTGGCGCAGGGTTTCCTCGACCCGCGCGCGCTCGTCCATCTGCGTGCGCAGCAGGCGATTGGCCTGCTCCAGTTCGCGCGTGCGCGCCACCACCTGCGCCTCCAGCTTCTGCGCCGCCGACGCCTGTTCGCGCAACAGCGAGCGCACTTCGTACTGACGGGTGCGGGCGCGCAGCGCGGCCTTGATGGTGCTGGTCAAGGTGATGGCCTGCACTGGCCGCTCGAGCAAGGCGACGTTGCGCAGCGAAGCCACCAGCTTGCGCCGCCAGGTCACCACGGACGGTTGCTCCTGATGGCTGGTCAACACCACGAACGGCAGATCGGACCAAGTCGGCTGCGCGTCGGCCCAGGCGAACAGCGCGCTCGCATCCTTCCCGAACAGGCCTTCTTCGGCGATGAACACCGCCGCGGCACCGATGTTCAGTTCGCGTACCACGCTGTCCAGATCTACGCAGTTGCAGGCCACCACACCGCCACGCCGCAGCAGTTCCACCGAGGCCCCGCCGTCGCGCCCGATCGGCGCGTAGACGAGGACCCGGCTTTCGCTGGCGTCACTGCTGCTCATGCGCGACGGAGCTCGTGAACGGCAGATCGTTTCCGCTGTAGCGCGGCGTTCCGGAGAAGATGGCGCTGAACTGGGTGATCGGCGGACCGATGTCCAGTCCTTTGCTGCTGAGCCGGAACTCGCGGATGGTGTTCTCGTGGCTACCGCTGCGCTTCTTCACCACCGACAGCGCCCGGCGCACCGTGCCGTCCACCTCGAAATAGCGCAGCATCAGCACCGAATCGCTGAGATAACTGAGATCCAGCGGAGTTTCCATTGGCCCGACCAAGCCGTGTTGCGCCAGGACCAGGATGGTCAGCACGCCTTGCTGGCCCAGGTAGCTGAGCAATTCGTGCATCTGCAGGATCAGGAAGCGCTCGTCCGGCATCGCATTGAGATAGCCGTTGAGGCTGTCGATGACGATGACCCGCGCATGGTCCACCTCCACGCTGCGGCGCACGTTGGCGGCGAACTGGCCCGGCGACATCTCCGCCGGATCGATCTGCTGAAAACGGATCAGGCCATTGTCGAGCTTTTCGTCGAGCGGCAAGCCCAGCGTGCGCGAGCGCGCCTCCACGGTGCTGCGCCCCTCGTCGAAGGCGAAGAACACGCTGTGTTCGCCACGTTCGGCCGCGGCAATGGCATAGGTCAGCGCCAGCGAGGACTTGCCCACGCCGGCCGCGCCCAACAGCAAGGCATTGGTGCCGCGCTCCAGCCCGCCACCGAGCAGCCGGTCCAGTTCGGCATTGCCGCTGGGGACGACCTCCTCGATATGGTGGTGCTTGTAATCGCTGGCGATCAGGCGCGGATAGATTTCCAGGCCGCCCTTCTCGATGGTGAAGTCGTGGAAACCGCCGCGGAACTGGATGCCGCGCATCTTGACCACGCGCAGGCGCCGGCGTTCGGCGCCGTAGTCGATGGCGAGCTGTTCCAGCAACACCACGCCATGGGTGATGGAGTGCAACTGCAGGTCGTTCTGCTGCGAGGACAGGTCGTCGAGCAGGATCACCGTGCACTGCCGGCTGGCGAAGAAATGCTTCAGCGCCAACACCTGGCGGCGATAGCGCAGCGGACTCTGCGCGAGCAGGCGCAACTCGGACAGGCTGTCCAGCACCACACGCGCCGGGTTGAGCTGCTCGACCTTGTCGAAGATCAGCTTGGTGGTCTCGGTCAGCTCCATTTCCGCCGGATGGAACACGGTGAGCTCGCGCTCCGGATCCAGCACGATCTCCGGCGGCACCAGTTCGAACACATCGATCTGGTTCATGCTCCAGCCGTGGCGGGCGGCCACCAGGCTCAGCTCGCGCTGGGTCTCGGACAAGGTGATGTAGAGCGCGCGTTCGCCATGCCGCGCGCCTTCCAGCAGGAACTGCAGGGCGATCGTGGTCTTGCCGGTGCCGGGGCGGCCTTCGTAGAGATAGAGGCGGTTGGGGTCGACGCCGCCGCCGAGGATATTGTCCAGACCCGCACTGCCGGTCGAGATGCGCGGCGGGTCGTCGCCGTACGCGTGATCGGATTGCCGGTGGGCGATCATAGGTGTCCTTGAAGGTTGCGTGTGGATCGAAGGTAAGGTGTTGCCGCTGTCTTGCAAGGGCCGCTTACAGCAACTCGCATCAGCAGCCTCCTTTCGCCAGCACGCCTTGCATGGATGCCGCGACCGGCGCTCGCTCACCTTGGCATGGCGCAACGCTCACGATTCGGTGAGGCCAAAGCACACTACGTTCGGCAAAGTGATGCTTTTGTGTAGACACGGCCCGTGTCGGACCAGTCCCCGCCAGCGCCGTGCAGTGCGGAAAACAGGGCCGCGAACGCCGTCGATCAACGGCCAGGCCCCGATACTCCCCTGTGGCCTGGTCGCGAAACCGATCCGCCCGAGCCGGTTTGCGGTTCGCCAAGACCCGGAACGTCCGGCGAGCGCCTGTCATGCGTGGCCTTCTGGATCCAGCGTCCCCAGCAGGTCGTGCATGCGATACGGCTTGGACAGGAAGCGCGCCGTGGGTGGCAAGGGCGGCAACTGCGACAGCGCATAGCCGGACAGCAGGATCGTCACGCAGGCCGGATTCATCGCCTGCGCGGTGCGCACGACCTCGATGCCGCTGACACCGCCGGGCATGCTGATGTCGCTGATCACGCAATCGAACCGCCCGCTGGCCAGTTCCGCCTGCGCCTGGATGCCGTTGGCCGCTTCGAGGACGTCGAACCCGGCGTCCTTCAGGGCCAGGACCGTCACCATCCGCAGCAGCGCGTCGTCCTCGACATACAGGATCTTTCTCGTGCTCATGGCGTCGTCGCAACCGGAATGTACATGGTGACCACGGCGCCCTGCCCCTGCCCGCTTTCGATGGTGGCGAACCCGCCGGACTGGCCGGCGAATCCAAACACCTGGCTCAGTCCCAGGCCGCTGCCATTGCCGACATCCTTGGTGGTGAAGAACGGCTCCATGGCGCGCAGCCGCACCTCCTCTGACATGCCTGGGCCGTCGTCCTGCACCGCCACGCACACGTAGTCCTGATCGGGCCTGGCTTCGGCGTGCAGGGACAGGTCGGAGCGGCACAGCCGCGTGGAGATCACGATGCGGCCCTGCAGTACCGCGTCGCGCGCGTTCGCGACCAGATTCATCAGCGCCGCTTCGAACTGGCTGGCGTCGACCACCACCGTCGGCAACGCATCGGCGAACGCGAACTCGCAGGTAATGGCGTCGCCGGCCACGCGTCGGTACAGCTCGGCGGCCTCGACGATCAGCGCGTTGACGTCGTTGGGCTCGGGGACCAGGTCCTGCCCGCGGGCGAAGGCCAGCATCTGCTGCGACAACCTGCTGCCCCGCTCCGCCGCAGCGGTCGCCGCTCCGATCAGCACTTGACTGCGCGCATCGTGCTGGGTCTTGGCCAGCAGGTCCAGGCTGCCGACGATGACCGCCAGCAGATTGTTGAAATCGTGGGCGATGCCCAGCGTCAGGCGGCCGATGGCCTGCACCTTCTGCGCCTGCGCCAGGGCGCGTTCGGCCTTGCGCAGGTCTTCGGCGGCGTTGAACTTCTCGGTGACGTCGCGGGTGACCTTGGCATAGCCGACCAGCGCGCCGTCCTTCCAGACCGGATCGATGACCACGCTGGCACGGAACTGCGAACCGTCCTTGCGCACCCGCCAGCCTTCGGCCTCGTAGCGGCCTTCGCGCCTGGCCGCGTCCAGCCCCTTGCGCGGCAAGCCGGCGGCGGCGTCCTGCGGCGTGTAGAACCTGGAAAAGTGCTGGCCGACGATCTCGGCCTCTTCGTAGCCCTTGATGTGGCGGCCGCCGGTGTTCCAGCTGAGGATGAAGCCTTCCGGGTCGAGCATGTAGATCGCGTAGTCGGTCACGCTCTGCAAGAGCAGACGGTCTGCTTCGGTTGCAAGCGGAGTGCGCATTCAAGCCAGGTGACGCAGTGAAGTCCGCCCCAAAATAGCCAGCCATTTGTTAGTTTTTTGTGGACTGCGCCGCTCTTTCGCTGCGTAGCGCCGCCCACCTCGCTGCGCCCCGCAGTTCCGTCATTGCGGAACCCGCACGGCGTGGCTCGGCTGACGATGCCGGGCTCGGATGCCCGTACCCGGCGGCGGCGGCTAGCGATCGCGACTGCTGCGCGAGCGTCCAGTCGGATAGCGCCGCAACACACATGCCGCGGACCGTCCAACGCCAGTGCCGCCGCAGGCGAGGCTTCAACGTGCGAAACGCCAATAGTCGAAATCGAACAGCGACGGCTCCGCGCCACCTTTGAACAGCATGTACAGATCGTGCGTGCCGGCAGCGCCGGATACCGACGCCGTGCGTTCCTGCCAGCGACCCGCGGCATCGCTCGCGCCGACCTGCAGCGTGCCGATCAGCGGACCGTCCACGCCGTCGAGCCGCAGTTCGATCGACGATTGCGCAACCGCGTTGGCCACGCTGGCGACAAAACGCTTGGCGCCCGGCGTGCCGAAGTCGACACCGGCGACCTTGATGTAGCTGCGGTCGGCGATGCGCGTGACGTACATACCGGTAGCCGCGTCGCCGGCGGTGTCCACGCCCGGCGCCCAGTCGTACGGCCGGTCGCGGTCGCGCTTGAGCCGCGACGTCCAGGCGATCGTCTCGGCCTCCACCCGCGCGTACGGATCGACGGTACCGAGCTGCGCCACCCCGTTGCGGTCCCACCACGGCTGCTTGGGAATGCTGCCGTCTGGCCGGTACTGGAACCTGGTGACGGTGACCGAGCGGCGTTCGTGATGGATCGGCGTCGTTTCGAAGTTGAGCCAGTAGTTGAAGCCGAACAGATAGGAGCCGCCCTTGTAATCGACGATGCCGGGATGGTTGCCGGTGGAGCCCTGGTTCGGGTCCATGATCTTGCCCTTGTGCACCCACGGACCGGTCGGGCCGTCGCTCATCGCATAGCCGATCCCTTCCGGGCAACAGGTCGACGCGTAGGCCATGTAGTAGTGGCCGCCGCGCTTGTAGAACCATGGCCCCTCCTGATAGTCCGCCGGCTTGCTCTGCACTCTGGTGATCGGGCCGGAATAGGACACCATGTCCGGGTTGAGCCTGACGTACCACAGCTCCGGGTTGCCCCAGTACAGGTACGCCTGGCCGTCGTCGTCGATCCACACGGTCGGGTCGAAGAAGCCCTCGGCCGGCGCGATCAGCGGCTTGCCCAGCGCATCGCGGAACGGCCCGTCGGGCGTGTCGGCCACGGCGACCGCGATGACGTTCTTGGGCGAACCGGCCACGCTGATCGGCACATAGAGATAGAACCTGCCGCCGCGCGCGACCACCTGCGGCGCCCATGCATCGTTGCTCTGCACCGCCCACGGAAAGGTCTTGAGCGAGGCGACCACGCCGCGGTCGGTCCAGTTGACCAGGTCGGTGGAACGGTACAGCCGCCAGTCGAGCATCTTGAAGCCGGCGGCATCGTCCTCGTCATGGCTGGTGTAGAGATACAGGACGCCGTCGTGGACCAGCGGCGCCGGGTCCGCCGTGAACCGGGTCTGCACGATGGGGTTGTCGGCGCGCGCCGTCGCCAGCGGCAGGCCGATGGCGAGGACCAGCGCGGCGAAAATGGCGGGTTTCGACAACGGCGGACTCCTCCGGGCAACGACGCAGCAAGATGTCAGAACCGGACGGTGACGGGTTCGCCGGTGTAGGAAATGCGCTTGGTGGCCGCTGCCGGCTCCATGCCGCCGCTGGCGGCGCCGTCCACCAACACGACGTCGAGTTCGCGCTGCGCGGTCATGCCGGGAAAGCTGCCTCGCCGCGCGCCGATGCTCAGCGTTCTGGCCGCATCGTTCCAGACCAGATCGTAGGTGGCATGGGCGCCCTTTTCATAGGCATAGGTCTCGTTGTCGTCCTCGTACAGGGTGAAGCGCGCGTTCGCGCCCGGATAGATCCGCACCTCGTACGGCGCCCCCGGTGCTTGCGTGGCGTATTGCACCTGCGGCCCCATCGGCACGATCGATCCGGCCCGCACGTAGAGCGGCAACAGATCCAGCGGCGTGCGCCGGACGACGTGGCGGCCGCCATCGAAGCGTTGGTTGGTCCAGAAGTCGTACCAGTCCGCGCCCTTGGGCAGATAGGTGTCGACGTTGTCGTCGAGGGCGGCGCGCGGCGCGTTCAGCGCCTGCCGCTCGCTCGGCGTTCTCCACGCCAGGCGCAGCGTGCGCTCGGCATCGCCCTGGTAGTACTCGAGTCCGAGCCTGACCACCTGGCCCTTGCGCAGCGCGACCGTCGTTGCCTTGTAGCGCGCAGCGCCGGCGTCCCAATCCTGCACCACGGTCTTGCCGTCGAGCATCAGCCGGAAACCGTCGTCGCCTTCGACCCCGATCTCGTATTCCCCTTCTTCAGGCGCGGTCAGCGTGCCCTGCCAACGTGCGGAAAAGTGCTTCAGGCCGGAAAGGCCGGCCGGCACCTCGGCCAGCGGCGGATCGGGCCAGGTGTGGTCCACCTTCGGATCGACGAAGCGGCTCTTGGGCGTCTGGAAATTCTCGCCTTCGAAATACTGGCCAGCCAGGCCCTGCTTCCCGTCCGGCGTGCGCAGCACCTCGCCCGGGATGGTCGTCGCCGGCGGCGGCTCGACGTGGTACATCGCCCGCGTCACCGGATGGACCAGAAAGGCGCCGCCGAACATGAAGGTATCGTCAATGGCGTCGGTGGCGCGGTCGTCGGGGAAATCCATCATCAGCGGCCGCATCAGCGTGTAGCCGTCTGCGGTCACCTTCCAGCTGAGGCTGTAGATGTAGGGCAGCAGGCGATAGCGCAGCTGCGTGCTCTTGAGCAGCGAGGTATAGACCGCCGGGTCCGTCGACTTGAACCGGTACGGCTCGCGCTCGACGTTGGTGCCGTGGATGCGCATGAGCGGATTGAACGCCGAGAACTGCAGCCAGCGCGCATAGAGCTCGCGCCAGGCCGGGTTGTCTTCGCCGCCGGGGAAGTCGGCGACGAAGAAGCCGCCCGTGTCCTGCGTCCAGTAGGGATTGCCGGTCACCGTCACATTGACGCCTTCGGCGACCTGCTGCTGCAGCGTCTTCCAACTGGCGTAGATGTCGCCGCTCCAGGACGCCGCCGCGGTGCGCTGCGCGCCCGCCCACGCCGAGCGGGTCAGCGTGAACACGCGCTTGTCGCTGGTGGCGCGCTGGCCGTCGTACGTGCCCTGCGTGGTGAGCAGCGAATAGGGATTGAGGTAACGGGTGAAGTCGCCCAGCGCATTGGACCCCAGCGCCTTGGTGTCGCGGATATTGTCCTGCGCGTTCCACATGGCGCTGCTGACTTCGATCTCGGTCCCATCCATCCACAGCGCATCGACACCCTTGTCGAGCAGGCCCGACTTGATGTGCTTGAAATAGATCTGCCGCCCCAGCGGACTGTAGGCGTCGTACACGCGCGCGTGCTTGGAGATCCAGTGCAGCGGCGCGAAACGCAACTGGTGCTGGTCCAGTTCGTGGGCCAGCGCGGTATCGTCGCCGACCGAGGGCCAGATCGACACCATCAGCTTCATGTGCATGTCGTGCACCTGGCGCGCCATGCCGGCAGGATCCGGATAGCGGACCGGATCCCAGGTCATGCCGCTCCAGCTGCCGTCCTTGTCCGATCCCCAGTACTGCCAGTCCTGCACGATGTAGTCGAGCGGGAATCCGTCGTTGCGGAAGCTGCGGGCGACGTCGAGCAGCTGCTCCTGGGTCTTGTAGCGTTCCTTGCTCATGAACAGGCCGAACGCCTGTTTGGGATACATCGGCGCCTGGCCGGTCAGCGCCCGGTAGGCCGCGACCACCGCATCCGGGGTGTCGCCGCCCATGAAATAGTAGTCGACGCCGCCGGGCGCGCTTTCGGCCCACATCGATGCGCCGTCCGCATCGTCCTTGAAGCGCATCTGCGAGTAGGTGTCCCACAGGATCCCGTAGCGGCGCGAGGACATGAGCACGGGGATGACGATGCCCACGTTGGTCTGCACCAGCAGCAGTTCCTTGCCGCGCCGATTGCTGCTCTGCTCGCCGAGGAAACCCAGGCCGTAGAGCGCTTCGTCCGGGCGCAAAATGAAACTGTTGGCCGCCTCGAACGTCGGCGCGCCCGACACCACGACCTTCTTCAAGGTCTGCGGCGCGTTGCTTTTTTCTTCTGTATAGAGCTTGCCCGCAGCGTCGAGGAAACGCACCGCGCCGGTCTTCTTGCTGATTTCAACGCGCAGCGCGGCGCTTTTGAGCGTCAGCGTGTCCGCAGTCTCGCTGGTGGCGAAGGGGATGGGTTGCGGCTTGCCGATCACCGCCAGGCTGGGAGCGGTCCAGTAGTTCTCTCCCAGGTTCGCGTTCACGCGCACGGTCTGCGGCCCGTAGAAGATCACGTTCTTGGCGATCTGGCCGATGCGGACCTGGACCCCTTGCTGCAGCCGCGTATACGCGAACGACTCGCCGCGTCCGGCCGCGACAGCACGCAGATGGCCGCGCGCATCCAGGCCGGTTTCCGTCGCGCTTGCAGCCTGCTTCGCACCGGCAGCGAGCGATGCCGGAATGGACACCGCAAGCCCGAAGGCCAGGAGCGCCGCCGCCAGAAACCTGTGTCGCCCTATCCGCATGTGCCGCTCCCTCGTCGCGCATAGCGTTCGCTTTCCGAAAAAAGTGTACGCGATGCGCTCGCGCGATCAACCGAAGGTTGCAACTGCATCCATGCGGTCCCGGCCCATGGGATCGCATCGGCCCGCGGAGGCAGCATGCCTGCGATCGGCCTTGATGGCATGACCGTCAAGCAGTCATTCGTGCCTCACGGTCCACGAGCCGCTACCGCGTCGGAAGACATCGGTTGCCAGCCGCCACCGAGCGCGCGGAACGCGGCGACGGCGGCTCGCGCCGATTCGGTCTGCGCCTGCGCTCTCGCGTCGGCCGCGTTCAACAGCGATGCGTCGGCATGCAGCACGTCGATCAGGCTCGCGGCCCCGCGCTGGTATGCGGTAAACGCCAATCCCCTGGCACGGGTCAGCGATGCCTCGCCTTGCTTCAATATCGTGGTCTGGTCCCGACGATTGACCAATGCCGAAAAGGCGTTCTCGACATCCTCGGTCGCGCGCAGAACCGCTTGGCGATAGGCGGCCAAGGCCTCGGCATCCTGACCCTTGGCCAGATCGATCTGCGCATTGATGCGGCCGAAATCGAAAAGCCGCCAGCGCAGTCCCAACACACCTGCCGTCTGGCTGGCGCCGCTGGTGAACAGGTTGCCGCTGGATACCGCGGTGGCGCTTCCCAGCAAGCCGCTCAACGAGAACTTCGGGTAATACTCGGCGACCGCCTCGCCGATGCGGGCATTGGCCGCCGCGAGCCGGCGTTCTGCGACGACGAGGTCGGGGCGACGTTGCAGCAGGTCGGCCGGGGACCCCATCCCGGCGATTGCTGGCGTCGCCGGAATCGGCGCGGCCGCTTCCAGTTCGGCGCGATGCGTCCCAGGCGGGACACCCAGCATCACATCCAAGGCATTCATCGCCGCATCCAGGCCCGTCTGCAGGCCGGGAACCGTCGCCTGCACTTGCGACAGCGCGCCTTCCGTCTGCCGCACTTCGTACTCGGCAGCCAGTCCCTTTTTGTAGAGCAGGCCGACTTTCGCCAGCAAGTCCTGCTGGGTCCTTACCTGGTGCCGGGCGATGTCGAGGCGCGTCTGCAGGCCGCGGATGGTGATGTAGATGTCGGCGGTCTGCGCGGCTACCGCCAGCCGCACTGCCCCGGCACCGGCTTGCGAAGCTTGATAGTCGGCCAATGCCGCCTCATGGCCGCGCCGCAGGCCGCCGAACACGTCCGCCTCCCAGCCTGCCTCCAGGTCCAACTCGTAGGCGCTTCCCAATCTGTCGTATCCGGGCGCGGCATCGAGCACCTGCCCCAACGGGGTTTCCAGCGACTGGCGCGCGCGCGCCGCCGAACCGCTGACGGCTGCCGACGGGAGCAGGGCCGCGTTGGCCGCGCCAAGCCCGGCGCGTGCCTGGGCGACGCGCGCGGCCGCCTGCGCCAGGTCCAGGTTCTGCTCGAGCGCCGACGCCACCAGGTGCGTCAGCAGCGGGTCGTCGAAGCCTTGCCACCATGCCGCCAGGTCGACCGCAGACGGGCCACTGGCCTGCCCGGCCTGCGTCTGCCCGACGTAGTGGCTGGGCAGCGGCGCCTCGGGTCGGCGGTAGTCGGGGCCGACCGCGCAGCCGGCCGTCACGCCGGCGCAGAGCAAAAGGAAGAGAGAGCGACGGAACTGCATGGCGATCCTGAAAGCCGGCTGATGTGACCATATTACGAAATGGTCACTTTTTGTCAAATCCACGGGCCGCGCGGTACCCTGTGGCCATGACCAAGACCCCTTCTCCCGCGCCCCAACCCAGGGGACCTTCGGACCACGATGTCCGAGACCAGATCGTCGAGGCGGCGACCGAATATTTCGGCCTGTACGGCTACGACAAGACGACAGTTTCCGACCTGGCCAAAGCGATCGGCTTTTCCAAGGCCTACATCTACAAGTTCTTCGATTCCAAGCAGGCGATCGGCGAGGTCATCTGCTCCAATCGCCTCAGCGCGATCATGGCCGCGGTCGACGAAGCCGTCGCCGGCGCGCCTTCCGCCTCCGAGCGCTTGAGACGCGTTTTCAAGGCTCTTGTGGAGTCCGGCAGCGAACTGTTCTTCGACGATCGCAAGCTCTACGACATCGCCAGGACCTCGGCCGCCGAATCCTGGCCCTCCGCCCGCGCCTACGAAGAGCACATCAAGGCCCTGGTCCTGCAGATCGTGCGCGACGGTCGCGAAGCCGGCGAATTCGAGCGCAAGACCCCGCTGGACGAGACGGCCGGCGCCATCTACCTGGTCATGCGCCCGTTCATCAATCCGCTGTTGCTGCAGCACAACCTGGACAACGCCGCCGAGGCGACGGGTCAGTTGTCCGGCCTGATCCTGCGCAGCCTGTCGCCCTGATTCTTTCTTTGTGACTATTGACCATATTGGTCACAAGTATAGAATAGGTGCCCTATCCCGTCAGGAAGGGTTCCCATGCTTCGGCGCCAGTTTGTTGCGTATGCCATCTGCCTGTTGCCTCTTGTCCTAGCGGCATGCGGTAACGAACACGCCGCCGATCCGCGCACGGAGGCGCCGCTGGTCAGGATCGGGGCCGTGCACGGCGGTGCCAATGCGCCGCGGTCGTTCACCGGGGTCGTCGCGGCCCGGATTCAAAGCGATCTGGCGTTTCGCGTGCCGGGCAAGGTGCTCGAGCGCCTAGTCGATACCGGCCAGACCGTCAAGCGCGGCCAGGCGCTCATGCGCATGGACCCGATCGACCTGGGCCTGCAGGCGCAGGCGCAGCAGGAAACGGTCGCCGCAGCCCGGGCGCGCGCCACGCAGACCGCCGACGATGCGGCGCGCTATCGCGACCTGGTCGCAGAAGGAGCCGTCTCGGCATCCGCCTACGATCAGATCAAGGCCGCCGCCGACACGGCGCGGGCGCAACTCAAGGCGGCAGAGGCGCAAGCCGGCGTCGCCAGGAACGCGTCCGGCTATGCCGTCCTGCTCGCCGACGCCGATGGGGTGGTCGTGGAAACGCTGGCCGAGCCGGGGCAAGTAGTCGGCGCCGGGCAACCGGTGATGCGCCTGGCGCATGCGGGCCAGCGCGAAGCCATCGTGCAATTGCCCGAGACGCTGCGGCCGGCCGCAGGTTCGCTGGCGCATGCCCGGCTGTACGGCGATCGCCAGGCCGCGGTGCCGGCGACCTTGCGGCAGCTGTCCGATGCGGCCGATCGGCTGACCCGCACCTACGAGGCCAGGTACGTGCTCGACGGCGCGCTGGCGCGGGCGCCGCTGGGCGCCACCGTCACCGTCGAGATTCCGACCGGCACGGACGCCGCCGCTTCGCTGCAAGTCCCGATCGGCGCCGTATTCGATCCGGGCAAGGGTCCGGGCGTATGGGCCGTCGAGGGCAAGCCTGCAAAGGCCGTCTGGCGCTCGGTCCAGGTGCTCGGCCTGACCGACGAGGTGGCGCAGGTGAAAGGCAATCTCCAGGCTGGCGACCAAGTCGTGTCGCTGGGCGCGCACCTGCTTCGCGAAGGCCAACTGGTCAGGCCGATCGATGGCCAGGCGCTGGCCGGCGGAGCGCGTCCATGAGCGAGGGGCGTTTCAACCTGTCGGCGCTGGCGGTGCGCGAGCGTTCGATCACGCTGTTCCTGATCTTCCTGATCTCCGTTGCCGGCGTGCTCGCGTTCTTCCAGCTCGGACGCGCGGAAGATCCGCCGTTCACGATCAAGCAGATGACGGTGGTCACCGCCTGGCCGGGCGCGACCGCGCAGGAGATGCAGGACCAGGTCGCCGAACCGCTGGAAAAACGCCTGCAGGAACTGCGCTGGTACGACCGCGCGGAAACCTATACGCGTCCAGGCCTGGCCTTCACCATGATTTCGCTGCTCGACAGCACCCCGCCTGCGCAGGTGCAGGAGGAGTTCTACCAGGCCCGCAAGAAACTCGGCGACGAGGCCAGGAAACTGCCGGCCGGCGTCATCGGCCCCATGCTCAACGACGAGTACGCCGACGTGACCTTCGCGCTGTTCGCGCTCAAGGCCAAGGGCGAACCGCAACGGCTGCTGGTGCGCGACGCCGAGACGCTGCGCCAGCAATTGCTGCACGTTCCGGGCGTGAAGAAGGTCAACATCATCGGCGAGCAGCCCGAGCGCATCTTCGTCTCCTTCTCCCACGACCGCCTGGCCACGCTGGGCGTCGCGCCGCAGGACATCTTCGCCGCGCTCAACAGCCAGAACGTGCTGACCCCGGCCGGCTCCATCGAGACCAAGGGACCGCAGGTCTTCCTCCGTGTCGATGGCGCGTTCGACAGCCTGGAGAAGATCCGGCAGACCCCGATCGTCGCCCAGGGACGGACGCTGAAACTGTCGGATGTGGCGACCGTGGAACGCGGCTACGAGGATCCCGCCACCTTCCTGGTCCGCAACAACGGCGAACCGGCGCTGCTGCTGGGCGTGGTGATGCGCGAGGACTGGAACGGCCTGGATCTGGGCAAGGCGCTGGAGGCGGAAGTGGCCAAGGTCAACGCCGGGTTGCCGCTGGGCATGGCGCTGAGCAAGGTGACCGACCAGGCCGTCAACATCGGTTCGGCGGTCGACGAGTTCATGGTCAAGTTCTTCGTCGCCCTGCTGGTGGTGATGGTGGTGTGCTTCGTCAGCATGGGCTGGCGTGTCGGCCTCGTGGTCGCGGCGGCGGTACCGCTGACGCTGGCGGCGGTATTCGTGGTCATGGCCGCGAGCGGCAAGAACTTCGACCGCATCACGCTCGGCTCGCTGATCCTGGCGCTGGGCCTGCTGGTGGACGACGCCATCATCGCCATCGAAATGATGGTGGTGAAGATGGAGGAAGGCTATAGCCGCGTCGCTGCCTCGGCCTATGCCTGGAGCCATACGGCGGCGCCCATGCTGTCCGGCACGCTGGTCACGGCCGTGGGCTTCATGCCCAACGGATTCGCGCGCTCCACGGCCGGCGAATACACCAGCAACATGTTCTGGATCGTCGGCATCGCCCTGATCGCGTCCTGGGTCGTCGCGGTGGTGTTCACTCCCTACCTGGGCGTGAAGCTGCTGCCGGACATCAAGAAGATCGAAGGCGGCCACGCCGCCATCTACGACACCCGCCACTACAACCGCTTCCGGCAGGTGCTCGGGCGCGTCATCGCGCGCAAATGGCTGGTCGCCGGCACGGTGCTCGGGCTGTTCGCGCTGTCCATCGTCGGCATGGGCGTGGTCAACAAGCAGTTCTTCCCGACCTCCGACCGGCCCGAGGTGCTGGTCGAGGTACAGATGCCCTACGGCACCTCGATCGAGCAGACCAGTGCGGCGACGGCGAAGGTCGAAGCCTGGCTGGCGAAACAGAAGGAGGCGCGGATCGTAACCTCCTACATCGGCCAGGGCGCGCCACGGTTCTTCCTGGCGATGTCGCCCGAACTGCCCGATCCGTCGTTCGCCAAGATCGTGGTGCTCGCCGGCGACGACAAGCAACGCGAAGCGCTCAAGTTCAGGCTGCGCCGGGCCGTGGCCGATGGCTTGGTGCCGGAGGCACAGGTGCGCGCCACCCAGATCGTATTCGGGCCGCCTTCGCCGTTTCCGGTGGCGTATCGCGTCATGGGGCCCGACCCGGACGTGCTGCGCAAGATCGCAAGCGACGTCGCCGATGTCATGCATGCCAGCCCGATGATGCGCACGGTCAATACGGATTGGGGACCGCGCGTCCCCACCCTGCGCTTCACCCTCGACCAGGACCGGCTCCAGGCCGTCGGGCTGACCTCCAGCGCCGTGGCCTCGCAGTTGCAGTTCCTGCTGAGCGGCGTGCCGCTGACCGAGGTGCGCGAGGACATCCGCTCGGTGCAGGTAGTGGGACGCGCAGGCGGCGAGATCCGTTTCGATCCTGCGAAGATCGCCGGCTTCACGCTGGTCGGGGCGGCAGGCCAGCGCATTCCGCTGTCCCAGGCCGGCAGCGTCGATGTGCGCATGGAGGATCCCATCCTGCGCCGCCGCGATCGCACGCCGACCATCACCGTGCGCGGCGACATCGCCGAAGGCCTGCAGCCTCCGGACGTTTCCACCGCCATCATGGCCCAGCTGCAGCCGATCATCGCCACGCTACCGCCCGGTTACCGGATCGAACAGGCGGGCTCGATCGAGGAGGCCGGCAAGGCCACCAAGGCGATGCTGCCGCTGTTCCCGATCATGGTCGCGCTCACCCTGCTCATCATCATCCTGCAGGTGCGCTCGATCGCGGCCATGGTCATGGTGTTCGCCACCAGTCCGCTCGGCCTGATCGGTGTCGCACCGACGCTGCTCATCTTCCAGCAGCCCTTCGGCATCAATGCCCTGGTCGGCCTGATCGCGCTGTCGGGCATCCTGATGCGCAACACGCTGATCCTGATCGGGCAGATCCACCACAACGAACGCGAAGGGCTGAGCCCGTTCGATGCGGTCGTCGAAGCCACCGTGCAGCGCGCGCGGCCGGTGATCCTGACCGCGCTGGCCGCGATCCTGGCGTTCATCCCGCTGACCCATTCGGTGTTCTGGGGCACCCTCGCCTACACGCTGATCGGCGGCACCTTCGCCGGGACGGTTCTGACCCTGGTGTTCCTGCCGGCCATGTATTCCATCTGGTTCCGGATCAGGCCGGAACCTTCGCGCTGATCAAGGCTTCACGAATCGATAGGCGAAGCGATCGGTCTCGCCCTTTACCAGGGGATCGAACACTTTGACCGAGTGCGGATCGTCGCGGTTCGCGAGCAGGCCGGTTTCCGCCTCCAGCACGAAGCCGGCCGCCTCCACCTCCTCGCGGACGGATGCAGGCTCGATCCGATGCAGCGACGAGGCCTCGCGCGTACCCGCACCGACGGCGGCGGCATGATCGACGATGACGTAGGACCCGCCGGGCCGCAGCCGCGCGTAGACGGCTCGATTGAAGCGCGCCGCGGTCGCGCCCCTGGACTGGATCAATGCGGTATGCAGATCGTGATAGAACAGGTGCAGCCACAGCACATCCGCCGGCTGCATGGTCTCCGGCATCGCCACGAGGTCCGCCGAGACGACTTCGACGTTGTCTCGGCCCGGCTCCTTCGCAAGCGCGCGCATGCGGCCGACCGGATCGTTGCTGAAGTGCGCGACTTCGGCCGGCACGACGCTGTAGACCCGTCCTGCGGGTCCCGCGATGTCGGAGAACAGACGGGTCCAGTCGCCGTCGCCTGGGTAGATGTCGATGACAGTGGAGCCTGCATCGACGCGTGCGAACCGGATCAACTCGGATAGTTTGGCTTGGTCGTACATCGCGATCTCCGTTACGGTTGGGTACTGGGCCAGTGCGTGACCTGCGAGTGGGCGATCCACGGCCGATTCACCGTTTGCCCGGACCCGGCGGCCGCACGTAGCCGGCGCTACGCGAGCCCGGACGCGTCCACCCGCGAGGCCCGCGCCAGTGCCTGGGTGTCGATGTATTCGCGGATGCTTGCCAGTCTGCCGGCGCGGACGGTGATGGCGAAGATCCAGTCGTCCTCGAACGTCTTGTTGGTGGCTTTGATCTTCCCGCTGGCGAAGCCGGCGACCAGAACCCGGTCGCCTTGCGCTACGAACTCGCGGGGTTGCGTGGACGTTTCCATCGACCTGGATGCCGTCTCAAGCAAATCCGCCAGCCCCGCGTGTCCGCGATACGTTCCGGCTAGCGGCCAGTTTTCGCCCGGGACGATCCACTCGATGTCTTCGGCGACCAGCGCCAGCAGACCCTGCCTGTCGCCGCGGCCGAGCGCGGCGAAGAAGTCCTTCACGGTCTGGATGTTCTTCTCGGTACTCATGGGAATGTCTCCTTTGCTCCGGATCGCATCGCGCTCGATCCGTCCGCGGGCGTCCCGCCCCGCTGGGTGGGGACGCCGTGTTCATCGGTCGAACGTGACCAAGTCCTTGAAGATCAGTGGACCCCAGCTGTTCCCGCGTGCCTGGACCAGCAGCCCGCCTTCCGAAAGCCCGCCAAGTTTGACTGGCGAGAAACCGAGTTCTTCCGCAAGCGCAGCGATTTCCGCTGCGGCAGCGTCATCGTCGCTCGCCAGGAACACGACTCTCCTGCCGCCATGTACCGCGGGGGCCTGGGCGAGGACCGCGGCGCCCAGATGATTGAAGCCCTTGACCAGCCGCCCACCAGAGAAGGCTTGCGCGACGGCCTTGGAAGAAGGCTGTCCCCCCAGTTCCTCGGTGGGCACGCCGTAGGCATTGGTCACATCGACGATGGTCTTCCCCTGCCAGTTGGGGAGGGCTTTGGCGACATCCGGGTGCGACTCGAAACGGACTGCCAAAAAGACGATGTCCGCCTTGACCGCTTCCGCCAGCGTGTTGGGGATGATCGTGGGGCCGATCGCGGCCGCAGCGGACGCGAAATTTTCCGGAGCGCGCGTGGTGGCAATGGACACTTCGATGCCGTTGCGCGCGAACGCCTTGGCCAGCGCCTGGCCGACATTGCCGAAGCCGATGATTGCGTAGTTCATGGATCCTCCTGTTGGTTCACCGCGCCCTGCGGGCTCCGACTGTCGAATGGAGCGAGCGCCGGACGCAGCGCGTCAGAGTTGCGCCAGGCCGCCGTCGACGGCGACCTCGCTGGCGGTCATGAAGCTGCTGTCCGACGACGCGAGAAAGGCGGCCACGGCGCCGATCTCGGCCGGATCGGCCATGCGCTGCAGCGGCGTCATCGCCGCGAAGACCTTCTGGCCCTCCTCGCCCAGCGCCGCCTTCGCCAGCTCGGTCGCCGTCGCCCCGGGCGACAGCACGTTGACCCGGATCCCGGTGCCCTTCAGGTCCTCCGCCCAGGTCCGCGCGAGGTTGCGCACCGCCGCCTTGCTCGCGCTGTAGGCGCTCATTCCCGGGGCGCCCGTGGTGCCGGCGCTCGATCCGGTCAGGATGATCGAACCGCCCTCGCCCATCAGCGGCAGCGCCTTCTGCACCGTGAAGATCGTCCCCTTCACGTTGGTGTCGAAGGTTTCGTCGATGTGCGCGACGGTGATCTCGCCGAGCCGAAGCTGGCTTCCCGCCCCTGCATTGGCGAAGACGATGTCGAGCGTCCCGCGCTCGGCTTTCACCGCTGCGTAGAGCCGATCGAGGTCGGCCTCGTCCGCAACCGAGCCCTGCACCGCGCGGGCATTGGGCCCGAGCTCGGCCACAGCGGCGTCGAGCGCTTCCTGCCGGCGGCCGAAGAGGAAGACCAAGGCGCCCTCCTCGACGAAGCGCTTCGCCGCGGCGCGGCCAATGCCCGTAGCGCCGCCGGTGATGACTGCAACCTTACCTTCAAGCTTTCCCATGACCTTCTCCTGTCGTGTCGGACAGCGTGTCTGCCCGGTTGGCAGAAGTGCGCTGTGTCTGTGCGGTGCGCTGAGCCAGGACTTCTGGCTCGCTCGATCCGGATCAGTGATCCAACTATATGGATCACTGATCCGTTTGTCAAACGCAGGGAGACGACGTCGGGTCTTTTGTTTCAATTTGCACAAGCGCGCGGTATCTTATGGATCACTGATCCACATGCGACCGCATCCTCCGGATCGCTGATCCATTTGTCAAGGCAACCCATGCGCGCCGACGCCAGAAAAAATTACAGCCATCTCCTTGCCGTCGCGCGGGACGTCGTGACCGAGCATGGTGCCGACGCGTCCATGCGCGATATCGCCCGTCGCGCCGAGGTGGGATTGGCCACGCTGCTGCGTCATTTCCCGACGCGGGAAGCCTTGTTCGAAGCGTTGCTGCGCATGAATCTGGAGGCGCTGACGCAGAAGGCAGGCGAACTCGAAGCGTCGAGCCCACCCGACGAAGCGCTCGTGTCCTGGTTTCGCGAAGGGGTGGCATTCACCCATAGCTACAGCGGCGTCGTCGCCTTGATGGCGAGCGCCCACGCGGATCCGGAGTCTGCGCTCTACGCGACATGCGCGGCGGTGCACGCGGCAGGCGCGCGCCTGTTGCTACGCGCTCAGGCCGAGGGAACGGCGCGTGCCGACATGGACGGGACCGACCTGTTCGCGCTCATGTCGGCGCTCGCCTGGCTGGTCGGCCAACCCGGATTCGCGCCGCGGGCCGACCATCTCTTCGACATGATCGCCGGCACCCTCCTGACGAATCGGTCGAGCGACAGTGTTGACACGCCAGCGCGCTGATCGGATCGGCGCTCGGCCTCCTCGAGGGTCCGCTCGGCTTGCGGATGGTCCGCGCGATCTTCGTCCGTGATCGACGAAGATCCGAAAACCCGCACGCGCTACCGCACGGTATTCGACGTCTTGGCCGTGGGATTTGCATGTCCCGATCCGCAGCGACCCAAGCCGAAGGCATCGCCGGTAACGTTCGCCGCAAATTCGCTGCGGCTGGAGCCGCTGATCTCGGACGCGCTCCAGGAAGGTCGGGCGCTGCGAGCGCGAGACCGGCGGATTCGAAACCGCACTTGGCTTCCTTACCCGAGCCGGCGTACATCATCGAAGGAGTTATGACATGAGTGCAGCAGCGTTCGCTTGGCGACGCGCTTGGGGGCTGATCGTCGCGGGAACGACGTGTCTTGCCGGCGTTTCCACGGCCGCCGGGGAAACGGCGACGCTCCCGGTGCAGACGCTGGAGAGTCCATCGATTGCGCAGCCAGTCGACCACCTCTTTGCCGGCACGATCGAACTCGAGGTCGAACAGACCGATGTCGCACACAAGCTGTTCCTCGTTCGCGAGCGCATCCCGGTACAGCGGGCGGGCGCCATGACCCTGCTCTATCCACGCTGGGAGGCGGCGAGCCATGGACCGAGCCTGTCGGTGGTCGATCTCGCCGGGCTGAAGGTGGAGGCCGACGGCCAGCCGCTGGCGTGGCGCCGCAACCCGCTCGATCCGCACGCCTTCGATCTGGAGCTTCCCGTTGGCACGCGGACGATCGAGGTGCGGTTTCAGATCGTGGGCGCCGACGATGCGCTCTCGCCGGATCTGGTGGTCGTGCCCTGGCAGCGGCTGATCCTCTACCCGGCCGGCTGGTACGCGCGCAACTTGAGCATTGCCCCGACGGTGACGTTCCCGGTGGGACTGCACCCGATCACCTCGCTCGCGTTGCTCGACACCCGCGACGGCAGATCGCGGTTCGCACCGGTCTCGCTCGAAACCCTGCTCGACGCGCCGGTCTACGCTGCGCGCTACGCTCGGCAGCTGCCGTTGTCCGCGCGGGGACAGGCACCGGTTTCGATCGACCTGATCGCGCGCCGGCCCGACGATCTGGCCGTGGCGCCGGAGCGAATCGATGCCCTGAGCCGTATGGTGGAGCAGGCAGGCGCGGTGTTCGGTGCTGCGCCGTTCGAGCGCTACACCTTCCTTGCCAGGATGGAGGACGACGGATCTGCGGGGGGAACCGAGCACCGAAGGTCGAGCGAAATTTCCCTGCCCTCGACCTACTTTTCCGACTGGGAGTGGCAGCTCAACAACCGCGATATCCTCGCGCACGAATTCGTCCATGCCTGGAACGGCCTGTATCGGACGCCCGCCGATCTGTGGGCGCCGACGCCGAACGCGCCGCAGGGCGGCAGCCTGCTCTGGGTGTACGAAGGCCAGACGGAGTTCTGGGGCCGCGTGCTTGCCGCTCGATCGGGGCTGCGCACGCGCGAGGAGACCCTCGACAAGCTGGCGCTCGATGCGGCCGAAATCGTCAACCGGCCGGGCCGTGCCTGGCGATCGCTGGCGGACGACGTCAACTATCCCGCGTTCATGCTGCGCAAGGCGGTGCCGTGGCGCGACTGGCAACGCCGCCGGGACTATTATCTGGAAGGCGTCCTGCTGTGGCTCGACGTCGATGCCCTATTGCGCAAGCAGAGCGGCGGACAGCGCGGGATCGATGATTTTGCGAGAGTCTTTTTCGCGGGCGCCGCGCCCGATGCGCCGACGCGGACCTACGTCTTCGACGATGTGGCCAAGGCGCTGAACGCGGTCGCGCCATACGACTGGGCCGGCTTCCTGCGGCGTTGGATCGATGGTCACGAGGATCTCGACGTGTCCGAGGGTCTCGCGCAACAGGGATGGCGGCTGGTCTACACCGACACCGCGACCGCGACGTACCGCCAGAATGAGAAGGAACTCGAAGCGACCGATCTTTCCTATTCGATCGGATTGACGGTGGCCGACAGCGGAATGGTCCGTGCGATCGCGTGGAGTGGCCCGGCCTACCGTGCGGGAATCGGCCCAAGGACGAAGATCGTATCGGTCGGCGGCGTGCCGTTTACGCGCGAGGCGCTGATCGAAGCGGTGTGCCATGCAGAAGAAACGCCGATCGGCATGACGTTCGAGCAGGACGGCCGCACCGTCACGCGCATCCTCGATTACCGCGGAACGCTGCGCTACCCGCGTCTGGAGCGGATCGCCGGGCGGCCGGATCGACTGCGGACGCTGCTGGCGCCGCGTCGAAAATGATCCGGCCTTCCCCGCAAAAAACCCGAGGTCACTCCCACTCGATCGTCGCCGGCGGCTTGCCGGAGATGTCGTAGACCACGCGCGAGACGCCGCGCAATTCGTTGATGATGCGGTTGGACACGGTGCCGAGGAAGTCGTACGGCAGGTGCGCCCAGTGCGCGGTCATGAAGTCGATGGTCTCCACCGCGCGCAGCGCGATCACCCATTCGTAGGCGCGCGCGTCGCCGACCACGCCCACCGACTTGACCGGCAGGAACACCGCGAACGCCTGGCTGGTCTTGTCGTACAGGTCGGCCTTGCGCAGCTCTTCGATGAAGATCGCATCGGCCTTGGCCAGCAGCTCGGCGTACTCGCGCTTCACTTCGCCGAGGATGCGCACGCCCAGCCCGGGACCGGGGAACGGATGGCGGTAGACCATCGTGCGCGGCAGGCCGAGCTCCACGCCCAGGCGCCGCACTTCGTCCTTGAACAGCTCGCGCAGCGGCTCGACCAGGCCCAGTTTCATGTGCTCGGGCAGGCCGCCGACGTTGTGGTGGCTCTTGATCACGTGCGCCTTGCCGGTCTTGCTGCCGGCCGACTCGATCACGTCCGGATAGATCGTGCCCTGCGCCAGCCACTTGGCGTTAGCCAGCTTGTTCGACTCCTCGTCGAAGATCTCCACGAACAGGTTGCCGATGATCTTGCGCTTGGCTTCCGGATCGCTGACCCCGGCCAATGCGTCGAAGTAGCGGTCGGCAGCATTGACCCGGATCACCTTGACGCCCATGTGCTCGGCGAACATCGCCATCACCTGATCGCCTTCCTGCCAGCGCAGCAGGCCGGTATCGACGAACACGCAGGTCAGCTTGTCCCCGATCGCCTTGTGCAGCAGCGCGGCGACCACCGACGAATCGACGCCACCGGACAGGCCCAGGATCACCTCGTCCTCGCCGACCTGGGCGCGCACGCGCGCGATCTGGTCGTCGATGATGTTGGCCGCGGTCCACAGGGTCTCGCAGCCGCAGACGTCGACCACGAAACGGCGCAACAGGGTCTGGCCCTGCAGCGTGTGGGTGACTTCCGGATGGAACTGCACGCCGTACCAGCGCTTGGCCTCGTTGGCCATCGCCGCGACCGGGATGCGCTCGGTCACGGCGCTGATGGTGAAGCCCGGCGGCACCTGCGAGACATGGTCGCCATGGCTCATCCACACATTCAGACGCGCGGCGCCGGCATGGTCGGTCAGCCCGGAGAACAAGGCATCGGCCGCCACCACATCCACTTCGGCATGGCCGAACTCGCGCTGGTCGGCGGCCTCGGTGGCGCCGCCCAGCTGCGCGGCCATGGTCTGCATGCCGTAGCATATGCCGAACACCGGCAGGCCGCTGTCGAACACTTCCTGCGGCGCGACCGGCGCGCCCGGCAGCGTGGTCGACTCGGGACCGCCGGACAGGATGATGCCCTTGGCGCCGAAGCCGGCGATCTGCGCCGGATCGTGGTCCCAGGCCCAGATCTCGCAGTAGACCCCCAGCTCGCGGATACGGCGCGCGATCAGCTGCGTGTACTGCGCGCCGAAATCGAGGATGAGGATCTTGTCGCTGTGGATGTTGGTCATTGGGGCCGGGATTGGGGATGCGGGATTGGGGATTCGCAACAGCGGGATGGCGGCGATGTGCACTGCCGGTGGAGACGCGGCGGGCTACTACGAATCCCCAATCCCGAATCCCCACTCCCGCGCATGGGCATCAGCCCATGCGGTAGTTCGGCGGTTCCTTGGTGATCTGCACGTCGTGCACGTGGCTCTCGCGCTGGCCGGCACCGGTGATGGTGACGAACTTGGGCTTGGTGCGCATTTCCTCGATGGTCGCGCAGCCCACGTAGCCCATCGTGGCGCGCAGGCCGCCGATCAGCTGGTGGATGATGCCGCTGAGCGGGCCGCGGTACGGCACGCGGCCTTCGATACCTTCCGGCACCAGCTTGTCGGCGTCGGAGGCGTCCTGGAAGTAACGGTCCTTGCTGCCCTTCTCCATCGCGCCCAGGCTGCCCATGCCGCGGTAGCTCTTGTAGCTGCGGCCCTGGAACAGCTCGACCTCGCCCGGGGCTTCCTCGGTGCCGGCGAACAGACCGCCGACCATCACCGTGGAGGCGCCGGCGACCAGCGCCTTGCCGATGTCGCCGGAATAGCGGATGCCGCCGTCGGCGATCAGCGGGATGCGGTCCTGCAGCGCCTCGGCGACCATGTCCACCGCGGTGATCTGCGGCACGCCGACACCGGCGACCACGCGCGTGGTGCAGATCGAGCCGGGACCCACGCCGACCTTGACCGCGTCGGCGCCTGCGTCCATCAGCGCCAACGCGGCATCGCCGGTGACGATGTTGCCGCCGATCACCTGCAGCTGCGGATAGGTCTTCTTGACCCAGGCCACGCGGTCGATCACGCCCTGCGAGTGGCCGTGCGCGGTATCGACGATGACCACGTCCACGCCCGCCGCGGCCAGCAGTTCGATGCGCTGCTCGGTATCGCCGCCGACGCCGACCGCCGCGCCGACCAGCAGGCGCGTGGCGGCGTCCTTGGCGGCGTTGGGGTTGTCGGTCTTCTTCTGGATGTCCTTGACTGTGATCAGCCCGCGCAGCTCGAAGCTGTCGTTGACCACCAGGATCTTCTCGATGCGGTTGCGATGCAGCAGCTGCAGCACTTCCTCGTCGCTGGCGCCTTCGCGCACGGTGATCAGGCGATCCTTCTTGGTCATGATGTGGCGGACCGGATCGTCGAGCTTCTTCTCGAAGCGCATGTCGCGGCTGGTGACGATGCCGACCAGTTCGCTGCCGTCGACCACCGGCACGCCGGAGATGTTGCGCGCGCGGGTCAGTTTCAGCACTTCGCCGATGGTCGTTTCCGGACCGACGGTGAACGGCTCGGTGATCACGCCGGCTTCGAACTTCTTGACCTTGGCCACTTCCGCGGCTTGCTGCTCCGGGGTCAGGTTCTTGTGGATGATGCCGATGCCGCCGAGCTGGGCCATGGCCACCGCGAGGCGGTGTTCGGTCACCGTGTCCATCGCCGCCGACAGGAGCGGCAGTTTCAGGCGCAGGTCGCGGGTCAGCCGGGTTTCCAGGCTGACGTCCTTCGGCAGGACGATCGAATGGGCGGGGACGAGCGAAACGTCGTCGTAGGTTAAAGCTTCAGCCTGGATGCGCAGCATCGGCGGACCCGAATGTGGGGAAGCGCGGCATTTTAACGCATTTGGGGCCGGGATTGGAGATTTGGGATTCGGGATTCGCAACGGCGAAGCCTTCCGCAGCCGGCCGTTTGCATGTTTGCCTGGACGCCAACGGCCGGCCGATCTCGGAGTGACCGCGATCGACCGACGCACGTGCTTTGCCGTTGCCTTTAACGAATCCCGAATTCCGAATCCCGAATCCCAGCCGCATCAGCGGCCTCGATGGTGTTCTGCATCAGGGTGGCCACGGTCATCGGCCCGACGCCACCAGGGACCGGGGTGATCCAGCTGGCGCGTTGCGCGGCCTCGTCGAAGCCGACGTCGCCGACCAGGCGGCCGTCGTCGAGGCGGTTGATGCCCACGTCGATCACCACCGCGCCAGGCTTGACCCACTCGCCCGGAATCAGGCCGGGACGGCCCACCGCCACCACCAGGATGTCGGCATCGCGCACCCGCGCCTGCAGCACCTCCGGTGGGGTGAACTTGTGGCAGCAACTGACCGTGCAGCCAGCGATCAGCAGTTCCAGCGCCATCGGCCGGCCGACGTGGTTGCTGACCCCGACGATGGTGGCGTTGCGCCCGCGCACCGGCTGGTCGGTATGCCCGAGCAGGGTGACGATGCCGCGCGGGGTGCACGGGCGCAGGCCGAATTCGCGCAGCGCCAGGTGGCCGACGTTCTCCGGATGGAAACCGTCCACGTCCTTGCGCGGGTCGATGCGGTGGATCAGCCGGCTGGCGTCGGGAATGCCCGGCAGCGGCAGCTGCACCAGGATGCCGTGCACCTTGGGATCGGCATTGAGGCGGTCGATCAGCGCCAGCAGTTCGGCTTCGCCGGTCCCGCCCGGCAGGTCGTAGTCGAACGCCTCGATGCCGACCTTTTCCGCCGCGCGGCGCTTGTTGCGCACGTACACCGTGGACGCCGGATCGCCGCCGACCAGCACCACCGCCAGGCCCGGCCGCGGTTGCCCTGCCGCCAGCCGCGCATCGACCCGCAGCTTGAGCTGGTCGAGCAGTTCGTCGGCGATGCGCCGCCCGTCGAGGATGCGGGCCGGAACGGGGGAGACGGGCGCGGAATCGGTCATCGAGGCGAGCGGGTGTAGAGTCTGGGGACCCCTATTGTCCCCGATTCCGCCATGACCGACACCACCCGCATCGAAGCCGCCGCGTTCCGGCGGCTGCTGCAGCATCTCAATCAGGACCGCAGCGACGTGCAGAACATCGATCTGATGATCCTGGCCGGCTTCTGCCGCAACTGCCTGGCCGACTGGTACCGCGACGCGGCGGCCGCCGAAGGCGAAACGCTGAGCAAGGAACAGGCGCGCGAACGCGTCTACGGCATGCCGTTCGCCGACTGGAAGGCACAGTTCCAGGCCGACGCAACGCCGGAACAACTGGCGGCCTTCGCCGACGCGCAACGCCGGCACGGATAGATGCTGCGTCACCTGGGCATCGTCGCGGCGATCGCGGTCGTCGCCTATCTGGTGGTCTGCGCCCTGCTCTACCTGGGCCAGCGCGAACTGCTGTATTTCCCGCAGGCGACCCGCGTAGAAGCGGCGCAGACCGACTTCACGTTGCAGCGCAGCCCGGCGCTGCGCCTGCGCGGCTGGCGGGTCAATCCCGGCCGCGACAAGGTGTTGCTGTACTTCGGCGGCAACGCCGAGGACCTGCGCCAGGCGCGCGCGCAGCTGGCGCCGCTGCTGCCCGACTACAGCGTGTACCTGCTGGCCTACCGCGGCTACGGCGCCAGCGACGGCACGCCGAACGAGGCGGCGCTGATCGGCGACGCGCTGGCGCTATACGACTATGTCCGTGCCACGCAGCCGCAGGCCGAGATCGCCGTGCTCGGGCGCAGCCTGGGCAGTGGCGTCGCCAGCCAACTGGCGGCGCGGCGGCCGCTGGCGCGGCTGGTGCTGGTGACTCCGTTCGACAGCCTGGCCTCGGCCGCGCAGGCGCATTACCCGTGGGCGCCGGTGCACTGGCTACTGCGCGACCGCTACGACTCGGCCAGCGCGCTGCGCGCTTATCGCGGACCGTTGCTGGTGCTCCGTGCCGGCCGCGACCAGGTGGTGCCGGCGGCGAGCACGCAACGGCTGCTCGATTCTCTGGCGCAGGCGCCCACCGTGGTCGCGATGCCCCGCGCCGGCCACGACGACATCAGCGCCGACCCACGTTATGCGCAGGCGTTGCGGGCGTTTTTGCGCTGAAGCGCTTCAACTCGGACATTCGCAGTCCGCGGGGACACTGTAGGAGCGGCTTCAGCCGCGACAGGAACATTTCCGGAGAGATCAGGTCGCGGCTGATGGCCCGAGGCCACGTAGAGCCGCTCCTACAGATCAGCGGCGCCTCAGTCGTTACGACGCTCGTCCACCGCCTCCGCCGCCGGCACCGCTTCCGGATTGAGCGTGCGGCTCTCGCGCCGCGGCGGGGTGAACGGGGTCGGCTTGGGTACCGCCGGGGCGATGTTGCCGTACATCAGGCCGCTGCCGGCGCGCACATCGCCCGCGGCGATCTCCAGCTCCAGGCGCTCGGCGTCGCGACGGCGGATCTCGCGGGCGATGCTCGCGGCCTCGTCCTCGGCCATGCCCAGCTCGATCAGCGCGGCCTGGCCGAATTCCACCGCCGATTCGAAGGTCTCGCGGATCTGGTAGTCCACGCCGGCGGCGATCAGCTTCAGCGCATGCTCGCGGTCGTAGGAGCGCACCAGCAGCTTGGCGTGCGGGAATTCCTGCGTGGCCAGCTCGACGATGCGGTTGGCCGCCTCGCGGTTGTCGATGCACACCGCGATGGCGCGCACGCTGTGCGCGCCGGAGGCGTGCAGCACGTCCAGGCGGGTGCCGTCGCCGTAGTAGATCTTGAAGCCGAACTCGGCCGCGCTCTGGATCATCTCGATGTCGTTGTCGATGATGGTCACGTCCACGTCGCGCGCCAGCAGCGACTGGCTGGCGACCTGGCCGAAGCGGCCGAAGCCGATGATCAGCACGCTGCCGGTGAGCCCGTCGGCGGCCTCCACGCCGTCCAGCGACGGTGCTTCCACCGGCGCCCAGCGCCGGTACAGCAGCACGAACAGCGGGGTCAGCGCCATCGACAGCACCACGATCGCGGTCAGGTTGGCGTTGACCTGCGCGTCGATGACCCCGGCCGCGCCCGCGGCGGCGAACAGCACGAACGCGAACTCGCCGCCCTGCGCCATCAGCACGCCGCGGTCCAGCGCCTGCGCGTGGCCGCTGCCGGTGAGCCGCGCGACCAGGTAGATGCACGCGGCCTTGGCCGCCATGAACGCGAGCACGCCGCTGAGGATCAGCGTCCAGTTCGCCGCCACCACCGCCAGGTTCAGGGCCATGCCCACGCCGAGGAAGAACAGCCCCAGCAGGATGCCGCGGAACGGCTCGATGTCGGCTTCGATCTGATGGCGGAAGGTGGATTCGGACAGCAGCACCCCGGCCAGGAACGCGCCCATCGCCATCGACAGCCCACCGAGCTGCATCAGCAATGCAGCGCCCAGCACGACCAGCAGCGCAGCGGCGGTCATCACTTCGCGTGCCTTGGCCGCGGCCAGCAACCGGAACAGCGGGTTCAGCAGCCAGCGCCCGGCCACCAGCAGGCCGACGATCGCCGCCGCGCCGACGCCGATGCCGATCCAGCGCGAAGGCGCATCGGCGGCAACCGGCACCGGCGCCATCCACGCCACCACGGCCAGCAGCGGCACGATCAGCAGGTCCTCGAACAACAGGATCGCGACGATCTTCTGCCCCGCCGGCAAGGCGATGTCGCCGCGCTCGCCGAGCAATTGCATCACCACCGCGGTGGAGGTGAGCACGAAGCCGGACGCGGCGATGAACGCCACTGGCGAGGACAGTCCCAGCGCCAGCCCGACCCCGGTCAGCACCGTCGCGCACACCACGATCTGCGCCGTGCCCAGGCCGAAGATCTGCTTGCGCAGGCTCCACAGGTGCGAGGGCCGCATCTCCAGCCCGATCACGAACAGGAACATCACCACGCCCAGCTCGGCCACGTGCAGGATCGCCTGCGGATCGGCGAACCAGCCGAATCCGAACGGCCCGATCGCCAGGCCCGCGGCCAGGTAGCCGAGCACCGAGCCCAGGCCCAGGCGGCGGAACACCGGCACCGCCACCACCGCGGCGCCGAGCAACGCCACCACCTTGATCAATTCACTGCTGTCGGCTGCACTGGTCATGCGCAGATTCTACGCACAAGGCCGCGGCGACCCCATGCATTGGCATGCGGCATGGCGGGCGGAGTACTGCGGCGCGTGCATGCCGTGCCGTAGTGCGTGACGCATCACGGCCATGGAGGGCACCGTGATGCCAACGACGGCGGCGATCGCCCTTCCCTTCTCCCACCGGGACCATGGCCCCCTTTTCGGGGGAAGGTGCCCCGCAGGGGCGGATGAGGGGACGGGCGAAGCCTCGCGATCGAACAGCGCGAGAGCTTCGCTCCGGACCCTCACCCCAACCCATCTCCCGAGGGGAGAGGGGCTTATGGCTCTGCGCCGCAGAACTTTGCGTAGTCGATGCCAGTGAGTCGAAATACAGCAGGCGGCCGCGCAACGGCTCACCGATCTCCAGCAGCAGCTTCAGCACTTCATTGGCCTGCAGCATGCCGACAACTCTCCCTTCTCCCTGCGGGAGAAGGTGCCCCGCAGGGGCGGATGAGGGTACGGGCGAAGCTCTGCGATCGAACAGCGCGAGGGCTTCGCTCCGTACCCTCACCCCAACCCCTCTCCCGGGGGGAGAGGGGCTTATGGCTCTGCGCCGCAGAACTTCGCGTAGTCGATATAGCCGGGAAAGGCGAGCCCGGGCGCGCATACCGGGCATTGCGGATCGGCAGACAGGCGGGTTTCGCGGAAGCGCATCGCCAGCGCGTCGAAATACAGCAGGCGGCCGCGCAACGGCTCGCCGATCTCCAGCAGCAGTTTCAGCACCTCGTTGGCCTGCAGCAGGCCGACGATGCCCGGCAGCACGCCGAGCACGCCGGCCTCGGCGCAACTGGGCGCGAACTCCGGCGGCGGCGGCTCCGGGAACAGGCAGCGGTAGCACGGCGCCTGCCCGCGCCGGCGGCCGGCGTCGAACACGCTGACCTGGCCCTCGAAACGCTGCACCGCGCCGTACACCAGCGGCTTGCCCAGCTTCACGCAGGCGTCGTTGAGCAGATAGCGCGCCGGGAAATTGTCCGAACCGTCGAGCACCACGTCCACGTCCTGCAGCAGGCGTTCGACATTGGCCGAGGTCACCCGTTCGCGTATTGGCTCGACCTGCACGCCTGGATTCAGCGCGGCCAGCGCCGCGGCCGCCGACGCCACCTTGGGCTGCCCGACCCGCGCTTCGGTATGCAGGATCTGCCGCTGCAAGTTGCTGCGATCGACCATATCGTCGTCGGCGATGCGCAGCTGGCCGACCCCGGCCGCGGCCAGGTAGAAGCTCGCCGGCGACCCCAGCCCGCCGGCGCCGACCAGCAGCACGCGCGACGCCTGCAGCCGCCGCTGGCCGTCGACGCCGACCTCGGGCAGGCGCAGATGGCGCGAATAGCGCTCGAAGAAATCCTGCTGCTCCGGCGCCAGCGCCGGCTGCTGCAGCGGCAGTCCGTCGCGCTGCCAGCGCGTGGTGCCGCCCAGTACCGAGGCGACCGCGGAATAGCCTGCCTGCTGCAGGAACAGCGCCGCCTCGTGCGAGCGCTTGCCGCTCTGGCAGATCAGGATCGTCTCGGCATCGGCCGCGCCAAGATGCGTGGCCGGATCGTCCTGCAGCTGCGCGCGGGCCACACCGAGCGCGCCCTCGGCCATGCCGGCGGCGCGCTCGTGCTCCTCGCGCACATCGATCAACCGCGCGCCCTGAGCGATGCGCGCGCGGGCCTGCTGCGGAGTCAGTTCTCGAATGCTCATGCGTGCATTATCGGCGCAAACCCGTGGTGCGTCCTTCGCCAAGAAACGCACACGCGCGGCTCAGTACGGAAACACCTCGACCACCTCGCCTGCATCGAAACGGCGCGCGCCCTCGTCCAGGCGCAGCAGCACGTCGCTGTCGGCGGCGCCGCGCAGGCGGTGCGAACCGTCGGCCGGGTTCGGCTCCACCCACAGCTGTCCGTGCGCGTCGCAGCGCATGCGCCCGCGCAGGAACTCCAGGCGGTCGTGGCGCTTGTCCCAACCCGAGGCCAGCCGCGCGCGCCATTGCGGGCGTGGCTCGGCGCGCTGCTGCAGCGCGTCCAGCAGCGGCCGTCCGATCGCCATGAACGTGGCCAGCACCGACACGGGATTGCCCGGCAGGCCCAGGAACAGGGCGCGGTCCAGTTCGCCGAACAGCAGCGGCATGCCCGGGCGCATGCGCACCTTCCAGAAATGGATGCGGCCGCGCTCGGCCAGCAGCCGCGGCAGGTAGTCCTTCTCGCCGGCGGAGACGCCGCCGCAGGTCAGTACCACATCGAACGCCGAGGCCGCATCGCTGAGCATGCTGTCGATCCGCAGCGGATCGTCGGGCAGCGTCGGCCACGCGGTCGGCTCCAGGCCGAGCAGGCGCAGCTGCGCCATCAGCATGTCGCGATTGCTGTTGTAGATCTGCCCGGGCTTGAGCGGCATGCCCGGCTCGACCAGCTCGTCGCCGGTGGCGAACACCGCCACGGTGGGTCGCGATGCCACCGCCACCTGCGCCACGCCGAGCGCGGCGGCCAGGCCGATCCGTGACGGCGTCAACGCCACGCCCGCTTCGAGCACGCGCTCGCCGGCGCGCACGTCCTCGCCGCGCGCACGCACGTGCGCACCGGCGACCGGCGCGGCCGGCACCTGTACCTGGCCGTCGCGCTCGATGACGTTTTCCTTGATCACCACCGTATCGGCACCCGCCGGCAGCGGCGCACCGGTGGTGATGCGTAGGCATTCACCGACGCCGATCGCCTGCCGCAGGTCCTCGCCGGCGAACTGCTCGCCGGCCAGGCGCAGCATGGTCGGCGCATCGGGGTTCAGATCGGCGTGGCGCAGCGCGAAGCCGTCCATCGCGCTGTTGGCGAACGGCGGCAGGTCGATCGGCGCGTCCAGCGGTTCGAGCAGGATGCGGCCGTCGGCGCGCGGCAACGCCAGGCGTTCGGCCGGCAACGGGCGCGACAGGGCGACGGCGGCGACGATGGCCAGCGCCTCGGAATAGGCAATACGGGAGGGATAGTCGTTCATGGCGCCGGCAGGATACCCGCTGCGCGCAGGTCCTGCGGCGTGTTGAGGTTGCCCAGGGTCAGCCCGGGCAGCGGCACGCAGGCCAGCGCCAACTGCCGCTGCAAGGCGCGCGGCGCGTAGCGTCCGGCCTCCAGCGCCGCGGCCAGCGCGGGACGCAAGCTGGCGACGCGGTACAGCGCCACCAGCGGCTGCAGGCCGTCGTCGTCCTCGGCATAGGCGCCATCGCGATCGCCACCGGCGTCGATCAACCTGTCCAGCAGCGCAGGCGGAAGCCGGCACAGGTCCACCGGCAGGGTCAGCAGCCACGGCGTGGCGCAGGCCGCGGCCAGCGCGTCCAGGCCGGCGATCGGCCCCAGCGAGCGTTCGGCGCCAGGCGGCGCGGCAATCCGGTCGGGCAGCGCGTGCAGTCCGGCGGCGGCGTAGCGCGGCAGGTCGCGGTTGGCGCTGACCAGCACCGCGGCGACGGCGGGCGCCAAGGCCTGCGCCAGGCGCTGCACCAGCGCTTGCCCGTCGCGTTGCAGCCAGGCCTTGTCGCAGCCGCCCAGGCGTTGCGCGCGGCCGCCGGCGAGGATGCCCAGCGTGACCTCGCGCCGCGCGTCCATCGGCTACTTGCCGCGGACGTGTTTCATCAAGCGCCGCTTCTTGGCGATCTGGCGCTCGGTCAGCACGTTCTTCTTGCCTTCGTACGGATTGGCGCCTTCGCGGAACATGAAGCGCACCGGCGTGCCGACCAGCTTGAAGCGCTTGCGGAAGAAGTTCTCCAGATAGCGCTTGTACGACTCCGGCAGCACCTTCAGGCGCGTGCCGTGGACGATGAAGGTCGGCGGATTGCTGCCGCCCGGATGCACGTAGCGCAGCTTGGAGACGTGGCCGCGGATGCTCGGCGGCGGATTGGTCTCGTAGGCCACTTCCAGCGCCTGGTTGACTTCGCTGGTGCTGAATTCGCGGATCGCCGAGGCATGCGCGCTGTGGATCGAGCGGAACAACTCGCGCAGGCCGGAGCCGTGCTTGGCCGAGATCCGCACCGCTTCGGCCCACGGCACGAAGCCGAGCTTGCGCGACAGCAGCGCCTCGGCCTGCTCGCGCTGGTAGTCGGTCAGCCCGTCCCACTTGTTGACCGCCACCACCAGCGCGCGGCCGGCGTCCAGGATCGCGCCGAGCACGCTGGCGTCCTGGTCGGTGACGCCTTCGGTGGCGTCGAGCAGCAGCACCGCGACCTCGCATTGCTCGATCGCCTGCAGCGTCTTGAACACGCTGAACTTCTCCACCGCCTCCTCGACCCGGCCGCGACGGCGCAGGCCGGCAGTGTCGATCAGCCGGTACAGGCGGTCTTCGCGCTGCAGATCGACCGCGATCGAATCGCGGGTGGTGCCCGGCACTTCGGAGGCGATCATCCGCTCCTCGCCGAGCAAGCGGTTGACCAGCGTCGACTTGCCGACGTTGGGCCGGCCGACGAAGGCGATGCGCATGCGCTTGGGATCGGTGTCCAGCGTCTCGCCGGCGCCCTCTTCCGGCAAGCGCGACAGCACTTCCTCGAGCAGGTCGTCGATGCCGTGGCGATGCGCCGCGGACACCGCGATGGCCTCGCCCAGGCCATAGCGCGCGAACTCGGCGCGCACCTGGTCTTCGTCGGTACCGTCGATCTTGTTGATCAGCAGCAGCGTCGGCCGCGCCAGCTTGCGCAGCCAGGCCAGGATCTCGTCGTCGAGCGACGAGGACCCCTCGCGGCCATCGACCACGAACAGCACCAGATCGGCTTCGCCGGCAGCGGAGCGCGCTTGGTCGGCGGTCGCGCCGGCCAGGCCTTCTTCCTCGCCGGAAATGCCGCCGGTGTCGACGATCACGAACGGGGTGTCCGGCTCCAGCCGGCAGACCCCATAGTTGCGATCGCGGGTGACGCCGGGCTGGTCATGGACCAGCGCGTCGCGGCTGCGCGTGAGCGCATTGAATAGCGTGGACTTGCCGACATTCGGCCGTCCAACCAGGGCGACCAGCGGCAGCATCGCGAATTCCCTTCCTTTATTGACCCAACCGGAACGCGGTCAGGTCGCCTTTCGTGTTCTGGACCAGCAGGATGCCATCGGCTACCACCGGCTGCGCTACCAGCGCCTTGCGTCCCACTCGCTCGCGTGCGGCGATCTCGCCGTTGTCGAGCTTCAACCAATGCAGATAACCCTTGTAGTCGCCGACCACGGCGTAGTCGCCCTGGATCGCCACGCCGGTCAACGAACGCCGCGCCAGCGCCGGCTGCGACCAGGTCGCCGAGCCGGAGGCCTTGTCCAGCGCCCACACCGAGCCGGCATTGTCGGCCACCACCACGCTGCCGGAATTGACCGCGACACCGCCGGCGCCGCCATGATCGCGGGTCCACAGCGGACGCCCGCTCGGGCCTTCCAGCGCCACGGTCTGATTCTTGAAGCTGGTCGCGTACACGGTGGTGCCGTCGAGCACCGGTGCGCCGTCCACGTCGGACATGCGCTCCAGTTCGGTGCGGCCTTCCGGCACGCCGATGGTCTGCTCCCACAGCACACGCCCGTCCTGCATCGCCAGCGCCGCCAGGGTGCCGTCGTCGTTGCCGATGAACAGCACGCCCGGGCCGGCCACCACCGGCGCGTTGCCGCGCACGGTCAGGGTCGGCAGTTCCTGCACATGGAACCAACGCTGCTGCCCGGTGCCCGCATCGAATGCTGTGACGTGGCCGTCGTTGCTGCGCACGAACACCATGTTCTGCGAGACCACCGGCGCGGCGATCACTTCGTTGGGCACCTTGGCACGCCACTTCTCGGTGCCGCTGGCGGCGTCGAGCGCGATCACTTCGCCATTCAGGCCACCGACGACGACCAAGCCCTCGCCTACGCCAGGACCGCCGGCGAAGCGCGGCAGCGGACGGTTCTTCTCCAGCCGCTTGCGCTCCTTGGCCTGCTGCTTCTCGTTGCGCAGGCGCTGCTTGTAGGCGGCGCGCTCGTCCTTGGACAGGCCCTTGCTGGACTCGCCCTCAACCTGGCTCTCCGGCTGCTCCTGCACCTGCGACAGGCGCTCCTTGCGCGCCTTCTTGGCGTCGTATTCCCACAGCGTCTTGCCGGTCTGCAGGTCCAGCGCGTAGACCGAACCGGAGGCCGCGGCCAGGTACACCTTGCCGTCGGCCACGGCCGGATGCTGGCGCACGCCGATCCGCTTCTCGCCCTTGCCGGCATCGGTGGACCACAGCTTGACGATCTTCACCGACGGCTTGAAATCGACCAGCTCGGCCGGCTCGGCGGCCTTCTTGGCGGCCGCGTCCTTGCCCGCGAACCAGCCCTTGACCGTGCTGCAACCGGACAGCGCCAGACCCAGCAGCGCGATGGTCGCGATGCGCTTGAACATGACTACCTTCATCAGATCGGCTCCGCAGGATTCGGCACGGTGCCGCCCGCATCCATCAACTTCGTTTCCAGCAGTCGCCGTTGCGGCGCCGCCACGTCCAGGGTGGTCAACGACTTGGCATACGCTTCGCGTGCCGCATCGCGCTTGCCCTGCGCGATCAGCGCATCGCCACGGATCTCCAGGCTCTGGTTGTCGTCGGCCGAGGCCAGCAGCTTCAGCGCTTCGTCGCTCTTGCCGGTCTGGATCAGCAACCGCGCCACGCGCTGGTCGATCAGCAGTTTCAGCTCGCCCTCGGCCTTGAGGCCGCGCAGCGTCGCCAGGGCCTGGTCGTACTTGTCGTCGTCAGCTTGCGCCTTGGCCAGGCGCAGCGCGGCCAGTTCGGCATAGATGTTGGCCGGGCCCTGCTGCAGCGCCGCCATGTCCTTGCTGGCCTTGTCCAGTTGCTTGGCCTGGATGCTCTTGAGCACGGCGTCGTAGTGGGAATTGGCCAGCGCCAGATCGTTGGAATGCTGCTTGGTCCACCACTGCCAGCCAATGATCGCGCCGATGCCCAGGGCAATGCCGCCGATCAGGCCGGCGCCGTTTTTCCTGAGCCAAGTGCGGACGCGTTCGCTTTGTTCGTGCTCGTCGAGCAGGTCGTCGATCGCCATGCGTACTCTCGCCCCGCCGCAACGACGGGACATGGAATGTTGAGATTGAGGAACCGCGCCGCCGTCACTCGGACGCTGGCACCACGGAACCGTCAGAGGATACCGCAAAGCGGGCCACGTTCGCGCGCTTGTACGGAGTCAGATCCACGGTACTACCGGATTGCTGAACCTGGACCGCCGACGCATTGCCGAGCACGATGCGGCCCACTTGACCCGGCGCGTAGTCGCGCTTTTCGCCGGCTTTCAGCAGCGCCTTTTCCAGCGGCGTGCCGTCCGGGGCGATGATCTGCACCCAGCTGTCGCCCTGGAACGACAGGCTCAGGCCGGGCTTTTCCGCCTCGCTGGAGGCGCGCGGCAGCGGCGTCAGCGAGGCGATGTACGGCGCCGCAGGCGGCGCGGGGCGATTGCCCGACGCGGCGACCGGGGCCGGGGTGCCGCCGGCGCCGGCCGTCGCGGGCTGCGCGGCGTCGCCCGGAGTCGCCGGCACCACGTCCAGCGACGCGGTGCTCGGGCCGTCGTCGGCGAAATGGGTGCGGGTGGCGTACCAGACCGGCACTGCCAGTCCGGCGGTGATCACCACGTACACCATGCGCCGGGTCGCGCTCTCGAGCATCCGCCGCAGCGGCGGGGTATGCGTATGGCTGATCAGCTCCACCGGCTGCACCGGCGCGATCTGCGCGCTCTCCAGCAGTGGCCCCAGGTCCACCCCGAGCAGGCGCGCGTAGCTGCGCAGCTGTCCGCGCACGAACACCGGCGCGCCGAGGCTATGCCACTGCTCCGCTTCCAGCGCGCTGATCACGCGCACCGGCATGCGCAAGCGGCCACCGACCTCGTCGATGCTCAGGCCCGCCGCTTCGCGCGCTTCGCGGAGCTGTTGCCCGCAACCTTTGGCGCCGTCGAAAGCGTTCGGATTGGAATCACTGATCACAATGCACTAGCCCCGGGAGTCGTGGTCGCGGCATCGGGAAACTCCTTGCGCAACCGCTGTTGGTAACGGCCGGCAGCAGCCATGTCGCCCAGCCCTTGTTCAATCTGAATAGCAAGTTGTAACACGGATACCGTGGCCGGCGCAGCCGCCAGACGCCGTTCCGAGAAGGCCCGCGCCTCGAAAAAGCGCGCCTGCGCCGCTTCGTCGCGCGCCATCGCTTCCAGCGCGTAGGCATTGCCCGGCTCCAGCGCCAGCGCCTTGCGCAGGTCGCGTACGCCGCGCTCGCGCTGGCCGATCTGCAACGCGCAACCGCCGGCATTGGCCAGGGCCGACGCCGGCGTGGCGTAGCCCGGCGCTTGCAGCGCGCGATCGAACCACTGCAGCGCGTCGGCGGCGGCACCGTTCGCGCACAGCCAGGCGCCGTAGTTGTTCAAGGACTCGCCGCGGTTCGGCGCCAGTTCGGCGGCCTTGCGGTAATGCTCGCCGGCCGTGGCCGTATCGCCACGGCGGCCAGCGGCCACCGCCAGCAGCGTGTGCGCCTGCACCGAATCCGGAGCAAGCGCCAGCGCCTTGCGCGCATGTTCCTCGGCGCCGGCAAGATCGCCGCCGCTGAGCCGGTTGCCGGCCAGGCCAAGTTGTTCCTGCAGCGCGTAGCGCGCCTTGACCTCGCCGCTGTCGCGGAAGTCGTATTCCGGTGCCACCTGCTCGACGTTGCGCAGCTTGCCCGGCGTGGTGCCGTGCCCGGCGCACGCCGACAACGCCAGCAGTGCCGCAGCCAACGCAACGATGGAAAGAAAATGCTTAGGCCGCGGCATCCCGGTCCGCCTGGGTCTGCAACTGGCGCTGGAAGTCGGCCTGGCGCCGGGTGCGATCCAGCACCTGCCCCTTGAGCTGGCCGCAGGCCGCGTCGATGTCGTCGCCGCGCGTGCGCCGCACCATGGTCAGCACTTGCGCATCGAGCAGAATCTTCTGGAACGCGCGGATTTCCGTTTCGCCGGAGCGCTCGTAGCGCGTGCCCGGGAACGGATTGAACGGGATCAGATTGACCTTGCCGGCGTTCGAGGCCTGCACCGCGTTGTCGAACTGGCGCATCAGCCGCGCCAGCTGCCGCGCATGTTCGGGCTGGTCGTTGATGCCCTTCATCAGCGTGTATTCGAAGGTCACCGACTCGCGGCGCTTGTTGGCGCGCAGGTAGCGCGCGCACGCGGCCATCAGCTCGGCGACCGGGTATTTCTTGTTCAGCGGCACCAGCGTCTCGCGCAGCGCGTCGTCGGCCGCATGCAGCGAGACCGCCAGCGACACGTCGCTCTCGGTGGACAGGCGATCGATCATCGGCACCAGGCCGGAGGTCGACAGCGTGACCCGCTTGTTGGCCAGGCCGTAGCCCAGGTCGTCGCGCATCACGCTCATCGCGCGCACGACGTTGTCGAAATTCATCAGCGGCTCGCCCATGCCCATCATCACCACATTGGTGAGACGGCGCTGCTGGTGCGGCACGTTGCCCAGGTGCCGCGCCGCCACCCACACCTGGCCGATGATCTCGGCGGTGGACAGGTTGCGGTTGAAGCCCTGGGTGGCAGTGGAGCAGAACGTGCAATTGAGCGCGCAGCCGACCTGCGAGGACACGCACAGCGTGCCGCGGCTCTTGTCGGGGATGTACACGGTCTCGATCGCGTTCTTGCCGTCGGTGCCCATGGCCAGCAGCCACTTGTGGGTGCCGTCGGTGGAAGGCTTGTCGAACACGATGTTGGGGACGACGACCTCGGCATGCTGCTGCAGCTTGGCGCGCAGCGCCTTGCCGAGGTCGGTCATCAGGTCGAAGTCGGTGACGTAGCGATGGTGAATCCACTTCATCACCTGGTGGGCGCGGTAGCGCGCTTCGCCGAGCGTGTCGGCGAAGAAACGCTCCAGGCCCTCGCGATCGAGGTCGAGCAGATTCTGCTTGGTCGCGCCGCCGGTCCGGATCGGATCGGCGAGCGCCAACGGAGTGTGGACGACCTCGTTCACGATGACCTCTTAGCGCGAAACCACTTCGGTGGCGGCGAAGAAATACGCCACTTCGTTGGCGGCGTTCTCGACCGAGTCGGAACCGTGCGCGGCGTTGGCGTCGATCGAGTCGGCGAAATCGGCGCGGATGGTGCCCGGCGCGGCGTCCTTCGGGTTGGTGGCGCCGAGCAGGTCGCGGTGCGCGGCCACGGCGTTCTCGCCTTCCAGCGCCTGGATCATCACCGGGCCGGAGATCATGAACTCGACCAGCGCGTTGAAGAACGGACGCTCGCGGTGCACGGCGTAGAAGCCCTCGGCCTCGCGGCGCGACAGCTGCTTGTACTTGGCGGCCACGACCTTCAGGCCGGCCTTCTCGAAACGCGAATAGATCTCGCCGATGACGTTCTTGGCGACGGCATCGGGCTTGATGATGGACAGGGTGCGCTCCAGCGCCATGGGAATTTCTCCGTTGGGCGGGCCACTAGACTAGATGGCCCGAGGTTAGCATGAAAAAAACCCGCGTCAAAACGCGGGCTTAGCCAGAATTGCGATGGACAATTCTATCCAATCGCAGCGGGCTTTGCACGGCCGCCGGCTGAATCATGCTGCATTGCAACATGACGCGCCCGAGCGCCAGGCCTAGACTCAAACAATCGTTTGATTGATTCTGGCGGCCGCATGGCAAAGCAAGCGCACTTCTCGACCAAGGACCGCATCCTCAGCGCGGCCGAGGAACTGTTCGCCCAGCACGGCTTTTCCGGCACGTCGTTGCGCCAGGTCACCAGCCAGGCCGACGTCAACATCGCCGCGGTGAACTACCACTTCGGCTCCAAGGAAAATCTGGTCAACGAGGTGTTCCGGCGGCGCATGGACGAGATGACCGCCGCGCGCCTGTCGCAACTGGAAGCCGCGCAACGCCAGCATCCCGGCCAGCTCGGCCCGGTGCTGGCGGCGTTCGTGGAGCCGGCACTGGCGATGGCCCAGGACCGTCAGAGCGGCGGCGCCTTCGTGCGCGTGATCGCCCGTGCCTATGCCGAGAAGAACGACAGCCTGCGTCAGTTCCTGTCCGACCACTACGGCCACGTGCTGCGCGAGTTCGGCAAGGCCATCGCCGTCTGCGTGCCCGAGCTGAGCAAGGAAGAACTGTACTGGCGCCTGGACTTCCTGGCCGGCGCCCTGACCTATGCCATGGCCGACTTCGGCCTGATCAAGCGCCCCGCCGGCGTCAGCGAAGGCGCGCATCGCGCCCACGCCGCGCGCGAGCTCATCCGTTTCGCCGAGGCGGGCTTCCTGGCCCGCTCCGCGCCGTAATTGCGCAAGAACCGTTCTGTCCATATCCCGCAATCGTTGACCCACAGAGGCTGATCGCTATGTCCAACCCCCTGCTAGTCCGCCGTGCCGCCGTCCTGGGCGCGGGCGTGATGGGCGCGCAGATCGCTGCGCACCTGACCAACGCCGGCGTCGACACCGTCCTGTTCGACCTTCCCGCCAAGGACGGCCATCCCGACGGCATCGTGCTCAAGGCCATCGCCAACCTGACCAAGCTGAGCCCCGCCCCGCTCGCCAGCGCCACGCTGGCCGAGGCGATCACCCCGGCCAACTACGAATCGGGCCTGGAGCAGCTGCGCGGCTGCGACCTGATCATCGAAGCCATCGCCGAGCGCATGGACTGGAAACAGGACCTGTACAAGAAGATCGCCCCGTTCGTGGCCGATCACGCGGTGCTGGCCTCCAACACCTCCGGCCTGGGCATCAATGCGCTGTCCGACGTGCTGCCCGAGCAGCTGCGCCACCGCTTCTGCGGCGTGCATTTCTTCAACCCGCCGCGCTACATGCACCTGGCCGAGCTGATCCCGGCCAAGGGCACCGATGCGGCGGTGCTGGAAGGCCTGGAAGCGTTCCTGGTCACCACCCTGGGCAAGGGCGTGGTCTACGCCAAGGACACCCCGAACTTCATCGGCAACCGCATCGGCGTGTTCTCGATCCTGTCCACCATCCACCACACCGCGCAGTCCGGCCTGGGCTTCGACGAAGTGGACGCGCTGACCGGCCCGCTGGTCGGGCGGCCGAAGTCGGCGACCTACCGCACCTCCGACGTGGTCGGCCTTGACACCATGGCCCACGTCATCAAGACCATGGCCGACACCCTGCCCGACGATCCGTGGCACCAGTACTTCGCCTCGCCGAAGTGGCTGGACGCGCTGATCGCCAAGGGCGCGCTGGGCCAGAAGGTTGGCGCCGGCATCTTCCGCAAGGTCGGCAAGGACATCGTGGTGCTGGACCTGCAGAAGCAGGACTACCGCCCGGCCGACCGCAGCGCGGCGCCGGAAGTGGTCGAGATCCTGAAGATCAAGAACCCGGCGGAGAAGTTCGCCAAGCTGCGCGAGAGCCAGCACCCGCAGGCGCAGTTCCTGTGGGCGACGTTCCGCGACCTGTTCCACTACAGCGCCTACCACCTGGCCGACATCGCCGAAACCGCGCGCGACGTGGACCTGGCGATCCGCTGGGGCTACGGCTGGTCGCTGGGCCCGTTCGAGACCTGGCAGGCCGCCGGCTGGAAGCAGGTGGCGCAGTGGATCGCCGACGACATCGTGGCCGGCAAGGCCATGTCCAGCGCGCCGCTGCCGGACTGGGTGTTCGACGGCCGCGACGGCGTGCATGCCGCCGAAGGCAGCTACAGCCCGGCGCGCAACGCCAAGCTGCCGCGCTCGGCGCTGCCGGTGTACCAGCGCCAGCGCTTCCCCGATCCGCTGCTCGGCGAGAAGTTCGCACCGGGCGAGACCGTGTTCGAAAACGACGGCCTGCGCCTGTGGCACGACGGCGACGACATCGCCGTGGTCAGCTTCAAGACCAAGATGAACACCGTGTCCGACCAGGTGCTGGACGGCCTGCAGGAAGCGGTCGGCCGCGCCGAGAAGGACTTCAAGGGCCTGGTGCTCTGGCAGCACAAGGAACCCTTCTCCGCCGGTGCCGATCTGGCTGGCGCGCTGGGCCTGCTGCAGGCGGGCAAGGTCGATGCGTTCGAAGCGATGGTCGCCAACTTCCAGGCCACCAGCCAGCGCATCAAGTACTCGCTGGTGCCGGTGGTCGCGGCAGTGCGCGGCCTGGCCCTGGGCGGCGGCTGCGAATTCCAGATGCACAGCGCCAAGACCGTGGCGGCGCTGGAGAGCTACATCGGTCTGGTCGAGGCCGGCGTCGGCCTGCTGCCGGCCGGCGGCGGCCTGAAGGAGATCGCGGTGCGCGCCTCGCAGGCGGCCGGTCCGGGCGGCGACGTGTTCGCCGAACTGAAGAAGACCTTCGAGACCGTGGCGATGGCCAAGGTCTCCACCTCGGCGGTCAACGCCAAGGAACTGGGCCTGCTGCGCGGCACCGACAAGGTCGTGTTCAACAGCTACGAGGCGCTGTACATCGCCAAGGCCGAAGCGCGCGCGCTGGCCGACAGCGGCTACCGCCCGCCGCTGCCGGCACGCCGCATCCAGGTCGCCGGCGACGTCGGCATCGCCACCTTCAAGATGCTGCTGGTCAACATGCTGGAAGGCCGCTTCATCAGCGAGTACGACTACGAGATCGCCACCCGCATCGCCACCGTGCTGTGCGGCGGCGAAGTCGATCGCGGCGCGCTGGTGGACGAGGAATGGCTGCTCAAGCTCGAGCGCAAGCACTTCGTCGAACTGGCACAGCAGGAAAAGACCCAGGCGCGGATTGGGCACATGCTCAAGACGGGTAAGCCGTTGAGGAACTGAGATTCGGGATTGGGGATTGGGGATTCGCAACCGCGGCTCCCTATCCTCCAACGATTCCCTCCAACAATTCATCCGCCGGGCATAAGTACATTCGGGGCACCGGGATTCGCTTTGACGAATCCCCAATCCCGAATCCCCAATCCCGGCTTTCGGAGAAAGCCATGAGCAAACAGATCCAGGAAGCCTACATCGTCGCCGCCACCCGTACCCCGGTCGGCAAGGCGCCCAAGGGCGTGTTCCGCAATACCCGTCCGGACGACATGCTGGCGCACGTGCTGCGCGCGGTGGTCGCGCAGGCGCCGGGCATCGATCTCTCGCGCATCGACGATGCGATCATCGGCTGCGCGATGCCCGAGGGCGAGCAAGGCATGAATGTGGCGCGCATCGGCGTGCTGCTGGCCGGGCTGCCGAATTCGGTCGCCGGGCAGACCATCAACCGCTTCTGCTCTTCCGGCATCCAGGCCGTGGCATTGGCCGCGGACCAGATCCGCCTGGGCAACGCCGACCTGATGCTGGCCGGCGGCACCGAGTCGATGTCGATGGTGCCGATGATGGGCAACAAGGTCGCGCTGTCGCCGAGCGTGTTCGCCGACGATCACGTCGCCATCGCCTACGGCATGGGCATCACCGCCGAGAAGGTGGCCGAAGAGTGGAAGGTGTCGCGCGAGGACCAGGACGCGTTCGCGCTCGCCTCGCACCAGAAGGCCATCGCCGCGATCGCCGCCGGCGAATTCCGCGACGAGATCACCCCGTACGAAATCCTGTCGCACCAGCCCGACCTGGCCGGCAACGTCATCGCGCTGCGCAAGCGCCTGGTCGACACCGACGAAGGCCCGCGCCCGGACAGCTCGATCGAAGGCCTGGCCAAGCTGCGCCCGGTGTTCCGCAACGGCCAGTTCGGCGGCAGCGTGACTGCCGGCAACTCCTCGCAGATGAGCGACGGCGCCGGCGCGGTGCTGCTGGCCTCCGAGCAGGCGATCAAGGACTACGGGTTGACTCCCCTCGCCCGCTTCGTCAGCTTCTCGGTCGCCGGCGTGCGCCCGGAAGTGATGGGCATCGGCCCGATCGCGGCGATCCCCAAGGCACTCAAGCAGGCCGGGCTGAGCAAGGACCAGATCGACTGGATCGAACTCAACGAAGCCTTCGCCGCGCAGTCGCTGGCGGTGATCCGCGACAGCGGCCTGGATCCGTCCAAGGTCAATCCGCTCGGCGGCGCGATCGCGCTCGGCCATCCGCTCGGCGCCACCGGCGCGATCCGCACCGCCACGCTGGTGCACGGCCTGCGCCGCCGCCAGCAGAAGTACGGCATGGTCACCATGTGCATCGGCACCGGCATGGGTGCGGCGGGCATCATCGAAGCGCTCTGAACGCCTCGCCTAGACCACGAAAAAGGGCAGCCTAGGCTGCCCTTTTTCGTGCGCGGCGGTTTGCGCTGCCGAACCCCGTACGCGACGCGGCGGACCCGCGCGCTCCGGCAGCGTTGCCGCGTTTTTACTTGCTGCCGGCGTCCACGTCGGCCAAGGCGCGACGCATCATGTCCTGGGCCGGCTTGCTCAGCTTCTCGTGGTCCAGTGCATAGCGGATGGTCGCCTCGATCAGGCCGATATGAGTACCGCAGTCGAAGCGGGTCCCCTCGAAACGGTACGCATGCACCGGATCGCTCTCGATCAGCGCGGCGATCGCATCGGTCAGCTGGATCTCGCCGCCGGCGCCCGGCACGGTCTTTTCCAGCAGATCGAAGATCTTGGAACTGAGCACATAGCGGCCGACCACGGCCAGGTCGCTCGGCGCATCGGCCGGCTTGGGCTTCTCGACGATCGCGGTGATCTTGCCTTCGCTGCCGTCGAACGCCTCAGTGGCGACGATGCCGTAGCTGCCGGTGCTCTCGTGCGGTACGTCCTGCACCGCGATCACGCTGGCGCCGGAGCGCTCGGCCACGTCGGCCATCTGCGCCAGCGCGCCCGGACCGCGGTTCCAGATCAGATCGTCGGGCAGCAGCACCGCGAAGGGCTCATCGCCGATGATCGGCTTGGCGCACAGCACCGCATGGCCGAGGCCGAGCGCTTCGGCCTGGGTCACGAAGATCGCGCGCACGCCGTTGGGCAGCACATGGCGTACCAGTTCCAGCTGCTCGAGCTTGCCGGCGCGCTCGAGCTTCTGCTCCAACTCGTAGGCCTTGTCGAAGTAATCCGCAACCGCGTGCTTGTAGCGGTTGGTGACGAAGATCAGGGTGTCGCAACCGGCCTCGATCGCCTCGTCCACGGCGTACTGGATCAACGGCCGATCGATGATCGGCAGCATTTCCTTGGGCACCGTCTTGGTGGCGGGAAGGAAGCGGGTACCCAGACCTGCAACCGGAAAAACTGCTTTGCGGATTCTCTTGCTCATCAGAGCCTTCTGGCCTCGCGTGCGGGGAATGGGACGATTGTAGCGGAGCTATCCTGACCGGCTTGTTGTCGCAGCGGCGCGAATTCGGGCATGGTGGTGCGCAGCACTTTCTCGATCGCGTCGCTGTCGTATTCGGCCACCGCCGCGCGCAGCTGCTGCAGACCCTGCAACACGTTCTCGCGCGAGAAACTGCGCGCACCGGCTTCCAGGATCTTCGGATGCGAGGTGGGGCGATAGTTCTCGTCGGAATAGAACAAGGTCTCGTGCAGCTTCTCGCCCGGACGCAGCCCGGTGTAGACGATCGCGATGTCGCGCCCGGGCTGCTTGCCGGCCAGGCGGATCATCTGCTCGGCGAGCAGCCGGATCGGCACCGGCTCGCCCATGTCCAGCGTGTAGATCGCGCCGTGCGAGGCCGACGCGGCGGCCTGCACGATCAGCTGGCAGGCCTCGGGAATGGTCATGAAATAGCGGGTCACCTGCGGATCGGTCACGGTGACCGGGCCGCCCTGGCGGATCTGCTCGCGGAACAACGGCACCACGCTGCCGGCCGAATCCAGCACATTGCCGAAGCGCACGGTGACGAAGCGCGTGCCCACCGTCTGGTCGTCCAGCGACTGGCACACCATCTCCGCATAGCGCTTGGAGGCGCCGAGCACGTTGACCGGATTCACTGCCTTGTCGGTGGAGATGAACACGAAGGTCGACACCTTGGCCGCGACGCAGGCGCGGGCCACGTTCTCGGTGGCCAGCACGTTGTTGCGCACCGCCTCGCGGAACTGCCGCTCCAGCAGTGGCACCTGCTTGTAGGCCGCGGCATGGAACACCGCATCCGGCTCGGCGATGCGCATCGCATGGCGGGTCACGGCCGGATCGCCGCAGTCGCCGAGCACGCACTCGATCTCCAGATCGGGGAAGGTGCGATGCAGATCGGCATGGATGGTGATCAGCGCCAGTTCGTCGATCTCAAGCAGCACCACCTTGCGCGCGCCATGGCGCGCGCACTGCCGGCACAGCTCCGAACCGATCGACCCGCCGGCGCCGGTCACCATCACCGTACGCCCGGATAACCAGCCCTTGATCAGCTTCCAGTCCGGGGTCACCGGCTTGCGCCCGAGCAGGTCCTCGATCGCGACCTCCTTCAGTTCGCCCGGCAGAAAGTGGCCTTCGAGCACGTCGAGCAGGCGCGGCACGGTGCGGAACGGCAGCCCGGTGCTTTCGCAGATCGCCACCACCCGCTGCATGCCGGCCGCATCCAGCGACGGGATCGCGATGACCAGCAGCTTGGCCGCGGTTTCCTTGGCGATCGCGCCGGCTTCGTCGATCCGGCCAAGAATCGGCAGGCCCTGCAGCTTGGCCCCATGCAGATGGCCGGCGTCGTCGACGAAGCCGACCGGATGGTAGGCGCCGGACCGGCGCAGGTCGCGCACCAGCGCCTCGGCCGCACGGCCGGCGCCTACGATCAGCACGCGCCGCGCGGTCTCGTCCGAATGCGCGATCTGGTAGTCCTTCCACGCGCGGTACAGCAGTCGCGGCGCGCCGAGCAGCGCCGACAGCGCGAACGGATACACCATCAGCACCGACAGCGGAATGGAATCGAAGCGGCTGTATGCCAGCCCCAGCACGATCGCGACCAGCCCGTAGAAGCTGGCCTTGAAGATGTTCAGCAGATCCGGAACGCTGGCGAAGCGCCACAACCCGCGATACAGGCCCACCTTCCAGAACACCAGGCCCTGCGCCCCCAGCACGATGGCGGTGTTGAGGTTCCACAACGGCAAGGGGTGCTCGCCGGGCAGCATCGTGTAGCGCGCCGCATGCAGCAGCTGCCAGCAGATCCAGACGATCGCCAGATCGTGCACGACCACGGAGGCCTTGGGGAACAGCTCGGTAAAGCGGTCGCGAATCGAAAGCATCAGTTATCCATGAGAGTTCAGCGCAATCCCTTGCGTGAAGTCAGCCAAAGTGCGCTCGCCGATAGGTACCAGGCCAACGCCAACCCAACCTGCCCCCCGGTGCGCAACGTTCCACCGAACCAGGCGATTGTAATCGCGACAATGCTGAACAGGGCATAGGCGAAGGTCACAACCGTGTGGCTCCTGCCTGTATGTACCCAACGCTGGTAAAAATGTTGCGCATGCGGTTGCCACCAGCGTTCGCCGGCGAGCATGCGCGACAGCAGCGTGAAGCCTGCGTCGATGGCGAACGCGGATATTGGTATCAACAGCAACCATGGCGTGAGCTCGGTCGCAACATTGCCCAGCGCGAACAGCGCGGCGACCAGATACCCCAACGCGCCACTGCCGACGTCGCCAAGGAAGATACGCGCCCGCGGATAGTTGAACGGCAGGAAGCCGGCACAGGCCACGATCAGCACCCAGCACGGCCAGCGCAGCGGCGCGGGCAGCAACATGGCGAAACCCAGCGCCACCAGCATCGCCTGGCTGGTCGCCAAGCCGTTGATGCCGTCCATGAAGTTCCAGATGTTGATCAGCGAGATCGTCGCCAGCCAGGTCAACGCGGCCAGCCAGGGATTCTGGTGCAATCGGTAGACAAGTCCGGCCAGCAGCGTGGCGGCCAGCGCATGCACCAGCAGCCGCAGCGCGGCCGACAGCGGGCGGTGATCGTCCCACCAGCCGATGCCGGCGACCAGCACCAGTCCGCCAGCGAACGCCGCGATGGCCATGCCCTGCTGCGGCCACAGCGTCGCCGAATACGCGCAGGCCGCCAGCACCGCGGCGACGATCGCCACACCGCCGCCGCGCGGCGTCGCCACCGTATGGCTGCGCCGCTCGCCGGGCGCGTCCATCAGCTTGCGCTTGAGGGCATAGCGGCGCGACAACCAGGTCCCGACCGCGCTGAACGTCGCCAGCGCGGCGAGCAGCACCCACCCTGCCACCTGCATCTACACCACCGCGTAGTTGAGCAAGGGCTTGACCGTGCCCCACTCCTTGCAACTCGGGCATTGCCAGTGATGGGTGCGCGCGCCGAAGCCGCAGCGCGTGCAGCGGTAGCTGGGATTGCGCACCAGCAACTGGTCGGTGATGTGCTTCAGGTCCTGCAGGGTGGCGGTGGAATCGGCGCCCTCGGCCAGGGTCAGGTCGATCAACGCCGACTCACCGCGCACCGACGGCCGATCCTTCAGCTGCCGCCCGAGGTAGGCGCGCGCCGCAGACACGCCTTCCTGCGACTCCATCAGCCGGGTCAGCGCCAACACCGGGGCGATGCCGCGATAGTGCTCGGTCATTTCCGACAGGAAGGCGCGCGCGCCGCTGAGATCGTTGCCGCGGCGGCGATAGCAATCCATCAGCGCCGGCATGATCTCCGGCAGGTAGTCCGGATCGTGCCGCGCGGCACGTTCGAAGGCGCGGATCGCGGCCTCGTCGTTGCCGTCGTCCACATCGATGCGCCCTTCCAGGATGCCGGCGCGCACCGAGGTGGCGTCGGCCTGGTAGGCGCGCGCGATCGCCGAGCGCGCCAGCTCGGGCTTGCCGGATGCGCGGTAGCGGTCGGCCAGTTCGCATTCGAACTGCGCGATCAGCTTGCCCATCGGCTCGCCGGTCACGTCTTCGTAGCGGGTGGCGTTGTCGATCGCTTTTTCCCAGTCGCGCTCGGCTTGGTAGATGCCGATCAGGTGCTTGAGCGCCTGCGGCGCGCGCTGGTCGATCTGCGCCAGCTCGGTGAACACGGTCTCGGCCCGGTCCAGCAGGCCGGATTTCATGTAGTCCTCGCCCAGCGCCAGCAAGGCCTGCACGCGCTGCGGATCGCTGAGATCGGCGCGCTGCACCAGGCCTTGGTGCAGGCGGATCGCGCGGTCGACTTCACCGCGGCGGCGGAATAGGTGACCGAGCGCGACCTGGGTCTCGAAGGTTTCCTTGTCCAGCTCGGCGATGTGCAGGAACAGCTCGATCGCCTTGTCCGGCTCTTCGTTGAGCAGATAGTTCAGGCCGCGGAAATACGTGCTGGAAAGCCGGCTGACCTGCGTGTCGCCGTGGCGCTGGCCACCGCGGCGGCCGATCACCCATCCGCTCAGCGCCGCCAGCGGCAGGAACAGGAAGAACCAGAACCACTCGGTCAGGAAGTCCATCGAAGATCAGCGTCCGTCCACAGGCGGGGTATAGGTCGGTACCGGTACGACGACCGGCGCGGCAGCGGCGATCGCGGCCTTGTTGGCGCGGCGCAGCTTGGCGTACAGCGGGATCACCAACGTGGCCAGCACCAGCGCCGCGCCGATCACCACGCCGGCGAACAGCGAAACGATGATGGCGATACCGGAGGTGGTGTTGATGCCGGCGACACCGAAATTGATGACGATCTGCTGCGAATTCAGCGATCCGATGACCAGACCGGCCAGCAGGAACACCAGCAATATCAGCAGACGGGCAATTTTCATGAAGCTCTCCAGCGTCGGGAGACACTAGATTAGCCGAACAGGCGCAGGTTCCGGGAAAGTCCGGGACGCGAAGGCGCAGGCTCGGGGCGTATCAGGGCGTGTCGGACTCGACCGGAACGACGCCGCTGACGCGTTCGCGCAATTCCTTGCCGGGCTTGAAATGCGGCACGTGCTTGCCGGGAAGCGCGACGGACTCGCCGGTCTTGGGATTGCGTCCCAGGCGAGGCGGCCGGTAATGCAGGGAAAAACTGCCGAAACCGCGGATCTCGATGCGGTCTCCGCCGGACAGCGCGCTGCCCATCATTTCCAACAGCGATTTCACCGCCAGATCGACGTCGTCCGCCTTCAGATGCGCCTGCTTGCGCGCCAGGATTTCGATCAGTTCGGACTTGGTCATTCGGATTCGTGCGGTGGGGTCGCAACCCGGCACGGCCCGGATTAACCGGGCCGTGCCAGAAACGCTGCGTGTGGCGGATTACTCGGACTTGTTGCCGTTCAACTGCGCACGCAGCAGCGCGCCCAGCTGGGTGGTGCCGCCCGACGCGGACTGGTATTCCTCCAGCACTTCGCGCATTTCGGCATCGTCCTTGGCCTTGATCGACAGCTGCAGGGTGCGGCCCTTGCGGTCCATGCCCACGAACTTGGCTTCGATCTTGTCGCCGACCTTCAGGTGCTGGGTCGCATCGTCGACGCGCTCGTTGGCGATGTCGCGCGCGGCAACGTAGCCCTCGATGCCGTCGGCCAGGTCGATGGTGGCGCCCTTGGCGTCCACTTCACGCACCACGCCCTCGACCTTCGAACCCTTCGGATTGGCCGCCATGTACTGGCCGAACGGATCCTGCTCCAGCTGCTTGACGCCCAGGCTGATGCGCTCGCGCTCCGGATCCACCGCCAGCACCACGGCTTCCAGCGTGTCGCCCTTCTTGAAGTTGCGCACGATGTCTTCGCCGGTGGTGTTCCAGCTGATGTCCGACAGGTGCACCAGGCCGTCGATGCCGCCGTCCAGGCCGATGAAGATGCCGAAGTCGGTGATCGACTTGATCTGGCCGGACACCTTGTCGTTCTTCTTGTGGGTGGCCGCGAAGGTTTCCCACGGATTGGCGGCGACCTGCTTCATGCCCAGCGAGATGCGGCGACGCTCCTCGTCCACGTCCAGGACCATGACCTCGACCTCGTCGCCGACCTGCACGACCTTGGACGGGTTGACGTTCTTGTTGGTCCAATCCATTTCCGACACGTGCACCAGGCCTTCCACGCCCGGCTCGATCTCGACGAACGCGCCGTAATCGGTGACGTTGGAGACCTTGCCGTAGACGCGGCTGTTGGCCGGGTAACGACGCGCGATGTTGTCCCACGGATCCTCGCCCAGCTGCTTCAGACCCAGCGAAACGCGGTTGCGCTCGCGGTCGAACTTCAGCACGCGCACGTCAAGCTCGTCGCCGACGTTCACGACTTCGGACGGATGGCGCACGCGCTTCCAGGCCATGTCGGTGATGTGCAGCAGGCCGTCGATGCCGCCCAGGTCCACGAACGCGCCGTAATCGGTCAGGTTCTTGACCACGCCCTTCAGGATCGCGCCTTCCTGCAGCTTGTCCATCAGCTGCTCGCGCTCTTCCGAGTGCTCGCTCTCGACCACGGCACGACGCGAGACCACCACGTTGTTGCGCTTGCGGTCCAGCTTGATGAGCTTGAACTCCAGCTCCTTGCCTTCCAGGTAGGCCGGGTCGCGCACGGGGCGCACATCGACCAGCGAACCCGGCAGGAACGCGCGGACATCCTTGATGTCCACGGTGAAACCACCCTTGACCTTGCCGCTGATGCGGCCGGTGATGGTCTCGTTCTTTTCCAACGCTTCTTCCAGCTCGTCCCACACCATCGCGCGCTTGGCCTTCTCGCGCGACAACACGGTTTCGCCGAAGCCGTTCTCGAGCGAGTCGAGGGCGACCTTGACCAGGTCGCCTTCGGCGACGTCGATCTCGCCAGCGTCGTTACGGAACTGTTCGATCGGCACGATGCCTTCGGACTTCAGGCCGGCGTTGATCACCACCACGTCGCCGCGGACTTCCACGACGATACCGGTGACGATGGAGCCCGGCTTCAGCTTGGCCAGATTGGTTTGACTGGCTTCGAACAGTTCGGCAAATGATTCGGTCATTGAAATTACTCTCGTGGACACACGGACAGTGCGTTTCTTCTGGAAACGGCGAACTGCCCACCTGGTTAGTCGGCCCAAAACCGCGGCCGGGTGTGAAATGGGAAAAACCGCAGCGCGACATTGCGCGGCGGAGCGTGGAACAACGGTAGTGCGGCGTTACGTGTGAAGCGGATTGCGGATACATCGCCTGGATGCCACCGAAGCGGCGCCATGCTGCTGCCCTACTCCCGGCGCGGCCCTCAGGTGGGCAGCAATTCCAGGACGCGGCCGACCACCTGTTCGATGTCCATGCCGGTGGTATCCAGGAGGACGGCATCGTCTGCCGGCTTCAGGGGCGCCACCGAACGTTGGGCATCGCGTGCGTCGCGGGCCATGATCTCGCGCAGCAGGTCGTCGAATATAACGGAAACTCCTTTTTCCTTCAACTGGTTATGCCGGCGCATGGCGCGCTCCTCGGCACTGGCGGTCAGGAACACCTTGTACGGGGCATCCGGGAAAATCACCGTACCCATGTCGCGGCCGTCGGCGACCAGCCCCGGCAGGCGCCGGAAGGCGCGCTGGCGCTGCTTCAGCGCCGCGCGCACCTCCGGAATCGCGGCGATCGCCGAGGCCACCGCGCCGGTGGTTTCCAGCCGCAGCTCGTCGGTGGCGTCGACCTCGTTGATCCTGACCCGCAGGCCGCCGCCGGCCACGTCCTCGAAGGTGACATGGGTATCGAAGGTGCAGCGCACCAGCGCCGCGGCGTCGGAAATGTCCAGGTTGGCCCAGCTGGCGGCCACGCCGACCGCCCGGTACAGTGCGCCCGAATCCAGGTAATGCCAGCCCAGCTTGCCGGCGACGATGCGGCTGACGGTGCCTTTGCCGGCCCCGGAAGGGCCATCGATGGTCAGGACGGGAGCGGGGTCGTTCATGCGGTTCCTCGGACGGGGGGCGGCGCATTGTAGCCCCGGCGCCGGCCGGGCTGGCGCAAGCAGTTGAAACCATGAAGAAAACCAGGCTATACTCGCCGGCTTACTGATCCAGCGACGTGGTTTCGCCACGCCGTACCCTTCTCTAATCCACAAGTTTACGCCGAGGTGTGCCATGAAAGTCCTGTCCTCCCTGAAGTCGGCGAAGACCCGTCACCGCGACTGCAAGGTGGTCCGCCGCCGCGGCAAGGTTTTCGTGATCTGCAAGTCGAACCCGCGTTTCAAGGCTCGCCAGCGCTGATCCGACGACGGCCCGCCCTGCGGCACCGCGCGCACGGTTGCGGGTCATCGACGAAAGCCGCCTTCGGGCGGTTTTTTGTTGCCGAAATTTGCTGTAATCGCCGTTCGTCCTCTGGGGAGCACACCGTGATGAAGCACCGTCTGTCCGTACTGCCGCTGCTGGTCGTCCTGGGCCTGGCCGGGGGCGCCCACGCCGAGACCCTGCTGGTCGAGCGGGTCAAGCAGGAACCCGTGGCGGCGATGCCGGCGCGCGGGCTGAGCATGGGCGAGGTCGAGGCGCGCTACGGCGCCCCGCAGTCGAAGCTGGAACCGCGCGGCGGACAGAAGCGGCAGTGGCCGACGATCAACCGCTGGGTGTATCCGGCCTTCACTGTGTACTTCGAGAAGCACAAGGTGGTGGACGTGGTCGCCAACAAGGCCGATGCCAACGAGGTTGGACCCAAGCCTGCGATTCGGTGATGCGAGTCGGTATGCGAGTCCCTCGCAAGAGTTTTTATGCGAGTCCCTTCGCAAGAGCCCGCACATCCATGTGCGGGGATCAAATGAAAAGCCTGAGCTTCGGCTTGGGCACGACGTGAGTAGTGGTCGCAATGACTGATCGCCTTCGCCTTCCCGCGGAATGGGAGCCCCAGTCCGCCATCCTGATCGCCTGGCCGCATGCCGGTACCGACTGGGCCGAGCGCCTGGCCGAGGTCGAGGAGACCTATATCGCGCTGGTCGCGGCGATCGTGCGCTACCAGCGCGTGCTGATCTGCGTCGCCGATGCCGACCTGCAGATCTACGCCGAGGCGCGGCTGCGCTCGGCGCGGGTGGACATGCAGCGCGTGCGGTTCGTCGAGGCCGAGTACGACGACACCTGGCTGCGCGATTCCGGCCCGATCACCCTGGCCCGGGCCGGCGGCGGTTTCCAGTTGCTGGACTTCCGCTTCACCGGCTGGGGCGGCAAGTTCCAGGCCAGCCGCGACGACCAGTTGGTGAGCGCGCTTGCGGCGCAGCAGCTGTTCGCCGGCAGCGATGTGCGCAGCATCGATTTCGCGCTGGAAGGCGGAGCGATCGACAGCGACGGCGCCGGCACCCTGCTGACCACCTGGCAGTGCCTGCACGAACGCCATCCGCAGCGCTCGCGCGAATCGCTGAGCCACGACCTGGCCGACTGGCTGGCGCAACAGCGCGTGCTGTGGCTGGACCACGGCTACCTGGAAGGCGACGATACCGACGCGCATATCGATACCCTAGCCCGCTTCGCCAGCGAAGACGCGATCGTCTATCAGGCCTGCGACGACGCCGGCGATTCGCACTACGCCGAGCTGCAGGCGATGGGCGCAGAACTGGCCGCGTTGCGCACCGCCGACGGTCGCCCGTACCAGCTTTTCCCGCTGCCGTGGGCGCAGCCGGTGCTCGACCACGGCCGGCGCCTGGCCGCGTCCTACGCCAACTTCCTGATCGTCAACGGTGCGGTGCTGATGCCGGCCTATGGCGATGCGGCCGATGCGCAGGCGCAGGCGGTGATGGCGCAGGCGTTCCCGCAGCACGACATCGTGCCGATTCCGTGCCGCGCGCTGATCTGGCAGAACGGCAGCCTGCACTGCATCACCATGCAGTTGCCCGAGGGCGTACTGGTACTGGCCGCCTGATCCGCGTTCGCTGATCGAAGGCGCATAAGCATAGGATCGACTGCAGGCTTTCGCCGGGTCGCACCGCCCCGCAGGAATCGCCATACGCGCCGCCGGAGAACTCCGCTCCCGAGGCGGCGATGGCGGCAGAACGCCGGGATTCCGATCCCTCTGTGGAACTCGGGCAGCGCACCGCATTCGGCGTCGCGCGGCGCTGGCGCCTTCAACACCGAGCCACCGGAACATGCCCACGCCGCGCCGGGCGGCATTCATCTGCCGGGAACCTGCCGCGGCGCCATCCGCGTTACCATGCGCGCTTTCGCCGACCATCCTTCCGCAATGAGCCGAAACACTCTTTCCGTCGCGCTGATCCAGGAGCGCAACCATGGCGATGCCGCGGCGAATCTGGCGGTCATCGAATCGCGCGTGGCCGAGGCCGCGGCGCAGGGCGCGCAGTTGGTGCTGCTGCAGGAACTGCACAACGGCGCCTACTTCTGTCAGCACGAGTCGGTGGACGAATTCGATCTGGCCGAGCCGATTCCCGGTCCCAGCACCGAGCGCCTCGGCGCGCTAGCCAAGCGCCATGGCGTGGTGCTGGTCGCGTCACTGTTCGAGCGCCGCGCCGCCGGCCTGTACCACAACACCGCGGTGGTGTTCGAGAAGGACGGCAGCCTGCTCGGCAAGTACCGCAAGATGCATATTCCGGACGATCCGGGCTTCTACGAGAAGTTCTACTTCACCCCGGGCGATCTCGGCTTCACCCCGATCCAGACCTCGGTCGGCCGCCTCGGCGTGTTGGTGTGCTGGGACCAGTGGTATCCGGAAGCGGCGCGGCTGATGGCGCTGGCCGGCGCCGAACTGCTGCTGTATCCGACCGCGATCGGCTGGGATCCCAGCGACGAGCAGGCCGAGCAGGAGCGCCAGCGCGACGCCTGGATCCTCAGCCATCGCGGCCATGCCGTGGCCAACGGCGTGCCGGTGCTCAGCTGCAACCGGGTCGGCCACGAAGCCTCGCCGCTGGCCGCCGATGGCGTGGTGGGCGCGGCCGGCATCCAGTTCTGGGGCAACAGCCACGTGCTCGGCCCGCAGGGCGAGTTCGTCGCCGAAGCCGGCGCCGAACCGACCGTGCTGGTCTGCGACGTGGACCTGCAGCGCAGCGAGCACGTGCGGCGGATCTGGCCGTTCCTGCGCGACCGCCGCATCGATGCCTATGGCGATCTGCTGAAGCGCTACATCGATTGAGCCGCCTCTTGGACGACCTGCAGCTGCGTGCCGCCGAGGCCGCCGACATTGCCGCGATCGCCGCGCTGTACGCCGACGAGGTGCGCTGCAACGTCAATACCTACGAGTACGATGCGCCGGACCAGGCGGAAATGCTGCGGCGGATGCAGGACGTCGTCGCACGCGGCTACCCCTATCTGATCGCGCAGACCGCCGACGGCGGCCTCGCCGGCTATGCCTACGCGAGCGGCTACCGTGCTCGCATCGGCTACCGCTGGACCGTGGAGGACACGATCTACGTGGCCCCGGCGCTACACGGCCGCGGGATCGGTTCCGCGCTGCTGCAGGCGCTGATCGCGGACTGCGAGGCGCACGGCTTCCGGCAGATGGTGGCGGTGATCGGCGACTCGACCAACCAGGCCTCGATCCGCCTGCACGAACGCCATGGCTTCATCCAGGTCGGCGTATTCACTGGGCTCGGCCGCAAGCATGGCCGCTGGCTGGACACACTACAGATGCAACGCCCTCTGGGCTCCGGCGCCGACGAGGCGCCCTCCGATGAGTGATGGAATGAACGAACTTTCCCAGGCCGGCGACGACGCCCTGTTCGCCGGCCAGCCGTACCGCATCGTCGAGCGCGATGGCGTGCGCTACACCCTGCTCGGCACCGCGCATGTGTCGCTGGCCAGCGTCGCCGCCGTGGAACGGGCGATCGACAGCGGCCGCTTCGATGCGGTCGCGGTGGAGCTGGACCCGCAACGGCTGCAGGCGCTGACCGACCCGGATGCGCTGACCAAGCTGGACCTGGTGCAGGTGATCCGCAAGGGCCGGGTGGCGCTGTTCGCAGCAAACCTGGCGCTGGCCGCCTACCAGCGGCGCCTAGCCGAGCAGTTGGGTATCGAACCCGGCGCCGAACTCAAGCGCGCGGTGCTGCTGGCGCGCGAGCGGCAGCTGCCGGTGTACCTGATCGACCGCGAGGTCGGGCTGACCTTCAAGCGCGCCTCCGGCCGGCTCGGCTTCTTCGGCAAGCTCAAGCTCGGCAGCGGCCTGCTCGGCGGCCTGTTCGCCTCCGACGAGGTCGGCGAGGCGGAGATCGAGAAGCTCAAGCAGGGCGACATGCTCGAGGCCAGCTTCGGCGACTTCGCCAGCGAAAGCCCGGCGCTGTACGACACCATCATCGCCGAGCGCGACCGCTACATGGCCACCCGCCTGCGCGAGGAACATGCGCAGCGGGCCGTGCCCAGCCAGACGCCGATCGCCACCCCGGACTATCTGGATAGCGCACGCGCCGAGGGCATCCGCGACGTGCTGGCGGTGGTCGGTGCCGGCCATCTGGCCGGCCTGGCCAGGCACCTGCAGGACGATCAGGACGATCCGGCCACGTTGCGCAAGTCGCTGGAAGACGTGCCGACCAAGAAAAAGGTGCCGTGGATCACCCTGACCCTGACCGCTCTGGTGCTGGGCGGCGTCGCCTGGGGCTACTGGCGTGGCGGCTTCGCGCTGGGCACCGACCTGCTGCTGCAGTGGGTGCTGTTCACCGGCGGCCTGGCCGGGTTGGGCTGCCTGCTGGCCGGCGGCCATCCGCTGAGCATCATCGCCGGCGCCATCGCCGCGCCGCTGAAACCGTTCCGGCCCGGCGTGCCGGCCGGCGCGTTCAGCGCGCTGGTCGAGGTGCACATGCGCAAGCCGGCCTACGGCGACTTCCTGGCGCTGCGCGACGACGCGCAGAACCTGCGCGGCTGGTACCGCAACCGCGTCTCGCGGGTGGTGCTGACCTTCCTGCTGACCAACCTCGGCAGCATGATCGGCGTGTGGCTGGCGGGATTCCGCATCTTCGGCAAGCTGGCCGGTTGAGCGCAACGCGGCGGCAGGGCCATGCGCCCTGCCCCATCGCATGATCACCGTGTCGTAAAACAGTGTGGGAGGGGCTTCAGCCCCGACGCCTTGTCGGTAAAGGCGTCGGGACTGAAGCCCCTCCCACAACTTTTTCCACGCGATGCAGCAAGCGAGACAAGCGCGCGCCAGCCATTCGGCGCGCGACACCGCGCCCCTGGTCAGGACACCTGCGGCGCCGGCACACCGCGGCCGCCGCGGGCACGCCGCACCAGCTGCGCCACGCCGCCGCTGAGATCGTCGAGGATCGCGTAGATGGTCGGCAGGAACAGCAGGCTGACCACGGTGGAGAACGCCAGGCCGCCGGCGATCGCGCGCGCCATCGGGTAGTAGGCCGGGCCGTCGCCGAACATCTGCGTGGTGGTCAGCGAGATCGGCACCATCGCCAGGATCGCGGTACCCATGGTCATCATGATCGGCCGCAAGCGCTCGCGCGACCCTTCCACCAGCGCTTCGGTCCGGGCCAGGCCGCGCCGGCGCAGGTTGTTGATGTGCTCGATCATCACGATGCCGTTGTTCACCACCACGCCCATCAGCACCAGGATGCCGATGAAGGCCATGATCCCGAAGTTGGTGCCGGTGATCCAGAACAGCCAGAACACCCCGAAGATCGAGAACAGCACGCCGCTCATGATCGCCGCCGGGAACAGCAGCGATTCGAATACCGCGGCCATCACCACGTAGATCATCAGCAGCGCGATCAGCAGGTTGAACATCATCTGCTGGCCGGCCTTGTCGTCGTCCTGGCCATCGGCACCGTCGAAACTGTAGTGGTAGCCGGCCGGGAAGCTGACGCCCTTCAGCGTGTCCTCCATTGCCTGCTTGGCCTCGGCCGGGGTGACCTTGACCCCGAGGTTGGCGGTGATGGTCAGCGTGGTCTGGCGGTTGGTGCGCCCGATCTGGGTCGCCGCCGGCCGCGTCTGCACGTCGACCAGGCTCAGCAACGGCACGCTGCGCCCGTCCTTGGTGCGCACGTTGAAGCTGTCCAGGTCTTCGGGCGTGGTTTCCTCGGCGCCGGCGAAGCGGACCCACACCGGCACCTCGTTGTCGCCGCGGCGGAACTCGCGCAGCGAGGCGCCGCGCAGCGCCAGGCCGACGAAGCTGGCGACCTGCTCGGCATTGAAGCCGAACGCCGATGCGCGCTCGCGATCCACCCGCACCGCCAGCTCGGTGGTGCGGTCGCCGGTGTCCACGCGCACGTCGCGCAATTCCTTGCGCCGCGCCAGCAGCGGCACCACGTCGTCGGCGATCGCGCGCAGGGTCTGGGTGGAATCGCCGACCAGTTGCACCTGCACGCTCTGCGCACCGCTGCCCTGCCCGTTGCCGTTGCCATTGCTGCCGACGCTGTAGTCGGCCAGCGCCGAACGCGGCAGATCCTTGCGGATCTGTTCGATCAGCGCCTGCATGTCGCGCACCTGCTTGAGGTCCACGGTCAGCGTGGTGCTGCTGCCTTCCACTTCGCTGAACCACGAATACACCTGGGTGACGTGGTAGCGCTGGCGGCGCGCGTCGATGAAGCGTTCGAGCTTGGCGACCTCGGTGGACAGCTGCTCGCGCGTATACGAGCCCTTCCACTGGTAGCCGATGAAGATCTGTTCGCCGCCGTCGCCGCCGAACATGTCCTTCTTGGTCTGCAGCATCGGGATCACGCTGAGCGCGGTGATCAGCGCGATCGCGGCGACGCTCCAGCCGCGGTGGGCCAACGACCAGCTGAGCACGCGCGCGTAGCGGCGCTGCAGGCGCGGGATCAGCCCGCGCTCGGAGCGGACCAGCGCCGGCGTGCGCATGCGCGCGGACAGCATCGGAATCAGACTCACCGCCACCAGCCACGAGGCCAGCAGCGACACCGAAATGGTGATAGCGATCTGCGCCATGAAGATGCTGATGTTGTTGGTTTCGCCGAACAGGTTCGGCACGAATACGATGCAGTGGCACAGGGTGCCGGCCGACAGCGCGATGGCCACGTTGCGGGTGCCGATGATCGAGGCCAGCTGCGGCTGGTCCGGCATGCGTTCGCGTTCCTGGTAGATGCTCTCCACCACCACCACCGCGTTGTCCACCAGCATGCCCACCGCCAGCAGTAGGCCCATCATGGTCAGGATGTTGAGGGTCACCCCGGCGAAATACATGAAACCCAGGGTGATGGTGAAGCAGATCGGGATCGCCAGAGTCACCATCAGCGTCGACGGCCAGTGGCGCAGGAAGAAGAACAGCACCGTCACCGACAGCAGCAGGCCGACCCCGCCGGCTTCGGCCAGTTCGGTCAGCGACGAGGTCACCGCCTTGCCCTGGTTGTCGATGACCTTGACCTGCACGTCGCTGAGCGCCGGTTGCTTGCGGATCTGCTCCACGTCGGCCAGGACCGCGCGCGACACCTCGACCAGGTTGGCGCTGCGCTCCTTGTACACGTCCAGGCCCACCGCCGGGCGCCCGTCCAGGCGCCGGCCATAGTTCATCCGGGTCGGCTTCAGGCGTATGTCGGCGATGTCACCCAGGCGCAGGCCCTTGGCGTCGATGACCAGATCGCGCAATTCCTGCAGGTCGCGCAATTCGCCGACCGGCTGCACCCGCAGGCGCTGGCCGTGGTCGTCGATCTGCCCGGCCGACAGCGAGAAATTGAGCTTGCCCAGGCGATCGGTGAGATCGTTGAGGCTGAGGTTGTGCGCGCTGAGCCGGTCCGGCGCGATCGCGATCTCCACTTCGTTCGGCGGCGCGCCGGACACCTCCACCTTGGCCACGCCGGGGATGCGTTCCAGGCGCCGCTTGAACTCGCGGTCTAGCATGTCGTAGGCGCCGGTCAGGTCGGCCGCGCCGGCCAGGCGTACCTTCAGCACCGGCTCGTCGCTGCTGGACCACTTGAACACGTGGTAGCGCTGCAGGTCGTCGGGCAGGTCGGCGCGGATCGCGTCGATGCGCTCGCGCGCGTCGGAGGCGGCGATGGCGATGTCGCGGTCCCAATCGGAGAACTCGATGAAGATGTTGGCGCCGTCGGCAGTCGCGGTCGAGCGCATGCGCTTGATCCCGGTCATCGTCGCCAGCGCTTCCTCGGTCGGCCGCACCAGGTTGCGCTCGACCTCGTCGGGGGTCGAGCCGCTGTACGGCAACTGCACGAACAGGAACGGCGCGGAGATGTCCGGCAACGCCTCCAGCGGCAGCCGGAACGCCGCGATCAAGCCGACCACCACAAGCGACACGAAGCACATGATGGTGGTGATCGGACGGCGGATGCTGAACTCGGCGACGCTCATGCCGGCTCACCCGTGCCAGTGCCGTGGCCGAGCCCTTCAAGACGCCGCCGCGCGCGCTGCCCGCGCTCGGCGTAATAGCCGTCGGCGCGGCGATCCAGGCGGTCGTAGACCACCGGGATCACCACCAGCGTGAGCAGCGTGGACACCAGCAGGCCGCCGATCACGGTGATCGCCATCGGCGCGCGCACTTCGGCGCCCTCGCCCGACGCCACCGCCAGCGGCAGGAAGCCGAACAGCGTGCACAGCGTGGTCATGATGATCGGGCGCAGCCGCGAGCGTGCGCCTTCGATCAGCGCCTCGCGCTTGGCCACGCCTTCCTCGCGCAGCTGGTTGACCTTGTCGATCAGGATGATCGCGTTCTTGGTCACCAGCCCGACCAGCAGGATCAGGCCGATGAACACCACCACCGACACCGGCTTGCCGCTCAGCAGCAGGGCCAGCACCGCGCCCACCATCGCCAGCGGGATGGTGAACAGGATCACGAACGGGTGCAACAGCGATTCGAACTGCGAAGCCATCACCAGGTACACCAGGAAGATCGCCAGGCCGAACGCGAACAACAGCGACTTGGCCGACTGCGCCAGTTCCTCGCCCTGCCCGCCGATGTGCATGCCGACGCCGGCGCCGAGCGGCTCGCGCGCGACCATGTCCTGCACCTCGCTCACCGCGCCGCCCAGGTCGATGTCGCGCAGGTTGGCCGACACGATCGCCACGCGGATCTGGTCGGCGCGATGGATCTCGCTGGGCCCGGTGGTGGCGACCACGTCGGCGACCGCATCCAGCGTCACCGGCTTGCTGCTGCCGGGATTGACGATCAGCCGGCGGATGCTGTCGACGCTGGCGCGGTCGCTCTGCTGCGCGCGCACCAGCACGTCGATCTTGCGGTCGCGGAAGCTGTAGCGGGTGGCGACGTCGCCGCGCACCTTCTTCACCACCACGTCGGCGATCTGCCGCGTGGTCAGGCCCAGCGCACCGGCGCGCTCCTGGTCGAAGCGGATCTGGATTTCCGGGAAGCCCTCTTCCACCGTCGATTTCACGTCGGCGTAGTGGCCGTTGCCGCGCAACATCGCGGTCAGCTTCTGCCCGGCGTGCTGAATGGTCTCCAGGTCCTGGCCGCGCAGCTCGATTTCCAGCGGCGTGGAGAAGCTGAAGAGCTCAGGGCGGCTGAAACCGACCTGCACGCCCGGATGCCTGTGCATCGTCGCGCGCATGCGGTCGCTCTGCTGCGCCTCGAACTGCGCGCTGCCGCCGCCAGCCATGGCGATGGTCAGCTTGCCGATGTTCTCGCCGCTTTCGGTGGGACTGGCGTCGAGCCGGGTGCCGCTGCCGCTGACGCCGTACAGCGCCTGCACGCCGGCGTCCTTGCCGTGGGTTTCCTGCAGTTCGCGCACCAGCGCATCGGTCTGCCGCAACGGCGTGCCGGCCGGCAGTTTCACCGTCATCTCGAAGCGGTCCTGGGCCAACTGCGGGATCAGGTCGGCGCCGAGCATCGGCACCACCGCCAGCGTCGCCGCGAACGCCAGCGCGGCCAGGCCCAGCACCTGCCACGGCCGCGCCAGCGCGCCCGGCAGCAACCGCAGATAGCCGCGTTCGGCACGCGCATACGGCGCCATCGCCAGGTCGCTGGCCTTGCGCATCACCGGCGCGACCACCGCCACGCCACCGCGCCACAGCCGCACCACCAACCATGCCGCGCCGAAGAAACCGCCGCGCACCGCCGCGGCGGCACCGCGCCGGCCCCACGCCACCGGCTTCAGCCAACCGCGCTGCGGCTGCCATTGCGGCTGCTCGGGCTCGGGCGGGAACGCCATCGGCGGGCGTCCCTTCAGCGAACTGAGCATCGGGATGAGGGTCATCGACACCACCAGCGAGATCGCGATGGCGATCGCCACGGTCAAGGCCTGGTCGCGGAACAGCTGCCCGGCCACGCCCTCGACGAACACCAGCGGCAGGAACACCGCGATCGTGGTCAGGGTCGAGGCGACCACCGCCATGCTCACCTCGCGGGTGCCGGCGATCGCCGCATCGAGGATGCTCAGGCCGCGCTCGCGCGCCTTGGCGATGCTCTCCAGCACCACGATCGAATCGTCCACCACCAGGCCGGTGGCCAGTGCCAGGCCGCCCAGCGACATCACGTTCAAGCTCAAGCCCAGCTGGCCCATGAAGAAGAACGTGGCCACGATCGACACCGGCAGCGACAGGCTGATCACGAACGTGCTCCAGCCATCGCGCAGGAACAGGAAGATGATCAGGATCGCCAGCAGGCCGCCGATCACCGCGTCCTTCTTGACGTCGCCGATGGCGTGCTCGATGAAGCGCGACTGGTCTTCCAGCGTGGTCAATTCCACGTCCGGCGGGATCTGCGTCTTCAGCTGTTCCAGGCGCTTGCGCAGCGCCGCCGCGGTGGACACGGTGTTGGCGTCGCCTTCCTTGTAGATCGCCAGTTCCACCGCTTCCTTGCCGCCCAGGCGGATGATCGCCTCGCGCTCCTTGTAGCCCTGCCGCACCTCGGCCACGTCCTTGAGCCGCACCGGCATGCCGTTGGCGATGGTAGTGGTGGAACTGGACGAGGCGCTCTGCGCCGCCGAGGCCGCGGCCAGCGCCGCTTCCGAACCGGTCGAGGCGGCGATCGCGTACATCTGCTGCATCGCCGAGTCGGCGGCGCTGCTGCCCGCGCCCTGGGTGGTCAGCAGCAGATTGCGGATCTCGTCCAGGTCGGCGAACTGGTTGACCGTGCGCACCAGGTAGCGCTGCGAGCCCTGTTCCAGGCGCCCGCCGGAGATGTTGATGTTCTCTTCCTTGAGCCGGGTGATGACGTTGTCGATCGGCAGGCTCAGCTGCGCCAGCCGCTGCTGGTCGATGTCGACCTGGATCTCGTCTTCCAGCCCGCCGCCGACCTTGACCGCGGCCACGCCGGCCACCGGTTCCAGTTTCTTCTTCAGATCCTCGTCGGCATAGCGGCGCAACTGGGTCAGCGCGCGCACCGCATCGGCATCACTGGCCGGCGTCGCCTTGCTCGCCAGCACCAGACGCATGATCGGTTCGGTGGACGGATTGAAGCGCAGCAGCACCGGCGCCTTGGCTTCCAGCGGCAGCTCCAGCGCCTCCATCTTGTCGCGCACCTCCAGGCTGGCCTGGTCCATGTTGGTGCCCCAGGCGAACTCCAGCACCACGTCGCTCTGCCCGGTGCGCGACACCGACTTGAGCTTGCGCAGGTTCTTGACCACGCCGACCGCTTCCTCGACCGGCTCGGTCACCAGCGTCTCGATCTCCGACGGCGCCGCGCCGGTGTATTCGGTGCGCACGGTCAGGGTCGGATAGCTCAGGTCGGGCAACAGGTTGACCTTGAGGCTGTTCAGCGCGATCACGCCGAACAGCAGCAACGTCACCGTGGCCATCGCGATGGTGACGCGGCGGCGTGTGGCGAATTCGACCAGCCCGCCGCCGCGCACGCCGGGCGGCGCGTGTTCGTGCGGATCGCTGCCGTGATCGGAACCGGCGCTGGTCATCAGTGCGCTCCGACCGCGGCGCCGCCGCCGATCTCGGCGACCTCGCGTTGCGGCGCGATCACCTGCACGCGGCTGCCGTCGCGCAGGGCGACCTTGCCGGCGGTGACCACCTGGTCGCCGGGCTGCAGGCCGTCGCGGATTTCCACCCACGGGCCTTCGGAATAGCCCAGCTTGACCGGCACCCGCGTCACCTTGCCGGCATTGACCCGAAACACCGCCGGCTCGCCGTCGTCGAGCAGCGCCAGGCGCGGCACCACCAGCGCATCGGCGCGCTGGTCGTAGTCGATGCGGATGCGTCCGAACATGCCCGGTTGCAAGGCTTCGGCGCCTTCCTCGAACGCGCACACCACGCGGAACGTACCGCTGCCCGAATCCACCACCGGCGCGATGCGATCGACCTTGCCCAGGTACTGCTTGCCCGGCAGCGCATCGGCCAGCAGCGTCACCGGCTGTCCGGCCTTGAGCGTGGCCAGCTCGCGCTCGGGCACGTTGAGCGTGGCTTCCAGGCGCGAGTCGTCGACGATGCGGAAGATCGGCGTATTGATCTGCACGAAGTTGCCGGTCTTGATCGAGCGCGACGCGATCACCCCGGAGATCGGCGCGACCACCGTGGCGTAGGACAGTTCCAGCGACGCCAGTTGGTGCTGCGCGCGCACGTTGGCCAGGTCGTACTTGATCTGATCGACGTCGGCGGCGCTGACCAGTTGCTGGCCGACCAGTTGTTCCGAGCGCCGGTAGTTGTTCTCCAGCTTGCGCAGCTGCGCCTCGCTCTGCGCCACCGCCAGCCGCGCGCGGTCTGGGTCCAGCCGCACCAGCGGCTGCCCGGCGCGGACCTGCTGGCCCTCCTCGGCCAGCACCGCCAGCGCCACCCCGGAGGTCTTGGCCACCACCTGCGATTCGGCGCGCGCCTCCAGCGCCGCGGTGCCGCTGTAGCTGGCCGCCACGGCGCGCCGGCTGGCCTTGGCCACCTCGACCGGCACCGCGTCGGGCGCCTTCTCGGCTTCCTTGGCCTTGGCCTGCGCGTCGCCGGCCGCCGGCTTGCAGCCGCCGAGCAGCAGTGTGGAGGTGATCAACAGCGCGGCGGCGCAGCTGGCGGTGCGTCGGCGCGTGGAATATCGCGTCATCGTCGTGTCCCTGGTGGATGGCGTGAATGGTGTTGTAGGTAAGTAGATCACCTGATGACGCTCAGGTGAATGAGCCAAAGGTCATGGTCCGCCGCGTGGCGCAGCGTGGCGATTGCCAAGGCCTGTTTCGGAGCCGCGAAAGGCCAGGCTATACTCGGGTCGTTCCGTGTTCCCCCACGCCGGAACGCCCAGTCCCGTCCTCCGGACCACGAAACCATGCGCACGCAGCCGCTAGCCGCTTGTTTTGCTTTGGCCGTACTTGTTTCTCTCGGGGTCGCCCCGGCAGTGGCGCAGACCGCGCCGGCGCCCACCGCCCCCGCCCCGGCCGCTACCCCGGAAGCGCCCGCTGCCGCCGTCGGCCATGCCGACAACGGCAGAACGCTGACCTATACCTGCCAGGGCTGCCACGGCATCACCGGCTACAAGAATGCCTATCCGAGCTACCGCGTTCCCAAGATCGGCGGCCAGTCGGCGCAGTACCTGACCCAGGCGCTGACCGAATACCGGCTCGGCAAGCGCAAGCATCCGACCATGCAGGCCCAGGCGGAGAGCTTCTCCGACCAGGACATCGCCGACATCGCCGCTTACCTGACCACCCTCAAGTAGCCATCCCATGCCGAAAGCCGCGCACGCATTGCGTCCCGCCATCGTCCTGCTTGCTGCCCTGTGCCTGGGGGCGTGTTCGCAATCGCAGGTGGAATCCACCAGTCAGTCCGCCGGCGACCCCGGCCACGCCAGTGGCGAACATGGGTCCGGCTCGTCCGCCGGCCTGCCGAGCGGGCGTGCCGCCGCCGGCGAGAAACTGGCCCATGCCAAGGGCAAGGCCACCGGGCAGAGCTGCATCGACTGCCACGGCGCCGACGGCAACGCGCCGATCGACCCGAGCTACCCTAAGCTCGGCGGCCAGTACGGCGACTATGTCGCGCATGCCCTGCAGGCGTACCGCGCCGGCGATCGCCAGCATCCGCTGATGACCCCGCAGGCGGCGCCGCTCAGCGACCAGGACATCGCCGACCTGGCGGCGTATTTCGGATCGCGCGCCACCCAGCTGCACGACCTGCACAACCCGAATTGACAGGCGCGCCGGCATCTAGCCGGCGCCGGTTCCCACAGCCAGTCCGTTGGGCGCAACGAACGCAATTCGGCATTGCGCCGGTTTCGGCGATCGGTCGCGGCTGAAGCCGCTCCTACAGTGCAATCAACGCGTCGGCCGCGAATCCTGTAGGAGCGGCTTCAGCCGCGACAGAATCTACCGGTAACACCTGTCGCGGCTGAAGCCGCTCCTACAATGCGGGCGTCTGCACGTTGGCGGATCGCTGCCGCATGCATGCCGCAATCACCGCTGGCTGGACGCCACAGCGCAGATGCGCGAACTGCCGGCGCTTACTTCACGCTGCCGTTGTCTTCCTGCAGGCCCGGCTTGAACGGCACCGCCGGCGGCGGCCGCGCGCCGGCGGGCTGGTCGTTGAGGTTCGGATCGGTGATGCCGCAGCCGCCGCCCAGCTGCAGGATCGAGACCACGCAGGAAATGCTGCTGCTGGTGCCGGGAATCGGGATGTTGACGGTCTTGATGCCGCGACGCACCCACTCTTCCAGCAGCGTCGCGTTCGGCAACCAGTACTTGTCGAACGAGGTCGGCTTGTAGTCGTACGGCGGACGCTTGAGCCACTGCCCGGCATTGGCGATCTGGTCGCGCGACCAGCTGTCGGTCTCGCTGCCGGGCGCGCCACGCGGCGGCGCCTTACCCTGCCCTTCGCCGCCAGGCACGCGCACGCTGCCATCGCCGTTGAACATGCCATTGCGCTGGCTGGCGCCGGCACCGGCATCTCCGGCGCGGTTGCGCGCCGATGCGCCCCAGTCGTCGCCGCGCTGCGGCGTCGCCCAGCCGCCGTCGTGCGCGACCGCCGGACCGCTGCCCGGCGCGGCCGCCTGGCTGCCGGGCGGTGCGGCACCGCTGCCAGCTGGCGTTCGGGTCTCGGCCTTGCCTTGCGCCGCGGCGCTGGTCTCAGCCGTCGCCTGCGCCGAGGCCGCGCCAGCCGCCGGCGCGCTTGCCGGCGCCTCGGGCTGCGCGGTGGCTACAGGCGTCGGCGTCGCCGCCGTGGCGGGCGTCGGCAGTTCGATCTGCCGCACCTGCGGCGCCTCCGGCGTGCGCAGCGTCGGTGCGGGATCGCGCGCGCGGATCTGCGGCATCTGCACCTGGACCTGCGGCAGCGGCTCGGGCACTTCGCGCTCGCGTACCTGCAACTGTGGCTCGGACGGGCGCGGCACCGGCACTTCGCGCGGACGGATCTGCGCCACCGTCGGAACCTCGGTGACCACTTCGACTTCGCGCTCTGGCACCTGCACGCTCGGCGGCGCGATCTCGCGCAGGGTCAGGGTCGGTTCGCGCACGCTGGGCGGCGGCAGCACGAAATCGCTGCTCGGCTGCGCGGTCTCGGTGACCTGCAGGGGCTGATCCGGCGGCGGCGGCGGTGGACTGGTCACCGTCTGCGCGGTGCTCGCCGCTGGCGTGGCGGAGGCGGCCGGCGCCGCGGCTGCGGTCTTAGGCTGCGTCGCGGCAGTCGCCGCCGCGGCCCGCTGCGCGCTTGCCGCTGCGGCTTGCTGCGCGGCGGCAGCGGCGGCAGCGGCGGCCGCATCTTGCGCGGCCGCGCCGCCACCGGTTTCGGCCGGGGTGCCGCGGCCGACGAATTCCACCTGCACGCGCCCGGCCTCGCTCGCATCCGGACTCGGCGGCAGCAGGCGCACGAAGGCGACCCACAGCAGAAACAGCGCGAACAGCAGATGCAAGGCCAGGCTGACCAGCGCCGCGATCCGCCGCCACCAGCGTTGGTCGTACGGGGCCGGGTCCCAGTCCTGCCACCACAGGCGGCGGAACGCCTGCCATGGGCTCAGCGCGGGCAGGCGCGAGGTCGGCGCCGGCAGCGGCTGCGGCAGCGCCGCGATCAACTCGGAGGAGACGAACGGGCGCGGCTTTGCCGGCTGCGAGGAAATCCAGTGCGCCCAGCCGTACGGCAAGCCGGTGCGGCGATCGCGCAGCAGCTTGCGCGGCGAGCGCGCCAACAGCGCGGCGAGGATGTCGGCGGCGCGCGTCACCGGCGTAGCGGAGGAATCAGGCCGCGGAATCGCGCGGGATGTACGGGGCGCTGCCGCTGTCGTGGTCGGTGGCGTCGCGCACGGCGGTGATGCCCGGCACGCGCCCCATCAGCGTCTTCTCGATGCCCTGCTTCAGGGTCACGTCGGCCATGCCGCAGCCGTGGCAACCGCCGCCGAAGCGCAGCAGCACCACACCCTCGGCCGACACTTCCTGCACTGCCACGCGGCCGCCGTGCTGGGCCAGCTGCGGATTGACCTCGTTCTCGACCACCCAGCGCACCCGCTCGACCAAGGAGGCGGCCTCGCCCGGCGCCTCGCCCTTGATCTTCGGCGCCTTGATCGTCAACTGCTGGCCGGTGCCCTGGGTGACGTAGTCGATCTCGGCGCCGTCCAGCCAGCCGACGCTGTCGGCGGCCACGTACAAGGTGAAACCGGCGCAATCGATCGCCCATTCGTCGCCGGCCAGGTCCGCCGGTTCGGCGAACTCCAGCCGCGCATCGGCGCGTGCGGTACCGGGGTCGACCGCGCTCAGGCGCACGCCCATGCCGGGCACGGCCTCGCGTTCGAGCAGTTTGCGGAAATGGGTCTGCGCGTTGTCGGAGATCTGGATCATGCGGTTATTCTAGCGCTTCCACGCGACCGGCTCATCGCGAACTTTTCCCATCGGCGGCGCGTTCAGCCAGCCTGCCGCGGAGGCTCCAAGAATGAACGACCTGATCCCGCTAGCACAGGCCCATTGCTCGCCCTGCAAGGGCAGCGAATACAAGCTCACTCAGGCGCGCCTGACCGAATTGCTGCCGCAGGTGCCCGGCTGGGAGCTGGTCGAACACGGCATGGCGATCAGCCGCACGTTCCGCTTCCCCGACTACTACCGCACGCTGGCGTTCGTGAATGCGCTGGCCTGGATCGCGCACCGCGAAGACCACCACCCCGACCTGGGCGTGCACTACGACCGCGTGGTGGTGCGCTATTCCACCCACGACGTCGGTGGCCTCAGCGAAAACGACTTCATCTGCGCCGCCAAAGCCTCGGCCCTACCGGAATGACCCCCATGCCAGCCGCATCCCGCCGTTCCATCCTCGCCGCCGCCTGCCTGCCGCTCGCCGCCGTCCTGTTGCTCGGCGGCTGCGGCAAGTCCGGGCAATCGCAGACCCAGCGCGTGGCCGCCGCGCCGACCGAAGTCGCCGCGGTGCAGACCCCGCCGCCGGACTACCCGATCGAACTGGCCTGCGCCGGACTCGGCGGCAAGGCCGTGCTGAGCGTGGTGGTCGGCGTGCAGGGCAAGCCCACCGACGTGCAGCTGGTCAGCAGCAGCGGCCAGCCCAAGCTCGACGCGTCGGCGCAGCAGCGCGTGCGCGAGTGGATCTTCAATCCCGCCACGCGCGACGGCAAGGCGGTGCCGCGCACGATCCAGGTGCCGGTCAACTTCAATCCGCCGCAACCGCGGCCGGACCGCTGCTTCGCGCTCGACGCGCAGGCGCACCGCTCCAGCTGAGCGCGGCCCACCGGCCGCTTGCGCGCGCAGCGCCGACCGCGGCGCTGCGCCGCCTTCACACTCCGCCAGCCTCGCGCCCGCTTTCATCTGCCGTCTCGACACAGGAGCCGCCTGGCGCATGCTGGATATTCCGTCGCACAACGTTTGGGTCGCCTTGGCGGTGACCCTGGCCGCCGGTCTGGCCACCGGCCTGGGCAGCGTGCTGGTGCTGTTCACCAAAGGCCCCAATCCGCGCGTGCTCGCCTTCGGCCTGGCCTTCGCCGGCGGCGCGATGGTGTACGTATCGCTGACAGAGATCCTCGGCAAGTCGGTCGCCTCCTTCAGCCAGGCGTTCGATCCGCGCCTGGGCTACGCCTATGCCACGCTGGCGTTCCTGGCCGGCATGGCGCTGATCGTGGTGATCGACCGGCTGGTGCCTAACCCACACGAAAGCCTCAATGCCCAGGACCCGTTGTTCCGCGCCGACAACCGCGCCTACGTCAAGCGCGTCGGCCTGTTGACCGCGGTGGCGATCACCGCGCACAACTTTCCGGAAGGCCTGGCGACCTTCTTCGCCACCCTGGAAAGCCCCACCGTGGGCATGCCGCTGGCGTTCGCGATCGCCGTGCACAACATCCCCGAAGGCATCGCCATCGCGGTGCCGGTGCACTACGCCACCGGGCGCAAATCCTATGCCTTCGCCGCCAGCCTGCTGTCGGGCCTGGCCGAGCCGATCGGCGCGATCATCGGCTACGTGGCGCTGTCGCGATTCCTGTCCGAGGCGATCTTCGGCTCGGTGTTCGGGGTCATTGCCGGGGTGATGGTGTTCCTGGCCCTGGACGAATTGCTGCCGGCGGCCAAGCGCTACGCCAAGGGCCACGAAACCGTGTACGGGCTGGTCGCCGGCATGGCCACGCTGGCGCTGAGCCTGGTGCTGTTCCGCCTGTCCACCACGCCCTGAGCTGAGGCGGCGCCCCGGCTGAACGGACGCTGGCGCTAGCGTGTTGCGGCGCTTCGCAGAAAGCTTGCAGACATGCAACACAGAGCATCCTGCGCGCAACTTCCGAACGCCACGTGGAAAAGGTGCAGCATGGATATCCGCTCCCTGCCATCAACGAAGTTGACGCTGGCGCTGGTCACCGCCGTGAGCGTGCTGGCGCTGAGTGCGTGCCAACAGCAACCGACGTCTGCACCGGCGCCGGCCGCGGCGACAGCCGCCGAACCCGCACCCGCGCCCTACGTGCCGCCCAGCGCCGATCAGCTGTACAAGCTGGTCGCGCCGATCGCGCTGTTTCCCGACAAGCTGCTCGCGCAGACCCTGGCTGCCTCGGTGTATCCGGACCAGGTCGGCGATGCCCAGGGCTGGCTGCACAGCAACAGCGGCCTGGCCGCGGCGGACCGTCTGCAGGCGGCGGCTGCGCAACCATGGGATCCCAGCGTCAAGGCGCTGATCGCCTTTCCCGACGTGGTCGAGCAGTTGGCCGGCAACGGCGACTGGACCCGCGCACTCGGCGATGCCTATGCGCACGATCCCAACGAGGTGCTCGACGCGATCCAGGTCATGCGCGGGCGCGCGCAGGCGCAGGGCCATCTGCGCAGCACGCCACAGCAACGGGTGCAGGTGGTGCAACGCACCGTGGTGGAGCCGGCCTACGCAGACGACCGGATCCCGCCGCCGCGCCAGACCATCGTCATCGAGCCGGCGCAACCGGATGTCGTCTATGTGCCGCGCTACGATCCGGACGTGGTCTACGGCGCACCGGTCGACGTGTACCGCGAGTACCGCTACCACCCGCGCTACTACAGCGAAGGCGACCTGGTGACCGCCGGCATCATCTCCTTCGGCGTCGGCGTGCTGGTCGGCGACGCGCTGGAACACCACCACCACGGCCCGCTGGGCTGGCTGCAGCCGGAACCGGCCTGGCACCGCTGGGGTTGGAACAGCTGGGGCATGAACTGGAACGCCCCACCCTCGGCACCGCACTACGTGGTCTACCAGAACCGCGTCTACGCGCCGCGCACCACCATCATCAACAACAACATCACCAACAACATCAGCAACAACCGGATCGACGCGCGCAGCTTCGTGCACAACGACAACCGCGGCTTTGCGCAGCGGGCGGCGCTGGCGGCGATGCCTACGGCGGCGGCCGCTGCCGCGCTGGCGCCGCGTCTGGCCCAGAACCCGCACGGCCCCGCGCCGCAGTTCGCCCCGGCGGCGGCGCCGCGCCACCCAGTCGACTATGCACAGCTGTCCACGCCGCATTTCAACGAACGGATGCTGCAGCCGGGCCGTCCGGTCGTGGCGAACGCGGCGCAGCGGCCGCCGCTGCCCGGGCTGAACGGCCCGAACGCAACGGGTGCTGCACGCGATCCGCGTGCGCAGCCGCCATTCGCGCAATCGCCGCACGCGCCGATGCCGATGTCCGCGGCCGATCCCCGCCACGCCATGCCGGTGGCCAACGCTGCCGCAATGCAGCGGCACGAGATGCCGCAGGCGCCGCGCGCCAACGCGCCGATGCCGATGGGGAACGTGCAGATGGCGCATGCAGCACAGCCGCGGGCGATGTCCATGCCGGCACCGCACCGCGAGGATCCGCGTGCGCAGCAGGCCCGATTCGCCCAGCCCGAGCCGTCGCGGCCGGCGCCGCACCAGGTCGCCGCCTTCACTGCCCAACAGCCGCCCCCCGCGCACCGGGAGGCGCCGATGCGGGAGTTCCCTGAGCGCGTTCAGGCCATGCCGCGACAGGAACAGCAGCGGCCGCAGATGCAGGAACAGCGCATGGCGCGGATCGAGCGGCCGCAGCCGATGCACGCGGCCGAGCCGCGCCCCGCTCCGCGTCCACAGCAAGCGCATTCCGAGCCGCACCACGCGCACGACCACGACAAGCACAACGGATAGACGGCACCGGCGGGGCGGCGGCGGACGACACCGCCCCGCCCCGCCGCGCGTGGTTCAGCCGCTCAGGCGGCTCAGCGCCTCGGCCAGCTCGTCGGCCAGCGGCGCATTCAGCAGATATGGGGTCTTGCCGCCATCGAGGGTGAATTCCAGCGACGCGGCGTGCAGGAACAGGCGCTTGAGCCCGATCTGCTCGCGCAGGCGCTTGTTGACTGCCGGATCGCCGTACTTGTCGTCGCCGGCGACCGCATGCCCCAGGTGCTGGGCATGCACGCGGATCTGGTGGGTACGGCCGGTCTCGATCCGCACCTCGCAATAGGAATGCCCGCCGCGCCGTTCCAGCACCCGGAAATGGCTCAGCGAGGCCTTGCCGGACGCGTTCACCTGCACATGGCGCTCGCCGCCCTGGCGCAGGCCGATATGCAGCGGCGCATCCACGCTCATCACTCCGTCCGGCATGCGCCCGACCAGCAGGGTCAGGTAGCGCTTGCTGATGCCGCGGCCCTCGACCCGGTCGTCCTCGCGCATCAGCGCCTGCATCTCGGTCAGCGCCGAGCGCTTCTTGGCCACGATCAGCAGCCCGGAGGTATCGCGGTCGAGCCGGTGCACCAGTTCCAGGGTCTGGTTCGGGCGCAGGGCGCGCAAGGTCTCGATCACGCCGAAGCTGATCCCGCTGCCGCCATGGCTGGCGACCCCGGACGGCTTGTTCAGCGCCAGCAACCGCGCGTCCTCGTAGACGATCGCCGCCTCGAGCCGGGCCATGAACGCGTCCGGCGGCGCGGTCTTCTCGCCCTCCTCGTGCAGTTTCACCGGCGGGATGCGCACCTCGTCGCCCGCCTCCAGCTTGCGCTCGGCCTTGGTACGGCCACCGTTGACCCGGACCTGGCCGCTGCGCATCAGCTTGTAGATCAGGCTGCGCGGCGCGCCCTTGAGCTGGCCGAGCAGGAAATTGTCTACGCGCTGTCCAGCCCTGTCTTCCGGGACCTTGAGAATGCGCACCGCGCTGGTCGCGACGTCGCGCGGCTTGGGAGGGATCGGGGAGGAAGTCATCAGGCAGTTTATTCTGTTACACTCGGGGGGCGAGATAAGGGTTTGATTTCGTTGGAAGTTAGCTCAGGGCCAGAAGCCCGGCTTGCGACGATTCCGGCACAGTGCGCGACCACCGCCCCCGGGGCGGCCATGTTAGCGGCTCACCGGCCTACCCGGCCATCGCCGGATGCCACAAGCATCCGCGCTGAACATGCCCCGTGCGGCGCCCAGCCTGGCTGGAGTCGCCGCCGGTCCTGAACCACCTAAAAGAAAGAAGCGCTCCCGCGGCTCGCCGTGGTGTCGTAGCGCTGGAAACCCAAGCCGCCCTCCCCGCGCCTGCGCGATGGGCGGCGAAGCGTGACCAGAAGCGAAACCCCATGGCGTTCCGCGCGGTAGCAGCGCGAGGAACGCAACAATGAAGCGAATGCTGATCAACGCCACGCAGGCGGAAGAACTGCGTGTGGCCATCGTGGACGGCCAGACCCTGTACGACATCGACATCGAGCAGCCGTCCAAGGAACAGAAGAAGTCCAACATCTACAAGGGCCGGATCACGCGGCTCGAACCCTCGCTCGAAGCCGCCTTCGTCGAATACGGCGGCGAGCGCCACGGCTTCCTGCCGCTGAAGGAAATCTCCCGCGACTACTTCCAGGCCGGCGTCGACCACAACAAGGCGACGATCCGCGAACTGCTGCGCGAGGGCCAGGAGGTCGTTGTCCAGGTGGACAAGGAAGAACGCGGCAACAAGGGCGCCGCGCTGACCACGTTCATCTCGCTGGCCGGCCGCTACATGGTGCTGATGCCGAACTCGCCCAGCGCCGGCGGCGTCTCGCGCCGGATCGAGGGCGAGGACCGCGCCGCGCTGAAGGAAGCGCTGGACAAGCTGAACATCCCCGACGACATGGGCGTGATCATCCGCACTGCCGGCGTCGGCCGCGATGCCGAAGAGCTGCAGTGGGACCTGGACTACCTGCTTCAGGTGTGGAAGTCGATCGCCGAGGCCGCGCTGGCCAAGCCGGCGCCGTTCCTGATCTACCAGGAATCGCGGCTGATCATCCGCGCCCTGCGCGACTACCTGCGCGCCGACATCGGCGAGATCCTGGTCGACACCCCCGAGATGTACGGCGATGCCCAGGAGTTCATGCAGCAGGTGATGCCGCAGAGCCTGCGCAAGCTCAAGCACTACACCGACGACATCCCGCTGTTCAACCGCTTCCAGATCGAATCGCAGATCGAGGCGGCCTACGAGCGCAGCGTGCGCCTGCCGTCCGGCGGCTCGATCGTGGTCGACCAGACCGAAGCGCTGACCGCGGTGGACGTCAACTCCTCGCGCGCGACCAAGGGTAGCGACATCGAGGACACCGCGTTCCAGACCAACCTGGAGGCGGCCGAAGAGGTCGCCCGCCAGCTGCGCCTGCGCGACCTCGGCGGCCTGGTGGTCATCGACTTCATCGACATGGCCTCCAACAAGCACCAGCGCGAAGTCGAGAACCGCCTGCAGAACGCGCTCAAGTACGATCGCGCGCGGGTGCAGATCGGCCGCATCTCGCGCTTCGGCCTGCTCGAGATGAGCCGCCAGCGCCTGCGTCCGTCGCTGGGCGAGTCCAGCCAGATCGTCTGCCCGCGTTGCGACGGCCATGGCCGGATGCGCAGCGTCGAGTCGATGTCGCTGTCGATCATCCGCGTCGCCGAAGAGCATGCGATGAAGGAGAACACCGGACAGGTGCTGGTGCAGGCCCCGGTGGAGATCGCCAACTACCTGCTCAACGAGAAGCGCCGCGCGCTCAGCGAGATCGAGAAGCGCCACGACGCGCCAATCGTCATCGTCGCCGACGAGCAGCTGCACACCCCGCACTACGAAGTGACCCGCCTGCGCGAGAACGAGCTCGGCGAGGAAAGCGCCAAGCCCAGCTACCAGCGCAATACCCCGCGCAAGCTGCCGGTGCATGCGCTGACCAAGGCGCAGCTGAACATTCCGGCGCCGGCGGTGACCAACGTGAAGCACTCGCAGCCGGCCCCGGTGCGCGAAGTGGTCGAGACGCCCGAACCGGTCGCTGCACCCGTGCAGGTCCAGGCCCCGGCCGCCGCCCCGGTCGCGGCTCCGGCCACCGGCGTGGTCGGCTGGCTGAAGCGGATCTTCGGTGCTGGCGAAAGCCCGGCCCCGGCGCCGACCGCGAACGAACCGGCGCAGCGTCAACGCGCCCATGACGGCAACCGCAATCGCAACGACCGCGGCGACCGCAACGCGCGTCGCGACGGCAACCGCAACGGCGGCCAGGGCGGCAATGCCGCACGTGGCAACGGCGGCAACGTGCGCCGCGACGAGCGCCGTCCGGGCAACGGCGGCGGCAACGCGCAGGGCGGCCAGCAGAACCTCGCGCCCAAGCCGCCGCGCAACGAGCAGGCGCCGCAGCAGGCCAAGCCGCAGCAGCAGAACCCGCAGCAGCAGCCGAAGGCACCGAAGCAGCAGCAGCCGCAGAACCCGCCGCGTCAGCCCAAGCCGCAGCAGGACCCGGCCCAGGCCGCGCTGCAGGGCGACAAGCCGCAGCGTCAACCGCGCCAGGACGAGGTCGCGGCCAAGCCCGTCACCGCACCTGCCGCTGCGACGCAGGACGCCACCACGATCGCGGCCGCTGCCGTGGCCAGCGGTGCCGTCGCGCTGAGCGGCGATGCGCCGGCCAGCGAGGCCAACACCACGGCCTCGGCCCCGGTTGCGGCGCAACCGAACCCGGCACCGGCAGACGTCGATGAGCGCGAGAGCGCCGCGGAAACCGCGCAGGCGGTGCCGGTCGGCGAGAACGGCGACGCCGACGACGCCAATGGCGAGGCCGGTGGCCGCCGCCGTCGTGGCCGTCGTGGCGGCCGTCGCCGTCGTCGCGGCAATGGCGAAGCCGGCAGCGGCAGCGAGGGTGCAGCGTTCGACGACAACGACCTGGATGCCGGCGACAGCGACAGCGACGGCGAAACCGCGCCGGCGCCGAGCCGCAGTCAGCCGGAGTTCGACTTCGACGACGACGCAGCGCCCGCCGAGGCCGCCGAGGCCAAGCCGCAGCAAGCGCCGCGTCCGCCGCGGGAGAAGCGCGAGCCGCGCCAGCCGCGGCACGAGCAGACCGCTAACGCCCCGACGCCGGTCGTCGCAGCTGCAAGCGTGGTGCCGCAGGCCGAGAGCGAGGCCTTGCCGGCGCAGCAGGCCGCACCGGTAGCCGCAACCGCAGCGCCGCAGACCGAGGATGGCACTGCGCAAGTGCAGGCCGCGCCGGTGGCCGCAGCCGCAGCGATCGCAACCGCGCCTTCCGTTGCCGAAACGGCAGCGGTCGACGCGGCACCGGTCGCCACCGCGCAGGCGGAAACGGTGGCGCCGGTAGTGGCAGCACCGCTGCCGCCCGTCGCCGAGGCGCCAGCGGCGCGTTCCGAGGCAGTGCCTGCCGCGGAGCCTGCTGCGTCGATCGTCACCGAGTCGGCCGCTTCCGAAGCGGCACCGCCGGAGACCATCGAGGACGCGCTGCAGCCGACACCGGCGCCGATCGTCGAGCAGCCCGTCCCGGTCGCCACGACCAAGCGCGACGCCGGAATGGAAACCGTTGCAGCGTCGGCCGCGCCGATCGAGGAGCCGGTCACGGCATCCACGACGGACAGCAAGCCGCAACAGGACGCCACGACGACGCAGCAACCGCTCGCCGAAGAAGAAGCGCCCAGCAAGCCGGCCTACGTGCCGGTGCAGACCACGCTGCTGGACGTCTTCCATGAAGAGCAGCCGGCCGCTGCGGTCGCACCGACGCCGGTGCACACGCCGGTCGCTGCCGCGCCTGTGTCGGACAGCGCCGAAAGCCGCCACGTCGGCGATGCCGAACCGGCACCTGCAGCTGCCGCTGCCGCTGGCAACGGCCTGTTCGATGCGCCGCCCGCCGCTCCGGCAGACGCTCCGGTCAGCGTCGCCCAGCACCAGCCGCATGCCAGCAAGTCCGGCGAAAGCGAAAGCGACGACAAGGAGCACAAGGACCGCGCCAGCTGATCCGGCGCCGTCCTTCGCAGCAAAAAAAAGCGGCCTTCGGGCCGCTTTTTTTGTCTGGGCGTGGATCCATCTCTATTCGCGCACCACATCCGGGCCGTGGGCAGCATGGGCGCACGCTGCCGGCGCGGGCCGAAAACGGAATCGGGAACTGCTGGGGGGAGACGCTCGCAGTTGGAGCGACCGCTCAGGCCTCTGCGGTCCAGAGCCCCGGATAATCGCGCACGAAGCCCTCGCCGGTCGCACACAGCGTCGCCGCATAACCGAAGCGCTTCGCCTGGTAGGCGTAGGCATCGTCGGCGGTGCGCTCGTAGCGCTGCATGAGCTCGCTGAGCGTGCCGCCGCCGTCGAGGTCGACCCAGGCGGCCGGGGCGTCGGCGCCCTCGCCCACGGCCAGGCGGAGCCGGCGCAGTTGCAGCAGGTTGGTGGCCGGCGTGAAGCCGAGGTCGAGGTCGATGCAGTGCGACAGGTCGGCCACCGGCCGGCCGTTGAGCTTCCAGTGGCCACGCGCATCGCGCGCGATCGCCAGGTCGACCGTCCCGCCGCCGAGCCAGCCGCGCACAGTGCCCCATTGTGTGTGCCAGTGCAGGTCGCATTGCACGCGGTACTGCAACTGGCCGATGCCGCCGTGTTCGAGGCGGAACACGGCGGCGCCGTCGAGCTGCCATGCGCTAGCGTTGCGCTGGAGCCGGCAAGCATCATGGCCCGGTGCGTCGAGCCTGCGCCACAGGATGGAGGCAACAGTTTGCATGCCGCGGATGATGGCGCGGGCGGACACCCGAAGCAAACCCTGCAAACTGGCGACGTCCGACGGCACCGCAGGCACACGACGGGCACAAAAAAAAGCGACCTGTCAGGTCGCTTTCCTTTGCGCAAGGAAAATCCTGTCGCTACAGCGGATGCGCCGGATCCAGCAGACCGTACTGCGTCGCCAGCCGTGCCAGCGCGATGTTGTCGTGGATGCCGACCTTCTCGAACAACCGCGCCTTGTGCGTGTTGACCGTCTTGGCGCTGAGGCTCAAACGCTTGGCGATGTCTTCCTGGCGCAGCCCGCGGGTCAGCAGCAATGCGACTTCCAGCTCACGCGGAGACAGCGAATCGAATGGCGAACCGCCGCCTTCAAGATTGGCCAGCGCCAGATTCTGCGCGATGTTGGCACCGAGATAGCGCTTGCCCATCGCCACGTCGCGCACCGCGCGCAGCAGCTCCTGTGCGTCACCCGCCTTGCCCACATAACCTGACGCGCCGGCCTCGAGCAGGCGCTTGGGCAGCGGGCCGTCTTCCAGCACCGACACGATGATGACCTTGGTGCCGTGGTCGCCCTTGACGATGCGCTCGGTGACCTCGAGCCCGCTGACGCCAGGCATGTGCAGATCGCAGAGCACGATGTCCGGCTTGAGCTGGCGGATCTGCGGCATCGCGGCCTCGCCGCTCTCGGCCTCACCGACGATCTCGATATCGGTCTGATTCGAAAGGATCAGCTTCATGCCGGTACGGACAAGAGCGTGATCGTCGACCAAAAAAACTCTAATGGCCATCTCGTATAACCCCAACGCAGCGAACGCCGCAAAGTCAGACTAGCGGCGTGAATTGTTCAGGGCAACAAAAATTTGTAGACAAATCATCCAACCTTCACAGCCTGCTCAGCTAGACGTGCGGTCTTGTCATCATGCTGAAAAAAACACCACACCGCGCTTACTCAAGGCGCGGCACGCAGGGCGAGTGACCAGCCTGTTCGCTCCTCTAGGAAAGCGCGGCGGTACCTGCGTCAGGCAGGCACAGTATCCGGATCAGCCGGCGACAACGTTATCAGGACAAAGCCTGATGTCGGGTCAGATTTCCCTGACCTCGCTCGACGCCAAATCCGAATGGAGATACAGCAGTCGCGCGGCACGCTGGACCGGCATTTTCCGACTCCGCGCCGCGCGTTGCGCCCGACACTCCCACACGCATGGTCGCCGGCAGCGTGGCGGCCCTCGACATGCGAACGTTTCCAGCATGCGGAACGCTGGGGCGGCACAGCCGTTCAAGCGTGGACTATTTCGATTCGGACGAACTTGTGCGCTACGCGCAAGGAAATTCCGACGCGCAGTCGGTTCATGCCGCTGCGCTCGCGGCGCTGAGCACTGCCCTCACCCTTGCTGTTGCGGCATCGGCATCGATCCCGATGCCGAACACATGGCCACCGTCGGGGCGCACGCACTGCAGATACGCCACCGTCTGTGCATCCCCACCACGCCGCAGCGCATGCTCCTGGTGATCCACCACGTCGAGCGCGATGCCGAACGCTTCTGCGAGCGAGGAGAGCATCGACGGGAAGAGACCGTTGCCGCATCCGGTGACGCGGATATCGCGACCGCGATGGCGATGGCGGATGCGACCGGAGAACATCCGCTCCGGACCGGAATCTGCGTTCTGCCCACTTTGTTCGTCGACGAGCTGATACGTGTCGGCATCGTCCAGATGGTAAGCGCGCACGAACTCGGCCCAGATGTCTTCGACCGACAATTCCCGATTCATGCGCTCGGCGAGCGATTGCACGCGCTTGCTCAGATCGATTTGCATTGCGCGCGGAAGCCGCAGGCCCTTGTCCTGCTCGATGACCCAGGCGACGCCGCCCTTGCCGGACTGGCTGTTGACGCGGATCACCGCCTCGTAGCTCTCGCCGATGTCGGCAGGATCGATCGGCAGATAAGGCATTTCCCACACGCCATCGACGCGGCCTTCGCGTGCGGCGAAGCCTTTCCTGATCGCGTCCTGATGCGAGCCGGAGAACGCGGTGTGGACCAGTTCGCCGACATAGGGGTGACGCGGATGCACCGGCAATCCGTTGCAATATTCCACTGTCTCCACCACCTTCCGGATCGACGGGAAATGCAACTTGGGATCGATGCCTTGGGTGTAAAGGTTCAGCGCCAGGGTGACCAGATCGACGTTGCCGGTGCGTTCGCCATTGCCGAACAGGCATCCTTCGACACGCTGCGCACCGGCGAGCATCGCCTGTTCCGCGGCGGCCACCGCGGTTCCGCGGTCGTTGTGCGGATGCACGCTGATGATTACCGCATCGCGCCGGGAAATATGCCGGCAGAACCACTCGATCTGGTCGGCATAGACGTTCGGCATCGCCACTTCCACCGTCGCCGGCAGATTGAGGATCGCCGGGCGCTCCCTTGTCGGCTGCCATACGTCGAGCACCCGTTCGCAGATCTCCAGCGCGAACTCCGGCTCGGTGAAGCAGAACGTTTCCGGCGAATATTCGAACGTCCACTCGGTTTGCGGTCGCCGCAGGCTCTCTTCCAGCATGGCGGTGACGCCGCTTACGGCGAGATCGACGATCTGATGCCGTTGCATGCCGAACACCACGCGCCGGAACAGCGGCGCGGTCGCGTTATAGAGGTGGACGATCGCCCGTTTCGCGCCCGCTAGCGACGCGAAGGTGCGCGCGATCAGATCGGCGCGCGCTTGCGTCAACACCTGGATGCTCACATCGTCGGGAATGCGGTCCTGTTCGATCAACGTCCGTACGAAATCGAAATCCGTCTGCGAAGCAGATGGAAACGCGACCTCGATTTCCTTGAAGCCCGCGTCGAGCAATAGCGTGTAGAAACGCAGCTTGCGCTCGACATCCATCGGATTGGCCAGCGACTGGTTGCCATCGCGCAGATCCGTGGACAGCCAGCGCGGCGCCTGCGTCAACGTCCGCGCCGGCCATGTGCGGTCGGGCAGCTCGATGGTCGAGACGAAGGGACGATACTTGGCTTCAGGATTGTTCAACATGGCGTGATCGGTCGCTTGGCAAATGCAAATGGCGGAATGCAGGCACGCTGCGAACGGGCGCGCGTTGAGTAACGGTCATTTCCCGACGACCGAAGCCAACGTCGCAGCGTATGCAGGAAGTGGAACGCGCGACCACGGCACGGCCGGCGGTACCGCAAGACGCGACGTCCCAAACTTATCGAAGCAGTGCGTTGCTACGACCACCAGCGAGACCTCGTGCTTTCGAGGAGAAACCACTCTATTGGCTGCGCGCCTGATATTCCTTCGCGCTAAGATCAACGATCATCGCAAAAGGATCACAGCGTGAAAGACGGCGTCAACGTCACCGACGCAATCGCGGTCATCGCCCATGACGGCCCCCGCTACACGAGCGGGAAGCATCGCCACGCCCAGGCGCAACTGCTCTATGCGATCAGCGGCGTCATCTCGGTAACGACGGAGCGCGGAACCTGGGTGGTGCCGCCCAGCCGCGCCGTGTGGCTGCCGCCGCACATGGAGCACACGACTGCCACGCATTCGGGGATCCGCTTCCGCTCGCTGCTGATCGGCGGCAAGGATATCGCAGGGCTTCCCGACGAATGCATGGTTGTCGAGGTCACGCCGCTGTTGCGCGAATTGATCCTGAAGCTCGCCGAGCTCGCCGGCAAGCACGCTAGCAACGACATGGCGGTGGCCGTGATCCGCTTGCTGCTCATGGAACTGTCGTTCCTGCCGGCGCAGGCACTCAACCTGCCTGCGCCGAGGCACCCGGGACTGACGCGACTGTGCGAAGGCGTGCGCGGCGATCCGTCGGGCGAGATGAGCATCGTGGAGGCTGCGGCCACGCTCAACATGAGCCGGGCCACCTTCATCCGCGCGTTCCAGCGCGAGACCGGCATGAGCTTCGGCCGCTGGCGACAACAGGCGCGCATGCTGCATGCCCTGACCCTACTGGCCGACGGACGCGGCATCCTCGGCATCGCGCTCGAATGCGGTTACGACAGCCCGAGCGCATTTTCCGCAGCGTTCCGGCGCTCGCTTGGACGTTCGCCGAGCGACTACTTCTCCGTGGATCCGGAGCGCTGAGGGACTTCGGCGGTTTTCAACTGGAAGACGCACAGCCGGGAAGGCAAGCGAAGATGCATCGGCTCGTTTCCCGATTTACTTCTGGCTTCCCAAAGTGGCGGAGAGAGTGGCCGCCGGACGCAGTTAACGCCGGATCATGCTCGAACATCAATACTCACGTAAATACATGATATTACTTGCATAAATTTTCCGAAATCGTCTCACGGCGCCCCTGAAAAGCTGATAGCATCGCGCCATAAAACACGGAAAATTCACGGAACGAGACGTGGCCCGAACCCTGCATCGCCTCTCCGCCACCTTCGTTAGGTCGGCCATTAAAGGAACCGCAAAGCCTGGCCGCTACGCAGACGGCGGCAATCTCGCCCTACGTGTCGGGGCAGGCGGCGCCGTCTCCTGGACATTTGAATTCGTGCGTGCAGGTAAGCGCCGCGAGTTGGGCCTCGGGTCAGCCGGCATCGTAGGGCTAGCCGAGGCGCGCGCCCGCGCAGCGCAGTTCCGGGTAGACCTGGCGGCAGGCATCATGCCCACTACCGCGCGCGCCAGGAGCCAGGCATCTATTGGCCTGACCTTTGAGCAGGCCACTGAAAAGTACCTTGCCAGCAAGGTTGCTGCTTTCAAGAACGACAAGCACAAGGCGCAGTGGCGAAACACTCTTGAGACATATGCTCATCCGGTCTTCGGTGCGCTCGATGTAAAGCAGATCGACACCCCGCATATCCTGGCTGCGTTGGAGCCGATTTGGCTCACTAAGAACGAGACAGCCAGCCGTGTGCGCGGTCGGATCGAACGGGTTCTCGCCTGGGCAACGGTGAACAAGCATCGCTCAGGCGAAAACCCCGCTCGGTGGCGCGGGCATCTCTCAGAAGCCCTCGCAGCCCCAGCGCAGGCCAAGCGGGTTCAGCACCATGCCGCCCTGCCCTACAGCGACATGCCGCAATTCATGGCCGACCTTGCACAGCAGGTTGGCATAGGCGCGGCAGCACTTCGATTCGCTATCCTGACGGCCACACGCACTAGCGAAGTGCTAGGGGCTTGCTGGGGCGAATTCGATCTACAGGAACGAACCTGGGTCATCCCCGCTGAGCGCATGAAGGCGGGCAAGGAACATCGTGTCCCACTGTCACGGCAGGCTATGGCAGTGCTTACGCAGATGCAGGAATTCACTTCAAATGACGCCGCGAGCTTCGTGTTTCCTGGCGCGAAGCCAGGTGCGTCGCTGTCGAACATGGCGATGCTGTCAGCCCTGAAGCGTATGGGGCGAACTGATCTGACGACACACGGATTCCGCAGTTCCTTCCGTGATTGGGCGGGCCAAGAGACTCATCATCCGCGCGAGGTTATCGAGCATGCCCTCGCTCACCAACTGAAAGACAAGGCCGAAGCCGCTTACGCCCGTGGCGATCTACTGAGGAAGCGGCGTGTTCTTATGGAAGACTGGTGCGCTTTCGCGTCGCCATCGGCGTAACACAGGTATTCACATGCAAAATCGCCATGTGAATACCCCCATCTAACCTGTTGATCTGAAAGACCATTCCCTAATGTGAATACTTCTCAAGCGGGAACCCCCGCGCAATGATGCTGCCACGCCTGAGACGACTTGGGCGATAAATGGAGCATCTAGCACATGTCAGAACACCGCCTTCAAGTTGAACGCCTCCCATCGGTCCTGGCGCGCGTCGGCCGCAGCCGCGCAAGCCTCTATCGCGATATCGCGGAAGGCCGATTCCCCGCCCCCTCTAAGATCGGCCCGCGCGCTATAGGCTGGGACCCCAGCGCCGTTGATCGATGGATTGCTGCGCGCTTTGAAACCGCGGAGGCATCCTCCCGATGAGCGCACAAAAAAAACGCCACGGCGAGGCGGCCGTGGCGTCTAGTAATCCCGAAAACCCGAGCCACCGCGAAGAAGCTCACGAACAGAATGCATCGCTCGCTGCCCAAGAACACCTTGCGCATTTTCCGCCTGACGTTTTCAAACGTTCGGCGGCGTGGCACCTGGATCGCGCGCACCACGCGCGCAGCGTCGGTGAACTGAAGCACCATCTGCGGGCCTGGGCTATCCGGTGGGCCTGCTACACACGCGGCATCGGCTCGCACTTCGTTGAGTACGGCCAAGCTATGTTTGCGTCAGCCATCGCGACAAGCGGGCTGCGCGTCCGGTTCCGGGCTAAGGATGTTCGCGAGCTTTGCAGTGCGGCTGCGCACATCATGTGGGGTTGAGTCCAGACGATGCCTGCAATTCGTTTCTGCGACTTCGTGGCCGCACGCTGGCCGACGCCCGAGGATGCGCTTGCCGAGTTCTTCGGCGATGCGCAAGCGGCCGCAGCTGAAATTGGCGTATTGCTGACGGACTTTCCCGCGCTTGATGGTGCGCGCAATTACCTGCCTGCCCTTAGCGGACGCCGTGACAAGCGACAGTTCGTAATCGCATCTGCGACCACTGATCCAGACGGCACGGTGTGGCCCGCGCTAACTTTCAAATCGTTTAAACACGGCGGCGCGTTCGCTTTCTGGAAACCACGCGATGCCGCATGGCAGCTGTTCCGGAGCGCGGGCGATGCCGCAGCTGGCCTGGACGGCGCACAACTTACGCGGTACGCCGAGCGCGCCCGTCAGGCACGTGACCTTGCGCAGCAGCGCGCCGTAGAACGCGCCGCCGCTGACGAACTAGGCCGCACCGCCGCTGTCGATGCCGCGCGCGCTGCGTGGGACGCTGCTGCGCCGGCCAACGACTCGCACCCGTACCTCAAAAGCAAGGGCGTGCGCTCCTACGGCCTGCGCATCGCGAGCGAAACCCTGCGCGCGCGGCTTTGGGACGTGGAGCGCGGCCGCTGGATCGATGACGCCATCGTCGTGCGTGGCGGCGATCTGCTGGTGCCGATGCACCTGCCAGACGGGCGCTTGGTCAATGTGCAGCGCATCGACGCGGGCGGTCGAAAGCTATTTCTGCGCGGCGGCCAGAAGCGAGGAACGTTCTTCCGTATCGAGGGCACTGGCCGCACCTGGCTTTGCGAGGGCGCGGCAACCGGCGCCAGCGTGCACGCCGCCACGGGTGAAGCTGTCGTCGTGGCGTTCGATGCCGGCAACATGGCGCACTGTGTCGGTCTGGCCGATATCGTCGCCGCCGACCACGATACCAATGGCGCAGGCCAGCGGGCGGCAGAAGCAACCGGGCTTCCCTGGGCGTTGCCGCCGCAGGCTGGCGACGACTTCAACGACCTGCACCAGCGCGAAAGCATCGACGCCGTGCGCGCGGCCCTGATGAACCTGCGCCTGCCGCCGCTGCCCGAAGCGCCTGCGTTCGTGCGGCCGTTCGATCTGTCGCCTGTTGAAGTCCCGGCGTGCCGCGCTGACGCACTGCGCGCGCTCGGGCGAATCACCGACCCAACTGACGCCGCCGCCTTCGCGTGGGCATTGGCAAAGCGACTGGCGCTGGCTATTCCTGCGCGCGGCGAGACGGTCGAATCCGTTGCGGCCACCTTGCGCGATGTGCTGCCGCGCCATGTGCTGGCAGGCGACACCGTTGATGCGTTCGCTAGCGCGCTGCGTTGGATCGCTGAGCGTCGGCGGTCTTCGGCGCTGGCTGCGGTGCGCCCGTCCGCTGCCGCCCTGGCAGGCCACGACGTGCAGCACTTCCCGACCCTGCCCGACCTCGGCGCGGGAGACTATCGCGGCGTGATTGTCGTGCGCGCCCCGATGGGTTCAGGCAAAACCCAGCGCGTCGGCATTCCGTTCTCGGAATGGGCCAGGCGGCAGGACGGGCGCTTCGTGGCGCTCGCACACCGCCAAAGCCTCATCGCGGAGCTTGCGACCCGCTTGGGGTGCGACCACTACCAGCGCATAGCAGGCGATGACGCCGTGCACGTTGATTCTTTGGCTACCTGCCTGCCCAGCATCGCCAAGGCCGACCACGCACAGATTTTTCGCGAAACGCGCTGGGTGTTCGTCGACGAAATCAGTCAGGTCGTGCGCAGCCTCGCGGCACGCGTCACTGTCGCCGACCGCAAGACCATGGCGGATGTCCTGGCCGCGCTGCGCGAACTTGTTTCACGCGCCGAATGCGTGATCGTGGCGGATGCCGGCATCGACGACCGAACAATTCGCTTCCTGGAATCCTGCCGCCCCGGCGAGCACTTCCGCATGATCGACGTGGATGCGCTACGGGCCGAACCGTTGCGTTGCGACTTCGGATTCGGACCGGATGCGCTGCGCCACGTTTACGGCGAAATGCTCGCGGAACTCGCTGACGCTCGCCGACTGTGGGTCGCGTGCGGTGAGAAGTCCCGCGCAATCGAGTGCGCGCGACTGCTTGAGTCTTCGGGGCGTCGGGTGATGCTGGTCCATTCCGACAACAGCGGCAATCGCGAGCAAGCCGCGTTCCTGGCCGAGCCTGATCGCATGAGCCGCTTGTACGACGCGGTGGTCGCCAGTCCGGTGATTTCGTCGGGTGTGTCCGTTGAGCATCGCGGCATGCCGTGGTTCGACCGCGTGTTCGTGGTTGCGTCGGGCGCGACTGTGGTCCCCTCGGATGCAATGCAGATGGCCCGGCGCGTGCGCTACGTGCGCCGGCTGACTGCGGTGGTCACGCCGTCGAGCCGTTCTGAAATTGATTACGCCGACGCGATCCTGATTGGTCTGTCGCAGGCCGCCGAACTGGAAGGCCGCGCCACGCTTCCTAGTGACCTAGACGGCATCGTTGCCGACATCGAGGCCGGCGACGCGCGACAGCGGGCGGATTTCGCTGGCGGGCTTTGGTGGCTTGCGCAGGAAGCTGGCTACCAGGTTCATCCGATGGTTATCGCGGGCGACGGCGAGGTGTCAGCCGAAGGGCTGACGCTCCTTCGCGCCGAGATTGATCGCGAACAGCGCGACGCGATCCTTGGGGCGCGTGACCTCTCCGATTTCGAAGCCCGCCGCCTACGCGAGCGTCCAGCGATCAGCGAGGCAGACCGTGCGGCGCTGCTGCGGCATCGGATCGTGCGCGACCTGGGTTTGCAGGAAGGGCCGTGCTACGCCGACCTTGACGCTTGGGACAGTGGGCGCGGGCCACGCGCGTGGGACCGGTTCACGGCGGCCACGGCCGGCCTTGCGGATGCAAGCATGGAACCGGGAGTTGCCGACCTGACTCGGCGTCGGTTCGCTCGGGCGCGGGTCGGCGCGTACGCGGATCTGTTCGCCGGGTTCCGGCTGGGGCCGGGGTTCCGGGTGACCGCTGAAGTCGCGCAAGTGCTAGTGCAGCGGGCATTCGCTCGGCGGCAGTTGCTGGCGGTGCTGCATATCGTTCCCGCCAAATGGGCCGGGGAGCGATTCGCGTCGCCGGCCGGTAATGCGGCCACTCGGGCGGTTACCGATCTGTTCGCACGTCTCGGCCTGGAACTGCGGCGCCGGGAGGGAACGCCCACCCCCAAAAGTGGTCCAAACACCTTAGGTTGTTACGCCACTTTTGGGGGTGGATTGGAGCGAAATCGGTGGTACGAGGTCACGACCGAGTCCTGGTCCCGAACAGCCGAGCTTGCTGCGCGCCGCAATACACGACGGGTGCTGGACAGGGTTGCGTGCGAAACCGCGGATGACCGGTACTGGCTTGCCGTCCGCCGGGACATCATCGGCCGGCGTCTGAGCGGCGATGAGGCGGCGCGGTTGATCGTGGAGCATTGCCGAGCGCAGCCGGCCTGTACGGCGCAGCGGGCCGGACTGGGGCGTACCTTCGGGGCGCGGTCCACGGCATTCTGGCTGCGAGGTGTCTACGCGCCTGAATGGCTACCACTGGCGGCATGAGTTAGATTCAGCGAGCGTTATACCTAGGCGCAAGGGAGTCAAAAAATGGAATTGCATGCATTCAAGACAATAACCATTGGCGCAGCCGCTAATGGGAGTCTGTTATTCATTGAAGATCACTGGCATATAAAAGTGGAAATTCCAAACGAAGGAAGATATCTACTCAACCTGACGGGTAGCTTCGATTCTCCACTATGGACTGCCCACGATGACTCGACGGACATTTGCCTCACGATAGCCGATGACTATGTATGGGAGCCTGACGCAGATTTTCCTGATAAGAAATGGAAGAAATTAAGCCATCTAAGTGTGGTGGTCACTGAAAAAGGGCCGGCAATAGTTGCAGAGATTGAAGGTAGATATAAATTCTTCCTGTTTTCAGGACAGCAAATCGCCTCGGCGAAGCGGGCCGAAGTTGTATTTAAGAACTTTAATATATTAATTCGCAAAGCGACAGGAACTTCATCCTTGTTACTCGCCAGGGTTGTCTCGCAACCTAGCAAATGATAGAGCAACATCTAGCGCCCATGTGTTCGGGCGCTTTTTCGTGGGTCCTTCCTAGAGGGGTACGGCCTGCGGGGTCGCCGACACCGCGGAATCTTAAATCTGCGTGCCATTCCGAAACTGTCTTTCTCATTACACCGTGAATTAAAGAATGGAATAGCTCAAGGCGTTTTTCCTCACTTACCACGCCCCGCGGTGTAAAGACTGCTTTACATCCACCATCTTTCGCTTGCATCTAGCATGGATCGCGCCGCGGAAATTCCGCAAGTGGAAACGATGCCCTGCGAATCGGAAACTGGACGCGTCGACAAAATGTCGGCAATTCCCTTTTACCCGAGAACCCGCAGAAAAATGGATATTATCGAAAGTCTTTTCGCAGCTGCACGCGAAGCAACCGGCACGCGCACGCATCTGCCGGTCGGCGCCACTGAACCCACGTTCGTGGAAACCGTTTCCCGAACCCGCTCGACCGCCATCGACCTCGGCGCGCCGCTGCCGCTGCTGACCGCCTACTTTGACTCCGAAGGCCGTCTGCGCCGCATCCCTGCGGGTCGCAGCAACAGCTACGGCGTGGCCGGCATCGACGTGCTGGCCGCCGCGCGCGCGCACTCACGTCTGGCCGCTTTCGGTGCCCAGCTGCTGCTGCGCGAACCGCCGATTGCGCCGCCAGGCGTCGGCGTTCAGGGCCTCGGCGCGCTGTCTGCTGAAACCTCCGGCCTGAGCATGATCCGGCCGCTGAAGCTCGAAATCGTTGCCGATGGCACCGAAACCCCGACCACAAGCGAATTGCCCGTTGTCACCGCCCTGGCGGACTGGTCCGACGCGACCTTGGCGCCGTCGTATGCGAGCTACCTTCGGATTTCGCGCGCGGATTTCCGCCAGCGGCTGCTGGAAGGCACGCTAGCCGAAATTCTGGGAGCCGCCATCGTTGCAGGCCTCGGCCGCGTCGCCGATCAGGCGATCATGCGCGCGCTGGCAGCAGCGAACCTCGGCAGCTTCAGCCTCCCCGCCGCTGCCTCCGCAGGCGCTACGTTCGGCGACCTCCGCGCAGTGGTTGGCACCGCGGCAACTGGTGCGGCGGTCGGTGCCGACGGCGTACTGCGCGCGTCCGGCGTGCCCGCCGAACTCAGCGATGCCGGCGCAGAGACGTTCGCAGGCGACTTCCGGAATTGCGGTGTGCTTTTCGACCGCGAGGTCCATGTTTCCGCCGAAAAAGTTGGTCTTGCCGGTGACATGCAGGTCAGCGTATTCACGTCGGCCGTGGGCCTGGTGCCTGACCCGGCGCAGTTCTGGCGGGTGGCGGCATGAGCCGCACTTTGCTTCAGCGCCTGGACGCGGCCCGCCGCGCCTTCCTGGGCGGCGGCGAGGTTGATGCACGCAGCGTGGCAGCGTTCGCGCACAGTGCAATAGCCGGCGCAACCGTGTCCCGCTTGGCCGACGATGAAGAGGGTCCGCGTGTCGCTTTCCACCTGGGCGGCAATGCCTCCTTGATGTGGCGCCAGGACACCGAAGCGCGCGCCGAAATGGAGCGCCGCATTCGCGCTGCGTGGCCCGAACTTCCCAAGTCCGAAGTCCAGCGCGTGCTGGCGCATATCGATGCACGTGTGCACGCCGCGTTGCTGCGGCCGTCGCGTGGCGACGACCAGCAGAGCCATCGCCCGCGTGGTTGGGTCAACGACTGGCGCTTCGACGCTCACGACGCGGAGGCCGCACGATGATCGTCTATATCGCTTGGGCGGCAATGAATCTGGCGTGGGAACTGCGTATGTGGGGTGCCCGGTGAACTACATCGTCGTAGCCCAGCTACAACCACGCGGTAAGGTCCGTGCTGTCGTGATCGGCATCGGCCGGAAGGCTTGGACGTTCTCGCCAAACCGTGCGCTACTCCGCGTCCGAAAGGCGAATCCCGATATCACAGCTAAAGCTGCTGGTGCGCTTGTCGATGAACTGGCCCGATTGGCGGAAGCGGTCACCGGTCCTGTGCGCAAGGCGCTTGGCTTATCCCAGCCAGCTCCCCGGAAACCATCTGCCGCACAGGCGAAACTGCGCGTTCGGCGGAAGCCTGGAACCGTGAGCATCGGTCAACTGTCTCTTGCCGCGTTGAGGGAGGTTCGCTAATGGCCTCCGGATATCGCAGCGGTGGAGTGGACTTCGACGACCTGTTCGAAGCCGGGACTAGTGGCACCGCCGTCCCTAGCGCGCGATCCGGGGGCGTTCCGCTTCGGTACGCGGCGCTCGGCAGCAGCGCAAAGCGCCCCGATGTCGGCTACCGCTACAACGGGTCTGACGTGTCAAACCTATGGTTACCGAAGGGCGCGGGTGTCGGATCGCTGCCGATCAACGGGCAGAACTTCTCAATTGGCGAGACAGTTCCGAACCTGGCAACAGGCAGCTGCGCAATCACTTTCCGCGCAAATCCGGATGGCACCTTCGCGGTGACCCCGGTGCGCAGCCACGGCGGCAACGGCGCCGTCACTACAGGATCGTGGCTTCCATCTGGGAGTAGCGCAAGCGACTTTCAGATTCAGTTCGAAGCCACAGCCGCTTCAGGCACAGCAGCGACCATCACGAACGAAGCATCTGCATACCAGGCGCTGACAACCGCACGTGCAATCACTGCGGCGCTCGGCCCGTATGGCAGTAGTGCCGGTTCGCGCGACTCGGTCACGTCGATCACGATCCGAATCAAGCGGGTATCTTCCGGTTCGGTCGGCGTCACCACGGTGACGTTTTCGCTCGCCGTGGACGGCTCGGCATGATTGAGCCGGCATCGGAATTTCTTCTTCCGCAATCAGTCCGGGAGGTAGCGACCGTGATCGGCCGCCACCTGGCGCTGCTGCTTGCTGGCGAGGTTTTCCATAGCAGGGACCGTTGCGCGGATGGCAAGCGCAACGGCCGCCACGGACGCGTGTACATACCTGCTTCGCCGCGCGGGCGAAATTTCGACCGCCTGTCGAGCATTGTCGGCGAAGAATCAGCACGCGCGCTGGTTCATGCCCTGGGTGGCAGCGAACTGCGCTTTGGGGCGTGCGCTGCCCTTGTAAACCGGGTACGTGATGCCAGCGTCCGTGACTACTGGCGCAACTCCACGCTAAGCGCTCGCTGGGTGGCATGGATGCACGACATTACCGAGCGTCAGGTCCGCAACATCACAGCTGGCGAGCCGCGTCTCGCCCTGTGCCAAGCTCAGGTCACCGCCCGTGAAGCTGCCTGAGGTCATCCAGCGTACCGGCCTGTCCGTCGGCGCGCTCTACCGCGCAATGGCGGCTGGGCGCTTCCCCCTGCCTGTGCGGCGAGGCGGGCGGGTCAGCTGGCGGCGCGCCGAGGTTGAAGCGTGGGTGGACTCCGTAACACCCGTCCAATAAAACACGGAAACAGACACGGAAACGGCCAGATTAATCTGGCCGTTTTTCTTTATAAATCAATTACTTATAGATTATTATTGGCGGAGAGAGTGGGATTCGAACCCACGGAAGGTTTGACCCTTCGCCGGTTTTCAAGACCGGTGCCTTAAACCGCTCGGCCATCTCTCCGATTGCAACCAGACTGCGTCACGCTGGACGAACGCATGCAGGATAGTGCCCGTGCCCTGCTCTTTCAGCCGCAACATCATCGTGCAACGTTGGCGGCCGCATCGCCAAAGACATCGCGATGCTGCGCCAGCGTGCGGCCGCGCATTTTCGCACGGCCGCGCCGGTTTTGCTCAGCCGGCCTCGACCGCCATCGCGCCCAGGGTCGAATGCTTGACCTTGATCCGTTCCGGGCAGCCGCTGCAGTCCAGGCGCGAGGCCTCGATCTGGCGCGGCAGGTGCTCGGCGAGGAAGTCGATGAACACGCGTACCGCCGGCAGCAGGCCGCGGCGCGAGGCGAACACGGCGTGGCAGATGCCCTGCGGCAGCGACCATTCCGGCAGCACCACTTCCAGTTCGCCGTTGCGCACGGCGTCGGCGCAGACCGTTTCCGGCAGCAGGGTGATGCCGAAGCCGTCCTTGACCATCGACTGCAACAGCGGGAAGTCGAAGCCGGCCACGCGTGGCTGCAGGTCGACGCGGCGCACTTCGCCGGCCGGTCCGTGCAGTTCCCAGCGCTGCCTTGCCTCGTCCTCGCTGATGCTCAAGGTCACGTGCGAAGCCAGTTCTTCCGGATCCTTCGGACGGCCGGCGCGGTCAAGGTACTTGGGACTGGCGACCAGCAGTTCCTGCACCTGGCCGAAGCTGCGCATCACCAGGCTGCCGTCGTCGTCCAGGCGCGAGCGCACGCGCAGCGCGACATCGTAGCCTTCGTTGATGATGTCCACGCGGCGGTTGCTGATGTTCAGCTGCAGGCGCACTTTCGGGTATTGGTCGAGGAACATCGGCAGCAGCTTGGGCAGCTGCATCTGCGCCAGCGACACCGGCACGCTGACCCGCACCAGGCCGCGTGGCTCGGCGCTGAGCCGGTCCACCACCTCGCGCGCGGCCTGCGCCTCGGCCAGCATCGTCTGCGCGTGGCGATGCACGCTCATGCCCAGGTCGGTGACCGCGAAGCGGCGTGTGGAGCGCTGCAGCAGGCGCACGCCCAGATCGGTTTCCAGTTGGCTGATGCGGCGGCTCAGGCGCGACTTGGGAATGCCCAGGGCGCGCTCGGCGGCGGCGAAACCGCCGTGATCGACCACCATCGCGAAGTAGTACAGGTCGTTGAGATCGTGCATGTTCTTTCGATATTTAGAACGATGGATGAAATCGCGTTGGGGTCATTCTACTCCCACAACGATCAAGGCTGTGCAATCGGACCGGACTGGCATGGCACGTTCGCAGGCGCAGCCGTGGGCCCGTTCCGGCAGCAACGACGCAGCGGCCTCCCGCTTCGCGACAGCGCGATCGCGTGAGTGCCCTGCCCCGGCCTGTTCTTTGGCTGCTAGGTCCGTTCGCAGCGATTCAAGCATGGAGCGGCAACGGCGTCTTGGTTGCCGGTGCGCCGATACGATCGAACGCGCCTGGCCCCGGACGCAGACGATCGAAGTGCCGGAGATGGCAGGTCGGATGGAAATCTAGCCTGGGGATGAGCTAATGCGCAGCCACGGCATCGGCGCAGCGGCCGAGCACGGGATGCCGAGCCGAAGCGGTTTTCGTCAACTGGCAACGACTGTGGGAGCGACTTCAGCCGCGACAGGCTTTCTCGGTAATGCCCGTCGCGACTGAAGTCGCTCCCACAGATACCGCCGGATACTTTGCTGCAAGACCGGCCGCTGCGCAGCGTGCGCAGGGCCTGCGGCTCAACCGATGCGGTCGATACCGCCCATGTACGGACGCAGCGCGTCGGGCACGTCGATCGAGCCGTCAGCGTTCTGGTAGTTCTCCATCACCGCGATCATCGCGCGGCCGACCGCGGTGCCGGAGCCGTTGAGCGTGTGCAGCAGTTCCGGCTTGCCGGTGGCGGGATTGCGCCAGCGCGCCTGCATGCGCCGCGCCTGGAAGTCGCCGCAGTTGGAGCACGAGGAAATCTCGCGGTAGGTCTGCTGCGACGGTAGCCAGACTTCCAGGTCGTAGGTCTTGGTCGCGGCGAAGCCCATGTCGCCGGTGCACAGCAGCACCTTGCGGTACGGCAGCCCCAGCGTCTCCAGCACCACCTCGGCGCAGCGGGTCATGCGCTCGTGCTCGGCGGCGCTGTCCTCGGGGCGACAGATGCTGACCAGTTCCACCTTCTCGAACTGGTGCTGGCGGATCATGCCGCGGGTGTCGCGGCCGCCGCTGCCGGCCTCGGAGCGGAAGCACAGCGAGTGCGCGGTCATGCGCAGCGGCAGGCGTTCGGCCTCGACGATCTCGTCGCGGACCAGGTTGGTCAGCGAGATTTCCGAGGTGGAGATCAGGTAGCGCTTCTGCTCGCCTAACTGGGTGGCGAACATGTCCTCTTCGAACTTGGGCAACTGGCCGGTGCCGTACAGGCTGTCGGCGTTGACGATCACCGGCACGTTGGTTTCCTGGTATTCGTGCGGACCGGTATGCAGGTCGAGCATGAACTGCGCCAGCGCGCGGTGCAGGCGCGCGATCGGTCCGCGCAGCACAGTGAAACGCGCGCCCGACAGCTTGGCCGCGGTCTCGCCGTCCAGCCAGGCGTGGCGCGCGCCCAGTTCCACATGATCCTTGACTTCGAAATCGAAGGTGCGCGGCGTGCCCCAGCGCTGTACCTCGACGTTGTCGGCCTCGTCCTTGCCGGCCGGCACGTCGGCCTGCGGCAGGTTGGGAATCTCCAGCGCCAGCGTGTCCAACTGCGCGCGGATCTCGTCCAGGCGCTGTTCGGAGGCCTTCAGTTCGTCGCCGAATCCGGCGACTTCGGCCATCAGTGCGGCCACGTCCTCGCCCTTGGCCTTGGCCTGGCCGATCGCCTTGGAACGGCTGTTGCGCAGGCTCTGCAGTTCCTGGGTCCGCACCTGGATGCGCTTGCGGTCGGCCTCCAGGGCTTCCAGGACGGCCACGTCCAGCGCATAGCCGCGGCTGGTGCGCAGGCGCTCGGCGAGGTCGGCGGGCTGTTGGCGGAGCAGGACGGGATCGAGCATGGGCGCGGCACGTGGATGGATCGGAGCCGCGCATTATCGCCTGTCGGCCGCGCTTTTGCCGAAACTAAGGAGGCCGCGCCCCGCTGCGCACCCGATTAACCGCGGCTATGCCAGAATCCAGCGGTTCCCTACGGTGAGTCCCATGTCCACGTCGCCTCCGTCCTCCAACACCGGCATCGTGCTGCGCGTGCCGCGCCGCCTCCTCGTGATCGTCGGCATCGCCTTCTGCGCAGGGTTGCTGCTGTTCCTGGCGGTATGGCTGGTCGGGCGCAAGGACAACGACTTCTACAAGCCGCAGCCGGCGCAGGTGCAGCAGGATGCGGCGGAGATCAAGCCGCTGCCCGAACCCCTGCCCGCCGGCAGCGGCGCCAGCGACATGCCGCAGGCCAAGCCGCCGGCAGCGGAAGATGCGCCGAAACTGGTCGAGACCGCGCCGCCTGCCCCGCCTCCCGCCGATGCGATGGCGCCGGTGCCGGGCGGCACCGAAGGCGCTGCTGCGGGGACGAACGGCACCGCGCTGGCGCCGGGCGATCGTCCGGTGCCGCTGGAAGGGCAACCGCCGCCGCGCTATCCGTCGGCGGCCTTGCGCCGTGGCGACAGCGGTACGGTGGTGGTGCGGGTAGAGGTGGACGCCAGCGGCACCCCCGGTGGCGTAGCCCTGGTCAAGCGCAGCGGTTCGCGCGAACTGGATCGCGCGGCGATGGAAGCCGTGCGCCGTTGGCGCTTCCGCCCGGCGCAGCAGAAGGGTCAGGCGGTCGCCGGCAGCCTCGAGATTCCGTTCGATTTCAAGCCGACTCAGTAAGCTGAACCAAGCTTGTGGCGCGCGCCGCGCGTTCACAGGTGGCTGACACATCCTGAACAGGATCGAGGCAAGACTGGTCGCGTCCTCAAGACGCAGGAGCACGACTATGTCGAGACCGCACGATACCCAGGAGTTGTACTCGCGCTCGCGGGAAACCGATGCCGGGGTACGTTCGCATGCCCATCGCGGCTCACCTTGGGCATGGATCATTGTGGTCGCGCTGGTACTGACGGCCGGCGGCTGGTGGCTGAGCCGCGATCGCGCAGACCAGGTCCCCGCCAATACCCCGGCCCCGGCGACGCCCGCCAACGATCCGCCGCGCGCTCCGTAGCCGCGCACTCACTAGTTTCGCCATTCGCCTGGCAATCGATTCCGTGAGATTTACGCGCCGCGGCCTGCGCTCTGCAGGCCGCGGCCATTTTTCACTCGCTAGCGACCAACCCGAATCCGGCATTGCGCGCCAGCGTGTCGAAGCCCGGGAACGAGGTCGCCACGTTGGCCACATCGTTGATCCGCACCTCGCCATCGGCCAGCTGGCCGGCAATGGCGAACGCCATCGCGATGCGATGGTCGCCATGGCTTTCGATCACCCCGCCACCCAGCGGACCGCCATGGATCGTGGCGCCGTCGGGCGTCTCGTCCACCACGATGCCCAGGCTACGCAGGCCGGTGGCCATCGCGGCCAAGCGGTCGGATTCCTTGACCCGCAGCTCGGCCGCGCCGGTGACCAAGGTCTGGCCCTGCGCGGCGGCCGCGGCGACGAACAGCGCCGGGAACTCGTCGATCATGTCCGGCACCACCGCTTCGGGAATCTGTGCCCCGCGCAGCGGCGCGTAGCGCACGCGCAAGTCGGCCACCGGCTCGCCGCCATGTTCGCTGTGATTGTGCTCGACGATGTCCGCGCCCATCAGCCGCAGCGCCGCGAGCAGGCCGGTGCGGCGCGGATTGAGGCCGACCGCGCGCAGGGTGATGTCCGAACCGGGAACGATGCTGGCGGCGACGATGAAGAACGCTGCCGAGGAGAAATCGGCCGGCACCGCGATGTCGGTGGCGCGCAGCCGCTGGCCGCCGCGCAGGCGCGCGTGGCCGGGTTCGAACGCGATCTCCACGCCGAACGCGGACAGCATGCGCTCGGTGTAGTCGCGGGTCGGATGCGGTTCCTGCACCGAAGTGACGCCATCGGCATACAGCCCGGCCAACAGCACCGCCGACTTGACCTGGGCGCTGGCTACGGGAGAGACGAACTCGATGCCATGCAAAGGCTGCCCGCCATGGATACGCAGCGGCGGCACGCCGTTGGCATCGGTATCGATGCGCGCGCCCATCAGCGCCAACGGCTCGGTCACCCGGCGCATCGGCCGCTTCGAAAGCGACGCGTCGCCGACCAGCACACTATCGAACGGCTGCGCGGCCAGTAAGCCGGCGAGCAGCCGCATCCCGGTGCCGGCATTGCCGCAATCCAGTTCGCCCTGCGGCGCCTGCAAGCCATCGACGCCGACCCCGTGGACGATCCGCTGCGACGGCGACGGCGTCTCGATCCTGACCCCGAGCCTGGCGAAGATCGCCGCGGTCGAGCGCGTGTCCTCGCCCTCCAGGAACCCATCGATATGCGACACCCCATCGGCCAGCGCCGCGAACATCACCGCCCGATGCGAGACCGACTTATCGCCCGGCACATTCAACGTCCCCTGCAAAGCAGAGCCCTTCGTCGCGATCCAGTACTGCTCGTTGCTCATCACCGTTCCTGAGATTGCCGTCGTCACCCGCAAGCGGGCCTCGCTGTTGATCTTGCTACTGCCGTTGATTTTGACGTTGCCGTTGCTGCAGCTGTTGCCGTTTGCTCTTCAGGGGTCCCCATTGAGGGTCGGCGAGCAGCCTGGGAACAACCCCGCAGGGGCGGCGCGCAGGATGCGCGTCGTTTTTCGCTGGCACATGGATGTGCCATCGAAAAATCCCAGGTTGCTCGCGGACCCCGCGCGCAGCGCGGGGCGACCCGACTGGGGCGGCCTTTCTTTTGCTTACTTTTCTTTGGCCGTACAAAGAAAAGTAAGTCGCGCAACGCGCGAAAGCTCTTGCTATTGCCCTTGCTTCGGTTCTGCAGCTACGCCAGCTGCATCAGAACGATCAAGGCACCGCCACAGGATAAGACCCCAACACCTTGATCTGCGCCGAATGCGCCTTCAACTCCGCCAGCGCCTGCTTCATCGACTCGTCCTCCACATGCCCGGCCAGATCGATGAAGAACCCATACTCCCACTTCGCCTGATGCGAAGGCCGCGACTCGATCCGGTTCATGCTGATCCCATGCCGCGCGAACGGACTGAGCACATCGAACAGCGCACCCGGCTTGTCGTGGATGAACACCAACACCGACGTGCGATCGTGCCCCGACGGCGGAAAGATCTGCCGGCCGATCACCAGAAAGCGCGTCGTATTGTCGTCGTCGTCCTCGATCGACTTCATGATCACCTTCTTCAGCGCGTACACATGCGCCGCACTCTCCCCGCCGATCGCCGCCGCATCCTCCGCATTGCGCGCGCGCCGCGCGCCCTCCGCATTGCTCGACACCGGGATCTTTTCCACCTTCGGCAGATGCGCGCGCAGCCAGCCAGCGGTCTGCGCGAACGACTGCGGATGCGCATAGATGCGCTCGATCGCATCGAGCCGGCCGGTGCGCGACAGCAGATACTGGTGCACGCGCAGCTCGGTCTCGCCGCAGATCTTCAGGTTCGAGGTCAGGAACATGTCCAGCGTGACCTGGATCGTACCCTGCCCGGAATTCTCGACCGGCACCACGCCGAAATCGGCGTTGCCGCTCTCCACTTCCTGGAACACTTCCTCGATCGTCGCCATCGGCAGGCCCACCGCCGAGCGGCCGAAATGCTTGAGCACCGCCTGCTGGCTGAAGGTGCCTTCCGGGCCGAGATAGCCGATCTTCAGCGGCTCCTGCTGCGCCAGGCAGGCAGACATGATCTCGCGAAACACGTGCACCAGCACTTCGTCGCTGAGCGGGCCCTGGTTGCGGTCCACCACCATGCGCAGCACCTGTGCCTCGCGCTCGGGGCGGTAGTAGTCCACCGCCGCGGCGAGCTTGCCCTTGGCCTTGCCGACCTGATGCGCGAACTGCGCGCGCTCGGCGATCAGCGCCTGGATGGTGCGGTCGATCTGGTCGATCTTGGCGCGCACGTCGGCCAGCGCCGGCGCCGCGGCCGCGGGCTTGGCGATGGCGGTCGATTTCGGCTCGGCCGGCTTGGTCTTGACCGGCTTGCTCGATTCGGCGTCTGCGGTTCGGGATTTGTTCGGCTTTGCGGCCATGGATCGTGGTTCCTCGATGTTCCGGAGTGCTGCGGGCGATCCGGTCGCGGCTGAAGCTGCTCCTACAGTGGGGATGACTCAGCCGTTGCGTTGCTGGAAGTCGCGCATGAAGGCGACCAGCGCCTGCGCGCCGGCCACCGGCATCGCGTTGTACAGCGAGGCGCGGATGCCGCCGACCGCCTTGTGGCCCTTCAGCGCCAGCAATCCGGCGGCCTTGGATTCGGCGACGAAGCGCGCGGTGAGGGTCTCGTCCGGCAGGAAGAACGGGATGTTCATCCGCGAGCGCGCATCTGCCACCACGGCGTTGCGATAGAAGCCGCCGGAGCCGTCGATCGCCGCGTACACCAGTGCCGACTTGGCCTGGTTGCGGCGCGCGAACTCTTCCACCCCGCCCTCGGCCAGCATCCACTTGAACACCAGCCCGGCCAGGTACCAGTTCCAGGTCGGCGGCGTGTTGAGCATGGAATCGCGCGCGGCGTGCGAGCGGTAGTCGAAGATGTCGGCGCGCGGCTGGCCGCTGCGCTGCAGCAGGTCCTTGCGGATGATGACCACCGCCACCCCGACCGGCCCCAGGTTCTTCTGCGCGCCGGCGTAGATCACCGCGTACTTGGACACGTCGATCGGCTCGGCGGCGATGCTGGAACTGAAGTCGGCGAACAGCGGCACCGCGCCCACGTCCGGCGCGTCGCGGAACTCCACGCCGTGGATGGTCTCGTTGGCGGTGATGTGCACGTAGGCGGCATCGGCGCTGAGCTGCCAGCTCGCGCGCGGCGGGATGTCATGGAAGCCGCCGGCCTCGCTGCTGGCGGCGACATGCACGTTGGCGTACGGGGCGACCTGCTTGATCGCGGTCTTGCCCCAGTGCCCGGTCACCACGTAGTCCACGGTCTGCCCGGGCGCGGCGAAATTCAGCGCCAGCAGCGCCTGCTGGGTGGTGGCGCCGCCGGACAGGAACAGCACCGCGTAGTCGTCGGAGATGCCGATCAGGCGCCGCAGGTCGGCTTCGGCCTCGGCCGCCACCGCCATGAACTCGGCGCCGCGGTGGCTCAACTCCACGATCGAGGCGCCCACGCCGTTCCACTCCAACATCTCCGCCTGCGCCTGGCGCAGGACCGATTCCGGCAATGCAGCGGGGCCGGCACTGAAATTGAACGCGCGTGTCATGGGGCACCTATCGGACAAGACGCCTAGTATGCCGCAGCGCACCAGCTTGCGGCCCGGGCAATTTAGGTTGCATTTGCATCCATTGGCCCGGCGCAAGCGTAGTCTTTGCCAAGAAGCCGCCAGCGGTCGCCCGCCCCCCAGGAGTCAGCCATGTCATTGCGCGATGCACTCAACATTCCCAGCCGCGAGATCACCGACGAGGCGGTCTACCGCGACCGGCGGCGCCTGCTGCAGGCCCTGGCGCTGGCGCCGGCGATGGGCCTGGTCGGCTGCGCCGAGGCCGAGCCGCCGGCCCCGCCGAAGACCGTGGTGACGCCGGAACAGGCGCGCAGCGGTTTTCGCACCAGCGAAGAACTGACCCGCTACGAGGACGTGACCAGCTACAACAACTTCTACGAATTCGGCACCGACAAGACCGATCCATCGAAGGCGGCCAAGACCCTGCGCACCGCGCCATGGTCGGTGAAGGTGTCCGGCGAATGCGATAAGCCCGGCACGCTGGCGCTGGACGACCTGCTCAAGGGCAACACGCCGGAGGAACGCATCTACCGACTGCGCTGCGTCGAAGGCTGGTCGATGGTGATCCCGTGGCTGGGGGTACCGCTGGCCGCGGTGCTCAAGCGCTTCGCACCGACCTCCAAGGCCAAGTACGTCGCCTTCACCACGCTGGCCGATCCGCAGCAGATGCCCGGCATCCGCTACCGCTCGATCGACTGGCCGTACAAGGAAGGCCTGCGCATCGACGAGGCGATGAACCCGTTGACCTTGCTCGCCACCGGCCTGTACGGCAAGCCGCTGCCGCAGCAGAACGGCGCGCCGCTGCGGCTGGTGGTGCCGTGGAAATACGGCTTCAAGAGCATCAAGTCGATCGTCGAGATCCGCTTCGTCGAGCGCATGCCGGAAACCGCCTGGCACGAGCTGCAGGCCTCCGAGTACGGCTTCTTCTCCAACGTCAATCCGGCGGTGGACCATCCGCGCTGGAGCCAGAAGACCGAACGCCGCATCGCCGGCAAGGCCAGCAAGCTGTTCGCCGAACGCATCCCGACCCGCCCGTTCAACGGCTATGCCGAGCAGGTCGCGGGGATGTATGCGGGGATGGATCTGAAGAAATGGTATTGAGCCGGGATTGGAGATTCGGGATTCGGGATTGGGAGCGCACGGCTGCTGTGCGGCCTTCGAACTCGCGTCCGATCTGCCTCGCCGCTGCTAACCTACCGAGACCGCATGGCTAAGACATCCGCTTCGTTGATCGCGGTCAAGACGCTGGTGCATGCGCTCGCGCTGGCGCCGTTGGCCTATCTGGGTTGGCAGTTCTGGCAGGTGTGGCAGAGCGGCAGCGATGCGCTCGGCGCCGATCCGGTGGCCGAGATCGAGCACCGCACCGGGCTGTGGGCGTTGCGCCTGCTGTTGCTGACGCTGGCGATCACCCCGCTGCGGCAGCTGAGCGGGCAATCGGTGCTGCTGCGGTTCCGGCGCATGCTCGGGCTGTACGCGTTCTTCTACGCCTGCGTGCACCTGGGCATGTACCTGGGCCTGGATCTGCGCGGCTACTGGACGCAGATCTTCGAGGACATCGTCAAACGTCCCTACATCACCGTCGGCTTCATCGCCTGGCTGCTGCTGATCCCGCTGGCGGTCACCTCCACCCAGGGCTGGATGCGCCGGCTCAAGCGCAACTGGGGCAAGCTGCACAAGGCGATCTACGCGATCGGCGTGCTGGCGGTGCTGCACTTCTGGTGGCTGGTGAAATCGGACATCCGCGAACCGCTGCTGTACGCGGCGATCCTGGCGTTGCTGCTGGGCTGGCGCGGCTGGCGGGCGCTCAGCGCGCGCCGAACCACAGCAGCCCGCTGAGCGCGGCCGCCAGCAGCAAGGCGCTGAGCAGCAGCCACGGCCAGCGCAGCGCGGTGGCCGGGCGCGGTGCGGGCTCCGCTGCGGCGGCGAGCGGGACGCTGGCCGGATCGTGCTTCAGCGGCTCGCCGGGCGCGGCCTGCGGCACTTCCAGCACGAAGCGGTGCTGCGTGTCGAACACCAGCTGGTCGCCAGGCTGCAGCCAGCAATCGCGTACCGCATGGCCGTTGACCTGGGTCTGCGCATCGCCGAGCCCGCGCAGCAGCACGCGTTCGCCATGCCGCTCCAGCCGCGCGTGGCGTTCGGCGAAGGCGGGGTCGTCGATGCAGATGTCGCAGTCGCGCAGGCGGCCGATGCTGCGCACCCGGTCCAGGGTGTAGCTGCGGCCATGGTGCTGGCCGCCGACGCCGCGCAGCACCAGCCGCGGATCGTCGCCCTCGCCTTCCGCCACATCTGGCAGGCGCTGCAGCGGCTCGCACACGCCCAGCACCAGCATTTCCACACCGTCGGCATAGACCGCATCGCCGGCGCGCAGCAGCGCCATGCGCCGCACCGGACGCCCGTTCACGTGGATGCCGCGGGCGCCGTTGGCCACCTGCAGCCACAGCCCGCGCCGGTCCAGGCAGAACTGCGCCAGCAGCAAGGCGCCCTGGGTATCCTCGACCACGCGCACATGCCCGGACGCCTGCCGCACGATGCGGTGCACGCCCGCGCGCAGGGGCCGGTCGGGTTGCTGGCGGTTGCTGAAATGGACTTGCAGGTCGGGCACGGCGGGGAGCCTAGCAGGTTGCCCGCGCTTGAAGAAGCGCGCCGCGGCTGGACAACACTCCGCGCATACGCACAATGCCTGATCTTTTCCGCGGGCCGCACGCCCGCACAGGAGCCAGCATGTCCAGCATCGACATCCGCCACGACCACGGCAAGACCCCCGCACAGGCGCGCAAGGCGATCGAAGACGCCGCCAAGAAACTGTCCGAACGTTTCGACCTGGAATCGCGCTGGGACGGCGATGCGCTGCTGTTCTCGCGCTCCGGCGTGGACGGGCGCATCGAACTGCTGCCCAAGCAGGTGCACGTCACCGCCGAACTGGGCTTCCTGCTGTCGGCACTGAAGGGCACGGTGGAAAGCGAGATCCGCCGCGTACTGGCGGAAAAGCTGGCCTGAGCAGCAATAACCCCTCTCCCCTCGGGAGAAGGGTTTGGGTGAGGGTACGGCGCGCAGCGACTCGTGGAGTTGGGTGCGCGAGGCCGCGCCCGTACCCTCATCCGCCCCTGCGGGGCACCTTCTCCCGACGGGAGAAGGGAACAGCCATAGCCCCTCTCCCACCGGGAGAGGGGTTGGGGTGAGGGTACGGCGCGAAAGCGTCTCGCAGAGTTTGGGTGCGCTGCGCGCCACCTTCTCCCGGCGGGAGAAGGAACAGCCGCGGCCCGCTCAGTCGAAGGCGAACGGCTGCGGGTGTCCGGCGAACAGGCGCCGCGAGACTTCGCGCTCGGTGGTCTCGATGTCGCCGATGAAACCTTCGGCATCGCCGAGTTTGGAGAACGCGTCGAAACCGCGTTCCAGGAACCCCTGCAGCTCCGACAGCCCCGCCGCCTTGGCCGGGCCGCGGGCGAAGCGCAGCAGCATGCGTACGCCCGGGGTGTGCACCGCGGCGGCCAGGCCCAGGCCGACGCTGGCGATCAGGTCGATCTGATGCAGGCGCAGGCGGCGCAGGCCGGTGTGCCGATAAGCCTCGGCGTACAGCTCGTCGTCCAGGCGCTTGCGGCGCGGCGCCAGCGCCTGCAGCGCCTCGGCCATGCGCAGGTCCAGCGCATGGGTCAGCACGCCCAGCTCGATGCCGTCGGCGACCGTGTCCAGCAGCGTGGCCGGCATCAGCCGCTGCATCATCGGCAGCACCTTGACGATGTCGGCATCGCGCCGGCTGAAATCGCGGTCGCCATAGACGTCGGTCAGGAAGAACATCGCCGCCGGGCGCCGCTGCGGGTCCTCCAGGAAGTGCTCGAAGCTGCGCTCCAGCCGCTGCGTCTGCCAGCGCCGCAGTTCCTGCAGCCAGCGCAGCGCATTGCGCGGCTCGTGCGCCGGATCGTGCACGGCCTGATGCCACGCCAGTCGGCGGCCGAGTCGTTCCAGGACGGGATTGCTGCGCGCCATGGGCGCCGATGATGCTGGTCGCCGGGCGTGACCGCAAGCATCATGCCGCTCGGCTACACTCCGGCCAACGCCCTTCGCGGACCGCGCATGCTTTCCCTCCACAGCGCCTCGCCACGCCCCCGTTCCCACGGCCGTATCGGCCTGGCCATCGCCGGCGGCGGCCCGATCGGCGGCATGTACGGACTCGGCGCTCTGCGCGCGCTGGACGAGGCCCTGGATGGGCTCGACCTGACCCGGCTGGATTGCTACGTCGGCGTCAGTTCCGGCGCGTTCCTGACCGCCGGCCTGGCCAACCGCATCAGCAGCGCGGAGATCTGCCGGATCTTCGTCACCGGCAACAGCGACGATGCGCACTTCCGGCCCGAGGATTTCCTGCGCCCCAACGTCTACGAATACCTGCGCCGCGCCGCGACCCTGCCCAAGCTCGCCTACGGCTGGTGGCACGACCTGCTGACCGAGCCGCGCAAGACCCGCTGGTCGGACCTGATCACCCGCTTCGGCGGGCTGGTGCCCAGCGGCCTGTTCGACAACGCCGGGGTCGAGCGTTTCATGCAGGACGTGTTCAGCCGGCGCGGCCGCAGCAACGATTTCCGCGCGCTGGACACCGACCTGTTCGTGGTCGCGGTGGACCTGGACAGCGGCCGCACCGTGCGTTTCGGCGAACCGGGCATGGACCAGGTGCCGATCTCGCTGGCGGTGCAGGCCAGCGCGGCGCTGCCGGGACTGTATCCGCCGGTGGAGATCGACGGCCGCCACTACGTCGACGGCGCGCTGCGGCGCACGATGCACGCCTCCACCCTGCTGGAGCGCGGCATCGACCTGATGATCGGGATCAACCCGCTGGTGCCGTACGACGCCACCCACGCACCGCGCCGCAACGGCCAGATCGACCGTGCGCGGCTGCTCAGCGGCGGCCTGCCGGCGGTGCTGTCGCAGACCTTCCGCACCCTGCTGCAGTCGCGCATGCAGGTCGGGCTGGAGAAGTACGCGCGGCAATACCCGCGGGTGGACCAGTTGGTGTTCGAGCCCAACGCCGACAACAGCGAACTGTTCTTCACCAATCTGTTCAGCTATGCCGCGCGCCACCGCGTCTGCCAAATGGCCTATCGCAACACCCTGGCCGACCTGCGCCGCAACGCCGAAGTGCTGGAGCCGATGCTGGCCGCGCATGGCATCGCCCTGCGTCACCAGATCCTCAACGATCGCAAGCGCACCTTCATCGACGGCGTGGACGTGCAGCCGGGGCGCACCACCGAAGCCACCGCACGCCTGCGCCGCGCGCTCGACGACGTCGACCAGGTCATCGCCCGGCGCCGCGCCACCCGCCGCACGCGGCGCGCGCCGCCGCTTTCCGCCGACTGAGACGCCGACGCTGGTGTGATTACTCTAACCAACGCCGTGAGTCTCGAATCCAGCCACCCAACCGCCGAAGGAACCGCACCGTCATGGCCACCCTGAAAAAATCCGCACGCAAGAAGAAGACTGCCGCCGCCGACGAGGGCCTGCAGGCGCAGGCGGAAAAGCTGTCCAAGCGCCTGGGCGAATCCGCGCAGCAGGTGTGGCTGGCCGGGGTCGGCGCGTTCGGCCGCGCCCAGGCCGAAGGCGGCAAGCTGTTCGAAACCCTGGTCAAGGAAGGCCTGACCCTGGAGCAGAGCACGCGCAAGTTGGCCGGCGGCGGCGTCGAGGCGGTGCGCGACGTGGTGGAGAACCGGGTCGGCCAGGCGCGCGAACGCGCCGCCGATACCTGGGACCGGCTTGAGAAAGTGTTCGAGGACCGGGTGCAGCGCGCGTTGCGCAGACTGGAAGTGCCCAGCCGCGAAGACCTCGGCACCCTGGTCGATCGCGTAGACGCTTTGAATGCCGAACTGCGTAACCTGGGCAGCGGCCGCCGCGCACGCCAGGCGCCGGCCAAGGCACCAGCAGCCAAGAAGGCGGCAAAGACCGCCGCGCCCAAATCCCGCCCGGCCAAGCAGGCAGCGCCGGCCCGGCGCCGTGCCGGTCCGGTGGTGGCCAGCGCCACGCCCGCGCCGAAACGCGCCAGCCGCAAGCGCGCAGCGGCGCCGGCAGCAGCTGAATGACACTTTGTTGCAAAGCAGCAGATTTTTTCCGACAATCGGGACGGACCCGCCAGTCCATCTGAAGACCGTTTGCTCCCCTCCCCTCTCGGCTTCGGACTGGCGGGTCTTCTCCTGTCCGCCGTTCCCCGCTGTCGCCTTGCCGGCGCTGTGACACGCTGGCGATAAACTGGCGTCATCGAATAGCGTTACGCGGGTGCGAGCATGTTTTCCTGGATAGCGGCAACGGTCTTGGCAGTTGGAGCATGGCTCGCTGCCACGCTCTACCTGTGGGTGGTCCGGCGCCGCGAGAACGAGACCACCGCCGGGCTGCATGCCCTGGCCGGACTGCATTGGCGCGATTTCTCGCGCATGGTGCGGCGCGCGATGCGCGAGCAACGCGACCTGCACGACGTGGTCGCCGACGAGGACGTTTCCCAGGAACCGCAAAGCGATTTCGTGATGACCCGCGGCGACGCGCGCTGGCTGTTGTCGTGCAAGCACGGCCGCGCCTACCGGATCGGCTCGGCCGCGGTCAACGAACTGGGCGCAGCGGCACGGCTGATGGGCGCGCAGGGCGGCATCCTGGTCACCGAGGGCAAGGTGCAGCGCGATGGCATCGCCGCGGCCGACAAGCAGTCGGTGGAGATCCTCGACGGCCGCCGCATCTGGCCGATGCTCAAGCGCTACCTGCCCAGCGAATTGGAAGACGGTGTGATCGGTGCCAGCCGCCGGCGCGCACAGCGGCATACCGCGATCGCAGCATTGGCCGCCGTGACCCTGGGCCTGCTGGTGGGACTGGGCGGGCTGGCGCTGCAGCAGCGCAGCAACGACGCGACATCCGTCGCGGCGCTCCCCGTCCCCGCTCAACCCAAGCCGGCAGCAGCGCCGCCCGCGCTGAACACCCCACCCGCCGCCGCGACAGCGCCGGCAACCGTGCCTGTGGCCGAGGCCGAACCGGCCAGCGCAGCGCCCGACGCCGCCACCGAAGCCGACTATCGCCAGTCGGTGTCCAAGGCCCTGGCCAAGACGCCCGGCGTGATCCGCGGCATCTGGCAGACCCAGCTGACGCTGGTGATCGACCGCAGCGGCGACGATGCGCAGGTCTGGCCACGGATCTGCAAGGAAGTGGAGCGCTATCCCTCGCTGCGCACCGTGCGCATCCAGCTCAACCCGCGCCCCGACCACGACGAGCCGGTGCGCTGGCGGCAATGTAGGACGTTTTGAGCCGGGATTAGGGATTCGGGATTGGGGATTCGCAAGAGCGTTGGCAGCTGCGAGTCCATCGTCCCGCTGTTTGCATCCGGCGCGGCAAATCCGCTTTTACGAATCCCGAATCCCAAATCCCCAATCCCGGCTCATCACCAATGGACTCCACGCATCAACGCCGCGAACGCGATCTGCTCCTGGCTGGGCTTGGCCTCGCGTAGCGCCTTGCGGTCGCCCTTGGCCGCGGCCGAATCCGGGAACAGTTCGAAGGCGGTGTTCATCACCACCTCGTAGGCCTTCGGCGCCACCGCGTTGACCAGCGCGGCGAAGATGCCCAGCCGCGTCGCCACCCGGCTCGGGCGCTCGATGATCGCCTTGACCATCAGGTCGGCGGCTTCCTCCACGCTCAGCGTCGGCACGCTGTCGTACATCTTGGTCGGCGCGATCATCGGCGTCTTCACCAGCGGCATGTTGACCGTGGTGAAGCTGATGCCCTTGCCGGACAGCTCGCCCTGCGCGCAGCGGCTCCATGCGTCCAGCGCCGCCTTGGAGGCCACGTAGGCGGAGAAGCGCGGCGAATTGGCCAGCACGCCGATCGAGCTGACGTTAATGATGTGGCCCTTGCGCCGCCCGGTCATGCCCGGCAGCACACCCATGATCAGGCGCAGGCTGCCGAAGTAGTTCAGCTGCATGGTGCGCTCGAAATCGTGGAAGCGGTCGTAGCTGAGTTCGATCGAGCGGCGGATCGAGCGGCCGGCGTTGTTGATCAGCACGTCGACGTGGCCATGCGCGTCGAGCACGGTCTTGAGCAGCGCATCGCAGCCGGCCAAGTCGGACAGGTCGGCGGTATAGGCGAACACCTTGCCGCCCTTGGCGTTCATCGCATCGCGCGCGGCGAACAGCTCCTGCTCGCCGCGGGCGACGATGATGGTGGTGGCGCCGGCTTCGGCCACGCGCTGCGCGGTGGCCAGGCCAATGCCCGAGGAGCCGCCGGTGATCAGCACCACCTTGCCGCGCACCTTGCCCTTCAGCGTGCGGTCCACGAACAGGTCCGGATCCAGGTGCCGTTCCCAGTGGTCCCACAGGCGCCAGGCGTAGTCTTCCAGCCGCGGCACGGCGATGCCGCTGCCCTTCAGCGCGCGCTCGGTCTCGCGGCTGTCGAAGCGCGTGGGATAGGTGATGAACTTCAGCACCTCGCGCGGGATGCGGAAATCGCGCAGCAGCATGCCGGTGAAGCGGCGGATCGGCGGCAGCCCGCCGACCGCGGCACGGATGCCCGCCGGCACGAACGCGAACATCCGCGCGTCCACCCGCAAGGTCATCTCCGGCGCATGGCCGGCGCGGCAGAACACGTTGAGCACCTCGCCCACGCGCAGCGGTTCCGGATCGGTGAGGTGGAAGGTGTGGCCGTCGAGCTTGGGCTTGTGCGCGATATGGTCCATCGCATCGGCGACGAAATCCACCGGCACCAGGTTGATGCGTCCGCCCTCGATGCCCAGCATCGGCGCCCATGGCGGCAGCAGCTGGCGCAGCTTCTTGATCAGCGGGAAGAAGTAGTACGGCCCATCGATCTTGTCGATCGCGCCGGTACGCGAATCGCCGACCACCATGCCGGGGCGATAGATGCGCCACTTGATCCGGGTTTCCGCGCGCACCAGCGCCTCGGCATCGTGCTTGGTGCGCAGGTAGGGATCGTCCAGGCCTTCGGCCTCTTCGAACATGTCCTCGCGGAAGATGCCCGGGTACAGCCCGGCCACCGCGATCGAGCTGGTGTGGTGGAAGATGCCGGCGCCGATCTGCGCCGCCAGCTCCAGCGCGTTGCGGGTGCCATCGAGATTGGCCACGCGCTGCGCCTCGGCCTTGGCGGTGAGGTCGTACAGCGCGGCAAGATGGAAGAAGTGCTTGACCTTGCCGTGCAGCGCCTTGCGTTGCGCCTCGTCCAGGCCGCAACAGTCGGCGCCGACGTCGCCGTGCAACACGACCAGGCGCTTGGCGTCCCAGCCCTGCTCGCGCACCAGCGCATCGAACTTGCGTTGCGACTCCTTGCGCACCAGGACGTGGATGAGGCCTTTGCGCCGCATCAGGTTGGCCATCAGATAACGGCCAATGAAACCGGTGGCGCCCGTAACGAAATACGTCATGCCGAACCATTCCTCGTGCTGCGGCCGCGGCCCCTCGCCCCGTCCCTGGCCGCTAACTTGCCAGAGTGCGGCAGGCAGGACAAACGCACGCAGGGGTACGGCGGCTGCGCGCAGCGTGCGGCAACGCAGCATCGGCGGCCCGCGACACGGCGGTTTTCGCCTGCCGCGTGGCGCTCAACGCGCGCCTGGCGAGAAGCGCGCGACCAGGTCGTAGGTGTCGCCGAGGAACACCTGGCGCACGAAGGTGACGGCCTGTTCGCCGCGCCAGGTCTGGCGGTCGATCAGCAGGCAGGCGGTGCCGGCCGCCACCTGCAGCCGCGCCGCCTGCGCGGGGTTGGCGCCGACCGCGCTGATGCGATGCTCGGCGCGGGTCCACGGCACGTGCTGCAGCAGCCAGCTGCCGGGCACGACGACCGCGAAATCCATCTGCAGCGCTTCCGGTACCGCCACCGGATTGATCACCCGCTCCTCCAACGCGAACGGGCGCCCGTCGGCGAAATGCAGGCAGTGCAGCGACAGCAGCGTGCCGGCGGCGGCGACCTCGGCCTCCTGCGGCAGTTCGGCGCGCGGCGCACGCTGGCTCCGTTCCAGCAGTTCGAAGCGATAGGCATGGCCGCGCGCGGCGACCTCGACCGGAATGTCGGGGATCTCCAGCGCCACCTGCTCCATGTGCGGATGCGGCCGCGCCACGAACGAACCGGCGCGGCGGCGGCGCTCGATCATGCCGGCGTCGGCCAGCATCGCCAGCACCTTGTTGACCGTCATCCGCGAGCAGGCGTACTGCGCCATCAGCTCGTGCTCGAACGGAATGCGATGGCCCGGCGGCCATTCGCCGCTGCGGATGCGGCCTTCGATATCGCTGCGGATACGGTGGTTGAGCGTCGCCGCGCGCGGGGACTGGCTCATCGGCGCTGCCGCGCGGCAGCGTGCCGCAGACGATGGCGGATCATGCTTCCAGCAGCGCGGTCAGCGCTCGCGTATAGGCCGCGGCGACCGCATCGCGGCGATGATGGCGGCCATCGCGCACCAGCGCGCGGCCGTTGCGCCAGACCGAACGCACCGCGCCGCGCCGTGCGGCGAAGATCCAGCTATCGAGCAAGGCGTCGCCGTTGCGCGCGCACAGTGCCGGATGCGCCGGATCCAGTTCGACCAGATCGGCCGGCGCGCCCACCTGCAGGCCCTGCGTCACGCCCAGCGCCTGCGCCGCGCCCTGCGCCGCAGACTGGAACAGGAAGCGGCCGCTGGATTGCGCGGCGTCGCCGGCAAGCACGTTGCGCCCGCGCAGCTGCAGGCGCTGGCCGTATTCGAGCAGGCGCAACTCCTCGGCCGCGTCGATCAGCACGTTGGAATCGGAGCCGACGCCGAAACGCCCGCCGGCATCGACGAATGCGCGCATCGGGAACAGCCCGTCGCCCAAATTGGCCTCGGTGATCGGGCACAGGCCGACCACCGCGCCGCTGGCGGCGATGGCCCCCACTTCGTCGGCATCGACGTGGGTGGCATGCACCAGGCACCAGCGCGCATCCACCGGCGCATGCGCGAGCAGCCACTGCACCGGCCGCTGCCCGCTCCAGGCCAGGCAGGCCTCGACCTCGCGGGTCTGCTCGGCGATGTGGATGTGCACCGGCCCGTCGCACAGCGGCAGCAGCGCGACCAGTTCGTCCGGGGTCACCGCGCGCAGGCTGTGCGGGGCGATGCCAAGTACCGCATCGTCGAGGCCGCGCAATGCGCGGCGGCTGCCGTCGAGCAGTTCGGCGTAGCCGTCCAGGTCGTGGATCAGCCGCTGCTGCGCCGGATTCGGCGCGGCGCCGCCGAAGTCGGCGTGCGCATAGAACACCGGCAGCAGGGTCAGGCCGATGCCGCTGGTATCGGCGGCGGCAGCCAGGCGCTGCGCCATCTCCGCGCGGTCGGCATACGGCCGGCCATCGGCGGCGTGGTGCAGGTAATGGAATTCGCCGACGCGGGTGAAGCCGGCCTCGAGCATCTCCACGTAGGCCTGTTCGGCGATGGCCTGCATGCTGTCCGGGTCCAGCCGCTGCAGGAAGCGGTACATCAGCTCGCGCCAGCTCCAGAAACTGTCGCCGCTGCGGCCGCCGACTTCGGTCAGCCCGGCCATGCCGCGCTGGAAGGCGTGGCTGTGCAGGTTGCCCAGCCCGGGCACCGCGATCGCCAGCGTCTGGTCGCCGGACGCCGCGGCCACGCCGGACTGCAGCGCGGCGATGCGCCCGCCGCGGACCTCGATCCGCACGTAGCGCGCCCAGCCTTCCGGCAACAGCGCCTGCGCGCACCAGAAAGCGCTGGTTGCCTCGTTCCCGCCCACCTGCTGCTGCGCCAGGGTCTGCACTGGACACCCTCCGTCGACCACAATATTGTATATACAAAATAACCGACGAGCCCGCCCGTGACCATGCCCTGCGACACGCTCTGGCACAACGCTCACCTGATGACCCTGGACGCCGACGACGGCGGGCTGGGCTTGGTCCGCGACGGCGTGGTCGCCTGCCGCGACGGGCGCATCGTCTATGCCGGCGCCGCCGCGGCGCTGCCGGCACCGCTGGCCGCGCTGCATAGCGTCGATTGCGGCGGGCGCTGGATCGGCCCGGGCCTGATCGACTGCCATACCCACCTGGTCTACGCCGGCAACCGCGCCGGCGAGTTCGAGCAGCGCCTGCTCGGCGCCAGCTACGCCGACATCGCCCGCGCCGGCGGCGGCATCGTCGCCACCGTGCGCGCCACCCGCGCCGCCGACGAAGCCGCGCTGCTCGCCGCCAGCCTGCCGCGGCTGGACGCGCTGCTCGCCGAAGGCGTGACCACGGTGGAGATCAAGTCGGGCTACGGACTGACCCTGGACGACGAACTGCGCATGCTGCGCGTGGCGCGGCGACTGGGCGAACTGCGCCCGGTCGCGGTGTCGCCCACCTTCCTCGGCGCGCACGCGGTGCCGCCCGGCGCCGAGGCGCAGGCCTACATCGACGAAGTCTGCGAACAAATGATTCCCGCCGTCGCCGCGCAAGGCCTGGCCGATGCGGTGGACGTGTTCTGCGAGCACCTGGCCTTCACCCCGGCGCAGACCGAGCAGGTGTTCCAGGCCGCGCAGCGGCATGGCCTGGCGCTGAAGATCCATGCCGAGCAGCTGTCCAACCAGGGCGGCGCGGCGCTGGCGGCGCGCTACGGTGCGCGCTCGGCCGACCATGTCGAGTACCTGGACGACGCCGGCGTCGCCGCGATGGCCGCCGCCGGCACGGTCGCGGTGCTGCTGCCGGGCGCGTTCTATTTCACCCGCGACACGCAACTGCCGCCGATCGCCGCGCTGCGCGCCGCCGGCGTGCCGCGCGCGCTGGCCACCGACTGCAATCCCGGCACCTCGCCGCTGACCAGCCCGCTGCTGGCGATGAATTTGGCGGCGACGCTGTTCCGCATGAGCGTGGCCGAATGCATCGCCGGCTTCACCCGCGAGGCGGCACGCGCGCTCGGACGCTACGAACAGGTCGGCCGGCTGCGCGCCGGGCTGCAGTGCGACCTGGCGATCTGGGACATCGAACAACCGGCCGAACTGGTCTACCGCATGGGCTTCAACCCGCTGCATGCGCGCATCTGGAGGGGACAATGAACAACGAGATCGTGCTGCGCCCGGGCGCAGTGAGCCTGGCGCAGTGGCGCGCCGTGTACAGCGGCGCCGGCGTGCGCCTGAATTCCGGCTGCGCCGAGGCGGTGCTGCGCAGCGCGCAGACGGTGGAGGCGATCGTCGCCAAGGGCGCGCCGGTATATGGCATCAACACCGGCTTCGGCAAGCTGGCCAGCGTGCGCATCGAGCGCGAGGACCTGGACACCCTGCAGCGCAATATCGTGCTGTCGCATGCGGCCGGGGTCGGCGAGCCGATGCCGGTGCCGGTGGTGCGGCTGATGCTGGCGCTGAAGCTGGCCAGCCTGGCGCAAGGTGCCTCCGGCGTGCGGCCGGCGACGCTGGCGCTGCTGGAAGCGCTGTTGCAGCACGACGTGATCCCGGTGGTGCCGTGCCAGGGCTCGGTCGGCGCCTCCGGCGACCTGGCGCCGCTGGCGCATCTGGCCACGGTGATGATCGGCGTCGGCGAAGCCTTCGTCGGCGGCGAGCGCCTGCCGGCCGCGCAGGCCTTGGCGCAGGCCGGGCTGCAGCCGCTGGCGCTGGGCGCGAAGGAAGGCCTGGCGCTGCTCAACGGCACCCAGTTCTCTACCGCCTACGCGTTGGCCGGGCTGTTCGAGATCGAGCGCGTGTTCCATGCCGCGCTGGTCGCCGGCGCGCTGTCCACCGAGGCGGCGAAGGGCTCGGACACCCCGTTCGATCCGCGCATCCACGCCTTGCGCGGCCAGCACGGGCAGATCGCCACCGCCGCCGCGCTGCGCGCGCTGATGCACGGCTCGGCGATCCGCGACTCGCACCGCGACAACGACGTGCGCGTGCAGGATCCGTACTGCCTGCGCTGCCAGCCGCAGGTGATGGGCGCGGCGCTGGACGTGATGCGCCAGGCCGCGACCACGCTGGCGATCGAGGCCAACGGCGTGTCCGACAATCCGCTGGTGTTCAGCGAGACCGGCGAGGCGCTGTCCGGCGGCAACTTCCATGCCGAGCCGGTGGCCTTCGCCGCCGACATGCTGGCGCTGGCGGTGTGCGAGATCGGCTCGATCAGCGAACGCCGCGTGGCGATGCTGGTGGATCCGGCGCTGTCCGGGCTGCCGGCGTTCCTGACTCCGAAGCCCGGGCTCAACTCCGGCTTCATGATCCCGCAGGTCACCGCCGCGGCACTGGTATCGGAGAACAAGCAGCGCGCCTATCCGGCCAGCGTCGATTCGATCCCGACCTCGGCCAACCAGGAAGACCACGTGTCGATGGCCGCGCACGGCGCGCGACGGCTGCTGGCGATGGCCGAGAACGCGGCCAACGTGGTCGGCATCGAACTGCTCGCCGCCGCGCAGGGCTGCGACTTCCATGCGCCGCTGACCTCCAGCGCCGCGCTGGAAGCGGCGCGCGCGCTGCTGCGCGCACAGGTGCCGGCGCTGCAGGACGACCGCTATTTCCATCCGGACATGCTGGCCGCCACGGCGCTGGTGCGCGATGGCACGCTGGCGGCGGCTGTCGACGTATCCCTCCCCGATGCAGCGTCCGGATCATGACCCCAGTAGGAGCGGCTTCAGCCGCGACCGGGCGTCACCAGTGACATCCGGTCGCGGCTGAAGCCGCTCCTACAAAAAAGCGAGGCCCTGCATGACCACCCTCCCCGACTGGCTCACTCTCCACCGCGGCGACGCGCCGCTGATCGTCAGCTTTCCGCATACCGGCACCGAGCTGCCGGAAGCGCTAGCCGATCGCTTCGTCTCCCCCTGGTTGGCACGGCGCGATGCCGACTGGTGGGTGCATGAGCTGTACGCGTTCGCCCGCGACATGGGCGCCACCACGCTGCGTTCGGCGGTGTCGCGCTCGGTGATCGATCTCAACCGCGACCCGAGCGGCGTCTCGCTGTACCCGGGCCAGAACACCACCGGCCTGTGCCCGCTGACCACCTTCGACAACCAGCCGCTGTACCGCGACGGACATGGCCCGGATGCGGAGGAGATCGCACGCCGCCGCGACACCTGGTTCGCGCCCTACCACGCCGCACTGGCCGCGCAGATCGCCCGCCTGCACGCGATCCACGGCACCGTGGTGGTGTACGACGCACACTCGATCCGCTCGCACATCCCGCACCTGTTCGCGGGCGAGCTGCCGCAGTTCAACATCGGCAGCGCCGGCGCGTCCGGTGCGCCCGACACCAGTTGCGACAACGCGCTCACCGACGCGGTCGAGACCGTATGCGCGGCGAGCGGCATGCGCCACGTGCGCAATGGACGCTTCAAGGGCGGCTACATCACCCGCCACTACAGCGACATTCCCGGCGGCGTGCACACGCTGCAGATGGAACTGGCCTGCCGCGGCTACATGCACGAACCCGCGTGCGTGGACGAACACAGCTGGCCCACGCCGCTGGACCCCGACCACGCCGCACCGCTGCGCCGCACGCTGCAGCAGGTGCTCGCGTCCTGCCTTGAATTCGCCCACTCCCGGAGCGCCGCATGACCCGCCTCGACCCCACTCGCACGATCCAAGCGCCCACCGGCAGCACCCTCACCTGCAAGAGCTGGATGACCGAAGCGCCGCTGCGCATGCTGATGAACAACCTGCACCCGGACGTGGCCGAGCGCCCGCAGGAACTGGTGGTGTACGGCGGCATCGGCCGCGCCGCGCGCGACTGGGAATCCTTCGACGCGATCGTGGCCGCGCTCAGGCGCCTGGATGACGACCAGACCCTGCTGGTGCAGTCCGGCAAGCCGGTCGGCGTGTTCCGCACCCACGCCGACGCGCCGCGCGTGCTGATCGCCAATTCCAATCTGGTGCCGCGCTGGGCCACCTGGGACCACTTCAACGAGTTGGATAAAAAGGGTCTGGCCATGTACGGGCAGATGACCGCCGGCAGCTGGATCTACATCGGCGCGCAAGGCATCGTCCAGGGCACCTACGAGACCTTCGTCGAGATGGGCCGCCAGCACTACGCCGGCAGCCTGGCCGGCAAGTGGCTGTTCACCGGCGGCCTCGGCGGCATGGGCGGCGCACAGCCGCTGGCCGCGGTGATGGCCGGCGCCTCGTGCCTGGCGGTGGAATGCCGCAAGAGCAGCATCGACATGCGCCTGCGCACCGGCTATCTCGACACCTGGACCGACGACCTGGACGAAGCGCTGCGCCTGATCGAGGAATCGTGCACGGCGAAGAAGCCGCTGTCGGTCGGCCTGCTCGGCAATGTCGCCGACGTGCTGGACGAGCTGCTGGTCCGCGGGGTCAAGCCGGACCTGCTGACCGACCAGACCTCCGCGCACGACCCGGTCAACGGCTACCTGCCGCAGGGCTGGAGCGTCGAGCAGTGGGACGCAAAGCGCGCGAGCGCACCGAAGGAAGTGGAAGCGGCCGCGCGCGACTCGATGGCCAACCACATCCGCGCCATGCTCGCCTTCCACGCGCTCGGCGTGCCGACCGTGGACTACGGCAACAATCTGCGGCAGATGGCGCTGGAAGAAGGGGTCGAGAATGCCTTCGACTTCCCCGGCTTCGTGCCCGCCTACATCCGCCCGCTGTTCTGCCGCGGCATCGGCCCGTTCCGCTGGGCGGCGCTGAGCGGCGATCCGGAGGACATCGCCAAGACCGACGCCAAGGTCAAGGAACTGATCCCGGACAACCCGCACCTGCACCGCTGGCTGGACATGGCCGCCGAGAAGATCAAGTTCCAGGGCCTGCCGGCGCGCATCTGCTGGGTCGGCCTGGGCGATCGCGACCGGCTCGGCCTGGCGTTCAATGAAATGGTGGCAAGCGGCGAGCTGAAGGCGCCGGTGGTGATCGGCCGCGACCACCTGGATTCCGGCAGCGTCGCCTCGCCCAACCGCGAGACCGAGGCCATGGCCGACGGCTCCGACGCGGTCTCCGACTGGCCGCTGCTCAACGCCCTGCTCAACACCGCCAGCGGCGCCACCTGGGTCTCGCTGCACCACGGCGGCGGCGTCGGCATGGGCTTCTCCCAGCATGCCGGCATGGTCATCGTCTGCGACGGCAGCGAGGCGGCGGCCAAGCGCATCGCGCGCGTGTTGTGGAACGACCCCGCGACGGGTGTGATGCGCCATGCGGATGCGGGGTATGAGATCGCGGTGGAATGCGCGAAGGAGAAGGGACTGGATCTGCCGGGGATTCTGGGCTGATCGCGTGCCGCCGGGCGGTTGCAGGTCACTGGCCGGCAACCGCCTGCTTTCTGTAGAGCCGAGCATGCTCGGCTCTATGTGTCCAGGTGCACGGTATCTGATGCAAGAGCAGCCGAGCAAAGGCTCGGCTACACACGCTTGACCCTGTCCCCTGTCGTGAAGATGATGCGCCATCGCCACTGACGGATCACCGCGATGTATCGCGTCCTTGCTGCCACACTGCTCTGCACCCTGCTTGGCAGCCTGCCTGCGTCGGCCCGGGATACGCCGCTCAACCTCGCCTCGCAGTTGGACGCCCAACTGCAGGCCAACCGCGAACGCTATGGCATCGCCGGTCAGGCGGTGCTGGTCGCACACAACGGCCAGGTGCTCTACCAGGGCGCCAGCGGCGAACGCGATCCGGCCACCCACGCGCCAGCCACCGTCGATTCCATCTTCGCCGCGCAGTCGATGGCCAAGCTGTTGACCAGCACGCTGGTGATGCAACTGGTGGATCAGGGCAAGGTGGATCTGGATGCCCCAGCCAGCCGCTACGTGCCGGACCTGCCGGCCGCGTGGCAGGCGATCCACGTGCGCGATTTCCTCAATCACAGTTCCGGCATTGCCGAGTACTACGCCCGTGTGGACGACCGTTGGGTGAGCAAGGGCTACCCCGGCGTGGCGCCCGACCTCGCCGCTGCGCTGAAGGTTGCCGGCGCGGCACCGATGCAGTTCGCCCCCGGCAGCCGTGCGCAGTACACGCAGGCCAACTACCTGGTGCTGACTGCCCTGCTGGAAGCGCATTACCGCAAGCCCTACCCGGCCATCGCACGCGAACGCATCCTGCAGCCACTGAAGATGCGCAGCACGTCGTGGGGTCTGGCCAGCGTCCCGCCGGATCGCGCGGCCGTGCCGTACATCGGCAAGGACGGCACGCTGCAGCCGGCCGATGAAGACCCCTGGCCGAACTACGGCTGGGGCCACGCCGATCTGCAGACCACCGTCGGCGACATCAACCGCTTCCTGCAGGCGCTGGCCAACGGCAAGCTGGTGCGCACGGCAACCCTGGAAAGACTGTGGCAACCGCAGACGCTGAGCGGCGGCGGCAACAACTTCTTCTCCACCGGTTGGGATACCACCCGCAGCGATGGCTACACCCAGGTCGGCCACGATGGCGGCACCCGCGTGCGCGCGAGACTGGCCTACAAGGGCACCCTGGCCAGCGGCTACTGGGTATTCGTGTACTTCACCAACGGCAGCGCCCGCAATGTCTGGTCCAGCACGCTGGTGGAAAGCACGATGGCGCAGGTCGCACCGAAGGAGTTCCCGCATGCGGTTCTCGCCGAACGCCTGATCGCCTATGCGATGGACGCAAGCGCCGCAGCTGCGGACGCCATGCGTGCGTGGCTGCGCGACGGCGACGGCGTCCCCGCCAATGAACGGGAACGCGCGATCAATGCCAGCGGCTACGCCATCCGCGAGAGTCTCGGTGCAGGCAGGGCGCTGAAGGTATTCACCCTCAATACCGAGCTGTATCCGGACTCGGGCAACGCCTGGGACAGCCTGGCCGAATGCCACGCTGCGCTGGGCGATGCCGAGATCGCCAAGGCGCTGTACGCGAAGTCGAAGGCGCTGTCGAAGCCCGTTCCGTAGCATCGAGCTCGCTCGACAGCCGCCCGCAACGGACCAGATCTGCGCCGGATGCGTTGCATGCCGGTCCACGCATTCGAGCGAGCGCAAACGCAATGAAACGCGCGCCGACTGGCGCGTAGCCGGACCGCCGTCACGCATCGCGACAGTCGGGCTCAAGATCGTCGAACCGACGCCGACAAGAGATGCAACGTTTCGAGGAGCCTTCATGGGCATCCTGATCTACCTGACTCCCGCCGTCGTGCTCTGGGCGATCACCGCCACCGTTCTTGCCTGGATCTTCTTCGGCCGCATGCGCCGCGAGCAAGGGCAACAGGCGAGCGTGCAGGACAGCCTCGCCCGCCACCAGGCCGCGCTGTCGCAGATGAAGGCGCGTGCAGTCGTCAGCGCGCGGGAGTTGGAGGCGCTGCAACAGGCCTACGCCAGCCTGCGGCAGACGCTGGACCTGCAGACGCAGGAAGCCTTGCCGGCCGAGCAGGCGGTGGAGCGGCCACCGGTGCCGATCCTGGTGATGGAACGCCTGGACATTTCCGCGGAGATCGGCACGCTGCTCGCGCACGTGGCGCGGGTGGCCAGGAGCATCCGCCGCTACAGCGCCTACAGCCGCGGCCACAACGCGCCGGAGCTGAGCAGCGCGCGCTACGACCTGCATTGGCTCTCCGACTGCCTGCACAGCCTGGATCAGATCGGCCACGCCCTGGCCAGGGGCAACGTGGACACCCTGACCGCCGCCTGCACCGAGCTGCTGTCGATGTACGAGCAATATCTGAAGGACGGCTCCGGCTACAACAGCCGCGACACGTTCCAGCGGCTGAGCAGCCACGTCCCGCTCGCCGATGTGACCGACGCCATCCGCTCGATCGCCGCCAAGGCCTCGCTGGCGCGACAGGCGCAGACGCAGACGCAGACGCAGGCCAGCGCGCAGCTGCAGGCGGCGCCGGTCGCCTGAAACACCACGCTCGGGCGGGCTGGCGAGCCCGGCGCCCGCGTTGACCGGACCGGTCGCGCGTGCTGTGATGCGTCCCGATCAGGGCGGGAGCAGCGACATGGCAGACATCAAGGCGGCCTTCGAAAAAGCGGCCAAGGACATCAAGCAGCGCGAGGAGCGTCCCGACAACGACACCTTGCTGCGCCTGTACGCGCTGTACAAACAGGGCGCGGAAGGCGACGTCGCCGGCGCCAAGCCGGGGTTCTTCGACTTCGTCGGCACCGCCAAGTACGAGGCCTGGGCCAAGCTCAAGGGCATGCCGCAGGCCGAGGCGCAGAAGAAGTACGTGGACCTGGTGAAGAAGCTGCTGGCCTGATGGCGCGCGACACCCGCCGGCGCATTCTCGACACGGCCCTGGCGATGTTCAACGCGCAGGGCGAGCCGCACGTCACCACCAACCATATCGCCGACGAGCTGGAGATCAGCCCGGGCAATCTGTACTACCACTTCCGCAACAAGGACGACATCATCGAGCACCTGTTCGCGCGCTACGAGGAGCGCATGGACGCGGCGCTGGAGTTGCCGAGCGCGCGTCTGCCCGGGCTGGAGGACATCTGGCTGCAGCTGCACCTGGTGTTCGAGTGCATCTGGGACTACCGCTTCCTGTACCGCGACCTGATCGAGATCCTCAGCCGCAGCCGGCGCCTGCGCCTGCGTTTCGCGCGCATCCTGCGCCGCGCCGACGACAGCACCCAGGCGGTGTTCCAGGGGCTGGCGCAGGCCGGAGCGATGCGCGCCACCGCACAGGAGCTGGGCGGCATCGCCACCAACGTGCTGGTGGTGGCCACGTTCTGGCTCAACTACGCCGCCGCCCGTGGCGAGAAGGACGAACAACTGGCGATCCGCCACGGCATCGTGCAGGTGATGCTGCTGATCAGCCCGTTCCTGCGCGAGGCCGAGCGCACGCACCTGGCCACGCTGATGCAGGCCTATCTGGACTGAGCGCGGGGACGCGTCCCCGGTAGGCAACGACGCTGGATGCCTAGTGCGCCGTACGTATCGATTCGCCAAGCGCCGCCGGCATCGGCTAGGCTTGCCGCCCTGCCCTCGCCGCCCGGAATCCGCGTGAGAACCGTCGTCGCCACCCGCTACGTGACCCCGCTGCGCGAAGGCGGCTCGCTGCCCGCGGTGGTCGAGGCCGACGACGACGGCATGTACGTGCTGAAGTTCCGCGGTGCCGGACAAGGCCCGAAGGCGTTGATCGCCGAACTGCTGGGCGGCGAACTGGCGCGCGCGCTGGGCCTGCCGATGCCGGAACTGGTGTTCGTGCTGCTCGACCGCGAGTTCGCGCGCACCGAGCCGGATCCGGAAATCCAGGATCTGATCCGCGCCAGCGAGGGCCTGAACCTGGCGCTGGACTACCTGCCCGGCGCGATCAACTACGACCCGGCCGCGTTGCGTCCGGACCCGGCGCTGGCCTCGGCGATCGTCTGGTTCGACGCCTTCGTCACCAATGTCGATCGCACCGCGCGCAACACCAACCTGATGGTCTGGCACGGCAAGCTGATGCTGATCGACCACGGCGCGGCGCTGTATTTTCACCACGACTGGGAGCATGCCGGCAGCGCCTGCGCCTCGCCGTTCGCGCGCATCCGCGACCACGTGCTGCTGCCCTATGCCAGCACCATCGCCGAGGCCGACGCGGCGCTGGCGCCACGGCTGACCGATGCGGTCATCGACGCCATCGTCGCGCAGATCCCGGACGCCTGGCTGCAGGCCGAGGCCAGCTTCGAGCACGTGGACGCGCATCGCCAGGCCTATGCCGACTACCTGAAACGGCGGCTGGCGCTGCGCGCCGCATTCGTCGAGGAGGCGCTCCATGCCCACGCTGCACACGTATGACTACGCGGTGATCCGCGTGGTGCCGCGGGTGGAGCGCGAGGAGTTCGTCAACGTCGGGGTGATCGTGTCGTGCCCGACCTCCAAGCTGCTGCATGCGGCGATCGAACTGCAGCCGGCGCGGCTGCACGCGCTGGACCCGACCCTGGACATCGAACGCCTGCGCCCCTACCTGGATGCGATCCCGGCGATCTGCCGCGGCGACGCCGATGCCGGCCCGATCGCACTGCTGCCGCCGCGCGCGCGCTTCCACTGGCTGACCGCGCGGCGCAGCTCGATCATCCAGATGTCCTCGGCGCACGTCGGCCGCACCGACCAGCCCGAGCGCGTGGTCGAGCATCTGCTTGAGCGCATGGTCAGGACACCACGCTAGCTCGTCGACGTTGTAGACCGCATCCATCGGCGCATTGGCGGATCGACCGAGTAGGCTTATTCCTCCCGCAACGCGTCCGGCAAGCCCGCGGCAACTCATCTGTAGATATCGTCTTCTACCCTGCAGGCAACCGTCTTTTCAAACGCGACGTCAGCCGCGGCCAGCGCAGCGGCACGATGTTCGATTGAATGCACGAGGCTGCGCCCGTACCCTCATCCGGCCCTGCGGGCCACCTTCTCCCGATGGGAGACGGGAACAGCTGCCCGTCTGCCAGCGCCTGCGGAATTTCCGTCGCGATGACGAACACCTTTCCGGTCAAAGTCGGGACTGAGGCCCCTCCCACAGCGCACCGGCAAGCTTGCCGCAAGCCCCTGTAGGAGCGGCTTCAGCCGCGACAGAATCCAGCACGCGGCACTCCGATCGCGGTGACCGCATCCGAAGCGATCCCACATCCGGCAACAGTGCCGTTCGCTGTTACTGCGAGCGTGCGCTGCGCTTCGCCGCGCGGCGCGGCGCAGCGGTCTTCTTGGTCGCCCGCTTGGCGGTCTTGGTCGCCGCCGGCCGTTTGCGCGGCGTGGCACGCGGTTTGGGCTGCAGGCCGAGCTTGACCAGCACCGGCTGCAGCCGCGCCTCGACCTCCGCGCTCAACGGTTGCACCTGGCCGCGCAGCGCCGCAGCGCCTTCGCGCACGCTGCTTTCAGCGTCGTCGGCCAGTTGCGCCACCAGCGCCTTCAACGTGTTCGCGCCGCTGGCGGCATCGGCGGCCGCGGCCAGCGCACGCTTGCGGGTCAACGACACCAGGCCCAGGCCGGCCAGCCACAGGTGCCGCGGCGCCAGGGTTTCGGGCCGGGGGGCGGAGGTGGAACGCTTCTTGGTCGCCATCGCAGCTCTCCTTGGGTGCCGACAGCGGCACCGATGCGACGCATGCTGGCGGCAGCGGCTTGAGCAAACACACTATCCGCAGTGCAGCTTGCCAGCCAGCCATCGCGGCGCCATGCTCGGCGCGAACTCCAGGGAGGCCAGGCATGGCAGCAAAACCGACCGCATGGGCGCCGTTTCCGTACGACGCCACCGCCTACGCCTACCCAGGCGAGGCGCTGAAGAAAGCCTGGCCCAAGCTGCACGCCGGCGACCGCGAGCCGTACCCGGACCTGGCGCGCGCGCAGGCGCTGCTCGCCGCCGCCGGCAAGGCCGGCAAGGGCCACGATGCGCAGACGCTGTCGGCGGCGCTGATCGAGGCCTGGCGCGCCTTCCACCAGGGCCAGTTCCAGCAGGCCTATAGCGCCGGACAGGCCTTGGGCGTATTCGGCGCTTCGGTCGCGGTCAAGGCGCTGGGCATCCACGCCGGCTACTTGGTCGACGACGACAAGGAAAAACTGCAGCGCCTGCAGCAGGCCGCGACACTGGCCGAAGCGGCGATCGCCGCGCTGCCTGACGAGGCCAACAGCCATTATCGCCACGCGTTCGCGCTGGGCCGTTACAGCCAGGGGCTGAGCATCGTCAAGGCGCTCAAGCAAGGCATCGCCGGCAAGGTGCGGCAATCGCTGGAGGCCACGCTGGAATTGGAGCCCAAGCACGCCGAGGCGCACATGGCGCTGGCGCTGTACCACGCCGAGATCATCGGCAAGGTCGGCGCGATGATCGGCGGACTCACCTACGGCGCCAAGGCCGCGACCGCCGAGCAGCATATCCAGCAAGCGCTGAAGCTGACCCCGGATGCGCCGATCGCGCATGTCGAATACGCCAACGTGCTGTTGCTGCTGCATGGCGACAAGCGCGAGGACGCCGCCGCCGGCGCATTCGAAAAGGCGGCCAAGCTCAAGCCGCGCGACGCAATGGAAGCGCTGGACGCGGCGTTCGCGCGCGAGCAGTTGGAGTAGCGCGGCGCTTAACACGTGCCGCCACAGTTCGCGTGCAGGCCCACCTGTGGGAGCGACTTCAGTCGCGACAGGCGCTACCGGTAGAGCCCGTCGCGACTGAAGTCGCTCCCACAACGCTGTCGCTTACCGTGACTCTCCGATCGAGACGCTGTCACGGCGCACGCTGACTCGCGTTCTCCTGCGGCATCGACACGGTTTTGCCGTCTCTTCGTTTTGCCGCGCCCGCATGCGACGCGCACCATGCGCGGCAACGTCTCTGCCGCACATGGCGCACCGCACATCACCGCACGGCAGGACGAATCCCGCACGCCGCACAACGCTGCCTTGGCGCAGGCTATGACGCCGGCAGCGCGTAGGCGATCACGTAGTCGCCCTTCTTGGTCTCCATGAAGTGATGGCCGCCGGCCACGATCACCAGGTATTCGCGGCCGTCGACCGCGTAGAGCATCGGCGTGGCTTGGCCGCCGGCCGGCAGCTTGGCCTCCCAGACGCGCTTGCCGGTGGCCAGGTCGATTGCACGGATCATGTCGTCTGTGGTCGCGGCGATGAAGATCAGGCCGCTGGCGCTGACCACCGCGCCGCCGTTGTTGGGCGTGCCGATCTCGATCGGCAGGCCGGAGTGGATGCCGAACGGGCCGTTGCCGCGGGCGCTGCCCAGCGGGCGGTCCCACAGGGTCTTGCCGCTGGCCAGGTCGATCGCGCGGATGCCGCCGTACGGCGGTTGCTTGCACAGCAGGCCAGTGAACGGCAGGCGCCAGCCGGCGTTGACGTTGATCGCGTACGGCGTGCCCGCCTGCGGATCGCCCGCGCCTTCGGCGCCGCCGGCGTCGCCGCGCACCTGGTCGCGCGGCGCCCAGCCCAACTTGTCGGCCTTGGCCCGCGGCACCAGTCGGTTGTAATTGGGCATGTCGTTGTAGTTGGCGACGATCACCCCGCGCTGCGGATCCACCGCCACGCTGCCCCAGTCCGAGCCGCCGTTGTAGCCCGGATATTCGATCGAATGGCGATCGGCTTCGGGCGGCGTGTAGATGCCCTTGTAGCTGGCGCTGCGGAACTGGATGCGGCACACCAGTTGGTCGATCGGGGTGATGCCCCACATGTCGCGTTCGGTCAGGTCCGGCTTGCGCAGCGTGTGGTACAGCGAGAACGGCTGGGTCTTGGCGCGGCGCTGCGGCTCCACCCCGCCGCCGGGCACCGCGCGTTGCTCGACGCCGACCAACGGCTTGCCGCTGCGCCGATCCAGCACGTAGATTTCGCCCTGCTTGCTCGGCAGGATCACCGCCGGCACCTTGCCGCCGTCGTGCGGAAAATCCACCAGCGTCGGCTGCGACCCCAGGTCGTAGTCCCAGACGTCGATGTGCGTGGTCTGGAAGTTCCACACCGGCTTGCCGGTGGTCACGTCCAGCGCCACCAGCGAGGTCGCGTACTGGTCCTCGGGCGCGGTACGCGAGCTGCTCCAGTAGTCGGCGGCGGAGTTGCCCATCGGCAGGTAGACATAGCCGAGTTGCTCGTCGCCGGCCGCGGAGGTCCACATGTTCGGCGTGCCGCGGGTCCAGCTCTGGCCCGGCGGCGGTGCGCCGTTCCATTCCGGGTGGGTCATGTCCCAGGCCCAGCGCAGCTCACCGGTCACCGCATCGAAGCCCTGGATCACGCCCGACGGCTCGTAGCGCTGCTGCCCGTCCAGCACCTGGTGGCCGGTGACGAGCACGCCGCGCACGATGGTCGGCGGCGAATTGATCGACACATAGCCCGGCGGCGTGTCGCCCATGCCAACGGTGATGTCGACCTGGCCATGGGTGCCGAAGTCCTCGCAGGGCTTGCCGCTGGCGGCGTCGACCGCGATCAGGCGGCCGTCCAGCGTGCCCTCGATGATGCGGCTGCGGCAGGCGCGCGGCTGGTCTGCCAGCGCAACCGGCGCCACGCCGCCGCCCGGCGCAGGCGTCGGCGGCGCATTCGTCGCCTCTGGGACCTCGTAATAGCTGACCCCGCGGCAGGCGGCGGTGTACGGGATCGCCTTGTCCGCGACCTTTGGATCGTAGCGCCAGCGCTGCTTGCCGGTGGCGGCGTCCAGTGCGATCAGCTGGTTGCGCGCGGTGCACAGGTACAGGCTGTCGCCGATCTTCAGCGGCGTGGTCTCCGCGCCCCAGCGCTTGGCCGGCAGGTCGCCGGTGCGGAAGGTCCATGCGGTCCGCAACTGCGCCACGTTGCCGGGGGTGATCTGGCGCAGCGGACTGTAGCGGCTGCCGGCGTTATCGCGGCCGTAGGCGGCCCAGTCGGCGTCGGCCGGGGCCTCGGCCGGCTGCGCACCGGCGCGCGGCACGGTCATCGCCGCCGCCATGCCGGCGGCGTGTGCGAGCATGCCGTCGGCCTCGGTCACGCCGTACGGCACGAAGGCCAGCGCGAAGGCGCCCACGAACACCAGCGCCAGTGCGCCGGCCAGGCCGCGCGACACGCTGCGCGAGAACGGACGGTCCAGGCGCGGCAACGCCAGCGCCAGCAGCAGGCCCAGGAACACCATCAGGCCCATGCGCGGCACCCAGCGCCAGTAATCGGCGCCGGACTCCCACGCCGCCCATAGCAGCGACAGCGCGAAGGTCGCCGCGAACCACAGCGCACCGCTGCGCCGTCCGCGCGCCAGCAGCACGCCCGACAACAGCAGGCCCAAGCCGCCGAACAGGTAGTACCAGGAGCCGCCCAGCGCCAGCAGCCACGCGCCGCCGGCCGCCAGCACCAGGCCGATCAGCGCGCATGCGCCGCCCAGCAGCAGCAGCGGCCAACCGCCGCGGCGCTGCGTTTGATCAAGATCGTTCATGGAAAAATTCCTCGCAGGAAAGCACCGCGCGGAACATCCGCCGCGGCATGGGGCGCGATCGCGCCGCGGACCGTTATCCCAAGCGGGAAGTGAACGCTGCGCGTTCTATCGCGGCACAGAAGGCGACATGCTGCGTTCCATCAGGGATATGCCGGCACACATGCGTCAGGCCGCAACGCGTCCGCTTCTGCATGATGCTGCCGCAGCGCCCGGCGGTGTCGCCATCTGCAGAAACGACGACGCCGGCATTGCGCCGGCGTCGTCGTATACCGCTTGCTCGCGCGATCAGCTTTCCGGCGGCAGCTCGCTGGCGATCTCGGCGCTGCCGTCCTCGCCCCCGATCGGCTCCACCGGCTCTTCCTCGACCAGCGAACCGTCCAGGCGCTCCACTGCCTGCAGCTTCTCGCCCTTGGACAGGCGGATCAGGGTCACGCCCTGGGTGTTGCGGCCGACGCGGGAGATTTCCGAGGCGCGGGTGCGCACCAGGGTGCCGCCATCGGAGATCAACAGCACCTCGTCCTTGGTGCTCAGCAGCACCGCGCCGACCAGCTTGCCGTTGCGCTCGCTGGTCTGGATGCCGATCACGCCCTGCGTGCCGCGGCCCTTGCGCGGGTACTCGGCCAGCGGGGTGCGCTTGCCGTAGCCGTTCTCGGTGGCGGTGAGGATGTAGGCATCGGGCTCGTCGCCGTTGCGCACCACAGCCTCGGCATCGACGTCGGCATCCGTCTCCGGCGCCGTCTCGATGTCCTCGGCATCCTCGTCCTGGCCCTCGGCCGGCTCGGCCACGATCAGGCTGACCACGTATTCGCTCTTGGCCAGGCGGATGCCGCGCACGCCGCGGCTGCTGCGGCCGGTCGGCTTGACCCCGCCGCGGCTCTTGCGGCGCGGGCTGCGCGCGTCGTCGCCGTCCTCGACGGCCTCGGCCAGCGCGACCTCATCGTCGCCGTTGTCCTCGCCCGTGCCCTCGTCGAGGGCGCCGTCCTCGGCTTCGTCGTCCTTGGGCCGTTCGGAGAAGCGCACGGTCTTGCCGTTGGAGGCGAACAGCAGCACATCGCGCTCGCCGTCGGTCAGGCCCACGCCGACCAGGGCGTCGCCCTCGTCGAGGTTGATCGCGATCTTGCCGGCCTTGCGCTGGAACGCGAAGTCGCTGAGCGGGGTCTTCTTGACCATGCCGTTGCGGGTGGCGAAGAACACGTAGCGGCCGCCGGCATAGTCGCGCACCGGCAACACCGCCTGCACGCGCTCGCCGTTCTCCAGCGGGATCCAGTTGATGATCGGGCGGCCGCGCGCGTTCGGGCCGGCCTCCGGCAACTGGTACACCGGCAGCGCGAACACCTTGCCGCTGCTGGTGAAGGTCAGCAGCGTGTCGTGGGTGTTGACCAGCCACAGCTGGTCGATGAAATCCTCTTCCTTGGTCGCCGCCGCGCTGCGGCCGCGGCCGCCGCGGCGCTGCGCGCGGTAGGCGCTGACCGGCTGGCGCTTGGCGTAGCCGGCATGCGACAGCGTCACCACCACGTCTTCCGGCGCGATCAGGTCGAGGATGTCGAGGTCTTCCTCGCTGTGGCGGATCTCGGTGCGGCGCGCATCGCCGTATTCCTCGCGGATGCTGATGAGCTCCTCGCGGATCACCTGCAGCAGCACGTCGGGGTTTTCCAGGATCCGGATCAGCCCGGCGATCGCCTCCAGCAGTTGCTTGTATTCCTCGGTCAGGCGCTCCTGCTCCAGCCCGGTCAGGCGGTGCAGGCGCATTTCCAGGATCTGCGAGGCCTGCACTTCGGTCAGCTGGTAGCCGTCGGCGAGCAGGCCGACGCCGGCCGGCAGGTCTTCCGGCTGCGAGGCATCGGCGCCGGCGGCGCCGAGCAGCGCGCCGACCAGGCCCGCGTCCCAGCGCCTGGCCAGCATGCGCTCGCGCGCCTCGGTCGGGTTGGCCGAGGTCTTGATCAGCTCGATCATCTCGTCGATGTTGGCGAGCGCGACGGTCAGGCCTTCGAGGATGTGCGCGCGGGCGCGCGCCTTGCGCAGTTCGAAGATGGTGCGGCGGGTGACCACTTCGCGGCGGTGGCGGATGAACGCCTCCAGCATCTGCTTGAGGTTCATCAGCTGCGGGCGGCCATCGACCAGCGCCACCATGTTGATGCCGAACACCGACTCCATCTGGGTCTGCTGGTACAGGTTGTTCAGCACCACATCGGCGGCTTCGCCGCGCTTGATCTCGATGTAGATGCGCATGCCGTCCTTGTCGGACTCGTCGCGCAGTTCGCTGATGCCTTCGAGCTTCTTTTCCTTGACCAGCTCGGCGATCTTCTCGATCAGCCGCGCCTTGTTGACCTGGTACGGGATCTCGTTGACCACGATCGCTTCGCGGCCGTTGTCCTGGATCTCGATCTCGGCCTTGGCGCGCATGCGCACGCGGCCGCGGCCGGTGCGGTAGCCGGCGACGATGCCGCTGGTGCCGTTGACGATGCCGGCGGTGGGGAAATCCGGGCCGGGGATGTATTCCATCAGCCCGTCGACGTCGATCTGCGGATTGTCGATCAGCGCCAGGCAGGCATTGATCGATTCGGTCAGGTTGTGCGGCGGGATGTTGGTCGCCATGCCCACCGCGATGCCGGCCGAACCGTTGACCAGCAGGCTCGGGAACCGGGTCGGCATGACCGTCGGCTCCAGTTCCTTCTCGTCGTAGTTGGGCTGGAAATCGACGGTTTCCTTGTCGATGTCGGCCATCATTTCGTGGGCCAGGCGCGACATGCGCGCCTCGGTGTAGCGCATCGCCGCCGCGGAGTCGCCGTCGACCGAGCCGAAGTTGCCCTGCCCGTCCACCATCAGGTAGCGCAGCGAGAACGGCTGCGCCATGCGCACCAGCGTGTCGTACACCGACTGGTCGCCGTGCGGGTGGTACTTGCCGATGACGTCGCCGACGATACGCGCCGACTTGTAGTAGGGCTTGTTGCTGTGCGCGCCCAGCTCGTTCATCGCGAACAACACGCGGCGATGCACCGGCTTGAGGCCGTCGCGCGCATCCGGGAGGGCACGCCCCACGATCACGCTCATCGCGTAATCGAGGTAGCTCTTGCGCATCTCGTCTTCCAGGTTGACCTGGATGATTTCCTTGGCGGATTCTGCCATTCGGGTTCCGTAAGTCTGGTGGCTAATCGACCAGGACGCCGGCCCGCGGCAAGCGGGCCTGCCGGCACCGAAAATCTACGGCGCACAGCGGTCGATCGAACCGCCGGATTCTATCATGACAGGCGCGCGAATGCCCGGTTTTTGCCGGCCCGAACAAGCACTTGCGTGGATTTGCGGGGCCGTGCAGGGGGTCTGGCGCGGTTGCCGCGGCTCAGCCGCCGAACGCGGCGCGCATGCGCTCGGGATCCGGCCGTTCGATCACCCCGCGTTCGGTGACGATGGCATCGATCAACTCGGCCGGGGTCACGTCGAACACCGGGTTCCAGGCAGCGATGCCCTCGGCCACGGTACGCACCCCGCCCACCCCGAACAGCTCGCCCGGGTCGCGCTGCTCGATCTCGATCTGCGCACCGTCGGCGGTGTCCATGTCCACGGTGGACCACGGCGCCACCACCATGAACCTGACGCCGTGGTGGCGTGCGGCGATGGCCAGCTGGTAGGTGCCGATCTTGTTGGCGGTGTCGCCATTGGCGCAGATGCGGTCGGCGCCAACGATCACCCATTGCACCGCGCCGGTCTTCATCAGGTGCGCCGCCGCCGAATCGGCGATCAGGGTCGCGTCGATGCCGTCCTGCTGCAGTTCCCACACGGTCAGCCGCGCACCCTGCAGCCACGGCCGGGTCTCGCCGGCGAACACCTTGGCGATGCGGCCCTGGGCCATGCCGGCGCGGATCACGCCCAGCGCGGTACCGAAGCCGGCAGTGGCCAGCGACCCGGTATTGCAGTGGGTCAGCACGCCGCTGCCGGGCGCGATCAGGCCCGCGCCGAGCGCGCCCATGTGGCGGTTGGCGGCCAGGTCTTCCTCGGCGATGGCCTGCGCTTCGCGGGCGATCGCCTGGCGCCAGTCGGCGCCGGCCGCAGCCAGCGCGGTGCGCATGCGCATCAGCGCCCAGGCCAGGTTCACCGCGGTCGGCCGCGCCGCATTGAGCCGTTGCAGCGCCGGTTCCAGCTTGGCCAGCGCCTGGGCGCCGTCGTCGGCCTGCACGTCGCGCGCAGCCAGCACCACGCCCCAGCCGGCGGCGATGCCGATCGCCGGCGCACCGCGCACCGCCAGGGTGTGGATCGCATCGGCGACCTGGTCGCTGTCGGTGCACTGCACGTGCTCGACCACGAACGGCAGCTTGCGCTGGTCGAGAAGTTCCAGCGCCTCGCCGGTCCACAGGATCGGACGGATATGGTCGTAGCGGGCGTAATCGATATCTAGGTCGGCGTTCATCCGGATATTTTAACGGCCGGGATTGGGGATTGGGGATTGGGGATTAGCAGAAGCGGTGCGGCGGTGGCCATGGGCGCGCGGCCTGGCGTGTGCGCAGCGACGGGGCCGCTCAGTTGACGCTGAATTCCGCGCGGCAGCCCTTGTCCACCCAGATGCCGTCGCGGTCCCAGCCCCAGCTGTCGTCCTGCACGCAGGCGGTGCCGGACAGCTGCCGGCGCAGCTGCACGCTGCTGTGGATGCTGACCCCGCAGCGGCGCCGCGAGCGGCCCTTGGATTCGCACAGCACCGGACGCGCGCCGACCGGAAAGCCGGACCCGTCGCTGGCGCCGATCTCGAATTCGCCACGGCAACCACGCGACACCCAGATCTCGTTGCGGCGCACGCCCCAGCTGCGCTCCTCGCGGCACGGCACCGAGGACAGCTGGCGCATCAGCCGTACCGGCGCGCCGCGCAGCATCACCGGGCAGCTTTCGACCCGGCCGTCGGATTCGCAGCGCAACACGCGGCGCATCGCGCTGCGCGTGGGCTGCGGCGGATTGGAGCGGAACTCGGCGCGGCAACCCAGCGTCACCCACACCCCGGTGCCGTCCGAGCCCCATTCGCTGCCGCGGATGCAGTCGTTGTCGGACAATTGGCGGATCAATTCCACGCCCTGTTCGGTCGGCATCGGGCAATGCACCCAGCTCATGTCGCGCGATTCGCAACGCACCACCGCGGCGTCATAGCCGTCCGGCGCCTGCGCAAACGCCTTCGCCGGACACGCGGATACCGCCAACCCCAACCAACACCAGCTCCCGAGCCCGTACGACCACTTCATGCTTGGCTCTGCCCCTATGCGTGGAACCTGAACAACGAAGACCACTCCACCGATATCGCGCATCGACCGCATGCAGGGCTGGATCAAACCATCATCGATGTCGACAAAGCAAGAAGATGCTACATGAACGGCGCACGGTTCAGGCTCGCGCGAAATCGTAGGCGAGCACATCGCCGATCGACGCGGTGCCGCGCATCGCCATCAGCAGGCGATCCACGCCGACCGCCACGCCGGCGCAATCGGGCAGCGCCGGCAAGGCCTGCAGCAAACGCTCGTCCAGCGGCGGCAGTTGCGCGCCGCGCTCGCGGCGCAGCGCGTGATCGCGCAGGAAGCGGCGCCGCTGCTCGGCCGCATCGTTGAGTTCGTGGTAGCCGTTGGCCAGCTCGTAGCTGCCCAGGTACAGCTCGAAACGCTCGGCCACCGGCGGCTGCACGTCGCGGATGCGCGCCAGCGCGCACTGCGAAGCCGGCCAGTCGTGGACCACGGTGATGCGGTCGGCCGGGAATACGGATTGCAGGCGATGGGTAATCACCAGGTCGAGCCAGTCGTCGCGGGTCAGCCCTGCAGCGTCGATGCGGATATCGCGCAATGGCTGCTGCAACTCATCCAGCGGCGCCAGCAATGGATCGATGCCCAGCGTATCCAGGAACAGTTGCCGATAGGTGACCACATGCAGCGTCGCCGTGCGCGCGACCAGCGCCAGCGCCTCGCGCACCAGCGCCACGGTCTCGTCCACCAGTTGCAGGTGATTCCAGCCGACCCGGTACCACTCGAGCATGGTGAATTCGGGATTGTGGCGGCCGCCGGCCTCGCCATTGCGGAACACCCGGCCGAGTTCGTAGCAATCGCCGACGCCGGCGGCCAGCAGGCGTTTGAGCGGGTACTCGGGCGAGGTGCGCAGCCAGCGCAGCGCCGGGCCGGCATCGACGTGGCCGCTGAAGCGGGTCTGGAAACTGTCGATGTTGGGTTCGGTGTTGCCGGCCGCCGACAGCATCGGCGTCTCCACCTCGAGCACGTCGCGCGCGGCGAAGAAGGCGCGGATGCGCGCGTTGAGCGCGGCGCGCAGGCGCAGCGCTGCGATGTCCACGGCGTCGCTCATCGCGGCGATCCGATCGGGTGCGTCGCGCCCGGAAGCCGGCTCACCCCTTCCCCTCGTGCTCGCCGAGCAAGGCCAGCAACTGCGCCTCGTCCCAGACCGCAACGCCCAGCTCCTGTGCCTTGTCCAGCTTGGAACCGGCCTCGGCGCCGGCGACGACGAAGCTGGTCTTCTTCGACACGCTGCCGGCGACCTTCGCGCCCAGCGCTTCCAGCCGCGCCTTGGCCGCGTCGCGGCTGAGTTGCTGCAACGTGCCGGTCAGCACCACGGTCTGCCCGTCCAGCGGCGCGGCGCGGCGCTCGGCCTGCGCCGGCGCCGCGTCGAGCAGGCGCCGCATCGCCGCGTCGGCGGCGCGCAAGGCCTGCAGCTGCGCGTCATCGGCCAGATAGGCGGCGAGATTGGCCGCGCCCGCCGTCGACAGCCCGGCGCCGGTCCAGCCGCTTTCGTTGGCGCGCAGCAGCGCATCGAGCGTGCCGTAGGTCGCGGCCAGCCGTTGCGCGCTCTTGCCACCGAGCTTGTCCACCGGCAGCGTGGTCAGCAGGTGCGCCAGGTCGAGCCGCTCGCGCAGTTCCGCCGGCGGCGCGCCCTCGTCGGCGAAGCGGATGCCCGCCTCGATCAGCGCATCGACCACCGCGGCGTTGCCGGGTTGTTCGAAGAACGTCGCGATCGAACGCGCCACCTCGCCGCCGATATCGGGCAGCGCCTGCAGCAGCACCGCCGGCGTGCTGCGCACGAAGTCCAGCGCTCCCAGCCAGTGCGCGAGCGCCTTGGCGGTGGTCTCGCCCAGGTGCGGGATGCCGAGCGCGAACAGGAAACGCGGCAAGGTGGTGTTGCGGCTGGCGGCGATGCCGGCGACCAGGTTCTCCGCCCATTTCGTGGCCAGCTTGCCGCCCAGATCCACGGCCAGATGCGCGCGCAGGAAGTCGGCGCGCTTCCAGTCCGGGGATTCCTGCGCCAGCAGCGGCTGCGCTTGCGCATCGAGCGTCAGCGCGCCCTTGCTGTCGTTCACGGCCTGCACCAGGTCGGCGGCCGTGGCCGCGTCCAGCGCCGCTTTCATCCGCACCAGGTCTTCGACGCTCAACGCGTACAGATCGGCCAGCGAATGCACGAAACCGAATTCGACCAGGGCATCGGCCTGGCGATCGCCCAGGCCCTCGATGTCCATGGCCCGGCGCGAGGCGAAATGGCGCACGGCTTCCTTGCGCTGCGCCGCGCAGGCCAGACCGCCGCTGCAGCGCCAGGCCACAGCGTCCTCTTCGCGCACGATGTCGGAGCCGCACACCGGGCACGTGGCCGGCATCGTCCACGGCCGCGTGCCGGCGGGACGGCGTTCTTCGATGACCCGCACCACTTCGGGAATCACATCGCCGGCGCGGCGCACGATCACGGTGTCGCCTTCGCGCGCGTCCAGTCGCGCGATCTGGTCGGCGTTGTGCAGGGTCGCGTTGGTGACTGTGACGCCGGCGACCTGCACCGGCTCCAGCCGCGCCACCGGCGTGACCGCACCGGTGCGGCCGATCTGCACTTCGATCGCGCGCAGCACGGTGGACTGCTCCTGCGCCGGGAACTTGTGCGCCAGCGCCCAGCGCGGCGCGCGCGAGACGAAGCCCATCGCCGCCTGCTGGTCGTAGTCGTCGAGCTTGTAGACCACGCCGTCGATGTCGTACGGCAGCGCGTCGCGCCTCGCGCCGATACGGCGGAAATACGCGATCAGGCCATCGAAACCGGTCGCCGTCGCAACTTCCGGCGCCACCGGGAAGCCGTAGCGGCGCAGCAGCGCCAAGGTCTGCGAATGGGTCTCGGGCAGTTCCAGGCCGCGCACCTCGCCGACCGAATAGGCGAAGAACGCCAGCGGCCGCCGCCGGGTGACTGCCGGATCGAGCTGGCGCAGCGAACCGGCGGCACCGTTGCGCGGATTGGCGAGCAGTTTCTCGTTGCGCTCCAGCGCCTTGGCGTTCCAATCGGCGAAGGCCGCGCGCGGCATGTAGATCTCGCCGCGCACCTCGAGCACGGCCGGAAACGGCGTGCCCAGGTCGCGCAGCTTCAGCGGCACCGAGCGCACCTGGCGCAGGTTGGCGGTGACATCCTCGCCAGTGCTGCCGTCGCCGCGGGTGGCACCTTGCACGAATACGCCGTCCTCGTAGCGCAGGCTGATCGCCAGGCCGTCCAGTTTCGGCTCGACCGAGAACATCGGCGCGGCCAGGTCCAGCGCGCGTTCGATGCGCCGCTCGAAATCCGCGACTTCGGCGAAGCGTTCGCGGTCGTCGGCATCCTCGGCCACGCCCGGCGTCTCGAACGCGTTGGCCAGCGACAGCATCGGGATCGCGTGCCGCACTTCCGGGAAGCCGCCGTCGGGCCGCGCGCCGACGGTGCGGGTCGGCGAGTCGTCGCGCGCCAACTGCGGGTGCTCGGCTTCCAGCGCTTCCAGTTCGCGCATCAACGCGTCGTACTCGGCATCGGTGATCGACGGATCGTCGTGCACGTAGTAGCGGTCGTTGGCGTCTTCGATGCGTTGGCGCAGTTCGGCGACGCGCCGCTGGAGATCGGATGGAGCGGTCATGCGCGGCAGCCAGAGTCCGGTGACGGAAAGAGGGGCGATAGTAACTGGGTGCCTGGCAAGGGGAAATGCGGGTGAGGCCGGGATTGGGGATTGGGGATTCGGATTAGGGCTCTGAAGATGGGGGACCGGTAGCGCGGCGCGCCGTACCCTCACCCCAACCCCTCTCCCGGGGGGAGAGGGGCTTAAGCGGACGCTCCGATCGCGGCGCGGCGCATTTCCGATTCCCCATTCTCCTTTCCCCATTCCCCTGTTCGAACCCGATTCAGAAAACTTGCCGAAACGTTAAGGAAACATTAGGTTTGCCTCCCTGCCCTGACGTTTCGCTGGAGAGTGCCCGTGTCGCTACCGGTTTCGCGCCGTTCCTTCCTTTCCCTCGCCACCTCGGGCCTGGCGGTCGGTGCACTGGGCCTGGCGCCCGCTGCGGAGGCGGCAAAGCGCAAGGCGGCGGCGGTCGCGGCACCCGGCGTGGCGCCGGCGGCCGGCCCGGTCTATCTGAACTTCAACGAATGTCCGCTGGGTCCGGCACCGGCCGCGCTGGACGCGGCGCAGGCGATCCTGCCGCGCGCCGGCCGTTACCTGTTCGACCTGCAGAACGACCTGATCGCGCTGTTCGCCGGCGAGCATCAGCTGCCCAGCGACCACGTCGCGGTGTATCCCGGCTCCAGCGACCCGCTCAACCGCGCCGCGCGCGCGTTCACCTCGGCCCGCGCCGGCGTGGTGGTGGCCGATCCGACCTTCGAAGCGGTGGCCGATGTCGCCGCCGCGCACGGTGCGCCGGTGCGGCGGGTGCCGCTGCGCGCCGACGGCGGGCACGACGTCAAGGCGATGGCCAGTGCCGATCCGAACGCCGGGCTGATCTATCTGTGCAACCCGAACAATCCGACCGGTTCGATCACCGCACGCGCCGACATCGAATGGCTACTGGCCAACAAGCCCGCCTCCAGCGTGCTGCTGGTCGACGAGGCCTATATCCACTACAGCGAGCAGCCCTCGGTGATCGATTTGATCGGCCAGCGCCAGGACCTGCTGGTGCTGCGCACCTTCTCCAAGCTGTACGGCATGGCCGGGCTGCGCCTGGGCCTGGCGGTGGCCTCGCCGGGGCTGCTGACCAAGCTGGCGGCGTTCGGCGAGAACCCGGCGGCGATCACCGCGGTGGCCGCCGGCATCGCCAGCCTGCGCGACGTGCAATTGGTGCCGGCACGGCGCGCGGAGAACGCGCGGATCCGCAACGAAACCATCGCCTGGCTGCAGAGCAAGGGCTACAAGTGCCTGCCGTCGCAGGCCAACTGCTTCATGGTCGACGTCAAGCGCGACGGCAAGGCGTTCGCCGCGGCGATGGCCAAGCAAGGGGTGATGATCGGCCGCAGCTGGCCGATCTGGCCGAAGCTGGTGCGGGTCACCGTCGGCACCGAAGCGGAGATGCTGCGGTTTCGTGAGGCGGTGTTGAAAGCGCGCAAGTAGCGCGCTTTGGGATTGGGGAGTCGGGATTGGGGATTCGTAAAAGCTGGCTTCGCCGCTTATCTCATCGGCCCATAACCTCATCGGCCCCCGTACCCTCATCCGCCCCTTCGGGGCACCTTCTCCCGATGGGAGAAGGGGGGCCAGCTTTTACGAATCCCCAATCCCGACTCCCCAATCCCGGCCCCACGCTTACCAGCGTGGGGCTTTCGTCAACGGCGGCGCCTGATGCTGGCGGTCGTAGGCGCGCAGTTCGTCGCGGATGTGGGCGATGCGCTGGCGGCCGAGGGCGTTGCGGCTGTCGTCCAGGACCACGCCGTCGAGCAGTTCGCCCATGCGCTGCACGGTCGGCAGCATCTTTTCCCAGGCGTCGAGCGCGGTCAGCGGCGCCGGCAGGGTCAGGAAGAACGCGATCGCCGGGGTCTCCATCTCGCGGATGTGGGCCATGTCGAAACTACCCGGCTTCATGATGCTGGCCATGCTGAAGATCGGGCCGCGCTCGGGATGGCCTTCGACCAGGCGGTGGAACACGCTCATGTGGCCGAACACCAGCCCGGTCTTCTCGGCCGCGACGACGATGTCCTCGCCGCGCAGCACCTGCCCGGCGCGCGCGGCGACGTACAGCGAAACGATCTTGTCGAAGTCCTGGCTCGGCCGCTTGCCGAGGTCGGCATTGGCCGCTTCGGCGGCGGACAGGCCCAGCTCGGGCTGGCCGAGGGCGCCGTCCTGGTCGGGCACGGCGATCGCGTCGCCGTCGGCAGCCACCGCGGCATCGCCGAGCGAGGGCTCGCGCCGCGGCGCGGCCGGGTCGGCCGGCTCCACGCGCCGACCCTGGGTCGGTTTCTTCGGGCGGCCGAACAGGAAGATCGCCGCGATCAACAACAGACCGGCGGCGAGGATGCCGATGCGCAGCATTGCCATGTCGGACATTCGGGGGTTACTCCGGCAGGGGTGCGTAGGGGGAAGACAAGGTATTTAGCATGTCACGTCAGGCCGCGCCCGCCAAACGCGCGGCTTCCTCGAGGTCCACGCTGACCAGGCGGCTGACGCCCGGCTCGCGCATGGTGACGCCGCTGAGCTGGTGCGCCGCTTCCATCGTGGCCTTGTTGTGGCTGACGAACAGGAACTGCACTTTCTCGCTCATTTCCTTGACCATCGCCGCCAGGCGGCCGACGTTGGCTTCGTCCAGCGGCGCGTCGACCTCGTCGAGCAGGCAGAACGGCGCCGGGTTGAGTTGGAAGATCGCGAACACCAGCGCCACCGCGGTCATCGCCTTCTCGCCGCCGGACAGCAGCGAGATGCTGGACACGCGCTTGCCCGGCGGGCGCGCCATGATCGCCACGCCGGTGTCGAGCAGATCTTCGCCGGTCAGTTCCAGATAGGCGTGGCCGCCGCCGAACAGGCGCGGATACAGCGCCTGCACGCCGGAATTGACCCGGTCGAAGGTGTCCTTGAAGCGGCCGCGGGTCTCGCGGTCGATCTTGCGGATCGCGTCCTCCAGGGTTTCCAGCGCGGTGTTCAGGTCGATGTCCTGCGCTTCCAGATACTCAGAGCGCTGCGCGGCTTCGCCGTATTCGCTGATCGCGGCCAGGTTGACCGGCTCCAGGCGACGCATGCGTCCGTCGATCTGTTGCACCGCCTGCTCCCATTCGGCCGGATCGGCCTGTTCGGGCAGGCCGTTGATCACGTCCTCGAGCACGAAACCGGCCTTGACCACCGCCGCCGACAGCTGCTCGGCGCTGAGTACCAGCGCCTGCTGGTCGAGACGGCGCTGGGCGATGCGCTCGCGCTGCGCCAGGGCCTGTTCGTCGCGCTGCTGGCGGGTCTGTTCCAGGCCGCGCAATTCGTTGTCGATGCCGTCCAGCAACGCGCGCGCCTCGCCGAGCGCGCGGTCGGTGCGCACGCGTTCGCTGAGTGCGGCCTGGTGCTCGGCTTCCAGCGCATGCACCGGCGAATCGCCTTCGCTCAGCTGCGCGCTGAGTTCGCCCAGGCGCGAATCCAGTTGCCCGCGCTGGTTGCCCATGCGCTCCAGCGCCTGGCTCAGCGAGGCGATCTGGGTGCGTTGCGATTCCAGGGTCAGGGCCAGCGCATGCGAGGCCTCGCGCACCCGGCGCGCGGCATCGCGGGCCAGGTCGCGCGCTTCGGTGAGCTGGCGGCGCTCGCTCTCCAGCATGTGCCGGGTGCTTTCCAGGTCGCCCATGCTGGTGACCGCGTCTTCCAGCTTGGAACGCGCCTCGCGCGCCTGCTCGCGGCTGCTGTCCAGGGTTTCCAGCAGCTGCGCGATCTCCGTCTCGATGCGCTCGATGCGGGTGCGCGCGGCGTCCACCTTGCCCTGCTGGCTCTGCAGTTGCCCGGCCAGTTCGGACACACTGCGGTGCGCCTGGTACAGCTGGCGCTGCGCTTCCTCGCGCTGCTGCTCGGCGGCCAGCGACTGCTCGCGCAGGCTCGCCAGGCGCTGGTCCAGTTCCGCTTCGCGGTCCTGCAGGGTATCGATCTGGCCGCGCAAGGACTGGATCTCGCGCTCGCGCAGCAACGCGCCCTGCTTGGCCGCACCGGAGCGCGACACGCGCAGCCAACCTTCGCCCAGGCGCGCGCCGTCGCGGGTGATGATCGAGTCGCCCTCGCCCAGCTGCGGCAGCAAGGCGCGTGCGGCGGCGAGGTCCTCGGCCGCGTGCAGCCGCGACAGCAGGCGGCGGATCGCGATCGGGCCCTGCACCTTGGCGGCAAGCGAGGTCGGCGCGAAGTGGCCGGCCTCCTCGTCGCTGCTGACCAGCGCGATGCGGCCTTCGCCGAGTTCGCCCAGCGCATCGACCAGGGTCTCCGGCGCATCGACCAGCACGCCTTCGATCAATTGCCCGAGCGCGCCTTCGACCGCGTTTTCCCAGCCGCTTTCGACGCTGATGCGCTCGCCCACGCGCGCCGCCGAATCCAGTCCGCGCGCCTTCAGCCAGGCCACCGCGGCGCCCTGCTCCTGGCCGAGCGCGGCCTGTTGCAGGGTTTCCAGCGACGACAGCCGGCCGCGCGCGGCCTGCGCCTGCTTGCGCACCTCGGCCAGCTCGGCCTGCGCGCCGCGCTGCTGTTCCTGCAGCGCGGTCAGCGCCTGCTTGCGGGTTTCGACCTGTTCGTTGAGCCCGTCCAGCGCGGCGCGCTGCGTCTCGTGCTGCAGCTCCACCTGTTCGAAGGCGGCGGCCAGCGCGTCCAGGTCCAGCCCGGCGCGCTCGGCGGCCAGCGCTTCGCGGCGGCGCTCGGCTTCCAGCGATTGCCGGTCCAGATAATCGACGCGGGTGCGCTCGACTTCGCCGGCGCGCGAGGCCTCGGCGGTATAGCGCTGGTGGGTTTCCCAACGCTGCTGCCAGTCGGCCAGTTTGGCCTCGGCGTCGCGCAGGGCTTCCTGCTTGTATTCGTTGTCTTCCTGCAACTGCTCCAGCTGCGGCCCGGCGATGTCCACCGACTCGCGCAACAGCGACAGCTTGGCCTCATCGCCGCTGATGTGCTGGCCGAGTTCGGCCAGCGCCAGCTGCGCTTCGTCGCGCGCCTTGTGCAGGCGTTGCGACAGGTCGCGCTGGTGCTGGATCTGCTGCTCGATGCGCGCCAGCGTGCTGCCGACCTGGTAGACCTCGGCCTGGGCCTTGCTCAAGGCGTCGGCGGCCTCCTCGCGGCGCACGCGGCCGGTCTCGATCCGCGCCTCGGCCTCGCGCTGCTCGGCGATGAACTGCTGCAGCCGCGTCTCTTCCTGGCCCAGCGCCTCGCGCAGGCCCTGCAGCTTGCCGTCCAGGCCACGGTATTCCAGCGCCTTCCACTGCGCGTCCTTGACCTTGCGTTCTTCCTGCAGCGCCTGGTACTGCTCGGCCTGACGCGCCTGGCGCTTGAGGTGCTCGAGCTGCTTGCCGATCTCTTCGCGCAGGTCGCCCAGCCGCTCCAGGTTCTCGCGGGTATGGCGGATGCGGGTCTCGGTCTCCTTGCGCCGCTCCTTGTACTTGGAGATGCCGGCGGCCTCTTCCAGGTACACGCGCAGGTCTTCCGGGCGCGCCTCGATGATCTGGCTGATCATGCCCTGCTCGATGATCGAGTAGCTGCGCGGGCCCAGGCCGGTGCCCAGGAACAGGTCGGTGATGTCGCGGCGCCGGCACTTGGTGCCGTTGAGGTAGTAGCTGCTGCTGCCGTCGCGGCTGACCTGGCGCTTGACCGAGATCTCGTTGAACGAGGCGTACTCGCCGGAGATGGTGTGGTCGGAGTTGTCGAAGATCAGCTCCACCGTGGCCTGCGACACCGGCTTGCGCGCCGAGGAGCCGGAGAAGATCACGTCGGTCAGCGAGTCGCCGCGCAGGCGGCTGGCCGAGCTTTCGCCCATCACCCAGCGCACCGCGTCGATGATGTTCGACTTGCCGCAGCCGTTCGGACCGACGATGCCGGTCATGTTGGTCGGCAGGTGCAGCGTGGTCGGATCGACGAAGGACTTGAAGCCGGACAGCTTGATGGTCGACAGGCGCATGGGGCAGGCAATCCATGGCAGGCGGCGGCCGGCGGGCCGGCACGCGCTGCCGCTAATGAATATCCAGGTGAAGTCCCGCTTTCAAGCCCTTGATACGACTACGATCGTCGGACAGGAAACAGGCACGAACCGATGAGTATAACGGCAGCCGGCAGGGGCCGGGGCCGCAGGCCGCAAACGAAACGGGCACCTTGCGGTGCCCGTTTCGGTACAGCATGAAGCCGTGGATCAGGCTTCGGCTTCGACCACGACCTTGACCGTGGTCTCGACGTCGGCGTGCAGGCGCACCAGCACCTCGTACTCGCCGATGTTGCGGAACGCGCCTTCGCCCAGCACCACTTCGCCCTTTTCCAGCGGCAGGCCGGCGGCGGTGAACGCCTCGGCGATGTCGCGCGGGCCGACCGAGCCGTACAGCTTGCCTTCGGTGGACGCATTGGCCTTGACCGTCACGCTGGCGCCTTCCAGCTTGGCCGCACGGGCCTCGGCGTCGGCGTGGATCGACTGCGCCTTGGCTTCGTAGTCGGCACGCTTGGCTTCGAACTCGGCGATGTTGGCGGCGGTGGCCGGCACGGCCTTGCCCTGCGGCACCAGGAAGTTGCGGCCATAGCCCGGCTTGACGTCGACCTTGTCGCCGAGGCCGCCCAGGTTGGTCACTTTCTGCAGAAGAATCAGTTGCATGGTGTTGCTCCGTTATTCGTTAGCGCACGCCCGAAGGCGCCCGCAACGCTTGCTGTCCGAATAGGAAAAGCCGGGAATCGGGAATCGGGAATCGGGAATCGCAAAACCCCCAACCAACACCGCACTCTTCGATCGCCAGACTTCTATTGAATAACCCGCGCATGGATGTGCGGGCTGTCGCTCGGAAGGACCCGCACAGACGTGCGGGTCCTTCCGGAGCGGTCACATCAAATATCGTGGTTGTCCGTGTACGGGATCAACGCCAGGAAACGCGAGCGCTTGACCGCCGTGGCCAGCTGGCGCTGGTACTTGGACTTGGTGCCGGTCACGCGGCTCGGCACGATCTTGCCGTTCTCGGTGAGGTACTGGCGCAGGGTGTTGAGATCCTTGTAGTCGATCTCTTTGACGCCCTCGGCGGTGAACTTGCAGAACTTTCGGCGACGGAAGAACTTGGACATGGCAGTGCTCCTTAGGCGGCTTCGGCGGCGTCGCCGTCGGTTTCGGTGGCGGCGGCAGGCGCATCGCCTTCCTCGTCGTCGCGGCGACGGCGCTCGCTACGCTCGGGCTTGTCGCCCTTCTCGTCCTTGCTCTTCATGATCAGCGACTGCTCGGTGTCCGGGCCGTCGCGCTTGATCACCAGGTGGCGCAGCACGGCGTCGTTGAAGCGGAAGCTCTCGACCAGTTCGGCGAGGATGGCCTGGTCCACTTCGATGTTGAGCATGACGTAGTGCGCCTTCACCAGATTCTGGATCGGGTACGCCAGCTGGCGGCGGCCCCAGTCTTCCAGACGGTGGATGGTGCCGCTGCCGTTCTCGACCAGCGACTTGTAGCGCTCGATCATGGCCGGGACCTGCTCGCTCTGGTCCGGATGGACCAGGAACACGATTTCGTAATGACGACTCATGTGGTTATACCTTTCGGATGTGGCCCGAGGGCCGGACAGCCCCCCGCGAGGCCCAAAACGGGTGCGGTGGGGCAAGGGATCCCGCCACGACGGGCGCAGGAAGCCGGAAAGTATGGCAGCGCAGGGGCCGCACCGCAAGTTGGCGGCCGTACGCGCATGTATGGCGGGCACCACCTGCTGCAGACAATGCGGCGGCCCAGGCTGTCGCCGCATGGGCGCCGGTTTGCGACACTCGCCGGATGAACCGCAGACAGCCCGCACTCCCAGCTACCGAAGCCACGCCACTTTCCGCGCGGTGGCCCGGCCTGGCCGCTGCCCCAGGCCGTGAGCTTGCAGCCGGGCCAGCGCGAGTACGCGGCGCCGCGCGCCCTTGCCGCATCTGCGGCTTGGCGACCGGGGACACGCATTGAGCGCCCACCTGCACGCCAGCCCTGCCCTGAGCGCCGGCCAGTCGTTGCAGTTGGACCTGCCACCGGCAGTCGCCACCGCGCTGCGCAGCGCACGCCACTACCTGCTGGACGACGGCACGCCGCTGTACGCGCTAGCCTTCGACGCTGAACGCTTCCAGCCGCAGGCCTTCGCCGCGGCGGCGATCGCCTGCCCGGACAGCGTCGCGCGCAGCGTGCGCAAGCGCCAGGCGGAATTCCTGTTCGGGCGCCTGGCCGCGCGGCTGGCGCTGGGCGAGGCGCTCGGCCCGGCGCAGGCGCAGGCGGAGATCGCGATCGGTACGGCGCGCGAGCCGCGCTGGCCGGCCGGCAGCCTGGGCAGCATTTCCCATAGCGGCGGCTGCGCGGCGGCAGTGGCGCTGCCGACCGGCCAGGCCAATGGCATCGGCATCGACCTGGAACGGCTGCTCGCGCCCGCCGCGCGCGAGGCCGTGCTGAGCATGGCGATCGATGCGCAAGAGGCCGATCTGCTGGCCGCCGCGGCCGATCCGCAGTGGTCGCACGATGCGCTGCTGACCGCGCTGTTCTCGGCCAAGGAGAGTCTGTTCAAGGCCGCGTTCGGAGCGGTCGGGCGTTACTTCGATTTCGAAGCGGCGCGCGTGTGCGGGGTGGACCTGGCGCGACAGCAACTGCGCCTACGGCTTACCGAGACGCTATGCGCGCAGTTCGCCGAAGGACAAGTCTGCGAGATCGGCTTCGCGCGCCTGGACCTGGATTCGCAACTGGTGCTGACCCACTACGCGTGGTGAGCGCGGCGCCGGCGCTCAGCGCGCGGCGGCCGCCGCATGCTCGGCGTCGGTGGTGAAGCTCTCGCCGCAGCCGCATTCGGCGGTGGCATTGGGATTGCGAAAGATGAAGGTCTCGCCCAGGCCCTGCTTGGCGAAATCGATCTCGGTGCCGTCGACCAGCGGCAGGCTGGCGGCGTTGACGTAGATGCGCACCCCATCCTGCTCGAACACCGCATCGTCCGGGTGCGCCTCGCGCGCCAGGTCGGTGACGTGGCCCCAGCCCGAGCAACCGGTGCGTTCGACGCCGAAGCGCAGGCCCAGCGCGCCAGGGGTCTGGGCGACGAAGCGCTGCACGCGCTCGAAGGCGACGGGAGTGAGATGGATGGCCATGGCGAACGACTCCGGGAACAGCGAACGGTCATTATAGGGAGGAAGCGCGGCGGCGGATGCGCGCCACGCCTCGCAAGCGCTGCGGTTCAGCCAGTACACTTGCCCGTTCCATATCGAGTCGCTGCGGCGAGGATTCAAGTCATGACGGTGGTGAGCGTTGAGCATGCGCTGGCCGGGAAGATCCCGGCGGGCGGCGAAGTGACGGTACGCGGCTGGGTCCGCACCCGGCGCGATTCCAAGGCGGGGCTGTCCTTCGTCAACGTCAGCGACGGCTCCTGCTTCGCACCGATCCAGGTGGTGGCGCCGGCCGAGCTGCCCAACTACGAGACGGAAGTGAAACGGCTGACCGCCGGTTGCGCGGTGATCGCGCGCGGGCGCCTGGTCGCCTCGCAGGGCCAGGGCCAGAGCTTCGAGATCCAGGCCGAGGCGATCGAGGTGGTGGGCTGGGTCGAGGACCCGGAGACCTACCCGATCCAGCCCAAGGCGCATTCGCTGGAATTCCTGCGCGAGGTCGCGCACCTGCGTCCGCGCACCAACCTGTTCGGCGCGGTCACCCGCATCCGCAACTGCCTGGCGCAGGCGGTGCACCGCTATTTCCACCAGAACGGCTACAACTGGATCAGCACCCCGATCATCACCACCTCCGATGCCGAAGGCGCCGGGCAGATGTTCCGCGTGTCGACCCTGGACCTGGCCAACCTGCCGCGCGACGGCAAGGGCCAGGTCGATTTCGGCCGCGACTTCTTCGGCAAGGAAACCTTCCTGACCGTGTCCGGCCAGCTCAACGTGGAGGCCTACTGCCTGGCGCTGAGCAAGGTCTACACCTTCGGCCCGACCTTCCGCGCCGAGAACAGCCACACCACCCGCCACCTGGCCGAGTTCTGGATGATCGAGCCGGAGATCGCCTTCGCCGACCTGGCCGAGGACGCGCGGGTGGCCGAGGACTTCCTCAAGTACCTGTTCCGCGCGGTGCTGGAGGAGCGCGGCGACGACCTGGGGTTCATCGCCGAGCGCGTGGACAAGACCGCGATCAGCAAGCTGGAGGCGTTCATCAACTCGCCGTTCGAGCGCATCGAGTACGGCGACGCGATCGCGCTGCTGCAGAAGTCGGGGCACAAGTTCGAGTTCCCGGTGGAATGGGGCCTGGACCTGCAGACCGAGCACGAGCGCTGGCTGACCGAGCAGCACGTCGGCCGCCCGGTGGTGGTGACCAACTACCCCGAGCACATCAAGGCCTTCTACATGCGCCTGAACGACGACGGCAAGACCGTGGCGGCGATGGACGTGCTGGCCCCGGGCATCGGCGAGATCATCGGCGGCAGCCAGCGCGAGGAGCGCCTGGACGTGCTGGACACGCGCATGGTGCAGTTCGGCCTGGACCCGCAGCACTACGGCTGGTACCGCGACTTCCGCCGCTACGGCACGGTGCCGCACGCCGGCTTCGGCCTGGGCTTCGAGCGGCTGGTGGTCTACATCTGCGGGCTGAGCAACATCCGCGATGCGATCCCCTACCCGCGCGCGCCGGGCAGCGCCGAGTTCTGATGCAATCCGGGGCCACGCCATGATCCTGTTCTTCGCGCTGTGCTTCGTCGGCGTTGCCATCGCCGGGTTCAGCGCGTTCCTGATCTTCTGGCCGCTGACCCTGGTGCATATCCGCGACCGGCATCCGCCGCTGGTCGCGGTGTTCGGCCCCGGCGCGTTTCTCAAGCCGGTGGCGCTGGGCTGGTTGCTGGCGCGGCGCTACCGCCCGCTCGACGACCGCTCGCTGTCCGGGCTGGCGACGCCGGCCTGGCTGTCGCTGCTGACCATCTTCTTCGGCCTGGGCATGGCGGCCCTGCTCTGGCTGCTTTCCCTGGTGATTCCATGACTTCAGACGCATCCGCCGCCGATCGGTGGTACCTGGCCAGCCTCGGCCGCATCCTGGTGTGGGCGCGCCTGCGCGTGCGCGACGCCGGCACCGCCGAGGTGCTGGACAGCGACGGCAACACGCTCAGCTACGACAGCGAGGACACCGCGCAGGCGGCGCTGTTCGACGCCGAATTCGTCGCCTTCGACGGCCTGGACGAGGACGACGCGCTGGCACGCGGCTTCTCGCTGCACGAAGTGGCGCCGCCGCAGGCCGACGACGATGCCGCGCTGCGCGGACGCATGACCCAGACCCTCGGCGCGCGCGCCTGAGCGGCCGATGCACGTCCCGTCGGCGTTCGCCGAAACCGACCTGGGCGCGCTCGACGCGCTGATCGCGCGCGACCCGTTCGCGACCCTGGTCACCGTCGCCGACGGCCTGCCCTGCGCCACGCCGCTGCCGGTGCTGTACCGCCGCGACGGCGCGCGCATCGTGATCGAAGGCCACTGGGCGCGCGCCAATCCACAGTCGCGCCATGCCGGCCCGGCGTTGCTGATCGTGCACGGCCCGCAGGCCTACGTGTCGCCGAGCTGGTATCCGGACAAGGAGGCGATGGCGCGCGTGCCGACCTGGAACTACGCCACTGCGCACCTGCACGGCCAACTGCAGGTCAGCGACGACGAAGCGCTGCTGGCCGACATCGTGGCGCGGCTCAGCGAACGCCACGAGCGCGCGCTCGGCAGCGACTGGCGCTACGAGCCGCACAACGATGCGCACCGGCACCAGTTGCGCGGCATCGTCGGCTTCCGTTTCGAACCGGAGCGGGTGGAACTGAAATTCAAGCTCAGCCAGAACCATCCGCCCGCGAACGTGGCGGCGGTAAGCGCGGCCTTGCAGGCGCAGGCCGATCCTGGCGCGCAGGCGGTGGCCGCGTTGATGCGCGAGCGCCTGCCGCACGGCTGAGCGGCGCAGGCGCCTTGCGCATGCGGCGTTGCCGTCGGTGCACGCGGCTGTCCACGACACTGCAATCGTTCTTCTCCCGTCGCGACCATAGCTCCCTTTAGAGGGGCGGATGGGGACGTGCGCAGCTTCGCGCAAGCGAACATCGCGAAGGCTTCGCTGCGTACCCTCACCCCAACCCCTCTCCCGATGGGAGAGGGGCTGAAGCGGGCGTTCCCACAACTCAACAGCTGCACTGCATGCTCGGCCATCGATCAGCGGCCGAGGATGAGAACGCGACCACCTGGAATCCACCCTTGCGGTGTCCACTGAAACGCGACCACGACGCCGCCATGCGCCCTGCCTGCGCGCGCAGGGAGGGCGCCAGCACCCCTCCCCTGCACCCGATTGCGCCGCTCAACCGCAATTGCTGACCAGCCGCTGCCGCTCGCTGTCCGCCCGCAGGGTGTTCGCCATTCCGCCGTCCAGCGGCGACAAGCCTTCGCGGATCGCATAGCGAGTCAGTTGCGCGATGCCGTGCATGCCGAGCTTGAGCATGATGTGCTCGCGGTGGGTGCCGATGGTCTTGACGCTGATATGCAGCCGCGCGGCGATTTCCTTGGTGGACAGGCCTTCGGACAGCAGCTGCACGATTTCGCGCTCGCGCGAGGTCAGCAGCGTATAGGCTGAAACGGCGTCGCCCTGCGGGCGGCGGTACTCGCTGACCAGCGATTGCGATAGGCCCGGGCTGATGTACAACTGATCGTTGCTGACCTGCTGGATCGCCCGCAGCAGTTCGTGGAAGGTGCTGTTGCGGGCCAGGTAGCCCTTGGCGCCGGCATCGATGACCACGCGCACGTTGGCTGCGGCATCGGAGGCGGCGATGCAGATCGCCTTGCTCTGCGGGCTGCGCTGCAGCAGCCGGCGCGTGGCCTCGATCCCGTTCAGGCCCGGCAGCATCACGTCCATCAGCACGATGTCGGGCTGTCTCCTGGTCACCAGTTGCACGCATTCCAGTCCGTCGGCGGCATGGCCGACCACGTCGATGTCGGGCGTGTTGTTCAACAGGGCGACCATGCCCTCCAGCACGATGCTGCGGTCGGCGGCAATCACGATACGTGTGTTCATTCTCAACCCGTTGTCCTCGCCATGGATCTCCCTACGCTCGCCGCCGCGCGAAACACGCATTCCCCGCGGCGCGACACGCCCCTTTTGAACCGATGCGACAGCGTTACGTCACTTGCGTGGCGCAATCAGCTTGTCACGCCGCGCAATCGCAGCCATCGGCCTCAGGCTGATATGGATGGCGGCCATACCTGAACTTGCATGGATTCGCGCATTCGTCTCGCTGCGTAGACAGGCACTGTAGAAACGGCGAGCAATGCGTGCTGCGCAGCGGAGAAAAACACGCTGACTGCCGCGCCGCCGGCATACCCGCGAACACGCCACAAACGCCGCGGCATGCACCGGCGGCGGCGCGGCGAAAGTGGCGATCAGTCCGGCTTCGGCGGCGCGGCCGGAAGCGCCGGGTTGTCGGCCTGCAGCATGGCGCGGGCGAAATCGGCGAGCCGCTGCTGCACCGCGGCCGGCGGCGTGCCGGCGTCGATCGACTGCTGCAGGGCCATCAGCTGCGCGGCCAGTTCGCCCTGCCAGCGCATGCGTTCGGCATCGTTACCGGCGCGCTGCACCTCCAGCGTCGCCTGGGTCTGCGCCGCGGCGTCGCCGCGCACCAGCGTCTCCATCGAATCGACCAGGCGCTGCAGCAGCCGGTACACCGCGGTCGCGGAGAAGCCGCCCAGCATCGCCAGGGTCGGCTTGCCGAAGGTGCGCATGCCGCCGCTTTCGAACAGGTCGCCGGGCAGCACTTCGACCAGGATCAACCCGGCGATCAGGCCCAGGATCATGCGCGCGCCGTAGGAGGCATCGAACTTGGGATCGTAGGTGGCATTGGCGACGTAGCGATGCACCTGGAACAGGGACGAGAACGATGCACCCAGGCCGGCGCAGGACAGCAGGAACAAGGCGTTCCACAGCAGCACGCTGCCGGAGGAATCCAGGAATCCCAGGCGCACGTTGTCCGCGCTGACCTCATCGGACAAGGCCGAGGCCACCACCGAGAACAGGAACAGCAGCGAGGTCGCGGTCAGCGCGCGCACCAGCGGCAGCGGTCCCAGCAGGGTCGTCCAGTGCCTGCGGCGGCGCTCGGCATCGAGCAGGAACACCGCCTGCGGCGTCGCCGGTCGAATCAGTTGCGCCAGGCGGCGATGGCTCACCGCCAGTTCGTGCGCACAGTGTTCGCTGCCGGCGGCGCCGGGCACGCTGCCGTCCAACAGCACCGACAGGCGCGCGACCAGCTCCGGCGGCACCGCCATGCCCTGCTCCAGCGCATAGCGCGTCATCGCCTCGCACTCCACCCGCAGCTGCGGCAGGATGCCCGGCGGCGGCAGCCGTGGCGCGATGCCCGGACCGGCGAGCCAGCGCCGCACGGCCGTGCCCAGCGCCTGAATCCCTGCATTCATCGCAACACTCCTGGACGCGAACGATGGCGACGGCGGCACCGATGCCGATGCCGCACAAATGGCGGCGCTGCCCTTAGGGAATGCGCTGCAGGGTGCCGGCGTCGGCGCGCGTGCCGAGGCGGTCGAAGATGCGCAGGGTGGCGCTGCCGTCCGCTTGCGGCTGCAGCTCGGCCTGGCCATCGCTGAGACGGCCGCAGTAGCCGGCGTCGTTCACGGTCAGCGACAGCACCAGCGTGGTGTCGCGCATGCCGGCGTAGCGCGCGTCGAGCTGGCAATCGCGCGGACTGCCGTAGCGCAGCTTGGCCAGCGGCGCGCCGGGCGACAGCGGCGTGGCGGCGATCGCGAGCGTCAACGCCACCGGGTTGCGGCCGCCGCCGCTGCCGCCTGCCAGGCGCCAGTTGCCCTGCAGCGCGCTCACCGGACCCAGCGCGGTATGCAACAGTACCGGCAGCGGCGTGCCGTCGATGCTCAGTTGCAGGTCGTCGGCGGCGCTGCGCTGCGCGGTCAGGCGCCGGCCCAGCAACCGGTCGCAATAGATGCCGCCGTTGATCGAGTCCAGGCGATAGGCGCCGGCCTCCTGCGGCAGCAACGCCAGCGTGCAGTTCAGTGGCGCGCCGAACTGCAGGCTGGCCTTGCCGGCGGCTTGCTCCAGACGCACCGCGGCGATGCGCCGGGCATCCAGCGCCAGGCTGCCGCGCCAGTCGCCGCCCGGCAGCGCGGCCGGGGTCGAAGGCGGGGCCGCGGCGGCGGTCAGCGGTAGCGCCAGCGCCAGGCAGAGCGACGGCCACAGGCATGGGCGCGGGAAACGCTGCGAACGGATGGGCATGCGACTCTCCTGTTGGATGTGGATGTGGATGGTGCTTATCTGCGGCCGCTCACCAGGGCAGCTCGAGGAAATAGACGATGGCCAGCAACGCGGCGCATGCCGACAGTACCGCGAGCAAGGCCGACGCCATGCGCCGGCGCCGCCGCCGGCGCTGCGCGCGGGCCAGCGACAGCAGGTCGATCCGCAGGTCCCGGCACCATTGATCGGTGTCGCGCCGCGACAGGACAAAACCGTGTCTACGCATGGTCTGGCTCCGTATGCGGTTCCTGCGTGCCGGGCGGGCGCTGCAGGTTCCAGAGTTTCAGCAGCTGTCCGTCGAACAGCACTTCGCCCAGCGGCGCGTGCGCGCCCTGGAACACGATCTGCAGGCGGTGGCCGGGCCGCCGCGGTTTGCGCGGCAACACCCGCAACAGCAGACGCGGCGCTTCGTCGGGCATATCCAGCACATCCAGCTCGACTTCGAACGCCAGGGTCAGCTGCCCGATCTGCGGGGTTTGCCAGGCGCGCAGTTCCCACAACGGGATCTGCAGCGATGGCGCATCGGCCGTGGCCGCCGCCACCGGCAGCGTGGTTTCGCCGCCGAAGCAGGCCCGCAACAGCCGGTCGTGGCGGGCGCGGCAGCGCTGTTGCGCATCCAGCAAGGCCGCCGACAGGCCATGCAGCAGCAGGTCGAAATCGCAGCGCAGCGCACGCATCATTCGTCCTTCAGCCAGGCCGGCCTGCGCGGGAATCCCACGTGGTAGCACAGCCACTGCATCACCACCTGGTGCTCGCCGACCTGCAGCACGGCGAAATTCTTTTCGGTGCCGATGATCGCGCCCTTCGGCGTATCGCTCAGGCAGCGGTTGAGCAAGGCCCGGGCCGCTTCGACCTGCTCGGGCGTTTGCATCTGCGTCGGGTTGTCGCTGCCGACCACGACCCGCTTGACGAACTTGACTTCAGTGAGGTCGAACATCGTTGACGAGTCCCCCGACGAGATGGTCCAACTAGTGGCTTACGCGGCGACCGGTACCGGCGCGCCGACCTTGCGCGGCGCCACCGAGCTCTGCAGGATGTCCATCACCCTGGCCAGCCCTTCCGGCATGCCCCGGTCCTCGGCGTGCACCGAGACGTGGTACTTGGCCGAGTTGTCGGAGCTGCGCGCGTTTTCCTTGTGCGTGGCCACCGAGCCCTGGATGTGCACCTTGGCCTTGAACATGCCCCAGCCGAATTCCATGTCGGCCGACAGCGAGGCCGACGCGTCGGTGGAGGACTTCTCGGAGAAGGACGACTTCACTTCCATGTCGAAGGTGACGTCCACCGTGCGGATGCTCAGGCTGGGCACGTTGACGATCGCCAGCAACGGCACTTCCAGCTCCACTTCTTCTTCGGCGATGCCGCCGGCGGTGGTCGGGTCGTCGACCGGCCGCTTGAAGCGGAAGCTCGCGGTGCGGGTGGCGCCGAGGGCTTGCGGATCGGCGCTGCCGGCGTCCGGCGGCAGGAAGCCGATGACGCGGATGAAATCGGCGGTGGCGCGGGCCAGCTTGACCTGCGCGTTGCAGGCCGCATCCAGCGGGCCGCCGATCAGGTCGGCCATCGGCAGACCCTTGAACTGACTGGAGATGTTTACGAGTTCGTCAGGCATTGCAGTAACTCCTTAGGTAGGTGGATTGGTGACATCGTCCGTGCCCGCGGCGGCCGGCCTGTCGGCCATGACCGTCTTGAACACGCCCTGCGTCTGCGCCAGGTGATTCATCAGCCTGGCCGCTCCGTCAGTTGGTTCGGTCCCCTCCACGCGCAACACCACGTGGACGGCACTCTGGCGCTGGCTCTTGGCGCTTGCGCTGGTATCCACGCGCACGCTGGACTTGGCCGCGGTGCGCTTGGCCTGCCAGGCGCCTTGCGGCGCGGCGGGATCCGGCGGCGGCGCGAAGAAGCCTTCGCTGGACTGCAGCCCGCCCATGTCGCCGAGCTGCGCGTCGAAACTGATCTCCACGTCCTTGATCCGCAGCACGTTGGTCGAGACCAGCGGCAGCAGCGGCGCGCGGTAGTAATCCTCGTCGTCCTCGCCGGCCTGCGGGTGCTGCGACGGCAGGCGGATGATCACGCTCTTGGGCCGATGGAACTCGTCGAAGTAGTCGCCGAGGTTGGCCATCTGGTGCTGTTCGATGCGGTCCTGCGCCTCGATCACCGCACCGGCCAACGCTTCGATCAGGTCATTCAATGCGGTCTGCCCAGCCATGTTCGCTCCTGGAGAAAGGGAATGCCGTCGGCGACGGCAGCGGATCGGTGTCGCCCGGCGGACCCGGGCAGCTGCCGCCGCGCCGGCAGCGACAGGCGCGGGCGGCGGCGTGGCGGCGCCGGCTCAGCTCAGGTAGGGAAACGCGTCCACCCTGGCCAGCCAGCCCTTGAGGAACTTGCCGAGTGCGGGCTTGGCATCGACCAGGCGCCGGTAGTAGTCGCGGCGGCCCTGCTTGTAGCGCGCGTACAGGTCGCGCTGGTCGGCGGCCAGCAGCGCCGCCAGGGTGGTCGCGCCGAACTTGCCGTCCGCGGTCAGTTGCAGCGCCGGCTTCTGGTCGTTGAGCACGCGCTGCAGCAGCTTGGTCGCGTTGTTGCCGGCGTTGACCTGGAAATCGAACAGGATGTCGGCCAGCGGCTGCAGCGCGATCTCGTCGCCATGCACCGCGTTCCAGTAGCAGGCCTTGTAGATCACCGCGGCCTGCGTGTCGCTGAGCGCGCGCAGGTTGGCCAGGGTCGGTTCCAGCTGCAGCAGGCTCTTGGCATACAGCCGGAACGTGCCCAGGGTGATGCCCTTGTTGGTCGCGCCGCCCGGATCCACCGGGTCGTTGACGAAGCCGCCCTCGTGCTTGAGCAAGGTGGGAAAAAACGTGTTGAAGTCGGCCATTGCGATCCTCCGGAAGTGCGCCCGTCAGCGGGCTTGGAGGAAGTGTGGCGAGCGGGCGCATGCGGCGGGATCGGCAAAAACCCGATACGGCGGCGCACAGAAACTGAGGCTGCACGTCACGACGACGCGGAGCTGCGCGCGTCGCAAAAAGCGCATCGACCGCCATACGCAGGCGTGTGTACCGGCACCCGTCAGGCTGGCCGATGAACCGGCGCGCGCGGCCGCGCCACGGCGGCTGCATCCTCACGCCGGCTTCTGGAATAATGCGCGGCTATGAGCAAAATCGATCAGCTACTGCACAACAACCGCGCCTGGTCCGAGCGGATCAATCGCGAGGATCCGGACTTCTTCGGCCGCCTGTCCAAGCAGCAGACTCCGGAATACCTGTGGATCGGCTGCTCGGATTCGCGGGTGCCGGCCAACCAGATCATCGACATGGCGCCGGGCGAGGTGTTCGTCCACCGCAACATCGCCAACGTGGTCGTGCACACCGACCTCAACTGCCTGTCGGTGATCCAGTTCGCGGTGGAGGTGCTGAAGGTGCGGCACATCCTGGTGGTCGGCCATTACGGCTGCGGCGGCGTGCATGCCGGGCTGACCCGCGCGCGCCTGGGCCTGGTCGACAACTGGATCCGCCACGTCACCGACGTGGCCGAAAAGCACGAAGGCTGCTTGCAGCAGGCCGGCGACCTGAGCCTGCAGCACGCGCGCCTGTGCGAACTCAACGTGCTCGAGCAGGTAGTCAACGTCAGCCGCACCTCGATCGTGCGCGACGCCTGGGCCGCCGGTCAGGAGCTGACCGTGCACGGCTGGGTCTACAGCCTGCGCGACGGCCGCGTGCACGACCTGGGCATGGGACTGGAGCGGATCGAGGACCTGGCGCCGCGTTACGATGCCGCACTGGCGCGGATCTGCCAGGACCGCGAGGATCGCTGATCCGGTGCCGGCGCCCGCGCCGACGCGACCACCCAAGGACACCGCATGCTCCCCGCCCCGCTGAACCTGCACGCCTGGATCGACGAACACCGGCACCTGCTGAAGCCGCCGGTGGGCAACAAGTGCATCTACGCCGGCGACTTCATCGTGATGGCGGTCGGCGGGCCGAACGCGCGTTCGGACTTCCACTACGACGAAGGCCCGGAGTGGTTCTACCAGCTCGAAGGCGAGATGGTGCTGAGGATCCAGGAAGACGGCGCGGTGCGCGAGATCCCGATCCGCGCCGGCGAGACCTTCCTGCTGCCGCCGAAGGTGCCGCATTCGCCGCAGCGGGGACCCGATTCGGTGGGCCTGGTGATCGAGCGCCGCCGCCTGCCGCACGAAAACGACGGCCTGCAGTGGTATTGCGAACACTGCAACCACCTGCTGTACGAAGAGTACTTCCCGCTACGCAACATCGAGACCGATTTTCCGCCGGTGTTCGCGCGCTTCTACGCCTCCGAGGCGCTGCGCACCTGCGGCCGTTGCGGACAGGTGCACCCGGTGCCGGCGCCCGTCGCCGCGCCGTGAGCGCGCCCTCGCCGACCGTCGCGCCGGGCTGCGATGCTGCATAGCCTGATCGCGCTGAAGCCGCGCGACGTCCCGCTGCGCGTCGCCCTGCGCAACACCTTCGCGGTGGTCGCCCCGCTCGCCGTGGGCGTGGCCGGCGGCCATGCCGAACTCGGCCTGGCGATGGCCACCGGCGCGCTGAACACCATGTTCTCCGACCAGCCCGGGCCGTACCGGGCGCGCATGCAGCGCATGCTGATGGCCGCGCTGGCCGCCGGCGGCGCGGCGCTGCTGGGCATGCTGATCGGCGCGCATACCCCGGCGCTGGCGCTGGCGGCGTTGCTGCTGGGCCTGGGCGGCGGCCTGCTGGTGGCGCTGGGTCCGGTCGCGGCGCGGGTCGGGCTGACCAGCATGATCCTGCTGGTGGTCAGCGCCGACGTGCGCCTGCCGGCGGCGCAGAGCGTCGGCGTGGCCGCGCTGATCTTCGCCGGCGGCGTGCTGCAGATGCTGATGGCGCTGGCCGCCTGGCCGCTGCAGCGCTACCGCCCGGAGCGGTTCGCGCTGGCCGAACTGATGCGGCAGCTGGCTGGCATCGCCCGCCAGCGGCCGAGCGCGACGTTGGCGCCGCCAGCCACCGAGGCGGTGCTGGAGGCGATGGTGATGCTGCACGGCGAGCACCGTTCGCGCGGGCTGGCGGTGCAGTCGTTCCGGATCATCGCCGAGCTGTGCGAACGCGCGCGGCTGGAACTGCTGACCCTGACCGACCTGCACGGGCGCCTGGACGAAGCCGCCGGCGCGCGGTTGCCGATCGAGCGCGTCCTGGAACGCAGCGCGGTGGTGCTGGACCAGCTCGCCTACGCGCTGGACAACGCCGAAGATCCGGCCGCGGCGGAGGCATCGATGACCGGCTTCGACGATCTGGCCGAGGTGCTGGCGCAGGCCCAGGCGCAAGCGCAGGACACCCGCGAACGGCGCCTGCTGCGCATCGCCGCGGCTCGCGCGCAGGGCCTGGGCGGGCAGCTGCGCGCGCTGGTGCGCAACGGCCACTGGGCCAGCAGCCGCGGCGAGATCCAGGCCGAACTGGCCGAAGCAAGATTGCCGGCGGCACTGCGCCCGCTGGCACCGCTGCAGACCCTGCGCGCCAACCTCGGCTTCTCCTCGGTCGCGTTCCGGCACGCCTTGCGCTGCGGCGTGTGCCTGAGCCTGGCGGTGCTGTTCGAGCGCTGGCAGGCGATCCCGCACGGCTACTGGATCCCGATGACCACCGCGATCGTGCTCAAGCCGGATTTCGGCGGCACCCTCAGCTTCGGCGCGCTGCGCGTGGCCGGCACCTTCGCCGGACTGGTGCTGGCCACCGTACTGGCCCACTTCACGATGGATGGCGTGGTGGTGCGGCTGCTGTTGCTGACCGTGTTCTGCCTGGGCTTCCGCCTGCTGACCCAGGTCAACTACGGCCTCGGCGTGGCCTCGCTGACCGGCATGCTGGTGTTGCTGCTGTCGTTCGAGGGCATGGCCCCGGGCGAGGCGATCGGCGAACGCATCCAGGCCACCGTGCTCGGCAGCGCGCTGGCGCTGGTCGCCTACGCGCTGTGGCCGACCTGGGAGCGGCGGCATATCCGCGCCACCCTGGCGCAGCTGTTGCTCGCGTATCGCGACCACCTCGCCGCACTGCTCGAAGGCCGCCTGCAGGCGCTGCCGGAGACCCGCGCCGCGTCGCGCACCGCGCGCACCAACGTGCAGGCCTCGATCGAGCGCCTGCGCGGCGAGCCGCGGCGCAAGCGCAACCTGCGCGAACTGAAGCTTGCCGAATCGGTGCTGGCCAACGGCAACCGCCTGATTCGCGCCTCGCTGGCGCTGGAAGCGGTGCTGCGCGACAGCCCATCGCTGCCGCCGCTGCCGGAGCTGGAACAGTTCCGGGGCCAGGCGCATGCGGCGCTGACGCAACTGGCCGACAGCCTGCGCAGCGGCACCCCGCCGCCGCAGGCGACCTTGCGCAACGACGAACGACGCCTGGCCGAGGCGCTGGCCGCGCATCTGCAGGAGGCCAACGACGGCTCGGCGCTGGCCGCGCTGGCCGACACCGGCGACCGCGTCGCCGACAGCGTCGGCACCCTCACCCACCTGTTGCGCAGCGCCATGCTGCCGGCCACCGCCACGGTCGCCGACGAAGCGCTGCGCCGCGACCGGTAGACTGTGCCCTCGTCCTGTCACCCACTGCCGATGAACGAGATCCTGACCCGCAACCACGCCACCGCGCTCGACGCCGCCGACCCGCTGCGCGAGTTGCGCCGCGAATTCCTGTTCCCGCAGCACCAGGGCGCCGACCAGGCCTACTTCGTCGGCAATTCGCTCGGCCTGCAGCCGCGCGGCGCGCGCGCCGCGGTGCAGGAGGTGCTGGACAAATGGTCGACGCTGGCGGTGGAAGGCCACTTCACCGGCGACACGCAGTGGATGACCTACCACGAGCTGCTGGCCGCGCCGCTGGCGCAGCTGGTCGGCGCGCTGCCGCACGAAGTGGTGGCGATGAACACGCTGACGGTGAACCTGCACCTGCTGATGGTCAGCTTCTACCGCCCCACCCGCGAGCGCCCGGCGATCCTGATCGAGGCCGGCGCGTTCCCCTCCGACCAGCATGCGCTGGCCTCGCAGATCCGCTTCCATGGCTTCGATCCGGCCACCGAGCTGATCGAAGTGCAGCCCGACGGCGCCGACGGCACCGTGTCGCTGGCCGCGATCGAGCGCGCCATTGGCGAACACGGCCCGCGCCTGGCGCTGGTGCTGTGGCCGGGCGTGCAGTACCGCACCGGGCAGGCCTTCGACCTGGACGCGGTGGCGCGGCTGGCGCGCGCGGCCGGCGCCGCGGTCGGTTTCGATCTGGCGCATGCGGTCGGCAACATCCCGTTGACCCTGCACGACACCGCGCCCGATTTCGCGGTGTGGTGCCACTACAAGTACCTCAATGCCGGCCCCGGCGCGGTCGCCGGCGCCTTCGTGCACGAGCGCCACGGCCACGGCGATACGCCGCGCTTCGCCGGCTGGTGGGGCCACGACAAGCGCACCCGCTTCCAGATGCGCCCGGAGTTCGTCGCCGCGCCCGGCGCCGACGGCTGGCAGCTGAGCAATCCGCCGATCCTGAGCATGGCGCCGCTGCGCGCCTCGCTGCAGCTGTTCGAACGCGCCGGGCTGCCGGCGCTGCGGCGCAAGTCGCTGCAGCTCACCGGCTATCTGGAAACGCTGATCCGCGCGCGCCTGGCCGAGACCCTGCAGATCGTCACCCCGGCCGACCCGGCGCAGCGCGGCTGCCAGCTGTCGCTGCGCGTGATCGGCGGGCGCGAACGCGGCCGTGCGCTGTTCGAGTACCTGCAATCGGTCGGCGTGCTCGGCGACTGGCGCGAGCCGGACGTGATCCGGATCAGCCCGGTACCGCTGTACACCCGCTATCGCGATGTCTACCGCTTCGTCGAGGAAGCGGAAACCTGGGCCGGCGTCTGAGCCGCCCCCTCCTGCGCGGCCGCGGCCGCGCGTCATGCCGGACTTTTCCTTGAGCGCCTCCCCCCGCAGCATCACCCTGATCGGCGCCGGCCTGGCCGGTTCCCTGCTCGCCATCCTGCTCTCGCGCCAGGGCTGGCGCGTCACCGTGTACGAACGCCGCGGCGATCCGCGCATCCAGGACTACGAGCGCGGCCGCTCGATCAACCTGGCGCTGGCCGAGCGCGGCCTGCATGCGCTGCGCCAGGCCGGCGCCGATGCCGCGGTGATGGCCAAGGCGGTGATGATGCGCGGGCGCATGGTGCATTTCGCCGATGGCCGCCAGCAGCTGCAGCGCTACGGCCGCGACGACAGCGAAGTGATCTGGTCGGTGCACCGCAACGACCTCAACATCACCCTGCTGCAGCTGGCCGAACAGGCCGGCGCGCAGATCCACTTCTACCGGCGCCTGCACACGGTGGACTTCGACGCCGGCTACGCGCGCTTCATCGACGACCGCGACGACCAGCCGCACGACATCCGCTTCCGCAGCATGATCGGCGCCGACGGCGCCGGCTCGGCGCTGCGCGCGGCGATGCAGCGCAAGTCGCCGATGGCCGAGCACACCGAGTTCCTGGACCATTCGTACAAGGAACTGGAGATTCCGCCCAACGCCGACGGCAGCTTCCGCATCGAGGCCAACGCGCTGCACATCTGGCCGCGCGGGCACTACATGTGCATCGCCCTGCCCAACGACGAAGGCACCTTCACCGTCACCCTGTTCCTGCCGAACGAAGGCGAGCCCAGTTTCGCCACCACCCGCAGCGGCGATGAAGCCCTGGCGTTGTTCCAACGCGACTTCGCCGATGCGCTGCCGCTGATGCCGCAACTGGCCGAACATTGGGAACAGCACCCGCCGGGCCTGCTCGGCACGCTGCGCCTGGAACGCTGGCACCTGGACGGGCGCGCGGTGCTGCTCGGCGATGCCGCGCATGCGATGGTGCCGTTCCACGGCCAGGGCATGAACTGCGCGTTCGAGGATTGCGTGGCCCTGGCCGCGCACCTGCAGCGCGAGCCGGACCTGGGCCGCGCCTACGCCGCGTTCGAGGCCGAGCGCAAACCCAATGCCAGCGCGATCCAGCAGATGGCGCTGGAGAACTACATCGAGATGCGCGACCGCGTCGGCGATGCCGGCTTCCTGCTGCAGCGCGAGCTGGAGCAGGCGCTGCAGGAGCGCCACCCGACCCGCTTCGTGCCGCACTACACCATGGTCACCTTCCTGCGCACGCCGTATGCGTTGGCGTTGGAGCGCAGCGAGATCCAGCGCCAGATCCTGGTGCAGGCCACGCAGGGCCACAGCGACCTGTCGCGGATCGACTGGGCCTGGCTGGAACGCACGGTGCACGAACGCCTGACGCCGCTGGACGGCGCGCATTGAGGCGATCTGCCTTACCCTGTAGGAGCGGCTTCAGCCGCGACCGGCATTACCGATAAAGCCTGTCGCGGTTAAAACCGCTCCTACACAAGCCGGCCCATGCGTAACGCAAGCGGCGACGCAGCCGCGGCCGATGCTCTGCCACCACACACCGCCAATCTCCCATGCCCGACAGCTTTCTCTTCTACGACCTGGAAACCTTCGGTGCCGATCCGCGGCGCACGCGCATCGCCCAGTTCGCGGCGGTGCGTACCGATGCGGCGCTGAACGTGGTCGAGGAGCCGGTAAGCTTCTTCGTGCAGCCGGCCGACGACCTGCTGCCTTCGCCGATCGCCACGTTGATCACCGGCATCACCCCGCAGCAGGCGCTGCGCGACGGGGTCAACGAGGCCGATGCGTTCGCGCGCATCGCCGAGCAGATGGCGCGGCCGCAGACCTGCACGCTGGGCTACAACTCGCTGCGCTTCGACGACGAGTTCGTGCGCCACGGCCTGTTCCGCAATTTCCACGATCCGTACGAGCGCGAGTGGCGCGGCGGCAATTCGCGCTGGGACCTGCTGGACATGCTGCGGCTGATGCACGCGCTGCGCCCGGACGGCGTGGTCTGGCCGCAGCGCGACGACGGCGCCACCTCGTTCAAGCTGGAGCAGCTGGCGCTGGCCAACGGCGTGCGCGACGGCGACGCGCACGAGGCGCTGTCCGACGTCTACGCCACCATCGGCATGGCGCGGCTGTTCCGCGAGCGGCAGCCGCGGCTGTGGGACTACGCGCTGAAACTGCGCGACAAGCGCTTCTGCGGCGGCCTGCTCGACGTGGTGGCGATGCAGCCGGTGCTGCACGTGTCGATGCGCTATCCGGCCGCACGCCTGTGCGCGGCGCCGGTGCTGCCGCTGGCGCGGCATCCGCGGATCGACAGCCGGGTGCTGGTGTTCGACCTGGAAGGCGATGTCGAGCCGCTGCTGCGCTACACCCCGGAGCAGATCGCCGACCGCCTGTACACGCCGCAGGCCGACCTGCCCGAGGGCGAGCAGCGCATTCCGTTGAAGGAAGTGCATCTGAACAAGGCGCCGGCGCTGGTCGCCTGGTCGCATCTGCGCGATCCGGATTTCGCCCGCCTGCAGCTCGACCCGGCGCAGATCCTGGCCAAGGCCGCGCGCCTGCGCGAGGCCGGGCCGGAGTTGGCCGAAAAGGTTCGCCGCGTGTTCGGCAACGAGCGCGCATCGGCCCCGGCCGACGTGGACGCCTCGCTGTACGACGGCTTCCTGGCCGACACCGACAAGCGCGCGATGGCGCAGGTGCGCGCGACCCCGCCGGCACAGCTGGCGCCGCTGGAAGCCGGCTTCCGCGATCCGCGCCTGCCCGAACTGCTGTTCCGCTACCGCGCGCGCAACTGGCCGCAGACGCTGTCCATCGCCGAACAGAGCCGCTGGGACGACTACCGGCGCCAGCGCCTGCACGGCGACAGCGGCCTGGCGGAACTGGGCTTCGACGGCTACTACGCGCAGCTCGCCGATTTACGTCTGGCTCACTCCGATGATGCTACCAAGCAAGCCCTGCTCGATCAGCTGGCCGCTTGGGGCCAGGACCTGCAACGCACCCTATGACCCCTTATTTCAGTGACGCCAGCTTCAAGTTCCTGCGTGCCCTGGCGCGGCACAACGACAAGGCCTGGTTCAACGACAACCGGCACAAGTACGAGGAGCACGTGCGCCAGCCGTTCCTGCGCCTGATCACCGACCTGCAGCCGGACCTGGCCGAGGTCAGCGAACATTTCCGCTCCGACCCGCGTGGGGTCGGCGGCTCGCTGTTCCGCATCCATCGCGACGCGCGCTTCTCCCACGACAAGTCGCCGTACAAGACCTGGCAGGGCGCGCGCCTGTTCCACGAGCGGCGCAAACAGGTGCCGGCGCCGTCGTTCTACATCCATCTGCAGCCGGGCGAGAGCTTCGTCGGCGCCGGCCTGTGGCATCCGGAACCGGACACGCAGCGCAAGGTGCGCCAGTTCATCTTCGACAACCCAGGCAGCTGGAAAGCCGCCGCGCACGCACCGAAGCTGCGCCGCCGCTTCGATTTCGAGGCCACGGAAATGCTGGTGCGGCCACCACGCGGCTTCCCCGCCGAGTTCGAGTTCATCGACGACCTCAAGCACAAGAACTGGGTGTTCTGGCGCCAGCTCGACGACGCCACCATGACCGGGCCGAAGCTGCGCTCGCTGGTGGCGGCCGACCTGCAGACGCTGGCCCCGTTTGTGGACTACCTGTGCGCGGCGCTGGATCTGGAATTCTGAGGATGGCCTTGCTTCCTGTAGGAGCGGCTTCAGCCGCGACAGGCATTATCGGTAAAGCCGTCGCGGCTGAAGCCGCTCCTACAAAAGCTTGCTACCCAACGAGGCACACAATGAAAAAATGGCTGGCCTTGCTGTTCCTCGCCCTGGTCGCCCTCGGCGGTTATGTCGTCGCCGGACCCTACCTGGCGATCCGCGGCATCAGCCAGGCGCTGGAACAGCGCGATGCGGCGGCGCTGGAGCGCTACGTCGACTTCCCCACCCTGCGGGTCAACCTGAAGGCGCAGGTCGACGATGCGCTAGTGCGTCGCGCCGGGCCGGACCTGCAGGCCGGCCTGTTCGGCGGCGCGCTGCTGTCGCTGGCCGGCAGCGTCAGCGGCATGGGCGTGGATGCGATGGTCACCCCGGCCGGGATCGGCGCCTTGCTGCAGGGCGATGCGCTGTGGAAGCGCGCCAGCGGCAACACCGTCGGCGGCGACACCTACGCCGCACCGCGTCCACCGCAACCGTTGCGGCAGGCCGAACACCGCTTCGAATCGACCTCGCGCTTCGTCGCCACCATCCACACCGCCGACGGCACCGCGGTGCCCTGCGTCTTCACCCGCGACGGGCTGCGCTGGAAGCTCAGCAACATCCTGCTGCCGTTGTAGGAGCGGCTCTACGTGGCCTCGGGCCATCAGCCGCGACATCGGCGCCGGAAGAAGCATCATCGCGACTGATGACACGAGGCCACCCGGAGTCCCTACAGGAAGCTTGCGACCAACCCGGTGGGTGCAGGCTTTACACCCCACCCACCCACAGATTGCCAAAACCATAGCGGCTTCCAACTCCGCCCGTCGCGACTGAAGTCGCTCCCACAAGACTTGCGGCGGACTGGCTGTGTGCACTGCGGGAGCGACTTCAGTCCCGACTGCTCGATACATCCACCGACAAGTACCGGAGCCAGGAGAGTACCCGCCTCCGCTCATCGCGACTGAAGCCGCTCCCACAAGCACTTGCGGCAAGCCGGCTGGCTGCACTGTGGGAGGGACTTCAGTCCCGACTGCTCGATGCATCCGTCCGACAAAGTACCGAAGCCAAGAGGGGGTATCCCGCCTCCGCTCGTCGCCACTGAACCCACTCCCACAGTGACGGACGGCATGTCGCAGCGACGCGCAGCTCAGCGACGCCAGGCGGTCGTCTCGAGCGCCCGCTGCAGGCGCCGGATCGTCGGCCGCAACTGCCAGCGCGCCGCCCACGGCAGCCGCGCCAGTGCGGCGCGCGCATCCAGCGCCTGCGCATCGCTGGTCCAGGCGAACACCACATGGTTGTCCCCCTCCGGCTCGTCCATGCGCAGCACGCGGCCGTCGAAGATCTTGCGCAGGTGCGCCACGTGCTGGCGGGTGTCGGTGTCGTACAGGTTCACCGCCAGCACGCCGCCGGGCGTCAGCGCGGCATGGCAATCGTCGTAGAAACCGCGCGTGCGCATCGCCGCGGGGATGCCGTCGGCATCGTAGGCGTCGAGCAGCAACAGATCGTAGCGGCCGCGGCGCTGCGGCAACAGGTGCGCGCCGTCGCCGTGCAGCGCCTGGAAGCGTGCGTCGTCGGCCGGGATATGGAACGCGTCGCGCAGCGCCAGCACGTCGGCATCGGCCTCGATCGCCTCGATCCGCGCCTGCGGCAGGTGCCGATAACAGAACTTGGCCTGCGAGCCGCCGCCCAGGCCGACGATGCCGATGCAGCGCGGCTCCGGCCGCAGCAGCAACGCGCCGAGCATGCTGCGGGTATAGCCCACCTCCAGCAGGTGCGGCCACCAGGTGAGCATCCGGCTCTGGGTCACCTCGCCCTTGAACTGCAGGCTGGTGTAGCGCCAGCCGCGCTCCACGTACGGCCGCCCCGGACGCGGCGCCTGCGCACGGTCGGGCCGCAGCAGCTGGCGCAGCGTGGCCCAGCGACCGCCTGCGCCGCGGTTGCCGCCGGAGGCCGCGCTCACGGCTTGGCGATGACGTTGGCCACGCCGTGCGGCACGTGCCCGGCGGCCACCCGCTCGCGTGCGGCGCTGTCGATGTTGTGCTGCGAGTCGTCGAAGAAGATGTCGGCGCCGAACGCCTGCAGGAACGGCCCCTTGTGGCGGCCGCCGAGGAACAGCGCCTCGTCCAGGCGCACGCCCCACTCGCGCAGCGTGCGGATCACCCGCTCGTGCGCCGGCGCCGAACGCGCGGTGACCAGCGCGGTGCGGATCGGCGAGGCCTCGCCGGCCGGGAACGCGGACTGCAAGGCATGCAGCGCGGACAGGAAATTGCGGAACGGACCGCCGGTCAACGGCTCGCGCGCGTTCTCGCGCTCGTAGCGGCCGAACGCTTCCACGCCCTGCTCGCGCGAGAAGCGCTCGCCTTCGTCGCCGAAGATCACCGCGTCGCCGTCGAAGGCGATGCGCAGCTGCGTGGACAACCGCTCCGAATCGATCGCCCCGGCCGCGGCGGCGGCTTCCTGCGCACGCTCGCCCGGCGGCTTGGGCAGGATCGTCGCCGCAGCGATGCCGTGGCTGAGCGCGCGCCGCACCGATTCCGGATTGGCCGACAGGAACAGGTCGGTGCCGAACGGCTTGACGTAGGGCCAGGTGGCCTCGCCGGAGGTGAAGGTGGCACGGACGATGCCCAGCCCGTAGTGCTGGATCGAATTGAAGATGCGCAGCCCGGTGTCGGCGGAATTGCGCGACAGCAGGATCACCTCCACCGGCGGCGTCTCCGGCGGCGTGCCCTGGTTCAGCGCCAGCAGCTTGCGCACCACCGGAAACGCCACGCCCGGCGCCAGCACATCGTCCTCGCGCTCGCGCTGGTACGCGCTGTACGCCTCCACCCCTTCCTTCTCGAACAGGGCATGGCCCTCTTCCAGATCGAACAGGGCACGCGAGGTGATCGCGACGGTTAGCAGGCGGGGGGAGTTGTCGGACATGGGAGCAGGAATTCGGGATTGGGGATTCGGGATTGGCAAAAGCGGCGTACTGGATCGGAACGTAAAAGAGTAAAGCGTCGGTGCGGAAGACCCGCTGTTGCGAATCCCCAATCCCGACTCCCCAATCCCCGCTTTCAAACCATAAATTGCTCGCTCAAGATCCGCTCCTCCAGGTTGTGCTCCGGATCGAACAGCAGGGTGACCAGGCGATCGCGCGATTCGCGGATGGTGACTTCGACCACGTCGCGGGTCTCGTGCGAGTCGGCGGTGACGCTGACCGGGCGCTTGTACGGATCGAGCACGCGCAGGCGCACTTCGGTGTCGGCCTTGAGGATCGCGCCGCGCCAGCGCCGCGGCCGGTACGGGGCGATCGGAGTCAGCGCCAGGGTATGCGAACCCAGCGGCAGGATCGGCCCGTGCGCCGAGGAGTTGTAGGCGGTGCTGCCGGCCGGCGTGGCCACCATCACCCCGTCGCAGATCAGTTCGTCGACCCGGGTCTGGCCGTTGAGGTCGATGCTGACGTGCGCGGCCTGGCGGGTCTGCCGCAGCAGCGACACTTCGTTGTAGGCCAGCGAGCCGGTGGTGGTGCCGGACTCGGTCTGCGCCAGCATCTCCAGCGGCCGCAGCTTGGCCGGCTCGGCCTGCGCCAGGCGTACCACCAGGTCGTCGTCCAGATGCTGGTTCATCAGGAAACCGACCGATCCCAGCTTCATGCCGAACACCGGTTTGCCCAGGCCGCCGTGGCGATGCAGGGTCTGCAGCATGAAGCCGTCGCCGCCGAGCGCGCACAGCACATCGGCGTCGGCCGGCGCATGGTCGCCATAGCGTGCGATCAGCTGATCGCGCGCGGCGAGCGCGGCCGGCGCGGTGCTGGCGAGGAAACAGATGCGGGGAGAAGACGGCAGGACGGGAACGTTCATGCCGCGATCATACCCGGCACGCCGTTACGCGCGCGCGGCCACGCAGGCGCCGCCGGCGTTAGCGTCCGGATGCGTAATCGTCGTAGACGGTGCGCGCAGCCTGTTCCTGCATGTCCTGGCGCACCGACTCCGGCACGACGGCGAGCAGGCGTTCGCGGACCTGCTGTGCCAGCGGCGCGGACTTGATGTCGCCCATGCCCTCGCTCTGCCGCGCATCGGCCAGACACAACCAGTACCAGGCGCGTGCGACATCCCGGCATGATTGCGGGCCAAGGGCCTGGATCCAGGCCAGTTCGGGCTCCCAGCCTGCGCCCTCGCGCCATCCGCGCTCGCCCCATTGCGCCAGCAGCGCGGCATGATCCGGCTCGGTGCCCACGCCCAGAAAACAGCGGCGGCCGTATTCCCGGTAGGCGACGCTGAAGCCATTGCCCAGCCAGGTGCGGGCGTAGACCGCGCGCTTCAATGCGGCCAGCGCCGCGGCCTGCTCGCCGCTGGCGTCCAGGTGCTGGAACCACGCATACGCGGCATCGCCGAACGACGCTTTGGACAGCGCGCGCAGCGGTGCCAGGTTGCCTTGCCGCTGTTCCTGCAGCGCACGCTGCAGCCGCACCTCCAAAGACGGCCGCCGGGCCAGCAGCACCAGCAGCAGCACGACGAACGCGGGAATGAGAAGGTAGATCATGGTCTGTGCCGGCGCGAAGCCGCGGAACGCGAGGCGGACGGCACGCGTGGTAGCGAACAGCCCGGCGCCAGCGCGAACGGCGCCGCAGCCGCAAGCGTGGCCTTCGGCACCATGCGAGGTGCGCCGGCATGGCGGCAGACGCCATGTCCGCTCCGCCGGAAGGGGCATGGCGACAACCGCAGCGACCGGACCACACGGCCCGGCGCTGCCGACCTCCGCACCGGGCCCGCAACGCGGGCCCGCGCACGGAGGATCACACGCCGTGCGCCGCCAGCTGGCCCAGCCGCTGCACCGCCACCGACACCGTCGGGTAGTCCAGCGTCTTCTGCGCCGACAGTTCCTGCAGCATGTTCAAGGTGAAGCGCAGGCTGCTGTCGTCGCGCTGCAACCACTGCTGCACCTTGGCCTCGGCATTGCCGCCCGGCAACGCCAGGGCCTGCCCGGCCAACGCGCTGTGGTGCTTGGCCAGTTCGTCGCGCAGCACGCCGCGAGCCACCGCATGCCAGCGGCCGTTGACCTCCAGCGCGTCGATCTGCTCGAACAGCCACGGCAGCTGCAAGGCCTCGCCGAGGCGGAAATGCACCTTCGATACCTCCACCGGCTTGAGCTTGCGGGTGCGCGCCATCTCGATGATGTCGAACGCCGGCTCCAGGAAGCGCAATTCCGACAGCTGCTGCGCCAGCGCCGGCGGCAGGCCCTTGTCCTGCCATTCCTGCACCAGCGCCTCGTACAGCGGACGCTGCGAATCCGACAGCACGCCGGAGGCGACGCGGATGTCGTTGAACGGCTCGTGGTAGCGGTCCACCGCCGCGGTGATGCCGGGCATCGGGCCGGGACGGAACAGCAGCCAGCGCACGAACGCGCGCTGCAGCTTCCAGATCACTTCCAGCGCGTCGATCTGCACCGACTCGGGCACCTGCCCGTCCAGCGCGTCGATCTGCGTCCACAGCGCACGCGCGTCCAACGTCTCGCGGCTGATCGTGTATGCCTTGGCGACCTCGCCGATGCTGCGACCGGTGTCTTCCTGCATGCGCATCAGGAAGGTCGCGCCCATGCGGTTGATGGTGGTGTTGGTGACCGCGGTGGCGATGATCTCGCGCTTCAGCCGGTGCCGTTCCATCGCATCGGCGTACTTCTTCTGCAGCGGCTGCGGGAAGTAGCGCTGCAGTTCCTTGGACAGGTACGGGTCCTCGGGGATGTCCGATTCCAGCAGCTGCTGGAACGCGACCAGCTTGGAGTAGGACAGCAGCACCGCCAGCTCCGGCCGGGTCAGGCCCTGGCCGCGGGCCTTGCGCGCGGAAATCTCCGCGTCCGACGGCAGGTATTCGATCTGCCGGTCGAGCAGGCCCTGCGCTTCCAGGGTGCGGATGAAGTGCTGCTTGGAGCCCAGGCGCTTGACGCTCATCCGCTCCATCAGGCTCAGCGCCTGGTTCTGGCGGATGTTGTCCCACAGCACCAGCTCGGCGACCTCGTCGGTCATCGACGCCAGCAGCGTGTTGCGCGCGGCCACGGTCAGCTTCTTGGCCTGCACCACGTCGTTGAGCAGGATCTTGATGTTGACCTCGTGGTCGGAGGTGTCCACGCCGGCCGAGTTGTCGATGAAGTCGGTGTTGAGCAGCACCCCGACCTGCGCGGCCTCGATGCGGCCGAGCTGGGTCAGGCCCAGGTTGCCGCCTTCGCCGACGATCCTGCAGCGCAACTCGCCGCCGTTGACCCGCAGGCCGTTGTTGGCGCGGTCGCCGACGTCGCCATGGGTCTCGCTGGCGGCCTTGACGTAGGTGCCGATGCCGCCGTTCCAGAACAGGTCGACCGGCGCCTTGAGGATGGCGTTCATCAGTTCGTTGGGCGAGAGCTGCTTGACGCCCGTCTCCAGGCCCAGCGCCTCGCGCACCGGCGCGCTGATCTCGATCGATTTCAGCGTGCGCGGATAGAGGCCGCCGCCGGCGCTGATCAGCTTGGCGTCGTAGTCGGCCCAGCTGGAGCGCGGCAGCTTGAACAGGCGTTCGCGCTCGGCGAACGAGGCAGCCGGATCCGGGGTCGGATCCAGGAAGATGTGGCGGTGGTCGAACGCGGCCAGCAGGCGGATGTGCCGCGACAGCAGCATGCCGTTGCCGAACACGTCGCCGGACATGTCGCCGATGCCGACCACGCTGAAGTCTTCGCTCTGGCAATCGCGGCCCAGCGCGCGGAAGTGGCGCTTGACCGACTCCCAGGCGCCGCGCGCGGTGATGCCCATGCCCTTGTGGTCGTAGCCGACCGAGCCGCCGGAGGCGAACGCGTCGCCGAGCCAGAAGCCGTGGTCGATCGCCAGCCCGTTGGCGATGTCGGAGAACGTGGCGGTGCCCTTGTCGGCGGCGACCACCAGGTACGGATCGTCCTGGTCGTGGCGCACCACCTGCGGCGGCGCCACGATCTTGCCGCCGACGATGTTGTCGGTGATGTCGAGCAGGCCCTGGATGAACAGCTTGTAGCAGGCGATGCCTTCGGCCAGCACCGCGTCGCGGTCGCCGCCGACCGGCGAGCGCTTGCAGAAGAAGCCGCCCTTGGCGCCGACCGGCACGATCACCGTGTTCTTGACCATCTGCGCCTTGACCAGGCCCAGCACCTCGGTGCGGAAATCCTCGCGCCGGTCCGACCAGCGCAGGCCGCCGCGCGCCACCGCGCCGAAGCGCAGGTGCACGCCTTCCACGCGCGGGCCGTACACGAAGATCTCGCGGTACGGACGCGGCTTGGGCAGCTCCGGCACCTTGGCCGAATCGAGCTTGAAGCTGATGCAATGGCCCAGGCCGCCATCCTTGCCGGTCTGGTAGTAGCTGGTGCGCAGGGTCGCTTCGATCACGCCCTTGAAACTGCGCAGGATGCGGTCCTCGTCGAGGCTGGCGACCTGGTCGAACAGCTTCAGCAGCGCGGCATTGGCCGCGTCCAGCTGCGCGGCGCGATCGCCGCGGCGCGCGTCGATCACCGGCTGCAGCGCCTTCAGCGCGCCTTCGTCGCCGCCTGCCAGCAGGGTCAGCTGCGCCGCCAGCACGGCCTGGCCGTCGGCGATCTGCGCCTTGCTCTCGCTGCCGGTGGCCGGATCGAAGCGCGCCTCGAACAGTTCCACCAGCAGCCGTGCCAGCAGCGGATAACGCGTGCAGGTCTCTTCGACGTAGGCCTGCGAGAACGGCACGCCGGTCTGCAGCAGGTACTTGCAGTAGCCGCGCAGGATCGCCACCTGGCGCCAGCCAAGGCCGGCGCCGACGATCAGGCGGTTGAAGCCGTCGTTCTCGGCATCGCCGCGCCAGATGCGCACGAACGCCTCGCACAGCGGCGCGTCGGCGCGCTCGACGTCGATGCTGCCGGCCAGCGGCTCCACTTCGAAGTCCTGGATGTACAGCAGCGTGCCGTCCACGGTGAGCCGGTACGGGCGTTCGGAAATCACCCGCAGGCCCAGGTTTTCCATCATCGGCAGCACGTCCGACAGCGGCAGGTCGTCGCGCTGGCGGTACAGCTTCAGGCGCAGGCTGTCGGCGCCATCGCGGCGCAGCGCTTGCAGGCTCAGGTGCAGATCGTCGGGACCGCGCAGCGCGGCCAGGCGTTCGACGTCGCGCGCGGCGATCTGCGCGGTCGATTCCTCGATGTAGCCGGCCGGCAGCGCGCGGCCGTAGTTGGCGGCCAGGCGCAGGCCGTCGCGCTCGCCGCGGCTGGCGACCAGCGCCTCGCGCAGGTCGTCCTGCCAGTTGCGCAGCAGGTGCGCCAGGCGCGATTCCAGCTCGGTGGTATCGAATTCCAGCGCTTCGCCGGGCTTGGGCCGCACGATCAGGTGCAGCTGCGCCAGCGGCGATTCGCCCAGCACCACGCTGGAGTCGATGTATTCGCCGTGCAGCGCGTCCTTCAGCAAGGCCTCGATGCGCAGGCGCACATCGGTGTTGAAGCGCTCGCGCGGGATGTAGACCAAGGCGGAGATGAAGCGGCCGTACTTGTCGCGGCGCAGGAACAGGCGGCTGCGCACCCGCTCCTGCAGGCCGAGGATGCCCATGGCGGTGCGGTACAGCTCTTCCTCGTTGGACTGGAACAGTTCCTCGCGCGGCAGCGTCTCCAGGATGTGGCGCAGCGCCTTGCCGCTGTGGCTGCTCGGGGTCAGCCCGGACTTGCGCATCACGTAGTCGTGGCGCTCGCGCACCAGCGGGATCTCCCACGGGCGGCGGTTGTAGGCGCTGGAGGTGAACAGGCCGAGGAAACGCTGCTCGGCGACGATGCGGCCCTTGGCGTCGAATTCCAGCACGCCGATGTAGTCCATGTAGCCGCTGCGGTGCACCCGCGAGCGCGCATTGGTCTTGGTCAGGATCAGCGCTTCCTTGATCCCCGATTCGCTGAGGCCGTGCGCGGCCAGCGTGCGCACCGGCCGCGACGGCGACTTGTCGTGGCCGCGCAGCAGGCCCAGGCCGCTGTCCTCCAGCGGCGCCAGCACGTCTTCGCCGCCCTGCTTCTCGACCCGGTATTCGCGGTAGCCGAAGAAGGTGAAATGGTCGGCCGCGGCCCAGCGCAGGAACTCCTGCGCTTCGCGCCGGCCCTTGTCGTCCACCGGCAGGCGCCGCGTGGTCAGGTCGTCGGCCAGGGTCAGCATCTTTTCGCGCATGCCGCTCCAGTCGCGCACGATGTTGCGCACTTCGCCGAGAATGCGCTGGATCGCCGCATCCACCCGCGGCATGTCTTCCGGCGGCTGCCGGTCGATCTCCAGCAGCATCAGCGATTCCGGCTTGCCCTCGCCGACCGTCTCCAGCTTGCCGCTCTTGTCGCGGCTCATGCGCAGCACCGGATGGCCGAGCACGTGCACGCCGATGCCCAACTCCGACAGCGCCATGCTCACCGAATCCACCAGGAACGGCATGTCGTCGTTGACGATCTGCAGCACCGTGCGCGAGGACTCCCAGCCGTCTTCCTTCAGGCTCGGATTGAACACCCGCACGTTGAACGTGCCCGGCTTGCGCTTGCGCGCGAACTCCAGCATCGACGCCGCCAGCGCCGCCCATTCCTGCGCGCTGTGGTGGGGGAACTCGTCCTCCTCCATGCGCTTGTAGAACTCCTCGGCGAAGGCCTGCGCCTCGGCCTGGCGGCCGCCCGGGTAGCGCTGGCGCAGGGCCGCGTACACCGGCTCCAGGCTGAAGCCGCCGCCGGCGGTGGCCGGCACCGCGTCGATCACCCGCGAATTGGCGGTGGCGCGCGCCGCGCCGCGCTTGCTCGCGACCGGGGCGGCCTTGGCCTGCTTGGCGGACGGCTTGGCCGATGCCTTGGACGAGGAGGAAGCGGGCTTGGACGCGGACTTGCTGGAGGATCCGGCCGAGGACGTGCTGGAACGGGAAGCGTCTGATTTGGGTTTCATGACGGGGAGCAACAACGATGCTCGTTGGGAAAGCCAGAATTGTACCGGTGGCGCGTTCAACTACCTTGCTGCATGGCGCAAACCGGGCCGGGGAACGAAACGACACGCCATATCGGGCAAAGTCGCGCGCACCGCCGTCACGCTGTCCTAACTTCGTACGGCGGAGCGTCGCCGATGCCGCGGACTTGTCGCGATCGGCGCGCCGATGTCAAGGCTGTTCCAATTCTAAACTGGACGGTATAGTCCACATTCAATGACCGCCTCCCCTGCCCCGTCCCGCCTGCCTCAGGCGCGCGATCAGCGCGTGTACGCCGCCGTGCGCGAACTGTTGGCCGAAGCCGGCATGCGCCTGAGCATGGATGCGGTGGCCGCCCGCGCCGGCTGCTCCAAGCAGACCCTGTACAGCCGCTACCGCAGCAAGCAGGACTTGCTGCAGCGGGTGATGCAGGACCATACCGAACTGAGCGCCACGCACCTGGGTCCGGCGCAGGGCGAACTGCGCGGCAGCCTGCTGCGCTTCGCCCGCGAGTACCTGGAGCAGCTGTCCGAGCCGAGCGTGCTGCAGAGCTGCCAGCTGATCGCGGCCGAATCGCGGCATTTCCCCGAGCAGGTCCGCGCGCTGTTCCGCGACAGCGCCGAGGCGCTGATGCAGCGCCTGAGCGAGCGCCTGCAACTGGCGGTGGCCGCCGGCCAGCTGCGCCATGACGATCCGCACTTCATGGCCGAACTGCTGTTGAGCATGATCGTCGGGATGGATTTCGAGCGCCAACGCTTCCATACCGCCCATCGCAGCGACGCCGCCGCGCAGCGCGCCTGGGCCGAATTCGCCGTCGACGGTTTCCTGCGCGCGTTCGCCGCGCCCCCTGCCCCTTCCCTTTCGTTTTCGACACCAGACCGGAGTACCACCCGATGACCTCCCCGTTGCGTTCTCTCGCCCTGGCCTGCGCCGTCGTGGTGGTGTTGGCGTCCTGCAAGAAACAAGAAGAACAGCAGGCCATGCCGCCGCCGGAAGTGGGCGTGTTGGAAGCCAAGCCGCAGACGCTGCCGTTGCAGCGCGACATGGTCGGGCGCCTGTCCGCCTACCGCAGCGCCGACGTGCGCGCCCGCGTGGCCGGGGTGCTGGAAAAGCGCCTGTACACCGAAGGCACCGACGTGAAGGAAGGCCAGCCGCTGTTCCAGATCGATCCGGCGCCGCTGCGCGCCTCGCTGGCGTCGGCGCAGGGCCAGCTGGCCGCGGCCGAGGCCACCTACGCCAACGCCAAGGTCGCCGCCACCCGCGCGCGCAGCCTGGCGCCGCAGGCCTACGTGTCCAAGTCCGACCTGGACACCGCCGAGGCCACCGAACGCACCTCGGCCGCGTCGGTGCAGCAGGCGCGCGCCGCGGTGGACACCGCACGCATCAACCTGGGCTACGCCACCGTCACCGCGCCGATCGCCGGCCGCGCCGGCAAGCAGCAGGTCACCGAAGGCGCGCTGGTCGGCCAGGGCGACACCACCCTGCTGACCACGATCGACCAGCTCGACCCGCTGTACGTGAACTTCTCGATGAGTTCGGACGAACTGGCGCAGCTGCGCCAGGCGCAGACCCAGGGCAACGTGGCGCTGAACGACGAGGGCAAGTCGACCGTGCAGGTCAAGCTCGGCGACGGCAGCGTCTATGCCCAGTCCGGCACGCTGGACTTCTCCGATACCGCGGTCGATCCGAGCACCGGCTCGGTGACCCTGCGCGCCCTGCTGCCCAATCCGGACCGGGTGCTGCTGCCCGGCGCGTTCGTCAGCTTCGCCGCCAACCTGGGCCAGCGCAACAACGCCTACCTGATCCCGCAGGAAGCGATCCAGCGCGACGCCAAGGGCGCCTATGCGCTGGTGGTCGGCAAGGACGGCAAGGTGCTGCGCAAGGACGTGGTCACGGTCGGCCAGCAGGAAGGCAAGTGGATCGTCGGTTCCGGCCTGGCCGCCGGCGACCAGGTCATCGTCTCCGGCCTGCAGAAGGCCAAGGAAGGCGCGCCGGCCAAGGCCACGCCGTGGACCCCGGGCGCTCCGAGCCAGGCCCCGGGCGGCGCCGCGCCGCAGGGCCAGGCGCCCGCTGGCGCCGCGCCGCAGGACAAGGCCGCCGGCCAACCGCAGGGCGCAGCGAGCGGCGACACGCCGGCCGCCGCGGCCGATTCCAAGCCCGAGCAGCAGTAACGGACCCCCGCCATGCCTAAGTTCTTCATCGAACACCCGGTCTTCGCCTGGGTGGTGGCGATCCTGATCTCGCTCAGCGGCGTGATCGCCATCCTCAACCTCGGCGTCGAATCCTATCCCTCGATCGCGCCGCCGCAGGTCACCGTCACCGCGACCTACCCCGGCGCCAGCGCCGACACCACCGAGCGCTCGGTCACCCAGGTGATCGAGCAGCAGCTGACCGGCATCGATCACCTGCTGTACTTCAGCTCCTCGTCCTCCTCCAGCGGCACCGCCACCGTCACCCTGACCTTCGAGACCGGCACCAATGCCGACATCGCCCAGGTGCAGGTGCAGAACAAGGTGTCGCTGGCGACGCCGCGCCTGCCCTCGGAAGTGACCGCGCAGGGCGTGGTGGTGGCCAAGGCCAACGCCGGCTTCCTCAGCGTGATCGCGCTGCGTTCGGACAACCCGTCGATCGACCGCAGCGCGCTCAACGACATCGTCGGCTCGCGCGTGCTGGAGCAGATCTCGCGCGTGCCCGGCGTCGGCAGCACCCAGCAGTTCGGCGCCGAATACGCGATGGACATCTGGCTGAACCCGGAAAAGCTGCAGGGCTATCACCTGTCGCCGAGCCAGGTGTACAACGCGATCAGCGCGCAGAACGTGCAGTTCGCCGCCGGCTCGATCGGTTCGGATCCGGCCCCGTCCGGGCAGTCGTTCACCGCCACGGTCACCGCCGAAGGCCGCTTCAGTTCGCCCGAGCAGTTCGAGAACATCATCCTGCGCGCGGACGGCAACGGCAGCGTGGTGCGCCTGAAGGACGTGGCGCGGGTCGCGTTCGGCCCGACCAGCTTCGGCTTCGACACCCAGTACAACGGTAAGCCGACCGGCGCGTTCGCGATCCAGCTGCTGCCCGGCGCCAATGCGCTGAGCGTGTCCGAGGCGGTCAAGGCCAAGATGGACGAGCTGCAGCCGAGCTTCCCGCAGGGCGTGAGCTGGTTCACCCCGTACGAAAGCACCACCTTCGTGCGCATCTCGATCGAGGAAGTGGTTAAGACCCTGGCCGAAGCGATCGTGCTGGTGTTCCTGGTGATGCTGGTGTTCCTGCAGAACTTCCGCGCCACCATCATCCCTACCCTGGTGATCCCGGTGGCGCTGCTGGGCACCTTCCTGGGCATGTGGGTGATCGGCTTCACCATCAACCAGCTGACCCTGTTCGCGATGGTGCTGGCGATCGGCATCGTGGTCGACGATGCGATCGTGGTGATCGAGAACGTCGAACGCATCATGTCCGAAGAGCACCTGGCGCCGAAGGCGGCCACGCAGAAGGCGATGACCCAGATCACCGGCGCGGTGGTGGCGATCACCGTGGTGCTGGCGGCGGTGTTCATCCCCTCGGCGATGCAGCCCGGCGCGGCCGGCGCGATCTACAAGCAGTTCGCGATCACCATCGCCATGGCGATGGGGTTCTCGGCGTTCCTGGCGCTGAGCTTTACTCCGGCGTTGTGCGCGGCGTTCCTGAAGGCCACCCACAACGAGAACCCGAACTGGGTGTACCGCAACTTCAACAAGTACTACGACAAGCTGGCCAACCGCTACGTCGGCGCGGTCGGCGGCACCATTCGCCGCGCGCCGCGCTGGATGGCGGTGTTCGCGTTGCTGGTGGTGCTGTGCGGCTTCCTGTTCACGCGCATGCCCGGCAGCTTCCTGCCCGAGGAAGACCAGGGCTTCGCGCTGGCGATCGTGCAGTTGCCGCCGGGCGCCACGGTCGGCCGCACCAACGAGGTGTTCGCGCAGATGCGCGGCGTGCTGCAGCAGCAGCCGGCCGTGGAAGGCATGCTGCAGGTGGCCGGCTTCAGCTTCCTGGGCCGCGGCGAGAACGTCGGCATGGGCTTCATCCGGCTCAAGCCGTGGGCCGACCGCGACGTCACCGCCACCGACCTGATCCAGCAGTTGAACGGGATGTTCTACGGCATCAAGGGCGCGCAGATCTTCGTGGTCAACCTGCCCACGGTGAACGGGCTGGGCCAGTTCGGCGGCTTCGACATGTGGCTGCAGGACCGCACCGGCGCCGGCGAGGAGGCGCTGACCCAGGCGCGCAACATCCTGCTCGGCAAGGCCGCCGCGCGCCAGGATGCGCTGGCCGGGGTACGCCCCAACGGCCTGGAGAACGCGCCGCAGCTGCAGCTGAGCGTGGACCGGGTGCAGGCGCAGTCGATGGGCCTGTCGGTCAGCGACATCTACCAGTCGATCCAGATGATGCTGGCGCCGGTGTACGTCAACGACTTCTTCTACGAAGGCCGCATCAAGCGCGTCAACATGCAGGCCGACGCGCCGTTCCGCACCGGCCCGGAGTCGCTGCGCAACTTCTACGTGCCCAGCAGCAGCGCCACCGACAGCGACGGCCTGCCGCAGATGATCCCGTTGAGCACGGTGGTGAAGTCGAACTGGATCTACAGCTCGCCGTCGCTGAGCCGCTACAACGGCTACTCGGCGGTCAACGTGGTCGGCAACCCGGCCCCGGGCGGCAGTTCCGGCCAGGCGATGAGCGCGATGGAGGAGATCGTCAACAACGACCTGCCGCCGGGCTTCGGCTTCGACTGGAGCGGCATGTCGTACCAGGAGATCATCGCCGGCAACAGCGCCACGCTGCTGCTGGTGCTGTCGATCGTGGTGGTGTTCCTGTGCCTGGCGGCGCTGTACGAGAGCTGGTCGATCCCGGTCTCGGTATTGCTGGTGGTGCCGATCGGCGTGCTCGGCGCGATCACCTTCTCGCTGCTGCGCGGCCTGCCGAACGATATCTACTTCAAGATCGGCATGATCACGGTGATCGGCCTGGCGGCGAAGAACGCGATCCTGATCGTGGAGTTCGCGGTGGAGCAGCGCGCGGCGGGCAAGACCCTGCGCGAAGCGGCCACCGAGGCGGCGCACCTGCGCTTCCGTCCGATCCTGATGACCTCGTTCGCGTTCATCCTCGGCGTGCTGCCGATGGCGATCTCCACCGGCGCCGGCGCCAACGCGCGCCACTCGATCGGCACCGGCGTGATCGGCGGCATGGTGTTCGCCACCCTGCTCGGCGTGCTGTTCATCCCGCTGTTCTTCGTGGTGGTGCGGCGCATGCTCGGCGACAAGCTGGACGAGCCGTCGAAGGAATACGTGGCGATCCAGCAGGAAGGGCAGAACCGGAACCAGCCGGACAGGTGAGGAGCCGGGATTGGGGAGTGGGGATTCGGGATTGGATCTCCACGCCTTGCACACCCCGCGCTTCATCGCTACAAAAAAGCGGCCGCAAGGCCGCTTTTTTGTTGGTCGGATTTCGGCAGGACGGTTCGGGGCGCGAGCCTCTAGTGAAAAGCCTTGGCGACGTCACAGGGCTTCCACCCCGATGCACTCCGGTTGGAACCCACCATTATCCTCCCGCAAAAAAAGCGGCCTTGCGGCCGCTTCTTCGTGTTCCTCACCGGATCAGGAACTGGCGAATCCCCAATCCCGAATCCCCAATCCCGGCCTCAGCGCAACCCGGTCTCGTTGCGGGCAATCACCAAGCGCTGGATTTCAGACGTGCCTTCGTAGATCTCGGTAATCTTGGCATCGCGGAAATAGCGCTCCAGCGGCATTTCCTTCGAGTAGCCCATGCCGCCATGGATCTGCACCGCCTGGTGGGTGATCCACATCGCCGCTTCGGACGCGGTCAGCTTGGCCACCGAGGCCTCGGTGGTGAAGCGCTGGCCCTGCCCCTTCACCCATGCCGCGCGCAGCGTCAGCAACAGCGACGCGTCGAGCTTGCACTTCATGTCGGCGATCTTGGCCTGGGTCATCTGGAACGCGCCGATCGGCGAGCCGAACGCCTTGCGCTCCTTCACGTAGTCCAGGGTGGCCTGGTAGGCGGCGCGGGCGATGCCGATCGCCTGCGAGGCGATGCCGATGCGGCCGGCGTCGAGCACGCTCATCGCGATCTTGAAGCCCTCGCCCGGCGCGCCCAGCACCTCGTCCGGGGTCGCGACGTAATCCTGGAACTCGATCTCGCAGGTGGCCGAAGCGCGGATGCCGAGCTTGGGCTCGGTCTTGCCACGATGGAAGCCGGGCTTGTCGGTGTCGATCACGAACGCGGTGATGCCGCGCGAACCCTGCTCCGGATCGGTGACCGCGAACAGCACGATGTACTTGGCGACCGGGCCGGAGGTGATCCAGCTCTTCTTGCCGTTGACCACGAAGCTACCGTCGTCCTGGCGCACCGCCCGGCACCGCATCGCGGTGGCGTCGGAGCCGGACTGCGGCTCGGTCAGCGCGAACGCGCCGATGTGGCTGCCGTCGGCGATCGCACGCACGTACTTCTGCTTCTGCGCCTCGTTGCCGTTCTTCAGGATGCCGGCGCAGAACAGCGAGTTGTTGACCGACACGATGGTGGAATGGGCGGCGTCGCCGGCGGCGATCTCGACCATCGCCAGCACGTAGGCGATCGGGTCCATGCCGGCACCGCCGTACTCCTCCGGCACCTCGATGCCCATCAGGCCGTTCTCGCCGAGCAGGCGGATGTTCTCCAGCGGGAACTCGCCGGTGCGGTCGTGATGCTCGGCGCTCGGGGCGATCCGTTCCTGGGCGATGCGTCGCGCCACGTCCTGGATCATCAATTGTTCTTCAGTAAAGCTGAAATCCACGTAGAACCCCTCCCGGGCTGTCTGGTGCGCCATTGTAGCCACCCAGACCATACGCAGGCGTGTGCACGACTTGACCCGATCGGCCCGCGGGACCAGAATATCTCTATATCGCGATAGGAAGATATTATGGATCTGGAGGACTGGTCGACCCGGCTGAAGGTGTTCGCCGATGCGACCCGGGTGCGCCTGCTGGCATTGCTGGAGCAGGAAGAGCTGACCGTAGCCGAGCTGTCGGCGATCACCCGGCTGGCGCAACCGCGCGTGTCCACCCACCTGGCCAAGCTGAAGGAGGCCGGGCTGGTGCGCGACCGCCGCGCCGGCGTGTCGGCCTACTACCGCTTCGACGAGGCGCAGCTGGACCCGGCGCAGCGCGCGCTGTGGCTGGCGCTGAGCACCGGCAGCGACGATCCGCTGCTGCGCCAGGACGCCGAGCGCGTGGCCGCGGTGCTGGCCAATCGCGCCGCCGACCAGAACTGGGCCGATTCGGTGGCCGGCGACATGGAACGCCACTACTCGCCCGGGCGCACCTGGGAAGCGCTGGCACGCACCGCGTTGCCGCTGCTGGAAACCGGCGATGTGCTCGACATCGCCTCCGGCGACGGCGTGCTGGCCGAACTGGTGGCCCCGCATGCGCGCCGCTACGTGTGCATCGACACCAGCGCACGGGTGGTGGCCGCGGCCAGCGAACGCCTGCGCCGCCTGAGCAACGTGGAAGTACGCGAAGGCGACATGCACGCGCTGCCGTTCGCCGATGCCAGCTTCGACCTGGTGGTGATGATGCACGCGCTGACCTACGCGGCCAAGCCGGCGCAGGCGGTGGCCGAGTCGGCGCGGGTGCTGCGCCCCGGCGGGCGCCTGCTGCTGTGCAGCCTCGCCCGCCACGAACACAAGGCCGCGGTGCAGGCCTACGGCCACGTCAACCTGGGCTTCGCCTCCAAGGAGCTGCGCAAGTTCGTCGACAAGGCCGGACTGGACGTGTCCAGCCTGGAAACCGTGACCCGCGAAAAGCGGCCGCCGCACTTCGAGGTGATTTCGTTGATTGCGGTGAAGCCGGGATTCGGGAATGGGGATTCGGAAATCGCAAAGGCAAAAGCAGGAGCAAGCGAATGAGCATCTCTTACGGTTCTTCTCAGTCCCAGATTCCCTGGCTGCATCCGCAGCGCACGCAAAAGCTGTTGCAGGCGCTGTCCGAACGCATCCTGATCATCGATGGCGCGATGGGCACCATGATCCAGCGCCACGACCTGCAGGAGGCCGACTACCGCGGCGAGCGTTTCGCCGACGGCTACGACGGCGCGCACGTGCACGGACCCGGCTGCGACCACGCGCCGCAGGGCCATGATCTGAAGGGCAACAACGACCTGTTGCTGCTGTCGCGGCCGGAAGTCATCGCCGGCATCCATCGCGCCTATCTCGACGCCGGCGCCGACCTGCTGGAAACCAACACCTTCAACGCCACCTCGATCAGCCAGGCCGACTACCACCTGGAACACCTGGTCTACGAATTGAACAAGGCCGGCGCGCAGGTCGCGCGCGACTGCTGCGACGCGGTCGAGGCACTCACCCCGGACAAGCCGCGCTTCGTCATCGGCGTGCTCGGCCCGACCAGCCGCACCGCCTCGATCAGCCCCGACGTCAACGATCCCGGCTTCCGCAACACCAGCTTCGACGAGCTGCGCGGCACCTATCGCGAAGCGGTCGAAGGCCTGATCGACGGCGGCGCCGACACGCTGATGGTGGAAACCATCTTCGACACGCTCAACGCCAAGGCGGCGCTGTACGCGATCGAGGAAGTGTTCGACGCGCGCGGCGGGCGCCTGCCGGTGATGATCTCCGGCACCATCACCGACGCCTCCGGGCGCACCCTGTCCGGGCAGACCGCCGAAGCGTTCTACGCCTCGGTCGCGCACGGCCGGCCGCTGTCGGTGGGGCTGAACTGCGCGCTCGGCGCCAGCGACCTGCGCCCGCACGTGGAGACCCTGGCGCGGATCGCCGACGGCTACGTCAGCGCGCACCCCAACGCCGGCCTGCCCAACGCCTTCGGCGAGTACGACGAGACCCCTGAGGAAATGGCGGCGACGCTGAAGGAGTTCGCCGAATCCGGCCTGCTCAACCTGGTCGGCGGCTGCTGCGGCACCACCCCGGCGCATATCCAGGCGATCGCCGAGGCGGTGCGCGGGCTGCGTCCGCGCACGCCGCTGGCGGCGCAGGCACAGGCGGCCTGAGATGCGCGCGCATTCCCTGCCCCTTTACGCATTCGCAGCGCAGGCGCGCCGCATAGCGTGCGCTGCGCCCGCCGGCCGCGCCTGCGCGCCCACTGCAACGATCCTGGAAGACTGACCATGTCCGTCCGCATTACCCGCCTGTCCGGCCTCGAGCCGCTGCTGCTGACCCCGGACCTGCTGTTCGTCAACATCGGCGAGCGCACCAACGTCACCGGCAGCGCGCAGTTCCGCAAGCTGGTCAAGGAAGAGCGCTACGAGGAGGCGGTGGAGGTGGCGCGCCAGCAGGTCGCCAGCGGCGCGCAGATCCTCGACGTCAACATGGACGAGGGCCTGATCGATTCGGAAAAAGCGATGACCCGCTTTCTCAACCTGATCATGTCCGAGCCGGACATCGCGCGCATCCCGATCATGGTCGACTCCTCCAAGTGGAGCGTAATCGAGGCCGGACTGAAATGTTTGCAGGGCAAGAGCGTGGTCAACTCGATCTCGCTGAAGGAAGGCGAGGCGGTGTTCATCGAGCACGCGCGCAAGGTGCTGCGCTACGGCGCCGCCGCAGTAGTGATGGCGTTCGACGAGCAGGGCCAGGCCGACACCTGCGCGCGCAAGGTCGAGATCTGCAGCCGTGCGTACAAGGTGCTGACCGAGCAGGTCGGTTTCCCGCCGGAAGACATCATCTTCGACCCGAACATCTTCGCCGTGGCCACCGGCATCGAGGAGCACGACAACTACGCGGTGGACTTCATCGAGGCCACCCGCATCATCCGCAAGACCCTGCCGCATTGCCATGTGTCCGGCGGCGTGTCCAACGTGTCGTTCTCGTTCCGCGGCAACGAGACCGTGCGCCAGGCGATCCACTCGGTGTTCCTGTACCACGCGATCGCCGCGGGCATGGACATGGGCATCGTCAACGCCGGCGGCATGCCGATCTACGACGACCTGGACCCCGACCTGCGCGAGCGCGTGGAGGACGTGATCCTCAACCGCCGCCGCGACGGCACCGAGCGCCTGCTGGAGATCGCCGAGCGCTACAAGGGCAAGAAGGGCCAGAGCAGCGTCGAGGACCTGGCATGGCGCGAAAAGCCGGTGCGCGCGCGGCTGGCGCACGCGCTGGTGCACGGCGTGGACGCCTACGTGGAACTCGATACCGAGGAAGCGCGGCAGCTGTCCACGCGTCCGCTGGACGTGATCGAAGGCCCGCTGATGGACGGCATGAACGTGGTCGGCGACCTGTTCGGCGCCGGCAAGATGTTCCTGCCGCAGGTGGTCAAGTCGGCACGGGTGATGAAGAAGGCGGTGGCCTACCTGCTGCCGTACATCGAGGCGGAAAAGCTGCGCACCGGCGACACCGGCAAGTCCAACGGCAAGATCATCATGGCCACGGTCAAGGGCGACGTGCACGACATCGGCAAGAACATCGTCGGCGTGGTCCTGGCCTGCAACAACTTCGACGTGATCGACCTGGGGGTGATGGTGCCGACCCAGACCATCCTCGACCGTGCGCGCGCCGAGAACGCCGACATCATCGGCCTGTCCGGGCTGATCACCCCGTCGCTGGAGGAGATGAGCCACGTCGCCCGCGAGATGCAGCGGCAGGGCTTCTCGATGCCGCTGCTGATCGGCGGCGCCACCACCTCGCGCGCGCACACCGCGCTGAAGATCGACCCGCACTACGGCGCGCCGACGGTGTGGGTCAAGGACGCCTCGCGCGCGGTCGGCGTGGCCCAGTCGCTGATCTCCAAGGATCTGCGCGCCGCGTTCGTCGCCGCCAACGACGCCGACTACGCCGAGATCCGCCAGCGTCACAAGAACCGTGGCGACGCCAAGCGCCTGGTGTCGCTGGAGAAGGCGCGCGCGCAGCGCTTCGACGGCGGCTGGGACACCTACACGCCGCCGGTGCCGAAGCAGCCGGGCCTGCACGTGTTCGACGACTATCCGCTGCCCGAGCTGATCGAGCTGATCGACTGGACCCCGTTCTTCCAGGCCTGGGAACTGGCCGGCAAGTTTCCGGCGATCCTCAGCGACGCGGTCGTCGGCAGCCAGGCCAGCGAGCTGTACCGCGACGCGCGCGCGATGCTCAAGCGCATCGTCGCCGAGAAGTGGCTGACCGCCAAGGCGGTGTTCGGGCTGTGGCCGGCGAATGCGGTGGGAGATGATGTCGTGGTCCTGACGGACCGGGAATCGGGAACCGGGAATGGGGAATCGGGCGACGACGCTCCGGCTTTCGACCATTCCCGATTCTCCATTCCCCATTCCCTGCATTTCCTCCGCCAACAAGTCGACAAACCCGTCGAGCGCCCCGATTTCTGCCTGGCCGATTTCATCGCGCCCAGGGACAGCGGCAAGCAGGACTGGATCGGGGCGTTCGCGGTCACCGCGGGCATCGGCATCGAGCCGCACGTGGCGCGCTTCGAGGCCGAGCACGACGACTACAACGCGATCCTGCTCAAGGCGCTGGCCGATCGCCTGGCCGAGGCCCTGGCCGAGCGCCTGCACCAGCGCGTGCGCCGCGAATTCTGGGGCTATGTCGCCGACGAGGCGCTGGACAACGAGGCGCTGATCGCCGAGAAGTACCGCGGCATCCGCCCTGCCCCCGGCTATCCGGCCTGCCCCGAGCACAGCGAGAAGAAGACCCTGTTCGCGCTGCTCGACGCAGAACGCCATGCTGGCATGTCGCTGACCGAAAGCTTCGCGATGCTGCCGACCGCGGCGGTGTCCGGCTACTACTTCAGCCACCCGCAGAGCCAGTATTTCGTGGTCGGGCGGCTGACCAAGGAACAGGTCGCCGACTACGCACGGCGCAAGGGCGTGCCGCTGCTGCAGGCCGAGCGCTGGCTAGCCTCGAACCTGGACTACGATCCGGAGTGAGGGGCGTAGGTCCCTCTCCCACCGGGACGCATGCCACGCAGTGTTTCCTTCTCCCATCAGGAGAAGGTGGCCCGCCGGGGCGGATGAGGGTACGGGCGAAGCCTCGCGTACCCAAACTCAGCGAGACGCTGCGCGCCGCACCCTCACCCCAACCCCTCTCCCGACGGGAGAGGGGCAGCGGCTGTTCCTTCTCCCATCGGGAGAAGGTGGCCCGAAGGGGCGGATGAGGGTACGGGCGCAGCCTCGCATACCCAACTCAGCGAGACGCTTCGCGGGCGCAGCCTCGCATACCTAAACTCAGCGAGACGCTGCGCGCCGCACCCTCACCCCAACCCCTCTCCCGCAGGGACAGGGGCTAACTGCGCTCAGCGCAGCAGCACCGATACGCCGAGTCCGCCCTGCCAATCCGAGGTCGGCGCGGACAAGCCGCGCAGCACCGACAGGTCCAGTTGCACGCGCTGGGCGATCAGCCAGGTCAGCCCGGTGCCGAGCGCGCGCATCTCGTCCTCGCCGCCGCCGATGCCGGCTTCGGCATAGGCGCTGAGGTTGCCCTGCGCGTAGAACGTGTAGCTCGGCGACACGGTCCAGCCGTGGCCGTCGTCGCTGTCGCTGAGGTTGGCGTACAGCGCGACATTGCGGCCGCCGTCCAGGTCCCAGCCGGCGCTGACGCCGAGGTCGTAGCGATGCCCGTCGTCGCCGTACGGCGCGCGTCCCACCGGCACGGCGGCGGTGCCGAGCACGGCCCAGGAAAACGTGTCGCGCGTGCTCGGCAAGGCCCATTTCAACCCGACGCTGGCATCGCCGCCGCCATGCCCGCGGAAATCCTGGCCGGTGCCGCGCACGCGCTGCCAGACCTGGCTGTCAATGGCCAATTGCAGTTCCGCCTGCGCGCTCAGGCCGATCCGCAGCCGGCTGTCGGCCACATATTCGGTACTGCGCACACCGCCGCTGCGGTCGTAGCTCACGTCCGACAGCGCCTGCTCCCAGGCGACGCCGCCGGCCGGCAGGGTCTGCGATGCGAAGCCGATGCCGGGGCGGTCGAATGCCGGCGCATCGTCGGCATGGGCGACGCCTGTTGCACCCAGGCCGCCGAGCAGGACCGGCGCGCAACGGATCAGCGCCGCCGCACGACGCCTCGCGTACACGCCGTGGATACGAACGCACGCGCGCATCCGCGCGGCGGGAATGCCTGTACTCATGGGCTGTTTGCCTCCGGAACCTTGGGCGACGCCGCCGCTCACGGCGTCGTGCCCGATTCTGCCTGCACTGCCTTGAAGTGCGCCGTGAAGCTCGGCAACAGCAGCCGATTGCCGTAGCCGCTGAGGTGATCGGCATCGAAGAACAGCGGGTGTCCGTCGCGCATGCCGGCGCAACGCTGCGGCTCGCACAGCACCGGCAACGGGTCCCAGACCGACGCATGCGGCAACCGCGCGGCGATCCGTTGCAGGCTCTGCAGCACCGGCGCACGGTAGCGTTCCATCGTGTCGCGCTGGATCTGCGTGCCGCGCGCGCAGATCGCGTTGCCGCGGTTGAACCAGTCGGAACAGCGGTACGGCGGCGCGCGCAGCAACGGCTTGGGCGCTTCGAACACGATGCGCACGCCGCGCTGCGCCAGCGGCTGCAGCAGCGCGACCGCCGCCTCCTCGCCGGCGGCGCGTACCGCCTGCGCCTGCGCGCTGTCCTGCTCGGCCATCACCGCCGCCTCGTCGAACAGCTCGGTCTGCTCGGCCAGGCGCAGCAGCCGCAGCGCGGGCAGGAACAGCACATCGCCGTCGCGTGCCTGCGCCTGCACGTCGGCCAGGGTGCTGCGCTCGTAGGCCTGGCAACCGGCATGCGTCGCCTGCCAGGCCTGCAGGCCGACGATCGGACAGCCGCCGACGCCGTACAGGCGCACCACCACGCCGCTCTGTAGCGCGAAGCGGCGCAGCAGTTCGTTGTAGGCCAGCGCATGCGAATCGCCGGCGACGAACAGCTGCCCGCCATCGCGGTTATGCAAGTCGCAATCGCCGCGCTCGAACAGCTTGGCGCTGCCGACCTGCAGATCCGCGCGTCCGGTCTTCAGCGTGCAGTGCGGGAACTCCTTGCGCATGCCCTTGGCATACGCGTACCAGTCCAGCGGATGCCGGCTCACCGTGCTCAGCGAGTAATAGCGCTGCGTATCCAGCAACAAAGCATGCGCGCCGGCGGCGAGCAGGATCAGGCCCAGCCCGGCGGCGATGGTGCGTGCAGGGGTGCGCATCCTGCCGATGCGGCCGCTGCGCCACGGCAGTTCCACCCAGCGGTACGACGCGATCGCCAGCACCGCCACCAGCAGCAACGCCAGCGCCTTGGCCAGCGCCGACTCCAGGCCCACGGTCCAGCGGAACAGCACGAAGACCGGCCAATGCCACAGGTACAGCGAATAGGAAACGCGGCCGATCGCCACCACCGCGCGCTGCGACAGCGCCCGCTTGATCCAGCCGGCGGGCGCGCCGTGCAGCAATCCCAGCAATCCCAGAGTGCCCAACACCGGCCACAGGCCATCGGGCCATGGCGAGTACCCGGGGCGCGCACGCCACAATCCGTAACCGACCGCCCCCAGCGCCAGCGCCAACAGCGGCGAACGCCAGTTCCAGGCCGCACGCGGCGCTGGCGCGGCGCCGGCATCGAAGCGCCCGCTCAGCGCCAGCGCCTGGTACAGCAGCACGCCGCTGCCCAGTTGCCAGAAGCGCGCGGTGGTCAGGTAGAACGCATCGCCGGCCTCGCCGCCACCGCGGCTGCGCAGCAGCGCATACGCCAGCGAGCCGGCCGAGGCCAGCGCCACCAGCAGCGTCGACCACACGCGGCCGCGGCCGCCACGGTTCCAGGCCAGGAACAGCAACGGGAACAGCAGATAGAACTGCTCTTCCACGCCCAGCGACCAGGTATGCGTGTACGGATTGAACTCGGCCTTCGGCGAGAAATAATCGTTGCCGGTCGCAGCCAGCACCCAGTTGCTGAGGCCGACGAAGGCCATGCGCCCGGTCTTGGCGCTGGTCTCGCTCAACCAGGAGTCGGGAATGAACAGGCCACTGGCCAGCGCGGTCGCCAGCAGGCACGCCACCAGTGCCGGCGCGATGCGGCGCATGCGCCGCGCATAGAACTGCGCGAACACACTCCAACTGCCGGCCGCGGGCAAGCGCTGCAGCGAGGCGCTGACCACGAAGCCGGAGATCACGAAGAACACGTCGACGCCGGTGAACCCGCCCGGCAGCCAGGCCGGATCTAGGTGGTAGGCAATGACCGCCAGCACCGCGAGCGCGCGCAGTCCGTCGATATACGGCAGATAGCCGCCCGCCGCGTGGGCGGGCGATGACGGGCGCAGGCGCTCGCTCCCTGCGCTCCCCATCCCTGGGAAAGCCATGCTTACCAGACCAGATCGTCGGGGATCTGGTACTTCGGATCGGCGTAGGGATCTTCTTCGGCCGTGGCGTTGGGATCGACCCGCAGCGCCACCGACGCCGGGAAGATCGCCTCGGCCTGATCCAGCAGCGCCGCCGTCACCAGCAGGTAGCGGCCGTTCTGCTGCAGCACGCCCAGCTCGCCGCCATTGAGCGCCTTGAGCTGCTCGGCGGTGACGTAGATGCGCTTGATCTTGCCGCCATAGGGGAAATGGCGGGCGATGTCGGCCTCGGCGTGATTCAGCGCCTGGTCCTTGAGCAGGTCGTCGAGCTTGGCCCGCGCCTCGCGGCGCAGCCGCGCCTGTTCCTGCTTGAGCCGTTCGGCCTCGATGCGCTCGTCCTTCTCGCGCTGCGCACGGATCGCATAGGCCTTGGCCAGATCGATGTCCTCGCGCGTGCGCGGCGGCCGTGCGGCGTGCGGCCGCGCCGGCTGCTGGCCAGGCGCGCCCTGCGGCCTGCCCGCACCCTGCGGACGGCCACGGCCGTCGCCTGCAGGATGCGGACGAGCGGCACCGTCGCCACGCGGACGGCCGGCGCCGTCATGCGCGCGCGCGCCACCAGGCTTGCCGGCGGCGTGCGGGCGTTCGCCACGCGCGCCTGACGGCTTGTGGCCATGCGCCGGATGCTGGCCGGGCCGCCCGCGCGACGGCTGCGCGGGCGTGGCGTTGCGCTCTGGGCGTTCGGGTTTCGGCACAGGCTTGAAGCCCAGGCCCAGCAGCTGGTCGCGGAGGGTATCGCTCATCGTGGCAGGATCGGATCGGTATCAATAATGCGGAGGGGGTGGTTCGTCGGCGGCGTCGGCATACAGCGTGCTGCGCACCTTGCCCAGGTCTTCGAGCAGATGGCGCAGCAGCGTGGCATTGCGTTGGCTTTCGGCACGTGCCTCGGCCAACGCATCGCTGACCTCGGACAGCGCCTGTTCCTGGAAGGACAGGCGCGTCTCCAGCTCGATCAACCGGTTCTCCAGTAGTCGATCCTGGGTGGAGAAATCATGCTTCACTGATCGAACGCCCGCGGCCGATGCCATAGTAAGCGAGACCGAAGGTCTCGATTTCCTGCGGATCGTAGAGATTGCGGCCGTCGAACACCACCGCGTCGCCGAGCAGTTCCTTCATCCGGGTGAAATCCGGGCTGCGGAACTGCTTCCATTCGGTGACCACGACCAGCGCGTCGGCGCCTTCCAGCGCCGCGAAGGCATCCTCGCAGAAGCTCAGGTCGCCGCGTTCGCCGAAGATGCGCTTGGCTTCCTCGGTCGCCTCCGGATCGTAGGCACGCACCGTCGCCCCGGCCTCCCACAGCTGCGCCAGCAGGCGGCGGCTGGACGCGGCGCGCATGTCGTCGGTATTGGGCTTGAACGCCAGGCCCCACACCGCGAAGGTCTTGCCGGCCACGCTCTGGCCGCCGTAGTGGCGCTGGATCAGCTCGTACAGATGGCCCTTCTGCGCCTCGTTGACCGCTTCCACCGCGTCCAGCAGCTTGGCCTCGTGGCCGTACTGCTGCGCGGTGCGCGCCAACGCCTGCACGTCCTTGGGGAAGCACGAGCCGCCGTAGCCGGCGCCCGGGTAGATGAAGTGCCAGCCAATGCGCGGATCCGAGCCGATGCCCTGGCGCACCTTCTCCACGTCGGCGCCGACCCGCTCGGCGATGTTGGCGATCTCGTTCATGAAACTGATCTTGGTCGCCAGCATCGCGTTGGCCGCGTACTTGGTCAGTTCGGCCGAACGCACGTCCATCTCCACGATGCGGTCGTGGTTGCGGTTGAACGGCGCGTACAGGCGGCGCAGGCGCGCGGCGGTGCCCGGCTTGCTGCTGCCGATCACGATGCGGTCCGGACGCATGCAGTCGGCGACGGCGTCGCCTTCCTTCAGGAATTCCGGATTGGACACCACGTCGAACTCGATCGTCTCGCCGCGCTTGTCCAGCTCGGCGGCGATCGCCGCGCGCACCTTGTCGGCGGTCCCGACCGGCACCGTCGACTTGTTGACCACCACGGTCGGTCCCTGGATGTGCTGGCCGATGGTGCGGGCCACTGCGAGGACGTACTGCAGATCGGCGCTACCGTCCTCGTCCGGCGGCGTGCCGACGGCGATGAACACGATATCTCCATGCGCGATGGCGCTGGCCGCGTCGGTGGTGAAGAACAGCCTCCGTGCGGCGTGATTGGCCTTGACCATCGGCGAGAGGCCAGGCTCGTAGATCGGGACCACGCCCTTGTTGAGCCCATCCACTTTGGCTTGGTCGATGTCCACGCACACCACGTGATGGCCTACCTCGGCCAGACAGGTTCCGGTGACAAGCCCGACATAGCCGGTGCCGAATATCGCTACGCGCATGTAATCTCCTTTCGGTTATTGAAGGATGCCCAACAGTTCAACGTCGAAGGTGAGCATGGAATCCGGGCCGATCGGGCCGCCCGGCGTGCCCTGCGGGCCGTAGCCCAGGTTCGACGGAATCCAGAAACGGTACTTGGAGCCGACCGGCATCAGCGCCACGCCCTCGCTCCAGCCCGGCACCACCTGGCTGAGCGAGAACTCGGCCGGCTGCCCGGTCTTGTACGAGCTGTCGAACACTTCGCCATTGAGCAGCTTGCCTTCGTAGTTCACCCGCACCTTGCTGGTCGGCATCGGCCGTTCGCCGCTGCCCTGGCGCAGCACCATGTACTGCAGGCCCGACGGCGTGGTGACCACGCCCTTCTGGGTCTTGTTCTGGGCCAGGAAGGCGTTGCCCTTCTCGCGGTTCTCGGTCGACGCGGCGGCCTGCTTGGAGGCGCTGTAGGCCTGCAGCGTGGCGGCCGCCTGCTCCTGGGTCATCGCGGTGTCGCCCTTGGCGAACACGGTGCGTACCGCGCCCATCAAGATGCCCAGATCGATCTCGTTCTGGATCCGCGCCAGCGACGGGCCGACCGCGCGATCGCCGAGCATCAGGCCCACGTTCTGCTTGGACACCGGCGGCGGCTGGCTGCCCGGCGCCATGCCCGGGATCGGCTGCCCGGCGCGCGCGGCCATCTGCGTACGCAATGCGGTATCGGTGGCCTGCGCCTGCTCGTCGGACAACAACGGCTTGCCGCCCTTGAACGCGTTCTCGATCGCGCGCTGCATGGCGTCCAGATCGATGTCCTGGGCGATGGGCTCGAACGAGCGCGCCACGTCCATGCCGATCGCATAGCTGACCTTCTGCTTCTCGCTGCTCAGCGCCGCCGGCTTGGCCGCAGCCGGCGCCTGCGCGGACGCGCTGCCCGCCACCACCGCCATCCCCATCAACAGCGACGCCACGGCGCCGCGCATTCCCATCTTCATTCGCTACTTTCCTGGAAGTGAATTAGAGGCGCCGCCATGGCGCAGAGGCCGCATTGTCGCATGCGCGGCAACGATATCGACCCGGATTCAATGTGATCCCGACTGCGCTTTCAGTTCGCGTTCGATGGCCGCACGCAGGGCCGGATCGTCCGGCGCGATCTTGCTGGGGAACTGCGCGACCACGCGTCCGTCGCGCGCGATCAGATACTTGTGGAAGTTCCAGCCTGGCGCCACGCCGGTGGCCTTGGTCAGTTGCTGGTACAGCGGCGTCGCCTCGGTGCCGAGCACATGCACCTTCTCGAACATCGGGAACTTGACCCCGTAGGTCAGCGTGCAGAATTCCTGGATCTGCTTCTCCGAACCGGGCTCCTGCCCCTTGAAGTCGTTGGACGGGAAACCGAGCACGCTGAAGCCCTGCGCGGCGTAGCGCTGCTGCAGCTGCTCCAGGCCGTCGTATTGCGGGGTGAAGCCGCACTTGCTGGCGGTATTGACCACCAGCAGCACCTTGCCGCCGTAGGTCTTGTTCAGATTCACCTTGTCCTTGCCGGCCAGCGGACGGTAGTCCTGGTCCAGCAGCGACGCCGCCCAGGCACTGCCAACGGTGCCGGCAGCGGCCAGGATCGCGAGGAAAAACAAGCGTTTGGATAGTTTCATCTGGGCACCGTAAGGAGAAAGGGAAACGCGCAGGCACTAGGCCATGAGTTGGGGTGGTCGCTGTGTTGACATGACGTGTGACGGTGTTATAGTTAAATACAACACCACTCATCCAGAGCAGGGGAAACGATGAACCTCCAACGCATGCAGCGCAGCCTTCCGGCCATGGTCATCGTCGGCGCCCTGTTCTCGGTGAGCTGGGTCGGCGCCCAAGGTAGCCAGGGACGGTCGCCCGATTATGGCGCCAGCGAGCCGCAGGAAGACAGCCGCGCCCCTCCCGCCGCGCCCGCGCCGGTACGGCGGATGCGCGCATCGCTGTCGATGCCCTATTTCTCCTTCGCGCACACGCTGCGTCCACGGAGCTGACCATGAGCGATATCCACTGGAGCGATGGCGCTCCGATCTACCGCCAGCTGAAGGATCGCGTGATCGCGATGATGCTGGATGGAATCATCAAGCCCGGCGATGCGCTGCCCTCGGTGCGCCAGGTCGCCGCCGAATACCAGCTCAACCCGATCACCGTTTCGCGTGCCTACCAGGAACTGGCCGACGAGGCCCTGGTCGAGAAGCGCCGCGGGCTGGGCATGTTCATGACCGAGGAAGCGGCCAAGAAGCTGCGCGGCAGCGAACGCGACCGCTTTCTCAACGAAGAGTGGCCTCTGGTGCTGGAACGGATCCAGCGCCTGGGCCTGACACTGGAAGACTTGTTGCCACCGGGGAAAACACCATGACTGCCGCTGTCGCCGCATCCGAATCCGTCGTCTCCGCGCGCTCGCTGCGCAAGACCTACAACCACAAGCCGGCGCTGGCCGATACCTCGTTCGCGATCGCGCCGGGCCGCATCGTCGGCCTGATCGGCCCCAACGGCGCCGGCAAGACCACCGCCTTGAAAGCGGTGCTCGGCCTGACCGCGGTCGAGGGCGAACTGCGCGTGCTGGGCATGGACCCGCGCAAGCAGCGCAACGAGCTGATGAACGACGTGTGCTTCATCGCCGACGTGGCGGTGCTGCCGCGCTGGATGCGGGTACGCGAGGCGATCGACTTCGTCGCCGGCGTGCATCCGCGCTTCGACCGCGCCAAGTGCGAGCGTTTCCTGGCCAACACCAAGCTCACGCCGAAGCTGCGCGTGCGCGAAATGTCCAAGGGCATGATCGTGCAGCTGCACCTGGCGCTGGTGATGGCCATCGACGCGCGCCTGCTGGTGCTCGACGAGCCCACCCTGGGCCTGGACATCCTGTACCGCAAGGAGTTCTACCAGCGCCTGCTGGAAGACTACTTCGACGAACAGAAGACCATCATCATCACCACCCACCAGGTCGAGGAGATCGAGCACATCCTCACCGACGTGCTGTTCATCCGCGACGGCCGCATCGTGCTCAGCGCCGACATGGAGCATATGGCCACGCGCTACACCGAACTGCTGGTGCCGGCCGAGCGCATCGACGCGGCGCGCGCGCTGCAGCCGATCGACGAGCGTGGCCTGCCGTTCGGCAAGACCGTGTTCCTGTACGACGGCGTGCCGCAGGCACAGCTGGCCGCGCTGGGCGAAACCCGCAACCCCGGCCTCGCCGACCTGTTCGTCGCCATCATGAAGGGGACCTACGCATGAACGCACCCGCCAAGTCCATCTCGCCGCTGTCCACCTTCAAGTGGCTGCTGAAGCGCGAATTCTGGGAACACCGCGGCGGTTTCCTGTGGGCGCCGGTCATCGCCGGTGCGGTGGTCACCGTGATGTACGCGGTGCTGGCGCTGATCGGCACCATCGCCGGCCACGGCAACGACAGCAACGGCATCAACGTCGACGGCGGGCCGGAGAAGCTGCACGAGATCGTCGGTGCGGTCGGCGACGGCACCATGCTGGCCGGCGTGGTCATCGCCTGCATCGTGCTTGGCTTCGTGGTGTTCTTCTACGCGCTGGGCTCGCTGTACGACGACCGCCGCGACCGCAGCGTGCTGTTTTGGAAGTCGCTGCCGCTGTCGGACCTGAGCACGGTGCTGTCCAAGGCCGTCTGGGCGCTGCTGCTGGCGCCGATCGTGGCGATCGGCATCGGTCTGCTGATCGGCGTCGCCCTGTGGGTGATCACCGCACTGACCATCTCGGTCAACGGCATCACCCAGAGCAGCGCGGTGTTCACCCACTCGCATCCGCTGCGCATCATCGGCGGGGTGTTGTCGAACCTGCCGATCTACGTGATGTGGTCGCTGCCGACCATCGGCTGGCTGATGTTCTGCTCGGCCTGGGCGCGCACCAAGCCGTTCCTGTGGGCGGTGCTGATCCCGGTCCTGGGCTGCGTGATGGCGAGCATGATGGGCATCTTGCCGATGCTGCACGTGAACCACAACGCGATCTGGTACACGGTGGTCTACCGCGGCCTGCTGAGCGTGCTGCCGGGCACCTGGCTGCCGGTGCTCAGCGAGAGCGCGCCGCCGATGCAGATCGACGGTGCCCAGGACTTGGCCAACGCAATCCAACTCAGCGACGCCTGGCGCATCTTCCAGAGCGCCGACATCTGGATCGGCGCGGCGATCGGCGTGGCCTTCATCGTCGCAGCGATCTATCTGCGCCGCTGGCGCGACGAAGCCTGATCCGCACCGTTCTCCCTTTCCCGATTCCCTCTTTGCATATGGAGTTCACGATGATGCGCAAGACCTTGCTGATGTCCGCGCTGCTGCTGGTACCGGCCCTGGCCCTGGCCGACGAATGCCGGCATTCCGAGCCACGCAACCTGAAACTGGACTTGGCGGGCGCCAAGAATGTGATCTTCGACGCGCAGCAGAACAACCTCAAGCTGACCGGCGCCAGCGGTGCCGCGTTCGAACTGCGCGGCCGCGCCTGCGCCTCCGATGCGGACATGCTCAAGGAGCTGACCGTGCGCCAGCGCCGCGAAGGTGACACACTGATCGTGACCCTGCAGCACGACGGCAAGATCCACGGCATCAGCTCGGGCACCCGCTACGCCTACCTGGACCTGGCTGGCAGCGTGCCGAGTTCCCTGCCCGTGCAGTTGCGCCTGGGCTCCGGCGATGCCGACATCGGCGGCGTGGCCTCGCTCGACGCCACGGTCGGCTCCGGCGACCTGCATGCGCACGGCGTGCGCGGCGCGGTCAGCGCCACGGTGGGATCGGGCGACATCGAACTGCGCGACATCGGCAGCCTCAGCCTGCCGACGTTGGGTTCGGGCGACGTCAAGGCGAGCCAGGTGGGCGGCGACGTCAAGATCGGCACCGTCGGCTCCGGCGACCTGACCGTGCACGGCGTGCGCGGCGCGGTGCAGATCGGCAGCATCGGCTCCGGCGATGCGCAGTTGCGCGACGTGACCGGCAGCGTGGCGCTGCAATCGATCGGCTCCGGCGACCTGGAAGTCAACGGCGTCGGTGGCAACCTCACCGTGGAGCGGGTCGGCAGCGGCGACATCCACCACAGCGGCGTGCGCGGCAGCGTCAACGTGCCCAAGCCGCGCTGAGCCGCGGCCTTCCCTTCTCGCTTCGACCGAGGACTCACCCATGCAGCATCGTTCCCTGCCGTTGGCCGGCATCGCCCTGATCGCGCTATTGGCCCTGGCTGCCTGCCAGCCCTCGACCCCGCAGTCGGACAGGACCACCAGCAACACGTCCAGCGCGCGCAGCCTGAGTTTCGACAATGGCGACATCACCCTGAAGGTGTCCGGGCAACCGCCGGCGACCATCACCCGCACCGGCGAGTTGCTGATCGACGGCAAGCAGGTCGCGCTCGACGCTGAACAGCACGCCGTGCTGGCTCGCTATCGCGAACAACTCGGCGCGGTCGGCATGCAGGGCCTGGAGGTCGGCAAGCAAGGCGCGGCGCTGGGCGTGAAGGCGGCCGGCGACGCGCTGGCCGGAGTCATCAGCGGCAACACCGAGCATGTCGGCGAGCACATCGAGGCGCAGGCCGAGAAGCTCAAGCAGGAAGCGCTGAAGATCTGCGCGCAGGTGGCGACGCTGCGCCAGGCGCAGGACACGCTGGCGCAGAAAGTGCCGGCGTTCCGCCCCTACGCCAGCCTGGACGCCAGCGACATCAGCGACTGCGACAAATCGGTCAAGTAATTGCGGCGGTCCCGGCCTAAAATGGCCGGGACCCTCCTGCTCCGAATCGATCGATGAAGAAGACGCTAGTCGCCTGGTTTTCCCTGATCTCGCTGTGCCTGCTGCTGGCGGCGTGCGGCGCGCGCGACGGCGCAGCCTCGTCCTCGCGCGCCGAGCGCGGCAAGCCGCGCGTGTCGGTGGACAGCATGAGCGTGATGCTGCGCCGCGCGCCGGCCGCCAACGCCTCGATCGGCCCCGACGGCAGCCTGCGCATCGACGACATCGAACTGCCGCTGCCGCAGGCGCAACGCACCCAGCTGCAACAGCTGTTCATGCACTTGCAGATGCAGCGCCAGCGCACCCTGGAAACCGCGGCGCCGGACCCGAACATGCGCTCGGTCGGCTTCGCCACCACGCCGGAGATCAGCGCCCTGCAGAGCGCATTGCTGCACGACATCCCGTCGCTGCAGCCGTACCAGGAAAGCTTCGGCAACCTGCAGGCGGAGCGGCGCTGAGGTAGCTGGCGCCTGCCGCACACACGCCATCGGTCGCGACCGCGGCGGTGACGATGGACGTGCAACGCCGGATTCTGTCGCGGCTGAAGCCGCTCCTACAGTGCACCCGGATATTTCATCGCAGGCTTCCCTGTAGGAGCGGCTTCAGCCGCGACAAGCACGGTGGCAAAGGTTCCGGCTTCGATACCCTTGAGGCTGGAGCCCCTACTACAGTGCATCTAGCTGGCGCTCCCATAACCCAGTTGTGGGAGCGACTTCAGTCGCGACGCGCGAAGCCGTGAAGGTACAGGCTTCGGAACTGTGTCGCGGCTGATTGGCCGATCTGCCGGAAGCTCGTCTAGTGGCTCCGGTTTACACCTCGGCGGACGGCCTCCGGCCACCCACATCCGCATTTCAAATGCGACACGCCAGCCCGCATGGCACGGCACCCGCCGCACCATGCGGGCATGCCTCAGCCGCCGCCGCCCGCGCCGGCGTGGATGCCGCCCTTGGTCAGCGCCGCCGGGTCGAGCAGCTTGCGCAGTTCGGCTTCGCCCAGGCCGCTGTCCTCCAGCGCGATCTCCAGCACCGGGCGGTTCTCCTTGTAGGCGCGCTTGGCGATCGCCGCCGCTTTTTCGTAGCCGATGATCGGATTCAGCGCGGTGACCAGGATCGGATTGCGGTCCAGGGTCTCGCGGACCCGGTCCTCGCGCACCTTCAGCCCGGCGATCGCCGAATCGGCCAGCAGCCGCGACACGTTGGCCAGCAGGTTGATCGAATCCAGCAGGTTGGCCGCGATCAGCGGCAGCGCCACGTTCAACTGGAAGTTGCCGGTCTGCCCGGCTACGGTGATCGCGGTGTGGTGGCCGATGACCTGCGCGCAGACCATCACCGTGGCCTCGGGAATGACCGGATTGACCTTGCCCGGCATGATCGAGCTGCCCGGCTGCAGCGCCGGCAATTCGATCTCGCCGAGGCCGGCCAGCGGTCCGGCGTTCATCCAGCGCAGGTCGTTGGCGATCTTGATCAGCGCCACTGCCAGCGCATTGAGCTGGCCGGACAGTTCCACCGCATCGTCCTGCGCCGCCAGGCCTTCGAACTTGTTGTCGGCGCTGTCGAACTTGCAACCGGTCAGCGCGGACAGCGCCTTGGCCACCTTGCCGCCGAAGCGCGGATCGGCGTTGATCCCGGTGCCGATCGCGGTGCCGCCCAACGGCAGCCGGCGCAGCCGCTTGAGGCTGTCCTGCAGCCGCTCCTGCGCCGAGGCCAGCTGCGCCGACCACGCCCCGAACTCCTGGCCGAAGGTCAGCGGCATCGCATCCATCAGGTGCGTGCGCCCGGTCTTGACCACTTTATCCAGTTGCTTGGCGCGCTTGTCGATGACCTTGCGCAGGTGCTTCAACGCCGGCAGCAGCTGTTCCTGCGTGGCCAGTTGGGCGGAGACGCGGATCGCGGTCGGCACCACGTCGTTGGAACTCTGGCCGAGGTTGACGTGGTCGTTCGGATGCACCGCCGGCGCGCCCGGCTTGGCCGCGCGCGAGGCCAAGGTGGCGATGACCTCGTTGGCATTCATGTTGGACGAGGTGCCCGAGCCGGTCTGGTAGATGTCGATCGGGAAGTGCGCATCGTGCCTGCCGTCGGCCACCTCCAGCGCGGCCGCCTGCACCACCTTGGCCACGGCCTTGGGCAGCAGCTCCAGGTCGGCGTTGACCCCGGCCGCGGCAGCCTTGATCAGGCCCAGCGCGCGGATGAAGCCGCGCGGCATCGGCTGCCCGGACACCGGGAAATTCTGCACCGCACGCTGGGTCTGGGCACCCCACAGCGCCTCGGCCGGCACCTGCAACTCGCCCATGCTGTCGTGCTCGACCCTGAATTTGTCGCTCATTGCGCAATCTCCACATCTGCATAAGAGGAATTCCACCCGGCGCTGTCGCGAGGGACGTCCGGGGAAGGCAGGCTGGCGGAGCTGCGGCTGGCGCAGGCATTATCCGCGGCACAGCGCCCGGCGTCAGCAGTGTGCGCCAAGGGTTGTTAGCAAGGCCTGGAGGCGCGGCGCAGCCGCCGCATGGCGATGCGGACGGCACGCATCACCCAGCCATGCCGCTGCCGATGCATGCCTCGCGGATGTCGGAGTCTTGGCCAGTACCGCGCAGGAAGTGAAGCGGCGGCCAGGCGTTGGCCGAGCGCGCCAAGCGCGCCTGGCATGGATGCGATCGGATCGAACGTGGGAATCGGCCAGCGGTGGCGAAGGCCTGGGCACTTCGGCAGCGGCCGGCACGACATCGCCGCGCGACCGGGTTCCCGATCCAGGCGCAGCGGCGGCCGCGTTGCCGCCGGCCGCCGCGACCTGCGGTTACTGGCGGTTGCTCTGAAAGACCAGGTCGTTGTACTTCTTCAGCAGCCGTCCCGGCGAGCCTTCCGGCGCCAGCGTCGGGTTGTCCAGCCAGCCCTGTTCCATGCGGCTGTACGGGGTCTTGTCGACGACCCGCTTGATCCGCGCCTTGCCTTCCTTGCGGAAGTTCTCCGCGGCGGTTTCGAAACTGTTCCAGTCCAGCTTGCCCGGTTCCTGGTCGGCGACCTTGGCGTGCGCTTCGTCGGACAGCGTGTTGAAGCCGTCGAGCAAGGCCGTGGCCTTGGCCGTATCGAACGCATCCTCCTGCAACAGGGCGACGATGTCCTTGGCCTCGAGCATCATCGACATCCGGTAGAAGTCGCGGGTGCGGCCTTCGACCTTTTCCATGGCCTTCAGTTGCTCGCGCTGCGCGGCGTCGTTCTGCGCATCCAGTTCGGCGCTGAACGCATGGCTCGCCTCGGAGAATTCGGACAGTGCCGCCATCAGCGGCGCATGCAGCTGCTTGCCCTTGGCGAATCCGTCGTCCTGATAGTCCTCGCGCTCGTAGTAATCGCGCACCTGGTTGCCGAGCGGCTGCAGCGCCTTCAGCGCCGTCGCGTAACGCTTCGCGGCGGCATCCAGGGCCGGCAGCAGCGGTTTGGCGGCGACCGCCTGCTGCATCGGCGCATCGCAGACCTTCATGTCGTACTCGTCGATCTTGGCCGGCCCGTACACGCTCGTTTCCTTGCCGGTGGGACCGGCGGCGGGATCCTTCATCCAGCCGACATAGGACTGGGCGCCGCGGTGGATGTCCGCATCGACCTTGTTGAAGCACTCGATGTACGCGTTGAGCTTGATGGTCAGCGCCTCGTGCGGATCGCTCGCGGCTTGGTCGGCGGGCGCCTTGCCATCGGCCGGGCCGGCAGGAGCAGCCGAGGGCTTGCCGCCGCAGGCGACCAGGAAAACGGAGACGGCAGCGGCCAGCGCAGCCAGGCGGAGGCGGGAAGTCATAGAAGCACGTCCTTGTTGAAAACGGTTACAGCCGCGCATTTTAGCAACACGCATTTGTCATGCGCCAGCGCACACACGTCGCGGAACAGGACGTCGGTCCGCCGCGGCGGTCGTGCCCGCGAGCGTCCGCCTGCTCGCCGATGTGCTGCGGCCGTCGGCACGGCATGGCCAGTGCGCGGCCGGCGTAGAATATGCGCCCCACCGCTGCCGCCCTGCCCCTGCCCATGTCGGATTCCGCCCTGCTCGCCCTGTCCCCGCTCGATGGCCGCTATGCCGGCAAGGTCGATGCCCTGCGGCCGATCTTCTCCGAATACGGCCTGATCAAGGCCCGGGTGAAGGTGGAAATCGAATGGCTGCTGGCGCTGGGCGCCGAGCCGGGCATCGCCGAGCTGCCCGCGTTCTCGGCGGCCGCCACGCAGCGGCTGCGTGCGCTGGCCGACGGCTTCGGCGTCGAGCACGCGGCGCGGGTCAAGCAGATCGAGCGCACCACCAACCACGATGTCAAGGCGGTGGAGTACTTCATCAAGGAGCAGCTGAAGGAAGACGCCGAACTCGGCCCGGCGCTGGAATTCGTGCATTTCGCCTGCACCAGCGAGGACATCAACAACCTCAGCTACGGGCTGATGCTGGAGCAGGCGCGGCGCGAGGTGTTGCTGCCGACGCTGGACGGCGTCGCCGCCACCCTGCGTGCGCTGGCCCATGCCCAGGCCGCGCAGCCGATGCTGTCACGCACCCACGGCCAGACCGCCTCGCCGACCACGCTGGGCAAGGAGATCGCCAACGTCGTCGCGCGCCTGGAACGCCAGCGCCGGCAGATCGCCGCGGTCGAGCTGACCGGCAAGATCAACGGCGCGGTCGGCAACTACAACGCGCACGTGGCCAGCTATCCGGACGTGGACTGGCCGGCCTTCGCGCAGCGCTTCGTGGAAGGCCTGGGCCTGGTGTTCAACCCCTACACCACCCAGATCGAGCCGCACGACAACGTCGCCGAACTCGGCGATGCCACCCGCCGTGCCAACACCATCCTGATCGACCTGGCCCGCGACATCTGGGGCTACATCTCGCTGGGCTACTTCAAGCAGAAGCTCAAGGAAGGCGAAGTCGGCTCTTCGACCATGCCGCACAAGGTCAACCCGATCGACTTCGAGAACGCCGAAGGCAACTTCGGCATCGCCAATGCGCTGTTCGAGCACTTCAGCGCCAAGCTGCCGATCAGCCGCTGGCAGCGCGACCTCACCGACTCCACCGTGCTGCGCGCGCTCGGTACCGCGTTCGGCCACAGCCAGGTGGCGCTGGATTCGCTGGCCAAGGGCCTGGGCAAGCTGACCGTCAATCCCGAACGCCTGGACGGCGACCTCGACGCCGCCTGGGAAGTGCTGGCCGAAGCCGTGCAGACGGTGATGCGCCGCCACGGCCTGCCCAACCCCTACGAGCAGCTCAAGGCGCTGACCCGCGGCCAGGGCATCACCGCCGCCTCGATGCAGGCCTTCGTCGAAACCCTGGAACTGCCGGAGGACGCCAAGCAACGCCTGCGGGCGCTGACCCCAGGCGGCTACATCGGCCTGGCCGAGCGCCTGGCGCGCGCGATCTGAGCCAGACGCGCCGGTCGCCCCCTCGCCGGCGCGGCAACACCGCCTTCGAACCCCGACAAGGAGATATGCGATGACACGGAATCTGTTTCTCTGCCTGCCGCTGCTGGCGTTGGCAGCCTGCACACAGCAGCCCTCACCCTCCGGCACCGATGCCGCCGTTGCAACCACACCTGCAGCGGCCGCGCCTGCCGCCGCCACGACGGCCGCGGCATCGATCGCGCCGGTGCCTGCAGTCCCCAGCATGTCGGCACAGGCGACGAGCGACGCGCAGGCCAGCGGCCAGCCGGACGGCGAACGCCCGACGCTGATGGTGACCTCGACCAGCGGCACGATCGACTGCGACGGCCACAACGTGGACATCACCGGCCGCGATGCCAGGCTCGTGCTGCGCGGACAGTGCGGCATGATCGCGTTGCTGGGCGCGAACGGCACCTTGCAGATCGAGCATGCCGAAGGCGTGCGCGTGGTCGGCGACAACGCGCAGGTGGTCATGCGCAGCGACGCCAAGAATGTCGAGCTGTTCGGCCGCCACGGCAACCTGCAGATGGGCCGCATCGAGACGCTGGCGGTGCCGGGCGACGAAAACCAGCTGCGCGCGGTCGCCATCGGCTCTGCGACCCTGCACGGCAGCAAGAACCAGCTCACCCAGCAAACCGGCACGGCGCAAGTCCAGGACTACGGCCGCGACAATCAGATCGCCGGCAACTGAGCGTGCCGACGCCACGCGGCCGGCCGCCCGCGGCCGGACCGCGCAGCGCGCTCAGGTTCTGACGAAGATCTCCACGCGCCGGTTCAACTGCCGTCCTGCGGGATTGTCCTGGCCCTGCAACTGGTTCGGCGCCACCGGACGCGATTCGCCGTAGCCCTTGGCGGACGCCTTCAGCACCAGTCCGCGCGCCCGCAGCGCCTCGAGCACCGCCGCGGCACGGCGTTCGGACAAGGCCTGGTTGTAATCGTCGCCGCCTTTGCCGTCGGTATGCCCGCCCACTTCCAGATCGCGCGCCTGCACGGTGCCGAGCGCGGTCGCCAGCGTGTCGAGCACCTTTGCGGCATCGGCGCGGATCTGCGACTTGTCGAAGTCGAACAGGACCCGATCGTTCAAGGTGATCAGATAGCCGCATGGCGCGCCGGGCGGCGCGAACTTGCGCAGCGGCGGGAAGCGCCCGGCCGGTGGCACCTTGGGCAGCGGCGCCATCGCCACCTTGCGCCCGGGCGTGCCGATCATGCCGGTGCCGTCGCCGTTGTTGCGGATCATTTCGTGCTCACCGTTCCAGGTGCCGGAACCGTCGGCATTGATGGTCACCAGGCCTTCGGGTCCGTTCCAGGTGCCGCTGCCGTCGCCATTGTTCTGGATCAGGCCGCTGCCGCCGTTCCAGGTGCCTGCGCCCCTGCCGTCCAGCGTGATCAGCCCGGCCAGGCCGTTGTAGCTGCCCGATCCATCCGCCTGCACCCGCACGATCGCGTCCTCGCCGTCGCCGACGGTGCCGTTGATGGTGCCGCTGCCGTCGGCGTTGACCTGCACCAGGCCGCCCTCGAAATTGGCCGTGCCGCTGCCGTCGGCGTTGATCTTGAACAGGCCGTCCTCGCCGTTGCGCAGCAGATTGCCCTGCGCATCGACGCCGGTGATGCCGGCATCGTTGACCAGCACGCCGTCGCTAGCGCAGCGCGCCGGCGCGATGCTGACGCCCTGGATCGGATCCAGCGCGCCCTTCATCGAGGCTTCCAGCGCACGCTGCGCAGGCGTCACCCCGAGGATTTCCGGGACCACGATCAGCGGAATGGCAGGGAACTCCGGCACCGCCGCCGCAGCGGCGACCGTGGTATCGGGCGTGGCGGAGGCCTTGGCCGCGGCAGCTGCCGGCGCGGACGGCGTACCCGGCTTGTCCGCAGCCCCGCACCCGGCCAACAACAACGACGACAGCAAGATCGGCAGTGAACGCATTCCCTTCCCTCCTGGTCCTGAGGCGCGCACTTCAGCCTGCGCGCAGGCCGCTTGTCAAACCGGCGCCGCACCGGCGCGCGAACTGCAACGGCACGGGCACGGCGGCCCGCCGTGCCCGCAAGCACGCCGCCGGAGTCGCCGCCATGCGCACGGACAACGCAGCGTGCGGCGGGCTGGGCGACAATGGCGGCCATCGCCGGCCTCCACGTCGGCCTCGCCCCTGCCGGACTGCCTGCCCATGAAGAAATCCGCCCCGTTCCCGATCGAAATCGACGCCACCCGGCAACAGCCGCTGGGCATGCCCGCCGCGCGCTTCCTGCGCGACTACTGGCACAAGCGCCCGCTGCTGATCCGCAACGCCTTCCCCGGCTTCGTCTCGCCGATCGAACCGGGCGACCTGGCCGGCCTGGCCTGTGAAGAGGCCGCGCTGTCGCGGCTGATCGTGCACGACCGCGCAAACGACCGCTGGAGCGTGCGCAGCGGGCCGTTCCAGGAAAGCGAATTCCCCGGCATGCCCGACCACGACTGGACCCTGCTGGTGCAGGACGTCGACAAATGGGACCCGGACATCCGTGCCCTGCTCGAGCAGTTCCGCTTCCTGCCGCGCTGGCGCGTGGACGACGTGATGGTCAGCTTCGCCGCGCCCGGCGGCTCGGTCGGCGCGCACGTGGACCACTACGACGTGTTCCTGCTGCAGGCGCACGGCCACCGCCGCTGGCAGATCGACGCCAGCGCCTCGATGGGCCGCACGGCGCCGCCGACCGACTTCCGCGAGGACGTCGAGCTGAAGCTGCTGCGCAGCTTCAGCCCCACCCACGAGTGGGTGCTCGGTCCCGGCGACATGCTGTACCTGCCGCCGCTGGTGCCGCACCACGGCGTCGCCGAAAACGCCTGCCTGACCTTCTCCGTGGGCACGCGCGCGCCGTCCTCGGCCGAACTGATCGGCGACTACCTGGACACCCTGATCGACGGCGCCGACGAGGCGCTGCGCTATCACGACGAGGACCTGCAGGTGCCGGCCGATCCGTACGAGATCGATGCGGCGGCGATGGGCCGCGTGGTCGAGGCGCTGAACGCGCTGCGCATGAACGATCCCGACCGCCTCGGCGCCTGGTTCGGCCGCTTCATCACCACCTATCGCGCCGCCGGCGAGATCCTGCCGCCGGCCAACCCGCCGGCGCCGCAGGAAGTGGCCGCGGCGCTGGAACAGGGCCTGATCCTGCAGCGCCACCCGTGGGCGCGGCCGGCCTGGCGCCGGGCCACGCGCGGCGCCACCCTGTTCTGCAGCGGCCTGGAATTCGCCCTGCCGATCAAGGACGCGCGGCGCCTGGCCGCGGCCGAGCACTTCGAAGGCAGCGACTACGCGGCGCTGTCCGCCGCCGGCCGCGAAACCCTGCTGCAGCTGGTCGAAGCCGGCTTCTATCAGCCGCTGGACGAGGCCGAGCACGGCGACGAGGATGCCGACGCGCAGGACTGAGCCGCCCGCCATGCCCGCCGCCCCAGGCTTCCGCATCGAAACGCTCGACCCGGCCCGCCAGGCCGGCGAACTGCGCGCGCTGCGCGAACAGGCCGGCGTGCCGACGCCTGCGGACGCGGCCGGCCAGGCCCTGAATGCGCTGAGCCACCACGTGCTGGCGCGCGCCGACGACGGCCAGCCGCTCGGCAGCGCGCGGCTGAGCCCCGAGCAGCGCATCGACGGCATGGCGGTGCTGCCGGCCTGGCGCGGTCGCGGCGTCGGCAGCGCGCTGCTGGCCGCGTTGATCGAAGAAGCGCAGCGCCGGCGCTGGCCGCGCCTGGACCTGCTGGCGCCGCCGGCCGCGCTCGATTTCTACGCGCGGAATGGCTTCCTGCCGCTCGGCGCGCGCAGCGCCGACGCCCATGGCGGCGGCGAACGGCAACCGATGCGGCGCGTGCTCGGCGCCGCCGCCGCGGTGGAGGATGCGGCCGTGGCGATCGCGGCCAGCGCCGCGGTGATCGCGCAGGCGCGGCGCCAGTTGCTGATCTACAGCCGTGCGCTGGATCCGGGCCTGCTGGACAGCGCGCCGCTGCTCGAGCAACTGCGCCGCTTCGCGGTGGCCACGCACGACAAGCAGGTGCGCGTGCTGCTGCACGACGCGGCCGCCCCGCAACGCGCCGCCGCGCCGCTGCTGGCCCTGGCGCAACGCCTGCCCAGCGTGTTCCGCTTCCGCGAAGTGGTCGACCCGGTGGACCAGGGCTACGCCGCCGCGTACCTGGTCAACGACGGTGGCGGCTACTACTTCCGTGCGCTGGGTCACCGTTACGACGGCGAGACCGACCTGCTCGGCGGCGGCCGCGCGCGCCAGCTGCGCGAGGCGTTCGCGCGGGTCTGGGAGCGTTCGCGCGACTGCAGCGAGCTGCGCGCGCTGGGCTGGTAGCGTCGCACGGCCGCTGCCGATGGCGCGACGAATGAACCCCGCGTAGCCTCTGTGTATCCGAAATGCACACCCCGGCTTGCGCATGGGGGTATAATTTTTTCGCTTGATTACGCCCGCGCAGGCCACGCGTCCGCCGGTTCCAACCGCAAGCCAACCCACAAAGCGACCCGACCCCACCATCGTGGACAATCTCCTAAAGCAGTTTGCGCAGTCATCGCAACTCGCCGGCGGCAATGCCGCCTATATCGAAGACCTGTACGAGCAGTACCTGGTCTCTCCCGACAGCATCGACCCCAAGTGGAAGACCTACTTCGACGGCTTCCAGGGCCGCGATGCCGGTGACGTTCCCCACTCCGCGGTCATCGCGCACATCGCCAGCGCAGCGCGCCAGGCCGCCAACAGCGGCACCAGCCCCGGCGGCGACGAGCGCGAGCGCCATGTCGGCCGGCTGATCACCGCCTACCGTTCGCGCGGCCACCTCGGCGCCCGGCTCGATCCGCTGGGGCTGACCCCGCCGATCAATCCGCCGGACCTGGGCCTGCCGTTCCACAGCCTGTCGGAAAGCGACCTGGGCAGCGAGTTCAGCACCGGCGGCCTCGGCGGCCAGCCGCGGATGAAGCTGCGCGACCTGCTGGCGCGGCTGAAGGCGACCTACACCGGGTCGATCGGCAGCGAATTCATGCACATCCCCGAATTCGAGCAGCGCCAGTGGATCTACCAGCGGCTGGAGAACGCCGGCGGCAACATCGCCGGCGACGCCGACAGCCGTCGCCGCACGCTGGAGCGGATCACCGCCGCCGAAGGCCTGGAGCGCTACCTGCACACCAAGTACGTCGGCCAGAAGCGCTTCTCGCTGGAAGGCGGCGATGCGCTGATCCCGATGATGGACGTGGTGGTACGCCGCGCCGGCGCCGATGCGGTCAAGGACATCGTGGTCGGCATGGCCCACCGCGGCCGCCTCAACGTGCTGGTCAACACCCTGGGCAAGAACCCGCGCAAGCTGTTCGACGAATTCGAAGGCAAGTTCGAGCACGCCCACGACGACCGCGCCCACACCGGCGACGTCAAGTACCACATGGGCTTCTCCGCCGATGTGGCGGTGGCCGACGGCAATTCGGTGCACCTGGCGCTGGCGTTCAATCCCTCGCACCTGGAAATCGTCGACCCGGTCGTGGTCGGCAGCGTGCGTTCGCGCCAGGAGCGCTACGGCGACGCCGCGCGCAAGACGGTGCTGCCGGTGGTGATCCACGGCGACGCCGCGTTCGCCGGCCAGGGCGTGGTGATGGAGCTGTTCCAGATGTCGCAGGCGCGCGGCTTCGCGGTCGGCGGCACCGTGCACATCGTCATCAACAACCAGATCGGCTTCACCACCAGCGCCCGCGACGACGCCCGCTCCACGCTGTACTGCACCGACGTGGCGAAGATGATCGGCGCGCCGGTGTTCCATGTGAACGGCGACGATCCTGACGCGGTGGCGTTCGTGGCCAACCTGGCCTACGACTTCCGCCAGCAGTTCAAGAAGGACGTGGTCATCGACCTGGTCTGCTACCGCCGCTGGGGCCACAACGAGGCCGACGAGCCGGCGGCGACGCAGCCGGTGATGTACCAGACCATCCGCAAGCACAAGACCACCCGCGAGCTGTACGCCGCGCAGCTGGAAAGCGAAGGCGTGATCCAGGCCGGCCAGGCGCAGGCGCTGGTCGACAGCTACCGCAACAAGCTCGATTCGGGCGAATACACCACCGAGCTGGCGACCCGCAAGCCGGACGAATTCGCCATCGACTGGAGCAACTACCTGTCCGGCAAGCTCGCCGACAAGGTGGATACCACGGTCAAGCGCAAGACCCTGGACCAGCTGGCCAAGATCATCACCACGATCCCGGCCGGCGTGGAACTGCATCCGCGCGTGGCCAAGATCTACGACGACCGCGTGAAGATGGCCGCAGGCGACCTGCCGGGCGACTGGGGCTTCGCCGAGAACCTGGCCTACGCCACCCTGCTCGGCGAGGGCCACAAGCTGCGCCTGGTCGGCCAGGACGCCGGCCGCGGCACGTTCTTCCACCGTCACGCGATCCTGCACGACCAGAAGACCGACAGCTATTACCTGCCGCTGCGCCAGCTGGTCGAGAACCCGGAAGACGCCACCGTGATCGACTCGCTGCTCAGCGAGGAAGCGGTGATGGGCTTCGAGTACGGCTACTCGACCACCGATCCCAATGCGCTGTGCATCTGGGAAGCGCAGTTCGGCGATTTCGCCAACGGCGCGCAGGTGGTGATCGACCAGTTCATCGCCGCCGGCGAAGCCAAGTGGGGCCGCATCAGCGGGCTGTCGCTGTTCCTGCCGCATGGCTACGAAGGGCAAGGCCCGGAGCACAGCTCCGCGCGCCTGGAGCGCTTCCTGCAGCTATGCGCGCTGGAGAACATGCTGGTCTGCGTGCCGACCACGCCGGCGCAGTGCTTCCACATGATCCGCCGGCAGATGCGCATGACCACGCGCAAGCCGCTGGTGGTGATGACGCCCAAGTCGCTGCTGCGCCACAAGCTGGCGGTGTCGACGCTGGAGGAACTGGCCGACGGCGAGTTCCAGCACCTGATCCCGGATGCGAAGGCCGATCCGAAGCAGGTCAAGCGCGTCGTGGCCTGCTCGGGCAAGGTCTACTACGACCTGCTCGAGGACCAGACCAAGCGCGGCCAGGACGACGTCGCCATCCTGCGCGTGGAGCAGCTGTACCCGTTCCCGCGCGAGCTGCTGGCCGCGGAGCTGAAGCGCTACAGCAACGCCACCGACCTGGTCTGGTGCCAGGAAGAACCGCAGAACCAGGGCGCCTGGTACCAGATCAAGCACCACCTGCAGGCCTGCCTGGCCGACGGGCAGAGCCTGCATTACGCCGGCCGCCCGCGCTCGCCGTCTCCCGCTGCCGGCCATTTCGCCGAGCACCTGGAAGAGCAGCTGAAGCTGGTCGCCGACGCGCTATTGAATCCGTTCAACGACCAAGTCGCTGAATAAACCTCCTTCCCCTTCCAAAAGACCCACTAGGACGCCCTCTGCAATGGCCACCGAAGTCAAAGTTCCGGTACTGCCCGAATCCGTATCCGATGCCACCATCGCCAGCTGGCACAAGAAAGCCGGCGACGCGGTCAAGCGCGACGAGAACCTGGTGGACCTGGAGACCGACAAGGTCGTATTGGAAGTGCCCTCCCCGGTCGACGGCGTGCTGAAGGAGATCAAGTTCGAGGCCGGCGCCACCGTGACCAGCTCGCAGATCCTGGCGATCATCGAGGAAGGCGCGACCGCCGCTGCGGCTCCGGCCGAGGCCAAGGTCGCCGACGCGCCGAAGGCGGAAGCGCCGAAGGCCGCCGCTGCCGAAGCGCCGAAGGCGGCCAAGGTCGAGTCGGCCAAGGCCGCCGGCGACGTCTCCAGCCTGCCCCCGGGCGCGCGTTTCTCGGCGATCACCGAAGGCGTGGATCCGGCGCAGGTCGACGGCACCGGCCGCCGCGGCGCGGTGACCAAGGAAGACATCCTCAACTACGCCAAGAACGGCGGTGCCGGCAAGGCCGCCGGCGCGCGTCCGGAAGAGCGCGTGGCGATGACCCGCGTGCGCAAGCGCATCGCCGAGCGCCTGATGCAGTCGAAGAACTCGACCGCGATGCTGACCACCTTCAACGAGGTCAACCTGGCCAAGGTCTCGGCCGCGCGCAAGGAGCTGCAGGACGAGTTCCAGAAGGCCCACGGCATCAAGCTCGGCTTCATGAGCTTCTTCGTCAAGGCCGCCGCCAACGCGCTGCAGCGCTTCCCGCTGGTCAACGCCTCGATCGACGGCGAAGACATCATCTATCACGGCTACAGCGACATCTCGATCGCGGTGTCGACCGAGAAGGGCCTGGTCACGCCGGTGCTGCGCAACGTCGAGCGGCAGTCGTTCGCCGAGATCGAGAAGGGCATCGCCGACTACGCCAAGAAGGCGCGCGACGGCAAGTTGAGCCTGGAAGAACTGCAGGGCGGCACCTTCACCGTGACCAACGGCGGCACCTTCGGCTCGCTGCTGTCGACCCCGATCATCAACCCGCCGCAGAGCGCGATCCTGGGCATGCACGCGATCAAGGAGCGCCCGATCGCCGAGAACGGCCAGGTCGTGATCGCGCCGATGATGTTCCTGGCGCTGTCCTACGACCACCGCATCATCGACGGCAAGGACTCGGTGCAGTTCCTGGTCGACATCAAGAACCAGCTGGAAAACCCGGGCCGGATGCTGTTCGGTCTGTAAGCGCCTGAAGCCCCTCTCCCACCGGGAGAGGGGTTGGGGTGAGGGTACGACCGCACTGGACATCGCCCAGCGCCCACCCTTCAAAGCACCCCGGCAGCTCGCTCCGCTCCGCCGTACCCTCATCCGGCGCTACGCGCCACCTTCTCCCGGCGGGAGAAGGGAAAGGCAAAGGAATCTGAAATGGCTGAAAACTTCGACGTCGTCGTCATCGGTGCCGGTCCGGCCGGTTATCACGCTGCAATCCGTGCCGCACAGCTGGGCATGAAGGTCGCCTGCATCGACGCGGCCCTGGGCAAGGACGGCAAACCGGCGCTGGGCGGCACCTGCCTGCGTGTGGGCTGCATTCCATCCAAGGCGCTGCTGGATTCCTCGCGCCAGTTCTGGAACATGGGCCACCTGTTCGGCGAACACGGCATCAGCTTCAAGGACGCCAAGATCGACGTCGAGGCGATGGTCGGGCGCAAGGACAAGATCGTCAAACAGTTCACCGGCGGCATCGCGATGCTGTTCAAGGCGAACAAGATCACCCCGTACTACGGCTTCGGCGAGCTGCAGGCGGGCAACGTGGTCAAGGTCAAGCAACACGACGGCAGCGAGGTGGAGCTCAAGGGCACCAACGTGATCATCGCCGCCGGTTCGGACTCGATCGAACTGCCGTTCGCCAAGTTCGACGGCGCCACCATCGTCGACAACGTCGGCGCGCTCGATTTCAGCGAAGTGCCCAAGCGCCTGGCGGTGATCGGCGCCGGCGTGATCGGCCTGGAACTGGGCAGCGTGTGGAAGCGCCTGGGCGCCGAGGTCACCATCCTCGAGGCGCTGCCGGACTTCCTGGCCCTGGCCGATGCCGAAGTGGCCAAGACCGCGCTGAAGGAATTCAAGAAGCAGGGCCTGGACATCAAGCTGGGCGCCAAGGTCTCCAAGACCGAGGTCACCGGCAAGGGCAAGAAGCAGGAAGTCGTCGTCACCTATACCGATGGCGAAGGCGAGAAGAGCCTGACCGTGGACAAGCTGCTGGTGGCCGTGGGCCGCCGTGCCGCGACCAAGGGCCTGCTGGCCGAAGGCACCGGGGTCAAGGTCAACGAGCGCGGCCAGATCGAGGTCGATGCGCATTGCCACACCGGCGTCGACGGCGTGTGGGCGATCGGCGACTGCGTGCGCGGGCCGATGCTGGCGCACAAGGGCTTCGAGGAAGGCATCGCGGTCGCCGAACTGATCGCCGGCCTGCCTGGCCACGTCAACTTCGACACGATTCCATGGGTCATCTACACCGAGCCGGAAATCGCCTGGGTCGGCAAGACCGAGCAGCAGCTCAAGGCCGAAGACGTGCCGTACAAGACCGGCAGCTTCCCGTTCGCGGCGATCGGCCGCGCGGTGGCGATGGGCGAGCCGGCCGGCTTCGTCAAGGTCATCGCGCATGCCGAGACCGACCGCGTGCTCGGCCTGCACCTGGTCGGCGTCGGCGTCTCCGAACTGGTCCACGAAGGCGTGCTGGCGATGGAGTTCAACGGCTCGGCCGACGACCTGGCGCGCATCTGCCACGCCCATCCGACCCTGTCCGAGGCGATCCACGACGCCGCGATGGCGGTCAGTAAGCGAGCCATCCACAAGGCCAATTGAGCCACCTAGGTGGCTCGTCGTTGCAGAAGGCTTCGTTTCGCGACGAAGCCTTCTTTCGTTTCCCAGTAAAGGAACCCCGCCATGGCAGTTCCAACCCACACCTCCCTCAGCGGCATTCTGTTCGTCGCCGCCGGCCTGATGTTCTTCGTCGCCGCCGCGTTCGGCAGGCAACTGGCCTTTGCCGGATGCGGCGCGATGTTCGTCGCGATCGGCGCGTCGTGGCTGCTGCGCGCCAAGACCAAAAAACAAGAACGGACACCGACTGAATGACCGACCTCTCGGTCGCATCGACGGAAAAAGCTCAATGAAATCGATCTGCGTTTATTGCGGTTCCAACGCCGGCAACAAACCCGCCTACGCCGAGCGCGCCACCGCGCTGGGCACGCGCATCGCCGAGCAGGGCCTGCGCCTGGTCTACGGCGGCGGCAACGTCGGCTTGATGGGCACCGTGGCCAATGCGGTGCTCGCCGCCGGCGGCCAGGTCACCGGGGTGATCCCCAAGCAACTGGCCGACTGGGAAGTGGCGCACCGCGGCCTGACCGAACTGGAAATCGTCGGCTCGATGCACGAGCGCAAATCGCGCATGTTCGACCTGTCCGACGGCTTCATCGCCCTGCCCGGCGGCTTCGGCACGATGGAAGAGATCTTCGAGATGCTGACCTGGCGCCAGCTCGGCATCGGCAACAAGCCCTGCGCGTTCCTGGACGTGGAAGAGTTCTACGCCCCGCTGATCGGCATGATCGACCGCATGGTCGCCGAACGCTTCCTGCACCCGGACCAGCGCGCCGACCTGTGGTACGGCAACGACATCGACACCATGCTGGCCTGGATGCACGACTACACCCCGGCGCAGGCATCGAAGTGGATCGACGAAAAGCGCCGCAACGCGCTGCGCTGAAACCCACGACTCTTAAACAGCTGCACCCCAGGACGCGCGGCAACGCGCCCAGCATCCCCGGCATAGGTTTCAGTCCCGGGAAGCCGCACATTCCGCCGCATGCGGACGACGTCTGTCGCGGCTGAAGCCGCTCCTACAGGGACTTCGGAGCGCCGGTCGGTGCGCCATGAAGTCTGGAGATTTCCCACTGCGTTCGTCGCGACTGAAGTCGCTCCCACAAGGGGCTTCTGCCAGGCCAGTTGCTACAGCTGCCGTTGCTGCTGCTCCTGTTGCTGTTGCTGCGCTGCTGCTGTTGCTCTTGCTTTTGATTTACCGGGTTCCCTTCCGCAGCGGCGGCCATGGCGGGGAAAAACCCGAAGGGCGGCGCACAGGGATGTGCGCCGTTCGCGGCAGGGGCAGGATGCCCCTTCCGCGAATCCCCGTCATGGACGCGGACCCGGAGCGCGCAGCGCGGAGGGCGCGAGGCAGGGCGCGCTTTCTTTTGGTTACTTTTTCTTTGCGCGAGCAAAGAAAAGTGACTCGCGCCAAAGCGCGAAAGCTTTTGCTCGCATCTAAGCCTTAAACAGCAGCAGAAGCAAAGCATCAGTAACAGATAGACATCGGCACTGTCCGCACCGCATTAGCCTCAACACGCATGCCGAAACTATTCGAGCCAACCAACGCGCACACTCGCCATCAATCGTGCTGCGCAGGCCGTCCCAACAGATACCCCTGCCCATAGTCGCAACCCAACTCGCGCAACGTATCCAACTGTTGCTCGGTCTCGATGCCTTCGCCAATGGTCTCGATGCCAAGCGTACTGGCCAACGCCAGAATGCTGCGCACCAGCGCATAGCTCCCCGCACCGCTTTCCCCATGCAACCCGGCAACGAAACTCTGATCGATCTTCAACGCCGAAATCGGAAACCGGTGCAGATACGACAGCGCCGAAAACCCCGTGCCGAAATCGTCCAACTGCGCCAACACCCCGCGATCACGCAGCGCCTGCAGGATCGTCAACGTGCGCGGCGCATCGTCGAGCAGCGCCACCTCCGTGATCTCCACCCGCAACCGCCGCGGATCCGCACCAGCGGTATCGATCAAGCCGAACAGCCGATCGGTGAAATCCGGCGAACGGAAATGCCGCGGCGAGACGTTGACCGACACGTAGCCGGTGCCGCTTCGGGCCAGACGCTGGATCACCTGCGCGTACAGCAGCCAGTCCACCTGCTCGATCAGCCCGCTGTCCTCGCCCAGATCGATGAACTGGCTGGGCACCAGCAGTCCGCGGCTCTCGTGGCGCCAGCGCAGCAACGCCTCGTGGCCCACCACCTCGCCGTCGATCAAGCGCACGATCGGCTGGTAGAACGGCTCGAAGTCGCCGCTTTTGATCGCACGCCGCAGGTCCGCCTCCAGGTCCAGGCTGCGCAGCGCCGCCTCGCGCATCTCCTCGTCGAACACCGCGCAGCGATCCTGGGTCTGCGCCTTGGCCCGGTACATCGCCGCGTCCGCGTCGCGCAACAGCTCCTCGCCGCTGCGATAGCGCGGGTGCCAGGCGGCGATGCCCAGGCTGCCGGACGGAAACAGCTCGCGGCCGGCCACCCACATCGGCTGGCCGAGCACCCCGAGCAGGCGCTGCGCCAACTCGCGCACGCCTTCCAGCCCCTCTTCGCAGCTGACCAGGATCGCGAACTCGTCGCCGCCCAGGCGCGCGACCACATCGTCGCTGCGCAGCGTGGAGACGATGCGCTTGGCCACCTCCACCAGCATGTCGTCGCCGGCGGCGTGGCCGATGCTGTCGTTGACCAGCTTGAACCGGTCCAGGTCCAGGAACAGCACCGCGAACGCCATGCCGTCGCCGTTGCGCGCGCGGTTGATCGCTTCGCCGAGCCGATCCAGCAGATGCGAGCGGTTCGGCAGGCCGGTCAGCGCATCGTGCAGCGCCTGATGGGTCAGCCGCTGCTCGGCACGCCAGCGCTCGGCGATCTGCGCCAGCAGCTGCTGGTTGACCTCGGCCAGTTCGCGGGTGCGCTCGGCCACCCGCTGCTCCAGTTCGGCATGCGCCAGCCGCAGCCGTTCCTGCGCGCGCTGCCGCGCCAGGCCGCCGCCGACGTTGTGCGCGACGAAGGTCAGCAGGCGCTGGTCGTATTCGGTGAAACGCACCTGCGTGGTATAGCTCTGCACCACGATCGCGCCGACCACCTCGCCCTCGTCGAACAGCGGCACGCCCAGCCAGCTGTGCGAGCGCGTGCCGTATTCCTGCACCTCGCCCTGCGCGACCAGCGCTTCGATTTCCGCCAGTTCCAGCAGCATCGGCCGGCGCTTGCGCATCACGTACTCGGTCAGTCCCCTGCCGCGCCGCCGCAGCGGACGCCGCGGGCTGTGCTCGTCCACCGAATAGACGAATTCCAGCATCTTGGCGTCGTCGGACAGCAGCGCGATGTACAGATTGCGCGCATCGATCAGCCCGCCGACGATGGCATGCACCTCGGCGTAGAACTGCTGCAGGCTCTCCGAGCGGATCGCCAGTTCGGCGATGCGGAACAGGGCCAGTTGCAGGGTTTCGGCGCGCTTGCGCTCCTGGATCTCGTCCTGCAGGTCGTGGTTGGCGCGCTGCAGTTCCTGGGTGCGCAACTGCACGCGCCGCTCCAGCTGCACCTGCGCATGACGCCGGTCCATCGCGGTCAGCACGTGCTGGGCGACGTACGCCAGCAGCGCGCGGTCGGCATCGGTGTAGTGCAGCGCACGGTCGTAGTTCTGCACCACGATCGCGCCGCAGACGCGGCCCTCGCGCAGCATCGGCACGCCCAGCCAGTCCTTGCTGTCCGGGCCATGCAGGGCGTCATAGCCCACCCGCAGGCGGTCGCGCACCTGCGGCGACGGCCCGCGCACCGCCTGGCCGTGGCGCAGCAGGGCGAAGGTCAGGCTGTTGGGCATATCGCGTTGGTAGTACAGCCGTTCCGGATCGGCGACGAAATCGTCGTGCCGGTCGGAAAAATACAGGAAACGCATGCTCTGCTGTTCTTCGTCGTACTCGACGATGTAGCAGTTCTCCGCATACATCAGCGAGTCCAGCACCGAATGCACGTGCTGCAGCATCTGCCACATTTCCAGATCCGCACCGGCCAGGTCGGCGATCTCGTACAAGGCCTGCTGCAGCTGCTTGGACTTCTCCAGGCCCTCGATGCGCGCACGCATCCTCTCGGCTTCCAGCAGCGCCAGGCCGAACGCGGCCGCCATCTCGCACCAGGCGGCGCGCTGCGGCTCGGACAGCGGCTGCTGCAGCCGGGCGGCCACGGCCACGCAGGCGCCGTCGGGCGTCTTCAGCACATGCAGCAGGGCGTGCGCAGGCGCCGGCACGGTCTCGGCGAGACAGCGCTGGACCAGCGTCGACAGCCATGCCGGCGCATCCGGCGTGGCGCCGAACAGGCGCCCGCCGACGGTGCCGTCGCCGCACGCGATGGCCACATCGCTACCGGGCGGCAGCAAGCCGCATAAGGCAATCGCGGTCTGCATGGAAGCGGGGCCGTCGGGGTGATCCTGGCGGTCGATCGCGGACGGCTCAAACAACATCGACAACAACTCCTGCATGACGCGGGACCTGCCCCACGCCTCCCCCTTAGACGCCAGCATACCTTTTACGTGAACAGGCGCACGCGCGATGACCCCATGCGCGCCGCTGGCGCGTTCACTGTCTACGATGCCCGCTGCCATTCCGCCCCTGCCCGCCGCCACAGCCCTCACGCCACGCTATGCGCCGGGCCGGCGAACGCTTAGGCTTGCCGCCGTGGATGCCCTGGTCGAAACGAGCGACGAAGCCCTGATGCTGGCCTATGCGGCCGGCGACGCCGGCGCGTTCGAAACCCTGTACGCGCGCCACCGCGGCCGCCTCTACCACTACCTGCTGCGCCAGCTGCGCGACGTGGCGCTGGCCGAGGAGATGTTCCAGGACGTATGGCAGCGGGTCATCGCCGCACGCCAGGGCTGGCAACCGCAGGCCGCGTTCAGTACCTGGCTGCTGCGCATCGCCCACAATCGGCTCGGCGACCACTGGCGCGCGGCCAAGCACCGCCCGGCCGCGCCGGCCGATGCCGAACTGCGCACCGCCAGCGTGCCGGATCCGGATACCCCGGAGCGGCAGCTGTCCGCGTTCGAACAGCGGCGCCAACTGCAACTGGCGCTCGACGACTTGCCGGAGGATCAACGCGAAGTGCTGCTGCTGCGCCTGGAACAGGAACTGAGCCTGGAGGAGATCGCACAGATCACCGGCGTCGGCCGCGAGACGGTCAAGTCGCGGCTGCGCTATGCGATGGACAAATTGCGCGCGAGGCTGGGCGGATGAGTGCCGACGAACCGCTGACGCCGGAAGAACGCGCCCTCGCCGAACGCCTGCGGCTGGGCCGGCAGGCGGCGCCGTCGGCGGCGCTGGACGCCGCGATCCTGGCTGCGGCGCGCGCCGCGGTGGCGCCTGCGCCGGTTGCGTCCTCGGCGTCGCACAGCGTCGCCGCCGAGCCGGTAGCGGCGCCACCCGTTGCGAGCGCAACCGCGCCAGCGCCGGCGGACCGTGCCCGTACCAGCACGGTCCCGCGGCGCCGCGCGCGCTGGCAGGCCTGGACCGCGCTGGCGGCATCGTTGACGCTGGCCGTCGGCATCGCCTGGCAGCTGCGCACGCCGACACCGCCGGTGGCCGCGCCGGTCGCGCCCGAAGCGGTCGCTCCCGCACCAGCCGCCTCCGATGCGGCGGCCGAGCAAGCCGCTGCCGCCCAGCCGGCCGATGCCGAAGACGCGGCGGTCGCGTCCGACACGGCACCCACGCCCACCGACATGCCGCCACCTCCGCCTCCGCCTCCGCCAGCATCCGTGCAGAAGCTGGCGCCGGCAGCGAACGACCTCGACTCGATGCGCGCCATTCCCGCGCCATCGGCAGCACCCGCGGACGCCCCCGCTGCGGCCGAGCCGGCACCGATGGTGGCGCCGCCGCCTCCCGCGCCGGCCATGGTCTCGCCCCCTGCACCGCCTGCGCCGCCGGCCCCGGCAAAAGCGCTGACGCCTCCCGCGCAGGCACCGCAGGCGCTGGCGAAGCCGGCGGCGCGCACGCGCGAGGCGAACGCCATGCAGCGCGAAGACCGGCGCATGCTGCAACAACGCAGCGAAGACCTCGCCGAACGCGACGGCAGCGACGCGGCAAGCGCACAGGCACAGGAAGCGGAGGGATACGCCGCGCGCGTCGAAGGCAAACTCAGCGCAACGCCGGCACCGGCACCAGCCGCAATGCCGGCTGCGCCGATCGCAGCGGACACCGCACCGTTGGCGGCATCCGCGCGCGCCTCCGGCACCGATCCGGCGCTTGCGGCAGCTGCGCAGAACGACGCGCGCCTGTCGCCGCGGCGCTGGCTGGCACGCATCCGTGAGCGCCGCGACGCCGGCGAGCAGGCCGCCGCGCGCGCCAGCCTGCAGCGCTTCCAACGCGAGCATCCGCACGCGCGCATCCCCGATGACCTGCGCGAGCTGCTCGGCGACTGACCCGCCTTCCGCCATCGAAGACGCTGCGCACCGCCGCCAGTGCGCGCGACGCCGCGGTCGTGCGCATCGCGGGCAACCGGCTGCGCGGCGCGCCGCCGAACCCCAGTCGAGCGCAGCTCGCCGCAGCGCCTCGACTAGAATGGCGCCGATGCCCGATACGCTTCCCCACCCCGTCAGCCACAGCGTGGACATCAAGCACAGCCGCTTTGTGGCGCAGGCGGCGCCGATCGCCGACGCCAGCGCGGCGCTGGCGTTCGTGCAGCGGGTCGCGGTGGCCGATGCCACCCACAACTGCTGGGCCTACCGCCACGGCGACGACTACCGCTCCAGCGACGATGGCGAGCCGGCCGGCACCGCCGGCCGCCCGATCCTGGCGGCGATCGACGGCCAGGGCTTCGACCGCGTCGCGGTGGTGGTCACGCGCTGGTACGGCGGCATCAAGCTCGGCGCCGGCGGCCTGGTCCGCGCCTACAGCGGCAGCGCCGCCGAGTGCCTGCGGCTTGCGCCGCGGCAGCCGCTGCTGGCCTTGAGCCTGATCACCCTGCACTGCGGTTTCGACGATCTGGGCACCGTCCATGCGGCGTTGAGCGCCTGCGCCGCCGAAAAACTCGATGAACGCTTCGACGCCGACGGCGCCGAACTGCGCCTGCGCCTGCCCAGCGATCGCGTCGACGCCTTGAAAACGCGGCTGCGCGACGCCACTCGGAACAGGGTCCGCTGTTCGGAAACCTCCCCCGCATGAACGATCCGTCGGCCGACCAGGCCAAGTCGCTGCGCAAACTCGGCAGCCTGCGTACCCTGTGGCCGTTCGTGCAGCGCCAGCGCGGCCTGTTCGGCGCCTGGCTGCTGGCGCTGGCGGTGTCCTCCAGCGCGACGCTGAGCATGCCGGTGGCGATCCGGCAGATGATCGACCACGGCTTCAGCGACGGCAGCAGGATCAACAAGTCCTTCGCGCTGCTGTTCGCGTTGTCGGTGGTGCTGGGGATCGCCACCGCGCTGCGCTTCTATTTCGTGTCGCTGCTGGGCGAGAAAGTCGTCGCCGACCTGCGCGGGAGGCTGTATGCGCACCTGATCGGCCTGCACGCCGGCTTCCACGACCGCACCCGCAGCGGCGAGCTGGTGTCGCGGCTGTCGGCCGACAGCGAACTGCTGCGCGGGGTGATCGGCAGCACCATGTCGGTGGCGCTGCGCAGCACGGTGACGGCGATCGGCAGCATCGTGATGCTGTTCGTGACCAGCCCGCACCTGGCCGCCTACGCGCTGATCGGTATCCCGCTGGCGGTGTTGCCGATCGTGCTCGGCGCGCGCCACCTGCAGAAGATCTCGCGTGCCAGCCAGGACCGCGTCGCCGATGCCAACACACTGGCCGCCGAAACCCTGGGGGCGGTGCGCACGGTGCAGGCGCATGCGCGCGAGCCCTACGAACGTGGCCGCTTCGGCCAAGCGCTTGCCCTGTCGGTGGACGTGGCGCGGCGCCGGGTGCGCGCGCAGGCGCTGATCACCGCGGTGGCGATCGTGCTGGTGTTCGGCGCGATCGTGCTGGTGCTGTGGTCCGGCGCGCACGAAGTGGCGGCCCACGAATTGAGTGCCGGCGCGCTCGGCCAGTTCGTGCTGTACGCGATGTTCGGCGGCGGCTCGGTGGCCTCGCTGGCCGAAGTCTGGAACGACCTGCAACGCGCGGCCGGCGGCATGGGCCGCATCGCCGAACTGTTCGCCGAACGCCCCGAGGTGCTGGCGCCGGCGCAGCCGCGCGCGCTGCCGCAGCCGCTGCGCGGCGAGGTGCGCTTCGAGAACGTGGTGTTCCGCTATCCGCAGCGCCCCGACCATCCGGCGCTGGACGGCTTCGACCTGCACGTGCGGCCCGGCGAGAGCGTGGCCTTGGTCGGCCCCTCCGGCGCCGGCAAGAGCACCGTGTTGTCGCTGCTGCTGCGCTTCCACGATCCGCAATCGGGCGTGGTGCGGGTGGACGGCGCCGACCTGCGCGAGCTGGATCCGGCGCAGCTGCGCGCGGGCATCGGCCTGGTGCCGCAGCATCCGACCCTGTTCGCGGCCAGCGCCGCCGACAACATCCGCTACGGCCGGCTCGAGGCCAGCGATGCCGAGATCGAAGCCGCGGCGCGCGCCGCCGAAGCCGACACCTTCATCGGCCAGTTGCCCGACGGCTACGCCAGCGAACTGGGCGAGCGCGGCGCGCGCCTGTCCGGCGGCCAGCAGCAGCGCATCGCCATCGCCCGCGCCCTGCTCAAGGACGCGCCGATCCTGCTGCTGGACGAAGCCACCAGCGCGCTGGATGCGCAGAGCGAATACGCCGTGCAGCAGGCATTGGAACGGCTGATGGCCGGGCGCACCACCCTGGTCATCGCGCACCGCCTGGCGACGGTGCTCAAGGCCGACCGCATCGTGGTGATGGACCACGGCCGCATCGTCGCCCAGGGCACCCATGCCGAGCTGTTGGCGCAAGGCGGCCTGTACGCGGAACTGGCACGCCTGCAATTCATCGACTGAGCACGCCGCGCTAACACCGGCGGGACTACGGTCCCGCTGCGCCCCACGCCACGGCGGCGGCGCAAGGCGCCGGCAGCGTTTCCGGCGCAATCCGGTTCGACGAATCGCCTTCGACAGGAGACACGCCATGTCCTTTCGCCAACTGCCCGCCCTCGGCCCCGACGGCGAGGCCTATCTGATCACCGAGTTCCAGGACGAAGCCCAGCATCAGCAGCAGGCGCAGCACGACGCGCCATCCACGCCGGCGCTGCGCTACGAACTGGCCGACGGGCGCAAACTGATCCGCCGCGGCCAGCAGTTCACCACCACCGGCGGCGAACTGACCCTGACCGCGGTGTGACGCGCGCGCTGCCGCGCAGCGACGACGAGCGGCAGTGCGATCTGTCCGCCCCGTGTGCGGTGCGCGCGACGACCAGTGGTCAATTATTGACCAAGCCTCTTGACACGCCCACCCAGCAAGGCGCGCAGACACTTATCCACATGTTTGCGCGCATTCCATCCACACTGCCTGTGGATGAAGCGCAGCTGCGGCAACCGTATGTTCCCTGCCCCTTGTAGGAGCGGCTTCAGCCGCGACCGGAACTACCTGGACACGGACATGCTGCACAACGCGCTGCCCACCAACCACAACCAATCGCTTGATCGGCAATGCCTGTCGCGGCTGAAGCCGCTCCTCCAGGTTGGCCGTCTGCGTCGGACTAGCGCGGCAACACCCGGCCGATGCCGCTGGCGTCGATCTCCGCTGCCGCGGCGTCCAATGCCGTCGCCACGGTGGCCGGATCGAAGCCGATGGATTGCGACAGCCAGATGTTCCCTGCCCCTTGTAGGAGCGGCTTCAGCCGCGACCGGAACTACTGGACACGGACATGCTGCACAACGCGCTGCCCACCAACCACAACCAATCGCTTGATCGGCAATGCCTGTCACGGCTGAAGCCGCTCCTACAGGTGGCCCGCCTGCGTCGGACTAGCGCGGCAACACCCGGCCGATGCCGCTGGTGTCGATCTCCGCCGCTGCGGCGTCCAATGCCGTCGCCACGGTGGCCGGATCGAAACCGATACGGAAATGCAGTTCCCCGGCCGGCGTGCGCGAGGAATGGATCGAGGCCAGGCTGACGCCGTGGCGCTCGAACACGTACAACAAGGTCCGCAGCGAGCCGGCACGGTCCTCGGGCAGATAGACGCTGAGCGTGAGCTGCTCGGTCAGGTCCGCGAGCAGATAGCCGACGCGCTCGTAACTGTAGTTGCCGTGCGCGATCGCCGCATCGCCCAGCGCCTGGCGATTGGCGTCGAGGAAATCGGCGCGGAACTGCGCGCGCGCCGCATCGTCGCCGCGACCGACCTGCTCGCGCAGCCGCGCCAGTTGCGCGATCAAGCCGTCGAGCACGCCGCCGACATGCGGGTTGCCGAACTGGATGTCTTCGTAGATCGCCGGATTCAACGCCAGGATGCGCGCGATGATCGCGGTATCCAGTTCGAACGAGGCCGAACGATAAGGCATCAACGCCTCCAGCGACCCCAGCGTCGGCGCGTGCTCGCGCAACACGCCGGCCTGCGCCAGATGGCTGGCGTGCACCATCGCCTGCACCAGTGCCATCACCTGGTCGTGGTGATCGGGCGTGCTGCGCACGCATTCGGCTTCCAGCGCCGTGCACAGCTGCTGCAGCCACGCGCTCCAGCGCGACAACCGCGCTTCGCACACCACCAGCACGCGGCCTTTGAGCGTGGGCGACTTCGGCGGCGCGGTCATCGGATGCAGCCCTGCCACCTCCGCCTGCGAGGCCAGCATCGCCGCCACCGGTTCGCGCTTGACCGAGGTCACGTCCAGCCACAGCTGATCGCGTTCGCGCCCGCCGGCGCGGCGCACGTAGTCGCCGATCAGCGCCGGCGTGTGCCGGATCGGCGCGGAGAAGATCAGCACCTGCGCGCGCTGCAGCAAGGCATCGGGATCCAGCGACTGCGGATCGGCCGGATCGTGGCCGACCACCTCCAGTTGCATGCGCTCGCGGAAGAATCGGCTCAGCCAGCAGCCATAGGCGCCGGCGCTGCCGACGATGCCGACCACCGGGCGCAGGCTCACGCCAGGCGCTCCACGGCGAAGCGCAGCGGCGTGGCCAGCGCCGCCGGCGCGGCGGCGAGCACGTCCAGTTCCTCGTAGCCGCTGGCCAGGGTCGCTTCCAGCGCCGCATGCACGCCGGCGATGGCGCGGCCGATCGCCAGTTCGAACGCGTCGCCGCGCAGCAGGAACGCGACCAGCAGTGCCATCAGCACGTCGCCGGTGCCGGCCACGTCCACCGGCAACAGCGGCGAGCACCAGCGGTAGACCGCCTCGCGGCTCACCGCCAGGGTCACCAGCTGCCCTGCGTCGCCACTGACGCTGTGCGCCAACACCCACTGCGGCCCGCGCGCCAGCAGCACGCGCGCCGCGGCGATGGCATCGTCCTGGGCCAGCGCCGGCAGGCCGGTCAGGCGGCCGAGTTCGAACGCGTTCGGGGTGACCAGCCAGGCATGCGGCAACAGTCGTTCGGCGAACACCACTTCCAGGCCCGGCTCGACATAGGGGCCGGTATGCGTATCGCCGATCACCGGATCCAGGCAATAGCGCAACGCCGGGCACTGCGGCAGCGTGGCGTCGAGCCAGTCGGCGAACGCAGTGCCGTTGCCGACGCTGCCGAAATAGCCAGACACCAGCATCCGCGCACGCTGCGGCAGGCCACGCTCGCTGGCGCCGAGCAGCAGGTCGGCGAACCAGTCCGACGGCAGCACCTTGCCGCGCAAGGTGTCGTAGAACGGCGCATTGCTCAGCAAGGTGGTCGGAATTTCCGCCACGCGCAGGCCCAGCGCGCGCAGCGGCACCGCCGCCGCGCTGTTGCCGGCATGGCCGTAGACCAGTTGCGACTGCACCGAGATCACGTCGATCGGCGAAGGCCCGTGCGGACGCTGGCGGCGGCCGTGGAGAAGATGGCTGGCAGTGGATGCGTTCATCCGCACATTCTAGGCCGCGGCAATCGACGGCGGAGTACCGGCGCGCTCAGGGGTTGCGCAGGAACACCACGTAGCCGCGGAACCACGGATTGTCCCGCAGGCCCTGCGGCGGCTGCCAGTCGCCGCCCTGCAGCAGGCCGATGCGGAACGGCACCTGCAATCTGCCCAGCCTGGCGACATAGACGGGATAGTCGGGAATCACCGCGCGTCCCTGGTAGATCTGCAGCACCACCTCGTCGACCACGCCGCGCAATCCGGCCAACGCCTCGGCGCGGCCGTTGACGCTCCAGTCCAGCAGGCCGGTGATGCCGAGCTGGTAGTCGGCCGGCAAGCGCCCGCGCAAGGTGCGCAGGAACGCCACGTACTGCTCGAGGTGGCCGGTCCCGGCGTCGAAATCGATCTGCAGGCCGGCCACGTCGTTGCCGGCCGCGCGCCAACGCTGCAACTGCAGCAGCACCGCGTCGAACAATGCCGGCGTCCAGTCGATGCGCTCCACCCGCAACACCATCCATACCTGGCAGTGGCGCAGTTGCGGCAACGCGGCGCGTTGCGCGACCAATCTTGCCGGCGCGTCGGCGTCCAGCGGCACCTCGGCCTGCAGCAGGTACACGCGGCGCGCGTTGGCCAGCACCGGTTGCGGCCGCACCCCGGCCCACAACCAGAACGCATCGTAGCGGCGCGCCTCCACCGGCGCGGCGTTGGCCGCGACCATCGTCAGGCACAGCGCCAACAGCACGGCGCAGCGCACGCGCATGGCGCCGCTCACCAGTAGTACTTCAGGTCCTGCGCCCAGGTCGAGGACGGGAATTCCCGTTTCAGGCGCTGGAACCAACGCTTGCGCTCGGCCACCGGCACGTCATTGCCGCCGCAATCGTTGTTTCCGCTGGGCGCATAGCACTGGATGGCGCGGTACAGCGCATAGGCCCTGTCGTTGGCAGGCACGTTCGCAGCATCGATGACGCGTTGGTAGACCGGCAAACGGAAATACGCAGCGCCGGGAAATTGCGAAGGCGCTCCGCCAAGCTCGGCGGCCGGCGGTTGCCAGTTGATCGGCAAGTCATCCCAGTTCATGACCCGGACCAACTCGGCCACGCACAACTGCGCATGGGCGTCGGCGGGGGCAGCGGCCAGGGTCTTGGCCACCGCCTCGATCGCCGGGCATGCATCCTCGCCCTGCTCGAATGTGCCGGAGAACACCGCCAGCGGTGGCGACGACTGCGGCAACCAGTAAGGCCCGAGCCGGGGCTCGCTGCTGTCGAGCGGGACGTCGGCGAGCAGCACGCGATCCTGCAGGAACGCCTTGGACTGGCCACGCGAAAGCTCCTTGTACAGCAGCACGAAGCCGGCCAGTTCGCGTTCGTGCGCCGGCACGCTCGGCGCCAGCGCGTGGCGGCGCAGCAGATCGGCACCGGCGGCATAGATCAGCAGCTGGTCGCGGATGGACTGGTTGACGATCGGAGAATCCGCGGCGAACACCTGGTCGAGCGCACGGTCGCGCTCCAGGCGCCGCGCCAGCGCCAGCTGCACCAGCGGTTGCTGCACCCCAGGCTCGGCGCTGCCGAGCAGGCGCCGCCAGTAGGCCGCCAACTCCGGCGCACCGCTGTCCTCCAGCGCCAAGCCCTTGAGCATGGCCGTGGCGAAGGCCACGCTGCCGCGCCTGCTTCCGCCCTGGCCCGTCTCCAGCAGGCGCAGCGCCTGCGTCGGCGACCCGGCCACGTAATACTGGTAGCTGGACAGCAACAGCGCGAACAGCTCCGGTTCGTCGGCGAAGTGCGGCCGCTGCGCCTGCAGCGCGTCCAGCGACAGTCCCTGGCCGTTGCTGCCATCGCCCCCGCGCATCGCCTTGAGATCGGCCACCGCCAGCAGCAGCGGCGTGGTCAGCGTCGCAGGATCGACGCTACCCAGCAGCTTGTTGTCGATTTCCTGGGCCAGCTCCGGGTCGGACAGGCCGCGCTGCGCGGCAGGCAGCCGCAGCAGCCGCTCGTATTCGGCTACCAGTTTCCCGGTGTCGCCGCCGAGCCAGTACAGCCGCCGCATCAATCCATGCGCCGAAGCCGCGTAGCGCCCCTGCGGATAGTCGTGCAGGTACTGCGCGAACGCCTGCTCGGCGCGCGCCAGCGCGGCCTTGTCGAACTGCATCGGCTCGCGCTGCACGCCGTATTCGTCGAAGCCATCGACCTGCGCCGCATTGAGCGCCACCCGCCCCGACATGTAGCGCGCCGTCTCCCTGATCCAGGGGTCGGCCGCCTTGGCCAGCGCATCGAAGCCCTGCGCGGACGCGTCGAAGGCGCCGGCGTAGAACGCGCTGGCGGCCTGCAGGTACTGCGCGAATTCCCTGCCTGCGGCCGACGACACGCCGTCCGGCGCAGCGATTTGCTGGTCCGGACACTGCGCCGGCCGCGCCTGGGCCAAGTGCGCTTTTTCCGCCGCCGGCACGCGCGCGTTCGCGTTCAGCGCGTCGTTGAACGCGCTGACGCCGCGTGCATTGCTGTTGCAGCGGTTCGCCTCGCCATCGAGCACCCCATCGGCGGCGGTGGCCTGATCGGTCGCCGGCGCTTGCAGCGCCTGGACCGCCGCCTCCCAGGTGAACGCCGGTTCGAGCGGGCTGGCAGGCGCCACCGCCGGCGCTGCGCCATCGCGCATCAACAGCAGCAGGTTGACCCGGGTGTCGCTGCCCGGTGCCAGCGCGACGGTGTTCTGGCATCCGCTGTAGTCGCCGAAATCCAGCAGCAGGCTGGACTCGCACCCGGCATCGGAACTGGCGAGCGCGGGTGCGGCAAAGCAAGCGCACAGCAGCAGCGCGGCAAGGCGGGCAACAACGGAACGGCCGATATCCATGGCGGGCTCTGCAAGCGAGATGCGCCGCGATCGGCGTAGCGGCATGTTCGCATGCCGGACCGCGCCACGGACGGTGACGCGGCGCAAAGGGCGCACGCTAGCGATGCGCGCCAGCGCGGCCGCGCCGGCAGTGCACCGGCGCTGCCATGCTGAAAGGATAAAAAGGTCATCCGGTCCCCAGAACCACTTCACCCCCGGCAGGTGCGTTCACCGCCGTAGTTCAAGGGCTGGGATTGGGAATGCGGGATTGGGGATTCGTAACAGCAACACCGCGGCGTCCCCTCCCGCACCCGGCATTCGATTCGCAGGCAATCGACCGCAATCCCGAAAACCGAAAAGGCACGTACCGGGCTCTCGCCCTGCACGTGCCTCTTGCATCGTTCCACACACTCTCGACCGCCGCTCGGGACCCGCCGTTGCGAATCCCCAATCCCCACTCCCGGCTCTACGACGTCATCCGGTCCCAGAACCCCTTCACCCCGTCGATGAAGGTCGCCGACTTCGGCGAGTGCTTGCGCGCGTCCTCGCCGGTGAAGGTGGATTCGAATTGCTCCAGCAGCTTGCGCTGGTCGGCGGTCAGATTGACCGGGGTTTCCACCACCACGCGGCAGTACAGGTCGCCTTCGCTGCGGCTGCGCACCGAACGCACGCCCTTGCCGCGCAGGCGGAACAGCTTGCCGGTCTGGGTCTCGGCCGGAATGCGGATCTCCGCCTCGCCGCCCAGCGTGGCCACGCGCACGGTGTCGCCGAGCGCGGCCTGGGAGATGCGGATCGGCACTTCGCAGTGCAGGTCGTCGCCGTCGCGCTGGAAGATCGCGTGCTCGCGCACCCGCACTTCCACATACAGATCGCCAGGCGGGGTGCCGGCCGGACCGGCCTCGCCTTCGCCGGATAGGCGGATGCGGTCGCCGTTGTCCACACCGGGCGGGATCTTCACCGACAGCACCTTGGTTTCCTCGACGCGCCCGGCGCCGTGGCAGGTGCCGCACGGGTTCTGCACGATCTGGCCGCGCCCGGCGCAATGCGGGCAGCTCTGCTGCATCGCGAAGATGCCGCGCTGGATCCGCACCTGGCCGCGACCCTGGCAGGTGGTACAGGTCTCGACCTTGCCGTCCTCCGAACCGCTGCCATGGCAGTGTTCGCATTCGCCCAGGGTCGGAATCTCGATGCGGCGCTCGATCCCGGCCACCGCCTCTTCCAGATCCAGTTCCAGCACGTAACCGATATCGGCACCGCGCCGGGCCGCACGGCCACCACCGCCGCCGGCACCACCGAAGATGTTGCCGAAGATGTCGCCGAAGATGTCGCCCATGTCCGGGCCGCCAGCACCGCCACCGCCGCCCATCCCGCCCATGCCATGCTCGAACGCGGCATGGCCGTGTGCGTCGTACATGCGCCGCTTGTTGCCGTCGGACAGGACTTCGTAGGCCTCCTTGCACTCCTTGAACGCGGCTTCGGCAGCTTGGTCGCCCGGGTTGCGGTCAGGGTGGTGCTTCATCGCGCAACGGCGATAGGCCTTCTTCAGCTCGTCATCGTTGGCGGTACGGGCCACGCCCAGCACTTCGTAGTAGTCGCGTTTGCTCATGGCTGGGAATGGGCGATGGGGAATGGGGAATGGTTCAAAACAGGCATCCTGTAGCGATTAGTCATAGCGGCAATGAAACCGGGAACCTTAAAACGGCGAAGGAGCGGAGCCTGAGCACCGCTCCTTCGAGAACCGATTCCCTAAGGCTGGATCACGCCTTCTTGTCATCCTTGACTTCAGTGAACTCGGCGTCGACCACGTCGTCGCCGGCGGCCTGCGCACCGCCCGGAGCCGCGCCCGGCTGCTGTTCGCCGGCGGCCGCGGCCGCGTACAGCGACTGACCGGCCTCTTCCAGCGCCTTGGTCTTGGCCTCGATCTGGCCCTTGTCGTCGCCCTTCATCGCCGTTTCCAGGTCCGCCAGCGCCGACTCGACCTTGCCGATCACGTCGCCGCCGACCTTGCTGCCGTGCTCGGTGATCGCGCTGCGGGTGGCGTGGATCAGGCCATCGGCCTGGTTGCGCGCCTGCACCAGCTCATGGAACTTCTTGTCTTCCTCGCGGTTGGCTTCCGCGTCGGCGACCATCCGCTGGATCTCGTCGTCCGACAGGCCGGAGCCGGCCTTGATCTCGACCTTCTGTTCCTTGTTGGTCTTCTTGTCCTTGGCCGACACGTGCAGGATGCCGTTGGCGTCGATGTCGAAGGACACCTCCACCTGCGGCAGGCCGCGCGGCGCCGGCTCGATCCCGGACAGGTCGAACTTGGCCAGCGACTTGTTGTAGCGGGCCTGCTCGCGCTCGCCCTGCAGCACGTGCACGGTGACCGCGGACTGGTTGTCCTCGGCGGTGGAGAAGGTCTGCGAAGCCTTGGTCGGGATCGTGGTGTTCTTCTCGATGATCTTGGTGAACACGCCGCCCAGGGTCTCGATGCCCAGGCTCAGCGGGGTCACGTCGAGCAGCAGCACGTCCTTGACGTCGCCGGCCAGCACGCCGCCCTGGATCGCCGCGCCCAGCGCCACGGCCTCGTCGGGGTTGACGTCCTTGCGCGGCTCCTTGCCGAAGAACTCGGACACCGCCTGTTGCACCTTCGGCATGCGGGTCTGGCCGCCGACCAGGATCACCTCGGTCACGTCGCTGGCGCGCAGGCCGGCGTCGTTGAGCGCGGTGCGGCACGGCTCGATGGTGCGCTTGACCAGGTCCTCGACCAGCGCCTCGAGCTTGGCCCGGGTCAGCTTGATGTTGAGGTGCTTCGGGCCCGACGCGTCGGCGGTGACGTACGGCAGGTTGACTTCGGTCTGCTGCGAGGTCGACAGCTCGATCTTGGCGCGCTCGGCCGCATCCTTCAGGCGCTGCAGCGCCAGCGGATCCTTGCGCAGGTCGATGCCCTGGTCCTTGTTGAATTCCTCGACCAGATAGTCGATGACGCGCTTGTCGAAGTCTTCGCCGCCCAGGAAGGTGTCGCCGTTGGTGGCCAGCACCTCGAACTGCTTCTCGCCGTCGACGTTGGCGATCTCGATGATCGACACGTCGAAGGTGCCGCCGCCCAGGTCGTACACCGCGATCTTGCGATCGCCGCCCTGGCCCTTGTCCAGGCCGTAGGCCAGCGCCGCGGCGGTCGGCTCGTTGATGATGCGCTTGACGTCCAGGCCGGCGATGCGGCCGGCGTCCTTGGTCGCCTGGCGCTGGCTGTCGTTGAAGTACGCTGGCACGGTGATGACCGCCTCGGTGACGGTCTCGCCCAGGAACGCCTCGGCGGTCTTCTTCATCTTCTCCAGCACCTGCGCGGAGATTTCCTGCGAGGCCAGCTTGCGCCCGTCGGCGGTGGCCACCCAGGCGTCGCCGTTATCGTGCTGGACGATGCCGTAGGGGACCAGGCCGATGTCCTTCTGCACTTCGGCGTCGGTGAACTTGCGGCCGATCAGGCGCTTCACCGCGTAGAAAGTGTTCTTCGGATTGGTGACCGCCTGGCGCTTGGCCGAGGCGCCCACCAGCACTTCGCCGTCCTTGGTGTAGGCGACGATCGAGGGCGTGGTGCGGTCGCCTTCGGAATTTTCGATGACGCGGGCTTTGCCGCCGTCCATGATCGCCACGCACGAGTTGGTCGTGCCCAGGTCGATGCCGATGATCTTGCCCATTGGATGACTCCTGAAAATTTCTGGTATCCGGCCGCTGCCGGGGTCTGGTTCGGATATAGGGATGGCCGCAGGTCATTCAAGCCATCACCGCAAATTAGCGTTCTGCCGCGGCCGCGCCGGATTCAGGCGCGGACCGCTGGCGGCACGCGTCAATCGTGCTTGGCGACCACCACCAGCGCCGGCCGCAGCAGGCGTTCGTTGAGCAGGTAGCCCTTCTGGAACACCTGGATCACGTGGCCGGGGGCGACGCCGTCGGCCTCGGCCTGGCTGATCGCCTGGTGGTGCTCCGGGTTGAACGGCTGCCCGGTCGGGTCGAGCAGGGTCAGGCCGTTGTCGGCGGCGACCTTGAGCAGCTGCTTGTAGGTCAGTTCCAGGCCATCGCGCAGCGGGCTGGGTTCGCTGCCGGCGGCGCTCAGGCCGGCGTCCAGGCTGTCGAACACCGGCAGCAGGTCGCCGAGCAGGCGCTCGTTGGCGAACTTGCGCGCCTGTTCGACGTCGCGGGCGATGCGCTTGCGCTGGTTTTCCAGGTCGGCGCGCTCGCGCAGCACGTCGGCCTTGAGCAGCGCCAGCTCGCTGCGCAGCGTCTCGATCTGCGCCTGCAGCGGATCGGTCGCCGGCTGCTGGGCCTCGGACAGGTGTTCAGAATCGAATTCGGGGTGGTCTTGGTTCATTTCCGGTTCCCTGGCGGGAGATGCACCCGCCCTACCGGACCACCTATGTGGGCGTACGGGGCGGATTCAAGATGCTGTGTTGCATCTTCGGGATTGGAGATTGGGGATTCGGGATTGGTCGGAGCGGCGCCACGGCACGCGCCGGCTGCCATATGCCCGCTCCTCCCTGCCCGGCTAGCGCTCTGTCGGCGGGGTCGGGTCCAGGGCCGCGCCGAGGACTTCGGCGGCGGTCTGCACCAGCGGGATCACCCGGTCGTAGTCCATGCGCTTGGGGCCGATCACCCCCAGCACGCCCAGCACCTGGCCGCCGGCCATGTATGGCGCGGTGACCAGCGACACGCTCTCCAGCGGCACCACCCCGGTTTCCTCGCCGATGAAGATGCGCACCCCCGGCGCGCGGATGGTGCGCTCCAGCAGCTGCAGGATCTCGCGCTTGCTGGCGAAGATCTCGAACAATTCGCGCAGCCGCTCCAGGTCCGACAGGTCCTGCACCCCCATCAGCTTGGTCTGCCCGGCCAGCACCATGTCGTCGCCGGCCGGGGCCAACGCCTGCTCGGCCAGCTCCACGCTGTGCGCCAGCAGCAGCTCCATCTCGTCGCGGGCGTGGCGCAGGTCGCGCACCAGGCTGGCGCGGATGTCGGCCAGCGCGCGCCCGGCGAAATGCGCGTTCAGGTAATTGGCCACCCGTTCCAGCTCGGCCGGCTCGTAGGCCTTGCGCGGTTCGATGACCCGGTTCTGCACCTCGTTGTCGGCGAACACCAGGATCGCCAGCACCCGGCGCGCGTCCAGCGGCACGAAATCGATGTGCCGGAACGCGAACTGCTCGCGCTTGGGCGCGCTGACCACGCCGACGAAATGGGTCATTGCCGACAGCAGCTCCGAGGCGCTGCCGAGCAGCGCCTGAGTGCCGGCGGCGTTGCTCATCTCCGCGCGCAGCCGCGCCACCTCGCTCTCGCCCGGCGGGCGCATCTGCACCAGGCTGTCGACGAACACCCGGTAGCCGGTGGCGGTGGGAATGCGCCCGGCCGAGGTGTGCGGCGAGCTGAGCAGGCCGGCGTCCTCCAGATCGGCGAGGATGTTGCGGATCGTCGCCGGGCTCACGTCCAGCCCGGCGTGGCGGGCCAGGGTCTGCGAGCCGACCGGTTCGCCGTCGCGGATATAGCGCGAGATCAGCGTGCGCAACAGCTGCCGGGCGCGTGGGTCGAGCGAGGAGTGGACCGGGGAGGCGCGCATGCAATCAATCCGTGAGACTGGACACTAGATAATGGCTGCATGCCGGCTTGGCAAGTGATTGGCCCACCTACCCCCGCGTGCTAGCGTTGCGCGCCCCTGGATTCCGACCCCCATGCTCAGACATCTCTCGATCAAGGATTTCGCCGTCGTCCGCGGGACCGAACTGGAATTCGGCCCTGGCATGACCGTGGTGTCCGGCGAAACCGGCGCCGGCAAGTCGCTGATGGTGGACGCACTCGGCTTCCTGTCCGGGCTGCGCGCCGACAGCGGCGTGGTCCGCCACGGCGCCGACCGCGCCGAGCTGTCGGCCGAGTTCGCCGTGCCCGAGGCCGCCCCGGCGCGCGCCTGGTTGCGCGAAAACGAGCTCGACGACGACGAACAATGCCAGCTGCGCCGGGTGATCCGCGCCGACGGCGGCTCGCGCGCCTGGATCAACGGCCGCCCGGTGACCCTGTCGCAGTTGGCTGAGCTGGCCGGGCACTTGGTCGAGATCCACGGCCAGCACGAACACCAGGCGCTGCTGTCGCGCGGCAGCCAGCTCGGCCTGCTCGACGCCTACGCCCGCAACGAGGCCGAACGCGCCGCGGTGCGCGCCGCCGCCGTGCGCTGGCAGGCGCTGCTGGCCGAGCGCGAGACGCTGCTGGCGCAGGGCGACGTGTCCGACCGCATCGGCTTCCTCGAGCACCAGCTGGCCGAGCTGCAGCGCGAGGACCTGGCGCCGGCGGCGATCGCCGCACTGGACGCCAACCATCGCCGCCAGGCCCATGCCGCGGCGCTGATCGGTGCCTGCGAGGGCGCCGCGCAGCGGCTCAACGGCGACGAGGCGCCGGCGGTGCTGGAACTGCTGCAGCAGACCCGCCACGAACTGGGCAAGGTCGGCGAATACGAGCCGCGCCTGGCCGAGGTCGACGCGCTGATCGACAGCGCCACGATCCAGCTGGAAGAGGCGCTGGCGCTGGTCGACCGGGTGCGCGACGACCTCGACGCCGATCCGGCGCAGTTCGAGGACATGGAACGCAAGCTGGGCCGGTTGCACGACCTGGCGCGCAAGCACCGGGTCACCCCGGACACGCTGGGCGAGCACCGCGACGCGCTGCTGGCCGAAGTCGAGGGCCTGCGCGGCGCCGGCGAACGGCTGGACGTGCTGGATGCGGAGATCGCCCGCGCCACCCAGGCCTGGCGCGACGCCGCCGCCGCGCTCAGCGGCACCCGCCAGCGTGGCGCGCAGGCGCTGTCGCGCGACACCACCGCGCTGATCGGCGAACTGGGCATGGGCGGCGGGCGCTTCGAGATCCAGCTCGAGCCGCACGAGGCCGAGCGCCCCGACCCGGCCGGCGCCGAGCGCGTCGAGTTCCTGGTCGCGGCCAACGCCGGGCAGCCGCCGCGCGCGCTGCGCAAGGTCGCTTCCGGTGGCGAGCTGTCGCGCATCTCGCTGGCGATCGAGGTCGCCGCGCTGGGCCTGGACGCGGTGCCGACGATGGTGTTCGACGAAGTGGACTCGGGCATCGGCGGCGCGGTCGCCGACATCGTCGGCAAGAAGCTGCGCGCGCTCGGCGAGCAGCGCCAGGTGCTGTGCGTGACCCACCTGCCACAGGTCGCGGCGCAGGGCCATGCCCATTACCGGGTCAGCAAGGCGCCGGTCGAGGGCATGACCCAGAGCTCGGTCGAACTGCTGGCGCCGCGCCAGCGCGAGGAAGAACTGGCGCGGATGCTGGGCGGGGTCGAGGTCAGCAAGGAAGCCCGCGCGGCGGCCAAGCGGCTGTTGCAGAGCGCTGGTTGAGGCGCTCCGGCAGGCTGCGCCGGGCTGGTGGGCCGGGACTGGTCGGCTGGTGGACTGGGACTGGAACTGGGACTGGGCTTCGGTTCGGTAGCTGGGCGCCACTGTGCGCATGGCGCTGGGTCGCCTCAAGCCATCAGGCGACTCGAACCCTGTGACTCGAGCCATCAGGCGATATGAAGCTTGCAGGCTTCGGATGGTGTCGGGTCGGCGCTGAAGCCCCTCCTACAGTGCACCCAGCCAGTTCGTCGCGAGTTCCCTGTAGAAGCGGTTTCAACCGCGACGAGCAGAGCCGTCCGACGACCCAGGGGGCGGAAGGCGTCGGGACTGAAGTCCCTCCCATAGTGCACCCAGCCGGCTAGCCGCAAGCCCCTTGTAGGAGCCATCGGGCGACTTGAGCCGTGTGACTCAGGCCATCAGGGGATATGAAGCTTGCTGGCTTCGGATGGTGTCGGGTCGGGGCTGAAGCCCCTCCTACAGTGCACCCGAGCCAGTCCGTCGCGAGTCCCTGTAGGAGCGGCTTCAGCCGCGACGAACGGAGCCACCAGTTGTTCCGGTCTCGGAAGCAGTCGGGGCTGAAGCCCTTCCCACAGTGCACCCAGCCGGCTCGCCGCAAGCCTCCTGTGGGAGCGACTTCAGTCGCGACGAGCGGAGCTGGGAGATCAGTGACAGCCGGCAATCCGTGGAAACCGAAGCCACTCAGGCCCTTCCTCTCCACGCGGTCCGTGGCGATGGCCCTGCGTCGAACGCTACCGCGCCCGCACTGGCCGAACTCAGCCCTTCTTGCCGGCCGGGCGCTTGCTGCGCACGTACAGCACCAGCGAATGCTCTTCCAGCTCGTAGCCGTGATCGGCGGCGATCTTGCGCTGCAGTTCCTCGATCTCGGCGCTTTCGAATTCGATGACGTTGCCGGTGTCCACGTCCACCATGTGGTCGTGATGGCCGCCGCGGTCCAGTTCGTACACCGCCTGGCCACCTTCGAAATTGTGCTTGAGCACCAGCCCGGCCGCCTCGAACTGGGTCAGGACCCGGTACACCGTGGCCAGGCCGATCTCGTCGCCGTGATCGAGCAGCTGGCGGTAGATCTCTTCCGCCGTCATGTGGTGGCGCGCCGACTTCTGCTCTAGCAGCTCCAGGATGCGCATCCGGGGATGCGTGACCTTCAGGCCGACTTTGCGCAGATCGTGGGATTCCATGGCGTCTCCATTCATAGCTGGTTTAGCGCCAGCTGCCTCGGGATGGGTCGCGGCGGTCATCGGGAGTGTATCATCGACCCGATTTCCCTCAGTACTGTCCCCGATGCGCAATCTCTTGCTGGTCGCCGCTGTTGCCCTGTCCACCGCTGGCTGCGGGATCATCTACAAGCAGCCTATCTACCAAGGCAACCTGATCAAGCAGGCGGCCGTCGATCAGCTCAAGGTCGGCCAAAGCAAGCAGCAGGTCAACGCGCTGCTCGGCACCCCGTCGATCCCGGATCCGTTCCATGCCCAACGCTGGGACTACACCGCGACCGAGCGCCTCGATCGCCTCGGCCGGACCGAGATCAAGAATTTCGTCGTCTACTTCGACAACGACACGGTGACCCGCTGGGAAGGCGACTATTTCCCGGACAACGATTCGGAGTTGGCCAAGAACAGCGTGCGCCAGTTCGGCCGCAACCTGGCCAAGGACAAGAAGAAGCAGCGCCGCAGCGAGTAAGCGTCGCCGGCAACGCGCCTGGCGGCGCTAGCGCGGTTTCGCGCGCCGCCGCCGGGCGTCTTTCGGATCGGCCAGCAATGGCCTGAGCAGTTCGACCCGGTCACCGTCGTGCAGGAGCTGGGTCGGCGCGGCGACGCTGCCATGGATCGCGCAGGGCATGCCCGGCGTCGCCCCGGCCAAGGCCGCTGCGCGCAACGCATCGGCGACGGTGGACCCTTCGGGCAATTGCAGCGCGCGCGCGACGAAGTGGTCCGGCCAGGCCAGCACCACTTCGACCCGCAGCCCGCTCATGCGTCTTCGCGGTCGGCCACGCGCACGAAGTCGTTGACCATGCGGTCGGCCAGGCTCTGGAAGCCCAGCGCCAGCGCCGGTCCCAACAGCCGCGAGGCCGGTTCGAAGTCCAGGGTCAGGCTGACCTTGCTGGCGTGGTCGTTGAAGCCCTGGAACTCCCACTGCCCCTGCAGGCGCTTGAACGGGCCGTCGCGCAGCAGCATATCGATGCGGTCGGGGCGCTGCAGCCGGTTTTCGGTGGTGAACCAGGTACGGAACGAGCCCACGCCCAGGTCCAGCCGCGCCACCAGGTATTGGTCGCTGTGCTCGAGCACATGCGCCGCATCGCACCAGGCGAAGCGGCGCGGATAGGCGGCGACATCATTGACCAGGTCGAACATGCGCGTTGCGGGGTGTTCGACCAGGGCGCTGCGGCGGATGATAGGCATTCGGTGCGGGGAAAGTGGACCAAGACGTTCGGGAGGCCCCGAATCGGAGACAATAGCAAGATGAGCAAGAAACCCGCCAAGGATAAAGCAAACGGCGCGACGGCCAACAAGACCATCGCGTTGAACAAGCGTGCGCGCCACGAATACCACCTGGAGGACCGCTACGAAGCCGGTCTGGCCCTGCAGGGCTGGGAGGTCAAGTCGATCCGCGCCGGCCGCGCCAACATCGGCGAGAGCTATGCGTTCGTGCGCCAGGGCGAACTGTTCCTGTTCGGCGCGCAGTTCACCCCGCTGATCCAGGCCTCCACCCACGTGGTCGCCGACGACCGCCGCACCCGCAAGCTGCTGCTGCACCGGAGCGAGATCGACAAGCTGATCGGCCGCGTCGAGCGCGACGGCTACACCCTGGTGCCCACCGCGATGTACTGGAGCAAGAACAAGATCAAGCTCGAGATCGCGCTGGCCAAGGGCAAGCAGGACCACGACAAGCGCGACGCCGCCAAGGACCGCGACTGGGCCCGCGACAAGCAGCGGATCATGCGGCGTCACAACAAGAACGCGTGATTCGGGATTGGGGATTCGCAAACGCGGCAAGCGAGATGCTGCCGTTACGAATCTCCAATCTCCAATCACCAATCCCTGCCCCATCACGTCCCGCCAAGCATCCGCATCAGGCTCGGCAACCCACGTCCCTGCATGTAGGGATCGCGCTGCAGGTCCAGGCACTGGTCTAACAGCAGTTGCTTGACCCGGTCCGGAAAGCCGATGAATTCGCGGCGCACCGACAGGAACGCGGCGATCAGCCCGGACACGTGCGCGGCCGCCATGCTGGTGCCGCTCATCTCCACCATCCAGGTGCCGGGGTCGTCGGCATCGTAGCGATGGTGGGTCGAGACGATCTTCTCGCCCGGCGCCACCAGGTCCGGCTTGTGCCGGCCGTCGGCGGTCGGGCCGCGCGAGGAGAAGTACGACACGCCGTAGCTGTGCGGGCTGCTCTTGTGCACCGAACCCACCGCCAGCGCCTCCTCCAGGTTGGCCGGGTCGCCGATGCTCAGGTCCAGGTTCATCGGGTAGGCCTGCCCATCGTCCTGCATCAGCCAGGCCAGGCCGTCGTTGCCGGCCGCGATCACCACCACCACGCCCTGCCGCCATAGCCGGCGCAGTTCGTTGCACAGCGGGGTGAAGCCGCAACCGTAGCTTTCCGCATCGAAGTAGCCGCCCAGGCTCAGGTTGACCCCGTGGATGACCAGCTCACCGGCGCGCTCGTTGATCTCGGCGACCTGCTGCACGCCCTTGATGATCCACGAGTCGCGGCCGTTGCCGTCGTCGTCCAGCACCTTCAGCCCGTACAGCCGCGCCTGCGGCGCCATGCCGGCGAAGCGCAGCGGCGTGGCCGGCGCCACCCCAGGCAGCGGCGCCTCGCACTGCCCGGCGATGATCCCGGCCACGTGGGTGCCATGGCCGTTGCCGTCCAGCGCAGCGAAGCCGGTGCCGTCGTCGCGGCGAAGTTCGCGGGCGCGGCCGCGCTGCGTGCAGTCCCATTGCGCCAGCACCGTTTCCGGCAGACCGGGCTGCTGGAAATGCGGATGCGCCGCAGCGATGCCGCTGTCCAGCACCGCCCAGCCGATGCCGCTGCCGAGCGCGCGGTACGCCACCTGCGCCGCGTCGGCCTGCACGGTGCTGCGCGACTGGTAGATCAGGGCGCGCTTGCCGGCGTCGCGCCACAGCCGTTTCAGGCTCAACGTGCGATAGCGCTCGCGCAGGCTTTCGATCTCGAAGCGGGTCAGGCGCGCCGACACGTAGCGCTGCAGCGTGTCCTCCAGCTCGATCGCCGCGTCCAGCGCCTCGCCCTTCAACCCGGTGGACGCCTGGGTCAGCTCGCGCAGCGCCGCGACCAGCTCGCGCTTCAACTGCGCCGGCTCGCGCGCATCCGGCAGGCGGTCCAGTTCGATCAGCACCTCGTGGCGATAGTCCGGCGCGTGCGCCTCCAACTGGTCGGACAGGTCCTTGATCAGCACCGGATGCGCGATCGGCTGGCCGAAGCCGACGCCCACCGCGCGCCGCACCTCGGCGCGGACCTCGGGGATGGACAGATAGCCGGAGCCGGAATGCGGATTGCGCTGCCAATCCGGATTGATGCGCGATCCGGCGATGTTGTGGAAGCGCCCCTGCGCATCGGCGATGTCGTCGCTCAGATCGTCGTCCAGCGCCACCGGATCGCGCCGCTCGGCGACGTTGACCCAGCGCTTCACGCAGGCCGGAAACGGCAACTTCGGCGTGCCGGTCCACTGCTTGAACATGCTGCGCACCACCGGCAGGCCCAGCGGCGAACCCAGGGTCAGCAACAGCGACACCTCGCAGTCCTCGGCCTCGAACTCGCGCAGCACGTCGTAGGCGATCAGCGAGCCCTGGCTGTGCGCGATCACCACGAACGGACCGCCACCGGCACGCATGCGCTGCAGCAGGCTTTCGCGCATCTGCGCGCGCCGCGCCGGCACGAAAAAGAAATCGTGCACGTCCTGCAGCAGCGCGGCGGAGATCAGCTTGAGCAGCATCCGGTTCAGCACGTCGATCGGACCCTGCGCATGCAGGCCGGCGGCCTCCGGTGCGGCGGCCTGCACCTCGTCCAGCAACTGCCGCAGGCACGCGCGTTCGGCGTCGCTGCCGGCCAGCGTATCGGCCAGTTGGCGCAGATCGGCCAGCTGCGGCACCACGCCCAGCGCGCCGAGCACCCGCTGCTCGGCCTGGTTCAACGCCGGGCCGCGGTCCTGGTCCTGGCAACTGCCCGGCTCCGGCGACGGATAGCGCTCGCGGCTGACCCAGTACGCCATGCGCGTGCGCTCGCCCATCTCGCGACCGAACAGGGCGCGATCCCACTGGCAGCGCAGCACCTCGGCCGGCGGCTTGTTGCCGATGCCATGGATGTAGACGACCGTGCGCGCCTGGCCCTGTGCCAGCGAGCTTTGGCCGGTGGCCTTGGGCCTGGTGGTGCGCGCCGGCGCCGGAGTGCTGGCGGCGGTGGTGACACCTGCGCCGAGATGAGACGACGGCGCACGCTTGGCGGCTGCCTGCGGCTTAATTGTCCCGGGTTTGGCCGTCTTGGGCTTGACTGCCCTGGACTTGGCCGCCTTGGGCGCGCCTGTCCTGGCTTTGTCGCCAGCCACTGTCTTCGCCGCTGTACGCCGCGCCGGCCCGCTCGACCGCACGACCGTCTTTTCCGCATTCTTCGCCTCGGCCCGCTGCGCGGCGGCCTTCTTGGGCGTGGCCCTCTTCGCCGCAACGCCATCCCGGGCAGGCGCCGCCCGGCTGGCCTGGGCGGACGCTTTCGCTGGTTTCGCTGCGGCGGCCGCTGCCGTGGCCGCTGGTTTCCCATCGCGCCCGCCGTCGCGCGCACGCTGTTGCCTGGTTGCCATCGCGGTGCTCCATGCCTGGGGGAGATCCGTCGGCGCCTACCGCCAGCTGCGCGCCGAGTGAAGCCAGCTTAAGCCGCCCCTGTCGCAAGACTTGTGACTGCCCTCCCCGATCCCTACACTGTGTCGGTCAGCGTTTTACGTTTTCCCCGGGGGTGCACTGGTTTCGACGGGGGTTGCAAAATCGCTTGGCGCATGCCGAGGGGGCCGCTTTCCTCGTAAATCCAGCAGCAAACTTATAGTTGCCAACGACGACAACTACGCACTGGCCGCTTAAGGCCTAGCCCCGAAATCGCTTGTGTCCGTGCTCGCGACGTAGGGTCATTATCACGGAATCGCCGGTGGTGGCTGCCTGTCAACCATTGGCTAAATAAAGCAGGCTGGTCCCGGGATGCGCTTCGCACATCGTGCTGTTCCGGGATGAGATCTAACGATGAGCTAAGCATGTAGTGCCGGGGATGGAGTGCCTTCGGACGGCGGTTCGATTCCGCCCACCTCCACCATCTGAACGTTCGCAGCAATTCGCGGACGTACGACAAGGGTCGGATTTTCCTGGATTCCAGGGCAATCTGGCCCTTTTTGTTTGTACCCGCCATCGACAAGACGTGCCTTGGCCGGCATGCGCGATGCGCCTGTGGGCGTTGCCGGAATCAGCGCGGTCTACCGCGGAGCAATCGCGACGGCAGCATTCGCAGCGAACACCATCGCCCAGCACACCGATTCGACGCTGCAAGTGAACGGATCGAGGTGTTACCAGTCGTTTATGAGGAGCGCCGGTAGCGCACGGCGCAGCTGAAGGTTGCGAGGCTGCATCGCGATGGATGCATCTGCAACACGTCGAAAGAAGATGGTCCAGCCGCGGATGCCTGCACCCTTGAAGCAGCCCTGAGATTTTACCTACGGCCGCACAGCTGGTGAGGGAAGGATGCGGCAGGCACTGTTAGGAAGATGTCCTCGCCGCGTGTCGGAACGACGACATGCAAGGAACGATGTCCAGCCTTGCGTTGCGTATCCCACAATTCGCGGCGCGCGTCGCTGCACCGCTCTAAGAAACGCAGCCTGCCCAGGCCAGTGCCGGCGACATACCCATCACGCGCGGTCTGTACGGTGACGGCATCGATTGCCGACTCTGGTTCGCCATGCAACTGACCAACGAACAACTGCGCATTCTGCAAGACATTCATGCCACGAAGCCCGTCACCGAAGAAGAGGCGAATTGGGCCGTGCGCGAAAACTACGCCGCGCAAGGCGAAGACGGCGACATCGCGCTCAGCCCGCAAGGCATACGCCTGATCGACGACGAAGCCCAGTAAAGCGTCACAGAGCCGTATCCCGGCGCTGGAAACGGCCGCACGCGGTGGCATGGGCGCCATCGGCTGGATGCGCATATCCAGCTCTCTTCGGCATGGACTACGCAGCAGCATCGCCATCGCGGCCGTGCATGCGCTTGGCGATGTCCTGTGCGAGGCGCTCACTGCCGCCCCTGGCGCGCATGCGAAAGCGGCCGGGCGCAAACGCGCCCGGCCGCTTCAGGATCACCGACGCCCCGCTCTACCGGAAGACTTTCCGGCAACGCGCGACGCGGCAGATCACGCCGCTTCGCGCAACAAGCCGCCAATGCCGGCGATCGCGCCGCCGATCGCCTGGGTGCGGTGATCGTCGCTCATCGCCACGCCTTCGGCGCGGACGAACTCGATGTCGGTGATGCCGAAGAAGCCGAACGCGGCACGCAGGTAGGTTTCCTGGAAATCGTTTGCCGCCGCCGGGCTGCCCGGGCTGTAGATGCCACCGCGCGAAGACGCGACGATCACGCGCTTGCCGCCTGCCAGGCCTTCCGGACCGGCTGCACCGTAGCGGAAGGTCTTGCCGGCCACGGCGAGGCGGTCGATCCAGGCCTTCAGCGAGCTGGCGATGCCGAAGTTGTACATCGGCGCGCCGATCACGACGACGTCGGCGGCCAGGAACTCTTCCAGTACCTGGCTGTTTTCGATGGCCGCCGGCTCGGCATCGCCGGCCGGCGGCGCCCAGTGGCTCAGCGGCGCGGCATGCACGTCGCGGTAGGCGACGTCCACCCCCGGATGCGCGGCGACGAACTCGGCGACGATGGCCGCGGTCAGGCCGCGCGAGACGGAATGCGCGCCAAGCGCGCTGCTGTCGATGTGCAGGAGTTTCATGGAGGTTCCTTTGCGTTGACCGCGTAGCGGCATGGCAAAGACGATACGCGCGAAACAATCCAACGATTAGCCCGTCTAAAGTACACTGATCGTTCGCAACGAGAAACGATGAGCCCGACGATGGACGGCGTCCTGCACGACCTCAACGATCTGTATTTCTTCGCCTCGGTGGTCGAACACGGCGGATTTTCCGCCGCCGGGCGCGCGCTGGGCCTGCCCAAGTCGCGGCTGAGCAAGCGCATCGCCCAACTCGAGGAGCGCCTCGGCGTGCGCCTGCTGCAGCGGACCACACGGCGTTTCGTGGTCACCGAGGTCGGCACGCGCTTCTACCAGCACTGCCGCGCGGTGCTGGAAGAAGCGCGCGCCGCGCAGGAGGCGGTCGACGAACTGCGCACCGAGCCGCGCGGCGTGGTGCGGGTCAGCTGCCCGGTGTCGCTGGCGCAGAACGTGCTGGGCCCGATCCTGCCGGCGTTCCTGCTCGAACACCCCAAGGTGCAGGTGCGGCTCACCGCGACCAACCGCCGCGTGGACGTGATCGGCGAAGGCTACGACGTGGCGATCCGCGTGCGCGACAAACTCGATACCGATGCCACCCTGGTGGTGCGCAGCATCGGCCATGCGCGCAGCATGCTGGTGGCCAGCCGCGCGTTCCTGGACACGCATGGCCGTCCGCAGACCCTGCAGGAGCTGGCCCAGTTGCCGGCGTTGTCGATGTTCGAGCACGAGGGCGCGCAGCTGTGGGAACTGCTCGACGGCGACGGCAACAAGACCGCGATCGAGGTCGTGCCACGGCTGGTCAGCGGGGATTTCTCGGTGCTGATCGCCGCCGCCGTGCAACACTGCGGAGTGGCGCTGCTACCCGAGCAATACTGCGCCCCGCTGCTCGACAACGGCATGCTGGAATGGGTGTTGCCGGACTACAGCACCGCCCAGGGCCTGCTGCATTTCGTCTACCCGAGCCGCCGCGGCCTGCTGCCGGCGATCCGTAGCTTCGTCGATTTCCTGGCCGAACGCCTGCCGCAGGCCACGTTCCACCACGACTGCCAGCGGCTGGCGGCCGACCAGAGCCAGGCGGCCAGGCTGCAAATGGCCCGCGTCGCCGGCACCGTTCCCGCAGCGGCTGCGGTACCCGTGCCTCAGCGGGAGTGAAGCCCAAGGGCAACGCCCACCCTGCGCCGGCTCACGCCTTTTGCCAATTAAGGAGCATGGCGGATCGGCACGCGGCACCGCCCGAGGGCAAGGCCAGCTGCCCGGCGATCGGCCCGCGCTGCCGCACTCACGCGGCCGATGCGGCGGACGGCACACAATTTGCTTCTCCACTGCGACCCTAACGCAGCGCGATGCCCGCATGTACGCCTTTCTCGCCTTTCTCCAGCCTGTCGTCGCCAGGCCGATAGCGCGCGCCATGCAGAGCGCCGCAAGGCCGTGAGCGCCTCGATGCGCCGGCACTTCCGGCTCGGCATCATCAGGATCCTCGGGCCGACCACGGCCGCGGTGCTGTTGCTGTTCGGGGCCTATCGGTGGCTCCAGGGCCATGCCTGGAGCGCCGCCGCCGGCGCCACGCTGGCCGGCCTGGCGGCGCTGGCGACCTCGCTGGCCTTGCGCCGCGGCGACGGCCGCATGGACCCGCTGCTGACCCTGAGCTGGTTGCTGGGCAGCGCATTGGCCAGCCATGCCCTGCAGCAGGCCGCGGTGCCGTGGCTGTACCTGGTGATGATGAGCAACTTCTTCGTGGTCGCGCGCGGCGTCGGGCTGGCCTGCAACGCCACCTTGATCGTGATCATGCTGGTCACCCCGGGCACCCTGCTCGGCGCCGAGCACACGTTCTCGCTGATCGCCGTGTCGCTGCTGATCACCGGCCTGGGCTATGTGCTGTCGCTGCGGCTGGAGGGCGACCGCGTGCAGTTGGAACAACTGGCGTCGCACGACGCGCTGACCGGGCTGCCGAACCGGCGCATGCTGGAACGCAGCCTGTCGCAGCGCGTGGCCGATACGCGCCGCAAGACGCGCCGGCATGGGCTGATCGTGATCGACATCGATCACTTCAAAGAGGTCAACGACCTCTACGGGCACGCCGCCGGCGATCGTACGCTGGCCGAATTGGCAGCACTGCTGCGCTTCCAGGTGCGCGCGCCGGACGAGGTGTTCCGCTTCGGCGGCGAGGAATTCGTGGTGGTGACGCGACTGCAGTCGCGCAACGAGCTGGCCGCCTTCGCCAAGCGCCTGCACCAGGTCACGCGCGAGGCCTTGCGTGGCCCCGGCGGGCGCATCAGCGTCTCCCTCGGCGCGGCCATGCTGTGCGACGAGCAGCACTGGCAGGATTGGTTCTCGCGCGCGGACGCGGCGCTGTACCAGGCCAAGAACGGCGGCCGCGACACCTACGTGATCGCCGAGGACCTGATCCAGGAGTGAGCGATCGCGGTGCATGGGTGACGGCAGCATGATCGCATCGAGCCGGATGCCGATGCCACCGCCATGCGCGTTCTCGCTCTGCGCTGCCGCGCAGGCGCCGCGGCATTCCAGCCGCAGCGCCCTCGCCTGGCGCAAGCCGTCGGTCGCGATGGGCGTCGTTGCTGCGGCCCATCGCGACTGAAGCGGCTTCGCGCGGATCGATCCCGCGGCCTGTGACCAACCGAAAGCAGACGCCCGCCGTCAGTGCGCGACCGGCGCCGGCGGCGGCGTTGCCAGCGCCACCTCTGGCGGCAGCACCGCATCCTGGCCCCAGCCGCCGAGCGCCTTGTAGACCCGCACCACGCCGACGTTGACCGACGCCTCGGCGTCGGCCAGGGCATCGTCGGCGGACAGCTTGGTACGCTGCGTATCGAGCAGGGTCAGGAAATCTTCCGACCCTTCGCGGTAACGCAATTGCGCCAGCGCTTCGGCACGGCCGGCCGCTTGCGCCTGCTCGGCGACGATCGCCAGCCGCGCCTGCTGTTTGGCGTAGGAGGTCAACGCGTTCTCGGTGTCCTCCAGCGCGCCGAGCACCGCCTTCTCGTAGTCGGCGGCAGCACCGTCGGCCTGCGCTTCGCTGGCGCGCAACCGCGCCCGCACGGTACCGAAGTCGAACGCCGCCCAGCTGATCGACGGGGTCAGCGACCAGGCCTTGCTGCTGCCCTGCAGCAGCGAGCCGGCATCGCCGGACAGGAAGCCGACGAAGCCGCTGAGGCTGATCCGCGGGAACAGGTCGGCGGTGGCCACACCGATCCGCGCCGTCGCCGACGCCAGCCGGCGCTCGGCGATACGCACGTCCGGTCGCCGGCGCAGCAACTGGGTGGTATCGCCCAGCGGCAGCGCGCGGGCGTAGGCCGGCGTCGCACGCGGCGCCAGCAGCTCGTCCAGCGCGCCGGGCGGGCGGCCCAGCAGCACCGCCAGCCGATGCCGGGCCTGCGCCTCGCTGACTTCCAGCAACGGGATGTCGGCCTCGATCGCCTTGAGCCGCGCGCGGCTGCTCTGCACGTCCAGTTCGCTGCCGGCGCCCAGCTGCCAGCGGGTCTCGGTCAGGCGCTGGGTATCGCGCAGGTTGTCCAGCGTGGTGCGCGCCACCGCGATGCGCTTCTGCGCGCCGCGCAACTCGAAGTAGTTGCGCGCCACTTCCGCGGCCACGGTGACCTGCGCATCGGCCATGCCGGCCTGCTCGGCCTCCAGGTCGGCGCGCGCCGCCTCGCTGGCGCGGCGCTGGCGTCCGAACAGATCGAGTTCCCAGCCGGCATCGAAGCCCAGGCTGTAGCTCTCGGTCAGCACCCGCGCGCCGCCGGCGTCCGCATCGGGCGCCTTGCCGCGGCTGTAGTCGCCGTTGGCGGTGACGTGCGGCGCCTGGTCCAGGCGCCGTTCGGCGAAGACCGCGCGCGCCTCGTGCACCCGCGCCAGGGCGATGCGCAGGTCGAGGTTGGCGGCCAGGCTCTGGTGCACCAGCTGTTCCAGCACCGGGTCGTCGAACTGCGCCCACCACGACGCCACCGGCGAAGTGGTCGCGAACACCGGTGCCGCCGCACCCTGCAGCGTCACCGGCGCCTGTTCCGGCGCGTGGTAGTTGGGGCCGACGCTGGCGCAGGCGCTGAGCAGCGCCAACGCCAGCGCGCCGATCGCGGGACGGATCACCATGGCAGCACCTGTCCCACATGGGTGTAGCTGCCGGTCGGGCCATCGGCGTCGAGCAGCGCCATCATCACGCTGCTGCGCGCGCCGTCGGCCACTTCCAGTTCGCCTTCGCCGGAATTCATGTCGGTCTTCACGTAGCCGGGGTGGATCGTGTTGACCTTGATCGGGGTGTCGCGCAGTTCGTAGGCCAGCTGCACGGTCCACGCGTTCACCGCGCTCTTGGACACGTTGTAGGCCGGCACCTTGAAGTCGTAGATCGGCGAGCCGGGCTGGCTGTGCAGGGCGAGCGAGCCGAGCAGGCTGGACACGTTGACGATGCGCGCGGCCGGCGCGGCGCGCAGCAGCGGCAGGAACGCCTGGGTGACCGCAATCAGGCCGAACACGTTGGTGTCGAAGGTCTTGCGCCAGGTGTCCTGGCTCTGCTGCGAGACCGCGAGTTTCATGTCGTCGATCATGATGCCGGCGTTGTTGACCAGGATGTCGAGCCGGCCGTGGCGCGCCTGCACCGCCGCCACTGCGGCGGCGATGCTGGCGGCGTCGGTGACGTCCAGGGTCAGCGCTTCCACCGGCAAACCTTCGCCCTGCAGTTCCAGCGCGGCGGCCGTGGCGCGGGTGGAGTCGCGGCCGGCCAGCAGCGTGTGCACGCCGGCCTCGGCCAGCTGGCGCACGGTATGCAGGCCGATGCCACGGGTGGCCCCGGTGACGAGGGCGATCTTGTGGGTCGTGTTCATGCGGATTTCCTGAAAAGGGGGAACGAAAGGATCAAGCGTGGGTCGGCGCCTCGGCGTGCGCCGGCGCATGCGACACCAGGGGACGCCCGGACAGCTTGCGCAGGGCGACATAGAACACCGGGGTCAGGAACAGACCGAACAGGGTCACGCCGAGCATGCCGGCGAACACCGTGATGCCGGTGGCCGAGCGCACTTCCGCGCCGGCGCCGTGCGAGAACACCAGCGGCACGGTGCCGGCGATGAACGCGATCGAGGTCATCACGATCGGGCGCAGGCGCAGGCGGCAGGCCTGCAGCGCCGATTCGACGATGCCCTTGCCCTGCAGTTCCAGTTCGCGGGCGAACTCGACGATCAGGATCGCGTTCTTGCACGCCAGGCCCATCAGCACCACCAGGCCGACCTGCACGAACACGTTGTTGTCGCCGCCGGTCAGCCACACCCCGAACAGCGCCGACAGCAGCGTCATCGGCACGATCAGGATCACCGCCAGCGGCAGCGTCCAGCTTTCGTACAGCGCGGCGAGCACCAGGAACGCCAACATCACCGCCAGCGGGAACACCACCATCGCCGCCTTGCCCTGGCTCGCCTGCTGGTAGCTCAGGTCGGTCCATTCGATCTCCATGCCGTTGGGCAGCACTTGCTTGGCGATCTGGGTGAGCTTGGCCATCGCTTCGGCCGAGGACAGCATGCGCGCATCCGCCTCGCCGGCCAGATCGGCGGCCGGATAGCCGTTGTAGCGCAGCACCGGATCCGGACCGAAGGTCTGCTTGACCGTGACCATCGAGCCGATCGGCACCATTTCGCCGGCGGCGTTGCGGGTGCGCAGCCGCGCGATGTCTTCGACGCTCTCGCGGAACGGCGCGTCGGCCTGGGCGATCACCTGCCAGGTACGGCCGAACTGGTTGAAGTCGTTGACGTAGGTCGAGCCCAGGTAGGTCTGCAGCGTATCGAACAGATCGGTCAGGGCCACGCCCTGCGCCTTGGCCTTGACCCGGTCGACCTCGGCATCCAGCTGCGGCACGTTGGCCTGGTAGGTGCCGATCGGATAGCTCATGCCCGGGGTCTGCACCACCGCACCCTGCATCGCGTTGACCGCGTTCTGCAGCGCGCCGTAGCCCAGGTTGGCGCGGTCCTCGATGAACAACTGGTAGCCGTTGCCGTTGCCCAGGCCCAGGATCGGCGGCGGCATGAACGCAAACGCCATGCCTTCGCCCAGCTGCGAGATGCGCTGGTTGATTTCGGCGTTGATCTCCAGCGCGCTGCGATGGCGCTTGGCGAACGGCTTCAGGGTCAGGAACACCACGCCGGTATTGCCAGCTGCGCTGGCGTCGGCGCGGCAAAACAGCGCTCGAACCAACGGGCGACGGCAGGATGGAAGCGTGCTTGCACGAACGACATGCGGTCTCCTGCGACGCACCGTCGCGATCGAATGCACTGCGGCGAAAAGAGGGAATGTCCGGATTGTCCTCGGTACGACAATCGAGTCAATCGCGTAATCGAAAACATGGTGACGTTACCAACGCAGATCAAGCGCGCCTGCGCGGCGCAGCTGTTTTCAAGGGGGTTTCGGTTAATGGTTCAGTGAAAGCGTCGCTGTCTACCACGCACCCCGACATGCGCGGTTATGTTGTCGATGACGTCACGTCTGCGCATCCAGGATTCGCGCAATGGACGTGAAATTCGCTTCGGGGAGCCTTGCATGCAGCATGGCAGCATGATCGAACAACCGCGTCGACGCCGACGCAGCCACGCCGTCGCGGCACATGCCTGCGCGCAGGCGGTGGCATTGCGCAACGCACGCATGGTCCGCGCTGGCGTCAACGCGCAACAGCGCATCGCGACGCGCGTGCGCGGCATCGGCGGACATCGCGGCAACGTCCGCACTGGCGACGATCGTTTCTCCGCTCCATCCATTCGCTCGCCATCGGCGGCATGGCGATTCCGCGTCGACTCCACCTCTTCACTTCACTAGCCAAGGAGCATCACCAATGGCACACAGCAGCTCGAATGTTTCCACCGCCCACTGGGTGCAGCGCGTCAACGAGAGCAGCGATGCGCTGGAGCTCACGCCCAGCGTGTTCGAACGCGACGACCCGGTGTCCATCGCCCGTTCGCTCAAGCACTCCGCCGACCAGAGCGCGCGGCGCCGCACCGGTCCCTACCGCTCGGCGATGTCGATGCTGACCTTCTACATCAACCGCGCCGGCAAGCAGCTGCCGGCCCAGCGCCGCGAAGTGCTGGAACAGGCCAAGGACGAACTGCGCAGCCTGTACGGCAAGCCGCGCAAGGGCGCCACGGGCTGAGCGCCGCGACACGGCATCGCGCGACGCATCGTGATGCGCACGGCAATTCCGTGCCTCGCTAGCGCACCTCTGGCGCGTGCCGATTGCCCTGCGCCGAACCATGAGCGCATGATCGCGGCATGACCAAGGAACCCGACGTTTCGGACTGGGTCCAGCGCCCTGCCGATACCGCTGCCGAACGTGGCCCCGTTGCCTCGGCGATGAGCGAGGATGCGTTGCTGCTGTCGCGGATCATCCTCGCCCAGGGCGAGATCGCCGCCGCCGGCAGCGACCCATTGCAAGTGGTCGATGTGGTGACCCGCCGCGCGCAGGAGCTGACCCGCTCCAACGGCGCGGTGGTGGAGATGTGCGACGGCAACGACATGCTGTACTGGTCGGCCAGCGGCACCGCCGAACAGCATCTGGGCCTGCGCCTGCCCAGCAACGGCAGCCTGTCCGGACTGTGCATGCGCAGCGGCAAGGTGCTGCAGTGCGACGATTCGGAACAGGACCCGCGGGTCAATCTCGATGCCTGCCGCAAGGTCGGCCTGCGCTCGATGCTGGTGGTGCCGCTCAGCTATGGCGATCGCGGCATCGGCGTGCTCAAGGTGATGTCGCCCTACCCCTGCAGCTACACCCCGCAGGACGTGCGCACGCTGGAAATGCTGGCGACCCTGGTCGGCGCGACGCTGGCGCTGGCGATGGACCGCGCCGCGCTGCAGACCGACATCGCGCGCCGCCAGAACGCGGAGAAGCACGCGTTCCGCGAGAAGGCCGCGATCGCCACGCGGATCCGCGAGGTGGTCGCCAACGAGCGCCTGCAGATCGTGACCCAGCCGGTGCTGACGCTGTCCACGCAGCGCATCGTCGGCGTGGAGGCCTTGTCGCGGTTCCCGTCCAATCCCGGCCTGGCGCCGCTGCGCTGGTTCGACGACGCGAGCAAGGTCGGGCTGGCGCTGGAACTGGAGCTGGCCGCGGCGCGCAAGGCGCTGCAGTTGCTGGCGCAGCTGCCGGCGCCGCTGTACCTGGCGATCAACGTCTCCGCGCAGACCCTGCTGCACCCGCAATTGGAGGCGCTGCTGCACGGCCACGACCTGTCGCGGGTGGTGCTGGAGATCACCGAGCAATTGCAGGCGCCGGACTATCCGCGCCTGTCCGAGCATATCGGCGCGCTGCAGCGGCAGGGCCTGCGCATCGCGCTGGACGACGCCGGCACCGGCTTTGCCAGCCTGCGCCATCTGCTGCACCTGTCGCCGGACATCATCAAGCTGGACCTGACCCTGACCCGCGGCATCGACGCCGAACCGCGGCGCCAGCGGCTGGCGCTGGCGATCCTGTCCTTCGCCGCCGAGACCGATGCCAGCGTCATTGTCGAGGGCATCGAGACCGAGAGCGAACTGGCCACGCTGCAGGCGCTGGGTGCGCGCTACGGGCAAGGCTACCAACTGGCGCATCCGGGGCCGCTGTCGGCGCACCTGGCGCGCTATGCGGCGATCGGCGACGAGGCGGACTGAGTCCCTCGGTAGAACTTCTGGATCGATCCTGTAGGAGCGGCTTCAGCCGCGACCGATGTCTTCCTTCTTCCTGGTAACGCCCGGTCGCGGCTGAAGCCGCTCCTACAGGGGGATCGCAGGGAATCGCGGGTGATTGCGGCCTGCCGCATTCCGCCCGCTCACGGAGCGCATCGCGCGCAAACGCCGCGCATGAAAAAAGCGGGCCGAAGCCCGCTTTTTCCTTGGTGCAGCGTTGACGCCGACGGCTTACTCGGCCGTCACGCCCTCGCCTTCTTCCACGGCCTTCATCGACAGGCGGATGCGGCCCTGCTTGTCGACTTCCAGCACCTTGACCTTGACCAGATCGCCTTCCTTCAGCACGTCGCTGACCTTCTCGACGCGGTCGCTGGAGATCTGCGACACGTGCACCAGGCCATCCTTGCCCGGCAGGATGGTGACGAACGCACCGAAGTCCATGATCTTGGCGACCTTGCCTTCGTAGATGCGGCCCGGCTCCACGTCCGAGGTGATCTGCTCGATGCGCGCCTTGGCGGCCTGCGCAGCGATCGCGTTGACCGAGGCGATGACGATGGTGCCGTCGTCCTGGATGTCGATCTGGGTGCCGGTTTCCTTGGTGATCGCCTGGATGGTCGAGCCGCCCTTGCCGATCACTTCGCGGATCTTGTCCGGGTGGATCTTGATCGTCAGCAGGCGCGGCGCGTAGTCGCTCAGCTCCGAACGCGGGGTGGTCAGCGCGCTGGCCATCTCGCCGAGGATGTGCAGGCGGCCGGCCTTGGCCTGCGCCAGGGCCTGCTTCATGATCTCTTCGGTGATGCCTTCGATCTTGATGTCCATCTGCAGCGCGGACACGCCTTCGGCGGTACCGGCGACCTTGAAGTCCATGTCGCCCAGGTGATCTTCATCGCCCAGGATGTCCGACAGCACCACGAAGTCGTCGCCTTCCTTGACCAGGCCCATCGCGATGCCCGCGACCGGCGCCTTCACCGGCACGCCGGCGTCCATCAGCGCCAGCGAGCTGCCGCACACCGAGGCCATCGACGAGGAACCGTTGGACTCGGTGATTTCCGAGACCACGCGGATCGTGTACGGGAACTCTTCCATGCTCGGCATCACTGCCAGCACGCCGCGCTTGGCCAGGCGGCCGTGGCCGATCTCGCGACGCTTCGGCGCGCCGAAGCGGCCGCACTCGCCCACCGAGTAGGGGGGGAAGTTGTAATGGAACAGGAAGTTTTCCTTGTACTCGCCGCTGACCGCGTCGATCACCTGGCCGTCGCGGGCGGTGCCCAGCGTGGTGATGACGATCGCCTGGGTCTCGCCGCGGGTGAACAGCGCCGAGCCATGGGTACGCGGCAGCACGCCGGCCTTGACGCTGATCGGACGCACCGTGTCCAGCGCACGGCCGTCGATGCGCACCTTGGTGCTCAGCACCGAGCCGCGCATGGTCTGGTATTCCAGCTCGCCGAATTCCTTGGACAGGTCGGCAACGACCCAGCCTTCGACGGCGGCGCGCGGCGTCAGCTGCGCCAGCACGTCCTTCTTGATCGCCGAGATCGCGTCGCGACGCTGCAGCTTGTCGCGCACCTGGAAGGCCGAGGCCAGCTGATCGCCGACCGCTTCCTTCAGCGCCGCGATCATGCCTTCGTTCTTCGCCGGGGCGACCCAGTCGGACGGCTTGGTGCCGGCTTCGACGGTCAGCTCGTTGATGATGTTGATGACCTTCTGCATCTCGCGATGGCCGAAGGTGACCGCGCCCAGCATCACTTCTTCCGACAGCAGCGCCGCTTCGGACTCGACCATCAGCACCGCGTTGGCGGTACCGGCCACGACCAGCTCCAGCTGCGAATCCTTCAGCTCGGTGATGGTCGGGTTGAGGATGTACTCGCCGTTCTTGTAGCCGACCTTGGCAGCGCCGATCGGGCCGTTGAACGGGGTGCCGGCCAGCGACAGCGCGGCCGAGGCGCCGATCAGCGCGGCGATGTCGCCGTCGATGTCCGGGTTCATCGACATCACCGTGGCGATGATCTGCACTTCGTTCTTGTAGTCCTCCGGGAACAGCGGACGGATCGGACGGTCGATCAGACGCGAAATCAGCGTCTCCTTCTCGGTCGCACGACCCTCGCGCTTGAAGAAGCCGCCGGGGATGCGGCCGCCGGCGTAGAACTTCTCCTGATAGTCGACCGTCAGCGGGAAGAAGTCCTGACCTTCGCGCGCGCTCTTGGCGGCGACGGCGGTGACCAGCAGTACGGTGTCGTCCATCTTGACGATGACGGCGCCGCCGGCCTGGCGGGCGATCTCGCCGGTTTCGAGGGTGACGGTGTGCTTGCCGTACTGGAAGGTTTTGGTGATTTTTGCCACGGGGTTTCCTTGGATGATGCTGTCTTCGAATGGACCGCTGACGGCCCATGCCGCTGGCGGGTGGCCGGGAGGATCCGGCCGGCGGCGCGGAGCATTCCCCGGGCCACGGTACTACCCAAAACAAAACCGCGGCGCATCACTGCGCCGCGGTGGGGTTCGTTGCCTCAGCGACGCAGGCCGAGCTTCTCGATCAGCGCCTTGTAGCGCTCGCCATCCTTCTTCTTCAGATAGTCGAGCAGGCTGCGGCGGCGGTTGACCATCTGCAGCAGGCCGCGGCGGCTGTGGTGGTCCTTCTTGTGGGTCTTGAAGTGGCCGGTCAGCAGCTCGATGCGCGCGGTCAGCAGGGCGACCTGCACTTCCGGGGAGCCGGTGTCGGCGGCGCCGCGCTTGTTTTCTTCGATGACTTTCTGGGTGTCGATGGACATGGTGTGTTTTCTCTAAAGATGCGGGGCCGGCAGGAACGTGCTGATGAGACGCACCGCCTGGCTCGCCGATTGCGAAGGATGCGCCGGAGCGCAGGGTTGCCGTAAAGGCCGCCGAATTGTACCGGCCCCAGCCCGGACGAACAAGGTGTTAACGCCGCGTCACGACCTGGCCGGCGCCATGGCGGCTCGCGCCGGGCCGCTCGGCAGGCCGCGGATCAGAGGTTGAACATGCGCTGCGGCGCCAGCAGCCCGCCGCCATCGACCTGGCCCAGCCCCAGCGGCAGGCCGTCGTCGCCGAACACCGCGACCGCGCCCGGCGCCCAGGCGGCATCGCGCAGACGCTGGCCCATGCGGAAACGCTGCGCCGCAGCAGGGTCCAGGCGCAACGGCGGGAAGTCGACCAGGCCGGCGGCCAGCGGCAGCAGCAGCGCTTCCAAGGCCTCCGGCTCCTTCGCGGCCAGCTGCTGCAGCCGCTCCAGGGTCACCATCTGCGGTTGCCGGAACGGCTCCACCCACAGGCGCCGCAGCCCGGCGATATGCGCGCCGCAGCCCAGCGCCTCGCCCAGATCGCGGGCCAGACTGCGGATATAGGTGCCGGAGCCGCAGGCCACGTGCAGGCGCAGGCGCTCGCTCTCATGGGCGAGCACGTCGATGGCGTGGACCTCGACCTCGCGCTCCGGCGCCTCGATGGCTTCGCCGCGGCGCGCCTTGGCGTACAGCGGCTCGCCGCCCTGCTTCAGTGCCGAATAGATCGGCGCGCGCTGGCGGATGCGTCCGCGCAGCGGCGCCAGCGCCGCCTGCAGGGTCGCCGCATCGATCGGCGGCACCGGCCGGGTGCGCAGCACCGCGCCATCGGCATCGTCGCTGTCGGTGCTCACGCCGAGCACGATCTCGGCTTCATAGGCCTTGGCCGATCCCAGCAGCAGCCCGGCCAGCTTGGTCGCCTCGCCGAAGCACAGCGGCAGCAGGCCGGTGGCCAGCGGATCCAGGCTGCCGGTATGGCCGCCCTTCTCGGCACGGAACAGCCGCCGCGCCGCCTGCAGCGCCGCGTTGGAACTCATGCCGGCCGGCTTGTCGAGCAGCACGATGCCGTCGAGGCGGCGGAAGGAAATGCGGGGCAGTCGGGGGCCGAAGACGGGCATGGGGCAATCGGGACCGGGGACTCGGGACTCGGGACTCGGAAAAGCGAATCGGGAGTCGGACGGTGAGGCCTGCGATGCTGCAGGCCGGACTTGGGGAAATAGCCGCCGAGCGGCAGCGGACAGCGGATGCGACTACGGCAGGCAATGATGCTGCAGCAGCACGGCCACCGATGCACAGAAGACCTGCTTGCCGCTCGTCAACACGACTTGCATACGGCATCGATGCTTGCGCATCGTGCGACCGCTCACTCCTTGGACGGAGCCGGCTCGTTGTCGCCGTCGCCGTCGTGGTCTTCGGTTTGCTGCAGTTCTGGCATGTCGCGCAGCAGGTTGTCGATGCGCTCGCCGCGATCGACCGAATCGTCGTAGTGGAAATGCAGTTCGGGCACGTGGCGCAACTTCATCGCCCGTGCCAGTTCGCTACGCAGTTGCGGCGCCAGCTCTTTGAGGCCCTTGACCGCCTCGACCGAGCGCTCGGGCAGCAATGCGGTGACGAACACCTTGGCATGTGCCAGGTCGCGGGTGACTTCGACATCGGAAACGCTGACCGACGGCAGGCCGTGATCGCGCACGGCCGAATGCACGATCGTGCCAAGGTCGCGGCGGATCTGCGCGGAAACGCGATCGGTACGGTGAAAGGATTTTGTTGCCATGGTCCGGAATCTCTCTGTTCGGAGCGCGGGACCCGGGAAAGGACGGGAACGAGCGACGCGCACCAGGCCGCCGCTTTCCCAATCCCGATTCCCGAATCCCGACTCCCGGCTTCTTACAGCGTGCGCTGCACTTCGATGCGCTCGAAGCACTCGATCTGGTCGCCCGGCTTGACGTCGTTGTAGGCCTTCACGCCGATACCGCACTCGGTACCGTTGCGGACCTCGTCGACGTTCTCCTTGAAGCGACGCAGCGATTCCAGCTCGCCCTCGAACACCACGGTGTTGTCGCGCAGCACGCGGATCGGCTTGTTGCGCTTGACCACGCCCTCGATGACCATGCAGCCGGCGACGGCGCCGAACTTGGAGCTGCGGAACACGTCGCGCACCTGGGCGGTACCGATGATCTCTTCGCGGATTTCCACGCCGAGCAGACCGGACGCCACCTGCTTCACCTGGTCGATCACGTCATAGATGATCGAGAAGTAGCGCAGGTCCACGCCGTTGGTTTCGATGATGCGCCGCGCCGAAGCGTCCGCACGCACATTGAAGCCGATCACCGTGGCCTTGGAGGCCAGCGCCGAGTTCGCATCGGACTCGGTGATGCCGCCGACGCCGGAGTGGATCACGTTGATGCGGATCTGCTCGTTGGACAGCGCCACCAGCGACTGCTTCAGCGCTTCCACCGAACCCTGCACGTCGGCCTTGATCACCAGGTTCAGCGACAGCTGGCCTTCGCCCTTGCCGAGCTGCGACATGATGTCTTCCATGCGGCTGCCCGCCGAGGACACCAGGCGCGACTCGCGGCGCTTGGCCTCGCGCTGCTGCGCCACGTCCTTGGCCAGGCGCTCGTCGTCGACCACGACGAAGTCGTCGCCGGCATCCGGCACGCCGGACAGACCCAGCACCTGCACCGGGATCGACGGACCGGCCTCGGCCGGCTGGCCGCCGGTCTCGTCGAACAGCGCACGCACGCGGCCGTACTGCACGCCGCACACCAGGTAGTCGCCGCGCTTCAGGCTGCCCTGCTGCACCAGCACCGTCGCCACCGGGCCACGGCCCTTGTCCAGCGAGGATTCGATCACCACGCCGCTGGCGCGGCCATCGAACACCGCCTTCAGTTCCAGCACTTCGGCCTGCAGCGAGATCGCGTCGAGCAGCGTGTCGATGCCCGCGCCGGTCTTGGCCGAGACTTCGACGAACTGGGTGTCGCCACCGAATTCTTCGGCGACCACGTCCTGCGAGAGCAGTTCGTTCTTGACCCGCAGCGGATCGGCGCCAGACTTGTCGATCTTGTTGACCGCCACGATCAGCGGCACGCCGGCCGCCTTGGCGTGCTTGACCGCCTCGATCGTCTGCGGCATCACGCCGTCGTCGGCCGCCACCACCAGCACCACGATGTCGGTCAGCTTGGCGCCGCGCGCGCGCATCGAGGTGAAGGCCGCATGGCCCGGGGTATCCAGGAAGCTGATGACGCCGCGATCGGTTTCGACGTGGTACGCGCCGATGTGCTGGGTGATGCCGCCGGCTTCGCCCGAGGCGACCTTGGTGCGGCGGATGTAATCCAGCAGCGAGGTCTTGCCGTGATCGACGTGACCCATGATGGTGACCACCGGCGGCCGCGAGCGCTTCTCGCCCTGCTCGTCCTCGGTGTGCGCCAGCAGCGCGTCCTCGGCATCGGCACTGCCCGCGCGCACCGGCTTGTGGCCGAGCTCCTCGGTGATCAGCGCCGCGGTGTCGTGGTCGATGGACTGGGTGATGGTGGCCATCACGCCCATCTTGAACAGCGCCTTGACCACGTCGCCGCCCTTCAGCGCGAGCTTCTGCGCCAGGTCGGCCACGGTGATGGTCTCGCCGATCGCCACTTCGCGCACCACCGGTGCGGTCGGACGCTCGAAGCCATGCGCGCCGCCGCCGCTGCGCGAGACCTCGGGCTGGCGACGGCCGCCGCTGTTGCCGCCACGCGGCTTGCCGCGCACGTTGGAACGGCGCGCGCGATCGGCGGCGGACAGGTGCAGCTGGCCGGCGAAGCGGCTGGTGCTGTCGTCGTCCTCGACGCCGGCGACCATCACGTGCGAGCCGCGGGTCTTGTGCTTGTTGCCGGCGTTGCGGTCGTCGCTGCGCGGCGCGGCCGGCTTCGGCGGATGGTGCGGCGCGCTGGCCGGACGCGGCGCGCGCGGCGCGGCGGCGGCACCGGTGCCGGCACCGGCATTCGGGGTCGCAGCGGAGGCAGGCGCAGCCGCGGACGCAACAGCCGGCGGCGCCGACTGGGCTTCCAAGGCGGCCTGCGCGGCCTTGCGCTCATTTTCCACGCGGTCGCGCGCATCCTGCTCTTCCTTGCGCTTGCGCTCGATCTCATCGGCGCGCGCACGGTCCTGCTCGGCAAGCTTCTGCTGTTCGGCCAGGTTGCGCTGCTTGGAGGCTTCCAGCTTGCGCAGGATCTCGGCGCGCTCGTCATCCACCCGTCCGCCCGACGACATGCCCGCGCGCTCGGCAGCGAGGTCTTCGGCGGTCTTGACGTAGGTACGCTTCTGCCGGACCTCGACGTTGACCGTGGTCTTGCTGCGACCGGCGCTGACCGTCACTTCCTGCAGCTTGCGCCGGTTCAGGGTGATCTTCTTCGGCGCGGCCTGAGCTTCTTCCTCGACCGGCTTGTCGGTCTTGCCGTGGGTACGGCGCAGGAAGCCGAGCAGCTTCATCTTTTCGGTACTGGTCACGACCTGATCGGGACCGCTGAACTTCATTCCGGCCTCGGCCAGTTGAACCAGCAGTTTATCGACCGGCGTATTCACCAGTTCGGCCAGCTTGCGGATGGTGGTTTGCTGCGACATTCGGATCCTATGATCTGGTTGGCGCCCCCTCGCGTGCGAAGGTAGCGCGGATTCTAAGCCCTGATCGGTTCAGGGCGGCATTCATCGCTGACTCATTCGCCGCGTTCCAATCGGGCGATCTCCTCGGCACGGGCTGCCAGGATGAGCGCAGCGGCGCGCTCCTGGTCCACATCCTCGATGCCGAACTCGAGGATTTCGTCCGCAGCCAGATCCGACAGGTCCTCGCTGGTCCGCACGCCATGGCTGGCCAGCGCGTACGCGGTAGCCTCGTCCATACCTTCCAGCGCCAGCAAATCCGCCGCCGGCACGCCGCTGTCGTCGCTTTCCTCGGCGGCCAGCGCCTCGTTGAGCAGCGCATCGCGCGCGCGGGCCCGCAGCTCCTCGACGATGTCCTCGTCGAAGCCTTCCACCGCCAGCAACTCGCCGACCGGCACGTAGGCGATTTCCTCGACCGAGTTGAAGCCCTCGGCGACCAGGATCGCGGCGATTTCCTCGTCCACTTCCAGCTTTTCCATGAACAGCTGGCGGGCGACGGTCTGCTCGGCCTCGGACTTGGCCGCGACCTGCTCGGCGGTCATCACGTTGAGCTGCCACCCGGTCAGGCGGCTGGCCAGACGCACGTTCTGGCCGCCCTTGCCGATCGCCTGGGCCAGCCGGTCTTCGGCCACCGCCAGGTCCATCGAGTGCTTTTCTTCATCGACGATGATCGACTGCACCTCGGCCGGCGCCATCGCGTTGATGACGAAATTGGCCGGGTTGTCGTTCCACAGCACGATGTCCACGCGCTCGCCGTTGAGCTCGTTGGACACCGCCTGCACGCGCGAACCGCGCATGCCGATGCAGGCGCCAATCGGGTCGGTGCGGGTGTCGTGCGCCAGCACCGCGATCTTGGCGCGGTCGCCCGGATCGCGCGCGCAGGCCTTGATCTCGACCAGGCCCTGGCCCACTTCCGGCACTTCCAGCTTGAACAGCTCGATCATGAATTCCGGCGCGGCGCGGCTGATGAACAGCTGCGGGCCGCGCGGCTCCGAGCGCACTTCGGCCAGGTAGCCGCGGACGCGGTCGCCGGCACGCAACACGTCGCGCGGAATGCCCTTGTCCTTGGGAATGAAGGCCTCGGCGTTGCCGCCCAGATCGACATAGATGTTGCCGCGCTCGGCGCGCTTGACTATGCCGGTGACCAGTTCGCCGATGCGGTCCTTCCACGCGTCCACCACCTGCTGGCGCTCGGCCTCGCGCACGCGCTGCACGATCACCTGCTTGGCGGCCTGCGCGGCGATGCGCCCGAAATCCGGGTTCTCGATCTGCTCTTCGATGTAGTCGCCCACATCCACGCCTTCGGCTTCGTCGACCGCGTCCATCAGACGGATCTGCCGGTCCGGCGATTCCATCACCACGTCGTCGGCCACCACTTCCCAGCGGCGGTAGGTTTCGTAATTGCCGTCCTTGTGATCGATGGTGACGCGCGTTAACACGTCCTGATCGGGGTAGCGCTTCTTCGCCGCCGAGGCCAGGGCGGCCTCGATCGCGTCGAAGATCACTTCGCGCGGCACGCCTTTTTCGTTGGCCACCGCGTCGACTACCAGCAACAGTTCCTTGCTCATTCTTTCGCTCCGCGCGCAGCCTTGTCGGCTGCCGGTTCGTTGGATGGTTTCTTATTGGGTTTTGCGGTCTTGCCGGCCGGCTTGGGGCGCTTGGTGGGGCGCTTGGCCGGCAGCTTGGGAGTGCTACCCGGCTGCTTGGGGGGCTTGCCCGGCTTGGTCGGGGCCAGGCCCAGGGCCGCCCAGTCGGGCAGGATCCGCGCCTTGTCGATATTGTCGAAGTCCACCGCCAGTTCGGCGCCGTCGACCTCGAACACGATGCGGCCGGCGTCCACGTCCACCTGGGCGATGCGCCCCTGCAGGCGCCGACGGCCCTGCTGCGGCAGCTTCAACACCACCTTGGCCGACTCGCCCTGATGGCGCGCGAACTGCGCGGCGGTGAACAGCGGACGGTCCACGCCGGGCGAGGACACTTCCAGCGTGTAGTTGCCGCTGATCGGATCTTCCACGTCCAGCTGCGCCGACACTTCGCGGCTGACCCGCTCGCAATCGTCGACATTGACGATGCGCTCGGGCTGTTCGGCCAGCGGCACGTCGATATACAGGCGCAGCGTGGCGCCGCCCGGGGCCGGCAGGTATTCCGCCCCCAGCAGTTCCAGGCCCAACGCGTCCACGGTCGGGCCCAGCAGATTCGCGATTTCGTTTGCCTTGTCGCTCACAGCCTGCCTTGCATTTGAATGAATGAAATCAATCGGTCCTGGCGGTTTTCCCGGACCCCGGAAACGACAAAGGGCCCGTTGGGCCCCTTTCCGGTACGACTCCGGTAAAACTGGATTCCGGTTGCAAAGACGGGAACATGCGTCTTCGCGAAGCCCAAATTTCCCTACCGCAGGCAACCGGTGAACTGGTTGCCGCTGTAGACAAATATGGTAGCGGGGGCAGGATTTGAACCTGCGACCTTCGGGTTATGAGCCCGACGAGCTGCCAGACTGCTCCACCCCGCAGCAGAAGCGGAATTATGAAGAACCAGCGCGATTATTGCAAGCCCTGATTTTCATCCGACCCGGTGGCGATGCCGCCGGTCTTCGAGCGACATGATAACCGCAAGCGACCGATAACGGAATAGCGATAGCATCGCTCGATGCACAAACGACAACGCCGCCAAGATGGCGGCGTTGTCGCAAACAGCTTGAAAACAGCGCTTCGCGCGCGATCAGGCCAGGTGCGCGAACGCGCGCTGGCACCACGCCATCAGCGGGCTCCAGGCCAGACCCAGTGCCAGCAAGCCGATCGCATTCACACCCAGCACCACGCCGAGCACGCGGTCGTCGTTGGCCGGCAACGGTTCGCCGACCGGCTCGTCGAAATACATCACCTTGATGACGCGCAGGTAGTAGAACGCGCCGATCACCGCACACAGCACCGACAGGATCGCCAGGCCGGTCCACCAGAGGTTGTCGGTCGGCACTGCGAGCACCGCGCCGAGCACTGCCAGCTTGGCCCAGAAGCCCAGGAACGGCGGCACGCCGGCCAGCGAGGCCATGATGCACAGCACCAGCAGCGCCATCCACGGGTTGCGCGCGTTCAGGCCCTTGAAGTCGTCGATGTGCTCGGCCTCGAAGCCCTTGCGCGACATCGCGATGATCGCGCCGAACGAGGCGGTGGACATCACCGAATAGCAGATCGCGTAGAACAGCGCCGCCGCATAGCCGCGCTCGCCGCCGCCGGCCACGCCGAGCAGCAGGAAGCCGATGTGCGAGACAGTCGAATACGCCAGCATGCGCTTGAGGTTGCTCTGCGCCAGCGCCATCAGGTTGCCGACCAGCAGCGACAGCGCCGCCAGGCCGCCGATCACCCAGTGCCACTGCTCGGCCAGCGGGCCGACGCCCACTTCCAGCAGCCGGTAGGCCATGCCGAACGCGGCCAGCTTCGAGGCCGAGCTGATGAACAGCGCGATCGGTGCCGGCGCGCCCTGGTACACGTCGGGCAGCCACATGTGGAACGGCGCGGCGCCGAGCTTGAACGCCACGCCGGCGATCATGAAGATGGTGCCGGTCAGCAGCAACGTGCGCTCGTGGGTGGAGCCGATCGCCTCGTGGATGCCGGTCAGGCTCAGCGTGCCGGTGGCGCCGTAGATCAGCGACATGCCGTACAGCAGCAGGCCCGAGGCCAGCGAGCCGAGCACGATGTACTTCATCGCCGCCTCGGTGGCCATGCCGTTGTCGCGGTTCGACGCGACCAGCGCGTAGGAGCACAGCGCCAGCAGTTCCAGGCCCAGGTACACCATCAGCAGGCTGCCGGCCGAGACCAGGATCATCATGCCGACCGTGGCGAACAGCACCAGCACCGGGATCTCGCCCTGGTACAGCTTGCGCTCGCGCAGGTAGCTCCAGCCGTAGATCAGGGTCAGCGCGCTGAGGCCGACGATCACCGTCTTCATCACGTCGGCGGCGGCGTCGCGCACGAACATGCCGTTGAACACCTCGCCCTGCCCGCCCACGCCGGCGAGTAGCATCGCGAACACCGCGACCAGGATCGCCACCGAGACGATGTGGGTCCAGGCCTTGTTGCGCTCGCTGACGAACAGATCGAGCATCAGCAGGGCGAAGGCGCCGCCGGTCAGCACCAGCTCGGGGAGCAGGGGCGGCAGGTCGACGGCGGTCAGGGGCAGTAGCGCAGGGGTGGTCATCATCAAATCTCTGGAATCATTTCGCTCGACGGCCCGATTACAGCTTGCTGGTGGCGATCTGCGCCGCCAGCTTTGCGATCGAGGGTTCCATCAGGTCGGTCAGCGGCTTCGGATACAGGCCCAGGACCAGCACGCCCACCGCAAACACGCCCAGCACCAGCGCCTCGCGGCCGTTGATGTCCTTCAGCTCGGCCACGTGCGCATTGGCCACTTCGCCGAAGAACACGCGCCGGTACAGCCACAAGGTATAGGCGGCGGTGATCACCAGGGTCGTGCCCGCACCGACGGCCAGCAGCGGATGGGTCTGGAAGCTGGCCATCAGCACCATGAACTCGCCGACGAAACCGCTGGTTCCCGGCAGGCCGGCATTGGCCATGAAGAACAGCATCGAGAACGCGGCGAACCACGGCATCACGTTGGCCACGCCGCCGTAGTCGGCGATGCGGCGGGTATGCATGCGGTCGTAGAGCACGCCGACGCAGGAGAACATCGCGCCGGACACGAAGCCGTGCGAGATCATCTGCACCATCGCGCCCTGCAGGCCCAGGCGCGCCGCATCGGCGCTGCCGAAACCGACCAGGGCGAAGGCGATGAAGGTGCCCAGGGTGACGAAGCCCATGTGCGCGATCGACGAATACGCGATCAGCTTCTTCATGTCGTCCTGCACCAGCGCGACCAAGCCGACGTAGATCACCGCAATCAGCGACAGCGCGATCACCAGCCAGGCCCATTCGTTGCTGGCGTCGGGCAGGATCGGCAGGTTGAAGCGCAGGAAGCCGTAGCCGCCGATCTTCAGCGCGATTGCGGCCAGGATCACCGAACCGGCGGTCGGCGCCTCGACGTGCGCGTCCGGCAGCCAGGTGTGCACCGGGAACATCGGCACCTTGACCGCGAACGCGATCAGGAACGCGAAGAACAACCAGGTCTGTTCCTTGGAGGTCAGCGACAGCTGGTACAGGTCGGCGAGCTGGAAGCTGCCGCCCTTCAGGTACAGGTAGATCAACCCGACCAGCATCAGCACCGAGCCGAGGAAGGTGTACAGGAAGAACTTGACCGCGGCGTAGATGCGGCGCGGGCCGCCCCAGATGCCGATGATCAGGAACATCGGGATCAGCATCGCCTCGAAGAACACGTAGAACAGCATCGCGTCGGTGGCGGCGAAGATGCCGACGGTGACGCCTTCCAGGATCAGGAACGCGGCCACGTACTGGTTGACCCGCTTCTCGATCGAGGTCCAGGCGCCGATCAGCGCCAGCACCGTTACCAGCGTGGTCAGCACGATCAGCGCGATCGCGATGCCGTCGACGCCGAGGTTGTAGCCGATGTCGTAGGCCGGGATCCACGCATGGGTCTCGACGAACTGCAGCGCGTCGCTGGCGTAGTCGAAGCCGGTGAGCAGCGGCAGGCTGAGGGCAAAGGTCAGCAACGCGACCAGCAGCGACGCCCAGCGCGCCGCCTTGGCGTCGCGCAACGCGAGGATCAGCGCGCCGCCGAGGATCGGCAGCCAGATCAGGAGAGTCAGTAGGGGCCAGTTCGACACGTGTTCTTATTCCGTACAGGTCAACGCCAGAAATGCATCAGCACGCCCAACAGGGCAATGAGACCGATGATCATCGCGAAGGCGTAGTGATAGAGGAAACCGGATTGCGTGCGACGCAGCAGATTGGCCGCCAGGTCGATCACGCGCGCGGTGCCGTTGACCATGACGCCGTCCACGACATGCGTATCCACCGCGCGCGACACCTTGCCCAGGCCCAGCCCGCCGCCGGCGAAGCCGTCGATCCAGAGCTTGTCGAAACCGTACTTGTTCTCGAGGATCCACACCGGCAGCGAGAACGTCTTGCGCGCCTTCGCCGCCAACTCGGGCTTCCACAGGTACAGGATCCAGGCCAGGGCGAAGCCGGCCAGGGTCAGGAAGAACGGCGGCTGGGTCAGGCCGTGCAGCGCGAACGCGACCGGGCCGTGGAACTCTTCGGCCAGCGCGCCGACGCTGTCGCGCGCCGGGTTGTAGAAGTCGATGATGCCGCTGAAGAAACCGACCGCCTGGCCCTTGATCGCCACCGCGGCATGGTGCCCCGCCCAATCGGTGCCGAACAGCATCGGGCCGATGGTGAAGAAGCCGATCGCGATCGACGGGATCGCCAGCAGCACCAGCGGCACCGTCACCACCCACGGCGATTCGTGCGGCTCGTGCGCGCCATGGTGGCCGTGGCCGTGATCGTCGTGCGCATGGTCGTCATGCGCATGCGCCTGCACCTCGGCATCGGTGTGCGCGCTGTCGTGGTGTGCATGCACGTCGTGCGCATGCGCATCGCGGAAGCGTTCCTTGCCGTGGAAGGTCAGGAACAGCAGGCGGAAGCTGTAGAAGCTGGTGATCAGCACGCCGCCGAGCACCGCCCAGTAGCCGTAGGTCGCGATCCAGTTGTGCGATTCGTGCGCATGGTGCGCGGCCGCCTCGATGATCGTGTCCTTGGAATAGAAGCCGGCGAAGAACGGGGTGCCGACCAGCGCCAGGGTGCCGATCACGCTGGTCCAGTAGGTGACCGGCATGTACTTGCGCAGGCCGCCCATCTTGCGCATGTCCTGCTCGTGGTGCATGCCGACGATCACCGAGCCGGCGGCCAGGAACAGCAGCGCCTTGAAGAAGGCGTGGGTCATCAGATGGAACACCGCCGCCGAGTACGCCGACACGCCAAGCGCCACGGTCATGTAGCCCAGCTGCGACAGCGTCGAGTAGGCGACCACGCGCTTGATGTCGTTCTGCACGATGCCGATCAGGCCGGTGAAGAACGCGGTGGTGGCGCCGATGAACAGCACGAAGTTCAGCGCGGTCTGCGACAGCTCGAACAGCGGCGACATGCGCGCCACCATGAAGATGCCGGCGGTGACCATGGTCGCGGCGTGGATCAGCGCCGAGATCGGGGTCGGGCCTTCCATCGAGTCAGGCAGCCACACGTGCAGCGGTACCTGCGCCGACTTGCCCATCGCGCCGATGAACAGGCAGATGCAGATGATCGTCGCCACGTTCCACGGGTGGCCCTGGAACAGCTGTACCTGGGCCAGGCCGCCGGCCGCCTCGTTGCCGAGCACCGCGGTGGCATTGGCGAACACGCTGGCGTAGTCGAGCGTGCCGAACCACAGCAGCACGCCGGCGATGCCGAGGATGAAGCCGAAATCGCCGACGCGGTTGACCAGGAACGCCTTCATGTTGGCGAACACCGCGCTCGGACGCTTGAACCAGAAACCGATCAGCAGATAGGACACCAGGCCCACCGCTTCCCAGCCGAAGAACAGCTGCAGGAAGTTGTTGCTCATCACCAGGCTCAGCATCGAGAAGGTGAACAGCGAGATGTAGCTGAAGAAACGCTGGTAGCCCGGGTCCTCGGCCATGTAGCCGATGGTGTAGATGTGCACCAGCAGCGACACGAAGGTCACTACCACCATCATCATCGCGGTCAGCCGGTCGACCATGAAGCCGACGTGGGCCGAGTAGTGGCCGACTTCGAAGAAGGTGTACAGGTTCTGGTTGAACGGCGACGCGCCCTGCCCGACCAGCTGGTACAGGGTCCAGCACGACAGCGCGCAGCTGACCGCCACGCCGAGGATGGTGACGGACTGGGCGCCCTTGCGGCCGACCTGGCGACCGAACAGGCCGGCGACGATGCTGCCGAACAGCGGCGCAAGCACCACCGCGATCAACAGACTCTTGGAGAGAGTGATTTCCATCTACGGGTCAGCCCTTCAGCGAATCGACTTCGGCCACGTTGATCGTGTGGCGGGTACGGAACAGCGTCACCAGGATGGCGAGGCCGATGGCGGCCTCGGCCGCGGCCACGGTCAGGATGAAGAACACGAACAGCTGGCCGGCGGCGTCGCCGAGTTCGCGCGAGAACGCGACGAAATTGATGTTGACCGACAGCAGCATCAGCTCGATCGACATCAGCAGCACGATGACGTTCTTGCGGTTGAGGAAGATGCCGGCCAGGCTGATGCAGAACAGCACCGCGCCGAGCGCCAGCATGTGGCCTAGGGTGATCATGGCTGGCCCTCCTGCGGCGCCGGAGCCGGGGTGTGCAGCGTGGGCTTTTCGGCATCCATCTTGACGATGCGCAAGCGGTCGCCGGCCTTGACCCGCGCCTGCTCGCCCGGGTTCTGGGTCTTGATGCCGGTGCGCTTGCGCAGGGTCAACATCACCGCCGCCACCACCGCCACGGTCAGGATGATCGCGGCGAATTCGAACGGCAGCAGGAACTGGGTGAACAGAGTCTTGGCCAACCAGGTGATGTTGGAGGTGTCGGCGGCCTGCGCAGCGGCGTTGTCGGCCGGGAACGGAGTGGCGGTGCGCGCCTTGACCCCGATCAGGGTGATCATCTGCACCAGCATCGCCACCGCCACGACCAAGCCGACCGGCAGGTAGCGTACCCAGCCCTGGCGCAGCCGCGCGGTATCGATGTCGAGCATCATCACCACGAACAGGAACAGCACCATCACCGCGCCGACGTAGACCAGCACCAGGGTCACGCCGAGGAACTCGGCGCCCACCAGCAGCCACACGCAGGCGATGGAGAAGAAGGTCAGGATCAGGCACAGCACTGCGTACACCGAGTTGCGCACGCTGATCACCGCGCCGGCGGAGACCGCGGCGGTGGTGGCGAAGATCCAGAAAGCGATATTTACCCAATCCATTTCAGGACCTCAACGGAAGGCGGCGTCGGCGGCGCGGCGCTCGGCGATCTCGGCTTCCAGCCGGTCTCCGATCGCCAGCAGCTGCGGCTTGGTGACGATGTTCTCGCCGCGGTTCTCGAAGTGGTACTCGAGCACGTGGGTTTCCACGATCGAGTCCACCGGACAGCTTTCCTCGCAGAAACCGCAGTAGATGCACTTGAACAGGTCGATGTCGTAGCGGGTCGTGCGGCGGGTGCCGTCCTCGCGCTTGGCCGAATCGATGGTGATCGCCAACGCCGGGCACACCGCCTCGCACAGCTTGCAGGCGATGCAGCGTTCCTCGCCGTTGGGATAACGGCGCAGCGCGTGCAGGCCGCGGAAGCGCACCGACTGCGGGAACTTTTCCATCGGGTACAGCACGGTGTACTTGGGACGGAACGTGTACTTCAGGGTCAGCCACAGGCCGCCCAGCAGCTCGAGCAGCAGCAGGCTCTTGAAGTAATGGGTGACTTTATTCATCGCTTACACGCCCTTGTGGATCACGCCGTAGAACACCATCAATGCCGTCACCGCGATCCACACGATCGTCAGCGGGATGAACACCTTCCAGCCCAGGCGCATGATCTGGTCGTAGCGGTAGCGCGGGAAGCTGGCGCGGAACCAGATGTAGGCGCTGGCGAAGAACAACACCTTCATCAGCAGCCACGGCCAGCCGCCGGTCCAGATCCAGTTGACCCACGGCGAGATGTCCGCGGTCACCCAGCCCTGGATCGGGCTCAGCCAGCCGCCCAGGAAGAAGATCGAGACCAGGAAGCTGACCAGGATCATGTTGGCGTATTCGGCCAGGAAGAACAGCGCGAACGCGCCGCCCGAATACTCGACCATGTGCCCGGCTACGATTTCCGACTCGCCCTCGACCACGTCGAACGGCGCGCGGTTGGTCTCGGCCACGCCGGACACCCAGTACACGATGAACAGCGGGAACAGCGGCACCAGGAACCAGTCGAAGAAGCCGGAGTTGCCGGCCTGCGCCGCCACGATCATGCTCAGGTTGAGGCTGCCGGCGGCGATCATCACCCCGACCAGGGCGAAGCCCATCGCGATCTCGTAGCTGACCACCTGCGCGGCCGAGCGCATCGCGCCCAGGAACGCGTACTTGGAGTTGGACGCCCAGCCGGCCAGGATGATGCCGTACACGCCCAGCGAGGTCATCGCCAGCAGGTACAGCAGGCCGGCGTTGGCGTTGGACAGCACCAGCTTGGCGTCGAACGGCACCACCGCCCAGGCCGCGAACGCCGGCGCCAGGGTGATCAGCGGCGCGATCACGAACATCGCCTTGTGCGAACTGCTGGGCTGGATGATTTCCTTGAACAGCAGCTTGAACACGTCGGCGAAGGCCTGGAAGATGCCCATGCCCACGTACATCGGCCCGTGGCGCACGTGCATCCAGCCGATCAGCTTGCGCTCCCAGACCACGTAGAACGCCACCGAGATGATCACCGGCATGGTGATCAGCAGGATCTTCAGCACGATCCACAGGACCACGCCGATCGCGCCCAGGCCGACGAACCACTGGTGCAGCGGATCGACCACGTTCAACAGCATCTCGTTCATGCAGCCACCACCGTTACCCGGCCGGCACCGATCGGCGCCGTCGCACCATGGCCGGATTCGATCCAGGCCACCCCTGCCGCGACCCGCGGATCCAGCACCACCGGCAGCGTCGCGTTGCCGACGGCGTTGCCGACCTTGACCACCTGCCCGGCGGCCACGCCCAGTTGCGCGGCGTGCTCGGGATGCAGGCGGATCGCCGGCGCGTCGTTGAGCGGATGCGCCTGCAGCGCGGGCGCACGGCGCACCACCGCATCGGTGCGGTAGATCGCCGGCGTCGCCGCCACTTCGATGCCCTCGCCCGCCGCCGCGGCCTGCGCCGAACCGCGCAGGCTCACGCTGCGCGGCTGCACGCCGGCACGCAGGCCGGCCAGGTCGGTGAAGTCGAAGCCGGCCAGCTGCAGTTCGCCGCCAAGCGCACGCAGCACCCGCCAGCCTTCGCGCGCCTGATCCGGCAGCTTGCCGGCGGCACGCGCCAGCTGCTCGACGCCGTCCAGGTTGGTCAGCGTCGCGTCGATTTCCGGCAACGCGCCGATCGGCAGGATCACGTCGGCGACGTCGCGGGTGGAGGCGCAGGCGAATTGGCTGAACGCCACCACCTTGGCCGCGCCCAGCGCGGCGCGCGCGGCGCCGGCATCGGCGAAGTCCAGGCCCGGCTCGATGCCGTACAGCACATAGGCGCTGCGCGGCTCGGCAAACATGCCGGCCACGTCGCGCGCGCTCGGCAGCACGCCCAGCTTGGCCAGGCCGACCGCGTTGGCGCCCTGCGGCACGCGGCACAGCGCCGCGCCGGTGGCGGCGGCGAAGTCGCGCGCGGCGGCACGCAGCGCGGCGGCCTGCGGATGGTTCTCGACCAGCGCACCGACGATCAGCACCGCACGCCCGGCGGCGCCCTGCACCGCTTCGCGCAACGCCGCATCGGCGAGCGCGGCGGCGAAGCCGGATGGCGCCACGATCTGCTTGCCGGCCTGGTCGAAGGCGAAATCGAAATCGACCGGGTTGATCGAATACACGCGCGCCTGGCGCTGCATCCGCGCCTTGCGGATGCGGGCGTGCAGCAGCGGCAGCTCGTGGCGCAGGTTGCTGCCCAGCACCACGATCACGTCGGCCTGCTCGATCTGCGCCAGCGGCACCGCGAACGGCTCGGCCACGGCGGCGTCGGAGAAATCGCGGTTGCCGATGCGGTGGTCCAGGTTGCCGCTGCCCAGGCCCTCGGCCAGGCGCGCCAGCAAGGCGCCTTCCTCATTGGAGGTGGCCGGGTGCGCGAGCACGCCCAGCGCATCGCCGCGGTTGTTCTTCAGGATGTCGGCGGCGGCGGCCAGGCCATCGGCCCAGGACACTTCCTGCCACTGGCCATCGATCTTGCGCAGCGGCCGCGTGGCGCGGTCGGCGGCGTACAGGCCCTGGTGCGAATAGCGGTCACGGTCGGACAGCCAGCACTCGTTGACCGCTTCGTTGTCGCGCGGCACGGTGCGCAGCACTTCGCCGCGGCGCACGTGCAGGAACAGGTTGGAGCCCATCGCATCGTGGTAGCCGAGCGATTCGCGCGCGGTCAATTCCCACGGACGCGCGCGGAACTGGAACACCTTGTTGGTCAGCGCGCCGACCGGGCACACGTCGATGACATTGCCCGACAGCTCGGTGGTCAGCGGCTTGCCGTCATAGGTGCCGATCTGCAGGTTCTCGCCGCGGTACATGCCGCCCAGCTCGTAGGTGCCGGCGATGTCCGCGGTGAAGCGCACGCAGCGCGTGCACTGGATGCAGCGGGTCATCTCGGTGGCGACTAGCGGACCGATGTCCTCGTCGGCCACCACGCGCTTGCGCTCGTTGAAGCGGCTGACCGAACGGCCGTAGCCCAGCGACACGTCCTGCAGTTCGCACTCGCCGCCCTGATCGCAGATCGGGCAGTCCAGCGGGTGGTTGATCAGCAGGAACTCCATCACGCTGCGCTGGTACTTCAGCGCCTTCTCGCTGCGCGTGGCGACCTTCATGCCGTCCATCACCGGCGTCGCGCACGCGGGCGACGGCTTCGGCGACTTCTCCACGTCGACCAGGCACATGCGGCAGTTGGCCGCGATCGGCAGCTTCTCGTGGTAGCAGAAGCGCGGGATCGGAATGCCGGCCTTGTCGGCGGCCTGGATGATCATCGAACCCTTGGGCACGACCAGGGACTGGCCGTCGATCTCGACGGTCACATGTCCCTCCGGCACCACGGCCGGGGTCGCGCCAGGATTGTTGGGTTGCGCGCTCATGCGGCGGCTGCCTCCAGCTTCTTGCCGTCAACCATCGAATGACCGTTGACGATGTAGTACTCGAATTCGTCCCAGAACTGGCGCAGGAAACCCTGGATGGGCCATGCCGCCGCTTCACCGAACGCGCAGATGGTGTGGCCTTCGATCTGGCCGGCCACCGTCCTCAACTGGTGCAGGTCTTCCATCGTGGCCTTGCCGGCGACGATGCGCTCGAGCACGCGGTGCATCCAGCCGGTGCCCTCGCGGCACGGGGTGCACTGACCGCAGGATTCCTTGTGGAAGAACTGCGAGATGCGGCAGGCGAACTTGACGCAGCACACGCTGTCGTCGAGCACCACGATGGCGCCCGAGCCCAGGCCGGTGCCCAGCGCGCGCAGGGTGTCGTAGTCCATCTGCAGGCCCTTGAGCTGCTCGGCCTTCAGCACCGGCATCGACACGCCGCCCGGCACCGCGCCCTTCAGCGTGCGGCCCGGCTTGAGGCCGCCGGCCATTTCCAGCAGTTCGTCGAAGGTGGTGCCCAGCGGCACCTCGAAGTTGCCGCCCTTCTGCACGCAGCCGGAGACCGAGAAGATCTTCGGCCCGCCGTTCTTGGTCTTGCTCAGGCCCAGGAACCATTCCGGGCCGTTGCGGATGATCGCCGGCACCGAGGCGTAGGTCTCGGTGTTGTTGATCGTCGACGGCTTGCCGTACAGGCCGAAGTTGGCCGGGAACGGCGGCTTGTAACGCGGCTGGCCCTTCTTGCCTTCCAGCGACTCCATCAGTGCGGTCTCTTCGCCGCAGATGTAGGCGCCGGCGCCGAGCGCGCCGTAGATGTCGATGTCCACGCCGCTGCCGAGCACGTTCTTGCCCAGCCAGCCGTTGGAGTAGGCGTCCGCCAGGGCCTGTTCGAAGTGCTCGAACGGCTCGTGGTGGAACTCGCCGCGCAGGTAGTTGTAGCCCACCGTGCTGCCGGTGGCGTAGCAGGCGATGGCCATGCCCTCCACCACCGAATGCGGGTTGTAGCGCAGGATGTCGCGGTCCTTGCAGGTGCCCGGCTCGGATTCGTCCGAGTTGCACAGGATGTACTTCTGCGGCGCGCCCTTGGGCATGAACGACCACTTCAGGCCGGTCGGGAAGCCGGCGCCGCCGCGGCCGCGCAGGTTCGACTGCTTGACCATCTCGACCACCTGCTCCGGCGCGATCTTCTCTTCGAGGATCTTGCGCAGCGCGGCGTAGCCACCGGTCTTCAGGTAGCTCTCGTACGACCACGGGGTGTCGTAGTGCAGCGTGGTCAGCACGACCTGGTGCGGCAGTGGGGCCGGCCCGACCGGGCCGGTGGGAGCGTGGGGATGCTGTGCCATTGCCGTTACTCCAACCCGTCCAGCAGCGCGTCGACCTTGTCCTTGGTCAACTGCTCGTGATAGTGGCCGTTGATCACCATCATCGGCGCGCCGGCGCAGCCGGCAAGGCATTCTTCTTCGCGCTTGAGGTAGACGCGGCCATCGGCGGTGGACTGGCCCAGCTTGCAGCCGAGCTTCTTCTCCGCATGCGCGACCAGGTCTTCGGCGCCGTTGAGCCAGCAGCTGATGTTGGTGCAGAAGGCGACGTTGTTGCGGCCCACCTTCTCGGTCTCGAACATCGAGTAGAAGCTGGCGACCTCGTAGGCCCACACCGGCGGCAGCTCCAGATACTTGGCCACGCCGACGATCAGCTCGTCGGTCAGCCAGCCCTGGTTCTGCTCCTGCGCGGCGTGCAGGCCCTGCAGCACCGCCGAACGCTTGCGGTCCGGCGGGAACTTGGCCAGCCAGTGATCGATGTGCGCGCGCGTCTTGTCGCTCAGCACCAGCATCGGATCGACGTCGCGCGCCGCTTCGAAATTACCTGTCGCCTTCATCGGTCGACCTCACCAAACACCAGATCATAGGTACCAATCATCGCCACCACGTCGGCCAGCATGTGCCCGCGCACGATCGCGTCCATCGAGGACAGATGGGCGAAGCCCGGCGCACGCAGGTGCACGCGGAACGGCTTGTTGGCGCCGTCGGACGCCAGGTAGCAGCCGAACTCGCCCTTCGGCGCCTCGACCGCGCAATAAGTCTCGCCGGCCGGCACGCAATAGCCTTCGCTGAACAGCTTGAAGTGATGGATCAAGGCTTCCATGTCGTCCTTCATCTCCGCGCGCTTGGGCGGGGCGACCTTGAAGTTCTCGACCATCACCGGGCCAGGATTGGCCTTCAGCCACTTCACGCATTGCTGGATGATGCGGTTGGATTCGCGCATCTCGGCCACGCGCACCAGATAGCGGTCGTAGCAGTCGCCGTTGGTGCCGACCGGGATGTCGAAATCCACCGCGTCGTACTTGGCGTAGGGCTGCTTCTTGCGCAGATCCCACTCGATGCCCGAGCCGCGCAGCATCACCCCGGTCATGCTCCAGCCATAGGCCTGCTCCGGCGTGACCACGCCGATGCCCACGGTGCGCTGCTTCCAGATGCGGTTGTCGGTGAGCAGGGTCTCGTATTCGTCGACCCGGCCCGGGAAGGTATTGGTGAAGTCTTCCAGGAAGTCGAGCAGCGAGCCTTCGCGCGCGGCGTTGAGCCGCTTCAGCGCGTTGCCCTTGTGCCAGCGCGATTCCTTGTACTTGGGCATGCGGTCCGGCAGGTCGCGATAGACGCCGCCGGGCCGGTAGTAGGTCGCGTGCATGCGCGCGCCGGACACCGCCTCGTAGCAGTCCATCAGCTCTTCGCGCTCGCGGAACGCGTACAGCATCACCGCCATCGCTCCCAGATCCAGGCCGTTGGAACCGACCCACATCAGGTGGTTCAGGATGCGGGTGATCTCGTCGAACATGGTGCGGATGTACTGCGCGCGCTCCGGCGCCTCGATCCCCATCAGGGTCTCGATCGCGCGCACGTAGGCGTGCTCGTTGCACATCATCGACACGTAGTCGAGGCGGTCCATGTAGCCGATCGACTGGTTGAACGGCTTGGACTCGGCCAGCTTCTCGGTGCCACGGTGCAGCAGGCCGATATGTGGATCGGCGCGGACCACGGTCTCGCCGTCCATTTCCAGGATCAGGCGCAGCACGCCATGCGCGGCCGGATGCTGCGGGCCGAAGTTCATGGTGTAGTTGCGGATCTCCTGCTTGCTTTCGGCAGGATTGCTGGCGAAGGCGTCGTGCGCCTGGTGGTACTCGCTCACTTGGCGGGCTCCTTGAATGCTTCGCCCGCGGCGGTCTGGTAGCGCGCATCGTCGCGGATCACGCGCGGCACGCCGACCCGCGGCTCGACCGAGGTCACCGGCTCGTAGACCACGCGCTGCTTCTCTTCGTCGTAACGCACTTCGACGTTGCCGATCAGCGGAAAATCCTTGCGGAACGGATGGCCGACGAAGCCGTAGTCGGTGAGGATGCGGCGCAGGTCCGGGTGGCCGGCGAAGACCACGCCGAACAGGTCGAACGCCTCGCGCTCGAACCAATTCGCGCCCGGCCAGATGTCGGTGACCGAGGCCACCACCGGCAGGTCTTCGTTCGGCGCATAGCAGCGCACGCGCAGGCGCTGGTTGTGGCGATAGGAGATCAGCTGCGCGAGCACCGCATAGCGCTGCAGCGGCACCGGCAACGGCTGGATGTCACCGGCGGTCTCGCCGCTGGGGAACTCGCCCCAGCCGAAACGGCCCATGCCCTTGCCTTCGACGCCGCGACTGAAGCCCTGCGACGACACGTCGGCGGTATCCCACTCGTCGCTGCCGTAGCCCAGGTAGTCCACGCCGCACAGGTCGGACAATTGCTCGAAACCGAACTCGTCGCGCAGCGCCAGGCAGGTGGCGTGCCAGGCGTCGGCCGGCACTTCCAGGGTGACTTCGCCACGCGGGAGGACCACGAACACCTGGCTGCCGGGGAAACGGGCGCCGAGTCGGTCGCTAAAGGAAGATGCTTGCTCTGCCATGGGGGCTTGGCGTGCTCTTAAGAAGTAAGAGGAATCAGCGCGCGATGGTCTGGGTTCGCCAGATCTTCTTCTGCAGCTGCAAGATGCCGTAGACCAGCGCTTCGGCGGTCGGCGGGCAGCCCGGGACGTAGATGTCCACCGGCACGATGCGGTCGCAGCCGCGCACCACCGAATACGAATAGTGGTAGTAGCCGCCGCCGTTGGCGCAGCTGCCCATCGAGATCACCCACTTCGGGTCGGGCATCTGGTCGTAGACCTTGCGCAGCGCCGGGGCCATCTTGTTGACCAGGGTGCCGGCGACGATCATCACGTCGGACTGGCGCGGCGACGGGCGGAACACCACGCCGTAGCGGTCCAGGTCCAGGCGCGCGGCGCCGGCGTGCATCATCTCGACCGCACAGCAGGCCAGACCGAAGGTCATCGGCCACATCGAGCCGGTGCGCGCCCAGTTCAGCAGCGCATCGACGCTGGTGGTCACGTAGCCCTTCTCGAGCAACGGGTTCTCGCCTTCGGGACGCAGGATGTCGTCGACCCGCCCTTCCGGGATCGGGTTGGTCATCAGGCGATCCAGGGTCTGAATCACTCCCATTCCAGCGCTCCCTTCTTCCACACGTAGATAAAACCGAGGAACAGCATGCCGACGAACAGGCCCATGGTGACCAGGGAGCGAGCGCCCAGGTCCATGAACACCTGCGTCCACGGCACGATGAAGATGATTTCCAGATCGAAGACGATGAACTGGATCGCGATCAGGTAGTAGCGCACGTCGAACTTCATGCGCGCGTCTTCGAAGGCCTCGAAGCCGCACTCGTAGGGCGAGAGCTTCTTCGCGTCGGGACGCCGGGGACCGAGGAACCGTCCCACCAGCATCAGCGCGACGCCGATTCCGGTGGCCACGATCAGAAACAGTAGGGTGGGCAAATATTCGGCCAGCACTCGCAATTCTCTCTTGCCTGTGCCCGCGCGCGTGCCGCGCAGGCATGGGATAGACGATCTTCCGGCAAGGGACGTGACGTTCCTGCGCAGAAACCGTAGCCAAACAATGGTGCCCAAGAGGGGACTCGAACCCCTACGACCTAAGTCGCTACCACCTCAAGGTAGTGCGTCTACCAATTCCGCCACCTGGGCTTGCGTATCGCGCGCGGCATCCCGCCGCGCAACATATTGTAACCGTCTTCAGTCTTTCTGCGATGGGGCAGGCGACTTTTGTTGTGCATTTTCCGGCGGCTGCTGCGCGGGCACCGCAGCGGCAGGTGCGGCAGCGGCCGGCGCGGTCGAGGCCGGGGCCTGCGGGATCTGCAGCTCGCCGGCCGGCGCGGCCGGCGACGGAGTCGCGGCCTGCGACATCACGCCGAGATTGGCCTCCGCGGCCGGGCGCGCGCTGTGGCCGGCATACCAGGCCATGAACAGGCTGATGCCGAAGAACACCACCGCCAGCCACTTGGTCGACTTGGACAGGAAGTTGGACGCGCCGCGCGATCCGAACACGGTGCCGGACGCACCCGCGCCGAAGCCCGAACCCGCCGCCGCGCCGGAACCGCGCTGCATCAGGATCAGCGCGATCATCGCGATCGCCACCAGCACGTAGACCACATTGAGGATGACCATCAGCATTTCGAAATCCGTCCGGACAGTTGCGACTTGAGTAGCGAGCGGCCGCCAGCACGGCGACCGTTCGGTTAACGGGCGGCCGCCGCTCGCGCGATGGCCAGGAACTCTTGGGCGACCAGCGAAGCGCCGCCGACCAGCCCGCCATCGACGTCCGGCTGTGCGAACAGCTCGGCGGCGTTGTCGGGCTTGACGCTGCCCCCATACAGGAGCGGCAGCGAATCAGCGATTCTAGCATCGTGGGCGGCGACTTCGCCACGGATGAAGGCGTGTACCGCCTGCGCCTGGGCCGGGCTGGCGGTGCGCCCGGTGCCGATCGCCCACACCGGCTCGTAGGCGACCACGGCCTGGGCGAAGCCCTGCGCGCCGACCAGCGCCAGCACCGGCGCCAGCTGCGCGGCGATGACCGATTCAGTCTGGCCGGCCTCGCGCTGCTCCAGGGTCTCGCCCACGCACAGGATCGGGATCAGCCCGGCATGCAGCGCCGCGGCGAACTTGCGCGCGACCAGCTCGCTGTTCTCGTGATGGTACTGGCGCCGCTCCGAATGCCCGACCAGGCCGTACTCGGCGCCGACATCGACCAGCATCGCCGCCGACACCTCGCCGGTGTAGGCGCCCTTCTCGTTGCTGCTCACGTCCTGCGCGCCGAAGCGCAACGCATGGTCCTCGAAATCCTCGATCAGGTCGCCCAGGTACGGCAGCGGCGGCAGGATCACCACCTCCACGCCGTCGGCGGGCAGGCCCGCGGCCACCTCCTGCACCAGCGCGGTGGCGAAATGGCGGTTGCCGTGCAGCTTCCAGTTTCCGGCTACGATCTTGCGTCGCATCGGCGCGTTCTCCGGCGAAAAAGTGCCGAAAGGATAGCCCATGCGCGGTGAGGCCCGGCGCCGGCGCCCCGCTTCGCCGCCTCCGCTGCCGCCCCGCCCCACCCTTTGCCGCCTCTGCGAGACCGCCATGCCCCAGCCTTCCGGCCATGCCCTGATCACCGGCGCCTCCAGCGGCATCGGCCGCGAGATCGCCCGCGAATACGCGCGCCGCGGCGTGCCGCTGATCCTCAGCGCGCGGCGCGAGGCGCTGCTGCAGGCGCTGGCCGAGGAACTGCGCGCGCAGGTGCCGGTGCAGATCGTGGTCGCCGACCTGGCCGACCCGGCGGCACCGGCCGCGCTGGTGGCCGAACTGGAACGGCGCGGCCTGGCGGTGCGGATCCTGGTCAACAACGCCGGCTACGGCGTGCCGGGCCGCTTTCCCGACAGCGACTGGGCTACCCACGCCGCGTTCCTGCAGGTGATGGTCGGCGCGGTCTGCGAACTGACCTGGCGCCTGCTGCCGGCACTGCGCGCCAGCGGCCAGGGCCGCATCCTCAACGTCGCCTCGTTCGCCGCGCTGGTGCCCGGCGCCGACGGCCAGACCCTGTACGCGGCGGCGAAGAGCTTCATGCTGCGCTTCAGCGAATCGCTGGCGCTGGAAAACGCCGACCGCGGCGTCAACGTCTGCGCACTGTGCCCGGGCTTCACCTGGTCCGAATTCCACGACGTGACCGGCACCCGCGCGCAGATGAACAAACTGCCAAGCTGGGCCTGGCTGCAGACCGCCGCGGTCGCGCGCGCCGGCATCGACGGCGCCGAACACGGCCGCGTGCGGGTGGTGCCGGGCGCGTTCTACCGCGCACTGCTGGGCCTGGTCGCATTGCTGCCGAATGCGCTGCTGCTGAGAGTGATGCGACGCGGCTCCCAACGAATCAGGCCGTTGTGAGGCCGGGATTGGGGATTCGGGATTAGGGATTCGCAAGAGCGGATTCCCGAGCCAGCGCTTGTATCCGCAGCGCACGCCCCGCTTTTGCGAATCCCCAATCCCGAATCCCCAATCCCGACTATTTCAGCTTGATCTCGCGCAACCGCTCTTCCAGATACCCCTGCGCGGTGATCGGCTCTGGGTAGCGGCTCGGGTTGTCGGCGCTGATGCACGAGGGCAGCACGTCGATGACGAAATCCGGGTTCGGGTGCAGGAAGAAAGGTACCGAGTAGCGCGGCTGCCGCGCCTGTTCGCCCGGCGGATTGACCACGCGGTGGGTGGTCGAGGGATACACGTGGTTGGTCAGGCGCTGCAGCATGTCGCCGATGTTGACCACGATGGTGTCGGCGTCGGAGGTGAACGGCACCCACTCGCCGTGCTTGGACTTCACTTCCAGGCCGGCGGCGCTGGCGCCGACCAGCAGGGTGATCAGGTTGATGTCCTCGTGCGCGCCGGCGCGCACGTTGGGGATGTCGTCGGCGGTGATCGGCGGGTAGTGGATCGGGCGCAGGATCGCGTTGCCCGAATCGGTCTTGTCGGCGAAGTAGTGCTCGGGCAGGCCGATATGCAACGCCAGCGCCGCCAGCACGCGCGCGCCGAGCTGGTCCAGCGCCTGGTACAGGCCGTAGCCGTGCTCGCGGAAGCCCGGCACTTCGCTCGGCCACAGGTTCGGCAGCATCACGTCGCGATATTTTGAATCCTCGCCAATCTCGCGGCCGATGTGCCAGAACTCCTTCAGGTCGAAGTGCTTGGAGTCCTTGGCGGTCTCCACGCCGAACGCGGTATAGCCGCGCGCGCCGCCGCTGCCGGGCACGTGGTACTTGCGCTTGACCTCCTCCGGCAAGGCGAAGAACGCCTTGAACACGCCATAGGCCGCATCGATCTGCGCCTGCGCGATGCCGTGGTTGCGGATGCCGGCGAAGCCCCACTCGCGATAGGCCGCGCCCAGTTCGGCGACGAAGGCGTCGCGGTCTGTGTCGAAGCGGGTGATGTCCAGGGTCGGAATGCGCGCAGTCATGGCAGGAACCGTCGTGGTGAAGGGAGAAACGCCGCGATCAGATCAGCAGGCGGTACAGCAGGTAGAAGGTGGCCGCCTTGGCGATGACCACCACGATGCCGATGGCGATCGACTCACGCCGCGTCACGGACCGCCTCGGCGAGCTTTTCCAGGGTGTCGCGCATCAGCGCCGCATCGTCGGCCTCGACCGTGACCCGCAGCACCGGCTCGGTGCCGGACGGACGCAGGAAGGCGCGCCCGCGCCCCTGCACCGCCGCCTGCGCCGCAGCCAGCGCGGCCTGCACGCTGGCCGCCTCGGCCGGGCGCGCGCCTTGCTGCAGGCGCACGTTGACGGTCTGCTGCGGCACCTTGCGCAGGCCCTGCAGCGCCTGGCGCAGGCTCTGCCGCGAGCGCTTGAGCACCTCCAGCACCTGCAGCGCGCTGACGATGGCGTCGCCGGTGGTGGCGCGGTCCAGGCACAGCATGTGCCCGGAAGTCTCGCCGCCGAGCACGCCGCCGTGCTCGACCAGCGCCTGGTGCACGTAGCGGTCGCCGACCTTGACCCGCAGGAACGGCAGCTGCAGCGCGGCCAGGGCCTGTTCCAGCCCGTAGTTGGTCATCAGCGTGCCGACCACCGGCCCGCGCAGGCGGCCGCTGGCCTGCCAGCCGCAGGCCAGCACGTACAGCAGGTCGTCGCCGTCGACCGGGTTGCCCTGGTCGTCGGCCATCAGCACGCGGTCGCCGTCGCCGTCGAAGGCGATGCCCAGCTGTGCGCCATGCTGGCGCACGTTGCTGGCGAGGTTGTCGATGTGCATCGAGCCGACCCCGGCGTTGATGTTGAGCCCGTCCGGCGCGGCACCGATCGCGATCACCTCGGCGCCCAGCTCACGGAACAGCAGCGGCGCGATGTGGTACGTCGCGCCATGCGCGCAGTCCAGCACCACCTTCAGCCCGCGCAGGTCGAAGCCGCGCGGCACGCTGGCCTTGCAGAACTCGATGTAGCGGCCGATCGCGTCGCGCGCGCGCATCGCCTTGCCCAGGCGCTCGGATTCCACCGTGGCGAACGGCGCGTCGAGCGCGGCTTCGATCGCGCTCTCGGTGGCGTCGTCGAGCTTCTCGCCCTCGGCGGAAAAGAACTTGATGCCGTTGTCGTAGTGCGGATTGTGCGAGGCGCTGATCACGATGCCGGCGTCGGCGCCGAGGGTGCGGGTCAGGAACGCCACCGCCGGAGTCGGCATCGGCCCGAGCAGTTGCACGTCGACACCGGCGGCGACCAGCCCGGCCTCCAATGCCGATTCGAACATGTAGCCGGAGATGCGCGTGTCCTTGCCGATCACCACCGTCGGCCGCGCAGTGCCGGCGGCGCCGGCGCCGAGCACGCGGCCCAACGCATTACCCAGGCGCATCACGAAATCGGCGGAAATGGCGCCCTGCCCGACCCGGCCGCGGATGCCGTCGGTGCCGAAGTATTTGCGGGTGCTCATGCGGCTGGGAATGGGGAATGGGGAATCGGGAATGGGGCAAAGCCCGGGAATTGCGCCGGCCCAACGAAACGCGCGCTAGATGCGCAATCCATCGGCCGCGCGGGACCACGAATCCCGAATCCCGAATCCCGAATCCCGGCCTTCATGCCACCACCTCGGTCTTCGCCGGGGCCGGCTGGCGCATCATCATCGCCAGCAGTTCGGACAGGCGGTCGCGCAGTTCGCGGCGGTCGCAGATCTGGTCGATCGCGCCGTGCTCGAGCAGGAACTCCGAGCGCTGGAAGCCTTCCGGCAGGGTCTCGCGCACGGTCTGCTCGATCACCCGCGGGCCGGCGAAGCCGATCAGCGCGTACGGCTCGGCGATGTTGATGTCGCCGAGCATGGCGAAGCTGGCGGAGACGCCGCCGGTGGTCGGATGGGTCAGCACCGACACGTACGGCAGGCCGGCTTCGCGCAGGCGGCCGAGCGCGGCCGAGGTCTTGGCCATCTGCATCAGCGACAACAGGCCTTCCTGCATGCGCGCACCGCCGCTGGCGGAGAAGCACACGAACGGCGCGCCGATCTGCAGCGCGGTCTCCGCGGCCAGCGCGAAACGCTCGCCGACCACCGAGCCCATCGAGCCGCCCATGAAGGCGAAATCGAACGACGCGGCGACCAGCGGTTGCCCTTTGAGCAGGCCCTGCATCGCGATCAACGCGTCGTACTCGCCGGTGCTCTTCTGCGAGATCTTGATGCGTTCGCTGTACTTCTTCTGGTCCTTGAACTTCAGCGCGTCGGTCGGGCCCAGGCGCGCGCCGATCTCGGTCGGCGTGGTGTCCGGATCGAACAGCGAGGCCAGGCGCGCGCGCGCGCGGATCGCCATGTGGTGGCCGCACTTCGGGCACACCTCCAGGTTCTCCTCCAGCTCCGGCCGGTACAGCACAGCGCTGCAGTTGGGGCATTTCTCCCACAGGCCTTCGGGGACGCTGCGCTTCTTGCTGGGCGTGCTATCGGTGCGGATGCCGGAGGGCATCAATTTGCTGAGCCAACTCATGCGGAATGACGATCCAGTCGCGCGGCCCACCAGGCCGCCAAGGGGCGACAGTCTAGCGCGGTGCTAGATATCGCGCCGCAACGACGTCATGCGGGCCGCAGCGCCACGCCGGTTGATGCGCCGCAACATCCCTACCCCGTTGCCGGCGCGCAATCAGGTCGCATAGCAAGCGGGGGCTTGCCTCCCCGCTCCTGACGGGCGAGAGAGCACGGCATGCATGCCGTGAAGCGCCACGCCATTGGTGCGGGCCGGGCCGCGGAGCGGGCGCAGCGGCGAAGGTATGGGCGAAGCCGCGCAGCCTACCTCTCGGGCCTAGAAAACCGGCAGCCGAGCCGCTACCGCAAACGCCTGCCGACCTTGCCACCGGACGGCGCCAACCGCCGGCAGATCCAGGCCTTCACCCCTGGTCCAACGCCTGCCGCAATGGCGCCAGGAACGCCAGCGCGCGTTCGCGCACCGCCTCCAGGGTCGTCGCCTCGGCCAGCGCCGCGACCAGCGCGCTGCCGACCACCACGCCGTCGGCGTCCACCGCCATGGCCTTGGCGCTGGCGGCGTCCTTGATCCCGAACCCGGCCACCACCGGCACCGCCGAACGTGCGCGCAGCTGGCGCAGGCGGTCGCCGGCGGCCCGGGTGTCGAGGTGGTCGGCACCGGTGACGCCGGCGAAGCTGACGTAGTACAGGTAACCGCGCGCCGCATCGCACAACAGGCCGATGCGCGCGTCGCTGGTGGTCGGCGAGGCCAGCACGATCAGGTCCAGGCCGGCAGCGGCGAAGATCGCCAGGGTTTCGGCCGACTCTTCCGGCGGCAGGTCGACTAGCAGTACGCCATCCACGCCGGCCGCCACCGCTTCCTCGGCGAAGCGTGCGGTGCCGTGGATCTCGACCGGGTTGAGGTAGCCCATCAGCACCACCGGCGTGGCCGCATCGTCGCGGCGGAACGCGCTGACCGTCTCCAGCACGTAGGCCAGGCCGGCGCCGCGCGCCAGCGCGCGCTCGGAGCTGCGCTGGATGGTGGGACCGTCGGCCATCGGGTCGGAGAACGGCACGCCGAGTTCGATCACGTCGGCGCCGGCCTCGACCAGCGCATGCATCGCCGGTACCGTCGCCTCCAGCGACGGATCGCCGGCGGTGACGAACGGGATCAGCGCCTTGCGCCCGGCCTGGCGCAGCGCGTCGAAGCGCGCGGCGATGCGGTTCGCGGCGCGGCTCATGCGCAGCCCTCCACCAATTGCACGGCGTTCCAGCTTCCCCAGTACATCGATGTCACGTTGCCTTCTCCGGTGTCGTAGCGGACCGCGAACCCATGTTGCGGGTCGCGCCAAGTCAGATAAAGATCGTTGCCGCCGCCGCGTTCGCTCACAGCACCATGCCTTCGCGCGCGGCGATGGTGTGCACGTCCTTGTCGCCGCGACCGGACAGGTTGCACAGCACCAGCGCGTCCCTGGGCAACTCGCGCGCCAGCTTGATCGACTGCGCCACCGCGTGGCTGGATTCCAACGCGGCGAGGATGCCCTCGGTATGCGCCAACAGATGGAACGCGGCCAGCGCCTCGTCGTCGGTGATGCCCTGGTAGACCGCGCGGCCGCTGTCGGACAGGAACGCGTGCTCGGGGCCGACGCCCGGGTAGTCCAGGCCGGCGGAGACCGAATGGGTTTCGATGATCTGGCCGTCGTCGTCGCAGATCACGTAGGTGCGGTTGCCGTGCAGCACGCCGGGCCGGCCGGCGGCGATCGAGGCGGCGTGGCGGCCGCTGGCGATGCCGTCGCCGGCGGCTTCGGCGCCGTAGATCTTCACCCCCGGATCGTTGAGGAAGGCGTGGAACAGGCCGATGGCATTGCTGCCGCCGCCGACGCAGGCGCTGATCGCGTCCGGCAGGCGGCCGTAGTCCTCGAGCATCTGCGCGCGCGCCTCGCGGCCGACGATGGCGTTGAAGTCGCGCACCATGCGCGGATACGGATCCGGGCCGGCGACGGTGCCGATGATGTAGAAGGTGTCCTGCACGTTGGTCACCCAGTCGCGCATCGCCTCGTTCAGCGCGTCCTTGAGCGTGGCCGAGCCGGAGGTCACCGGCACCACCCGCGCGCCGAGCAGCTGCATCCGGTAGACGTTGATCTTCTGCCGCTCGATATCGGTGGCGCCCATGTACACCACGCACTCCAGGCCCAGCCGCGCGGCCACCGTGGCGCTGGCCACGCCGTGCTGGCCGGCGCCGGTCTCGGCGATGATGCGGGTCTTGCCCATGCGGCTGGCCAGCAGCGCCTGGCCGATGGTGTTGTTGATCTTGTGCGCGCCGGTGTGGTTCAGGTCCTCGCGCTTGAGCAGGATCTGCGCGCCGCCGACTTCGCGGCTGAGCCGCTCGGCGTGGTAGATCGGGCTGGGCCGGCCGACGTAGTGCTTGAGGTCCTTGTCGTACTCGGCGATGAAGGCCGGATCCTGGCGCGCCTGGTCGTAGGCCGCGGCCAGTTCCTGCAGCGGCCCGATCAGGGTCTCGGCGACGAAGCGGCCGCCGTAGCGGCCGAAGTGGCCGTTGGCGTCGGGATAGGCGTGGAAGTCGCTGATGGGGGCGGAGGACATGGCGATCACGGCAAGTAGGACAGGCCTGCACTTTAGCGCACGCGTCGCCCGGCAAAAACCGATAAAGTCTGCGCATATCCGTCAGGAAATCTCACATGTCCGGTCTGCGCCGCCTGCCCTCGCTGAATGCCCTGCGCGCGTTCGAGGCCGCCGCGCGGCTGCGCAGCGTCGGCGGCGCGGCGGCCGAGCTGCACGTCACCCACGGCGCGGTCAGCCGCCAGATCCGGCTGCTGGAAGAGGAACTGGGGCTGGCGCTGCTGCAGCGCGAGGGCCGCGGCATCCGCCCGACCGCGGCCGGCGAGCGGCTGCGCGACGCGGCCGGCGGCGCCTTCGCCCAGTTGCAGGACGCGGTGGCGGAACTGCGCCGGCCGGCGCGGCCCAGCGCGCTGGTGCTGGGTTGCCCGGGCAGCATCCTGGCGCGCTGGATGATTCCGCGGCTGCAGGCGCTGCAGCGCGACCTGCCCGCGCTGACCCTGCACCTGTCCGCGCACGAAGGCGAATTCGGCGCAGAGCTGGACGGCCTGGACGCCGCGCTGCTGCTCGGCCAGGCGCCGTGGCCGGACGGTTGGCAGGTGCACGTGCTGGCGCCGGAGCGAATCGGCCCGGTGCTCAGCCCGGCGCTGCCGCAGGCACAAACACTGGCGGCCGGTCCGCCCTCGGCACTGCTGCAACAACAGCTGCTGCACACCGCCTCGCGCCCGCAGGCGTGGCCGTCCTGGGCACAGGCGCATGGCGTGGACCCTACCGCGCTGCGCTACGGCACCGGCTTCGAACACCTGTACTACCTGCTCGAAGCGGCGCTGGCCGGCATCGGCGTGGCGATCGCGCCGCAGCCGCTGGTCGCGGATGACCTGGCCAACGGCCGCCTGCTGGCGCCGTGGGGCTTCGCCGAGACCGGCGGGCAGTGGGCGCTGTGTGCGCGCCGGGAACAGCAGGACCCGCGGGTGCAGGCGCTGGCGCGGTGGCTGGCTGGCGAGTTGCAGCAGGACGGCGGCTAAGCAATTTCTTTCGCCTGGTTGCCGGCGACTAGCGTTGCAGAGATGCCTCCGGAGACGCGAAGCGGCTACGGCCTAGCGTGCGACGCGTTGTCGGATGTCTGTCGCGGCTGAAGCCGCTCCTACAGGGGCTCCCCGGCTGCTGAAAGGCATCGGCCGCTGCGCGCGGTCGGCGCGACCGCGTCAGCCGGCAGGGGTCGGCGCGGCCAGGCGCTGCTGCAGCTCGTCGCGCAACCGCGCCAGTTCGACCTCGGCCGCGCGCCGCTGCTGCATGCCGTCGCGGTGGATCTCGCGCACTTCTTCCACCGTGGCGATCAACTGCTCGTGTACGTGGCGCAGCGTGTCCATGTCGATCACCGCGCGCTGGTTGGCGCGCGCGGTGTCCACCGAGGTCTGCCGCATCAGTTCGGCGTTGCGGCGCATGATGTCGTTGGTGGCGTCGTCGATGGCGTTGGACAGCGCCGCCGCGTTCTGCTGCTCGCTCAGCGACAGCTGGATCGCGAACTGGCGCTTCCACGACGGGATGGTGATGTCGCGCACGGTGTTGAACTTCTCGATCAACTGCAGCGCGTTGGCCTGGATCAGGCGGATCATCGGCAGCGCCTGGTCGGCGGCGTGCTGCATCACCTGCAGGTCGCCGACGCGCTTGTCGAGCAGGCGGATGGCGGTGTCGATCTCGGCGCGCTGTCCGCGCGCCTGCGGATCGTCCTGCCCCGCCAGCGCCAGATGCTGGTGCTGCAGTTCGGCCAGTCGCAGCTTGCCGGCAGCCACGTGCAAGCCCAGCTCGCGGCGTTCGGCCTGCACCATCTGATGCATGCGATCGAACTCGCCCACGCGCTGGCTCAGGCTCGTCTGCTGCGCACCGACATCGCGCAGCAACTGTTCGATCTGGCGGTTGGTGTCGCTGAATTTCTGCACCAGCTCGCCCTTGGAGGCGCGCAGCCGGTCGATCAGGCCGCCGATCAGCGGCACCCGCGAGCGTTCGCCGAGCTGGTCCAGCTTCAGCGCGCGCGCGATCCGCACCACCTCGCCGAGCTTGTCGCCGGTGGCTTCGAGATCGCGGTTGCGTACCTGCTCCAGCAACTGGCTGGAAAAGGCCGCGGTATGCGCGGCGACCTCGCTGCCGAACAGGTGCAGGCTGCCCGGGGCCACCTCGCGCAGCCCCTGCGCAAGCGCTGCGATCTGCTCGCGATCGTCGGCCACCAGGCCCAGGGCCTTGAGCTCGGCCGCATCGGGTGTGGCCGGCGCAACCTGCGGCAGCAGCGGATTTTCCTGGGTCATCGTGCTTCTCTCCTTCGATAGCGGGACGCGGCGGCTCGGGCGCAGGCTCAGCGCAGTCTAGCCCGCATCGCCTGGAGTTCGGCCAGGATGCGCTGCTGCGCCTGCGCGGCGCGGGTGGCGTGGGCCGCGCCATGCGCCGCCTGCAGCGCCGACTCGGCCTGGCGCCATGCCGGCAGCAGCACCTCGCGGATATGCCGATAGCGCTGCAGCAACTCGTTGCCCTGCTGTTGCAGCAGGCGCCACTGCGCGGCCTCCAGCCGCCAGGCGACGGCGACGCGCTGCAGGTGATCCAGGCGCCGGCTCCAGGCCTCGGCCAGTTGCGTGCCGCTGGCCGGCACCGACACGGCGGCGATCCAGCGTTCGAGCGCGGCGACGCCGGCATCCGCGGCGGCAGCCATCGCGCCATGCCCATCGAGACGCTGCTGCAATCCGGCCGCCTGCTGGTCGGCGCGCAGCAGCACCACGCCCATCTGCGAACTGAGTGTTTCGGCCTCGGCCTGCGCTTCCAGGTCGCGCCCGAGCAGCCGCCCGAGCACGCCGCTGGCGCGACGGATGCGCTGCGGATCGCGCGCTTGCAGCGCCTGCTGGATGTGCTCCAGCTCGCGGACCAATGCGGCACCGCCATCGGCTGCGGTATCGCGCTGCGCCAGCACCTGGCCGACGGCGTCCAGCAACGGCGCCGCGTAGCTCGCCGCGGCCTGGGCGTCGCCCATCTGCAGCGGCGCGGCAGGCGGCTGCGGCAGCGCCGGGGCGGTGTCCGCGCTCACGCCGGGCTGGGCTCCGGATCGTCACCGCGCGCGGCCCCGGCCTCGCCGTAGAAATGCCGCGCCAGCGCTTCGTCGAGCTGGCGTTCGGCCAGCGTGCGCGGGCGGCGCTCGCGCGGCGCGACCGCGGCCGGCGTGACCGGCTCGCGCAGATAGGCGCGGACCGCCTCGGCCAGGCCCGCGAGCGCCTGCCCGGCCTGGGCGTGGCCTTCGTGCGAGCGCGCCAGCGCGTCCAGCAACGGCTGCAGTTCGGGCGCCGGCGGGGAGGCAGGCGGCGGCGCGGAAGCGGATTCGGAAACGGCGGGGGCCGGCAGCGCACGCTCGCGCTCGGCCAACACCTGCTGCAGCAGCGCCAGCATCTGCTCCCAGCGCTGCTGCGCCGATGCCGGTTCGTCGCGCAGCACCTGCAGGCCGCTGGCGATGTCGGCCAACTGCGCCACCATGCGTCCGCCGACATCGGCCTCGTCCGCGCCCATCGCCTTGTTGCGCAGGAAATCGCGCTTGATCTGCTCCCAGCGCGCCAGGTCCTCGGCGCCCATCGCGCCGCGCAGTTCGGCCAGCTTGAGCAGGTTTTCCTCGGCGCCGCTGGTCAGCAGTTGTGCCTCGCCCAGGTAGTGATCGGAGATCAGCTGCTGCAGCTCGGCCTCGTTCATCACCGGCGAGATCTTCTCCGCCAGCTTGTTCATGTTGCGGTAGCTGCCCTGCAGCCGGAACGGCGGCTCGCTGCGGTAGCGATCGTCCTGCGCGGCGCTGGCGATGTACTGCTGGTTGACCCGGTAGACCACGTCGCGCACGCGCAGCATGCGCTGCAGGGTGGCGACGATCTCGTTGATCTCCGCACCGCTGTAGGCGTGGCTCAGCGCATTGGTGGAAATCTCCTTGCCGCGGGCGCGCTCGACCAGCAGGTACAGATCGGCCAGTTCGCGCGTGGCCAGCGGCGCCAGCACCGGATTGGAGGTCAGGCTGTTCTCGATGTAGCTGAGCACGAACGCGTCCTCCATGCCGCCGAGCACGTCGCCGAGGTTGTAGACGTCGGCGCGGTTGGCGAGCATGTCCGGAATCTTGAACACCTCGCCGGACTCGGTGTACGGATTGCCGGCCATCACCACGCAGAACTTCTTGCCGCGCATGTCGTAGGTGCGGGTGCGGCCCTTCCACACGCCCTCGATGCGACGGGTGCCGTCGCACAGCGAAATGAACTTCTGCAGGAATTCCGGATGGGTGTGCTGGATGTCGTCGACATACAGCATGGTGTTGTTGCCCATCTCCAGCGCCAGGTTGAGCTTGAGCAGTTCCTGCCGCGAGGTGGCGTCCGGCGCCTGCGCCGGATCCAGCGAGCGCACCGCGTGCCCCAGTGCTGGGCCGTTGATCTTCATGAAGACCAGGCCGAGGCGGCTGGCCACGTATTCCATTAGCGTGGTCTTGCCGTAGCCCGGCGGCGAGATCATCAGCAACAGACCCATCAGGTCGCTGCGCTTGTTCTCGCCGACGGTGCCCATCTGCTTGGCCAGGTTGTCGCCGATCACGCCCAGATAGACTTCGTTGATCAGCTTGTTGCGCACGAACGAGGACAGCGGCCGCGCCTTGAACTCGGACAGGCGCAGCTGCTCGCGTTCGCGCACGATGACCTGCTGGCGCAAGGCCTGGTAGTGGCGGAAGCCCGGCACGAAGGTTTGCTCGTGGCGGTGCAGGCGCGCCAGGAAATCGTCGATGGCGATGGTCAGGCGGCCGCCCTCGATGCGCGGATGCTCGCCGAGCAAGCCCTCCACCGTGGTCATCAACAGCACCTCGCTGTGCTGGCTGCGCAGCCGCGAGGCCAGCAGCACGATCGCCACCGCTTCCGGCACGTAGCCGGCATAGGCGACGAAGCGCGGATCCTGGCACAGGCCGTGCAGCCAATGGCTGGCCAGGGCCCAGCCGGCGGCGAGCTGGCCGCGCACGCGCTCCAGCGAACGATCGAACTCTTCGCGCAGGCCGGCCTCGCCCAAGCGCGTATGCAAGGCGTCGAGCAACTCGCGCGCGTGGCGGCTGAGCGGGAAGGTCGGCTCGCCCAGCGCCAGCTCGGCGGCCAGGTAGGCGGCGGCGGCCGCGGCGTGGCCGGCATCGAACGGCAGCAGGCTGTCGTCGACGAAGCGCTGCAGCGCCTGCTGCATCTCGGACTGCAGCGCCTGGCGGCCCTCGCCTGCGCCGAACAGGCGGAAGATCGCATCGGCGCCGGCTTGCCGCGCGACCCATGCCGCGACCGCGGCGTCGCGCTGGCGCTCGGCCCAGAACGCCATCGCCAGCGCGCGCGCGGCCGGCGCATGCACCAGCGTGCCGGCCGCCTGATGCAGCGGCAGCAAGGCCTGCAGGATGCGCGTGGCGTCGTGGTCGTGGATGCCGCGTTCGTAGCCTTCGCGATAACGCGGCGCGGCGAAATCGCGCACGCTGCGGGCCAGCGCGTCGGGCGTGGCCGCCTGCTGCTGCAGGCCAGGCAGGTCGAGTCCGTCGCGGCCGGCCAGCGCGGATTCGAGCAGGCTGCCGGCCAGGTATTCGCCGCGGTACAGGTCCGGCGATTCCGAATCCAGCGTCACCTGCCAGTAGGCGCGCGTGGCCTCCAGCGCGGCGTCGTGCAGCGGCTCCAGATAGTCGGTGCCGGTGAGGTGCAGGGCCAGTCCGTCCTCGCGCGGCAACAGGGTCAGATCCAGCGCCTGGGTGTTGACGCTGAAGCGGTGCCGCGGGCCGAGCCGGACCACGTTGCCGCCGGACTCGAACAACTCGCTGCGGTCGCGCAAGGCGCGCACCGCCTGGTCGCGCACGCCCTTCAGCCGCGCCTCGACATCGTCGGCCTTGACGCTGTCGCGGTAGCCGCGCAGGCGTTCGGCCAGTTCGCGCAGCTTGAGGATCAGCGGATCGCCGGCGAAGAAGGCATTGAGTTCGTCGGCCGTGGCGAAGCGTTCGGTGCGCCTGGGCAGGCCATCGAGGATGCGCGTGGCGGCGTCGAGCAGCGAGCGCGCCTTGCGCTGGCGCTCGTCGAGCAAGGCCTGCTTGTGGCTGTCGAAGGCCTCGATCAATTCTTCGCGCTTGCTGAGGATGTCGCCGAGGAACTGCTCGTGTTCGCCGAACTGGCTCTCCAGTTCCTCCAGCTGCAGCAGCAACCGCGACAGCTGCTCGTCGGCGCGCTCGGGATCGGTGGACAAGGACAGCGCGCTGGTGATGGCCTGGCCGAACAGCGCGAACTGCGCCGCGAACTGGGCCACGCTCTCGGCCGAGCCCAGGGTCTTGCGCCGCTGCTCGGCGCGCGCGCGCGCCTGGTTGAGCCGCGCATAGACTTCGGACAGGGTTTCGACCACGCGGGTGCGCTCGGTGGCGTCGTCGACCTTGAGTCCGGCCATCAGCTCGGAGAGCAGGTCCAGGTCGTTGGACAGCGCCTGCATCGCCTGCAACTGTTCGGACAGCGTGCGCGCGGTAACCGCCGCCTGCGCCGCCGCGTCCAGTTCGGCCAGGCGTGCGTTCAACGGCGCCAGCGCGGTCTCGCTGCCAAGAAAGCGGCCGGTGGCCGCGCCGACCGTCTCGTGCGCCTGCTGCAGCGCCGCGCCCATCGCATCGATCGCCGCGGTATCGATATAGCGGTATTCGCGGATCGTCAGCAACTGCCCGCGCTGGGCGGCGATGGCATTGAGCGGCTCGACGAACTCCTGGATCCCGGTCCAGTTTTCTGGCTGCAGCCGTGCCAGCAGCGCCTTGTGCGCGGCGACGGCGTCGACCATCGCCTGCTCGGACTGCTGGCGGATCGACAGCACCTTCTCGTATTCGTCCAGCACCGCTTCGCCGGTGGCGCTGATGCCGCGCAGCACGCCGCCGAGACCGCCGCAGTGTTCGTCGTCCAGCCAGTGGTGGGCGTCGAACAGGCGCCGCGCGTCCTCGACCAGCAGCTCGTAGCGCTGCACCGAGACCTCGTCGTGCTCGATCGCGCGCGCCAGCCCGAACAGGTTGGAGATGCCGCGCACCAGTTCGGCATTGCCGATGCGGCCGAGGAAGCTGTTGCCCGGCGTGCGGCGCGCGGCGAATTCGTCGCTGCTGAATGGCGTCTGCCAGACCTGCATCGGATGGATCCGGGTCGGCTCGGTGCCTTCGGCATGGAACAGCACCATGCGCCCGTCCTGCAACAGCGCATAGCCATGGCCGAACACCGGGTTCTGCAGCGCGCGGCGGATGGTGTTGTAGACGAACAGCGCCGACTTGCCGCCTTCGCGCTCGTAGAAGATGTACAGCACGTCCTCGCCGTTGGGCGAGCGGATCGCGCGCTTGAACTGCATGCCGTCCATCGCCGCGTCGAACGCCTTGTGATCGCCGTTCTGCAGGTAATAGCCGCCGGGGAAGATGATGCCGTGGTCCTCGGGCAGCTGCACGCAGGCCTGCACGATGGCGTCGTTGCGCACGATGCGGCCGCTGAGCGTGTTGTAGATCAGCCCGCGCCATTGCGTCTCGCGGTACGGCAGCACCTTGAGCAGGACCAGCGTGCCGACCCGCGCGAAATCGAACTGCGCGTCGTCCAGCGACTGGGTCTTGTCCTCGACCGGCTCGCTGTAGATGCCCTGCCCGGTCTCGGTGTTGTTCTCGACCTTGATGGTCAGGTCGCCGCCGATGGTTTCCACGAACAGGGTGTCGAGGATGTTCAGGTGCGAATGGCGGCCGTTCACCGCCATCTCGCGGGTGGCGCGGGTCCATTCGAAATCGAACGGCGGCGGCAGCGCGATGTCGCGTTCGCCGCGTGCGTCGATGTAGGTCAGCTCGCCGGCGCTGTCGATCGCCCAGCGGAACACGCGCACGTCGGCGCTGCGCTCGCCGATCTGGAACGACGCCAGCAACTTGCCGCCGATGACGATCAGCTGCAGCAGCCGCGCGTGCTTGTAGTAGGCGTACAGCTCGCCGAAGTCGTGCACGAAGCCGGGTTGGCCGAGGAAACTGCCGGCCACGTCGATCGGGCTGACGTCGTAGCCGTCGGCGCCCTCGACCAGCCGGTACAGGCCGAACACGTCCTCGATGCGGGTCTGGTTCTTGAGCCCGAGGAACACGTTGTAGCCGAACAGCAGCATGTCCTGGCCGACCTGCACGATGTCGCGGCCGACGCAGTTGTTTTCGGTGCGGATGCGGAAGCGCCCGACCACCTCGAGCCGGCTGTCGCCGAATTCCTGCAGGCGCTGCGCGTTGAGCGCCTCGACCGCTTCGTGCAGGCGCGCGCCCTGCTCGACCAGGCGCCGGCGCAGCACATCGTAGGCGCCGCCCTGGGCGACGGCCTGGTCGACCTGGGACGGATTGGCGCCCTCGGGCTGCGGATCGGTCGGGGATTGGGTTGCTGCCATCGTCAACGGCTCCTGCCGGCTTGCATGCGGCCGGCGCGCGTCGCCGCGCGCCGTGTTCTCAGCGGGGTCCGGCGGCACGTGGCCGCCGCTGGATCGCGCAGCGCGCGCGGATCAGCCCAGGCCCAGGCTCACGGCTGCGCGACGGGCAGCGCGACGGCGCCCTCCGCCGCAACCGGCTTGTGCCGCTCCACGCCCAGGTAGCGCTGCATCAGGTCCTGCACGATCGGGCTCTTGTCGGCCAGGCCCTCGATCGACTTGCCGAGCGAGACCGCCTTGATCAGATTCTCGAACATGCCGCCGTCGCCGCCGACCAGGTCGATATCGGCATTGCGCAGCGCGCTGGCGATGACCTCGGCGTTTTCCTTGGACACTTCCTTGCCGGCCTCGATCGAGGCCAGCGCCTGCTTGAGGCTGGTGTCGAGCATCATCCGGAACTCCTCGTGGCCGCGCGCGGTGTCGCTGAGCGCGCCGATCGCCTCGAACTTGCGGGTCAGGCCCTCGGCCTCGGCGAACAGGCGTTTCTCGACCACGTTCGCCTCGGCCAGGCCGATCGACTCGGCCGCGCTGGCCTTGGCCTTGCCCATCTGTTCCTCGCCCTGCGCCTTGGCCTGCAGCGTCTCGGCCAGCACGCGCGCATCGTTGCTGCCCTGCTTGAAGCTGGCTTCGGCCTTGGCCTCGATCACCCGCGCCTCGGCGATGCCCACCTTCTCGATCGCCAGCGCCGAGGCTTCCTTGACCTGTGCGTCGGCCAGGCCGGGCGCGGCCTTTTCGGCGCGCATGCCGTCGGCCAGCAGCTTCTTGGCTTCGGCCTGCTTGCCCGCGGCCTCGTGTTCGGCCTGCGCCAGGGTGGTCAGTTCGACCGCACGATGCTTGGCCGCGGTCTCGCTTGCCTGCGCTTCCTTGACCTGGCGCACCAGCTGCTCCTGCGCCTTGGCCTCGGCTTCCAGGATCGTCACCTGCTTGTGCCGGTCGGCCTCGGCCACTTCGCGCACTTCCTTGATCCGCTCCTCTTCCTGGGCCACGGTCTTGTCGATGGCGATGCGCTCGCGGGTGATGTTGGCCACGTCCATCTTGCCGTTCTCCACCACCTTGTCGCGCTCAACGCCCTGCAGCTGCACTTCGCGATCGGTGGTGACCTGCTCCAGTTGGCGCGCGCGCGTGACCCGCTCGACCTCGATGGCGACCGCGCGCTGGCGGTTCTGTTCGGCGACCTCGACCTCGCGCATGCGGTTCTGCTCGCGGATGTCGATCAGCTGCTGCGCCTCGATGCGCGCATTCTCCGACAGCTGGCGCTGCTCTTCCTGCACCTTCAGCGTCTCGGCCTGTTCGCGCGCGCGGATCGTGTCGACCTCGCGCTTCTGCCGCGCCTCGGCCTCGGCCTGCTGCCGCTCCAGCGCCAGCAGCGCCTCGCGCGCTTCCACGTTCTTCTTGGTGATCGCCAGCTTCTCGTTCTGCTCCAGCTCGTTGGTCACCACGTTCTGGGTGGCGGTCAGCTCGGTGATCTTGCGGATGCCCTCGGCGTCGAGGATGTTGTGCGGATCCAGCAGCGACTTCGGGGTCTGCTCCAGGTAATCGATCGCCACGTCCTCGAGCACGTAACCGTTGAGGTCGTTGCCGATCACCGCGATGATCTCATCGCGGAATTCCTGGCGCTTCTCGAACAGTTCGGTGAACTGGAACTTCTTGCCGACCGTCTTCAGCGCCTCGGAGAACTTGGCGTTGAACAGCTCGTCGACCGCATGCTTGTCAGAGGCACGGTCGGCGCCGATCGCCTTGGCCACGCGCAGCACGTCGGCCTGGGTCTCGTTGACCCGCAGGTAGAACGCGACCGCGATGTCGGCGCGCATGTTGTCGCGGCAGATCAGGCCTTCCTTGCCGCGGCGATCGACCTGCAGGGTGATCAGGCTGATCCGCATCAGCTCGGCGCGGTACAGCACCGGCACGATCAGCGCGCCGGTGAAATGCACCTTCGGCGTCGAACTCATGTCGTTGACGATCAATGCCACGCCTTGGTCGACCTTGCGGTAGAACGCCTTGAACAGGCCAGCCAATCCCAGCAGCAGCACCAGCAGGATGCCGACGCCGATCAGAAACGGCGCCATCGTCGCAAAACTCATCGGTGGATCTCCTTATCGCCCGCAATCAGGCTGTGGGGTAACGGCGAACCCGGCTGATCCTGCTCGCGGGCCACCAGGTAATGATTGTGCGCATGCACGTAGTCGACCAGCACGACGCGCTCGCCGCGCAGGTACTGGCTGCCGGACGGCGCGCGCACCTGCAGCACCAGTCCGGCGCCGCCGTCGTCGACATTGGCGTAGCCGCTGCCGGCATCGACGCGCGGCGAGGCGATCACCCCGACCTTGCCGAGCAGCGACTGCTGCGCGACCGGACGCAGCTTCAGCAGCAGGCGCCGCAGCGGCCGCAGCATCCACGAGGTCAGCGGCACCGCCGGCACCAGCGCCAGCAGCGCGACCGCGCTGCCCAGGCCCCAGCGCACCCCGTCCGGCACCCCCTGCAGCAGGAACAGATGCGCGAAATAGGTGCCGGTCCAGGCCCAGAACGACAGCAACGCCACCACCAGCATCAGCGGCGCACCGCCCAGGCCGAGCCGCGCGAAGATGCCGGAAATGCCATGCAGGCCGTGCTCGGCGCCGTGCGCGCCATCCACATGCAGATGCAGATGCCCGTCGGCGAGGTGGTGATCGGCAATGCCGGTCGCGGCCAGCAGCCAATAGATCGCCGAGAATCCCAGCAAAATGCTGTACGGCAGCGTGGGAAACCCCAGTGCGACGCTCAAGAACTCGGCCATTCCCTCATCCATCCCTGTGCGGGCAGCGCACATCGCCATCAGGCGCGTGCGCTGTCGCTTCATCCTCATCGGCCGGCAGCGCGCATCACGCGCGGCGCGGCATCGCCGACCGACCCCTGGCCCGGATCATACGATAAAGGCGTGACCGCACCCAGCGCGGCGCGCAAGCGCCATGGCGGTGGCGCGTCTGGATCTGGCGGCGCGCGGAGCGGCCGATTGCGCAGCCATACTGCTGCGTACGCGGCCTTGACGACCTAGCGTGGCGGCGCAGTCCGCTCTAGCAGTTGGTGTTCAACTCGTGGCAATCGGCGCGGCGCACTTCCTCGACGAACTTGCGCATCTTGTGCCCGTCCTTGATGCCCGGCTGGCTCTCGATGCCGCTGGACACGTCCACGCCCCACGGCAAGGTGGCGATGATCGCGTCGAACACGTTGTCGGAGGTGATGCCGCCGGCCAGCAGGAACGGCCGGTGCAGGCCGGTGGGCAGGCGCGTCCAGTCGAAGGTCTTGCCGGAACCGCCGCTCTCGCCCGGGGCGTGGCTGTCGAACAGGAAGCCCGCCGCGTTCGGGTACTGCAACTGCAGGGTGCGTGCGTTGATGTCGCTGCCGCCCATCGGTACCGCTTTCAGGTACGGCAGGTTGAAACCGCGGCAGAAGCCGTCGTCCTCGTCGCCATGGAACTGCAGCAGGGTCGGCCGCACCGTGCGCAGCACTTCGCGCACCTCGTCCTTGGGGTTGTCGCGGAACAGCGCGACCACGTCGACCATCGGCGAGGCGGCCTGGCGCATCGCGCGGGCCTCGGCCGGCGCCACCCGCCGCGGGCTGCCGTGGGCGAACACGAATCCCACCGAATCCACCCCAAGTTCGCCCGCCAGGCGGATGTCGCCGGCACGGGTCATGCCGCAGAACTTGATGCGGGTGCGATACAGGGTTCGATTCATAGGGTGACCTCGGCCGGTAGCTTCCAGATATCGGGGTAGAGAGGACCGACGAAGACCAGTCCCTGCGGCGGCGCCGTCGGGCCGGCGACGCTGCGGTCGCGCCCGGCAAGCAGTTCGCCGATCCAGGAAACCGGCTTCTCGCCCGTTCCTACCATGATTAAGGAGCCTACGATATTGCGCACCATGTGATGAAGGAATGCATTGGCCTGGACCTGGACCTCGACGACCTCGCCGATTCGGGTCACCGCGATCGCCTGCAGCTCGCGCCGCGCATGCAGCGCCTGGCACTGGATGCTGCGGAACGCGCTGAAATCCTGCTCGCCCAGCAACGCCTGCGCGGCGGCATGCATCGCCTCGGCCTGCAGCGGCCGCCGCTCCCAGCTCAGGGTCTGCCGGTACAGCGCCGGGCGTACCTGGCGGTTGAGCAGGCGGTAGCGGTAGCGCCGCGCGCGCGCCGAGAAGCGCGCATGGAAATCGTCCGCGGCCGGCACGCACCAGCGCACGCACACCGACGCCGGCAAGCGCGCGGTGGCGCCAAGCATCCAGCCGCGCGGCGCGCGTGGCGCATCGCAATCGAAATGCACGACCTGGCATTCGCCGTGCACGCCGGCGTCGGTGCGACCGGCGCAGACCACGCTCACCGGCGTATCGGCCACCGACGACAGCGCCGCCTGCAGCGCCGCCTGCACGCTCGGCCCGCCGGATTCGCCGAGCTGCTGCCAGCCCTGGAACTCGCTGCCGTCGTATTCCACGCCCAGCGCATAACGCATCGCGCCCTACTCCGTCACAACGCGCAATGCGGGCCACAGCGGCCATGGCGCTGCGCTGCGGCACGCTAGCGCATATGGGTTCGTGCGAGGCCCAGCGGCGCTCGCCGCGGGCGGGCGCAACCGCGGCAACAGCGCAGCCGCGATGCAGGTCCCCGGCGCCGCCATGCTTGCCTCGCGCGCCAGCCGGGACAGCGCCTGGCGGCGTGTCGGCGGCATCACCGCAAGGTCGAGGAGGTGTTCGCGCATCGTCGCATTCCCTGTCGAGGCAGCGCGGCGGCGACTGCGCCGCACGCCGCCTGCGCGCATCAGCTCAAGCGGGCCAGCAGTTGCTGGGCTTCGGCACGCGCCGCCGGATCGCCGCCGGCCGCCACTTCGGTCAGCAGAGTGCGCGCGGTTTCGTTGTCGCCCAGGTCCATGTAGGCCACTGCCAGCTCCAGGCGCTCGCGGCCGATCGGCGGATACGTGGGCTCCGGTTCGACGCTCGATTCGGCGGCGGCAGACAGATCGCCCTGGTGCCAGGTCGGCTCCTGGCGTTCCGCCACCACCGGCGCGACCGGCGTCGGCGCCGACGGCGGCTGCCGCCATGGTTCGTCGGCGTCGAGCGGCGCCTGCGTCAGCGGTGCGACCTCGGCATCGGGCCGTAGCGCGAACTGCGCATGCTCCGCGGCAGGCGCGGCGTCGGCATCGGCATCGACGTCGTCGTGACGCGGCGCATGCCCGGCAAGCTCGCGCTCGAATGCGTGGTCCTGGTATGCCCGGTCTTCGGCGGCCGCGTCTTCGGCCACCTCGCGCTCGTGTTCGTCCAGCGGCGGCAGGTCCGGCGCGTCCACCTCGCGATGCGCCACCACCGGCACCGCCGCGGCCAGTTCCGCCGCGTCGTAGCCGTGCCGCGGCAGCGGCGGCAACGGCGAAGGCTTGCGTCGGCGCGACAGCAACAACGCGCCGATGCCCAGCACCAGCAGCGCCAGCCCGCCCCACAGCCACAGCGGCCAGCCGCTGGAGGCCGTAGCCGGCGCGGGTTGCGCCTGCGCCTGGGTCTGCCCGGATTGCGCCAGGCGCTTCTGCGCCGCGGCCAGGTCGCTGTCCTTCAGTGCGATCAGTTGCTGCTGCTGGGCCTTGAGCTTTTCCAGCTGTTCGACCCGCGAGCGCAGTTCCTGGACCTCGGCATCGCGTGCCGCGAGATCTTCGCGCGCCTGCTGCAATTGTTGAGTCGCCACCATGTCTCCCTCGTCGCCGGCACCGGTGCCGGACTTGGTTCCTGCGTTGTCGCGCTGCGCCGGCACCGCCGGCGCGATTTCCAGGCGTGCGCCCGACGCCGCCGTGGCCGTCGCGGCGGCGGGTTTGGCGGCCGCCGGCGCAGGCGCATCGGCCTGCTGCGCCTGTGCCGGCTGCGGCACTGGCGCACGCGCCTGGCGCCATTGCGCGGCCTGTTCGCGGACGATGGCGGTGGCCGCAGCGGCATCGATGCTGGCCAGTTCTTCCTGACGCGGCGTGCGCAACACTGCGCCCTGCTTGAGCAGGTTGACGTTGCCGCGGATGAACGCATCCGGGTTGGCGCGCAGCAGCGCGACCATGGTCTGGTCCAGCGAGTGGCCGCCGCTGCGCGCCAGCTGCCCGGCGATCTGTGACAGGGTCTGCCCGCGCTGCACCGGCGCCAGCGCATCGCCCGGCGCCGCAGTGGGTGCCGGGGCACTGCGGACCGGCGTGGCGGGCGCGGCCGACAGCGCAGGCGGCGGGCTGTTGACGACCGCTGGCGGCGCCGTTGCCGGCGCCGGCAACGGCTCGCTGCGGACGATGCGGTCGGACGGCGCGGCGGCGGCCGGGGCATCGATCGCCGGCGCGTCGATCGCCGCGGCGGTGTTGGGCGCGTCGAGCAAGGCCGAATATTCGCGGATCAATCGGCCCTGGCCCCAATCGACCTCGATCAGGAAGCTCAGCGACGGCACCTCCACCGGCATCTGGCTGCTGACGCGGATCACCGCGCGGCCCTGGTTGGTCTGCGCGAAGCGGAACTGCAGGCTGCCGACCAGGCCGTCCGGGCGCTCCAACCCGACCCGGGCGAAGGTCGCCGGCGAGGCCAGCGCGACGCGTGCGTTTTCCAGCTCGCCCGGTTCGTTGGAGATCACCGGGATCTCGGCCAGGAACGGCTGGCCGGGTTTGGACAGGACGCGGATGTCGCCCAGTCCCAGCGCCAGCGCGGCCTGGCTGCAGGCCAGCAACAGCAGCGCGCACGCCGCGCGCCAGCCGCGGCTCGTGCCGAGTGCAATGGAAGTGCCTTCGCCGCCATGGCGGCGGCGGAAGAAGCGTGGTTGTAGGCGCATCACGCCCCTGCCCTTGGTGTCATGGCGTGCAATATAGCCGTTGCCCTTTGGATTGTGGCGTTCGTCTACGAGGCTGTGCGACGGAGCCTTGCAGCAACGCGTCGCCTTGCTCCCCTTCTCCCATCGGGAGAAGGTGCCCCGCAGGGGCGGATGAGGGTACGGGTATCACGCGTGCTATCGGGCATCGCGAGGGCTTCGCCCCGTACCCTCACCCCTAACCCTCTCCCGATGGGAGAGGGGGTCTTGGCTTCGGTTGTTGTGCTGCACGCTCAGGCAGCCCTCCCTTCTCCCACCGGGAGAAGGTGCCCCGTAGGGGCGGATGAGGGTACGAGCGAAGCCTCGTAGGATCGAAACAGTGCGAGGGCTTCGCCCCGTACCCTCACCCCTACCCCTCTCCCGATGGGAGAGGGGGTCTTGGCTTCGGTTGTTGTGTTGCGCGCTCGGGCAACCCTCCCTTCTCCCACCGGGACCACGGCCCCCTTTTTGGGAGAAGGTGCCCCGCAGGGGCGGATGAGGGTACGGGCGAAGCCTCGTGGGATCGAAACAGTGCGAGGGCTTCGCCCCGCACCCTCACCCCCGGCCCCTCTCCCGCAGGGAGAGGGGAGATAGCGCTCAGCCTTCCTGCGCCACCAGCTCGGCCAGTTGCACCGCGTTGAGTGCGGCGCCCTTGCGGATGTTGTCGGAGACGATCCACAGGTTGAGGCCGCGCGGATGCGAGATGTCTTCGCGGATGCGGCCGACGTAGACCGCGTCGTTGCCGGAGGCGTGGGTGACCGGAGTCGGATAGCCGCCGGCCTTGCGCTCGTCGACCACTTCCACGCCCGGCGACGCGGCCAGCAGCGCGCGCGCCTGCTCGGCGCTGACCTTGCGCGTGGTCTCGATCGCCACCGCTTCGGAGTGGCCGTAGAACACCGGCACGCGCACCGCGGTCGGGTTCACCTGGATGTTGTCGTCGCCGAGGATCTTGCGCGTTTCCCAGACCAGCTTCATCTCTTCCTTGGTGAAGCCGTTCTCCAGGAAATCGTCGATGTGCGGGATCAGGTTGAAGGCGATCTGCACCGGGAAGCGCTGCGGGTCGATCGCCTGGAAGTTGAGCAACTGGCCGGTCTGCTTGCCCAGTTCTTCCAATGCCGAACGGCCGCCGCCGGACACCGACTGGTAGGTGGCCACGTTGATGCGCTCGATGTTGTACTCGCGGTGCAGCGGCGCCAGCGCCACCAACATCTGCATGGTCGAGCAGTTGGGGTTGGCGACGATGCCGCGCGGACGCTGCTTCAGCGCTTCCGGGTTCACTTCCGACACCACCAGCGGCACGTCGTCGTCGTAGCGGAATGCCGAGGAGTTGTCGATCACCACCGCGCCGGCGGCGGCGAACTTCGGCGCGTATTCCTTGGAGATGCCGCCGCCGGCGGAGAACAGCGCGATGTCCACGCCGGTCGGGTCGAAGCTGGCCAGGTCTAGCACGGTGACCTTCTGGCCCTTGAACTCGACCTGGCCGCCGGCCGAGCGCTCGGAGGCCAGCGGGTACAGGGTGGCGATAGGGAAGTCGCGCTCGGCGAGGATGTTCAGCATGGTTTCGCCGACAGCGCCGGTGGCGCCGACGACGGCGACGTTGAAACGACGGGATTCGTTGCTCATGGGAGATTGTTCGATCGGGTAGGAGAAAGGGGGAACAGCCGCACTGCCAGCTGGATTCGGGGAACCTCCCGAGCGCGCCGCTCAGGTCGCCGGAGGTTCCCTATCGTTTTTTGCCCGCGATGATGCCGTCGCCCTTGCCGGCGCCAGTCGCGATCGCATCCAGGTTCAACGCATTCGGCGGACGCCCGGCGTCGGCGCCGAGGCCCAGCGCGGCCAGCAGGTTGTCCACCGCCAGCGCCACCATCGCGCGGCGGGTGGCCGCACTGGCGCTGCCGATATGCGGGGTCAGCACCACGTTGCGCAGGGCCAGCAGTTCCGGGTGCACCGCCGGCTCGCCTTCGTACACGTCCAGCCCGGCCGCGGCCAGGCGCCCGTGCGCGAGCGCGTCGGCCAGCGCCAGTTCGTCGATCAGGCCGCCGCGGGCGATGTTCACCACGGTGGCGCTCGGCTTCATCTGCGCCAGCGCGGCGGCATCGAGGATGTGGTGCGACTGCGGCGAATACGGCAGCACCAGCAGCAGGTGGTCGGCGCGCACCAGCAGTTCGTCGAAGCCGACGTACTCGGCAGCGTGCGCACGCTCCACCTCGGCCGGCAGGCGGCTGCGGTTGTGGTACAGCACGCGCATCGAGAAGCCAGCGGCGCGGCGCGCGATGGCCTGGCCGATGCGGCCCATGCCGAGGATACCCAGGGTGCTGCCGTGCACGTCGGCGCCGAGCATGGTCTGGAACGACCACTGCCGCCACTGCCCTTCGCGCAGCCAGCGTTCGGATTCGGTAATGCGCCGCGCGGCCGCCATCAGCAGCGCGAAGCCGAGGTCGGCGGTGGTTTCGGTGAGTACGTCGGGCGTGTTGCTGGCGACGATGCCCGCCGCGCTGAGCGCGTCCAGGTCGAGGTTGTTGTAGCCGACGCCGACGTTGGCGATGGCGCGCAGCCGCGGCGCGCCGGCGATCTCGGCCGCGCCGATGCGCTCGTTGAGCGTCACCAGCGCGCCGTCCAGCGGCGCCAGCGCCGCGGCCAGCTCCTGCTGCGAATACTTGGTCACGTCCGCGGTGGTGGTCAGCGCGCAATGTTCGCCGAGCCGTGCGACGACATCGTCGAACAGCGGCTGGCTGACCCACACCCGTGGCCGCGACTCAGCCATCGCCACCGCCGGGGATGTGCGGGGCGATGCTGCCGACGTCGCCGCACTGCGCGCGGTGGCGCAGCGCCTGGTCCATCAGCACCAGCGCCATCATCGCCTCGGCGATCGGGGTGGCGCGGATGCCGACGCAGGGGTCGTGGCGGCCGGTGGTGATGACGTCCACCGCCTGCCCGTCCACGTCCACCGTGGCGCCGGGCAGGCGCAGGCTGGAAGTAGGCTTGAACGCCAGCGAGGCGACGATCGGCTGGCCGGTGGCGATGCCGCCGAGCACGCCGCCGGCATGGTTGGACTGAAAGCCGTCCGGCGCGATCAGGTCGCGGTGCTCGGTGCCCTTCTGCGCCACCACGGCGAAGCCGTCGCCGATCTCCACGCCCTTGACCGCATTGATGCTCATCAGCGCCGCGGCCAGTTCGCCGTCGAGCTTGCCGTAGATCGGCTCGCCCCAGCCCGGCGGCACGCCGTCGGCGACCACGGTGACCTTGGCGCCAATCGAATCGCCGGACTTGCGCAGCGCGTCCATGTAGCTTTCCAGCTCCGGCACCTGCGCCGCATGCGGCCAGAAGAATGCGTTGTCTTCCACCGCGTCCCAGGCGAAGCCCTGCGGCAGGACCGGCCCGAGTTGGGACAGGTAGCCGCGCACGCGCACGCCGTAGCGCTGCGCCAGCCACTTCTTGGCGATCACGCCGGCGGCCACGCGCATCGTGGTCTCGCGCGCCGAGGAACGGCCGCCGCCGCGCGGATCGCGGATGCCGTACTTCTGCCAGTAGCTGTAGTCGGCATGGCCCGGACGGAACTGGCGGGCGATGTCGGTGTAGTCCTTGCTGCGCTGGTCGGTGTTGCGGATCAGCAAGCCGATCGGGGTGCCGGTGGTGCGCCCCTCGTAGACCCCGGACAGGATCTCCACTTCGTCGGCCTCGCGCCGTGCCGAGGTGTGGCGGCTCTTGCCGGTGGCGCGGCGCTGCAGGTCGTGGGCGAATTCGGTGGCGTCGAGCTCCAGCCCGGGCGGGCAACCGTCGATCACGCAGCCGATCGCCGGCCCGTGCGATTCGCCGAAGGTGGTGACGGTCAGCAGGGTGCCGAAGCTGTTCGCGCTCATGGCCGCCGGCTCACCGGCTCGCGGCCAGGTCGGCGATGCGCGCGTGGTGCGCGACCAGCTCGCTGGCTTCCACCGCGAAGATGCCCATCTGCCCGACCTTGAACTCGACCCAGGCGAAATCCACTTCCGGCAGCAGCTGCACCAGCGCGCGCTCGGATTCGCCGACTTCGCAGATCAGCAGGCCGTCCTCGCTGAGGTGCGCCGGCGCGTCGCGCAGGATCTTCAGCGCCAGGTCCAGGCCATCGTCGCCGGCGCGCAGGCCCAGTTCCGGCTCGTGCGCGTATTCGGGCGGCAGCGCGTCGGTCTCGGCGTGGGTGACGTAGGGCGGATTGGTCACGATCAGCTCGTAGCGGCGCCCGCCCAGCCCGGCGAACAGGTCCGACTTGACCAGCTCGACGTTGTCGGCCAGCAGCCGCGCCTTGTTCTCCGCGGCCAGGGCCAGCGCGTCGTCGCTGATGTCGACCGCGTCCACCTGCCAGTTCGGGTTGTAGTGGCCCATCGCGATGGCGATGCAGCCCGAACCGGTGCACAGGTCCAGCGCGCGGCTGACTTCGCGCCCGGCCAGCCACGGCTCGAAGCCGGCCTCGATCAGCTCGGCGATCGGCGAGCGCGGCACCAGCGCGCGCGCATCGCTCTTGAAGCTGAGCCCGGCGAACCAGGCTTCGCCGGTCAGGTAGGCGGCGGGGATGCGCTCGGCGATACGGCGCTCGAACAGCGCCAGCACCTGCGCCTTTTCCGGCGTGGTGACGCGCGCGCCGCCATAGGCCGGGCCCAGGTCGTGCGGCAGGTGCAGCGCGTGCAGCACCAGTTGCGTGGCTTCGTCCAGGGCGTTGTCGTAGCTGTGGCCGAAGCTCAGTTCGGCGGCATTGAAACGGCTGGTGCCGTAGCGGATCAGGTCGATGATCGTGTGGAGTTCGGCGGCCGCGTCGGCAGTCATGGCAACAGGCAAGGCAATTCGGCCCCCGATTATAGGGGCCCGGCCGCTATCATGAGCGTTCGTTGCAAGGGAAATCAGTATGTTCAACCGCAACTTCGGCATCGTCCTGGTGGTCGCCCTGGCCGCCGGCCTGGGCCTGCTGCTGGCCCAGAAGTACTTCGGCGGCGGCGCTTCGGCGTGGCCCGAGACCCGCAGCGTGCGCCTGTACCCGCAGCCGCGCGCCCTGCCCGACTTCCACCTGCGCCAATCTGACGGCACGCCGCTGGTGCCCGGCGAGCTGAAAGGCCACTGGACGCTGGTGTTCCTGGGCTTCACCGCCTGCCCGGACGTGTGCCCGACCACGCTGGCCGACCTGGCCCGCGCGCAGAAGCAGTGGGAATCGATCCCGGACACGCTGCGCCCGCGGGTGCTGTTCGTCTCGGTCGATCCGGAGCGCGACACCCCGGCGCGGCTGGGCGCCTACGCGCACGGCTTCCACAAGGACACCCTCGCCGCCACCGCCGACGTGCCGGAACTGGAACGTTTCGCCACCGCGCTGGGCTTCGTGTTCCAGAAGGTGCCCGGCAAGCATTTCCAGGAAAACCCCAACGACTACAGCATGGACCACTCCGCCGCGATCGCGGTGCTCGACCCGCAGGGCCGCCAAACCGGGCTGATCCGCCCGCCGTTCGAGCCGGCGGCGATCGCCGCCGACCTGCAGGCGCTGACCAAGGCGACCGCGCCATGAGCCTGCTGACCACGCTGACCTACGTGCTGCCGCACCGGCTGCTGTCCTCGCTGGCCCGGCGCCTGGCCTACTCGTCGCGGCCGGGGCTGAAGCAATGGCTGATCGACACCGTGGTGCGCCGCTTCGGGGTGGACCTGGCCGAGGCCGCCGAACCCGATCCGCGCGCCTACCCGACCTTCAATGCCTTCTTCACCCGCGCGCTGAAGCCTGGCGCGCGCGTCGCCGATCCGGACCCGCAGGCGCTGCTGATGCCGGCCGACGGCCGCATCAGCCAGCTCGGCCCGATCCAGGACGGGCGCATCTTCCAGGCCAAGGGCCAGTCGTTCACCGCTGCCGAGCTGCTCGGCGACGAGGCCGCGGCCGCGCCGTTTGCCAACGGCCTGTACGCCACCGTGTACCTGTCGCCGCGCGACTACCACCGTGTGCACATGCCCTGGACCGGCACCCTGCGCGAGACCGTGCACGTGCCGGGACGGCTGTTCAGCGTCGGCCCGGACGCCGTGCGCAACGTGCCGCGGCTGTTCGCGCGCAACGAGCGTCTGGTCTGCCATTTCGACACCGAGTTCGGGCCGATGGCCTCGGTGATGGTCGGCGCGCTGCTGGTCAGCGGCGTGGAAACGGTGTGGAGCGGCGTGGAAATCCCACGCTACGGCGACCGTATCACCCGCAAGGATTGGCGTGGCAAGGGCATCGTGCTGGAGCGGTTCGCGGAGATGGCCCGCTTCAACTACGGTTCGACCGTGATCGTGCTGTTGCCGCCGGGGGTGGCGCAGTTGGATCCGGCACTGGCGGCGGAAACCGCGGTCCGGCTCGGGCAGGCGCTCGCCAGGCGGATGCAAAGCTGACGCACGGCGGCGCGACGCACGCAGGGGCGCCGTCCTTGTCCTGCGGCGCGGCACGATTTCAATTACGGCTGCACCGTGATCGTGCTGCCGCGGACAACCATGGCGACGCTCGATCTGGCGCTGGCAGCGGAAGCGCCGGTCCGACTCAGTTAAACGCTCGGCACACAGGGCGCTTCCTCCATCGTCGCGCGGGTATTGGGGCGGTAACAGCGCGCCCGGCGGCCTTGCATTCCCGGTGCTGCCGTACCCTCACCCCAACCCCTCTCCCGACGGGAGAGGGACATCATGGCTCCGCTTCTGATGTGCGCGCGGCTGGACCATCACCACGCGTTGCATGCGCGCACGCTCCTTCTCCCCTCGGGAGGTGGCGCGCAGCGCCGGATGAGGGTGCGTCCGCCAGCAGTGCTTGCGTTCTAACCCTGCTATCGGAAGCGTCGCCCGCCTGGCTGCTGCGCCGTACCCTCATCCGCCCTTCGGGCACCTTCTCCCGATGGGAGAAGGGAAGCGCTACTTGTCGCAGCCGGTCATCTTCAGCGACTGCCCCGGCTTCAACGCATAGCCCGGCGCGCGCAGGCCGTTGGCCTTGGCCAACTGCTTGATGTCGCAGCTGTAGCGGTCGGCGATGCGGCCCAGCGTGTCGCCCTTGGCCACGCGGTAGCTGCGCACCTGCTTGGGCTTGGGCTTGACCGGCGCCGGGCGTCCGGTGGCGATGGTGGTCGGCACGCCGGCCACCGGGGTCACGTCGCCCACCGCCACGTTGCCGGTGGGATCGGCGACCACGGGCGTGTTACTGCGGATCGCGGCGTTGACGTCGGCGGTGATCAGCGCGCGCGCCAGGTCGGCACGCGGGCCGCTGACGCAATAGCGGTTGTACAGGCCGACGATCTTGGTGGTGGCGTTGATGGTGACCCCGGCCGGGATCCAGCCATCGGGTTCATAGCGCGGGTTGAGGTTGCGCAGCGCGCGCATGTAGCCGTCGCGGGTGCCGTCGCTGCCCAGGCAGATGGTCAGCTCGTAGATCGTGGTGGACTTGGCCAGGCGCAGCGTCGCCGGCTGCGCGTTGATCTTCGGGAACGCCACCCCGTACTGCTGCGGGTGCAGGAAGATCCACGCCGCGGCGATCACCATCGGCACGTAGTCCTTGGTCTCGGCCGGGAACTGGTTGTACACCTGGGCATCCCAGAAGCTGCGCCCCTGCATCTGGTTGTACACGCGCGCGGCACGGCCCTCGCCGCCGTTGTAGCCGGCCAGCGACAATTCGATGCTGCGGTTGAGCTCGGCCATGCGCTCGTTGATGTACACCGCGCTGGCCTCGGCGGCGCTGCGCGCGTCGTAGCGGGTATCGAAGCCGGTGCCGTCCGGGCCCAGCCCGAAGCGGCGCCCGGTGGCCGGCATGAACTGCATCAGCCCGGCGGCGCCGACCCGCGAATTGGCGTGCACGCGACCATTGGATTCCTTGGCGATGATGCCGAACAGCAGCGCCTCCGGCAGCCCGCGCTTTTCCCATTCCGGCCACATGATCGCGCGCAGGTTCTGGTAGTTCTCGTAGCTGTTCATCAGCGACGGGCGCATGTCGGTGAGCCAGCGGCGGATGCCGGCCTGCACCGCCGGGTTGTATTCGACCATCGCGTCGAAGGCATGGCGCTGGTCGTTGAGCAGGCTCGCCGCGCGCGCCGCTTCCGGCACATTGGCGGCCAGCGGACTGATGTGGTCAGGATCGGCCTGCAGCGGCATGGCGTCATCGTCGCTCGCATCGGCATCGGTCGCCGCGCCCTGCGCGTCGGCCTTGGCCTTGAGCAGGCGCTTGTACGCGCTCAGGTAGGTGCCGACCTGGCAGCCGCGCTGCTTGATGCAGGCATCGACCACGTCCTCGATGTCCTCCAGCGCCGCGTCGCTTTCCTGAGTGCCCTTGGGGTCGCTGTTGCCGACCAGCACCATCGCGTCGTTGTAGCGTTTCTCGGCCGCCGCCAGGCGCTGGTCGAGGACGGCGATGGCGGCCTTGTCGCGTGTGGAGACGCGTTCGGCGTGGGCAGAAGGCGCGGCGCAAGCCAGCGCCAAGGCAGCCACGGCGGGCCATCCATGGGTGATACGGAACGAAAGGGGCATGATGGGACGCGGCGACGGAAAGGCCGCAGGGTAGCCGCCGCTGTCACATCGCGGCAAGGTCGGGCACGCGCCGGTACCGCGCCGGCGGGGCATCCGTTCATCGCTCAGGCCAGGCAAACCGCGGCCCTGACGCCCTCGCCGCGAGCGGGCGCCGGCGCGAACGCCTAGAATCCGCCCACCTCACCGCGGAGCTGTTCATGGACCCGATCCTGCTGGGCAAAGGCCTGACCGACGACATCGCAGTGCTGCTGCAGCCGCGCCTGGGCAATCGCCACGGTCTGGTCGCCGGGGCCACCGGCACCGGCAAGACCGTGACCCTGATGACCCTGGCCGAGGGCTTCTCGCGGATCGGCGTGCCGGTGTTCATGGCCGACGTGAAGGGCGACGTGGCCGGGCTGGCGGTGGCCGGCGACGGCAGCGAGAAGGTGCTGCAGCGCGCCAGGGACATCGGCGTGGCCGACTACGCCCCTGCCGCCAACCCGGTGGTGTTCTGGGACCTGTACGGCCAGCTCGGGCACCCAGTGCGCACCACCGTCAGCGAGATGGGGCCGACCCTGCTGGCGCGGATCCTGGAACTCAACGACACCCAGGCCGGGGTGCTCGACATCGTGTTCAAGCTGGCCGATGACCGCGGCCTGCTGCTGCTCGACCTGGACGACCTGCGCGCCTTGCTGGCGCTGGTGGTCGAGCAGCGCAAGGACGTCTCCACCGAATACGGCCTGGTCAGCGCACCGTCGGTGGCGGCGATCCAGCGCGCGCTGCTGCGCCTGGCGCAGGACGGCGGCGAAGGCTTCTTCGGCGAACCGGCGCTGGACCTGGCCGAACTGATGCGGGTCGGCAGCGACGGCCGCGGCGTGATCGGCATCCTCGCCGCCGCGCAGTTGGTGCTCAAGCCGCGCCTGTACTCCACCTTCCTGCTGTGGCTGCTGTCGGAGCTGTTCGAAAAATTGCCGGAAGTGGGCGACCTGGACAAGCCCAAGCTGGTGTTCGTGTTCGACGAGGCGCACCTGCTGTTCGACGACGCGCCGCCGGCGCTGGTGCAGCGCATCGAGCAGGTGGTGCGGCTGATCCGCTCCAAGGGCGTGGGCGTGTACTTCTGTTCGCAGTTCCCCGACGACGTGCCGGACAACATCCTCGGCCAACTCGGCAACCGCGTGCAGCACGCGCTGCGCGCCTACACCCCGCGCGACCAGAAAGCGGTGCGCACCGCCGCCGAGACCTTCGTCGCCAATCCCAAGCTGGACGTGGCCAAGGCCATTTCCCAGCTCGGCACCGGCGAGGCCCTGGTCTCGACGCTGCAGGACAAGGGCGTGCCGATGCCGGTGCAGCAGACCCTGATCGCGCCGCCGCGCTGCCGGATGGGCGCGATCTCCGACGCCGAGCGTGCGCAGGTCCGCGCCGCCAGCGTGGTCGGCAACCGCTACGACACCGCGGTCAACCGCGATTCGGCGGCGGAAATGCTGGCGCGCCGGGTCGAGCAGGTGGCCGAAAAGACTGCGGCACCGGCGGCGCGCACCCGCGAGCAGGACGACGCGCAGGACAGCGGCTTCGGCCAGGCGGTCAAGGACGCGGTGTTCGGCACCAAGCGCCGCCAGGGCATGCTGGAGACGATGGCCAAGCAGACCTCGCGCACTGTCGGCAACCGCATCGGCCAGCAGATCGTGCGCGGCATCTTCGGCAGCATCTTCGGCGGCAAGCGCTGAGTGCGGGCGGATGGCAAGGCCGGTGGCGCGACGATGCGCGCGCCTTGCGGACACGGCCAATACATTTCAGATCCCGACACCCCACCTGTAGGAGCGGCTTCAGCCGCGACAGGATTCCCCGAGGAAACCGGCGCGGCCGATAGCCCGAGGCTGTCCGCAGCCAATCCCAAACACATACAGAACCACTAAAAAAACGCCCTACCCCAGCACCCCATGCAGCTTGGCGTACTGCAACAACATGATGGTCTTGCCATCGGCAATCTCGCCGGATTCGATCATCGCCAGCGCCACGTCGAGCGCCAGTTCCAGCACCTCGATCTCCTCGCCCTCGGCGGCAACGCCGCCGCCCGTGCCGACCTTGTCGCGATCGAAATACTCGCCCACGAAGAAATACAGCTTTTCGGTGACCGAGCCCGGACTCATGAACGCCTCGAACACCTTGCGCACGTTCTCGATCCGGTAGCCGGTTTCCTCTTCGGTCTCCTTGCGGATGCAGGTCTGCGCATCGTGCTGGTCGAGCAGCCCGGCGCAGGCTTCGATCAGCATGCCGTCGGGATTGCCGTTGAGCAGCGTCGGCAACCGGAACTGGCGGGTCAGCATCACCGTCTGCTTGGCGCGGCTGTAGAGCAGGATGGTGGAGCCGTTGCCGCGGTCGTAAGCCTCGCGCGACAGCGTCTGCCAGCTGCCGTCGCTGCGCTGGAAATCGAAGGTGACCTTGCGCAGCACGTACCAGTTGTCGGACAGCACCTCGACCTTTTCGATACGCACACGCGGATTGCCTGTGGCGGATGGGTTCAAGCGACACTCCATGCGTTGAGCTGGCGTCGGTGCCGGCGCCCGCAGCGGATTGCCGTCTGGGAATGCCGGCAGTCGCCGTGGAGCGCCCATTCTAGCCACAGCAGCGAGTCCACCCAGGACACGCCGTGTCCGCCGCAGCGCCCAGCCCAGTGCAACAGTGCACGCCGCGAACTGATCTTGCCCGGCTTGCGCTGCGCACCTGTGCCACATCGCGACCACGCATTGGCGCCGCGAGCGCGATGCATGAAGGACTTAAAGGCACCTTGCTCGGCACGACCTCGCCCGGACCAACGCGCCAGCGCGCCCCGATTGCACGCCCGCCTGGCGCGTCGCACAATCGGCGCACATTGAACGCAGGGGGCGTCATGGAAGACCGTCATCGCGCCGGCGCAAGCCGCGCGCGCCAAAGCACACCCGAACCTTTCTGGGCGCGCACCCGCGCCATCGCGCTGTATCCGCTGCACGGCGGCGCGCTGTTCGCACTGATCGCGCTGACCCTGTGCCGCCTGCTGGGAATGCTGCCGGGCATCGGCTGGATCATCGGCATCGTCACCACGCTGGCGATCTACAAATACGCCTTCGAGATCCTGCGGCATACCGCCGACGGATACATGGATGCGCCCGAGCGCGGCTTCGACATCGGCGACGGGGTGGTGCTGCGGCTGCTGGCGCTGATGATCGTGCTCGGCGCGGTGGTCGCCGCCGCGGCGCTGCTCGCCGGCCCGGCCGTCGGCCTGCTGACCTTGCTGGCGGTGGTGCTGCTGCAGCCCGGCTTCCTGATCTCGCTGGCCATCGACGGCAGCCTGCGCCGCGCGCTCAATCCGGCCGTGTCGATCGGCCTGGCGCTGCGCATCGGCTGGCCGTACCTGGCCGCGTTCGGCCTGCTGTTCGTGATCCAGGCCAGCGCGCTGACCGCGGCCCGATGGCTGCAGCACTACCTGCCGCCGTTGGTCAGCGACCTGGCGGTCGGGGTGGTGACGATCTGGGGCCTGTTCGCCGCCTTCCATCTGATGGGCTATCTGGTCTACCAGTACCACGAGGTGCTGGGCTACGAACCGGCCGCCGGCGACGACGCCACGCATGGCCGCCACGATCCGGACCAGCGCGTGCTCGACGAAGCCGAACAGTTCGTGCGCGACGGCCACGCGCCCGAGGCGCTGCAGCTGCTGCGCGGCGAAGTGCGCTCGCGCGCGGTCAGCCTGGCGGTGCACGAGCTGTACCAGCGCCTGCTGCGCAACGGCGGACGCGCCGACGACCGCCGCGACCACACCCGCCAGTACATCAATCGCCTGCTGCAGGAAAAGCAGGAGCGGCGCGCACTGGCGCTGCTGCGCGAGGCCCTCGACACCGATCCCGACTTCGCCCCGCTGCTGCCGGAACAGGCCTCGCTGCTGGCCGAGCGCGCGCAGCTCGCCGGGCAGTTCAAGCTCTCGCTCGACGGCCTGCTCGCCGCCCTGCGCGCCTGGCCCAAGGCGGCGGAATTCGGCGCCTGGTCGCTGAGCGCGGCGCTGTTGCTGGCCGAGCGCTTCGGCGACGACGCACAGGCGCGCGCGCTGCTGCAGGACGCGCTCGCGCGCTGCGAGGACGAGGCGCAACGCGGCAAGTTGCAGGCGGCGCTGAAGGCGCTGACCATCGCGCCGGCCTAGCACCGGCGCGCGACCGGGCGCCATGCCGTCGCCAACGGCACTCACGCGTTGGCGAGCAGGAACCGGGCCTTGTCCGCCTGCGGCTGATCCGGGTAGCGCTCGATCACCGCGAGCAACAGGCGGCGCCACTCCGAGGGCGTCTGCTGCTCGCCATGGCCCAGCGCGAGCCGGAACCAGTGCTGCGCCTGTTCGGCGCGCGGCACCGCCGCATCCTGTGCCAGCAGCGCTTCGGCATCGCGCAGCCGGCCCAGCGCCAGCCAGCGATCGAACAGCAGCGCTCGCGTCGCCGCGTCCACGGCGATGGCACCGGCAATGCAGTCGCCGAGCAACGCTGCCTGCGCTTGCGCTTCCTGCGCCGTGGTCGCCGGCAGGCGCAGCAGTTCGATCGCGCGCGCCTGCGCGGCACGCGCATCGCCGGCATTGCGCGCGACCCGGTAACGCGCCTGCGCCACATCGAAGCGGCGCGGCTGCTCGGCGGCGAGTTCGTCGAGCAGGAACGCGGCCTCGCGGTTCTCCAGTCGCCCCAGATGCCGCTGCGCACGCTCCCAGCGGTCGTCCGCAGCGGCCACGGCCTCGTCGCGCATGAAGGCTTCGCGGGTCTGCCGCAGCGCCACCAGCGCCGCACCGAGCAGCGCGCCGGTGACCAGGCCGCCGGCATGCGCATCGAAGCCGATCCCCGCATCGCCGTTGGCCAACAGGTTGTACAGCTCCCAGCCCAGCCACAGCGGCAGCAACGCGATCGCCGGCCCGCGCACGTAGTCGAACACCACCGCGAACCAGTAGAAGAAGCGCACCGGCCGCCGTCCCCAGACCACGCAGAACGCGCCCATCAGCGCGGCGATGGCGCCGGACGCGCCCAGACCGCCGCCGGCCTCGCCCCAGCGCCAGCACAGGCTGACCGCACTGGAACCGATCGCGCCCAGCAGGTAGACCAGCAGGAACCGCCAGCGCCCGATCGCGCCTTCCAGCAAGGTGCCGAGCACCACCAGGAACAGCATGTTGCCGAACAGATGCAACGCGTCGGCATGCAGGAACGCCGAGGACAGCATCCGCGCCGGCGACCATTCGGAGCTGCGCTGCAGATGGCGCAAGGTGAACACGCGGCCCAGCAACGCGTCGTAGCGGGCGCGCAGCAGCGCCCAGGCCTGCTGCGCGGCGGGGTCCTCGAACGCCTCGCCGCTGCGCAACGCCTGCACGAAGCGCACGTCGTTGAGGCTGGCGGTACCGACGAACTCCGCCTGCTGCGCAGCCGGCACGCGCTCGAACTGGGCCAGCGCCTCCCCGCGCCCGCTATGCTGCAGGTAACGCGCGTAGGCCGGCGCTTCGTAGGCGCCGAGTCCGGAATCGAGGTAATAGCGTTGCGCCTGCTGCAGCGGCACCGCGTCCTGGCGCTGCCAGCCGAAATAGACCGCCGCGTTGAGCAGCACCAGCAGCAGCGTGATCAGCGGAAAATTCTCCCGCGACAGCGGCTTGTGCAACGGCAGGATCAGCATCGAACAACGTCCGTGTGGATGGCCGCGCCAGCTTCGGCCATCGTCCGCGCGTGCGCAAGACTGACGCACGCGCTAGCATCGCCACCCCGCTCCACCGCAGTGCCGACCCCGATGAGCCGCTGGCGTCCTCCCGCCGAGAAAAGCACCGCCCTGATCACCGCCGAAGGCCACGCCCGGCTCAAGGCCGAGCTCGAGGACTTGTGGCGCGTGCGCCGGCCGGAGGTGGTCAAGGCGCTGGCCGCGGCCGCAGCCGAGGGCGACCGTTCGGAAAATGCCGAGTACACCTACCGCAAGAAACAGCTGGGCGAGATCGACCGCCGCGTGCGCTACCTGAGCAAGCGCCTGGAGGCACTGCGCGTGGTAGACACCGCGCCGTCCGATCCGCAGGCGGTGTTCTTCGGCGCGGTAGTCGAGCTGGAGGATGCCGACAGCGGCGAACTGCTGCGCTACCGCATCGTCGGCCCGGACGAGACCGATGCCGGCCGCGGCTGGATCAGCATCGACTCGCCGCTGGCGCGGGCGCTGCTGAAGAAGCGCATCGACGACGAGATCGAGGCGCAACTGCCCGGCGGCCGCCACAGCTTCGTGGTGGTGTCGGTGGACTACGCGGCGCGCTGAGCGACCGGCTGTCGCGCACGCGCGATTGGCAATGCCTTGCGGGCTTCACAGCACCTGCAGATTCAGTGCCTGCCGCGGTTGCGCCGTGCCCATCGGCAATGCCTCGCCGAATAGATCGTGCTCGTCGCTGTCGGTGATCTCCACGTCGACCAGATCGCCCGGCTGCAGGCCGCACTTGGCGCCGTTCTGGATGTGCACCAAGCCGTCGATCTCCGGCGCATCGGCCTTCGAGCGTGCCACCGCGATGCCGTCCTCCAGCAGATCGACCAGGCATTGCTGCACGCTGCCGATCCTGGCTTGCAGCCGCGCCGGCCTGGGTCCGAGGGTGCTAGGAGAAAAACGCGCGGGTTATAACGCTCGGCCGGACCGCGCGGCGGACACCGCAAGCCGCCGCACATGGCACACCCCATCCCAATCGCGTTGACAGCCGCCTAGCCGCCGGCGTGGATAATCGTCGCTTCTCTCCCCCGCCACAGGAACGCACCATGGGCCACTGGACTACCCTCGATACCCCGCACGGTCAGGTCTCCGCCTGGCACGCCGTACCGGAAGGCGCCCCGCGCGGCGGCCTGGTGCTGATCCAGGAGATCTTCGGCGTCACCGCCTATATCCGCGAGGTCGCCGACTACTACGCCGCGCAAGGCTACGAAGTGCTGGCGCCGGGCCTGTTCGATCCGGTGGAAAAGGACATGCAGCTGAACTACGACCAGGACGGCGTGAACAGGGGCCTGGAACTGGTCGGCGCGCTCGGCTTCGACAAGGCGCTGGACATCGTGCAGGCCGCGGCGCAGGCGCTGGCGCCGGCCGGCAAGGTCGGCACCGTCGGCTATTGCTGGGGCGGCAGTGTTGCGCTGCTGGCGGCGGTACGGTTGGGCCTGCCGTCGGTGAGCTACTACGGCGGGCGCAATACCCAGTTCCTCGACGAAGCCCCGAAGGCGCCGGTGCTGTTCCACTTCGGCGCGCAGGACAGCAGCATTCCGCCGGACTCGGTACAGCAGCACCGCGAGAAACTGCCGCAGATGCAGACCTACGTGTATCCGGCCGGGCATGGTTTCGACCGCCATGTGGATCCGAACCACTACGATGCCGACAGCGCCGAAAGCGCGCGCGAACGCAGCCTCGCGTTCCTCGCCGAACACCTGCGCTGAGCCGCGCCGATGGCCGATTTCGCACTCGATCCGCGACTGGAAGCGGATAGCGCGTTCGTTGCCGACGGCCCGCTGTCGCAGGTGCGGCTGATGGACGACGCGCGCTTTCCGTGGCTGCTGCTGGTGCCGCGCGTCGCCGGCGCCAGCGAGTGGATCGACCTGGACGGCGCCCAGCAGCGCCTGCTGCTGGCCGAGATCAATCAGCTCTCGCAGCTGCTGCGCGGCGAGCCGGGCGTGCACAAACTCAACATCGGCGCCCTGGGCAATATCGTGCGCCAATTGCACGTGCACCTGATCGGGCGCCACGAAGGCGACGCGGCCTGGCCCGGGCCGGTATGGGGCAGCGGCACGGCGCAGCGGCTGGACGCCGATGTGCTGCAGACCCGTGTTGCGGCGTGGCGGCAACGGCTACGATAGGCGCCCTTTTAGCGGAAGCCGCGTCTCCATGAAATCCAATGTGATCGCCGCCATCGTGCTGATCGTGATCGGCCTGGTGTTCCTGGCCAACAACCTGGGCTGGACCAATCTCAGCCTGGGCCGGCTGATCGCCACCTGGTGGCCGGCGATCCTGGTCGCGGTCGGCGTGGGCATGCTGTTCGGGCGCGGCAAGTAGTAATTGTCGGGATTGGGGAGTCGGGATTGGGGATTCGCTGCAGCGATCTCCACCTCCCGACTGCCTGAGCCATGCGATCGGCCCCGGCGCGTTCGCGCCGTTGGCGGCCGCCGATGCGCGGCAGCCGGCACGTCCGCATCAACGGCGGACGTTGACCACCTGGGTGCCTGCGATCAGGTCGTGCAGGCAACGCTTGTCCTTGCGGAAGATGAACAGCGCATCCACCAGCGCATAGAAGTTGCCTGCGACCGGCACCAACGCTAACAGTTGGGTCGGCAGGTAGCGCAGCGCGATCAGCCGCCACAGCGGCGGTTGCCCGCCCTCCAGATCGGCGATACGGATCCACAGCAGCTTCTTGCCCCAGGTCTGCCCGGTCTTGGCCAGCGGATAGCCCTGCACCACCAAGAACACCACGAACGACAGCACCGCGTAGCCGGCCATGGTCAGCCACGGCATCGGCTCGCCACCGCGCGCCGCGTCCATGACCCTGCCGAAATAGCCGGTCAGTGCGGCCAGCGGCAGGAAGGTCGCCAGCGCGATCACGCCGTCGATCAGCGCCGCGCCGAGGCGCTCGCCTCGGCCGGCCAGCACCTCGGCACCGTCCAGCGCCAGCGGCACCGACGGCAACGGCGCTTCGGGCGCCTGGTAGGGATTGGGGTCGTTCATTGCGCGCTCCTTGTGCAGTTGGGAAAAATCAGGTCCTGGGCAGGGTCACGCCGGTCTGGCCCTGGTACTTGCCGCCGCGATCCTTGTAGCTGGTCTCGCACACGTCGTCGGCATCGGACTGGAAGAACAGCATCTGCGCCACGCCTTCGTTGGCGTAGATGCGCGCCGGCAGCGGCGTGGTGTTGCTGAATTCCAGGGTGACGTGCCCTTCCCACTCCGGCTCCAGCGGCGTGACATTGACGATGATGCCGCAGCGCGCGTAAGTGCTCTTGCCCAGGCACACCACCAGCGTGTCGCGCGGGATGCGGAAGAATTCCACGGTGCGCGCCAGGGCGAAGCTGTTGGGTGGGATGATGCATTCGTCGGCCTCGATGTCCACGAAGCTCTTCGGATCGAAGCGCTTGGGGTCGACGATGGTCGAGTTGATGTTGGTGAACACCTTGAACTCGCGCGAGCAGCGCACGTCGTAGCCGTAGCTGGAGGTGCCGTAGCTGACGATGCGCTCGCCGTTGAGCTGCTTCACCTGGCCCGGCTCGTAAGGCGCGATCATGCCGTGCTGCTCGGACATGCGGCGGATCCAGCGGTCGCTCTTGATGCTCATACGTCTTCCTGATGCCTGTGGCGGCAGGCCGGAACCTGCCCGCCGGGAGCGCGGCCGACGCCGGAGCGGGCCGCAGTGACCGGCGATTCTAGCCGGTCGCGGCGCGTTCGCGGCGGCCGCGGCGGCGCTCAGAGCAGCGAGGCGGAAATCGGGATCGATGCGCGCGGCCGCTTGCGCAGCTCCTCGGTCAGGCGCTGCGCGGTCACCAGATAGGCCAGCGCGGCGGCCGAGTCCGGGTCCGCGGCCACGATCGGGGTGCCGGCGTCGCCCTGCTCGCGGATCGCGATCGCCAACGGCAGCGATCCCAGCAGCGGCACGCCGTACTGCTGCGCCATGCGCTGGCCGCCGCCTTCGCCGAACAGGTGCTCGACATGGCCGCACTGCGTGCAGGTATGCACCGCCATGTTCTCGACGATACCCAGCACCGGCACCTCGACCTTCTCGAACATCTTCAGCGCCTTCTTCGCGTCCAGCGTGGCGATGTCCTGCGGCGTGGTCACGATCACCGCGCCGGCGACCGGAATCTTCTGCGCCAGGGTCAGCTGGATGTCGCCGGTGCCAGGCGGCAGGTCGATCAGCAGGTAGTCCAGGTCGTCCCACAGCGTATCGGTGAACAGCTGGGTCAGTGCCGAGGTGGCCATCGGCCCGCGCCAGATCATCGGCGTGTCCTGGTCCACCAGCAGCCCGATCGACATCGCTTCGATGCCGAACGCGCGCATCGGCTCGATCGACTTGTTGTCGGGGCTGTCCGGGCGGCCGCTCAGGCCGAGCATGGCCGGCACGCTGGGGCCATAGACATCGGCATCCAGCACCCCGACCCGCGCGCCCTGGCGCTGCAGCGCCAGCGCCAGGTTCACCGCGGTGGTGGACTTGCCCACCCCGCCCTTGCCGGAACCGATGGCGATGACATTGCGGATCCGCGGCAGCGGCGTGAGGTTTGGCTGGACGGCGTGGACGGGAATGCGGGGACGGTCGGTCATCGGAAAACTCGTAGAGGAAACGTCGCAGCGCGCCGGCGCGCGGCGGGAACAGGGATGGCAGCGGCGAGCGCCGTCTGTCGGGAGGGCGTCGCAACGGATCGAATTGGGGCATGACTATACAAGTGCGGCGTGCCGTCCATGTCGGTGCAGCCGCCAGGCAGCCGCGCGAAGTTGCGCCAGCGCAGTCCTGTCTCGGCAGCGCGCAATCGCAGCCTCGGCCAGCGAGCCGGCGACCCAAGCATGGGACATCGGTCTTCCGCCAAGACGTAGCGTCGGCCGGCAAGCGCGCCACGCTATGGACCTCTGTACCGATCATCGCGCCCCATTATGGCGAAGCATGCTCACCGAATTGGTGCAGGACCACCATCATTGGCGAGGCCGCGCCAAGTCGCCGGATGCCCGGTTTGTGGTCCCTCCGGCAAATTGCCGCGTTATCACAAATGCCTATTCAGTCATATGGCCGATGCCACGCCCCCGAATGGTGCAAAGCAGCGTGGAAGGTGTCGCCACGGGCATACAACGCCACGTTTGACAGGCGTTTGCTGCCAGATAGGCGCAGATCGGCCCTGTAGACGAAAAAGGTGACACGGCTGTACAAATGGCGTTAAGTTCATGTTACGTTTGGGTTGCTCGCATGGATGCGGAACCGATTTCAAGGCATATGTCGTGGCACGACGCCCCTCGCCTTTTCTTTATTGATTTCCGGGGATAGAGATAAATGACTGCTCGTCAGACACGTAGTTTCAAGCACAGCCGCCTGAGCGCGGCGTTGGTGACCGCCATGGTCGTGCCGGCCGCGTTCAGCGCCTTCGCGCAGGACAGCACCGACACCAAGGCCACCGACCTTGAGAAGGTCACGGTCACCGGCTCGCTGATCCCGCAGAGCGAGATCGAGACCGCCACGCCGATCACCACCATCACCGCCGAAGACATCAAGGCCCGCGGCTTCAATTCGGTGGCCGATGTGCTGCAGAAGAGCTCGTTCGCGACCGGCGCGGTGCAGGGTGGCCAGAGCTCCGGCACCTTCACCCAGGGCGCGAAGACGGTCAGCCTGTTCGGCCTGTCGCCGGGCTACGTGAAGTACCTGATCGACGGCCGGCCGATGTCGAACTACCCGGCGCTGTACAACGGCAGCGACACCTTCAACAACATCAGCGGCATTCCGATCGACCTGGTCGACCGCATCGAGATCCTGCCGGGTGGCCAGTCGTCGCTGTACGGCTCCGACGCGATCGCCGGCGTGATCAACGTCATCCTCAAGAAGAAGATGGACGGCGCGGTGTTCAGCATCCGCGGCGGCGGCTTCTCCGAAGGCGGCGGCAGCAACTTCCGCGCCACCTTCGCCGACGGCTGGACCTCCGCCGACGGCCGCACCTCCGTGCTCGGCGGCGTGCAGTACGAAGAGAAGGATCCGATCTGGGCCTACGATCGCGGCCTGACCAGGCAGTACAACACGCAGGGCTACAGCGCGCCGCTGATCAGCCGCGACTTCCTGGTGTACAGCCCGTTCACCAGCTACAAGTTCCTCGACCCGGCCAACTGCGGCAACGTTTCCGGCCTGTTCGGCGGCACCATGGCGCTGCAGCAGCGCCCGGGCTTCGGCGACGAGTACTACTGCGGTTCCAAGTACACCCCGGGCTACCGCACCCTGGACAACGGCCAGAAGTCGCTGCAGGCGTACGTGCACGGCACCTTCGACCTCAACGACAACGTGCAGCTGTACGGCGACGTGCTCTACAGCAAGGACCAGGTCAAGTACAACTCCGGCGGCAGCTATCTGTGGTGGGGCACCGCTTCCGACTTCGGCTACTACTACGACCCGAACCTGGACGACCTGGTCAACCTGCAGCGCTCGTTCGCGCCTGAGGAAGTCGGCCCGAACGGCTTCAACGACACGATGAGCCGCGACACCAGCGAGTCGGTCCGCGTCACCTTCGGTGCGCAGGGCACGCTCGGCCAGTCCAGCTGGGACTACGACGCCGGCGTCACCTATACCCAGTACAAGCTGGAAGAGCGCAGCCTTGTCCGCTTCAAGGACCCGATCGACCAGTTCTTCATCAACAAGGTGCTGGGACCGCAGCAGGGCCTGGATCCGATCTACAACGCCTATCCGGTCTACACCCCCAACTACGCGGCGTTCTACTCGCCGATCACGCCGGAAGAATTCGCCAGCTTCACCGGCCATGCGACCAACAAGAGCAAGACCTCCGACGGCATGCTGCGCCTGCAGCTGACCAACGCCAAGCTGTTCACCCTGCCCGGCGGCGACGCGGGCCTGGCCGTGGTCGGCGAATACGGCAAGCAGAAGTGGGACTACGATCCGGCGCCGGAGATCCTCAACGGCGAAGTGTGGGGTCTGACCTCGGTGGCCGGCGGCGGCGACCGCGACCGCTACGCGCTGACCTCGGAACTGCGCATGCCGGTGTTCGAGCCGCTGACCATCACCCTGGCCGGCCGCTACGACGCGTTCAAGGCCAGCGGCACCACCGTCGACAAGCCGACCTACAGCGTCGCGCTGGAATACCGTCCGTTCCAGTCGCTGCTGCTGCGCGGCAAGTACGGCACCGCGTTCCGCGCGCCGACCCTGTCCGACCAGTTCCAGGGCGAGAGCGGCTACTACAACACCGTGATCGACTACTACCAATGCGCGCAGCGCGGCTATCTGCCGGGCAACACCGACAACTGCCCGGCCGCCTACTCCGGCCGCCAGTTCCGGGGCACGCAGTCCGGCAACCTCGGCCTGAAGCCGATCAACGCCGATGTATGGAGCGCAGGCTTCGTGTGGTCGCCGGTCGACCGCATGGCGCTGACCTTCGACTACCTCAACTGGGACATCAGCGATGAAGTCACCCAGCAGAGCGCCGACGCGCTGAGCCTGCAGGATTATCGCTGCCGCGCCGGCATCGACGACATCAGCTCGGCGCTGTGCACCAGCGCGATGGCGCAGGTCACCCGCAACGCAGCCGGTCAGATCACCGGGATCTATACGCCGAAGATCAACGTCTCCAACCAGAAGCTGGAAATGGCCGTGGCCTCGTTCCGCTACGGCTACGACTTCGGACGTTGGGGCGACCTCAGCTCGGTGGTCAGCTACACGCAGAAAATCAGCCACGAATACACCCAGTATGCTGGTGACGAACCGATCGACATGCTCAACAATCCGTACTGGAGCACGGATCCGAAGCGCAAGGCCGATGCCTCGCTGACCTGGGAAATCGGCGACTTCGCGACCACCTGGTACGCCAGCTGGTTCGACAAGACCCCGAACTACGCGGCAAATCTCAGCACCGCCGGTTACGATGCGCCGCGCGCCGGCAAGCTGCCGTCGCACATCACCCACAACGCCAGCGTCACCTACACGGCGTTCGAGGGCATGGAGCTGTCGCTGATGCTCACCAACGTGTTCAACAAGATGCCGCCCTTCGACGCGTCCTACCCGGGCAGCGCGACTTCGCCGTACAACGCGTACAACTACGATGCATACGGCCGCGCGTACTACCTGGAAATGCGTTATTCGTTCGGCAAGTAATCGAGCCTGAAGCGACACCAAAGCCCACCCGCGAGGGTGGGCTTTTTTTATGCGTGGCGCCTGCTGGCGGGATATGTGCGACAGCGACTGCAAGCGCCCGCTTTGGCGCCCGCAATGACCCACGGCCGCACGCGCGATGCTGCGGCCTGTGCGTTCGGTCGATCTGTTATCGGAAGATCCGTGCCGCCTCAGCGGCTGCCTTGCCCCGTCGCTTCGAGCGATTGCGTATCCAGCAATTGTTTCAGCTCGGCGAGATCCTCGCCGTAGCGCTGCCAACGCCCCATGTAGGCACGGGTCATCGAGGTGCGCACCTGGACCACGCTGGCGGTGGCCACCGGCGCCTGGTTCTGCTCGAAACGCAGGCAGGCCTCGTCCCACGGCAAGCCGCAGAACTCCAGCAAACGGCGCGTGGTCGGCTCCTGCTCCAGCACCAGATCTGCGTAGTCGATTTCCAGCAGCCGCTGCGGGAACAACGCGCGCCAATGCGCCATCAAACGCTCGAACATCAGGTAATAGCGGCCGACGTCCATCAGGTCGAAGGAATAGTCGTAGTACGGCGAGGACAGTGCGAACAGCTGGCGGAAGTTGCTCAGGCAGGTGTCCATCGGATCGCGCCGCAGGCAGACGATGCGCGCATTCGGCAACGCGCGCGCGATATGCCCCACGTACAGGAAGTTGTGCGGCAGCTTGTCCACGAACCGCGGCTTGGCGGCGGTGCCGGGACGGGTGGACTCGACGTAGGCGCGGCCGAGTTCGCGCCAGTCCAGCCCCTGCAGCTGGGTCAGCGTGGCCACGTCCAGGATCGCCGACGATGGCGTGCGCACCAGGCGCTTGAGCGCCACCGAGAAATTCTGCAGCTCGCCGGCCGAGTGCACCTGCGGATGGCTGGACAGGATCCGGTCCACCAGGGTGGTGCCGCTGCGCGGCATGCCGACCACGAAGATCGGCTCTTCGCTGTCAAAGCCCGGCGCAGGCGCAGCGTCGGCGGGGAAGGCCTGCTGCAACGCCTCGAACAGCACCGCATCGCGCTCGGACGTGTAACCGCGCGCGCGCTTCTGCACCGCCTTGCCCTGCACGTAGCCACGGAACGCGGCATGGTAGTCGCCGAGATCCTCGTGCTCCTTGGCCAGCGCCAGGTTGAGATACAGCACCGCTTCCGGCACGTCGCCGGCCGAAGCCAGCGCCTGCTCCAGCAAGGCCAGGTTGTTCTCGTCCGCGCTCCACTTGCGCAACTGCGACAGCGACAGATAGACCTTCCAGTAGCGTGGTTCCATGGCCAGGCAGGCCCGGTATTCCTGCTCGGCTTCCTGCAACCGCCCGGAGAACAGCAGCGAGGTGCCGAGGTTGTAGCGAAAGCTGGCGTGTTGCGGCGCGAGCTGCACCGCCTGGGTGAACGCGTCCAGCGCCGCGACGTGTTCGTTGACCTGGGTGTAGACCACGCCCAGCGTGTCCAGCGTATGCGCGTCGCTCGGCCGCAACGCCATCGCCTGGTCGGCGAAGTGATGCGCCTCCTGCATGAAGCGCCCCATCGCCAGCACCTTGGCCAGCTGCGTCGCGTAGTCGGCACGCTGCGGATTCAAGGTCGTCGCCTGATACAGGTGCGCCGCGGCAGCTTGCATCTGCTTCAGTTCCAACGCCGCCACGCCGGCCACGAACTGCACGCCGGCATGTTGCGGCAACGCGCGCAGAAGATGCTGCGCGAGCCGCTGCGCCTGGCCCCAGTCGCGCTGGTTGAGCGCGGCGACAGCCTGGTTGTAGAGCTGAACCTGTTCGGTCATGGAGGGGCCTGATGTCGGAGGAAGCCGGCGCTGGGGCGAGGACGCCACGGTTCGAGCGAGCGGCCAGCCATTATGCCCGGCGATCGGAACGATGGTCTTGGCGCGGATGCCTGCGCCATGTCGCATCGGATCCGCGCACCGACGCGGCGCGATGTGCGGCAGCGGCAGCGGCAGCGGCAGCGGCGCAGCGGTCCGTGAAACGAATGCGCCGCATCGCGGCGCCGGCAAACGGCACAGCGCTCAGTCAGCGCCGCCCATCGTCCAGCAGCGCCATCGCCGCATTGTGCCCGGGCGCGCCGGTCACGCCGCCGCCCGGGTGGGTGCCGGCGCCGCACAGGTACAGGCCGGGAATCGCGCCGCGGTAGTTGGCCTGGCCGAGCATCGGGCGGGCGCTGAACAACTGGTTGAGGCTCAGCGCGCCATGGAAGATGTCGCCGCCGATCAGGCCGAACGTGCGTTCCAGGTCCAGCGGGGTCAACGCCTGGCGGCCCAGCACCGAGTCCGCGAAGCCCGGCGCGTAGCGCTCGACGGTGGCGATCATCAGCTCGGCGACTTCGTCGCGGTGCGCGTCCCAACTGCGCCCGTCCGGCAACTGCGGCGCCACGTGCTGGCAGAACAGGCTGGCCACGTGCTGGCCGGGCGGCGCGAGCGAATCGTCCAGGGTGCTGGGGATCAGCAGTTCGACGATGGGATCGCGCGACCAGCCGCGGTCGCGCGCATCGCGGTAGGCGCGGTCCATGTAATCCAGGCTCGGCGCCAGGATGATGCCGGCGGTGAGATGGTCGCCCTGCCCCGGCAACGCGCGGAACTGCGGTAGCCGCGACAGCGCCACGTTCATCCGGAACGTGCCCGAGCCGCAGCGCCACTGCGCCATGCGCTCGCGGGTGGCGGCCGGCACGTGCGCCGGGTCGAGCAGGCGCTCGTACAGCAGCTTGGGATTGACGTTGGCGACGACCCGGCGCGCATGCAGGCGTTCGCCGTGTTCGGTGACCACACCGACCGCGCGCCCGTCCTCGACCAGGATCTCGCGCACGCCGGCGTCGGTGCGGATCTGCGCGCCGGCCGCGAGCGCCGCCTTGGCCATCGCCTGGGTGATCGCGCCCATGCCGCCGAGCGCGTGGCCCCAGGCGCCCTTGACCCCGTTGCTCTCGCCGAACACATGGTGCAGCAGCACGTAGGCCGAACCCGGCGTGTAGGGGCTGGCGTAGTTGCCGACGATGCCGTCGAAACCGAACAGCGCCTTGACCGGATCGCTCTCGAACCAGCGCTCCAGGTACTCGGCGGCGGAGATGGTGAACAGGTCCAGCAGCTCCTGGCGCAGGCCGGGATCGAGCGCATGCAGGCGGCGGCCGAGGCGGCCGGCGCGCAGCAGTTCCGGCAGCGCCTGCATCCAGCCGCCATCGGTGACGTTCGGCGGCGGCTGCAGCGCCAGAGCGCGCAGCACGTCGGCGATGCGTTCCAGCCGCGCTTCGTAGGCCGGCAGGCGTTCGGCGTCGCGCCGCGAGAACTTCGCCACCTGCGCCTGGGTGATGCCGGCGCCGGCCAGCAGGTAGCGGTCGTCGGGCAGCGGCACGAAGTTGTTGCAGCGGCGCGGCACGATGCGCAGCCCGTGCGCGGCCAGATCGAGATCGGCGATCACCTTCGGCTGCAGCAGCGACACCGTGTAGGACGCCACCGAATTGCGGAAGCCCGGGTGGAATTCCTCGGTGACCGCAGCGCCGCCGACCACGCCGCGCCGCTCCAGCACCGTAACCTTCCAGCCGGCCCGCGCCAGGTAAGCGGCGCAGACCAGGCCGTTGTGGCCGGCGCCGACGATCAGGGCATCGCAGGACGGTTCGCGCTTCATCGTTCAGATAGTATGCGAGTCCCTCGCAAGAGCCCGCACATCCCTGCAGCGGCAAATCATAAAGCCCCTCTCCCCCCGGGAGAGGGGTTGGGGTGAGGGTACGGCGCGAAGCGTCTCGTGGAATTGGGAGCACGAGGCTTCGCCCGTACCCTCATCCGCCGCTCCGCGGCCCCTTCTCCCAGCTGGAGAAGGGGGAGCGCTAGCCTTCGCGCGCAGCGCAGCGGCGGCCCGCCGGCCTTTGCCCCGGCTGACCGCAGCACCCGGCCCATGACCTTCGACACCCCTGAAACCCCGGGCAGCGGCGTACAGTCTCGCCACGGCCCCTCGGGCCATTCCGTATCCACGCTGGCTTGGAGCCTCCTAGTGACCTTTCGCAATCCCCAGATGCTGTTGTTGACCCTGGCCGTGAGCGCCGCCCTGAGCGGCTGCAACAAGCCCGACGCGGCGGCGCCCGCCGCCGACACCGCCAAGACCGAGGCCGCCGCGCCGGCGCCTGCCGCCGCTCCGGCCGAGCTGAAGCTCGACGCCAGCAAGCTGCCGGCCTACAACGCGTTCAGCGCCAACGACCTGGACCCGACCAAGGAGGCCTGCAGCGACTTCGCCGGCTACGTCAACGGCAAGTGGCTGGCCGCCAACGAAATCCCCAAGGACCGCAGCAGCTGGGGCGCATTCTCGATCCTGGACGAGCGCTCGGTCGCCGTGCAGCACCAGTTGGCCGAGCAGGCCGCCGCTGCGGCCAACGCGCAGGGCGTGGACAAGATCGTCGGCGATTTCTGGTCCTCGGGCATGGACGAAGCCAAGGTCAACGCGCAGGGCATCGAGCCGCTGAAGGCCGACCTGGCCGCGATCGACGGCCTCAAGGACGGCCCGGCGGTGGCCGAGTACCTGCGCCAGAGCGCGGCCAAGGGCGAGAACGGCCTGTTCGGCTTCGGCGCCGAGGCCGACTTCAAGAATTCCTCGATGAACATGGCCTACGCGATGCAGGGTGGCCTGGGCCTGCCCGACCGCGGCTACTACTTCGATGCCGACAAGAAGGACAAGCTCAACGCCTACCAGGCGCACGTGGCCAAGGTGCTGGAGCTGTCCGGGGTGCCGGCCGCCGATGCGGCCAAGCAGGCCAAGGACGTGGTGGCGCTGGAAACGCGCCTGGCCAAGGTCTCCAAGTCCAGCGAGGAGATGTCGCGCGATGCCGAACTGTCTTACAACCCGGTAACCCCGGCCGAGGCCGACAAGCTGGCCCCGAACTTCCCGTGGACCAAGTTCTTCGAATCGCAGGGCGTGGCGGTGCCGGAGAAGTTCTCGCTGGCGATCCCGGCGTTCCACGAGGAAGTGAGCAAGGCGCTGGGCGACACCGATCCGTCGGTGTGGCGCGCCTACCTGCGCTTCCACACCGTGGACAGCGCCGCGCCGTACCTGAGCGATGCGTTCGCACAGGAGAGCTTCGCGTTCTACGGCAAGGAGCTCAACGGCCAGGCCGAGATGAAGCCGCGCTGGAAGCGCGTGCTCGGCAGCATCGAGGACGGCGCCGGCGAGGCGATGGGCCAGATGTACGTCAAGGTCGCCTTCTCGGCCGACGCCAAGGCCAAGATGCAGCAACTGGTGGACAACCTGCGCCAGGCGCTGAAGGCGCGCATCGAGAACGTCACCTGGATGAGCCCGGAGACCAAGGCCAAGGCCATCGCCAAGTGGGAGACCTTCACCCCGAAGATCGGCTACCCGGACAAGTGGCGCGACTACAGCGGCCTGAGCACGCAGCGCGACAGCTACCTGGACAACGTGCGCGCCGCCACCGCGTTCAACTACAAGTACAACCTGAGCAAGATCGGCAAGCCGGTGGACAAGACCGAATGGGGCATGACCCCGCAGACGGTCAACGCCTACTACAACCCGCTGCAGAACGAGATCGTGTTCCCGGCCGCGATCCTGCAGCCGCCGTTCTTCGATCCCACTGCCGACGACGCGTTCAACTACGGCGGCATCGGCGCGGTGATCGGCCACGAGATGACCCACGGCTACGACGACCAGGGCGCGCGCTTCGGGCCGACCGGCAACTTCGAGAACTGGTGGACGCCGGCCGACGCCAAGAACTTCGCCAGGCTCACCGGCAAGCTGGTCAAGCAGTTCGACGAGTACAAGGTGGACGGCAAGCCGGTCAACGGCAAGCTGACCCTGGGCGAGAACATCGCCGACCTGGGCGGCCTGTCCACCGCCTACGACGCGATGAAGAAGGCCACCGAGGGCAAGGACGATCCGAAGGTCGGCGGCATGACCCGCGACCAGAACTTCTTCCTCAACTGGGCCACCGTGTGGCGCACCAAGTACACCCCGCAGAACGCGGCGGTGCGCCTGACCACCGACCCGCATGCCCCGGCGCAGTTCCGCGCGATGGGCGCGCCGTCGAACCTGCCGGCCTTCGCCGCCGCGTTCCAGTGCAAGGCCGGGTCGCCGATGGTGCGCGCCGGCGACAGGCAGGTCGTGATCTGGTAAACGCGTCAGCTCCTCCGCAACGCGAAAAGGCCCGGCATGTCCGGGCCTTTTCTTTGCGCGCTACGCGCGCCGGGCCGCGTGCGCATCGCGCGGGCGACGCCGCGGCGACACCCCCACGCCCGCCTGGCGCATGCCCGCGCATCCATCTGAACAGGTTGGGGAAAGCCGCGCCATGCCATGGACACAGCTGCGGGCCGCAGCTTGTTAAACTCCGCCGACTTTAATCCTGACCGGATTCGCTCCCGATGCTCAATGCCCGTCCGCTTGCCCTCGCTGTCGCCCTCGGCCTGATCGCCCTGGCGTCCACCGCCGATGCCGCGCCCAAGAAGAAGCGCGCCGCCGCCAAGGCGCCCGTCGTCAGCGCCGCCTGCACCGATTTCTACGACTACGCCAACGCCGACTGGCTGAAGAGCAACCCGCTGCCGCAGACCGGCGCGGTCACCGCGCTGGGCCAGCTATCCGCGCGCGCGCAGCAACAGCAGCGCGACCTGCTCGATGCGTCGATGCAGTCGCCGCAGAATTCGGTGCAGAAGGCGCTGGGCGATTTCTGGGCCAGCGGCCTGGACGAAGCGGCGGTGGAGAAGGACGGCTCCAATCCGATCGCGCCGTTGCTGAGCCGCATCGACGCGATCAAGAAAGCCAAGGAAGTCCCGGCCTCGATCGCCGCGCTGCACCAGGTCGGCATCCCGGTGGCCTTCAACTTCGGCGCCGACGTCGACCTGAAGGCGCTGGACCGCCACATCGGCTACTTCATGCAGGGCGGCATGGGCCTGCCGGACCCGGCCTTCTACACTCGCACCGACGCCGACACCGTCGCCCTGATGGGCCGCTACCGCGCCTACGTCAAGCAGATCCTGACCCTGACCGGCACCCCGGCGGCCAAGCTCGAGGCCGACACCCAGTCGGTGCTGCAGATCGAGACCGCGCTGGCGCGCAGCGCCAAGTCGCTGGCGGGCATCAACAACCCGTTCAACAACTACGCGCCGATCTCCACCAAGGAGTTGAACAAGCAGTACCGCAACCTGCAGCTGGACGCGTTCCTGAAGGCGCAGGGCGTCAACGACGACCTGGTGTCGATGGCCGACCCGGAAATGTTCAAGCAGCTCGACGGCATGATCGTCAGCATCAAGCCCGACCAATGGAAGGCCTACCTGCGCTGGCGCGTCGGCGACGCGATGGCGCCGTACCTGTCCAAGAGCTTCCGCGACGCCAGCTTCGAGTTCCGCGGCCGTGTGCTGGAAGGCCAGACCCTGCCGCCGCAGCGCTGGTCGCAGGTGCTGGACGCTATCAACGTCGCCGCCGGCCCGATGCTGGGCCGCGAATACGTCGGCCGCTATCTCAACGCCGACACCCGCCGCCAGGCCGAGAGCATCGCCGACCAGGTGCGCGACACCGAGATCGCCGCGCTCAAGCGCAACACCTGGCTGAGCGAGTCGGCGCGCGCCGAAGCGCAGGCCAAGCTGGCCGCGCTGAAGATCGAAGTCGGCGCGCCGCGCCGCGACCTGGACTACAGCGTGCAGCCGATGGGCCGCGGCAGCTTCGGCGGCAACATGCTGATCGCCTCCACCTGGCGCCACCGCGAGGAAATGAAGCGCATCGGCAAGGGCAACGCCGACCGCCGCTGGGACGTGCTGCCGCAGCAGCCGGCGCTGACCTACGACCTCGCCCAGAACCGACTGATCGTCACCGCCGCACTGCTGCAGCCGCCGGTGTTCGTCGCCGGCGGCGATGCCGCCGCGCTGTACGGCGGCTACGGCGCGCTGGTCGCGCACGAACTGATCGGCGCGATCGACAGCAAGGGCAGCCAGGTCGACGCCAAGGGCGAACTGCGCAGCTGGTGGACCGCGGAAGACAAGAGCGCGTGGACTGCACTGAGCGCGCGCGCCGCGGCGCAGTACGGCGCCTACGACTTCCCCGGCGTGAAGGGCGCCAAGGTCAACGGCCAGCTGACCCAGGAACAGGACCTGACCGACATCGGCAGCGTCGAACTGGCCTGGCAGGCGTATGCCGCCGCCCAGCCCGCCGCCGGCGACGCCGGCAAGCAGGCGTTCTACAAGGCCTGGGCCGGCCTGTGGGCGCAGCAGCTGTCGCCGAACGAAGCGGTGCAGCGCGTCACCGCCGACGTGCACGCGCCGGGCCGCTGGCGCGCCAACGGCCCGCTGGCCAACCTGCCCTCCTTCGCCGCCGCCTTCACCTGCAAGGCCGGCCAGCCGATGGTGCGCAGCGACGCCGAGCAGATCCGCGTCTGGCCGTAACCGCAGTTCGCTAAGCAGTGCAGGCACGACGGCGCGGGCAACCGCGCCGTCGTGCGTTGTGGCGATGGCGAACGGCAACACCCGCCAGCCTCGCGGCGCTTGGCAACGGCCATCGGCGCGACGAAGCCAACGCGCTGCGCCATCAGCCGATGGCGCGGCGCAAAGGCACCCTCACCTGCGACGATGCGTCTCGAAGGACTACCCGCTGCGCTCGAACGCACGCTCGTTCAGTTGCGGCGCACGGATGCATCGGCCCTCGAAATGCGCTGAGTGCGCATCGCAGACATCACTGCCGAAGTGGAAGTGGCCGCTTTGCGTGGGGCTATGTCGGATCGCCACTCGGGATCGTTCGCGGCGCACGCCGGATCGCCTCACTGCAGCGGCGCCCGACGATGCAGGCCGATATCCCTCAGCGCACGATCCGCGGCCGCGGCGGCTTGCGCTTGCCGAACGGCGGCTGGCCGCGCCAGTAGCGGATCAGCAGCCAGCCGAACAGCATGCCGCCCAGGTGCGCGAAATGCGCCACGCCCGGCTGCCAGCCAGTGAAGCCCATCACCAGCTCCAGCGCGCCGAACACGATCACGAAGGTGCGCGCCTTCATCGGGATCGGCGGGAACAGCAGCATCACCCGCTGATTCGGGAACAGCATGCCGAACGCCAGCAACAGGCCGAAGATACCGCCAGATGCGCCCAGGGTCGGATACGGATCGCCGCCGTTGCTGACCATCCACCAGCCCACCAGCAGCTGGCACAGGCCGGCGCCGGCCACGCACACCAGGTAATAGGTCAGGAAACGCTTGTTGCCCCAGGTCTGCTCCAGCGGACCGCCGAACATGTACAGCGCCAGCATGTTGAACAACAGGTGCGAGAAGCCGCCATGCAGGAAGCCATAGGTCAGCAGCTGCCAGATCTGGAAATTCTGTCCCGGCGAAAACGCATCGAAGTCGCTGAGCGGCCACAGCATGAAAGGCGCGAAGGTGTCGTCGCCCAGCAGTTGCTGCAGCAGGAACACCGCCACATTGCCGATCAGCAGGGCTTGGGTAACAGGCGGAAGTCTGGGAAACATGGTCGTGTCCGTGGCAACTGCCGACCATCATAGCCGCTCGCTATTGCGGGCCCCATAACGCCGCGTCGAGGTCGCGCGCCGGTGTTGGGGCACGCTTCACCCGTCCGCCCTGCACCGCCACGCCTTCGGCGCGCAGCCGCTGGCACTGTTCGCGAAAGCCGCGCGAACCTTCCGGGAAGGCGATGCGTCCGTCGCTGCGCAGCACCCGGTGCCAGGGCAGCGCCGGATCGTCGTTGCCGCCGAGCACCCGTGCGACCAGCCGCGCGCGGCCGGGCAGCCCGGCCAGCATCGCCACTTCGCCGTAGCCGCGCACCTGGCCGGACGGGATCGCGCGGATCGTCGCCAGGATCCGCGCCTGGGCCGCCGCCGCGGCTTCGGCGGCCGACGTGGGATGCGGCCCGCTCATGCAGGCACTGTCCGCGCGGGCCGCGACACCGTCAGCACCCCGCCCAGCACCAGCAGCGTGCCGGCGATCTGCCACGGCCCCATCGCCTCGCCCAGCAGCAGCACGCTGAGCACGATGGTCGAGACCGGCCCGAGCATGCCGATCTGCGAGGCCAGGCCCGAGCCGATCCGCCGCACCGCCAGCATCGTCGCCAGCACCGGCACCGCCGTGCACAGGGTGCCGTTGAGCAGCGACAGCGCGTACACCGGCGTCGGCAACAGCAGGGCGTGCAGCGGCCGCAGCAGCAGGAACTGGGCGATGCACAGCACGCAGGCGACCAGGCTGGCGTAGGCGGTCAGCCGCACCGCGCCGATCCGCGCCACCATCTGCCCGCTGCCGACCAGGTACAGCGCATAGGCCAGCGCGCTGCCGAACACCAGCGCGCTGCCCCAGGCGGTGCGCGCGCCGCCGACCTGCAGGTCGTGGCCGAAGGCCAGCAGCACGCCGAGATAGCTCAGCGCCAGCGCCCACAGCTGGCGACGTTGCGGCCGGCGGCGGAACACGAGCACGCCGATCAGCAGCACCAGGGTCGGGGTCAGGTACAGGATCAGCCGCTCGAGCGTCGCGGTGATGTAGGCCAGGCCGAGAAAATCCAGGTAGCTGGCCAGGTAGTAGCCGAGCACGCCGAGCGCGACGATGCGCCAGCGATCACCGCGCTGCAGCGGCGGCGCGCGGCGCGCGGCCCACAGCGCCATCGCCGCGAAACACGGCAAGGCCACCAGCATGCGCAGCGCCAGCAGGGTCACCGCGTCCACCCCGTAGCGATAGCCGAGCTTGACGATGATCGCCTTGCCGGAAAACGCGATCGCGCCGCCGGCGGCCAGCAGCACACCGCCCAGGTCGGCATGCGCAGTCGCCAGCGGAACGGCGGTCGAGCGCTCGGACGCGCTCATCGCGGACCGGCGCCGAAGCGGAAACGGAAACGGAAACGGACATCGTGCATGCCGCCCATTCTACGGCGGCTGCGCCCGCACCCTCATCCGGCCCTTCGGGCCACCTTCCCCCGAAAAGGGGGCCATGGTCCCGACGGGAGAAGGGAAAAGCCGCGGCGTGCAGAGCCCCTCTCCCACCGGGAGAGGGGTTGGGGTGAGGGTCGGCGCGAAGCGCCTCGCGGATTTGGATGTCCGAGGCTTGCGCCCGCACCCTCGTCCAGCCCTACTGGCCACCTTCTCCCGTGCAGACGACATCGCGGCGTGGCGTGCCGGATTGGCATACAGACACGAAAAGGGGATGGGCGGGTCGGACCGCACTCGCCGCCCTGACCTCAGGGCCATGCCGTATGCAGCGGCGCTGCAACGCCGCGCATCTCAGCGCCTCAGCGCATCAGTACCACTTCCTCGGCCGAGGTCGGATGGATCGCCACCGTGTCCTCCAACTGGCGCTTGGTCACGCCCAGCTTCAGCGCCACCGCGAAGCCCTGCAGGATCTCGTCGGCACCGTCGCCGAGCAGATGGAAACCGACCACCCGTTCGTCCTCGCCCACGCAGACCAGCTTGAACAGGCTGCGCTGCGGCGAGTCCGCCAGCGCATGCAGCATCGGCCGGAAATTGCTGCGATACACCGACACCGCGTCGCCGTAGCGCGCCCGCGCCTGCTCTTCGCCCAGGCCGACCTGACCCAGCGGCGGATGCGAGAACACCACGCTGGGCACGTTGTCGTAGTCCAGCCGCGCCTGCGGCTGGTCGCCGAACAGGCGATCCATCAGCTTGCGTCCGGCGGCGATCGCCACCGGGGTCAGGCCGACCTTGCCGGCCACGTCGCCGATCGCGTACAGCCCCGGCACGTCGGTGTTCTGGTAATCGTCGACCAGCACCTCGCACTTGTCGCCGATGCGCACGCCCAGCGCTTCCAGGCCGATGTCCTTGCTGTTCGGACGCCGCCCGATCGCGAAGAACACCTGGTCCACCGCCTCGCTCGGCTGTCCGTCGCCGTCGTGCAACTGCAAGCCCTGCTCGCCGCGGCGCAGGGCCGTGGCGCGATAGCCGAAATGCAGGCGCACGCCCTGATGGCGCAGGTTCTCGGCAAGCTGCCGCGCCAGTTCCGCATCGAAACGCTCCAGCAGGCGCTCGCCCTGCACATACAAATCGACGCGGCTACCCAGCGCCTGCAGCAGGCCGGCCAGTTCCACCGCGATATAACCGCCGCCGACGATGGCCACGCGCGGCGGCGCATCGCACAGGTTGAAGAAATCGTCCGACACCAGGCCCAGCTCGGCGCCCTCGATCGGCGGCCGCAGCGCATGCGCGCCGGTGGCGATCACCACGTGGCCGGCGCTGACCCGCACGCCGTCGGCGCATTCCACCGTGTGCGCGTCCAGCAGCCGGCCGCGCTGCGGAATCAGCACCACGCCGTCGGCATCCAGGCGCCGCCGGTAGCTGCCGTGGATGTTGCCGATATAGCCCTGGCGATGCGCCACCAGTTCCGGCCACGACAAGGTGGAACTGGGGATGGAAAAACCGATGTCGCGGGCAAGATCGATGCGCCCGACCAGGTCGGCCGCCAGCCACATCGCCTTCTTCGGCACGCAGCCGATATTGACGCAGGTGCCGCCGAGCGCGCCCGGCTCCAGGATCGCCACGCGCGCGCCGAGGCCGGCGGCGCGGAACGCGGTGGCCAGGCCGCCGGAACCGCCGCCGAGCACCAGCAGGTCGTAGTCGTAGACGGCATCGCTCACCGGAAACGCTCCACGCGGTACGGCGTGGGGTCGATCGCGGGCGACTGCCCGTAAATCAGGTCGGCCATCGGGTTTCCTGTCTGCTGCTCATACTGATTGCGAGCATGCCACGCGCGGTGGCGCGCCACGCGTGAGGATGCCGCGCTGGATCGATGCTCGGCACGTTTCAAGACGTGCCATGACGGCGCAGCGGTTGCCAACGCAGATAGCTCGCCGAACGCCACAGCCATTCCACCGGGCCGAAGCGGAAATGGCGCAGCCACAGCTGCGACAGCGCCACCTGCAACGCGAACAGCGCGAACGCGAACGGGATCTGCCAGACCCGCGGCAGGCGTTCGAAATACCCCAGGCCATAGCCATAGAACAGCATGGTGCACAGCAACGACTGCAGCAGGTAGTTGCTCAGCGCCATGCGCCCGGCCGGCGCCAGCCAGCGCAACGCCGAGGCGAAGCGCAGCAGCCAGGCCGCATAGCCCAGCGCCATCATGCCGCTGGCCACGGTGGCCAAGGCGAACGCGCCGGCCAGCCGCAGGTCCAGGCGCGCCGGATCCATCCACGGCTCCAGCCGGAAACTCAGCAGCATCAGCGCCAGGCCCAACGGCAACACGCCCCAGCGCAACGCCGCCAGCAGCCGCGGATGCCGCTGCGGCTGCTGCGCCAGGCCGCTGCGCACGCACCATGCACCGAGCAGGAACATGCCGAAGATGGTCGGCGCATTGAACACCAGCGTGCCCAGCGCATCGATCAGGTCGCGCAGGCGCTGCGCGGTCGCCTGCGCATAACTGCCATGGCCGAACACCTGGCGCTGCTGTTCCAGCGCCGCCGCCGCGCGCTGCGCCTGCTCGGCCATGTCCTGCCGCCACTGCATGGCGCCGTGCGGGTCGGCCTGCGCCGCCGAGCCGATCGCGCCAGTCAGCAGCGACAGCAGCGGCGAGCACAGATAGACCGCCAGCGCCATCCACGGCAGCCAGCGCGTCGGCGCCTCGCGAAAGGCCAGCAGCATGAACGCCAACAGCGCATAGCTGACCAGGATGTCGCCGGACCACAGCAGCACCGCATGCAGCACGCCGATCAGCAGGAGCACCGCGCTGCGGCGCACGAAGAAGCCGCCGAACTGGCGCCGCGCCGCCTCCGCGCGCTGCGCCATCACCGCAAAGCCCATGCCGAACAACAGCGAGAACAAGGTGTAGAACTTGCCCTGCACCAGCAGGTAGACGGCCGCATCGGCGATGCGGTCGGCGCCGCGCAACAGCGGATCCAGCCCGGTCATCGCCGTATCCAGCGGACCGACGAAACCCTCGATGTTCATCAACAGGATGCCGAGCAGCGCGAAACCGCGCAGCACGTCCAGAGTGACGATGCGTTCGGCGGGCGCGACGGGCTGCAGCACGGGAGCGGAGGAGGCCAAGGCGTGGCACCGGACGGAAGGCCGGCGATCATCCGTCGCCGCGGCGCGCATGCGCCAAGGCGCATCGCGAAGTAAGTGAAGTACGCATGCGGCCTAACAGCGAGCGCAGCAATGCCGCTCGCCAAGCCGATCAATCAGGCAGCAGCGGCGGCGCAGCGCGCATTCGCACGGCGCAGACGAATCCCGCGAACGGGACCCGCGCCGCGCTCACTCAATGGTGATGGCCGCCCTCGCCGTGCACGTGGCCGTGCTCGATCTCTTCCGGCTTGGCTTCGCGCACCTCGAGGATCTCCACGTCGAAATGCAGGTCCTTGCCGGCCATCGGATGGTTGAGGTCGACATCGACCACGCTCATGCCGACCTTCTGCACGGTCACCGCGCGCGGGCCGAAGTTGGTCTGCAGGACCACCTGGCTGCCCGGCTGCAGCTTGGTCGCGCCGAAATGCTTCTTCGGCACGCGCTGGGTCAGGCCCTCGCGGTAGTCGCCGTAAGCGTCCTTGGCGGCCACGTCGACGCCGAAGCTGGCACCGGCTTCCTGCTCCAGCATCGCGTTCTCCAGGCCCGGGATGATGTTGCCGTGGCCGATCAGGATCACCAGCGGATCGCGGTCCTTGGACGTCTCGATCGGCGCCTGGCCGGCTTCGGAGACGGTGTAGTGGAAACGGACGACGCGGTCTTTTTCGATCTTCATGTGCAACTCTGCGCTGTGGCTGCCGATGGCAGACGGTGTGGACGGCTTGTCGGCCGACGAGGGCGCCGCCATGATGGCGGCCATCTAAGGTTGCGCATTATCCCGGCTCCATGCAGAACAAGCCAGTTGCAACGTCCACGCGGCGCCGCCTTCCCGGTTGCGCGGCCCTGCTGTGCATGGCCGTGCTGGCCGCCTGCGGCCGCCACGAGGTGCGCCCGTCGCGCCCGCCGCCACCGGTGGCGGTGCGCAGCTGGCCGCAGGTGGCGCCGGCCGACCCGGCCGCGGCCAACGCGGTGCTGATGCGCGCGCTGGGCCTGGTCGGCACGCCCTACCGCTACGGCGGCAACACCCCCGACTCCGGCTTCGACTGCAGCGGCCTGGTCGCCTACGTCTACCGCGACATGCTCGACCTGCAGCTGCCGCGCACCTCGCGCGAACTGGCCGCAGTGCAGGGTCCACGGATCGATCCGCAACGCCTGAGCACCGGCGACCTGGTGTTTTTCGGCAGCGGCGGCACGGTCAGCCATGTCGGCATCTATGTCGGCGAGGGCCGCTTCGTGCATGCCCCCAGCACCGGCGGAACGGTCCGCCTGGACTATCTGGACGGGGCCTATTGGCGCGACCACTACACCGGCGCCAAACGCGTTCTGCACTGAACTGTGGTTGCGCTCACATTCATAATTACGAAATATTAACGTAATTTGAACTTCCTCTTGCCGTCTACAGGGCATGATCGCCCATCGTTTGAATTTGTGATCGAAGCGTGACGACCGAAGCCAAGACCTCTCCAGGCAAGACCTCCGTCCCCTGCCGGGCCGCCTTCCGCTTAATCTGTACCGCCTCGCTCTGCCTCTCGGCCGTTCCGGCCCTGGCCCAGTCGGCCCCGGCCGACACCGTGGTCCCCGAAGCGATCGCCCCCGTGGCACCGGCGCAGATGACCGCCGCCGGCACCACCAGCACCACTCCCACGACTTCCCAGCCCGCGACCGCCAAGCCGGTCGCCGCGCAGGCCCCGGCCACCGCACGCAGCAAGGCCGACGCCGCCGCCACCGCCACCCTGGCCGCCCTGCTCCCACATCTGGCCGCCAACGACACCATTCCGCTGATGGACCGCTCGGCGATGTTCGCCGGCGACATCAGCCGCCTGCTGGCCAACTACGACGTGTCCCAGGCTCCGCTGCGCGAAGGCGTGGTCCCGGGCGGCGACAAGGTGCAGTCGGTGCTCAAGCGCGCCATGGCGCTGCTCGGCACCCCGTACCGCTGGGGCGGCGAAGACACCGAAGGCTTCGATTGCAGCGGCCTGGTCGGCTACGTGTTCCGCACCGCGCTGGGCATCGAGCTGCCGCGCGTGTCGCGCGAGATGGCGCGCGAGGCCAATGCCGAACTGATCAAGGACCGCGACGCGCTGGCGCCGGGCGACCTGGTGTTCTTCGGCCGCAAGGGCCGCGTCGACCACGTCGGCCTGTACGTCGGCGAAGGCCGCTTCCTGCACGCGCCGAGCCGCGGCAAGGACGTGCGCGTGGACACGCTGACCAGCGGCTACTGGAGCGAGAAGTTCGTGCAGGCGCGGCGCGTGGCGATGTAAGCCGCGCAGCACGCAGGCAAACAACGAAAGGCCGCTGGAGACAGCGGCCTTTTTCGTTGCTGCGGGTCGCGCCCGCCCTGCGTTGCAGTCCGGGCCGCATGCCGGCCCGGGAACGTCACCGCGCCTGCGGCACGGCCCAGACCGGCGCCAGGCTCAGGCCTGGTAGTGGGAGATGGTGTCCTCGATGCCCTTGCTCAGCTCCATCACCTTCAGCGCGTACTCGGACAGGCGATGGTCCTCCGGCGTATCCGGCGTCCACGACGGCACCGGGGTCGGCTTGCCTTCCACCCCGTCCAGGGCCACGAACACGATGATGCAGTGGGTGCACAGCCGCGAGTCGCCGCCCATCGGGTCGCGCGCGCGCACGTCGATCGCGAAATGCATGCTGGTGCTGCCGGTGTAGACCAGCTTGGCGGTGACCGTGACCATGTCGCTGATCCGGATCGGCGAGACGAAGCGGATCCCGCCCACCGCCACGGTCACGCTGTAGCGCCCGCTCCAACCGACCGCGGCGGCGTAGCCGACTTGGTCGATCCACTTCATCACCACCCCGCCGTGGACCTTGCCGCCGTAGTTGACGTCGATCGGCTCGGCCAGGAAGCGGAAGGTCAGTTCGCGTTGCGTGCCGCTCATCGGGGCTCCAGGGAAGGAAAAGAAGCTGAAGTCTGCCACGTACCGATGCTGCAGGCGCCGCGCCGCCGCAACGCGCGGATCGGCGGTTCAGGGCCGGCAACGGCGCCACGCGGGAACCGCCAATGCCGTGTCCCCTCGCCTCGTCGACGACGGCCGCCTCGCGAGCGCGACGGCTTAGCCAGCCGCCAATGCCGGGTTGTCGCGCTTGCGGATGCACAGCCACGGAAAGTGCGGTTGCGGCCGGCGCAGCGCGCGCAGGAAGCGGGCGCGCAAGCTGCGCGGATCGAACAGCACGCGCAGCGCGATGCCGTCGAGCGCGGCCCAGGTGTGCTGGTGGTACTGGCTGGCCAGTTCCGCGCAGCCCAAGCCGCCGAAGTAGCGCAAGCTGCGCGCGGCGCTGGCCTGCGCCCGCGCGGCGTCGGCGTAGAACGGACTGTCGATCACGTGCAGTTCGCCGTCGTGCTGCAGCAGGCCGAGCAGGCGCGCGATCAGCGCGCGCGGGTCGGCGAAATACTGGATGCAGGCCGGCAGCACGACCACATCGAAGCGCTGCGGCGGCAGCGGCAGCGTGTGGATGTCGCCGGCGACGAAGCTCAGGTGCGGATTGGCGGCGAACACGCGGGCGGCCTGCGCCAGTTCGGTGCGGTTGACGTCGACGCCGCAGACCTCGCGCTGCAGGCCTTCGGCCAGCCGCTGCGACAGCCAGCCGTTGCCGCAGCCCAGTTCGAGCAGCGGCCCGCTGCCGCCGCGCGCCTGCAGGTGACGCAGCAGGCGCCGGCACGACTCGGCGCGCACCAGCCACTCGTGGCTGGCGCCCAGCGCCCCGCCGGGATGCGGCAGCGTGCGTACCTGCGCGTCGCTGTAGACGCGGCCTTCCTGCTGCCGGACCGCCAGGTACTGCCGCTCGAACGGATCGGCGGCGAGCGCCTGCTGTACCAGCACGCCGTCGATCGGCGTCAGCCCGGGAAGCTGTTGCAGCTGTTCGCGCAGACTGGACGCTGGCGTGCTCACCGCGGAATCAACGCAGTTGGCCAGACCCGTCGGCCGGCGGATCTTCCAGGCCGACGTTGCTCGACGCCGCCTCGTACACGCTGCGGTCGAGCAAGCCGGTCTCCTTGGCCACCAGCACCGGCACCAGCATCTGCCCGGTGACGTTGGTCATGGTGCGCATCATGTCCAGCACGCGGTCGATCGCGTACAGATAGCCGATCACCTCCAGCGGCAGGTTGGCCGCGCTCAGCACCACCGTGGCCATCACCACCGCGGTACCGGGCACGCCGGCGGTGCCGAAACTGCCCAGCACCGAGGCGATCAGCACCACGAAATACTGGTTGGCGGTCAGCGGCACCCCTGTGTACTGGGCGATGAACACCGCACACAGCGCCGGGAAGATCGCGCCGCAACCGTCCATCTTGATGCTGGCGCCCAGCGGCACCGCGAACGCGGCGTAGTCCTTGTTGACGCCCAGGTTATGGGTGATCGAGCGCATCGCCACCGGCATCGCGGCGAAACTGGAGGAACTGACGAACGCCACCTGCATGCCCGGCGCGGCGCCGCGGAAGAACTTCCACGGGTTCAATCCATGCGCCAGCAGCAGTCCGCTGTACACCACCAGGATGTGGATCGCGCAGGCCAGGTACAGCGCCAGCACGAAATTGCCGAACGGCAGCAGCTTCTCGAAGCCGTAGCTGCCGACCAGCGAGGCGATCAGGCCGAAGGTGCCCAGCGGGGTCATCTCCAGCACGAAGCGGGTGACCTGGATCATGATCTCGCTCATCTGCCCGGCGAGCTTGCGCGCCTGCGCCACGCGCTCGCCGAGCTTGACCATCGCAAAGCCGAGCAGGCCGGCGAAGAAGATCACCGGCAGGATCGAGCCGCGCCCGGCCGCCAGCACCGTCTCGCCGGCCGCGTTGGTCTTGGTGCCGATGCCGGTCAGCGCATAGAACGGATTGGACGGCACCACGTCCAGCAGCACCTGGATCGGGCTGGGCACGTCGCGCGGCTTCCAGGCGCTGTCCACGCTCAGGCCGAAGTGACCGGCGCCCGGCTGCAGCAGCGTGCCCACGCCCAGGCCGACACCGACCGCCAGCGCGGCGGTGAGCACGAACCACAGGAAGGTGCGCCCACCGAGTTTGGCCACCGATTGCTGGCCGTGCAGCGAGGAGATCGCGTTGATCACCGCGAAGAACACCAGCGGCACCGCGATCATCTTGATCAGGGTCACGTACAGGTCGCCGAGCGGCCCGAACCAGGTGTCCGCCGCCGGTCCCATCGCCCAGCCGGCCAGCGCACCGAGCACGAAGCCGGCCACCACGCGCTGCCAGAACGGAATGCGCAACCAGGCGGTCACCACTTTCATCGATGCTGTCCAGAAAATCTCGGGGTCCTGCACCATAGCGCAAGCCGGCGCGGGCGACGACGCCATGGCTGGAAAGGCGCGATGTCATCGGCGTGCATTGTCGCAGCCGGCATAATGCGCAGGACTTCGTGCCCAGGGGCCGTTCCTCGCATGCGCCATCTCGTTCCCGTTTTCGCCGCCGCTTCCACCCTGCTGCTGGCGGCCTGCGCCAGTGCGCCGCGCGCGCCTGCCAGCGCCGCCGTCGCGCCCATCGCCGTGCCCGCCGTCGCCCATCCCGGCGGCGAGACGCCGGACTGGTGGTACCGCAGCGGCGCGGCCAAGGCCGCCAACAACGGCGCGATGCGCGGCAAGGCCAAGAACGTGATCCTGTTCCTCGGCGACGGCATGAGCCTGACCACGGTCGCCGCCGCGCGCATCCTCGACGGCCAGCGCAAGGGCGCTTCCGGCGAGGAGAACCAGCTGTCGTGGGAAGCGTTCCCGGCCACCGCGCTGAGCAAGACCTACAACACCGACTCGCAGACGCCCGACTCGGCCGGCACCATGACCTCGATCACCACCGGGGTGAAGACCCACATGGGCGCGATCGGCGTGTCCGCCGGCAAGCGCGAGGCCTGCGCCGACAGCCTCGGCAAGCAGTTGCTGACCTGGCTGGAACTGGCCGACAGCGCCGGCCTGAACACCGGCATCGTCACCACCACCCGGCTGACCCACGCCACCCCGGCGGCGACCTACGCGCACACCCCCGAACGCAACTGGGAAAGCGACACCGACCTGCCCGAGAAGGCCGTGGCCGAAGGCTGCCGCGACATCGCCCAGCAGATGGTCAGCGCGCGCTATGGCCGCGGCCCGCAGGTGATGCTGGCCGGCGGCCGCAGCCAGTTCACCACGGTCGAGCAGCGCGACCCGGAATACGACGACAAGGTCGGCCTGCGCCTGGACGGCCGCGACCTGGTCGGCGAATGGCGCCAGCGCCATCCGCAGGGCGCCTACGTGTGGAACCGCGGGCAGCTGGAAGCGGCGCAGAACGCGCCGGCGCTGCTCGGCCTGTTCGAGCCGGACCACATGCAGTTCGACCACGACCGCGACCAGAGCGCGGCCGGCGACCCGAGCCTGGCCGAGATGACCCGCGCCGCGATCCGCACCCTGTCGCGCGGCAAGGACGGCTACGTGCTGATGGTCGAAGGCGGCCGCATCGACCATGCCCACCACGCCGGCAACGCCTACCGTGCGCTGGACGAAACCATCGCCCTGTCGCAGGCGGTGCAGGCCGCGGCGGAGGCGACCTCGGCCGAGGACACGCTGATCGTCGTCACCGCCGACCATTCGCACACGCTCAACTTCGTCGGCTACCCGCAGCGCGGCAACCCGATCCTGGGCAAGGTGCGCGGCACCAGTGGCGAAGACGCCAATACCGGCGACCTGGCGCTGGACGGCAACGGCCAGCCGTACGCCACGCTCAGCTACGCCAACGGCCCTGGCTACACCGGCGCCAGCAACCAGCAGCCGGCCGGGATCAAGACGTTCCCGCATGCGCCGAGCAGCTTCGAACCGGTCAAGGGCCGCCCCGACCTGACCCATGTGAACACCGAAAGCCCGGATTTCATGCAGGAAGCGTTGGTACCGACCAAGGCCGAAACCCATGGCGGCGACGACGTCGGCATCTGGGCGCGCGGCCCCGGCAGCGACGCGTTCCGCGGCAGCCTGGAAGAGAACGTGATCTACCACGTGATCGTGCAGGCCACGCCGAAGCTGCGCGGCCGCCTGTGCCAGGCCGGCACCTGCAATGGCGACGGCGTGCCGGTGCAGTTGCCGAAGCCGGACGCGTTCGTGGCCGAGGCTGCGAGCGCCACCGCGAAATGAGATTGGCGCGGCAGCGGTACACGCCGATGGCAAGGCGACGGGCAGCGGCGCTGGTGGCGCTGGCCGCGCTCGCGGCGGCGCCAGCGGCCTGGGCACAGGCGGACAGCGCGTGCCGGATCGCCGATCCGAACTCCGACCGCGCCATCGTGCCCGGCTGCAGCGTCGCAGCCGATGGGCGCCTGCGGCTTGCGCCGCAGACGGCGCAGCGCTTGCAGTTCGACGCCGATGGGCTTTCTGTGCTGACCGTGGGCGACCAGTTCTACTACGTGCGCGCCGACGGCAGCAGCCTGCCGGTGATCCTGTGGGACAACGGCCCGGACTATTTCGCCGAAGGCCTCACCCGTGGCATCTTCCATGGCCGCATCGGCTTCTACGACCGGCAACTGCGCGAAGTGATCCCGCCGGTCCACGATTTCGCCTGGCCGTTCGAGAACGGCGTGGCCCGGGTCTGCGACGGCTGCCGGCGCGGCACGCCCGATGGCGACGGGCATACGCCGATGCAGGGCGGACGCTGGTACGCCATCGACCGCAACAACCGCGAAGTGCCCGAACCGCAGCCCTGAGCGCGGGCACGATGGGGTCGACAGCGTCGACCTGACGAAAACATGGCAAGCAGAACAGCGCCCTCTCTCCCCTGGGCGCAGCGCACGGCTTGCGCGCCGCTGGCGTGTGCCGGGACGCGATCGCGCCGTCCTCTGGCCGCACCCCGCTTCGCGGCCGCGTCGCCAGCCTCTAAAGTGACGCGATGAGCCGCCGTTCCGATCCCGCCCCACACTGCCCCGTGAGCGTCGCCCTGCCCGATCCGGCGCCGGCCGCGGTCTTGGTCGGGCTCAGCGGCGGGCTGGATTCCAGCGTGCTGCTGCACGCGCTGGCGCAGCAGCCGCAGTACCGCCGCGGCGGGCTGCGCGCAGTGCACGTGCACCACGGCCTGCATGCCGACGCCGATGCATGGGCCGAGCACTGCGCCGCGTGCTGCGCTGCCCTGGCGATCCCGCTGCAGGTGCTGCGCGTGCAGGTGCCGCGCGACAGCGGCCACGGCCTGGAGGCGGCGGCGCGGCAGGCGCGGCGCGCGGCCTTCGCCCAGGTGCTGGGCGAAGACGAGTGGCTGGCGTTGGCGCAGCACCGCGACGACCAGGCCGAGACCTTCCTGCTGCGCGCGCTGCGCGCGTCCGGTCCGGACGGGCTGGCGGCGATGCAGCCGCTGCGCAGCTTCGCCCACGGCATGTTGTGGCGTCCGTTGCTGGCCTTGCCGCGCAGCGAATTGCAGGGCTATGCGCAGCGGCACGCATTGCGCTGGATCGAAGACCCGAGCAATACCGACCCCGGCTTCGACCGCAACTTCCTGCGCCTGCAGGTGTTGCCGCTGCTGCGCCAGCGCTGGGCGCATGCCGATGCCGCGCTGGCGCGCAGCGCGCAGCTGTGCGGCGAGGCCGGCGCATTGCTGGACGACGGCGACCAGGCTGCGCTCGATGCGCTGCGCGACGACGACGCTGCGCCGCTGTCGCTGCCGCGCCTGCGCGCGCTGCCGGCGCCGCGCCGCGCGCGGGTGCTGCGGCGCTGGGTCGCGCAAGCGGGCCTGCCGCCGCTGCCGGCGGCCGGCGTGGTGACGATCGAGCGCACGCTGCTGCACGCGCGTGCCGACGCCGCCGCACAGTTCGCCTGGCATGGCGCGACGCTGCGCGGCTGGCGCGAGGCGCTGTACGCCGAGCGCGATCCGCCGCCGCTGCCCGCCGACTGGCAGGCGCAGTGGGACGGCCGCGCACCGCTGGGTCTGCCAGACGGCCGCTGCCTGCGGCTGTGCGCCGACACGCCGCTGGCGTTCGACGCCCCGCTGTTGGTGCGCTTGCGCCAGGGCGGCGAACGCATCCTGTTGCCCGGGCGCGTCCACTCGCAGGCGCTCAAGCAGGTGTTGCAGGAACGCGCCGTGCCGCCCTGGCAGCGCGCGCGCCTGCCGCTGCTGTTCGACGCCGAGCGCCTGCTCGCCGCCGGCGACCGGATCGTCGCCGCGCCGCTGCACGCCTGGCTGCAGGCGCGGCACGCGCAGTTGGCGCTCGACAACGCCACCACACCATCGTCACCCGCCTCGCATTGACCCTGCCGCCGACGCCGCGCACACTTCCGCGATGCCCAAGAAGTCATTAGAAGAAGCGTCCCCGGTCGCCCGCTTCGAGCAATCGCTCGAGGAACTGGAAGTGCTGGTGGAGAAGATGGAAACCGGCGACCTGAGCCTGGAGCAGTCGCTGAGCGCCTACGAGCGCGGCGTCGGCCTGTACCGGCAGTGCCAGCAGGCGCTGGAACAGGCCGAACTGCGCGTGCGCCTGCTCAGCGATCCGGAGCAGCCGGACAGCGCCGAGCCGTTCGATCCCGCCCCGCTCCATGGCGGCTGACGCCGCGTTCGCGCGCTGGCGCCAGCGCGTGGAAGCCGGCCTGGATGCGCAGTTGCCCAGCGCCGCGGCCGCGCCGCAGCGCCTGCACGCGGCGATGCGCCACGCCACCCTCGGCGGCGGCAAGCGCATGCGTCCGCTGCTGGTCTACGCCACCGGCGCGCTGTTCGAGGCCGACGAAACCCGACTGGATGCGCCGGCGCTGGCGGTGGAACTGATCCACGCCTATTCGCTGGTCCACGACGACCTGCCGGCGATGGATGACGACGCCTTGCGCCGCGGCCGTCCCACCGTGCACATCGCCTTCGACGAGGCCACCGCGATCCTGGCCGGCGATGCGCTGCAGAGCCTGGCCTTCGCCCTGCTAGCCGGCGCCGACGGCACCGATGCGGCGTTGCGCGTGCGCTGGCTGCAGACCCTGGCCGACGCGGCCGGCGCGGCCGGCATGTGCGGCGGCCAAGCGCTGGACATCGACGCAACCGGCGCGGTGCAGCCACTGGCCGACCTGCAGCGCATGCATGCGTTGAAGACCGGCGCGCTGATCCGCGCCAGCGTGCGCCTGGGCGCGCTCGGCGGCGGCGCCGACGCGGCCGCGCTCGCGCAGCTGGATACCTTCGCCAGCGCGCTGGGCCTGGCGTTCCAGGTACGCGACGACATCCTCGATATCGAGGCCAGCTCCGAACAGCTCGGCAAGACCGCCGGCAAGGACGCAGCGCAGGCCAAGTCCACCTACCCGGCGCTGCTCGGCATGGATGGCGCCAAGGCCAAGCTCGCCGAACTGGCGGCGACGATGCGCGACAGCCTGCACGGCCACGGCGCCCGCGCCGACACGCTGGCAGCGCTGGCGCGGCTGGCGGTGGATCGCTCGCACTGACGCGACCCAGCCGCCGCCCCTGTACGCCCCTGTAGGAGCGGCTTCAGCCGCGACAGAGGCAGCAGCAGGATCGGATAGATTCGGTGCCTTCGGGCTGCAGATTCATGTGGGAGCGACTTCAGTCGCGACGGGCTCCACCGGTAACTCTCCCGAGAGACTAGGCGCTGACACTTTGTAGGAGCGGCTTCAGCCGCGACCGGATCTGTCCTACGCAGGAACGACCCGGTCGCGGCTGAAGCCGCTCCTACAGGTTCCAGGCGCGCCCTGCTAATTAGCGCAAAACTCGCGCGCTAGCGCGGACGCAGCTCCACCAGCACCACATCGTTGGCGCGCATCGCAACATCCACTTGCGCGCTGCCGTCCTTGCCCACGCGCACGCGGCGCAGTTCCGGCTTATCGGTCGTCCGCTCCTGCAACTGCCGCAGCTGCTGCGCGCTCAGCGCCTTCGGCGATCCCATGCGCAGATACGCGCTGTACGCATCGTTGGCATCGAAACCGGTGCGGCGGATCGCCAGCGCATACGTGCCCGGTGCCAGTCCACGCAACTGCAGGCGCAGCGGTGCGGTTGCGGCCGCCGGCAGCACCTGGGTGAAGTACGGGCGGTTGCTCTTGTCCTGCTGCGGCGTCACGAAGTCCCAGGCCAGCAGTTTCAGCACGCCGCCGTCGTAGGTCGCATAGCTCTGCGCATCGGCGTTGCGCAACTGCCGCTCGCCCAGCGCGTTGAGGTACTTGTAGGCGAAGTACGCCGGCTTGCGGATGCCCTGCGGATTGAGCAGGCCGAAGCCGCCCTGGAACGACGCGGTCGGCGGGCCCGGCTCCTCGAACAGGTCGCTGTAGGTCCAGTAGCTCATGCCCTGCACCACCCCTTCGACGGCCTTGAGCTTGCTCAGGATGTAGGCCGCGCCGAGGTAGGCGTCGTGCACCGGATCGCGCGGCGTGTAGCTGGTGCTCCACTCGGTGAAGTACAGCGGCAATCCCGGCATCGCCGAGGCCTGGATCTGTTCGCGCACGCGGCGCACGTCGCCGACGATCGCATCGGGCGATGGCGACAGCTTGGTGTCGCTCTCGCCCTTCTCGTCGAGGAAGCCGCCGTCCACGCCATAGGTGTGGGTGGTGATGAAATCCGGCGGCGTGCCGGCGGCATGCGCGTGCGCGATGAATTCCGGCACCCAGGCCGCGCCCGCGGTCGACGGCCCGCCGACCTTGAGTTGCGGGTCGATGCGCTTGATCGTCTTCGCCGTCGCGTCGTACAGCGCGAAGTACGCGGGCTGGTCGGCGCCTTCCCAGAAGCCGGCCAGATTCGGCTCGTTCCAGACCTCGAAGTACCAGCGGCGCACTTCCTCCTCGCCGTAACGCTGGCGCGCATGGCGCACGAATGCATCCACCATCGCGCTCCACTTGTCCAGCTTCGGATGCGAGGTGTTGCCCTTCCAGTAGAAGATCTGCTGATCGGAACGCTTCATCGCCTCCGGGGTGAAACCGAGTTCGACGAAAGGACGGATGCCCATGCCGAGCATGCGATCGTAGAGCTGGTCGATCCTGCTCCAGTCGTAGACCGGACGCCCATCGACCTCACGGTAGGTACCGAGCACGTCGTGGAAGATCGCGTGGAAGCGCAGATAGCGGAAACCCAATTCGTCCCGGGCGGTGCGCAGCTGCGCCAGGCTGTCTTCGCGCAGCAGCGTGCCCGGATAGTCCGAGCCCACCGACAGGTCGTAGAAGCGATCGCGCGGCGCAGTCGGCCCCTGCACGTCCAGCACGATCGCGCGGACCGCAGGCTGCGCCGCGGCAACCGCTGTCAGCGAACCCAATGCAGCCGCCAGCAACAGCCGTAGCACTCCCATGACATCCCCTCTCCCAAGGCGCGAACGCCCGACTCTAGCATCGGCATGCGCACCGGCGAACGCGCGCTGCGAGACGACATGCGTGCTTCCATCGCAGCGAATCGATGCAGCGCTGTCTTCGCACGAACGTCGTTTGTGGGACTGATCGCCCGGTTCGCTGGACGGAATCGCAGACAAACGCGCAAACGCCGGTTGCGCGCGGATCGTCGGGCTAGTTTGCATACGCCCTCGCATGGGCACCCTCTTTTCGACGGAGAAAGCCTGCATGAAACACGCATCCCTGATCTCGGCAGCCATCGGTTTCAGCCTGGTCGGCCTCATGTCGGCGGCCACTGCGCAATCGCAGCTGTCGCGCACCACCACGCCGCTGCAGGTCGAACTGGCGCCGGTCGCCGACGCGGACGGCCAGTACCGCGGCCAGGTCGCGGTCACCGTGCGCAACACCGGCGAGCGCGTGGCGCGCGTGCCCAAGTGGGAACTGCCGCTGGGCGAACTCGATGCCAGCCTGTTCGAGATCGCACGCGACGGCAGCACGGTCGATTACGTCGGGCGCCTGGTCAAGCGCGCCGCGCCGCGCGCCGAGGATTACGTGACCCTGCAGCCGGGCGAAGCGCGGCACGCGCAGATCGACCTGGCCAACGCCTACGACCTGTCGCGCAGCGGCAACTACACCATCAACCTCAACGCATCGCTGCAATACGCCGCGTTCGCCGACGGCGAGCGGATGCAGCGCGCCGACGGCCAGCCGCAGAGCGTGTCCAGCGCGCCGCTGACGTTGTGGCTGGGCGGCCGCGGCCGCGCAGTGCGCAACGAGCTGATGGCCGGTCCGCAGGCCGTGGTCAACGGCATCAACTACGCCTCGTGCAGCACCAGCCAGATCAGCACCATCGGCAGCGCGGTGAACTCGGCACGCACCTACTCGCAGAACGCCAAGACCTATCTCAACGGCGGCAGCACCGGCGCGCGCTACACCTCCTGGTTCGGCGCCTACAACGCCAGCCGCTATAGCACCGCCACCTCCAACTTCGTCAACATAGACGCGGCGATCGACCAGAACAACGGCCAGGTCACCATCAACTGCGGCTGCAGCGACAGCTCCTACGCCTACGTCTACGCCAACCAGCCGTACCAGATCTACGTCTGCAACGCGTTCTGGAGCGCGCCGCTGACCGGCACCGACTCCAAGGCCGGCACCCTGATCCACGAGATGAGCCACTTCACCGTGGTTGCCGGCACCTCGGACTATGCCTATGGCCAAAGCGCGGCGCGCAGCCTGGCCACCAGCAACCCGGCGCGTGCAGTGAAGAACGCCGACAGCCACGAGTACTTCGCCGAGAACAGCCCGGCGCAGAACTGAGCCTGGCGGCTTACGCAGCGCACGCGCGACCGGTGCCGGCAGGCCATGCCGGCACCGGGGTCGCAGCAGCAAGAGTCAATGGCCGCCGCATCGGACGCCGAGCGGCGGCCATGTCCGTCGCGCATGCGACAACGGATTGGATGCCGTAGAGCCCACGTCGGCCTGCCTTCTCAGCGCGACACCACCAGCCCCTCCATCGCCCGCACCGCACCGCTGCCCGGAAACACCTGCGTTTCCAGCGCCGCTTCGGACACAGCCAGGTGGGCGCTCAACAGATGCTTGAACAGGCCGCGCAGGTCGGTCGTGGCGCGCAGGTCGCGGCCCTCGTTCAATGCCCGCGGCGACAGCCCCGGCCAGTCGCCGGCAATGCGCCCGCCGCGGACTGCGCCACCGGCCAGGAAGGCGACGCCACCGGTGCCGTGATCGGTACCGCCCGTGCCGTTGACCGCCGCGGTGCGTCCGAACTCGGTCACCACCGCGACTACGCTGCGCTCCCAACTCGCGCCGGCGCCATCGTGGAAGGCGCGCACTCCAGCATCGAGTTCGGCCAGCTTGCGCTGCAGCACCGCAGCCTGATTGCCGTGGGTGTCCCAGCCCGAATCCTCGACGAAGCCGATCCGCGGGCCGTCGGCCTTGGCCATGAAGCTGGCGGCGGCGCTCATCGCCTGCGGCAGCTGTCCGCCCTTGACGCTGTCCTCCTGCATGCCCTGCCCGCGCACCGCGCGCGCGAAGCCGTCGGCCAGTTGCGCATCCGCGGCGTACAGGGGCTGCAGCCGCTGCAGCAGGATCGGATTGACCGCGGTCGGCAACGGCGGCGACCAACTGCTGACCGCGCCCGGACCGCGCATGATCAACGGCGTCACCGTGCTCACCGAGAGCGCCTCGGCACCGTGCAGCGCCGCCGCGCAACGGTTGAGCCAGCCGCTGGAGGCGCCGCTGGGCCGCGCGGTGCCGTTTTCCAGGCAGTCCTGCGCTTCGAAATGCGAGCGTTGCCGATACGGCGGCGCCACCGCCACCACCGGCAGCCACTGCTTGCGCGCATACAGCTCGTGGGCGAAGGCCAGCGCCGGGTGCAGCGCGAAGCTGCCATCCAGGGCCAGGGTTTGCTGCGGCGCCAGCGCGCCACGCAGCCGCGCGTAGTCCGCATCGCCCTGCGGCACCAACGCATGCAGACCGTCCAGCGCGCCGCGCAGCAATACCACCAGCAGCCGTGTGTCCGGCCCAGGCGTGGCCAGACCGGAGCCGGACCACAGGCTCAACAACGTGGCCGCACCGCTGGCGGCGAGAAAACGGCGGCGTGTCAGCTGCATCGGGCGTTCTCCGCGATCGTGGTGTGCGACGCGCCGCTCAGGCGCGCCATTGGAAGGCCGGGCTGGCCAACAGCAAGGCCACGCCGTCGCGCGGCGATTCGGCGCGGCGCAAGGCCGTGCCGGTGTCCTGGTCCAGCGTGGTGGCGAACACGGTGCTGGCCAACGCCAGCGGATCGGTCGGTGCGGCCAGCCCAGCCAGCGCCTCGGCCGCCTGCACCCGCTTCCACAGCGCATCCGGCCCGCTCCATTCGGCGGCCACATCGGCATAGCCGGCCGGCGAGCGCGGCGTGAACGGCGGCTGCCCCATCCGCGCCAGCAGGCCGAGCACCATGTTCTGCTGCGCCGGCGCCTGCGGCCATTCGCCGCTGGCGCGTAGCGCCGACAGCACGAAATCCTGCGGCGGCTTGAACTTGCGCGCCTGCGCGCTCCACGCTTCGGGGCTGTCGATCAGCGCGCGGTACACGCTGGGCAAGTGCCCATCGCTGCGCAGCCAGGCGTCGGCCATGCGCTGCACCAACGCAGGCGGCGGATCGTCGTGGACGAAATGCCGCGCTAGCTTCAGCGACACATGCCGTGCGGTGGCCGGGTGCCGGGCCAATGCGGCCAGGATCGCCTCGCCCTGCTCCAGCCCGGCTTCGGCATAGCGCCGGCCCAGCACCTGACGGCTGCCAGCGGCATGCGCCGGGGTGCGGAACACGAAAGCGCGATCGGGCGTGCCCTGCTCGAAATCGCGTGGCGTCGGCACGCCCCAGCCGGTGATCGCGCGCGCCAGTTCGGTGACGTCGGCCTGGGTGTAGCCGCCGTCCACGCCCAGCGTGTGCAGCTCCAGGATCTCGCGCGCCAGGTTCTCGTTGAGCCCGGGCCGGCGCGGCGGCGCATCCTGGCCCTGGCGCGCCGCACGCCGCTGCGCGCGTTGCGCCAGCACCGAATCGGGACCGATCGAATTGGCGTTGTCCAGGTAGCGCAGCATCGCCGGATGCCGCTCCACCGCCAGCAGCAGGTCGGCGAAGCGGCCCATGCACTGCGGGCGGATCGCTTCGCGTTCCATCGGCGCGGCGTACAGCGCGGCCGCGCGCTTGTCGACCGAGACCGCGAAATGGTTGGACCAGAAATGCACGAGACGTTCGGCGAAGCCGTCCGCGCTAGCCACCGCGACGGCGTAGCGCGCCGCCAGTTCCTGCGCCTGCGCCTGCCGGTACAGGCCACGCGCCGCCTGCTGCGCGGGCTTGGCATCCGCTGGCGCCTGCATCCGCGCCTGACGCCGTTCGCGCTGATAGGCCGCTTCGCGGCGCAGATAGTCCAGGCTGTCGGGCAAGCCTCGCATGGCGGGGACGGCTGCAGGCGGCGCGCGCAACTGCGCGGCCAGCCACGCGCGCGGATCGTCGATGGTCGCCAGTTCGCCGGGGCGTGCGCCCAGGCCGAAGCGGTTCGCGGCACTCAGGGTTTCGCGTCGGATCATGCGGCGCTCCGGTTCGGCATCGGTAATGCAAACGCCCGACACCCGCCCGGGTTGACCCCGCGCAGGCGCGATCTGCGGCGGCGAGAGGAGATCGCGGACCAACAAGCGGTGCAGGCGCCACAGCGCCCACGAACTCGGTCAAGCCGCCGCGCGCTCTTGGCGGATGCCGAACCAGCACAGCGCGCTCGCGCACAGCAGCAACGCCACGGAAATGCCGATCGCCGCATGCATGCCACGCATGAAGGCTGCGGCCGCGGTATCCCGAATCAGATAGCCGAAGATCGCCACGCCGAGCATGCCGCCCACCTGCCGTGCGGAATTGAGCACGCCGGACGCGATCCCCGCGCGCGACGCGTCCACCGCCGACAGCGTCGCGTTGGTCATGGTCGGCACCATCAGCGCGATGCCGCTGGCCGCCAGCAGCATCGGCACCACCAGGCGCCAATAGCTGCCATCGATGCTGACCGGCAGCAGCAGCGCATAGCCCAACGCTGCCAGCAGCAAGCCCGCGACCATCAAGCGCCGGCTGCCCACGCGGGTGATCAGCCGCCCCGCCAGCACGTTGACCGCCATCAGCACCAGCGTCATCGGCAGGAAGGCCAAGCCCGCCAGTTGCGGCGAGAGCTGCTGCTGGATCTGGAAGAACAGGCTGAACACGAAAATCAAACCGTAATAGGCGAAGTTCACCACCACGCCGGCGATCGAGGCCACGGCGAAGGTCGGAATCCGCAACAGCGGCAAAGGCAACATCGGCGCGGGGCTATGCGCCTCGATCCAGACGAATCCCAGCGCCGCCACCACCCCCAGCAGCAGGCTGCCGAGGACCAGGCCATGGGTCCAGCCGAGCGGGCCGGCTTCGGTCAAGGCCATGGTCGTCGCCGCCAACGCCACGATCGCCGTCACCTGCCCGCCCCAGTCCAGGCTGCGCCGATGGCTGCCGCCATGCGCGGCGACATGGCGCAGCGTCAGCCAGATCCCGAGCGCGCCGATGGGCAGGTTGAGCAGGAAAATGCTGCGCCAGCCCAGGTGGGTCACCAGCACTCCGCCCAGCACCGGCCCGGCCGCCAGCGAGATGCCGCCGCAGGCGCCCCACCAGCCCACCGCGCGGCTGCGCCGTTCGCGATCCGGAAACGCCTGTTGCAGCATGGACAGCGAGTTCGGCACCAGCAGCGCCGCGCCCAGACCCTGCACCAGGCGCGCAGCGATCAGCAGCGGCAGGCTGCCGGCCAGGCCGCATGCGGCCGATGCCAGGGTGAACACCACGAAGCCGAGCAGGAAGATGCGCCGCGCGCCGTAGCGGTCGCCGAGCGCGCCGCTGCTCAGCAGCAAGGCGGCGAACACCAGCGTATAGGCGTTGATGACCCACTGCAGGCCGGCCACATCGGTGGCGAAGCGCTGGCGCAGGGCCTCCAGCGCCACATTGACCACGCTGACATCGAGCAACACCACGACGAAGCCGAGCGCGGCCGCCAGCAGCGTGCCGCGCGCGGAGGGAGAAGGCGAAGACATGGAATGCGTCCGAAATGCGATGACGCCGCATGCTAGGCGGCGCCCATGTCCGCGCAAATTCCCTAAAATCGCCAGCCAGCCTGGAGAAAACGCACAGATGTTCGATTGGGAGAACTTTCGTCATTTCCTGGCGGTGGCACGCGCCGGCACCTTGTCCGGCGCGGCCCGCGCCCTGCACGTGGACCATGCCACGGTCAGCCGGCGACTGACCGCGCTGGAAACCGAGCTGCAGGCAGTGCTGGTCGAGCGCCTGCCGCGTTGCTGCCGCCTGACACCCATGGGCGTGCACCTCTACGAACACGCCAAAACGATGGAAACGGCCGCGTTCGCCGCGGAACGCCTGGTCCGTGCCGACCACACGCCGCTGAGTGGAACCGTGACGCTCAGCGCGCCGCCGGTGCTGGTGACGCACCTGCTGGCACAGCGGCTGCCCGATTTCCGCAACGACTACCCCGGCATCCGCCTGTCGGTGCTGGCGCAGGCGCAGCAGGTCTCGCTCAGCCGGCGCGAAGCCGACGTCGCCCTGCGGCTGGTGCGCTCCACCGAAGCCAGCAGCGTCGTGCGCAAGCTCGCGCAGATGCCGTTCGCGCTGTACGCGAGCCGCGACTACGCGGCGGCGCACCGCCCCGAGGACTGGACCTTCATCGCCTACGACGCGCAATTCGCCGACATGCCGCAGCAACAGTGGCTGCTGGATATCGCCGGCAAGCGGACGGTCGGCTGCGAGCTCAGCGATATCGGCAGTCACCTGGCCGCGGCGCGGGCCGGGGCCGGGGTCGCCGGCCTGCCGTGCTTTCTGGGCGACGCAGACCCCGCGATGCTGCGGTTGGAACACACGGGAAGCGTGTTCTCGCGCGACATCTGGCTGGTCGTGCACCGCGATCTGCGCCGCGCTGCGCCGGTGCGCGCGGTGCTGGACTTCGTGGCCGCGGCCGTCGCAGCGACACCGGGACTCGGCCTCGAACCGCCGGTTGCCAAGCGGTCGAAATAAAAAAGGCCCGGCGAATGCCGGGCCTTCTTCGCAAACCGGACCGCGCGCTTACTTGATCAGGCGCAGCGCGAACGGGTAGCGGTAGGCCACGCCTTCGTTGGCCTTGATCCCGGCCAGGATGCAGAACACCAGGTTCACCACCCACACCACCGGCATCAGCAGCCCGCCGATCACGATGACGCTGAGCACCACGCAGATCACATAGGCGATAGCGACGGTGATCTGGAAATTCAGCGCTTCCTTGGCCTGGTCGTTGAGGAACGACTTGGCCGGGTTGTCCTTGTTGATCAGCCAGATGATCAACGGGACGATGAAGCCGGCGATGATGCCCGACAGATGGGTGATCAAGGCGACCGTGCGGTCTTCCTGCGGGCCGGCAGCAGCCGGCGGCGGCGGCGGTGCGGTCACGTTGTCGAATTCGCTCATCGGTATTCCTTTCCTTATGGGTGGTGAGTGGGCAATGCGCTTCGCGCGCCACTCTCGGTGGCCCGCGCGAGCCTGTCAAGTCATGCGAACGCCGCGCCGCTGCGACGGGCGCCTGCTCAGGCGTCGCCCCGGGGCAGCAGCGGATGGCGGTAGCGTTGGCCAAACGCGGCCGCGACCGCAGCGGCCAGGCCGAACGCCATGCCTACCAGCAGGACCACGATCAGCAGCGGCAGCACGATCAACGCAGCGCCAAAGATCAGCAGCGCTGGCGTCAGCAGCAGCACGCACAGCAGCGACAGGCAGGCGCCAAGGGCCACCGCCTGCGCGCAATGCGCGGCAGCGAAGCGAAGGCGCCGCCTGGTCGCCAGCCACAGGCAGGCTGGCGGCAGCCACAGCAACGGCAGCGTATACATTAGATAGAAGAGATGGACGTTCGCCGCGGCGAACGCGCACAGCCACATCGACAGATGCGCGGTCACCGCCAGCGCGCGCTGCAGCGCCGACGCGGCCGGATCCAGCACCCCGGCGCCGACGCGCGCGGCGGTCGCGTTCGCCCACGCCGCCGTCCGGACCGGGCAGCGGCTGCCTCAGTCGCTTCCGGCCACCGTCATCTTGCCGACCAGCACCGCGCCGATGTGCACGTGCGAGCGCACGTCGATGTCGCGGCCGACCGCCTCGATGCGCTGGAACATCTCGCGCAGGTTGCCGGCGATGGTGACCTCGTCCACCGGGTAGGCGATGGCGCCGTTCTCGATCCAGAAGCCGCCGGCACCGCGCGAATAGTCGCCGGTGACCGGGTTGACGCCGCTGCCCATCAATTCGGTGACCAGCAAGCCGCGCGGAATGCCGGCCGCGATCGACGCCAGGTCGTCGGCATTGGCCGCCACCTGCAGATTGTGCACGCCGCCGGCGTTGGCGGTGGTCTGCAGGCCGAGCTTGCGCGCCGAGTAGCTGCCCAGCACGTAGCGCTGCAGCACCCCGCCGGCAATCAGCGGCGCGGCACGGGTGGCCACGCCCTCGCCGTCGAAGGTCGACGAGCGCAGGCCGCGGCGCAGGTGCGGCAGTTCGTCGATCGCGAACCAGTCCGGGAACAGGCGGGTGCCGACGCTGTCGAGCAGGAAGCTGGCGCGGCGGTACAGCGCGCCGCCGGACACCGCGCCGAGCAGGTGCCCGACCAGCGAGCGCGCCATCTCCGGGGCGAACAGCACCGGCAACTCGCCGGTCGGCAGCGAGCGCGGCTGCAGCCGGGCCACGGTGCGTTCGGCGGCGCGGCGACCGATCGCCGCCGGCTGTTCGAGATCCTCGCGCGCCAGCGCGCTGCTGTACCAGCCGTCGCGCTGCATGCCGTCGCCGTGGCCGGCGATCAGCGCGCAGCCGATCGAATGGTGGGTGCTGCGCTCGCGGCCGACGAAACCGTGCGAGTTCGCGTACACCGACAGGCTCTCGCTGCTGCCGGCCGAGGCGCCGTCGGAATTGGCCACGCGCGGGTCGGCATCGCGGCCGGCGGCCTCGCAGGCCAGGGCCAGCTCGATCGCCTGTTCCGGTTCCAGCGCCCACGGGTGCCAGCGGTCCAGCTCGGGCATGTCGCGTGCCATCAGCGCCGCGTCGGCCAACCCGGCGGCGACGTCGTCCTCGGTGTAGCGGGCGATCGCACAGGCCTGGGCGACGGTCGCCTCGAGGCTGGATTCGTGCAGGTCGGCGGTGCTGGCGCTGCCCTTGCGCTGGCCGAAGTAGACGGTGACGCCGATGCCGCGGTCGCGGGTGGCCTCGACCGTTTCCACCGCGCCCAGGCGCACGTTGACGTCCAGCCCGCGGTCTTCGCTGCAGCTGACCTCGGCCTGGCTGGCGCCCAGCTCGCGCGCCCGCGACAGCAGCCGCTCGGCGATGTCGGACAGGCGCTCCAGGCGTTCCAGGCTGTCGTCGCGGCGCAGTTCGGAAGTGATCGCGTTCAATGCTTTATCCTGTAGAGGTAACGGCTCCGCGCAACGCGGAGCGAAAAATTCGAATTGGAAAGACGATGCGCGGACGCGACGAAGACACCGGTGAATTCCGCGGCGACAGCCGCAGCCAGCAGCGCCGCGCGGCGCTGGAAGTGCTGACCCTGGGCGAGAAGCTGGTGGCGCTGACCCCTGCGCAACTGGCCAAGCTGCCGGTGCCTGAGTCGCTGATCCCGCATATCGAGGAAAGCAAGCGCATCACCTCGCACATCGCGCACAAGCGGCAGCTGGCGTTCCTGGCCAAGCAGATGCGCCGCGAGGACGACGCCACCCTGGACGCGATCCGCGAGGCGATGGACGCCAACAGCGACGGCGCGCGCCGCGAAGTGGCGGCGATCCACCGGGTCGAGGACTGGCGCACGCGCCTGCTCGCCGACGGCGACAGCGCGCTGTCCGAACTGCTCGGCCACTACCCCGAGGCCGACCGCCAGCGCTTGCGCCAGCTGATCCGCAACGCCAAGGAAGAGCGGCTGAAGAACAAGCCGCCGCACGCCTACCGGGAATTGTTCCGCGAGTTGCGCGAACTGGTGCTGGGGGCGGACTCGGGACTCGGGACTGGGGACTCGGGACTGGAAGAAGCGGACGACGACGAGTTCGAGGACGACGCGCGCGACTGAGCCACGGCGGCGGCGGCACCGCACGGTCGCGTACCCACGACCGCCTCGGCACGCTGAGCGGCGACGCCGACCAATCGCACCGGCATCGCCATGGCCGTCCCGCGCGGCGCTACCGATTCCCGTTTCCCGGTTCCCCATTCCCGGCACTCAAGCCGTCCCGCCCACGGTCAGCCCGTCGATCAGCAGCGACGGCTGGCCGACGCCGACCGGCACGCTCTGCCCGTCCTTGCCGCACACGCCCACGCCTTCGTCCAGCGCCAGGTCGTGGCCGATCATGCGCACCTTCTGCATGGTCTCCGGGCCGTTGCCGATCAGGGTGGCGCCCTTCACCGGCGCGGTGACCTTGCCGTCCTCGATCAGATAGGCCTCGGTCGCCGAGAACACGTACTTGCCGCTGGTGATGTCGACCTGGCCGCCGCCGAAATTGACCGCGTATAGGCCCTTCTTCACCGAGCGGATCATTTCTTCCGGATCGTGCTGGCCGGCCAGCATGTAGGTGTTGGTCATGCGCGGCATCGGCAGGTGCGCGAACGATTCGCGGCGGCCGTTGCCGGTCGGCGCCACGCCCATCAGCCGCGCGTTCAACGAATCCTGCATGTAGCCCACCAGCACGCCGTCTTCGATCAGCGTGGTGCAATTGGTCGGTGTGCCTTCGTCGTCCACGTTCAGCGAGCCGCGGCGGCCGTCGAGGGTGCCGTCGTCGACGATGGTCACGCCCGGCGAGGCCACGCGCTGGCCGATGCGCCCGGCATAGACGCTGGTGCCCTTGCGCGCGAAATCGCCTTCCAGGCCATGCCCGACCGCCTCGTGCAGCAGCACGCCGGGCCAGCCGGGACCGAGCACCACCGGCATCACCCCGGCTGGGGCCGGCACCGCCTCCAGGTTGACCAGCGCCTGGCGCAGCGCTTCCTTGGCGAAGGCCTCGGGGCGGCCATCGGCGAACAGCACTTCGTAGCCGTAGCGGCCGCCGCCGCCGGCATGGCCGGATTCGCGGCGCCCGTTCTGTTCGACGATCACCTGCACGTTGAGCCGCACCAGCGGGCGCACGTCGGCGGCGAGCACGCCGTCGCTGCGCGCCACCAGCACCGTGTCCACGCCGCCGGACAGGCCGACCATCACCTGCTGCACGCGCGGGTCGGCGGCGCGCAGGAACTGGTCCAGGCGCCGCAGCATCTCGACCTTGAGGTCGTTGCCCATGCCGTCCACCGGGTCCAGCGCCGGATACAGCGCGCGCCCGTTGCCGCGCAGCAGCGATTGCGCCGGCTGCGCGCCGCCGTCGCGGGAAATCGCGCGCGCCGACTGCGCCGCGGCCAGCAGCGCATCGCGGTGGATGTCGTCGGAATAGGCGAAACCGGTCTTTTCGCCGGAAATCGCGCGCACCCCCACGCCCTGCTCGATGGAATGGGCGCCGTCCTTGACGATGCCATCCTCCACGCTCCAGCTCTCGCGCCGCGAATGCTGGAAATACAGGTCGCCGAAGTCGATGCCGGGGCCGAGCAGCGTGCCGAAGGCGCGCTCCAGGCTGGTGGCATCGAGGCCGGCGGGAAGCAACAGGCGGGTTTCGGCGAGGGCGAGGGCGTTTTCGGTCATGGGGCTCAACATGGGGGACGGGGGCGCTCAGCGCAAGCGCCGGCGGCGCGGCGCAGGCGCCGATTCAGGGACTTCTGGACGACGCGGGCGGCACCGGCGGACGCGCCGATTCGCGCTCGACCACCTCCACCTTGGGATCCTTCCACGGGCCGGTGACGCGGTAGGTGCGCGCGCCGATCGCGCCCAGCGGCTTGCCCAGCACCGCGTTGGCGGCCGCGCCGACCGCCGCGCCGACCGGGCCGCCGGCGACCGCGCCGACCACGGTCAGCAGATTGCCGGATTTGGGATTGACGTCGATGGTCTGGTCGAACTGCTGCGCGCGCAGGTCGGCCTGCCCGCGCACCTTGATCTCCGCGGCCGGGCCGTCGATCAGCATCGACTCGCTGCGCGCCACGCCGTTGCCGAACTGCACCTGGCCGTCGATGCGGTTGAAGGCGAAGCCCTTGGAGAAGAAATCGCGGAAATCGAACATCAGCCGGCGCGGCAGCTGCGCCACGCTGAGCAGGCCGAGCACGCGCCCGGCGCCGGGGTTCAGTTCCAGCAGCTGGCCATTGCGCGCGGCCACGTCGAGCTGGCCCTGCAGCGTGGCCAGCTGGAACCCGGCCGGATCGCCGGGCCAGGCGGCGCGCAGGCTGAGCGTGCCTTCGCCGCCGCGCAGCTGGCCGCCGAAGTCCAGGTTCTGCATCAGTTCGCCCAGGTCCTGGCTGTCCACGCTGGCGCTGAGCTGGGTGCGCGCGGTGGCGCCCTTGCCGCGCCAGTCGCCGCTGATGTCGATCTTCTGCTTGTCCGAGCGCAGGTGCAGCTGGTCCACCTGCATGCCGTCGCCCAGCTTGCGGGTGCGCAGCGAGGCGGCGCCGAGGTTCATCGCGCCGAAACGCAGGTCGTCCACGTCCAGCGCCAGCGCCGGGATCGAGGCCGGGTCGATCGCCTCGGTCAGCGGCCGCACCGCCGCAGCGGCAGACGCAGCCGCGGGTGTTGCATCGGATGCCGCGTTGGCCGGCGCCGCGGCCGCGGACGCAGGCGCGCTCGCCGCCGGCGCGGCGCGCCAGTGCACCCGCGCCAGCCGGCCGCCGAGTACCCCGCCCTCCTTGCTCGGCACGCTGAGTTCGCCGGCCAACGCCGGTCCGTCCAGATGCACCGCCACCGTGTCGGCCTGCGGCTGCAGCCGCAGCCGGGTGTTGTCGAACACGCCGCCGAGCAGCAGCAGATGATCGGCCAGCACGTCGATCTGGCGCAGCGGCATCGGGTCTTCGGCGCCCGGCGTGGTCGACTTGTTCGGATCCGGGCCACTGACCAGGCCGATCCAGTCGATCGCGTTCAACGAGGCGGTGCGGCCGCTCACGGTCAGGCCGCTGCTAGGCGGATCCTCGGCCACGTGGTCGCTGCCCATCACCACCTTGACCCCGGTCTTGCCGTTCTGGCTGCGCGCGACTAGCGCCATCAGCTTGCCGAAGGCCACCTCGATGCGCCCAGTGCCGACCGGCAGCGGCACGTTGACCGAGGTCGCCAGCGGCGCGGCCACGCCCTTGTCCATCGGCGCCGGAAACAGCAACTGCGTCCCGACCAGATCCGAATGCAGCTGCAGGCGGGTCGGCGGCTGTACCCCGCCATCGGCGGTCTTGGGCATGCCGACGCCGATGTTCCAGCGCGAGCGGCCCTGCACGAACGGCTTGAGCCAGGCCATTTCCGGCGCCCGGTCGAGCAGTTCGTCGGCGTCCACCGAGGCGCTCAGCGCCGCCTCGAAGGCCTGCTGCGGATCGCTCACGCCATCGCCGGCGCGCAGCGCCAGTTCGCCGGCATGGCCGGCGTACTGCACCGCCAGTTTGGGCGCCTCGAAACCGGTATCGCGATAGTCGGCACTGCCGCGCATGTCGTCGAAGGCCACATCCCAGCGGCGGTCGGCGATGTGCGCGCCGAGCAGTTCCACCTTGCCGCGCAGATGATGCACGCCCACGTCGCGGCGCAACGGCTGCAGCAGGTCGAAACTGACCTCGGCCGGGCCGGAGGCGCTGAGCGCGTCCAGGGTGTCGCCATAGCGCTTGCGCAACGGACTCTGCCGCAGCATCGCCAGCAACTGCCCGGTCTCGGCGCGGCTGCTGGCCAGCACGCTGAGCTGGCCCTCTTTGTAGTCGGGCAAGGTCGCCGACAGCCGCTCCACCGGCACCCCGCCCATCTCGCCGCGGCCTTGGACCTGGAAGCCATTGCCGATGAACACGACGTCGGCGTCCACCTTCTCCACCGCCGGCCATTCGCGCTGGAAACGGACCTTGCCGTCGTCCAGCCGCGCGCTGGCCTCGAAGCGGCCGTTGTGGTCGACGAACGGCCACTGGTCCAGGTCGCCGGACACCAGCGCGCGGCCGCCGCGCAGGCGCCCGCCCTGCAGCGCGGCGTCCAGCCAGTCGGTGGCGGCCTTGCTCATCTTTGAATGCACCCAGAATTTCTTCGCCGCCACCACCGGCGCGTCCTGCAGCTCGGCGGCCAGATCGATCCATGGCCTTGAGCCGTCGGCCTGGAAGCGCAGCCCGCCGCGGAAGTCGGCGCCGTAATCGGTGCCCTGCACGCGCAGCGCAGGCGTCGCCACGCGCAGGTCCTCGCCATCGCGGAACACCACGATGCGCCCGGCCAGTTGCACGTCGTGGGGCACGCCAAACCCGCTGGGCCAGTCGAAACGCACCGGGCTGGCGGCGTCCAGCACCAGCTCGCCGCCCTGCGCGTCGCCATCGAAGCGGCCACGCAGGCCGCTCACACCGGGCGACTGCCCGACCGGCGCGAACGCCAGCTCGCTCAGGCGGCCCTGGCCGTACAGCGGCCCGCCGGCGGTGCCGGTCAGCGCCACCTGGGTCAGCTGCAGCCGCGGCCGCGCCGCGTGCAACCAGGCGCGCAGGTTCGGCGACAGGCCGTCGCTGAGCGCGGCCACTGCCAGCAGCGGCGCCAGGTCCAGGCGCTCGCCGAGCAACGCGAAGCGGCGCCCGCCGGCCACGGTCAGTCCGTCCAGGCGCTGCGCCGGCTGGCCCGCCTGGCCGATCTGCAACTGCGGCGCATCCAGCCGCCAGCCGCCGTCGATCTGCCGCCAGCGCGCGGTGGCGCGCAGCGTGGTGAACGCGGTCTGCGGCCGCGCGCCACCGGCGGCCGGCGCCGCGCCGCTCAGGCGCAGGTCGCGCAGCGTGGCCTCGACGCTGACCCCGACGATGCGATGCTGCCGCAACTGCGCCCAGCCCTGCACCTGGCCGGCGCCGCCATCGACCCGGATGCCACCGGCCTGCAGCAGGCCCGACCAGCCGGCCAGCTCGGCCGGGCGCGCGGCCACATAGGCCTGGCCGTTGCCGCGCCGGCGATCCATGTCCAGCACCGCGGTCAGCGGCGCCTGCCGGGGATCGATCCAGCCCTGCGCACCGACGCGCAGGCGGTCGCCGTCCACGCGCAGGCGCAGATCGATCTTCGGCAACGTCGCCTCCACGCCCAGTTCCGGCGCATGCACCGCCAGCCGGCCATCGATGACCTGCAGCTCGCCCAGGCCCTGCAGCGCGTCCAGCGGATCGCCGCCCTGCCCGGTGGTCGGCAGGCCCTGCACCGACCAGCTGCCGTCGGCGCCGCGCAGCAGGGTCAGCGCCAGCCCGCGCAGGCGCAGCTCGGTGAACGAGCGGCCCGGCAACAGACCGGCGTACATCGACACCAGCACCTCGGCCTGGCCGACGCGCACGCCGTCGCCGGCGCCCACGCGCAGGCCATCCAGGCGCAACAGCGGACCGCGCCGGGTCCACGCGGTCTCGACCCGGTCGAACTGGATCGGGCGCCCGGCGCGCTCGCTGAGCCAGGCTTGGATCCGCTGCGGATGCCGCTCCACGAACGGCAGCGCCTGGCTCAGCGCCCCCACCACCAGCGCCACGCACACCAGCCCGATCGCCACCGCGTAGAACGCGAAACGGCGAGCCAGGCGCAGGCGGCGGCGCAGGGGGGTAGGCATCAACGGCGGGGATTGGGCATTCGGGATTGGGGATTCGCAAATGCCGAAGCGACGCGCGCGGACAGCAACCGGTTGCGATCACGCCGCTCAACCAATCCCCAATCCCGAATCCCGAATCCCGGCTTCACAACAACACCACGTCGAACTGCTCCTGCAGGTATTGCTCGTCGGCCTGGAAGCGGATGGTCTTGCCGAGGAACTCTTCCAGCTCGGCCACCGCCGAGGATTCCTCGTCGGTGATCCGCGCCACCACCTTGCTCGAGGCGATCACCAGCAGCCGCGCCGCGTCGAACTGGCGCACCGCGCGGGTGATCTCGCGGAAGATCTCGTAGGTCACGGTCTCGGCGGTCTTGATCGAACCGCGCCCGCTGCATTCCGGGCACGGCTCGGACAGCTGCCGCTCCAGGCTCTCGACGGTGCGCTTGCGGGTCATCTCGACCAGGCCCAGCGGCGAGAACTCGTACACCGTGGTCTTGGCGTGGTCGCGCGACAAGGCCTTCTCCAGCGTGCGCAGCACCTGGCGGCGATGCTCGGCATCGTCCATGTCGATGAAGTCGATGATGATGATGCCGCCCAGGTTGCGCAGCCGCAGCTGCCGCGCCACCGCCTGCGCCGCCTCCAGGTTGGTGCGGAACACCGTTTCCTCGAGGTTGCGCTGGCCCAGGAACGAGCCGGTGTTGACGTCGATGGTGGTCATCGCCTCGGTCTGGTCGATGACCAGGTAGCCGCCGGACTTCAGCGGCACCTGCTTGTCCAGCGCGCGCGCGATCTCGTCCTCCACACCGTACAGGTCGAAGATCGGGCGATCGCCGGTGTACAGCTCCAGGCGCTCGGCCAGGATCGGCATGTACTTGGCGACGAACGCCTGCAGCCGTTCGAAGGTCTCGTGCGAATCGACCTTGACCTTCTCCACGTCCTTGCGGATCAGGTCGCGCACCGCGCGCAGCGGCAGGCTCAGGTCTTCGTAGATGATGCTGGCCGGGGCGCCGTCGCGGCCGCGCCGTTCGACCACCGCCCACACCCGCGACAGGTAGGCGATGTCTTCGGCCAGCGCTTCGGCCGGCTGGCCCTCGGCGTTGGTGCGGATGATGTAGCCGAAGCCGCCGTGGCTGGCGGCCAGGTCGGCGACCAGGGTCTTCAGGCGCAGCCGCTCGGCTTCGTCCTCGATCCGCGCCGACACCCCGATCACCCGCGACTGCGGCAGCAGCACCAGATAGCGCGAGGGAATGCTGATCTGCGTGGTCAGCCGCGCGCCCTTGCTGCCGATCGGGTCCTTGACCACCTGCACCACGATGTCCTGGCCGTCGCGCAGCAGCTCCACGATCGGCACCCCCGACGCCACCGGCAACGGCGGCGCCTCGTCGGTGTCGCCGTTGGCCACCGGCGCCGGCCGCACCACGTCGTTGGCGTGCAGGAACGCCGCGCGCTCCAGCCCGACCTCGACGAACGCCGCCTGCATGCCCGGCATGACCCGCTGCACCCGGCCCTTGTAGATGTTGCCCACCACCCCGCGGCGCCAGCCGCGCTCGATGTGCAGTTCCTGCAGCATGCCGTTCTCGATGACGGCCACCCGGGTCTCGCGCGGTGTGACGTTGACCAGGATCTCTTGCGACATCAAAGCACTCCGAAGGCGCGCAGCAGTTGGGAAGTTTGGTGCAGGGGCAGGCCCATCACCCCGGAATAACTGCCGTCCAGGCGGCTGACGAAGCGCTCGGCGCCGCCCTGGATCGCATAGGCGCCGGCGCGCCCCATCGGTTCGCCGCTGGCCACGTAGTCGGCGATGTCCTGCGCCGACAAGGCCGCGAAGCTGACCTGGGTCGGCACCAGCAGCACCTCCTCGCGCGCCGCTGAGACCAGCGCCACCGCGGTGATCGCCTGGTGGGTGCGCGCGGACAGCGCGGACAGCATCGCCGCCGCGTCGGCGGCGTCGGCCGGCTTGCCGAACACGCGATCGTCCAGCACCACCTCGGTGTCGGCGCCGAGCACCACCGCATCGGCCGCACCGGCAAGCTGCGCCATGCCGGCGCGGGCCTTGTCCAATGCCACGCGGCGCACATAGGCTTGCGCAGATTCGTCGGCCGCGCGCACTTCCGGCACCTCCAGATCGAGGATCCGGAACGGCACGCCCAGGCGCGTCAGCAGTTCGTTTCTGCGGGGGGAACGGGAAGCGAGATACAGCATGGCTGAAGGATAACCCGGCGGGCCTGACTGAACGATCGCTAATTCCGCAGGCGCACACTCGACCCCGCTCCGAATCACGACGCGTTCATCGTCGCGGCAACACCCTCGCCTCACTTTCAAGGAGAACCTCCAATGCGTGCACCCTCGATCCGTCCGCTGCTGCTGGCCCTGACCCTCGCCCTAGGAGGCACGATGACCGCCCATGCCCAAACCGCCGCACCGGGCTACGCTGTGCCCGCCGACGGCACCCTGCTCAACATCGCCGCCCAGGCCGAGGCCAAGCACGCGCCGGACGTGGCCACGCTGTCGGCCGGCGTGGTCAGCCAGGCCAGCGACAGCGCCGCGGCGATGCGCCAGAACGCCGAACAGATGACCAAGGTGCTGACCGCGGTGCGCGCCGCCGGCATCGCCGACAAGGACGTGCAGACCAGCGGCATCAATCTCAGCCCGCAGTACAAGTACGTCGAGAACCAGGCCCCGCAGATCCTCGGCTACCAGGCCAGCAACTCGGTCAACCTGAAAGTGCGCGACATCGCCAAGCTCGGCAAGGTGCTGGACGCGCTGGCCGCGCAGGGCGCCAACCAGATCAACGGCCCCACCTTCGAGATCGACGATCCGGAACCGCTGTACGACCAGGCCCGGGTCGATGCGCTGAAGAAGGCGCAGGCCCGCGCGCAGACCTATGCCAAGTCGCTGGGCCTGCGCGTGCGCCGCATCGTCAGCATCTCCGAAGGCGGCGGCGGCGGCGTGCGGCCGATGATGCCGATGATGCGCACGATGGCGATGAAGGCGGAGATGGACAGCACCCCGGTGGCGACCGGCGAGAGCAGCGTGTCGGTCAACCTGGACGTGGTGTTCGAACTGGGCAAGTAAGCCCCGCTCGCACCAGCTTGCCGACGACGGCGCCTGCGGGCGCCGTCGTCGTTTCCGCGTCATGCGATCGCGTGGCGCGGCGCTGCCGTGCGGTCCGCTGCCGGCGCTTGCCATGGCAGCTGCAACAGGCGCAATGTCGGAGACGCGGGCGGGTGCCGCATCGACCCCGTCCGCCGCGCTGGCGCGTTTGGTCGTACCGCAAGTCCACAAGACGCACTCATCATGGAGGTGGATCATGGTTCGCACGCAACTCCCCGCTCCCTCGTTCGGTATCGACCTGTCGCGGATCCTGGCGCTCAGCGCCGCGATCGGGCTGCACCTGTTGGCAATGCTGCTGTTGCTGATCCCGCTCTCGCATGTGGCGCCGCCGCAGGAGCCGGCCAAGGCGCAACCCGTCTGGCAACAACCGATCGTGGTCCCGGTCACGCCAACGCCGCCGCAAGCCACGGTGCTGCCCGAGAAACGACCCATGACCCAGCCGCGGGTACCGACCGCCGTGCCGGTCCCGACGCCGGTGCAGGCGCCGCTGGCCGACACCAGCCCGATGCCGATGCAGGCCGAGGCCGCCGATCCGGCGCCCACCGCGGCCGAGCCGAGCGTGCCGTCGGATCAGGTCGGCGCACCGGTCGCCGGCATGCAGCTGCAATACCTGCGTGCGCCGGCCCCGCCCTACCCGCGCGATGCGCTGCGCGACGGCCTGCAGGGCAGCGTGTTGCTGCGCGTGCTGGTCGGCGTCGACGGCCAGCCGCTGGAGGTCAGCATCGCCAAGAGCAGCGGCCACCGGATCCTCGACCAGGCCGCGCGTGAGCAGGTGCTGAAGCGCTGGAAGTTTCATGCTGCATTGCAGCAAGGAGTGCCGGTTCAGGCTTATGGCTTGGTGCCGGTGGATTTTTCGCTAGGCCGTTGATGGGCGGGGAACGGTCCCGGCGCAGCGGCTATCCGCCGGGGCCGTTCAATCGAAAAATTCACTATTTATTCACGATAAATGCACCTAGATGGCACGCAGCCGGACACCATAAGTCGGCGCCAATTGCTCCATTAGAAATCAAAACTTGCGTTTCCAGTTAGGAGAGAAACTGTGAACACCCAGAATCAACGGCGTGCGACCCGCCGCCTTGCGCTATGCGCGTGCATTGCCAGCGCCCTGGCCACCACCGCGGCAGCACCGGCGGCATTCGCGCAGGAAGCGGCGACCAACCTCGACCGCATCACCGTCACCGGCTCCAACATCCCCCGTACCAATACCGAAACCCCGTCCCCGGTCCAGGTGGTCACCCGCCAGGAAATCGACCGTACCGGCAAGAGCACGGTGGCCGAATACCTGCAGACGCTGACCTCCGATGGCGCCGGCTCGATTCCCAAGAGCTTCGGCAACGGCTTCGCCGGCGGCGGCGCCGGCATCTCGCTGCGCGGCCTCGGTGCCGGCTCCACCCTGGTGCTGTTGAACGGCCGGCGCATGGCCACCTACGGCCTGGCCGACGACGGCCAGAAGGTGTTCACCGACCTGAGCACCATTCCGCTGGACGCGGTCGAGCGGATCGACATCCTGAAGGACGGCGCCTCGGCGATCTATGGCTCCGACGCCATCGCCGGCGTGGTCAACATCATCCTGCGCAGCGACTTCGAAGGCGCGATCTTGCGCGGCTCCTATGGCATGTCCGGCGACAGCGACGGCAACGCGCGCAAGGCGACCCTGACCGCCGGCACCGGCAACCTGGCCAACGACGGCTGGAACGCGTTCTTCAGCCTGGACGTGGGCAAGTCCGACGCGATCAAGATCAGCGACCGCAAGGACCGCAAGTGGATCGGCACCGGCGACACCCGCCGCTACGGCTACGCTGCCGACGACGCACAGTTCCTCGGCGGCGCCTACCTCAGCGGCGGCACCGCTGGCGGCGTGGGTCCGAACGGCTCGGTGTTCAACAACGCCGCCACGCCGCAGCTTGTCGCCCTGCCTGGTTGTGCCGGCTTGACCACGATTCCTGGCCAGTCCGATGCCACGGCCCAGGCCCAGGGTTGCCTGTGGGATCCGGCCCAGCTGTACCGCGACCTGAGTCCGGAAGAGAAGTACGTCAACGTGTTCGGCCGCGCCAGCTTCGCCTTCGGCGAAGGCGGCGAAATCTACACCGAGATCGGCTACTCGAAGAAGGAAACCGTGTTCTCCAATACCCCGTCCAGCGTGTCCGGCGGCTGGGGCTATCCCGGCGGCCCGGTCAACGCCAACAGCGGCGCCGGCGCCACCACGCTCTATGCCGGTCATCCCGACAATCCGCTGCCCTACGCCGCGCGCGTGCGCTACAGCGCCTGGGATGTGGGTCCGCGCGTGACCGACAACACCAACGAGTTCAACCGCTTCCTGGTCGGGGTCAAGGGCAATTGGGGCGAGTGGAGCTACGACACCGCCTACCTGCATTCGGGCACCGACCTGGTCAACAAGCGCACCGGCTTCCTGCGCTACAGCGCAGTGCAGTGCGTGCTGGGCAACCCGGCCTGCGCGGCCGGCACCTGGCGCATCGGCGACAACGCCGGGCTGAACTCGCAGGCGTTGTACGACTACATCTCGCCGACCATCAGCGCACGCGCCAAGTCCAGCCTGGACATGTTCGACTTCAAGGTCTCGCGCAGCCTGGCCGACCTGCAGGGCGGCCCGCTGGGCCTGGCGCTGGGTACCGAATGGCGCAAGACCAGCAACAGCCTGACCCCGCAGACCTACACCGACGTCGGCGACATCATCGGCCTGGGCTACTCGGCCTACGATGGTACCCAGAACGTCTATGCCGCCTACGCCGAGCTGTCGGCGCCGGTGCTGGAGCAGCTGGAACTGTCGGCGGCGGTGCGCTACGACAAGTACGAGAGCGGCGACGGCAAAGCCACGCCGAAGCTCGGCGTGAAGTGGACCCCGGCCGACTGGATCGCCTTGCGCGCCACCTACGCCGAAGGCTTCCGCGCGCCGAACCCGGCCGAGAACGGCGATGGCGGCCTGGCCGCGTTCTCCAACGCATCCGACCCGGTGCGCTGCGCGATCGACCCGGCTAACGAATGCACCGCGCGCTCGGTGGCGATCATCACCCGTCCGAATTCGGCGCTGAAGCCGGAAGAGTCCAAAAGCTACTCGGTGGGTTTCGTGCTGCAGCCGACCTCCAGCACTTCGCTGACCGTGGACGCTTGGGAAATCAAGCGGACCAACGAGATCGCCCAAAGCGACACCAGAGACGCGATCCTCGCCGGCAATGTGCTGCGCGACAGCAACGACATCGGTGGCGTGGCCAACAGCGGCACCATCCTGGCGGTCAATTCCGATTACGTGAACGCCAATTCCTCGCGTGTGCGTGGCATCGATACCGACATCCGCCAGACCTTCGCCATCGGCCCGGGCCAGTTGGAGCTGGATGCGCAGTGGAGCCACCTGCTCAAGTTCGAGCGCACTGGCGCTAGCGGCACGGTCGACTACGTCGGCACCCACGGCAACTGCGACGTGACCAACTGCATCGGCACCCCGCAGGACCGCGTCAACTTCGGCACCACCTGGAAGCAGGGCAGCTGGAGCGTCAGCGGCGTGGTCAACTACATCGACAGCATCGAGAACAAGGACCGCCGCGGCGGCGACTACCTGGCGTTCTACGCGGACGGCAGCCCGGTCGAGAAGATCGCCTCGTTCACGACCTTCGATATGTCGGGCCGCTGGAACGTGACCGATGCGTTCGAACTGAACGCTTCGGTTCAGAACGTGTTCGACCGGATCGCTCCACTGGATCCGGCCACCTACGGCGGCGTCAACTACAACCCGCTGCACTTCAGCGGCGCGGTCGGCCGCTACTTCACGGTGGGCGCCAAGTACACGTTCAACTGATCGAACGCGTTGCGCTACACGAAAAAGCCCGGGCGCGAGCCCGGGTTTTTTTGTTTGCAGATGCTGCACAAGGCGCATTGCGATTTCGCTGCCGGCGACGCGCGGCTGGCGCGTAGTGCACGCACCAGGCGTATCAGGCGAACCCGACGATCACGCGCGATGGTAGGGATGGTTGGCCAGCATCGCCGCGGCGCGGTACAGCTGTTCGGCCACCACCAGCCGCACCAGCATGTGCGGCAGGGTCAGCGGACCCAGCGACCAGGATTCGCCGGCCACCGCCAGCACCTCAGGCGAATGGCCTTCGGGACCGCCGATCAGCAGCGCCAGGTCGCGGCCCTGCCCGCGCCAGTGTTCCATGCGTTGCGCCAGCTGTTCGGAACTGTACGGCTTGCCTGGCACGTCCAGCGCCACCACCAGCGCGTTCTTCGGCAGCGCGGCGAGCACCCGGCGGCCTTCGTCCTCGATCGCGCGCTGCGCATCACGGCCCTTTCCGCGCAACCCGGGTTCGATCTCGACCAGCTCCAGCGGCAGCCAGTGCGACAGGCGCTTGCGGTATTCGGCGAAGCCCTGCGCGACCCAGGCGGGCGCGCGTTCGCCGGTGGCGATGAGGCGCGCCTTCACCGCCGCGACCGCAACGCGCGCCTCACCAGCGCTCCGGCACGAACGCCACGTCGAACATGCCGTCGTCGATCTGCTGCTCGATCAAGCGCGCACGGTAGAGCTTGATCCATTGCTTGAGCGTATCCGGCCGACTTGCCGCGGCACGGTCTTCGGCGCATTGCTGGATCTCGTCCTGCAGCTGGCGCTTGAACTGCGCCAGCAACGCGTCCAGGCGCTGCGGCTGCGGACGACGCTCTTCGTACAGGCCATAGCGCCCCATGAAGTCATCGACCACCTGCGCCAGCTCCAGCTCGACCTGCTTCAGTTGCGTGGCGAACATGCTGTTGTAGTCGCGAATCCGTTCCTCGGCCATCGCCGCGATTGCGGCCTGATCCAGTTGACCGATCTCCAGTTGCAGTTCCAGCAGGGTCAGCAGGTCGTCGTCGCGATAGGCCTGGTTGAGCCGCTGCATCAACGCGGTCTTGCGTTCGCGCTGCTGCGGATCGGGCTCGCGGTCCGGATGCAGGGCCGCGACCAGGTTGCGGTACAGCGCGCGGCGCGCCTGTTGCGGATCGGCGACGCTGTCCGCTGGCTTGCCGGCACCGGCGCGGCGACGCTTCGCGCGCTGCTGCGCGCGCCCGTCCGCGTGCGCCTGTTGCGCCTGCAGGCGCTCCTGCACCTGCGCGTACAGCGCCTCTGGCGACTGGACATGCCGCAACTCTTCCTCGGTCAGGCCGAACTCCTCGCCGATCACCGACGTCAGCAGCGCCTCGGACTCGGCCAGGCCCTGGTCGAAACCGACCGGACTGTGGCGGTCGTAGATGCGCTTGAGTTCGTCGCCGCCACCGTCCTGGATCAGCAGCGCGGCCAGTTCGCAGATCGCCTCGGACAGATCGGCGCGATCGCGCTTGCTCAGCTTGTAGGCGGCATGCGCCGCATCCAGTTCCCGCAGCAGCTGCGCCTGCGCCGTATCGCGCGCCTGCAGCAACGGCTCGACCTGTTCGTGGAAACGCTGTTCCCAACGCGGCAACGCCTCGTGCCAGGCGCGCAATTGCACGCGCGTGCGCTCGAGACGTTCGATCAGTGCGCCGAAGCGCTTGCGCGCGGGGGTCGCGCGCGACTGCGCGACCTCGCCGACCGCGACGCGCACCCGCACCGGCGACGCATCGCCGCCGGCGCCGCGCGCGTCGTCGTGCCGCTTAGGCATCGCGTGCCGGTGCGTCGCCGTCGTCGTCGCTCGGCGGCTGGTCGCCGACCGTCCACAGCCGCTCCAGCGCATAGAACTCGCGCACCCGCGGCAGCATCACGTGCACCACCACGTCGCCGAGATCGACCAGCACCCACTCGGCCTCGCGCTCGCCTTCCACGCCCAGCGGCATCACGTCCAGCTTCTTGGCGTGCTTGATCACTTCGTCGGCGATCGACTTGACGTGGCGGGTGGAGGTGCCGGAGACGACGATCATGTAATCGGTGACGCTGGACTTGCCGCGCACGTCGATTTCCACCGCGTCCTTGGCCTTGAGTTCGTCGAGCGCGTTGCGGACATGGGCGAGCAGTACCGGCAACGACGGCGGCGGGTTGGGCAGTTGGGTCTTGATGACGTGGGCTTGACTGGACAAAGGTGCGAACTCGATGGAATGGGCGAATTATAGGGAACTACGCGAAGACGCGTATTCAGCTAGCCGGCGCGGGGCCGCCGGGGGCCGCCGCATACAGCCCGGTGGCACGGATGTAGTCCGCGACCGCGGCCGGCACCAGCGCCGCCCAGTCGTCGCCGGCGGCGATGCGCTCGCGCACCTGGCTGGCCGATTCGCTGCGCAGCGGCTGCCGCAGGCACCACAGCAGGCCGCCCGGCGCGCCGGCCAGCGCCTGCGGCGACGCCGCCCAGCGCCCGGCCACCGCCTGCGCCAGTTCGGCCGGCAAGGCGCCTTCCCAGCCGCTGCCAGCACGGTCGGCCACGACCAGATGCGCCGCGTCGAGCAGGCCGCGCCAGTCGCGCCAGCTATTGAACCCGACGAAGCTGTCGGCGCCGATCAGCAATGCCAGCGGCGCGTCGGTGCCGAGTTCGGCACGCAGTTCGCGCACCGTGTCGATGCTGTACGAGGCCACGCCCGGCCGCGCCAGCGCGCGCTGCAGTTCGTGCCGGTCGAGCAACAGCCCGGCTTCGCCGTCGATCGCCAGCGCCAGCATCTCGCAGCGCTGCCGGGCATCGGCGCCCGGCGCCTGGCGATGCGGCGGATCGGCGGCCGGCATCAGCCGCACCGGCACCCCGAACGCATCGCGCGCCGCCCGCGCGATCGCCAGATGGCCGTTGTGGATGGGGTCGAAGGTGCCGCCGTAGATCAGGTGGAGGAAAGGCCGGGATTCGGGATTCGGGATTGGGGATTCGTCAACGGCGGCAACTTCTGCACGAACATCCGACGCCATGGGATCGCCGCTGTTGCCAATCCCCAATCCCCAATCCCGAATCCCGGCCGTCATACCACCAACAACCGCACCGCCCGCGCCTCGGCGATGGCCAGCAGCAGGCGCTCCAGCGCGATCCAGGCGTCGCCGTCGGCGCGGCCCTTGGCGATACGGTCGATGCGCCCGGCTTCGGCGGCGAAGCGTTCCCAGCGGCGCGGTTCGGCATGCCGCTGCAGCGCGCGCTTGAACGGCGCCTGGCGCGACTCCCAGATGCCCTGCCCCTTCATCTCCGCGGCCAGGTTACCGCCGGCCGCCTGGACCTTGGCCAGCGCCGCGGTGCGCAACAGTTCCTTGATCAGGATCGGCAGCAAGGCCGCCACCGCTTCGCCCTCCGCGCGCAGGCCGGCGAGCATGCGTCCGACCGCCGGCGCCTGCCCGGCCAGGGTGGCCTCGGCCAGGCGGAACACGTCGTAGCGCGCGGCATCGGCCACCAGCGACTCCATCGCCGCCACGTCCAGACTCTGCCCGTCGGCCAGCAACGCCAGCTTGTCGATCTCCTGCGCGGCGGCCAGCAGATTGCCTTCGACCCGCTCGGCCAGGCGCTGCACCGCGCCGGCGTCGGCACGCAGGCCCTTGCTGCGCAGGCGCCGCTCGATCCAGTCGCCCAGTTCGTGCGGCTTGATCGCCCAGGCCACCGCGATCACCCCGAGCCGGCCGACCGCGTCGGCCCACTTGCCCTGGTGCGCCTTGCTCCATTCGTTGCAGGTGATCAGCAGCACCACGTCCGGCGGCGGATCGGCGCAGAATGCGCTGATCACCTCGCCGCCTTCCTTGCCGGGCTTGCCGCTGGGCAGGCGCAGTTCGATCAGCCGGCGCGGGCTGAACAGGCTCGGCGCGTTGAAGCTGGAATACAGCTGGCTCCAGTCGAAATCGCGGCCGTCGGCGTCGAACACCTCGCGCTCGCCGATGCCTTCGGCGCGCGCACGCGCACGCACCGCGTCGGCGGCTTCGAGCACGCGCAGGGTTTCCGGGCCGGCGATCAGATAGACCGGATGCAGCGGCTGCGAAGCCGGCTGGGTGACGAGCTGTTCGGGACGCAATTCCATGGCGGCAACCTAGGGCCTGTCGCTGCGCGCCGCCAGCGGATCGCCGGTTACGGGCGAGCGGCAGGCGGCGGACGGTGGCCGGCGGATCAAGGCTGCGGCGAGGTCGCCGGCGGCGTGCCGGGGTCCGGCGTGCCTTCGACCGGCGTGCCGGTGGCGGCGGGCGGCGCTTCGTTGACGTTCTTGCCGCTGCGCACTTCGGCGCGTACCACGCTGTCGATCCGGCGCAGCATCGAGGCCGACATCTCGCGGCGCAGTTCGTCGGCGAGGATCTCGCGCTCGGTGGTGGTGCCGGTGGCGTCGGTCGGCGGCGACACGTAGTCGCGCGACAGCTCGATCACCTGCTGCGGCACCAGCACGCTGCCGTCGGCGCGGCGGAACACGAAGATCGCCGCGTAGCGCAGGCTGTATTCCTGGGCGCGGCCTTCGGCGTCGAGCGCGATCGGCAGATCGCCCCAGCGCTCGGACAGCACTTCCAGGCGCGCCACGCCGGTGTTGACCTCTTTCGGCGCGATCTCCGCACCGGCGGCGCGCAGGCCGCGTTCGAGCAGCTTCACCAGCTCGCTGTAGGGCGCCGAGGAGACCACCTTTACCGAGGGCGTGCCGGCCGGCAGGGTCAGCTTGTCGCGCAGATGGAAGCCGCAGGCGGTCAGGGTCGTCGCGAGGACGAGGGCGAGCAGGAGTCGGGTCATGGACACAGTCTGGAGGAGCCGGCTGGGCGCGGCAACAGGCGGCTAGCCTGCCCGATGCCGCGTGAACGAGGGTTGAGACGTACCGAAGCGCGCGCCGACGCTGCCGCCGCACCTGGCGCCGCGACACCGCGTGCGCCCTCGGCGGCGCGGTTCACGCCGCCACCAGGTTCACGATCTTGCCCGGCACGATGATGATCTTGCGGATGCTCAGGCCTTCCAGGAACTTGGCGGTGTTCGGCTCGGCCTGGGCCAGCGCCTCGATCTGCTCGCGCGGGGCGTCGGCGGCGACCTCGATGGTGCCGCGCAGCTTGCCGTTGACCTGCACCGCCAGGGTCAGCGCGTCGCGCACCAGCGCAGCCGGGTCCGGCTGCGGGAACGGCAGGTCTTCCAGCAGCGTCGGCGCATGCCCCAGCGCCTGCCACAGCGCATGGCTGGCATGCGGGGTGATCGGGTTGAGCAGCAGTACCGCCGCTTCCAGCGCTTCCTGGCGCACCGCGCGGCCCTGGTCGCCGGCATCGTCGAACTTGGCCAGCGCGTTGGTCAGCTCCATCACCGCGGCGATCGCGGTGTTGAAGCTGTGGCGCCGGCCGTAGTCGTCGGCGACCTTGCCGATGGTCTCGTGGGTCTTGCGCCGCAGCGCCTTGTGCTCGGCGCCCAGCGCGGCCGCATCCAGCGCCGGGGCGGCGCCGTCGGCGACATGCTTATGCACCTGCGCCCACAGCCGGCGCAGGAACCGTGCCATGCCGTCCACGCCGGCCTCGTTCCACTCCAGCGACTGCTCCGGCGGCGCGGCGAACATCGAGAACAGGCGCACCGTGTCGGCGCCGTACTTGCCGACCATCGCCTGCGGGTCCACGCCGTTGTTCTTGGACTTGGACATCTTCTCGGTGCCGCCGATCTGCACCGGCGCGCCGTCGGCGATCAGGCTGGCGCCGACGATGCGGCCGCGCTCGTCGCGCTGCACGTCCACGTCGGCCGGGTTGATCCAGTCCTTGGAGCCGTCGCCGTTGTCGCGGTAGTAGGTCTCGGCGATCACCATGCCCTGGGTCAGCAGGTTGGTCGCCGGCTCGTCGCTGTCCACCAGGCGCGCGTCGCGCAGCAGCTTGTGGAAGAAGCGGAAGTACATCAGGTGCAGGATCGCGTGCTCGATGCCGCCGATGTACTGGTCCACCGGCAGCCAGTAGTTGCCGCGCTTGTCGACCATGTCCTTGGCGCCGGGCGAGGTGTAGCGCGCGTAGTACCAGCTCGACTCCATGAAGGTGTCGAAGGTGTCGGTCTCGCGCTCGGCCGCCGCGCCGCACTGCGGGCAGGTGGTCTTGCGCCATTCCGGATCGGTCTTCAGCGGCGACCCGGTGCCGCTCAGCGCCACGTTCTCCGGCAGCAGCACCGGCAACTGGTCTTCCGGCACCGGCACCGCGCCGCAGCTGGCGCAGTAGATCACCGGGATCGGGCAGCCCCAGTAGCGCTGGCGACTGACGCCCCAGTCGCGCAGGCGGTAGTTGATGCGGCGCTGGCCCTGGCCCTTGCGCTCGAAGCGCTCGGCCAGCGCCTCGAACGCGCCGTGGTAGTCCAGGCCGTCGAACTCGGCCGAGTTGACCAGTTCGAACTCGCGGGTCTTGTCGGTGTACCAGTCGCGCCAGACGCTCGACTCCCAGGTGCGCTCCTCGTCGTTCTTCGGCGCCGTCAGCGCGATCACCTGGCGGATCGGCAGCGCGTACTTGTTGGCGAACTCGAAATCGCGCTGGTCGTGGCCGGGCACCGCCATCACCGCGCCGGTGCCGTAGCCCATCAGCACGAAATTGGCGACCCACACCGGGACCTGCTCGCCGCTGATCGGATGCACCGCCACCAGGCCGGTGTCCATGCCGCGCTTTTCCTGGGTTTCCAGTTCCGCCTCGGACACGCCGCCCTGCTTCAGCTCGGCCAGCAAGGCGGCCAGCTGCGGGTTGGACTTGGCCGCATGCAGCGCCAGCGGATGTTCGCTGGCGATGGAGACGAAGGTCAGCCCCATCAGCGTGTCCGGGCGCGTGGTGAACACGCGCAGCGGATCCAGCGCCGCGCCGTCGGCGTCGCGCACCTCAAACTGGATTTCCAGGCCTTCGGAACGGCCGATCCAGTTGCGCTGCATGGTCTTGACCGATTCCGGCCAGCCCGGCAGCTGGTCCAGGCCGTCGAGCAGTTCCTGCGCGTAGTCGGTGATGCGCAGGAACCACTGCGGGATCTCGCGCTTCTCCACCAGCGCACCGGAGCGCCAGCCGCGGCCGTCGATGACCTGCTCGTTGGCCAGCACGGTCTGGTCGACCGGATCCCAGTTCACCACCGCATTGCGGCGGTAGGCCAGGCCCTTGCGCATCAGCCGGGTGAACATGCGCTGCTCGTGCACGTAGTACTCGGGCCGGCAGGTGGCGAATTCGCGCGACCAGTCGATCGCGTAGCCCAGCGACTTGAGCTGGCTGCGCATGTGCTCGATGTTGGCGTAGGTCCACTTCGCCGGCGCGGTCTTGTTCTTGATCGCGGCGTTCTCGGCCGGCAGGCCGAACGCGTCCCAGCCCATCGGCTGCAGCACGTTCTTGCCGTTCATGCGCTGGTAGCGGCTGATCACGTCGCCGATCGTGTAGTTGCGCACGTGGCCCATGTGCAGCGCACCGGACGGGTACGGCAGCATCGACAGGCAGTAGAACTTGGGCTTGTCGGAGGTCTCGTTGACCTCGAAGGCGCGGGTGGCGTCCCAGAACTGCTGGGCGGACGATTCGACCTGCTGCGGGTCGTAGGCGGTGGGCTCGACGGCGGACATGGAAACGGGCAAGGGCCAGGCGGCAACAAAGCAGGCAAGGGTACCGCAGCGCAGCAAGCGGCTCCAATCCTGGCGACGAGCGGTGCCGGCGCCGCTCGCCCGCGCCCGGCCCGGGGAACACCGCGCGCATCGCTGCCAGGGCGGCGGAGACGGGGAAAACCACGCTTGCCGCGCCGGCCGGCGCGGCGGACGGACCGCGCAACGGCCTCGCGCCAGACGGGTTCGATGCGCTGCGGGACGGCGCCGATTGCGCGGCGGCGGCGGTTTCAGCCGCTGCGCGGCAGCGCCTGCGGCCCGGGCCAACATGCCAGCAGCGCCAGCCAGGCCCACCACAGCGCGAACACCAGCCGCTGCGCCACCGCCGCCGACAGCAGCGCGTCCAGCGCGAACGCGCCGAGCGCGGCCAGCAGCGCCACCGCCAGCGCGGCCCGCGCCCAGCCGCGCGCGCCGGGCTGGCGCCAGGCACCGACGGCCAGCAGGCTGGCGGCCGCCACCAGCGCCACCACCCACAGCAGCCAGGCGCTGGCATGCAACTGGGTGGCGCGCGACTCCAGGTCGGCCGGGTCCAGCGGCAGCAGGCCCATGCCGGCAAAGGCCAGCCCGGCCAGCAGCAGCAACTGGCCGCCGACGCGCAGCGACCAGGGCGCGCCACGGCCGCTGCGCTGCAATAGGCGCAGCGCCAGCGCCACCGCCAGCGCCCCGGGCAGCACGAAGGCCAGCAGGTCGAAGGCCCCGGCATGGGCGATGCCGCTGGCGCCGAGCAGCGCCACCGGATGCGACCACGGCAGGTAGCCCGGCAGAGCCAGCCCGAAGCCCACCACCGCGGCCACGGCGACCAGCGCCAGCAACGGCCCTGCGTAGCGCAGCGCCTGATCGTATCGGTTCGCCATCGTGTCTCCGGGCACCTGCGCCGCCACGCCACCGCGGCGCGCCAAGACGCCCATTGTCGCCGCTGCGGCCGCGGCTGGCACCCTGCGCGCCCGGCATGGCCGCGATCGCCGCGACGCCGGCGCGGAGGCCATCGCCGGCCTGCGTACCCTTGCGTCGCCGCCGGTCTGCCACCATAGAACTCAATCTTCTTCGCCAGCCACGATGCCTCCCATGTCCGACATGCCCCACGTTTTCGACGCCAAGACCGAGACCTTCGAAGCGGAAGTGCTGCAGAAATCGCTGCAGACCCCCGTGCTGGTGGACTTCTGGGCGCCCTGGTGCGGCCCGTGCAAGACCCTGAGCCCGATCCTGGAGAAGCTGGCCGCCGAGTACCACGGCGCGTTCGAGCTGGCCAAGGTCGATGTGGACCAGGAGCAGCAGATCGCCGCCGCGTTCCAGATCCGCTCGGTGCCGACCGTGTTCCTGGTCAAGGACGGGCAACTGGTCGACGGCTTCCCCGGCGCCATGCCCGAAGGCCAGTTGCGCGAGTTCCTGACCCAGCACGGCATCGCGCCGCTGCCGGCGCCGGCCGAGGTCCAGGACGACGCGCCCCCAGCGCCGCTGGACCCGCACGCCGAGGTGCTGCGCCTGCGCGACGCGGTGGCCGCCGAGCCGGACAAGGACGAACTGAAGCTGGACCTGGCGCTGGCGCTGGTGAAGACCGGTGCGGCCAGCGAAGCCGAGGCGCTGATCGACGCGCTGCCGGCCAACCTGGCCACCGACGAGCGCGCGGTGCGCGCGCGGGCGCGGCTGGGCTTCGTCAGCGCGTTGCAGTCGGCGCCGCCGCTGGAATCGCTGCAGGCGGCGATCGCGCAGGACCCGGCCGATCTGAAGTCGCGCTACCTACTCGGCGTGCAGCGTCTGGTTGGCGGCGAGGACGAAGCGGCGCTGGAGCAGTTCCTGGAGATGCTGCGCCAGGACCGCAGCTTCGAGGACGGCCTGCCCAAGAAGTCGCTGATCGACGCGTTCCGGGTGATCGAGGACGAGGACCTGGTCGGCCGCTACCGGCGCAAGATGTCGGCGTTGCTGTTCTGAAGCCACACTCGGAAGGAGGTAGCCGGCCGTGCCTGCGCAGGGCTGGCCGTTGCGTGACGTGGGACGCGGCGCAACGGCATTGTCCGCCGCCCAAGCCCACCATACCCATGCGAATGGTAAGCTCGCCCTCCCCTAGCGCCGCTCACCGTTCGCCATGAAAGCCTCCCTGTTCCGCCTGGGCCTGAACCTGTGGCCGCCGTTCCTGTTCGCCGGCATCCATCTGGTGGAGCTGAGCCCGGACTACCGCTACGCACGGGTCGAGCTGCGCATGCGGCCATGGAACCGCAACTACGTCGGCACCCATTTCGGCGGCAGCCTGTTCGCGATGACCGATCCGTTCTGGATGCTGCTGGCGATGCAGAACCTGGGCAGCGCCTACTACGTCTGGGACAAGGCCGGCAGCATCGAGTTCGTGCGCCCGGGGCGCGGCACGGTGACCGCGCAGTTCCGCCTGGACGACGCACTGCTGGACGAAATGCGCACCGCCACCGCCGGCGGCGACAAATACCTGCGCTGGTTCGACAACGAGATCCTCGACGCGCAGGGCGAGGTGGTGGCGCGCACGCGCAAGCAGCTGTACGTCAAGCGCAAGCCGGCGCGGTAATGCACGCGGCGCGCATGTCGCCATTTTCAGTTTCTGTGCGGCAGCCTGCTGCCCGGCAACGGCAAGCGCAGCGCATCGCCTTCGCTGTGGGCGTACAGCGCCACCTGCACGCCCTGTCCGTCGGCTGTCGCCTGCAGCGGACGCTGCGCCCCGCGCAGATCGGGCGGTAGCGCTGCCAAGCGCTGCGACAGCGGCTGGACGCCGGGATGCGCACGCAGCCACAGCAACGCCGAGGTCAGCCGCATCGCCGCAGCGGTATCCTGCAGCACCCGTTGCGCACCGCCGACGAAATTGGACGCCGGCAAGCTCACCAACGCGCATCCGAACTGATTGGCCAGGCAGGAGAACGGCGAGCCCACCGGTGCGGTCATCTGCGCCTGGGCCAGCCGCCGGTCCGCGCGCAGGCTCGCACGCACGTCTGCCGCGCACGTCCGGGTGTAGGCCGGCGCGACCAGCGCCTCGCTGCGCGCGCGGTCGAACAGCAGGGTCACTCCCAATGCTTCGTACCAGCGCTCATCCGGCGCAGCGCGCGTGCGGTCGAACGCGTCGAGCGACGCGAACAACGCGCGCGCCTCGCCACGCAACGGCCGGCATAGGCTGACCTCGTCGACCGACAGCGGCGCGAACGCCTGTGCGCACTGCGCCGGCAGCGCCTGCTGCGCGGGCAGCTCGGCGAGCATGGCGGCGAACAGGCGCGCATTGCCGCGCAACATCGCCGCCCCGATCGTCGTCGCCAGCATATTGTCGCCACTGCGCAGCAAGACCCGCGCCACACTGCCGTCGTTGCAGATTCCGGCCAGGGCCGGATCGGTCCGACCCTCGACGAAATCCAGAGCGCGGCGCATCGGCGGCGTCTGCAGCACCGAGAACGCAGGCAGTGCCCCTTCCTGGTGCACCGGGAAGGGCGTGCGATAGCCCGATGCCGCCGTCGGCACCGGCATGCGCGCCAGCAAGGCGTCCTGCGCGGCCAGCGCCTGCGCATAGTCCTGCCGCCGCGCACGCACCTTCGCCAGGCAATCGTCCTCGTCCCAATTGCAACGCGACACGCGCTCGGACGGCCAGTCCGGCGTGCGCGGATAATCGCTGGCCGCACTGCGCAACGGCTGCCCGGCCAGGCCCTGGCGGAACCTGCGCAGGTCTTCGTCGAGCACCGCCTGCCGCTGTGCCGGCGGAATGGCGTAAGGCAGCAGCCACAGGTCGACGAACAGGTTCGGCCCCTGCAGCGGCGGCGGCGCTTGCCGCAGTTGCGCCAACGCAGCGCGCTGCGCCGCCGGCACCGGCCACCACCGCGATGCCAGATACAGCGCCACGGCCAGCAGCAGCACCGCGCCGAGCCCGCCCCCGATCCACTTGCCGATCCTCGCCACGCCGCTTCCCTAATCGCACCTGCACGGAGTGCGCCATCTTAGCGGTCGGGCGCAGCGGCAGGCGCAGCGCGCCGCTACACTAGGCGGATGTCGCCCGATACCCCCGCTCCGCACCCCCGCCCGTCCCTGCAACGGCTGTTCTTCACCGGCCTGCTGACCCTGCTGCCGATCTGGCTGACCTGGGTCGTGGTCAAGTTCGTGTTCGTGCTGCTGTCGGGCATCAGCAGTCCGTGGGTGGTGCCGCTGTCGGCGCGCATCGCGGCCTCGTTCCCGCGCGAAATGGGCTGGGCCACCGCGCTGTGGGTGCAGAACACCATCGCGCTGATCGCCACCCTGGCGGTGATCCTGCTGGTCGGCATCCTCAGTCGGCGGGTGATCGGGCAGCGCCTGCTGCGCTGGTTCGAGGCGGTCATGCGCCGCATTCCGCTGGCCAGCGTGGTCTACGACAGCGCGCGCAAGCTGCTGGACATCCTGCAGACCCAGCCCGGCAGCACCCAGCGCGTGGTGCTGATCGACTTCCCGCATCGCGACATGAAGTCGGTGGGCCTGGTGACCCGGGTGATCAAGGAACAGGGCACCGGCCGCGAGTTGGCCGCGGTGTACGTGCCGACCACGCCGAACCCGACCTCCGGTTACCTGGAGATCGTGCCGGTGGAGCTGCTGACCCCCACCGACTGGAGCGTGGACCAGGCGATGAGCTTCATCATCTCCGGCGGCGCGGTGGCGCCGGACAGCGTGCCGTTCACCCGCACCATGGACCGCTGAGGAAAGGCGAATGCGCAACGGCACGCTCGACGATCGCGCCGTCCGCCTGTTCATCGGCCTGGCCGCGTTCTTCTGCGTCAACGCGGCGCTGGCCGAATTCATCGGGGTCAAGATCTTCGCCCTGGAAGACACCCTGGGCATCGCGCCGCTGAACTGGAACCTGTTCGGCCAGACCGGCTCGATGAACTTCACCGCCGGCACCTTGCTGTGGCCGCTGGTGTTCATCCTCACCGACACCATCAACGAATTCTTCGGCCGCCGCGGGGTGCGCTTCATCTCCTGGCTGGCGGTGGCGCTGATCGGCTACGGCTTTTTGTTCGCGTTCGCGGCGATCGCGCTGGCGCCGGCCGGGTTCTGGGTCGGCGCGGCGCAGAACCAGGGGGTGCCGGACTACCAGGCCGCGTTCGCGGCGGTGTTCGGCCAGGGCCTGTGGACCATCGCCGGCTCGCTGGTCGCGTTCCTGGCCGGGCAGCTGATCGACGTGGCGGTGTTCCACCGCATCCGCAACGTCACCGGCGAAAAACACGTGTGGCTGCGCGCCACCGGCTCCACCGCGGTGTCGCAGCTGATCGACAGCTTCGTGGTCATCTACATCGCCTTCGTGCTCGGCCCGCAGCACTGGTCGATCCCGCTGTTCCTGGCGGTGAGCACGCTCAACTACATCTGCAAGATGCTGCTGGCGGTGCTGCTGATCCCGCTGCTGTACCTGATGCGGCGGCTGATCACCGACTACCTGAGTCCCGAGCGCGCCGAGCAGCTGCGCGAGGAAGCCGCGGCCGACTGAGTGCGCGGATCGGCCGCGCCGATGCGGCCACGCGCGGATCCGCGCGCCCGGATGGATGCCGCATTCGCACGGCGGGCACGCCGCCGGTGCGCCCACCTTCTCGCCCATGCAAGGCCTGCGCAAACGCCAAGACAGCCGTCCGGCCTGAGTCGCGCGCGCCACGCGCACCCGCCGCCTCCGCCGCAAGGCCCACTGGCTAACCGGGTTTTTCCTGACCGTGCGCGCAGCGGTGGGTGGCCTCCACGGTGCGGATCGGGCAAGCTCCTGTGCTCGCTTGTCGTTGGAGCCCGTAATGCCGCCCAGCTTTCCCCGCCTGCTGTCGCTCGCCATCGCCGCCGTCCTGAGCCTGTCGCTGGCCGCACCGGCGGACGCGGCCAAGAAGAAGGCCGTCAAGAAACAGCAGACCGTGCAGACCCGCAGCAAGGCCAGGAAGGCGCGACCGGCGCAAGCGCCGGTGGTGTTGAGCAAAGCGCAGCAGCTCAACCGCCTGTACGACGACTACTGGGAAGCATCGCTGAAGCTCAATCCGCTGCAGGCCACGTTCCAGGGCGACAGCCGCTACAACGACCAGTTGCCCAATTTCCTTTCGCCAGCGTTCCGACAGCAGTCGCACGACTTCACCGTGCTGTGGCTGGGCAAGGCCGAGGCGATCGGCAAGGACGGGCTGAGCGGGCAGGACCTGCTCAGCTACGAGATCTTCGTCAGCGATGCGCGCACGGCGCTGGAAGCGGAGAAGTATCCGAGCTGGATGCAGCCGGTGAACCAGTTCTACAACGTCGGCAGCATCATGGTGATGCTCGGCTCGGGCACCGGCGCGCAGCCGTTCCACACGGTCAAGGACTACGACAACTGGTCGCGGCGCGCGCTCGGCATTCCTGCCCTGTTCGACCAGGCCATCGCCAACATGCGCGACGGCATGAAGGCCGGCGTGGTGCAGCCGCGCGCCCTGGTGGAAAAGGTGCTGCCGCAGCTGGACTCGATCATCAAGCCCAGCGCCGAGGAGAGCCTGTTCTGGGGTCCGGTGCGCAACCTGCCGGCGGACATGCCCGAGGCCGACAAGCAGCGCATCACCGCCGACTACAAACGCCTGATCGAGTACCGGATCATGCCGGCCTACCGTGAGCTGCGCGGCTTCATCGCCACCGAATACCTGCCGGCCACGCGCAACACCGCCGGCGTCGGCGCGCTGCCCGGCGGCGCGGATTGGTACGCGTACAACGTGCGCCAGAGCACCACCACCGACCTGAGTCCGGCGCAGATCCACCAGATCGGCCTGGACGAGGTCGCGCGCATCCAGGCGCATATCCAGGTGGTGATGAAGCAGGTGAAGTTCCGCGGCTCGATGCCGAAGTTCTTCAAGTTCATGCAGACCGACAAGCGCTTCAATTTCAAGAGCGAAGACGAGCTGCTGAGCTATTACCGCGGCCTGGAGTCGCGGGTGGACGCGGCGGTGCCGCGCCTGTTCGCGCTGAGGCCGAAGGCCGCGTTCGAGATCCGTCCGGTGGAGCCGTACCGCGCGCAGTCGGCGGCCAGCGGTTCGTACATGCGGCCCAGCGAAGACGGCTCGCGCCCCGGCATCTTCTACGTCAACACCTACGACCTGCCCAGCCGCAAGACCTGGGATGCGGAAGACCTGTACCTGCACGAGGCCATCCCCGGCCACCACTTCCAGCTCGGCCTGCAGCAGGAGCTGAGCAACCTGCCCAAGTTCCGTCGCTTCGGCGGCGAGACCGCCTACATCGAAGGCTGGGGCCTGTACACCGAATCGCTGGGCAAGGAACTGGGCCTGTACCAGGATCCGTACAACTACTTCGGCTACCTGCAGAACGAGTTGTGGCGGGCAATCCGCCTGGTGGTGGATACCGGCCTGCACAGCAAGGGCTGGACCCGCGAGCAGGTGATCGACTACATGCTCGAGAACTCGGCCACCAGCCGCACCGATGCCGAGGCGGAGACCGAGCGCTACATGGCCATCCCCGGGCAGGCGCTGTCCTACAAGATCGGCGAGATGAAGATCATGCAGCTGCGCGAATACGCACGCACCCAGCTCGGCGCCAAGTTCGACATCCGCGAATTCCACGCCGAAATCCTGAAGGACGGCTCGGTGCCGCTGGACGTGCTGCAGGAAAAGGTCGAGCGCTGGGTGGCGAGCAAGAAGGGTTGAGCGAGGCTGGTAGCTACTGTGGGAGGGGCTTCGGCCCCGTCCGGGTTCTATCGGTAGAGCGGTCGGGGCTGAAGCCCCTCCTACAGGGGATTCCCGGCGCATCGAGGCAGTCTGCATTGCTCCTGCAGAACCGACGCCGGCACAGCGACGCCGCGCTCGCCAGATCAACCGCCGTGCAACGCATTCGCGCGCAACCGCTGCGCCAGCTGCGCGATGGCGCGCGGCGTGGTGCGGCAGCAACCGCCGATCAGGCGGGCGCCGGCAGCGCGCCAGGCATCGGCATGACCGGCCAGACCGCAGGCATCGCCTCCGCGGTCATCCCAGCGCTTGCCCACGGCGTCGTAGCGCTCGCCGGAGTTCGGATACGCCACCAGCGGCAACCGGGTCAGCGTCGCCAGATGCTGCAGCGCCGGGGTGCACAACGCCGGCGCAACGCAGTTGACGCCGAGCGCGACCACCTGCGGATGGCCATCGAACAGCGACATCACCTCGCGCAGCGGCGTGCCGTCGCTGAGATGCATGGCATCGCGCAGGGTGAACGAAAACCACGCCGTGCTCTGCGGAAACTCCTGCAGCAACGCCAGCAGCGCGGCGATCTCTGCCAGCGACGGCTGCGTCTCGCAGGCCAGCAGGTCCACGCCGGCTTCGACCAGCGCGGCGATGCGCGGGCGGTGGAAGTCCAGCATCCGCGCCTGCGGCAGCGCGTAGTCGCCGCGGTATTCCGAGCCGTCGGCCAGATAGGCGCCATACGGTCCCACCGAGCCGGCAACAAGCAGTGGGCCGGCCTCGGGATGCGCGGCCAGATGGGCGTCGCGCGCCTGCAGCGCCAGCTGCGCGCTCAGCACGATCAGTTGCCGCGACTGCACCGGATCGATACCGCGCGCGGCGAATCCCAGCGGCGTGGCCTGATAGCTGGCGGTGATCGCGCATTGCGCGCCGGCTTGGAAATAGTCCAGGTGCACCTGGCGGATCAGTTGCGGCTGCTCGAGCAGCACCTTGGCCGACCACAGCGCATCGCCGAGATCGCAACCGCGCGCCTCCAGTTCGGTGGCCAGTGCGCCGTCGAGCACGATGCAGCGGTCGTCGGCCAGCAGCGCGGTCAATGGGTTGTGCGGCATGCTCGCGTCCTCGCGGGCGAAACGTGATGCCGCCATTGTGTCAGGCAGTGGCGGCTGCACGGAATGTGGGCGCTTGCGCGCATCGCTCGTTGCGCACATGCAGCGATGGCGCCACCGCCGCATGCGAACGCCGATCTTCACCAGGCATCGCCCAGACGCACACCTGACGCTGCGCTATGCTCGGCGCATGGCTGACACTCTTCCTTCCTTACCGGAGCAGCGCATGACGTTCACCGCGTTGACGCCGATGCTGCGCAGCACCGATCTCGTCGCGGCGCTGGCGTTCTACACCGACACGCTGGATTTCCGCATCGATGGCGGCGGTGCGGACGCCGGCTGGGCATCGCTGCGGCATGGGTCGCTGGCGCTGATGCTGGCCGCGCAACAAGCACCTACCGATGCAGCAGCTGCCGGTTTTCCCGGCTCGCTGTACTTCCGCACCGACGACGTCGACGCCTGGTGGCAGCGGCTGCAGCCGCGCGCGCGCATCGCCTATCCGATCGAGGACTTCGCCTACGGCATGCGCGAGTTCGCGATCCACGATCCGGACGGCCACCTGCTGCAGTTCGGTCAGGCGCTGTGCCGATGAGCCTGACCCTGCGCGGCGTGCACCACGTGGCGATCATCGCCGCCGACTACGCGCGCTCGAAGGATTTCTACTGCCGCATCCTCGGTCTGCGCGTAGTCGCCGAGGTCTACCGCGACGCGCGCGACTCCTGGAAGCTGGACCTGGCCCTGCCCGACGGCACCCAAATCGAACTGTTCTCCTTCCCCGCACCGCCGCCGCGGCCCAGCCGCCCGGAGGCCTGCGGCCTGCGCCACCTGGCGCTGCGCGTGGACGACCTGGACGCCGCCGTCGCCCACCTGCAGGCGCACGGCGTGGTCACCGAACCGATCCGCGTCGACGAGTACACCGGCCGCCGCTTCACTTTCTTCGCCGACCCCGACGACCTGCCGCTGGAGCTGTACGAGATCGCGTAAGCGACGCAAGCCCACGTCAATTCGACTGCGTACTCCTGTCGCGCTGCGTTCGCGTCGCACGCTACGCAAGCGACGCCCAGCGGCGCCGCGACCAAGCAGGAGCAACCCGGCTTCGACTGTCGGACCCTGAAGAGCGCCGGCGACTCGCTGAACCGCCCGCGGCCGGCGATTCCCAGCACCATACGCTTGGGTATACAGTCGGCCCCAGGTCGGCAATGCGCCGGCCGCTTCGCACACACCCTGGGAGGGGACACATGCGCACCACCTTCAAGACCCTGCTGCTGGCCCTGCCGTTGAGCGTGGCCGCGTTCGTCGCGCAGGCCGCCGACACCTCGCCGGTCGGCCGCTGGCAGACCATCGACGACGAAACCGGCAAGCCCAAGTCCATCGTGCAGATCGAGCAGGCCGGCAACGGCACGCTGAGCGGCAAGGTCGTCGAGATCCTGCAGTCCAACCACGGCCCGAACCCGCTGTGCGACAAGTGCGACGGTGCGCAGAAGGGCAAGCCGATCAAGGGCATGACCATCTTGTGGGGGCTGAAGCCGGACGGCACCGCGGTATGGAGCGGCGGTTCGGTGCTGGACCCGGCCAAGGGCAAGACCTACAAGGCCAAGGTCACCCTCACCGACGGCGGCAAGAAGCTGCAGATGCGCGGCTACATCGGCATCGAGGCGCTGGGGCGGACGCAGACCTGGATCAGGGAGTGAAGTGCCGGGATTCGGCATTCGGGATTCGGGATTGGTAAAAACGGGGCGCCTTCGGGCGCCCTTGTTTTTTTCAGGCAACCACTACGCACCTGCAGGTGGCGGGATACCTCCAATCCCGAATCCCCAATCCCCAATCCCGGCTTTCCAGACTAATGCGATAATCGCGATCCCCCAGGATCGCCGTTCGCCATGACCCGCACCGCTCTCGTCACCACCGCCCTGCCCTATGCCAATGGTCCGCTGCACCTGGGCCATCTGGTCGGCTATATCCAGGCCGACATCTGGGTGCGCGCGCGGCGGCTGCGCGGCGACCGCACCTGGTTCGTCTGCGCCGACGACACCCACGGCACGCCGATCATGCTCGCCGCGGAGAAGGCCGGGGTCACCCCGGAGAACTTCATCGCCAACATCCAGGCCAGCCACGAGCGCGACTTCGCCGCGTTCGGCGTGGCCTTCGACCATTACGACTCGACCAACTCGGCCGCCAACCGCGCGCTGACCGAGGCGTTCTACGCCAAGCTCGAGGCTGGCGGCCACATCGCGCGGCGCTCGGTGGCGCAGTTCTACGATCCGGCCAAGGGCATGTTCCTGCCCGACCGCTACATCAAGGGCATCTGCCCCAACTGCGGCAGCGCCGACCAGTACGGCGACAACTGCGAGGTCTGCGGCGCCACCTATGCGCCGACCGAGCTGAAGGAGCCCAAGTCGGTGATCTCCGGCGCCACCCCGGAACTGCGCGACTCCGAGCACTTCTTCTTCGAGGTCGGCCGCTTCGACGGCTTCCTGCGCGAATGGCTGGCCGGCGACGTGGCCCTGCCCGGGGTCAAGGCCAAGCTGATGGAGTGGCTGGACAGCGAGGGCGGGCTGCGCGCCTGGGACATCTCGCGCGACGCGCCGTATTTCGGCTTCGAGATCCCCGGCCAGCCGGGCAAGTATTTCTACGTGTGGCTGGACGCGCCGATCGGCTATCTGAGCAGCTTCCAGACCCTGTGCGCGAGCCTGGGCGAAGCGTTCGAACCGCACCTGGCCGCCGGCACCACCACCGAACTGCACCATTTCATCGGCAAGGACATCGTCAACTTCCATGGCCTGTTCTGGCCGGCGGTGCTGCACGGCACCGGCCATCGCGCGCCGACCCGGCTGCACGTCAACGGCTACCTGATGGTGGACGGCGCGAAGATGTCCAAGTCGCGCGGCACCTTCGTGATGGCGCGCACCTACCTGGACGTGGGCCTGGAGCCGGAGGCGCTGCGCTACTACTTCGCCGCCAAGTCCTCCGGCGGCGTGGACGATCTGGATCTGAACCTGGGCGACTTCGTGGCGCGGGTCAATGCCGACCTGGTCGGCAAGTTCGTCAACCTGGCCAGCCGCTGCGCCGGCTTCATCGACAAGCGCTTCGGAGGCCAACTGGCCGACGCGCTGCCGGACCCGGCGCAGTACGCGCGCTTCGTCGCCGCCCTGGAGCCGATCCGCGACGCGTACGAGCGCAACGACGCGGCCAGCGCGCTCCGCCAGACCATGGCCCTGGCCGACGAGGCCAACAAGTACATCGACGAACACAAGCCGTGGGTGATCGCCAAGCAGGACGGTGCCGACGCGCAGTTGCAGGCGGTCTGCACCCAGGGCCTGAACCTGTTCCGGGTGCTGGCCGGCGCGCTGAAGCCGGTGCTGCCGCGCACCAGCGCCGAAGCCGAAGCATTCCTGTCCGCGCCGCTCAGCGCCTGGGAAGACCTCAACGCGCCGCTGCTGGCGCACGTCATCCAGCCCTACGCCCCACTGTTCACCCGAATCGACCCCAAACTGATCGACGCCATGACCGAAGCCTCCAAGGACACCCTCGCCCCCGCGCCCGCCGCCGCCAAGCCGGCGCCGGCCAAGACCGAAGCGAAAGCCGCCGCGAATCCCGAATCCCCACTCCCGAATCCCGGCCTCATCGGCATCGACGATTTCGCCAAGCTCGACCTGCGCATCGGCAAGGTGCTGGTGTGCGAATTCGTCGAGGGTTCGGACAAGCTGCTGCGCTTCGAACTGGACGCCGGCGAACTGGGCAAGCGGCAGATCTTCTCCGGCATCCGCGGCAGCTACGCCGAGCCGGAAAAGCTGGTCGGCCGCAGCGTGGTGTTCATCGCCAACCTGGCCCCGCGCAAGATGCGCTTCGGCCTGAGCGAAGGCATGATCCTGTCGGCCGGCTTCGACGGCGGCGCGCTGGCGCTGCTCGACGCCGACAGCGGCGCGCAGCCGGGGATGCCGGTGCGTTGAAGGCTGGGATTCGGGATTGGGGATTCGGGATTCGTTGAAGCGGGTCCCTTGCTCGATCCGCTTCATGACCTGCCTTTGCGAATCCCCAATCTCCAATGCCCAATCCCGGCTCCCTGGCCCTGTTCGACTTCGACCACACGGTCACCACCACCGATACCTATTCGCGGTTCCTGCGCCGCGTCGCCACGCCGCGGCAGCTGGCGCGGGCGAAGTGGTCGGTGGGGCCGTGGTTGGCCGGGTATCGGCTGGGCCTGGTGTCGGCGCAGGCGATACGCAGGCGGGTCACGCGGATCGTGTTCGCTGGCCGGACCGCAGAGGAGATCGCCGCGCACGCCCGGGCGTATGCGCGCGAGGTGCTGCCGACGCTGCTGCGGCCGGAGATGATGCAGCGCATCGCCTGGCATCAGGCGCAGGGCGACAGCGTGGTGCTGGTATCCGGGTCGCTGGACCTGTACCTGCAGCCCTGGTGCCAGCAGCACGGGCTTGAGCTGATCTGCAACCGCCTGGAAGCGCGCGACGGCCGGCTGACCGGGCACTATGCCGATGGCGATTGCGGGCCGCACAAAGCGCGGCTGATCCGCGCGCGCTACGATGTGGCCGCCTATCCGCGCGTCTACGCCTACGGCGACAGCCGCGAAGACCGGCCGATGCTGGCGCTGGCCCACGAGCGCTGGTACGGCGGACGCCGCATCGCCTGACCCTCGCCCTGCAGCGCGCCGCATCCGACGCGCCGAATCCGCCATGAAGCCCGACCAAGACCAGCTGCTGGAACGCCTCGATCGCCTGCTGCCGCAGACCCAATGCGGCCAATGCGGCTTCGATGGCTGCCGCCCGTACGCCGAGGCGATGGCGCGCGGTGCGGCGCAGGTGGACCGCTGCCCGCCCGGTGGCGATGCCGGCGCGCGGGCGCTGGCGCGCGTGCTCGGCAGCGGACCACTGCCCTACGACCGCAGCCGCGGCACGCACAAGCAGCCGCAGGTGGCGTGGGTGATCGAGGCCGACTGCATCGGCTGCACCAAGTGCATCCAGGCCTGCCCGGTGGACGCCATCGTCGGCGGCGCCAAGCACATGCACACGGTGCTGGCGCCGCTGTGCACTGGCTGCGAACTGTGCGTGCCGGCCTGCCCGGTGGACTGCATCGAGCTGCGCCCGGTCTAGCTGCACGCTCCGCCCTCGCGCAGGTCGGGCCGCGCTTGGCTTGCGCGTGCATGGTGCAAGCAAGTGGAATGATGAACACCTGTCCACACCCGCAAGAGGCCGCAGCACCGCGCGGGTGCGGGAGCGTTCCTGCGTTGGATTTGCCGGGACAGTCACCGCCCCACGCCGCGTGACATGACGCGGCCTACCCGGAAGGGATGACCCCGCTGGTATCCAGCATCGGCCGGGCCGTCAGCGCATCCGGATCGGCGCCGGCTGCGTATTGACAGCTGTCACCGTCTCACGGAAGCGCCACGCATGCACATGCCGATCGCCACGTCTCCCCTCGTCCGCGCGCGCCTGCCGCTGGCCGCCGCTGCATGCCTGGCCGCGCTGGGCGTTGCCGCCCCGGCGCGGGCGATGCTGCACTACGACGGTCTGGCCTATGCGCCGAACGGTCAGCAACTGCTGTACCGCGAGAGCCACTGGGTGCGCGACGACGGCGCGCGGCTGGTGCTGTACCGCTGCGCCGACGGCACGCCGTTCGCGCGCAAGCGCATCGCCGACGGCAGCATCGCCCCGGATTTCGAACTGGTCGACGCGCGCAGCGGCTACCGCGAAGGCGTGCGCCGTGCCGGCAGTGGCCGGGTGATGTTCAGCCAGCGCGACGGCGAGCCGGAGCGCAGCGCGCCGTTGCCGGCGACGGCGGCGCCGCAGGTGATCGATGCCGGGTTCGATGCCTTCCTGCGCCTGCATTGGGACGCGTTGAGCAAGGGCACGCCGCAACGCGTCGCCTTCGTGTTGCCCAGCGCCTTACGCACGCTGGAGTTCCAGATCAAGCCCGCGGCGGCCGACGCCGGCGTGCAGCGCTACACCCTGTCGGTGGACGCCTGGTACGGCGGCGTGCTGCCGAATATCACGGTCGCCTACGCGCACGACGATCGCCGTCTGCTCGAGTTCCGCGGCATCGGCAACGTCCGCGACGCGCGCGGCCGCTATGCGCAGGTGCGTATCGATTTTCCCGAGCGGCTGCGCGGCCAGGCCGACGACGCCGCATGGAACCAGGCGCTGCAGCAACCGCTGGTCGCGCAATGCGGCGCGCGCTGAAGCGCGTCGGCGCCGTCTTCACGCCCGCGTCCCTCGCGGACGCTACACCCATGCAACCGCATCGCCCCTCTCCCGACAAGGAATATCCATGGCCAAGGCCTATCTGTGGTTCAACGCTGCGCTGTACGCGATCCTGGCGCTGTGGTGCACGCTCCTGCCGGCGCAGACCGCCGCCGCGGTCGGCTACATCGGCCTGGACCGCTCCGGGCAGTCCGAATACCTGGTCATCTACGGCGGCCTGCAATTGGGCATGGCGTTCCTGTTCGGCTATTTCGCCCGTAGCGGGCAGATCCGTACCGGGCTGCTGCTGGCGCTCGCCTTCTACGTCCCGATCGTGCTCTACCGCAGCGCCAGCCTGCTGCGGCTGTGGCCGGTCGGACCGACCACCACCGGCCTGGCCGTATTCGAAATCGCGCTGCTGCTCGCCGCGCTCGCGCTGTGGCGCGGGCAGCGTCGTTGAGCGACGCGCGCGCCGAAAGCCTGTAGCATCGCTGCCACCTTCGCCACCGCTCCCCGGCATGACCGAGACGCCCGATCACGACGAAGCAGGCCAATTGCTGGTCGCCACTGCGGCCGGCGACAGCGCCGCGTTCGAACGCCTGTACCGCAGCACCTCGCCGCGCCTGTTCGGCGTGTGCCTGCGCATCGTGCCGCAGCGCGGCGAAGCCGAAGACGTGCTGCAGGAAGTGTTCACTTCGGTCTGGCGCAAGGCCGCGCAGTTCGATCCGCAGCGCGCGCGCGGCCTGACCTGGCTGACCATGATCGCGCGCAACAAGGCCATCGATTACCTGCGCGCGCGTGCGCCGGCGCGGCAATCGGTGGCGCTCGACGACGCTGGCGAACTGCACGACGACGGCCGCGATCCGCTGGCCGAGACCGAATGGCGCGTCGCCGGGCGGCGCCTGGACGTGTGCATGGGCGAACTGGAACCGCCGCGCGGCGACCTGATCCGCACCGCGTTCTTCGAGGGCATCACCTACGAGGAACTCGCCAACCGCAGCGGAACGCCGCTGGGCACGGTCAAGAGCTGGATCCGGCGCGGCCTGGCCAAGCTGAAGGCGTGCCTGGAACGATGAACGCATCCGTGCCCGATCCGCAGGAAACCCTGCCGCCGCGCGACGTGCTGGCCGGCGAATACGTGCTGGGCGTGCTCGATGCGCCCGAACGCCGCGCCGCCGAACAACGCATCGACGCCGACGCCGAGTTCGCCGCGGCGGTGACGCAATGGCAGCAACACCTGATGCCGCTGGCCGACGAGATCGCGCCGGTCGCGGTGCCGGAACGCGTGTGGGTGCGCATCCGCGCATCGCTCGGCCTGGATGCGCCGTCGCCGCGCGCGCCGACGGCATCGCCTGGCTTCTGGGAAAGCGTGCGCACCTGGCGTTGGCTGAGCGCCGGCGGCTTCGCCACCGCAGCGGCCTGCATGCTCACGCTGATGGTCGCGCGTCAGCCGCTGCCGCCGCAAACGCCCACGCCGCCGGTCGCGACAACGCCGGCCGAGACCGGCATCGCGATGACCTCGACGCTGATGCAGGACGACGGCAAGCCTGGCTACGTGGTGCTGATGGACGCCGACAAGAAGCGCATCACCCTGACCCCGCTGGCCGGCAGCCGCGACTCCGCGCGCGTGCCGGAGCTGTGGCTGATCCCGGCCGACGGCAAGGCGCGTTCGATGGGCGTGTTCGATGACGCGCAGGCGCGCGCGGCGCGCATTCCCGACGCGCTGATGCCGTTGCTCAGCGACGGCGCCTTGCTGGCGGTGACGATGGAACCCCCCGGCGGCGCGCCCGGCGGCGTCGCCACCGGCCCGGTCGTGGCCAAGGGCGGCATCAGCACGCTGCGCCTGGCGCCGTAGGCAACAGCCGCGCCCTGCATCCCTTCCTCCTCCGGGGGAAGGTGCCCCGAAGGGGCGGATGAGGGTACGTGCGAAGCCTCACAGATCCAGATGCGCCAGCCTATTCGTGCCGACGCACCCTCACCCCAACCCCTCTCCCGATGGGAGAGGGGCTAACGCGGCCTGCGCTTTCAGTGCGCCACGCTTGACGCCGTAGAAAAAACAACACGGCATCGAGACTACGCGCCATGCTCCCTTCTCCCATCGGGAGAAGGTGCCCCGAAGGGGCGGATGAGGGTACGGGCGAAGCCACGCAAATCCAGGTGCGCCAGCCTGTCCGTGCCGATGTACCCTCACCCCACCCCCTCTCCCGGTGGGAGGGGGCTAATGCATCTCGTAGACAACGCAGCGCAGACTAAGCGCCTCCCTTCTCCCTCCGGGAGAAGGTGCCCCGAAGGGGCGGATGAGGGTACGGGCGAAGCCACGCAAATCCAGGCACGCCAGCCTATCCGTGCCGACGCACCCTCACCCCAACCCCTCTCCCGATGGGAGAGGGGCTACTGCAGCTCGTAGACAACGCAGCGCAGACCATGCGCCTCCCTTCTCCCCCCGGGAGAAGGTGCCCCGAAGGGGCGGATGAGGGTACGGGCGAAGCCTCGCAAATCCAGGCACGCCAAGCCTGTCCGTGCCGGCGTACCCTCACACAACCCCTCTCCCGGTGGGAGAGGGGCTTGAGCGATGTGCATCGATGACGCCCTCGGCTCTCGCGCTGCACGTGATCACCAAAAGCACCACAAACCCGCACATTCACCCGGCCACCACTCGCGCGCAGGCAGCATCGCCGCAGCCGTCGCGCATGCGCCGGGCAGCCTGATCCTCCGACGATTCCGATCTGCGTGGACGCCGCTTCGAGCGGCGACCGCATGCGCTGCCGTGGCCGACCATCCACGTCAGCCGCATTGCGCACAGACGCCGCGACGCGAGTGCATCCGTCTTCCGGCTTTGTCCGTATCGCTATCCGAATCCCCACGAGATGCGCTTGTGCCAAGCCCCGTTCCGGACCATTCCCGTGAACCCACCGCCACACCCGCCGAGGCGCCCGCGCGCCGCGGTGGCGTGGCGCGCACGTTACGGCGCTGGTTCGACACCGGCGCGGAGATCGAACTGGACGAGGCCCGCGCCGATCGCATCGACTGGCTGCGCGCCGCGCCCTATGTCGGCCTGCACCTGGCCTGCCTGGGCGTGTTCTGGGTCGGTGCATCGTGGTTCGCGGTGGGCATGGCGGTGGCGATGTACGCGGTGCGCATGTTCGCGCTCACCGGTTTCTACCACCGCTACTTCGCGCACCGCGCGTTCAAGACTTCGCGCGTGGTGCAGTTCCTGTTCGCCGCGCTCGGCGCTACCTGCGTGCAGCGCGGGCCGCTGTGGTGGGCCGCGCACCACCGCAACCACCACCGCCATACCGATACTCCGGCCGATCCGCATTCGCCGCGCCAGCATGGTTTCTGGTGGAGCCACAGCGGCTGGTTCCTGACCCCGCGCGGCTTCCGTACCGACTGGGAAGCGATCCCGGATCTGCGCCGCTTCCCGGAGCTGCGCTTCCTCGACCGCTTCGATCTGCTGCTGCCGGTGTTGCTGGCGCTGGCGCTGTTCCTGCTCGGAGGCTGGCTGCAACGCCACCATCCGCAGCTCGGCACCGACGGGCCGCAGCTGCTGGTGTGGGGTTTCTTCGTCTCCACCGTTGCGCTATTCCATGCCACCTTCACCATCAACTCGCTGGCGCATCGCTTCGGCAGCCGCCGTTTCGCCACCCGCGACGACAGCCGCAACAACGCCTGGCTGGCGCTGCTGACCTTCGGCGAAGGCTGGCACAACAACCACCACTTCTTCCCGGGCGCGGCGCGGCAGGGCTTCCGCTGGTGGGAAATCGACCTGACGTGGTATGGCCTGAAGGCGCTGTCGTGGACCGGCCTGATCCGCCAGCTGCGGCCGGTACCGGCAGGGCTGGTGCGGGCGCAGGCGCGCGCACGATGAGCCGCATCGCGGTAGTGGGCTCGGGCATCGCCGGGCTGGGCTCGGCATGGCTGCTGTCGCAACGGCACGACGTCACCCTGTACGAAGCCGCCAATTACCTGGGCGGGCACACCCATACCCATGCGATCGAACTGGATGGTGTGGAGTACGCGGTGGACAGCGGCTTCATCGTGTTCAACCCGCAGCACTATCCGCTGCTGAGCAAACTGTTCGCGCAGCTCGGCGTGGCCGCGCAGCCGACCACGATGAGTTTTTCGGTGCACGAGGCGCGCAGCGGCCTGGAATACAACGCCGGCAGTCTCGGCGGCCTGTTCTGCCAACCCGGCAACCTGGCCAGCCCGCGCTTCTGGCGCATGCTGGGCGATCTGCGCCGTTTCTACCGGCAGGCGCCGCAGGTGCTGGCCGATGCAGCGCAGGCGCAGCTGACGCTGGGCGAATTCCTGCAGCGGCACCAGTATTCGGACGTGTTCCGCGACGCGCATCTGGTGCCGATGGCGTCGGCGCTGTGGTCCTCGCCATCGCAGCAGATCCTGCAATTCCCGATGCGCCAGCTGATCGGCTTCATGGCCAACCATCACATGCTGCAGATCAGCGGGCGGCCGCAATGGCAGGTGGTCTGCGGCGGCTCCAACAGTTACGTGCGCGCGCTGCGCAGCAACTGGCGGGTGCACGAACGCATCGGCACGCCGGTGCGTTCGGTGCAGCGGCTATCGCAGGGCGTGTCGGTGCTGACCGATGCCGACTGCGACGCCGACGCCCAGCACTACGACCACGTGGTGCTGGCCTGCCACGCCGACGACGCCTTGCGCCTGCTCAACGACGCCAGCGTCGCCGAGCGCGAGATCCTCGGCGCGATCGCCTACCAGGACAACGACACCGTACTGCACACCGATGCGCGCGTGCTGCCGCGCAATCGCCGCGCCTGGGCCGCCTGGAACGCGCACGTGCCGGCCGATCCGGACGCGCCGTGCACGGTCAGCTACTGGATGAACGCGCTGCAGTCGATCGCCTCGCCGCAGCCGTTCATCGTCAGCCTCAACCGCAGCGACGACATCGACCCGGCCAAGGTGCTGCGGCGCATGCGCTACCGGCATCCGCTGCAAACGCACGCCGCGGTGGCCGCGCAGGCGCGCAAGAGCGAGATCCAGGGCCAGCGCGGCACCTGGTTCGCCGGCGCCGGCTGGGGCTTCGGCTTCCACGAGGACGGCCTGCGCAGCGCGGTCGACGTCGCTGCCGGACTGGGCGTGCCGTGGCCATGAATCTGCTGCGCAGCGCTAGCGTGTCCGCCCCGCCGGCTGGCGCCGTCTCGACAACGCCGGCGGCGGCGGGCACGACCACGCCGGGACTGCACAGCGCGCTCTACAGCGGCTGGGTCCGGCACCGCCGCTACGCGCCGAAAGCGCTGGCGTTCCGCTATCCGCTGTTCCTGATGTACCTGGATCTGGCCGAACTCGAGCAGGTGTTCGCGCGGCGCTGGCTGTGGTCGGTCGGGCGCCGCAACCTGGTCGAATTCCGCCGCAGCGACTACCTGGGCGATCCGGCGCAACCACTGGACGAAGCCGTGCGCGACCGCGTGCAGCAGCACTGCGGCGAACGCCCGCTCGGCGCGGTGCGCATGCTCACCCACCTGCGCTACTTCGGTCACTGCTTCAACCCGGTCACGCTCTACTACTGCCACGACGCGCAGCAACGCCTGCACAGCATCGTCGCCGAGATCACCAACACGCCGTGGAAGCAGCGCCATGCCTATGTGCTGCCGGTGGCCGCCGCGCGCAGCCACGGCCGCGTGCATGCCTGGCGCTTCGACAAGCGCTTCCACGTCTCGCCGTTCATGGCGATGGCGCACGCCTACGCATGGCGCTGCAGCGAGCCGGGCACGCAGCTGCGCGTGCACATGGACGTGCTGGATCCGCAGCCGGCGGCCAGGCGCTTCGATGCCACGCTGGTGCTGCAGCGGCGCGAAATCTCCGGCGCCAGCCTGGCGCGCGCGCTGCTGCGCTATCCGGCGATGACCTTGCAGGTCGTGGCCAAGATCCACTGGCAGGCATTGCGCCTGTGGCTGCGCGGCAATCCGGTGCACGACCACCCCGATCACTCCCTTCCGCGAGAAAGCCGATGAACGCTCCGCACGCGCCCTCCTCCGCCGCTGCCGCGTTGACCCCGGCCGCGCCGCCGCTGCGCGGCCTCGACCGTCTGCTACGGCAACGCCTGTTCGCCACGCTCGACGGCTTGCGCGACGGCCAGTTGCAGATCGAGGAAGCCGGTGCGATCACCACGTTGGGGAGCGCCACCCTGGGCAGCGCCACGCAGGCCGATAGCGCACTGCACGCGCACCTGCGCATCCGCGATCCGCGCTTCTACCGCCAGGCCGCGTTGAACGGCAGCGTCGGCGTCGGCGAGGCGTACATGGATGGCTTGTGGGAATGCGACGACCTGGTCGCGCTGGTGCGCCTGCTGGTACGCAACCGCGAGCGCCTGGACGCGATGGAAACCGGCCTGGCCCGTCTCGGCGGCATGGCGATGCGCGGGCTGCACACGCTGGCACGCAACACACGTGCCGGCAGCCGCCGCAACATCGCCGCGCACTACGACCTGGGCAACCCGCTGTTCGAACTGTTCCTGGACCGCAACCTGATGTATTCCTCGGCGATCTTCCGCGACGAAGACGCCGCACTCGGCGACGCTGCGCTGGAGCGCGCCGCCGAGCGCAAGCTGCAGCGCATCTGCGCCAAGCTGGACCTGCAGCCGCACCACCATGTGGTCGAGATCGGCAGCGGCTGGGGCGGTTTCGCGCTGCACGCAGCCAAGCATCATGGCTGCCGCGTCACTACCGTGACCATCTCGCGCGAGCAATACGAGCTGGCGCGCCAGCGCGTGGACGCGGCCGGCCTGTCCGAACGCGTCGAGGTGCTGTTGCGCGACTACCGCGACCTCGACGGCCGCTACGACCGGCTGGTCTCGATCGAGATGATCGAGGCGATCGGCCACCAGTACCTGGACACCTATTTCGGCAAGGTCGGCAGCCTGCTCAAGGACGACGGCCAGGCGCTGATCCAGGCCATCACCATCGAAGACCACCGCTACGCGCAGGCGCTGAAATCGGTGGATTTCATCAAGCGCCACATCTTCCCCGGCAGCTTCATTCCCTCGGTAGCGGCGATGACCGGCGCGATCGCGCGCGCCAGCGACCTGCGCCTGTTCAACCTGGAAGACATCGGCCCCAGCTACGCGCTGACCCTGCGCGCCTGGCGCCAGCGCTTCATGGCCAAGTTGCCGCAGGTGCGCGCGCTGGGTTACGACGAACGCTTCATCCGCATGTGGGAGTTCTACCTGGCCTATTGCGAGGGCGGCTTCCTGGAACGCTCGATCGGCGACGTGCACCTGTGGCTGAGCAAGCCGGGCGCGCGCCCGGCGCAGTTCGCGCCGGCGCTGGCGCACGACGCATGAGCAACCTCGCCAACTACGTCGCGTTGCAGCTGCTGTGGCTGGCGACCGTAATGGGCGCCGGGCATGGACTGGCCTGGGCCGGCCCGGCGGCGCTGGCGCTGTTCGCGCTGTACCAGTTGCAGCCGCGCCGCCGCGCGCGCGGCGATATCGCGCTGATGGCGCTGGCGCTGTTGCTCGGTGCCGGCGTCGATACCGCGCTGGCCGCGGGCGGCTGGGTGCGTTACGCCGCGGCGCTGCCGCCGGCGCCGTGGGCGCCGTTGTGGATCCTGGCGCTGTGGGCCGGCTTCGCGCTGACCTTCAACCATTCGCTGGCCTGGGTCATGCAACGCCCGTGGCGCGCGGCGCTGTTCGGCGCGGTATTCGGCCCGCTCGGCTATGTGCTGGCCGCGCGCGGCTGGCAGGCGGTGACGCTGGGCGCGCCGCTGCTGCACGCGGTGCTCGCGCTGGCGCTGGCCTGGGCCGCGGCGCTGGCCGTGCTGAGCGTGGCGACGCGACGGCTGTCGGCGACGGCGCAGCCCGCGCCCCGCATCGCCGGCGTGGCGCCATGAACGCCTGGCCGCTGCTGCATGTGGGTGCGTTCACCGCGCTGGCGATGCTCGCCGGCTGGGCCTGGCAGCGGCGCAGCCGCAACGCCGGCGTGGTCGATGTGCTGTGGGCGGCATGCATGGCGCTGGCCGCGGTGTACTGCGCCTGGCGTGCCGACGGCGCCGCGCTGCCACGCGTGCTGACCGCGGCGATGGGCGGGCTGTGGGGCGCGCGCCTGGCCTGGCACCTGGGCGTGCGCGTGTTCGGCGATGCGCACGAGGACGGCCGCTATCGCGCGCTGCGCGAACACTGGCACGGCGACCAGCGCCGCTTCCTGCTGTTCTTCCTCGGCCAGGCGCTGGTGGTGGTGCTGTTCGCGGTGCCGCTGTCGATCGCCGCGCACAATCCGCTGCCGCAGTGGAGCGTGTGGACCACGCTGGCGCTGGCGACCTGGCTGCTGGCGGTAGGCGGGGAAAGCCTGGCCGACCGCCAGCTGGCCGCGTTCCGCGCCGATCCGGGCAACAAGGGCAAGACCTGCCGCCGCGGCCTGTGGCGCTACTCGCGGCATCCGAATTATTTCTTCGAGTTCGTGCATTGGTTCGCCTACGTGTTCCTGGCGGTGGGCAGCGGCGCGCTGTGGGTTGCTATCGCCGCGCTGGGGCCGCTGCTGATGTTCGCGTTCCTGTACCGGGTCACCGGCATTCCCTACACCGAACAACAGGCGCTGCGCTCGCGCGGCCAGGACTACGCCGACTACCAGCGCAGCACCAGCGCCTTCTTTCCGTTGCCGCCGCGGCAATGACCCCGCTTCCAGGAGATCCGCCGATGTCCAGCACCCTCGCCCCTTCGCCTGCGCCCGCGCTGCCGGCCGAACCGTTGGCCACCCGTGTGGCCGAATCCGGCCTGCTGCCCGATGCGCTGCTGCGCGCGGCGATGCGCAAGCTGTGCACGCAGCGCCTACGCGACGAGCGCAGCGGTGGCGCCGACGCGGCCTGGGAACGCCAGCGCGCCTTCGTCGAGGCCTTGCGCGGCAGCGCCATCGCGATCGAGACCGACGCCGCCAACCGCCAGCACTACGAGCTGCCGCCGCGCTTCTTCGAGCTGTGCCTGGGCAAGCGCCTGAAGTACAGCAGTTGCTACTGGGATGCCGGCACCCAGGACCTGGACGCGGCCGAGGAACGCATGCTGCACCTGTACGCCGAACGCGCGCAGCTGCGCGACCGCCAGCGCATCCTCGAACTGGGCTGCGGCTGGGGCTCGCTGACCCTGTGGATGGCCGAACACTATCCCGGCGCGCGCATCACCGCGGTGTCCAACTCGCGGCCGCAGCGCGAGCACATCGAGGCGCAATGCCGCGCGCGCGGGCTGCGCAACGTGGAGGTGATCACCCATGACGCCAACACCCTGAGCCTGCCGCATGCGAGCTTCGACCGCGTGGTGTCGATCGAGATGTTCGAGCACATGCGCAACTACCGCGAGCTGCTGGCGCGGATCGGCCAGTGGCTGGTGCCGGGCGGCCGGCTATTCGTGCACATCTTTTGCCACCGCGACCTGGCCTACCCGTTCGAGGTGCAGGGCGAGGACAACTGGATGGGCAGGCACTTCTTCACCGGCGGGCTGATGCCGGCCGCCGACACCCTGCTGCAGTTCCAGGACGACCTGGCGCTGGAACGGCGCTGGCTGCTGTCCGGCGAACACTACGAGAAGACCGCCAACGCCTGGCTACGCAACCAGGACCGGCATCGTGCCGAACTGATGCCGGTGCTGCAGGCCACCTACGGCCGCGACGCGAAGATCTGGTGGCAGCGCTGGCGCATGTTCTGGATGGCCTGCGCGGAGCTGTTCGGCTACGAACAGGGCCAGCAGTGGGGCGTGGCGCATTACCGGTTCGTTAGGCGCTGAAGCGCCGGGATTGGGGAGTCGGGATTCGGGATTGGCAAAAGCAGGCTGTGTGCACTGAAGCGCGACGTGATGCGGATCGGCCCTTGGACCGATCGCATGGTCAGGCAGCTGGAGGTGGGGATCGAATCCCGAATCCCCAATCCCTAATCCCGGCTTTCCAATCACACGGCAGCGGTGATCACGATCTCGATCTTCCACTCCGGGTTGGCCAGCTTGGCCTGCACGGTGGCGCGCGCCGGGGTGTTGCCAGGGCAGACCCAGCTTTCCCAGACCTTGTTCATCTCGGCGAATTCGGCCAAGTCGGTCATGTAGATCTCCGCGCGCAGCACCTTGCTCTTGTCGCTGGCGGCGCGCCCCAGCAGTTCGTCGATCGCCGCCAGGACCTGACGGGTCTGGCCAGCGATGTCGGCGCTGGTGTCGTCGGCGATCTGCCCGGCCAGGTAGGCCACGCCGTTGTGTACGGTCATTTCCGACATGCGCGGGCCGGTATCGAATCGCTGGATCATGAGGCAGTGTCCTGAAGAGGGGAAACCCGGGCATTGTCGCGCGATTGCGCCGGGCCTGCAGGCCGCCACAGCCGGTAGGCGACCAGCAGCAGCCAGGCCAGGATCAGCACGATCGCCAGCTTCTGGGTCAGCCCGCGCGGCAGCGCGCGCCACAGCACATGCACCCACAGCGCCACGAACGCCGCCACCGCCAGGGCCGACAGCGTGCCGGCACGGCCTTGCCACGGCGCTTGCCGGCGCAGCCAGGCGCTCTGCAGCAGCATCGCGCTGGTCGCGCACAGGAACGCGGTCTGCGCGAACAGCCCGTGCAACAACGGCGCCAGCAACGGTGTGCGCTGCGGCAGGTAGCTGTCGCCGATCGCCACCCCGCACAGGCCAAGCGCGGCGACCGCGAACAGCAGCAGCGGCGCGGCGCTGCGTGCCGGTGGTGGGGCCTGCGCATACAGGCCGGCAGCCAGCGCGACGATGCCCGCCGCCAGCAGTACGTAGACAATCCGCAGCAGCAGCCCACCGGGACCGTGCAGGTACAGGCTCAGCGTCGCCTGCTGCCAGTGCAGATCGGCGCGCAGCAGCTGCAGCGCCAGCGCCACGCCGAGGAACAGCAGGCACAGCAGCGTGGCGAGGGCGCCGGCGGCGCGCGGCCAATGCGGCGGCGCGGAGACGGGGGCCAGGGGCGTGGGCATGGAATCGGCTCCGGGTCGTAGCGGGGAACGCGATGCGCGACGCAGCGCGCGCCCGCACCCTCCGCGCACGCCGACGCGGTGCCGACGTGCGATTCCACTATGATGCGCGTCGCCGGTGTCGCCGGTACAGCCCCAGGCCAGCCGATATCGCGATGCACCAGCCCCTTTTCGCCTGCAGGCGCGCCATCGCGATGGCCCGCACCGCCAACGCTACCAGCCTGCGCAACGCCGCCGGCGCCTGCGCACAGTTCCCTCTCTCCTTCGCTTACGCTCCCCTGCAATGACCGACGCCGCGCCCCCCGTTTCCCCGTCCCCCTCCACCGCTGGCTGGCGCCGTGCGCTGCCGGTGGTGTTCAGCCTGGTGATCCTGGCGCTGGCGCTGCGCGCGCTGGCCACCGAGTTCAGCACCCACGGCTACGCCGCGATCCGCCATGCCTTCAACCAGCTCGGCGTCGGCCAGATCGCGCTGACCCTGCTGCTGGGGCTGAGCAGCTACGCCTGCCTGATCGGCTTCGACGCGGTCGGCCTGCACCGCAGCGGGCGCAAGCTGCATCCGATGCGGATCGGCGTCACCGCGTTCCTGGCGCATGCGGTCGGGCAGACCCTGGGCTTCGCCGCGCTCACCGGCGGCGCGGTGCGCCTGCGCGGCTACGGCCGGGTCGGGCTGAGCCTGGCCGAGATCGGCCAGGTGGTGCTGATGAGCACGCTCGGCTTCGTGTTCGGCGCCTGGCTGCTGCTGGCCTTGGCGCTGACCCTGGAACCGGCCTCGGCGGCGCTGGCGCTGCCGCTCGGCGCTTCGGCGGTACGCGCGTTCGGCATCGCGCTGCTGGCCGGCTTCGGCCTGATGCTGCTGCTGGCCGGGCGCGAAGGCCGCACCCTGCGCTGGCGCACTCACGAACTGTGGCTGCCGGACCGGCGCACCGCGCTCGGCGTGACCGCGCTGAGCGTGGTCGAACTGGGCTTGGCCAGCGCCGCGTTCTACGTGTTGCTGCCGAACGAGTCGGGCATCGAGTTCGTCGGCTTCGTCGGCCTGTACCTGGTCGCGGTGGTGGCCGGGTTGATGTCCACCGTGCCGGCCGGGCTGGGCGTGTTCGAGTGGAGCCTGCTCAAGCTGCTGCCCGGCGTGGCCCCGGCCGCGGTGCTGGCCGCGGCGCTGATCTACCGCATCACCTACTACGTGGTGCCGCTGCTGCTGTCGGTGCTGATGGCCGCGGTCTCGGGCCTGCGCCGGCCGCTGGCGGCCAGCGCCGGCGGGGTGCGCGTGGCCTGGGGCACGCTGCGTCCGTGGCTGCCGCAGATCATCGCCATGGCGGTGTTCGCGGTCGGCGCGGCGCTGGTCATCGACGGCACCCTGCCGACGCCGAAGCGGCGCCTGGGCATGGCGCCGCTGTCGATCGTGGAGACCTCGCACCTGCTGGCCAGCCTCGGCGGCGTGGTACTGCTGCTGATCGGCCAGGGCCTGCAGCGGCGCAGCCATGCGGCCTGGATGCTGGCGATCGGCATCTGCGTGCTGCTGCCGCTGCCGGCCTGGCTGCGCGGCGGGCATGCCTCGGTGGCGCTGTCCTCGCTGGTGGTGGCGGCCGGGCTATGGGGCGCGCGGCGCGAGTTCTACCGTCAGGGCGCGCTGCTCGACGAGGCCTGGTCGTGGCCGTGGCTGCGCAACCTGGGGCTGGTGCTGATCGCCACGGTGTGGCTGCTGTTCTTCGTCTACAGCCACGTCGAATACCAGAACGAACTGTGGTGGCAGTTCGCCACCTCGGCCAATGCTCCGCGCGCGCTGCGCGCGGTGCTGCTGGTCAGTGTGGCGGTGGTGGTGTTCGGGCTGGCGCGCTTGCTGCACAGCACGCGCTCGCCGCTGCCGGCCGCCGACGCGGCGCAGTTGGATGGGCTGGCGCCGGTGCTGGCCGTGGCCACCGACACCCAGGCCTGCCTGGTGCTGACCGGCGACAAGGCGCTGCTGCCCGACGAAGGCGGCCAGGGCTTCGTGATGATGCAGCGCTACGGCGGCTCGCTGGTGGCGATGGGCGACCCGGTGGGACCGCCGGAAGTCGCGCGGGCGCTGATCTGGCGCTTCCGCGAGGAAGCCGACCGCATGGGCCTGCGCCCGGTGTTCTACCAGGTCGGCGAGCAGCACTGGCAGACCTACCTCGACCTGGGCCTGACCCTGGTCAAGCTGGGCGAGGAAGCGATGGTTTCGCTGGAAGACTTCCACCTGGAAGGCCGCGACCGCGCCGACCTGCGCCAGGCCTGGAACCGCGGCAAGCGCAGCGGACTGAGTTTCCGCATCGTGCCGCTGGAGGAGATCGACGCGCTGATGCCGGTGCTGGCCGAGGTCTCGCAGCAATGGCTGGAGGAAAAGGCCGGCGAAGAGAAGGGCTTCTCGCTGGGCAGCTTCGACCCGGCCTATCTGCGCCGCTTCCCGATCGCGGTGGTCGAAGCCGAGGGCAAGGTCGTGGCCTTCGCCAACCTGTGGCAGGCGCCGGCCGGACACGAACTATCGGTGGACCTGATGCGGCACATCGCCGATGCGCCGAAGGGCACCATGGATTTCCTGTTCATCGAATTGTTCCTGTGGGGCCGCGAGCAGGGCTACAAGCGCTTCTCGCTGGGCATGGCGCCGCTGTCGGGCCTGGCCCAGCACCGCCTGGCCGGACGCTGGAACCGCTTCGGCAACCTGATCGTGCGCCACGGCGAGCGCTTCTACGGCTTCACCGGCCTGCGCCGCTTCAAGTCCAAGTTCGCCCCGGCCTGGCGCACCCGCTACCTGGCCGCCCCCGGCGGCATGCACCTGCCGGCGGCGCTGCTGGACGTGACACGGCTGATCTCTCTGGATCCGCGCAAGCCCGATTGACGGCCGGGATTCGGGATTGGGGATTGGGGATTGGTAGCCAATCGGCTGCGGACGCAGGGATTCGGAGACCTTGGATGGCGTCTCCGCGGCAACTGCCGGGTTGTGGGAGGGGCGTCAGCCCCGACGCTTTAGCGGCAGTGCGTCGGGGCTGAAGCCCCACAAATGCCGCTCTTGCGAATCCCCAATCCCCAATCCCCAATCCCGGCCTTCAATCAATCCGCTGCAGAATCTGCTTGGCCAGTTCCGCGTAGTCGCCCTTGAAGTGATGGTCGCCGGGCAGCTTCACTAACTGCGCGCCGCCGTGCGGCAGGTCCGGGCACAGCGTGTCGTCGTCGTCTTCGCCGTAGATGCACAGGGTCTGCGCGCCCGGCATCTTCGCCACGTCCGGGGCGATCGGCAGGCCGTCGTCGCCGGAGCTGATCCAGTTGGAGACGTGGAATTCGTAGTCGGCGGTCTTGCCCAGCGACAGCAGCGCGGTGGCCTGCACCTGCTCGCGCATCGCCGGCGGCAGTTGGTTGTAGGCCGCCGGCAACACGTCGGCGCCCTGCGAGAAGCCGATCAGCACTACCCGTCCGCGCTGCCACAGGTGGCTGTAGTGGCGGTAGATCCGGTCCAGGTCGGTGGCGAAGCCCTGCGGGGTGCGCTCGCTCCAGAAGTAGCGCAGCGAGTCCACGCCGACCACCGGGATGCCGGCCTGGGCCAGCGCGCCGGCCACCTGCTGGTCGAGTCCGGCCCAGCCGCCGTCGCCGGAGACGAAGATCGCGAACACCTGCTCATGGCCCTTGCCCGCGGCCGCGTCGCCAGCGGGCGCAGGCACCTCGACCACCGGCAGCCCGGCCAGGTCGACCGGCGTCGGCGGCAGGCTGACGCCGCGCTGCGCACCGAGCGAGCGCACTGCCGCGCGTAGCCCGGGCAACGCATCGCCGCTGGCGCTGCGGCGGAACTGCTGCGCCTGCGGCACCTTCTGCACGAACGCGTCGCTCTGCTGGGTGCAGCGGCCCTTGCCCGGCGCATCGATCGCCGCCAGCCATGGCAGCGGCAGCGTGGCCGGTTGCAGCGCACGTGCCGGTGCGGTGATGCCGGCGCCGCAGATCTGGTCGTCCAGCACCTGCACCGGACAGAAATCCTCGGTGACCAGGCCGGCCAGCAGGTGCTTGGGCGCCTGCGCCGCGACCGCATAGGCCAGCGCGGCACCGTCGCCGTCGCCGACCAGCAGCGGCAGGCGGTAGGTCGGCACGTGGTAGTAGGCCTGCACGTAGCGCGAGAAGTTCTCCACGTCGCCGGCGGAGAAGCCGCAGGTGCCGGGGATCTTGGCCAGCACCGCCTGCAGGTGTGCGCCGTCGATCACTACCACCATCGCGCCGTCGTCGCGCAAGGCCTCGATCTGGCGCATGCGCGACGCCGCGCCGCGCTTGCCGCCGGCGAACCACAGCACCACGCGCTGCGCCTCGCCGTGCGGCAGCAGCACCGGGACCTGTTCGAAGCGGCCGTGGCTGAGTTTTTCCGGGACCGCGGCCGCTGGCGCCGCTGACGCTGGCGCTGCGGCCGTCGTCGCAGGCGCCGCCGAGGCGGCGGCCGCGGCGGTCAGGCCGGCCAACGCACATCCCCACATCCATCCGCCACGCATTCGCATCATCCGGCAATCCTGAAAAGGCCAATCCTGAAACAGCGTGTAAAGATAATCCCGAACGGCGGTGGCGCGAAGCGCGGCGCAGGCGCCGGTTCATGCGGGGTACGCCGCAAGCGTGCCAGCGCGGCGCCGCTGCAGCCATCAGGCGGCCGCGCCGGTGCGGCTGCAGCGACGCGCAGCGGGCGCTCACGCGCCCGGGTCGGCCTCGGGATGGCGCAGCCGCCACGCCGCCAGCGCCTGCCGATAGCGCGCCACTTCGTCGTTGTACAGGTCGTGCACGCACAGCGGACAACCGCTGTTGCAGCAATCGCTGGGCAGCGGCGGCTGCGGCGCTTGCGGGCACGGATCGGCAGTGGCGGGATCGGGATCGTACATCACGGTGCGCGGCGGGTGGCACGCCAGCGGCGCGAACAGGTGCCCATTGTAGAACGCCGCCGCGGCCGGCTCAGCCGATCGCCTGGCGCAGGTTGGCGCGCGCCGCCGCGTCGTAGCGCGCATGGAACCAGTCGCTGAGGAAGATGCGCGGCTGCGCCAGCACCGTCTTCAGGAACGCGCGGCGCTTGCGCCGGTACAGCCAGCCCGGCACCACGCCGCTGTATTCCTCGGCGATGGCGCGATCGTAGGCGGCGAACCCGGCGGGATCGGCGCCGAGGATGGCCATGTCGCAATCCAGGAACAGCGCCGCCTCGGCATCCACCGCCGCGGCGGACAGTTGCCCGTGGCGCGCGGTCAGCTCGATCAGCGCGGCGACGCGCGCCGCGTCCAGCCCGGCGGTGGGCAGCCATTGCGCGATCGCCGCCTGCGCCATGCGCGCCGACTGCGCCTCGTTGTCGCCACGCCCGGCCTGATACACCGCGTCGTGGTAGAGCACGGCCAGGTAGACCTCGCGCGGCTGCCGCCAGCCCAGCGCCGCGGCCACCTCGGCATAGTGGCCCAGCACCGCCTGCACGTGGCCGAAGTGGTGATAGGCGCGCGGCGGCGTGGCATAGGCCGCCTGCAACTGCTCCCACTGCGCGGCGGGCAGGGTCAGCGGCGGCGCGGGTTCGTTCATCGGATCGCCTCGCCGCCGGCGGACGCAGGCCCGGCCGCATCCGCCGACAGCGGCCAGGTCGCCTCGTGCACATAGCGCCCCTGCCCTTGCACGCTACGGATCAGGCTCAGCGCGGCGACCGGGCAGCGCAGTTCCGGCACGGCTTGCGGCGGCACCGTCTGCTCGTCGTAGCTCAGGGTGATATGCGGGACATAGGCCGGGTCGGCGCGCGTTGCCACGCCCTGGCGCCCGAGTTGCTGCTGCAGGGCCTCGCGCAGGTGGCGCAACGCGGGCGGCTCGCCGTCGCCAAGCAACACCAGCGGCCGCGTGCGGGCGCGGCCGCCGAAGCTGGCGACCCGATCGAAACACAGGTCGAACGGCGCCGCCGCCAATGCCTGTCCGGCGGCATGCGCCTGCTGCAGCAGCCGCGGCGGAATGCCGGCGTACTCGCCGAGGTAATGCAAGGTCAGGTGCAGACGTTCCACCGGCAGCGCGCGACCGCGCAGGCCATGCTCGGCACGCAGGCGCTCGCCCAGTGCGAAGGCGCGCTGCGCGGTGGCCGGGTCCGGCAGCACGGCGAAGAACAGGCTCTCGCGCGGCGCCGGCGCCGCGAAGCCGAGCGAGAACTGCGCGTTTGCGGAAGAAGGATCGTGGGCCATCGGCTAGGTGCGGGAGCCGCGGTCACTGCGGCAAGGGGACAAGGGCCGTCATCGTAGCAAGCGCATCGCGCCCGGCGTGCGACCGCTCGCTTGGAAAACGCAAAAAGCCGACCGGATGGAATCCGGTCGGCCTTTGCGCCTTTCAGCATCGGCACATTGCAATCCGCGCGGATCGCAACGCACCTTGCCGTCGATGATGGCCGGGCGCGAACCCGGCCTGCAGCTTACGCCGCGTTCTTCATCGCCAGCTTGCGGTTGCGCATCACGTCATGGCAGGCGCGCACTTCCGGCAGCAGCTTGGTGGCGGCATCGCGTGCGGCGACCGGGGTATCGCTGTCGGCGATGGTTTCGTTGAACGCCTTCAACAGGCGATCCTCGGACTCTTCCAGTTCGGCCACGTAGCCGTACTTGGTGTCGCCCAGCGTCGCGCGCACCTTGCCGTACATCTGCTGCATGCTGCCGACCAGCGTGCCGTGCTCGTCGGGCTTGCCGCCGACCGCCTGGACCACCGCGCTCAGGCTGCTGACGATGTCGGACTTGACCCCGGCAATGCGCAGGAACAGCGCGGACAACTCGGCATCGCCGACCTTCTGCGCCGCTTCCTCGTAGAACTCCTTGCCGTCGCGGGAGATGGCGATGAGGTCGTTGAGGCTGTGGGTGGTCTTGCTCTGAATGCTCATGGATGGAACTCCTTCTGCAATGGGCCGGCGAACATCGCGCAACGGGCACGTCGGGTCGTGTTCCCCTGGATGTCGCTCGGCCGCGATATGGAAGCGTCTTGCCACGTTGCGTCGTGGGAGGGATGCTGGACGCCGGGGCATAAAGTGCACGTGAGCCGAAACGCTTGCGTCCTCACGCGGCGCTGGCAGGCATGAACAGGCATTCAGCGCCGACGCGCGGAGCGCCTTGGCGATATTTTCGCCAGCGGTTGGCGAAGGCTGGCGCAGATGGCCGCAACGCAGTTATCCACATGCTTGCCCAGCGATCGTCCACAGCCGCTGTGGATGAATGCGCTGCTCCGGCCTGGGCTCAGACCCGGCATTGCGGCCTTCGCACTCGCCCGCGACCGCGCACGCCACCACCGCGCCGGCAAAGGGCTATATTTGCGCCGAGACCCTCCCATTCCGGGTCGCCACGAGGTGCGCCATGTTCGGTTGGACCGCGTTCGCCCTGGTCGCTGCCACAGCGATCGCGCCACCACCCGCGCCGCCCGCGGCGGACCAGATCATGCGCGTCCCGCCTGCGCTGCATGCGCTGGTGCAGCAGCGCGTCGATCTGCGCGCCCCGCGCGAGCAACGCCTGCAGCAACTGGTGAAGTTCGCCTTCGATGCCGACGGCCTGGACCTGCAGTACGACGCCAAGGCCACCAACAGCATCGCCGAGACCTACGCCACGCGCCGCGTCAATTGCCTGTCCTTCACCCTGCTGTTCGTGGCCATGGCGCGCGACGTGGGGCTGGACGCGCAGGTGGAAGAGGTAGGCCGCGTGCTGAGCTGGTACCAGGACGGCGACGCGCTGTACAACGCCGGCCACGTCAACGTCGGCGTGCGCATCGACGGGCGCCATGCCAGCATCGACCTGGACCGCAGCGTGCTGATGGACCGGCGTGGCCCGCAGCCGATTTCCGACCGCCGCGCGCTGGCCCACTACTACAACAATCGCGGCGCCGAACTGATGGCCGACGGCGACCTGCCCGCCGCGCAACAGCATCTGGCGATGGCGCTGCAGATGGACCGCGACTTCGCCGCCGCCTGGAACAACCTCGGCGTGCTGGAGCTGCGCCAAGGCGATCCGCAAGCGGCCACGCAGGACTATGCGACCGCGCTGGCGGTCGACCCCAACCATATGTCCGCACTGTCCAACGCCGCCATCCTGTACCGACGCCTGGGCGATGGGCGGCGCGAGGCGGCGATGCTGGCGCGACTGCAACGCGTGCAGCAGACCGACCCGTTCCAGCAGTATCTGCTCGGCAACGAGGCGGAGCGGCGCCAGGACTACGCCGCGGCGATCGGCTACTACCGGCATGCGCTGCGGCTGTACGACGGCGCGGACCTGCTGTATTTCGCCCTGGCCCGCGCGTATCTGCTCAACGGCGATACGCGCCGCGCGAACACGGCGATGCAGCAGGCGCTGGCGCACGCCGACAAAGCCACGCAGCCGCGCTATCAGGCCAAGCTGGACGCGTTGCGGCGGCTGTCGCACAACACGCAGGCGCTGCGCTGAGTCCCGCCGCGCACGTCAGGCACGCCGCGCGCGCCCGCGGCGCGCGTGCAACAAGCAGCCAGTCGCGCAATGGCGCGCGGCGCGTGGAAAGTCGAACCGCGCTCTTGAGCGCTCAGCCAGCCGTCGCCAGGCGCTGCGCACGGCGCGCGTCGTGGCGCGCCCACAAGTACACCAGCAGGCCGCCCAGCGCCGCCGCCGCGCCGACATAGCCGGTCGAGGTCCAGCCCAGCCCGGCGCTGATCGCGATCCCGCCCATCCACGGTCCCAGCGCGTTGGCCAGGTTGAAGGCGGCATGGTTGGACGCCGCGGCCAGGGTCTGCGCCTCGCTGGCCACGTCCATCAGCCGGGTCTGCAACACCGGCGCCAGCGCACCCATCGTGCCGACCGCGACCACCGCCGGCAGCACCGCCCAGGGCGAGTGCGCGGCCAGCGGCCAGGCCAGCAGCACCGCCATCGACCACAGCAGCACCAGCGGCACGGCGCGGAACTGCAGCCGGTCGAACAACCAACCGCCGGCAAGGTTGCCGAGCAGGCCGCCGAAGCCGAACGCGCACATCGCGAACGGGATCCAGCGTTCGGACACGCCGGTGACCTGGGTCAGGGTCGGCGCCAGATAGCTGAAAACGCAGAACATGCCGGCGAAGCCGACCGAGCCGATGCCCAGCGCCAGCCACACCTGCGGCCGGTTGAACGCGCGCAGTTCGCGCAGCGGCTGCTGCCGCGGTTCCTGCGGATCGGCCGGCAGCAGGCGCATGACCAGCACCACGGTCAGCACCGCGATCGCCGCCACCAGCGCGTACGCGTAGCGCCATTGCGCCACCTGGCCGAGCCAGGTCGCCAACGGATTGCCGACCAGCACCGCCAGATTGAGCCCCAGCAACACCCGGCTCACCGCCGCGCCGCGCTGGTCGGGGCAGCTGATCGACGCGGCGACCAGCGTGGCCACGCCGAAATAGGCGCCATGCGGCAGCCCGGCGATGAAGCGCACCAGCAGCATGCTGTGGTAATCCGGCGCCAGCGCACTGGCCAGGTTGCCGACCGCGTAGAAGCCCATCAGCGCCAGCAGCAGGGTGCGCCGCGGCCAGCGCGCGCCGACGATCGCCAGCAGCGGCGCGCCGACCACCACGCCCAGCGCGTAGGCGCTGATCAGGTGTCCGACCTGCGGCTCGTCGATCGCCAGCCCGCGCGCGATGTACGGCATCAGGCCCATGGTGGAGAACTCGCTGGTGCCGATCGCGAAGCCGCCCATCGCCAACGCGAACAGGATCAGCACGTAGCCGCGGCGCGACAGCGGCGCCTGGGGAGTGACGGGAGTGGACATGCCCGGGACCTGATGAGGGGCCGCTCATTATTGTGCATCGCAGCATGCAAGGGCACCCATGCGCGTGCAACACCGCGTTGCAGCGTGGCGCGTGGGCGTCGAGTGGCAGCCAGGCTGTACAGCTTCAGCATGCGACCTCACCAGTACCGCCCTGGCGCGCAGCGCTCGGCGCGATGCCGCGGTGGCGGCGGACATGCGCATTACCTTGTTCACTGCATCGCTATCGCTCGGACCGCAACGGCGTCGCGGCCAACTCCAAGCATCGGCTCCAATACGGGGGGCGCCCTCGCTGGCGAGCCGACCGCCGGCAACGCACTGTCCCATCGCGGCGACGCGCAAACGCGGCGGTCGTCCCCATGTCTTGACGGGAGACGGCCGACGCCTTCGGTGCCGTGCCGTCCGTGCCCCCATTCCTGTTTTTCGAGAAACTGTGACAATGACCGCTACCGCTTCCCCGTTGTTCGCCCCGCTGCGCCTGGGCGCGATCGAACTGGCCAACCGCATCGTGATGGCGCCGCTGACCCGCAATCGCGCCGAAGGCGAAGGCCGCATCCCCTCGCCGCTGGCGCCCGAGTACTACGGCCAACGCGCCAGCGCCGGGCTGATCGTCGCCGAGGCCACCCAGATCAGCCCGATGGGCCAGGGCTACATGGACACGCCAGGGATCTACAGCGAAGCGCAGGTCGCGGCGTGGAAGAACGTCACTGCCGAGGTGCACCGCCGCGGCGGCAAGATCGTGCTGCAGCTGTGGCACGTCGGCCGCATCTCCCACGTCAGCCTGCTGCCGGACGGCGCTGCGCCGGTGGCGCCGAGCGCGCTGCGCGCCGACGCCAAGACCTACACCGCCGAGGGCTTCAGCGACGTCTCCGCACCGCGTGCGCTGCGCCTGGACGAGATTCCGGCGCTGCTCGAGGACTTCCGCCATGCCGCGCGCAACGCCATCGCCGCCGGCTTCGACGGCGTGGAAGTGCATGCCGCCAACGGCTACCTGATCGACCAGTTCCTGCGCGACGGCAGCAACCGCCGCGACGACGCCTACGGCGGCAGCATCGAGAACCGCACCCGGCTGCTGTTCGAGGTGGTGCAGGCGGTGGCGCAGGAAATCGGCGCCGAGCGCACCGGCGTGCGCCTGTCGCCGGTGACCCCGGCCAACGATGCGCACGACAGCGACCCGCAGCCGCTGTTCGAGCGCGCGGTCGAACGCCTGGACCCGCTGGGCCTGGCCTTCCTGCATGTGATCGAGGGCGCCACCGGCGGCCCGCGCGACAACATCGCCTTCGATTACGCCGCACTGCGCGCCAAGTTCCGCGGTCCGTGGCTGGTCAACAACGGCTACGACAAGGCCCTGGCCGAGCGGGTGCTCGGCTCGGGCGCTGCCGACGCGGTCGCGTTCGGGCGCCCGTTCATCGCCAATCCGGATCTGGTGGAACGGCTGCGCCGCGATGCGCCGCTCAACCCGCTGGATGCGGACACGCTCTACGGCGGCGGCGCCAAGGGCTACACCGATTACCCGACGCTGGACTGAGAAGCCAGGCACGCGGCGGCGGCACACCCGTGCCGCCGCCGCTGCAGCTCAAGGCGTCGCCGCCTTCTGCGGCGGCGCGTCCGCGGACAGATGCGCCTGCAGGAAACCCGCCACCCCGCTCCACAGCGCGGCGCGGTGATCGACGTCGGCGAAGCCGTGGCCCTCGCCCGCGAAGGTCAGCCCCACCGGCGGGTTGCCGGCCATCTCCAGCATCCGCAGCATGCGTCGGGTGTGTTCGTAATCCACGCGCCGGTCTTCCAGCCCGTGCGCCAGCAGCACCGGCACCTTGATCGCGTCGTAGCGGTACAGCGGCGAGGTGCTGGTCATCTGCTCCAGCTGCGTGTTGGGATTGCCCAGCAGTCGTTCCAGATCGGCGCGACCATCGGCATCGCGCCCGCCGTCGCTGGCGGTATAGAACAGGATCCGGTCGGCGACGCCGGCGATCGACGCCACGCAGCGGAAACGCTCCGGCCAACGCATCGCCATCACCAGCGCCGAGTAACCGCCATAACTGGCGCCAAGCACGCACATGCGCTGCGCATCCAGCGGATAGCGCGCCAGCGCCTGCCCGATCGCCGCGTCGATGTCGTCCTCGATCAGCGTGCCGAAACCGCCGCGCCCGGCTTCGCGGAACGCGCGACCATAGCCGTCGGAGCCGCGGAAGTTGACCCGCAGCACCGCATAGCCCAGCGAGGCGAGGAACTGGGTGTCCGGATCGAAGCCCAGCGAATCGGCCACGCCGATCGGCCCGCCATGCGGGAACACCACCAGCGGCTTGCGCCCGCCGCCCGGCGGCAAGGTCAGGAACGCCTCCAGCGGCAGCCCGTCGCGACCCTTGAACTTGAGCACTTCGCTCGGCGCGAAGTGCATGCCGTGCAGCCATGGCATGTCCTCGGCGATCGCGCTGGCCGCACGCTTGTCCAGGTCCAGATGGAACAGTTGCGGCGGCTGGTCGCTGGCGTCGGCCCACAGCACCATCTGCCGGCCGTCCAGGTTGCGCGCGGCGATCTGCACGTTGCGCCCGGGCAGCGCGGCGCTCAACGCGCGGCCGAGGCGTTCGTCGGTGCTTTCGAAGTAGTGGCTGACCAGGCGCCCGCTCTCGTAGTAGGTGACCCCGATCGGCGTGCGCCGCGGCCCCTGGATCAGGTCGACCACATCGACTCCGGGCTGGCTGAACAGCGTGCGCACGATCTTGCGCGCGGCGACGTCGTAGGCGACCAGGTCGCGCTGCGCGCGGCCGTCGTCGGTCACCGCGTAGATCTCGCCCGCATCGAAGGACAGGCCGACCGGCTGGAAATCGCGCAGGTCGCTGAGCGTCATCACGTCGCGGTAGGTCGCGCCCATGCCGTCGCGGTACATCAGCACGTAGTCGTCGTCGCGCCGCACCACCGCCAGGCGCAGCCGCCCGTTGCCGTCGGTCAGCCAGCCCACGTCGCGTTCCAGGCCGATGTTCAGCCGTTCCTGGAAGCGCGGCCGCCAGCGGTCGATCGCCGCCTGACTGGACACGTCCATCAGCTGCACCGCGTTGTCGCCGTTGCGCAGCGTGGTGGCGAACAGCACCGTATTGGGCGTTTGCGGCAACGCATCGACGATGTAGCCGCCATTGGGCAGGGTCAGCGGGCTCCACTTGCGCGTGCCGTCGGCCGCGGTGTCCACGCGCATGCCGCGCACCACGTTCGGGCCACGCGGCACGCGCACGGTGAACAGCAGCGCATCGTTGCCGGCCCACAGCAGTTGCTTGATCGGCTCGACGCTGGTGGCCAACAGGCGCTGCTGGTTGCTGGTCAGATCCAGCAGTTCGATCCGCCATTCGTCCTTGCGCTCGTGCAGTTGCAGCGCCAGCAGGTCGCCACGCGGGTTCAGCTCCAGCGCCTTGACCAGACCGCCGCGAAACAACGTGGCCGGGGCGATCGGCATCGCGGCCGGCGGTGGCGGCGCGCGCAACGTCACCTTCGCCGCCGGCGTGGCGTTGGGATGCTGCGCCAGCGCCTTGCGGTAGAACTGCGGGAACGGATCGGGATAGTGCCCGGAATAGCTCAGTTCGTACTGCGCCCACAGCGCCGGATGGGTCTGCTGCAGCCAGTCCATTGCGGCCAGCGAACGGTTGACCATGCCCATGTCGACATTGAACAGCGACTCGGGACGGAACAGCAGATCGCCCGGATAGGTGATGCGTCCAGGCTGGATGCGGAAACGGAATTCGTCGCTGTCGCGCAGGCTGTAGCTGAATTGCGGCATCAGCATGATCTTGCGCCAGGCGTAGTCGCCGACCGGCGCGATGTACAGCCGGTAGCTGATCCCCGGCTTGAGCTGGGACATGGTGCCGGCGCCGAAGATCTTGCCGTCCTTGTTCAACTCCACGCCGTACAGGTCGACATCGGTATCCACCGCGACCAGCACCAGGCCCTCGTCGGGCGCCAGCTGCGGCGTCTGTCCGGGTTTGACTTCCTGCATCCTTGCCCACGCCGGCAATGCCAACGTGCACAACACCAACAGCCACGCCAGCCCGCGCGCCATGCGCAGGCGGCCACCGGCCGCGACAACGTACGTCTCCATGCGTCCCCTGCTCCCTTGCTGGGCGGCGCCCCCCGGCGCCCAGCGCGCATCATAGCCGCGCGCAGGCGGCTCACGGCGGGCCGGCATGGCCCGAACGATCGCGCCGGCAGGCGCTACAGGATCAGCCGCTCGCTGAGGTAATCGATGAACACGCGCAATTTCGGCAGCACATGCCGACCCGACGGCCACAGCAGGTGGAAGGTGCCGTCGGCGGCGACATAGTCGTCCAGCAGCGTGCGCAGCATGCCGTTGGCGACCGCATCGCGCACCGAGTGCTCCGGCAGCAGGGCGATGCCGCAGCCGCGCAGGGCGAAGCTCAGGCGCGTTTCGATGTTGTTGCAGACCATCGACACCGGCAACTGCAGGCCGGCCGCCGCCGCGCCCATCGGCCAGGCCTCCAGGCGTCCGCTGCTGCGGAAGCGGTAATGCAGGCATTGGTGGGCCAGCAGGTCGGCCGGCGCGCGCGGCGTGCCGCAGCGCTGCAGGTAGTCCGGCGCGGCCACCAGGCAGCGCCGGAAACCGCCCAGGCGCTTGGACGCCAGGCGCGAGTCGTCGGGTTCGGCCACGCGCAGCACCGCATCGAAGCCGTCCTCGATCACGTCCACCAGGCGGTCGTCGAAATCCAGATCCAGCTGCACCTGCGGATAGGCGCGCATGAAGTCGGCGAGTACCGGCAGCAGCACGTTGTTGTTCATCGGCAGGCTGACCCGCAGCCGTCCCTTCGGCGTGGCCGCGTGGCTGCCGAGCTCGCTGCGCGCCGCCTCGGCCTCGGCCAGGATGCGCCGGCAGCGCGGCAGGAACAGTTGGCCTTCCGCGGTCAGGGTCTGGCTGCGGGTGCTGCGATGGAACAGGCGCACGCCCAGCGACTGCTCCAGCCGCGCCACGCTCTTGGCCATCGCCGAAGCGGACACGCCCAGCACCCGCGCCGCCTCGGCGAAGCCGCCGCTCTCCACCACCTGCACGAAGCCGCGCAGGCTGCCCAGACTGTCCATCGCCCACTCCATTGCGGACATCTGCGTCCTCGGAGCCAGGAACTCTACCCGTCTTTTTCCGCAATCGGCATGCGCCCACGCTGCAACTCCTTCCACCGCGAGTCGCGTCCATGTCCATGTCCCCTGCCGTCGCTTCCGTTTCCCCGGCGCATGCGCCGGCACTTTCGCCGCAACAGGCCGCGCCGCTCGATGCCGCGATCGATGCGGCCTTGCGCGAGCAGCGCCTGGTCGGCGCGGTGGTGCTGGTCGCGCACGCGGGCCAGTGCGTCTATCGCCGCGCCGCAGGCTGGGCCGACCGCGAGGCGCGGCGGCCGCTGCGCGAGGACGCCACCTTCCGCCTGGCCTCGGTCAGCAAGCCGATCGTCGCCACCGCGGCGCTGGCGCTGGTCGCGCAAGGCCGGCTGCAGCTGGATGCACCGATCGCGCGCTGGCTGCCCTGGTTCCGCCCCGCGCTGCCCGACGGGCGGGCGCCGGACATCAGCCTGCGCCAGTTGCTCAGCCACAGCGTCGGGCTCGGCTACCGCTTCCTCGACCCGGCGGACGGCGCGCATGCGCGTGCCGGCGTGTCCGACGGCATGGACAACAGCGGCCTGAGCCTGGAAGACAACCTGCGCCGCCTCGCCGAAGTGCCACTCCAGTACGCACCCGGCACCGGCTGGGGCTATTCGCTGTCGATCGATGTCGCCGGCGCGCTGCTGCAGGCGGCCAGCGGTCAGCCGTTGCCGCAGCTGGTGCGCGACCTGGTCACCGCGCCGCTGGGCATGCACGCCACCGCCTTCCATGCCGAGGACGCGGCGCGGTTGGCCGTGCCCTACGTCAACGGCGACCCTTCGCCGCACCGGCTCGGCGAAGGCGAAGTGGTCGCGCCGTTCGCGGACGGCGCCGGCATCGTGTTCCATCCTTCGCGCGCGCTGGATCCGCAGGCGTTCGCCTCCGCCGGCGCCGGCATGGTCGGCAGCGCCGACGACGTGCTGCGCCTGCTGGAAACGCTGCGCTGCGGCGGCGCGCCGCTGCTGCCGGCCGCGCTGGTGGCCGAGATGGGCCGCGCGCAGGCCGGCGATTTCGGCCCGCCGGACGCGCCCGGCTGGGGATACGGCCTGGGCTTTGCGGTGCTGCGCGATCCGGCGCCGACCGCGACCCCGGAAGCACCCGGCACCTGGCGCTGGGGCGGCGCGTACGGCCATAGCTGGTTCGTCGATCCGGCACGGCAGCTGAGCGTGGTGGCGCTGACCAACACCTTGTACGAAGGCATGTCCGGCGCGTTCGTGACCGAGCTGCGCGACGCGGTCTACGCCAGCCTGCGCAGCGTGCCGGCATGAGCGGGGAACGCCTGGCGCCGTGCCCGGCCGCCACCGCTGCGGCGGCAACGCAGCGCCTGCCCTGGAGCGGATTGCTGGCGCTGGCCTGCGCCGGCTTCGTCACCATCCTCACAGAGACGCTGCCGGCCGGCCTGCTGCCGTCGATGGCGGCGGGATTGGGCGTCGGCGAAGCGTGGGTCGGCCAACTGGTCAGCGTCTACGCGCTGGGTTCGCTGCTGGCAGCCATCCCGCTCACCGCCGCCACCCGGCGCTGGCGCCGGCGCCCGTTGTTGCTGCTCGCCATCGCCGGCTTCGCGCTGGCCAACACGGTCACCGCCGTATCCGCCAGCTATCCGCTGATCCTGGCCGCGCGCCTGCTCGCAGGGGTCAGCGCCGGGTTGCTATGGGCGCTGCTGGCCGGCTATGCGAGCCGGATGGTGGCGCCGGCGCAGCAGGGCCGCGCGATCGCCGTGGCGATGGTCGGCACGCCGCTGGCGCTGGCGCTGGGCGTGCCGGCCGGCACCCTGCTCGGGCAGCAGTGGGGCTGGCGCTGGACGTTCGGCGCGATGTCGCTGCTGAGCCTCGGCCTGCTCGGTTGGGCCCGCGCTGCGCTGCCCGACTTCGCCGGCCACACCGCGCGCACGGCGCTGCCGCTGCGCCGCGTGCTGGGCCTGCCCGGCATTGTCCAGGTGCTGGCGGTGATGCTGCTGTTCGTGCTCGCGCACAACCTGCTCTACACCTATGTGGCGCCGCTGCTGGCGCTGTCGGCCGCGGCGGCCGCGCTGGACCGCTACCTGCTGCTGTTCGGCGTCGCCGCGCTGCTGGGCATCGTCGCGGTGGGCCTATGGATCGATCGCTGGATGCGACCGCTGCTGCTGGCAAGCATCGGCCTGTTCGCGCTCGCCGCGCTGGCGATGGCGCTGTGGCCGCGTTCGCCGGCGCTGCTGGCCGTGGCGATGGCGGTGTGGGGATTGGCATTCGGCGGCTGCGCCACGCTGTTCCAGACCGCGATCGCGCGCCGTGCCGGCGAGGCCGCCGATCTGGCGCAGTCGCTGGTGGTCACCGGCTGGAACCTGGCGATCGCTGGCGCCGGCGTGCTCGGCGGCATGGTGTTGCAACGTTCCGGCGCCGCCGCGCTGCCGTGGACGGCGCTGGCGCTGCTGGTGCTGGCGTGGGCATTCGCGCAGCGCCGGTACGGCTGGGCGAACACCGGCGGTTGAGCAGCGCCGGCACGACCGGCGCGCGTGCTGTCTGTGGCGTCGGCGATCGCTGGCGCCACGGGCCGGTGCCAATCCACATCCGCGATGATGCCCGCAGCCCATGCGCAACGATCGTCGTGCGGCGCGCTGCTCGCCGCTGCACGCAGCGCGCGACAACCGCCGCGGCGCGCCCCTTTGCGCCGCGACTCAGGCCTTGCGCAGGAAGCAGGTCTTCAGCACCAGTCCCTTGATCTTGTCCGAATTGCCTTCGATGTGCTCGGCATCATCCTCGACCAGGCGGATGCCGCGGATCACTGTGCCCTGCTTCAGCGGGATCGACGAGCCCTTCACCTTCAGGTCCTTGATCACCACCACGGTGTCGCCGGCCTGCAGCACGTTGCCGTTGCTGTCGCGCACCACCGTTTCTGCGGCGGTGGCGGTGTCCGCCGCTGCCGGCCACTCGTAGCCGCAGTCGGCGCAGATCCACAGCGCCCCGTCGACATAGGTGTTTTGCAGGGTGCATTGCGGACAGGCGGGTGCGGCGGACATGGGGTTCCTTGATACGGCGACGACGGGAGGACGCCTATTGTAGCCGCCCGCTCCACGCCGCCGCGTGCCGCGTCCGGTCCGCTCTTCCCGCAGGAATCCCATGTCCGCCGCTTCCGGTTCCCGCTTTGCGATCTATGCCGCGCTCGCCGGCAACCTGGCCATCGCCATCGCCAAGTTCGTCGCCGCCGCGCTGTCCGGCAGTTCGGCGATGCTCAGCGAAGGCGTGCATTCGCTGGTCGATACGGTCAACGAGCTGTTGCTGCTGTACGGCCTGCGCCGCGCCGCGCGGCCCGCCGATGCCAGCCATCCGTTCGGCTACGGGCGTGAGCTGTATTTCTGGAGCTTCATCGTCGCCCTGCTGGTGTTCGCGCTCGGCGCCGGCGTGTCGCTCTACGAGGGCATCGCGCATGTGCGCAATCCGGAGCCGGCCAGCAACCACACCCTCAACTACGTGGTGCTGGGCCTGTCGATCCTGTTTGAGGGCGCTTCGTGGTGGGTGTCGCTGCGCGAGTTCCGCGCGCGCAAGGGCGCCATGGGCTACGTGCAGGCGTTCCGCGAAAGCAAGGACCCGAGCCTGTTCACCGTGCTGCTGGAAGACAGCGCCGCGCTGATCGGCCTGTTCATCGCCCTGCTGGGCCTGTTGGCCGCGCAGTGGCTGCAGATGCCGGAGCTGGACGGCGTGGCCTCGATCGGCATCGCCGCGGTGCTGGCCTGTTCGGCCTTCGTGCTGGCCCGCGAGACCAAGGGCCTGCTGATCGGCGAACCGGCGGCGCGGCCGCTGAGCGATGCCTTGCGCCGCATCGCCGGCGCGGATCCGGACGTACGCGCGGTCAACGGCGTGCTGAGCGTGCAGATGGGTCCCGAGCAGGTGGTCGCCGCACTCAGCGCCGAATTCGAGGACCAGCGCAGCACCGCGCAGATCGAGGCCTGCATCGAGCGCATCGAACGCGCCGCGCGCGCGCAATACCCCGAATTGCAGTCGCTGTTCGTCAAGCCGCAAACGCCCGAGGCGTGGCAGGCGCGGCGCAGCGCGTTGCGCGCGCCGCCGCCAGCCTGAACGCGTAATCCGCCGCGCCGACTTGCGATCCGCCGCCGCTTTTCGTTAGGGTATTCGGGTAGCACCTCCCATCGCGCTGTGACTGTGCCGGCGTATCCCACTTCCTACTGAATGAGGTTTCCCATGGAGATCGCCAATGGCCTTGTCGCCACCATCCACTACACCCTGACCGACGATGCCGGCGAGGTGATCGATCAATCCGCGCCGGACAATCCGCTGAGCTATCTGCACGGCGCCGGCAACATCGTGCCGGGGCTGGAAAAGGCGCTGACCGGCAAGCGCCCCGGCGAACGCGTGCAGGTCGACGTGATTCCGGCCGAAGGCTACGGTCCGCGCCACGAGCAGCTGCAACAGCAGGTGCCGCGCAGCTCGTTCCCGGATGCCGAAGGCCTGCAGCCCGGCATGCAGTTCCAGGCGCAGACCGACCAGGGCCCGCTGCTGGTCACGGTCACCGAGGTCGGCGCGGAACTGGTGACCATCGACGGCAACCATCCGCTGGCCGGGCAGGTGCTGCATTTCGCGGTGGAAGTGGCCGGCGTGCGCGATGCCACCGAGCAGGAAAAGAACCAGGGCCACGCGGGCGCGGCGCTGTAACCGTCCGCATCCCGGCTGCACCGCACGAGGCCCGCAATCGCGGGCCTCGTGCATTGTGCGGAGGCGGCAGCGACAGGCGCGGCCACGCCCCTGCAGCGGCCGCCGCCGGCTTGCGCCGCGCTGCGGCTTGCCGCACAGTGCGCGGCCCCCTGCCCGGCCCCGCAGCGACATGAGACTCGGCATCGATTTCGGCACCAGCAACTCCGCCGCCGCCGCGGTGATCGATGGCCGCGTGGTGCCGATCGGCTTCGGCGACCAGCACCAGTTCCGCACCACCGTGTACTTCCCGGAAGTGATGCGCGACCCGGCCGATTTCGAGCTGACTCCGGTGCTGGAACGGCAGGTGGACGAGCTGATCGAGGCCGGGCGCCGCGATGCGGCCGCCGCCGGCCGCGAGCGCAGCCGCGACGAGTTGCGCCGCGATGCGATCCGGGTGGTGCGCCGGCAATGGATGGAAGCGCAGATGCGCGAGCCGCGCAGTTCCGCGGCGTTGCTGCAGAACGCGGTGTACGGCGACGCGGCGCTGGATGCGTATTTCATCGAAGGCGAAGGCAGCCTGGTGCAGAGCCCGAAATCGATGCTCGGCTACAACCTGCATCCGCGCGCCAAGCAGACCATCACCGGCATCGCCACCCATATCCTCGAGCACATCCGCCTGACCGCCTCGCAGCAACTCGGCCTGCAGGTGCGCAGCGCGCTGCTCGGGCGCCCGGTGCAGTTCCGCAGTTCGATCGGCGAGGCCGGCAACGCGCAGGCGCTGCAGATCCTGCACAGCGCCGCGATCGCCGCCGGCTTCGACGACATCGCGTTCCTGGAAGAACCCGCCGCCGCGGCGATGCACTACCACGCCGGCAGCGACGAACGCCACGACGCAGTGGTGGTGGACATCGGCGGCGGCACCACCGACATCGCCCACGCCAGCGTCGGCGGCGACGGCGCGCCGCAGGTGCATCGCGCCTGGGGCATTGCCCGTGGCGGCACCGACATCGACCTGGCGCTGAGCCTGGCCAGCTACATGCCGCTGTTCGGCCGCGGCAGCACCCGCGTGCCGGCGCACCATTACGTCGAGGCGGCGATGGTGCAGGACACCACCCGCCAGCGCGATTTCCGCCAGCATCGCTACGACGAAGTGCCGCACCCTTACGACACGCGGCTGCAGGCGCTACAGGACACCGGCAACACCGCGCGCCTGTACCGCGCGGTGGAGCGCAGCAAGATCCGCCTCAGCGACAGCGCGCAGCACGCGGAGGCGCTGGAGTACATCGAAGCCGGGCTGCAGGTGCAGGTGCGGGCCGACGAACTGACCCATGCCGCGCGCAGCTATCTGGAGGCGCTGGGCGAGCTGCTCGCGCAGGTCCGCAGCGACATCGGCTGCGATCCGGCCGCGGTGTTCCTGACCGGCGGCATGTCGCGCGCCGGCTACATCCAGCAGGTGGTCGCCGCCGCGTTCCCGCAAGCGCGCCTGGTGCACGGCGACCCCTCGTTCGGCGTGGTCCAGGGTCTGGCCCTGGCCGCCGCGCAGCGCTGACCGACGCAGGCCGCAACGCCTCGCCAACCTCGCCGCAGCGCGCGCCGGCATGGCCGCGCGTGCCCAAGTCGCTAGCGCAGCTTCCGTTCATACGCAAGGGGCGCGACTGGCGTAATATGCGCGGTCACGCTTCAGCGTCACGTTTCTACACGCGTCTCGTCCGGCCGTTTCTGTCGCCCGACTCGCCCCTCTTCTCGCGCCAGCCTCCGTCCCGCTTCGGGCCGGACCCAACGGGAGCGCCTGTGTCCGGCTACGCCACCCAGATCAACACGCTCAACCTGGGCGGCCAGGACTATCGCATCCGTTCGCTGCTCGATACCCAACAGTTCTCCGATCCCGACGCGCAGGCCGAAGCGGCCGGCATTTCCTCGGCGCAATGGAGCCTGTTCGGCAACGTGTGGCCGGCCGGCCGGCTGCTCGCCGAAGCGATGGCGCTGTACGACTTCGGCGACAAGCGCATCCTCGAGATCGGCTGCGGCCTCGGCCTGGCCAGCCTGGTGCTGCGCCGCCGCGGCGCCGACATCGTCGCCAGCGACCGGCATCCGCTGACCGAAGTGTTCCTGGCCTACAACGCCGCGCTCAACGAAATGCCCGCGGTGCCGTACCGCCGCCTCGACTGGGACCAGCCCAACCTCGAGCTGGGCCGTTTCGACGTGATTATCGGCAGCGATGTGCTGTACGAACACCAGCATCCGGCGCTGCTGGCCGAATTGCTGGCGCGGCATGCGACGGCGAGCGCGGAAGTGCTGATCGCCGATCCGGGCCGCGGCAACAGCGCCGCACTGACCCGCGCGCTGGCCACGCAGGGCTACGCGCTCAGCGAACAGCGCGAAATGCCGTTGGGGCCGGACGATCTGCCGCCCTACCGCGGCCGCGTGTTGCGCTTCAGCCGCGATGCCCTGCCAACCGGTGGCAACGCGTGAGCGCGCAACAGGCAACGCCGCGCGCCGCGGCCGAAAAATCCGTCACCTGCGATCGCTGCGACGCGATCTGCTGCCGCCTGACCGTGCTGCTGATGCCCGACGACAAGGTGCCCGAGCACTACACCGAGCACACCGCCGAAGGCCTGCACGTGATGGCCCGCGACGAGGACGGCTGGTGCGTGGCGGTGGACAGCAAGCGCATGTGCTGCTCGATCTACGAACAGCGCCCGGCGATCTGCCGCAAATTCACGATGGCCGGCCCGTATTGCCGCGACATCCGCCGCATCCACAACGATCAGTTGGCGCGCGGCATTCCCCTGACGATGTACTGACTCCAGGAGATTCACCATGGCACGTCCCACCAGCAAGACCCCGCCCCCGACCGCCAAGACCGCACGCAGCAGCAGCGGCGACAAGGCGCAGAAGGGCCTCAGCCGCGAGCGTATCGAGGCCGACATGGCCGCGTTCCGCAAGGCCGGCGGCCGCGTCGAAGTGCTCGGCACCACCCGCGTGCTGAAGAAAGTCGACGAAGCCGAAGCCGGCTGAGCACGCGCACTGCGGCCCCGCCGCAGGCGATGTCGGCGCCGTCTTCACGGCGCCGGCCGATAATCCAGATCTCTTCGCTGTGACAGACGCACGGCATGCTCCTGCGCTCCCTCTCCGCTGAACTGGGCCAGCCGGCCTGCGGCAATTGCCGCGATGGCGAACCGCTCGACTTCGGCATCCGCATGGCGTTCCAGCCGATCGTCGATGCGCAGGCGCGCACGATCTACGCGTACGAGGCGCTGGTCCGCGGCGAGGACGGCAGCGGCGCGGCCGCGGTATTGGCGCGGGTGCGGCCGCAGCAGCTGTACCGCTTCGACCAGACCTGCCGAGTGCAGGCGATCGCCACCGCGGCGCGGCTGGGTCTGCGCACCCGGCTGTCGATCAATTTCATTCCCAATGCGGTGTACGAACCGGCGACCTGCATCCGCCTGACCCTGGCCGCGGCCGAGCACTACGGCGTGCCGACCGGCGATCTGATCTTCGAGATGAGCGAGTCCGAGCGCATCCGCGACCTGCCCAAGGTGGTGCGGATCCTGCGCGACTACGCGCAGCGCGGATTCCTGACCGCGATCGACGATTTCGGCGCCGGCCACTCCGGACTCAACCTGCTCGCCAGTTTCCAACCGCATCTGCTCAAGCTGGACATGGCCCTGATCCGCGACATCGATAGCAGCGTACCGCGCCAGCATATCGTCGCCGGCATCGTCGGCATGGCCGCGGCACTGGGCTGCCGGGTGCTTGCCGAGGGCGTGGAAACGCCCGCCGAATACCGCGCGCTGCGCGCGTTGGGCATCGACCTGTACCAGGGTTTCCTGTTCGCGATGCCGGCGCTGGAGGCGTTGCCGGAGATTCCCGCCGAACGCTGGGCCAGCCTGGAACAGGCCGCCTGAGCGACGCCCGGCAGCGCGCATGCGCTGCAGCGTCGGGGCGGCAGCGATGGCGCGGGCCGGGCGCCATCCGCACTTGCCCGATGCGGCGACGATTGCGACCATCGCGCCTCCCCCGCCATGCCGAACCCGCCGATGTCCTCGCTCCACACCATGCTGCCACCCTCGGTCCACCGCTGGCTGGACCTGATCGTGCCGGGCGCGCATATCGCGCTGATCGTGCTCGGCGCATGGCTGTTGCGCACTCTGCTGCGGCGGCTGGTACGGCGCCTGAGCGAGCACCACGCGTTGCCACCCGAACTGACCATGCTGGCGCGCCGCGGCAGCGGCTTCGTGATCTACACCACGGCGCTGCTGCTGATCCTGGATCGGCTCGGCGTGTCCGGCACGGTGCTGTGGACCGCATTCACCGGCTTCGCCGCCGTGGCGGCGGTGGCGTTCTTCGCGGCCTGGAGCGTGCTGTCGAACATCTTCTGCACGCTGCTGATCTTCGCCACGCGGCCGTTCCGCCTGCACGACCACATCGAACTGCTCGAGAACGGCGAAAAGCCCGGACTCAAGGGCCAGGTGGTGGATATCAACCTGATCTACACCACGCTGCGCGAGAACCGCGGCGACGAAGGCGACAGCGTGCTGCAGATTCCCAACAGCCTGTTCTTCCAGCGCAGCACGCGGCGCTGGCGCGGCCATCCGGTGCCGCCGGGACTCGGCTAGCGCGCAAGCGCACGTCCTAACAAGACACTGATCGCACCAACGCTATCGTGGCTGGTCTGTGCGCCGCCTCGCGGCGCGCGCCCCCATCGACAAGGTGCCCCATGGAACTACCCGTCCACCCGTTCGCCGATCTGTTCGCCCAGTTGGGCCTGCCCAACAGCGAAACCGAGATCCGCCAGTTCATCGGCCGCCATTCGCCGCTGCCGGACACGATGCGGCTGGAGGAAGCGCCGTTCTGGACGCCGGCACAGGCGCAGCTGCTGCGCGAGGAGCGCATCGACGACGCCGACTGGGCGATGGTGGTCGATCAACTCAACATCGCCCTGCACTCGCGGCCGGTCCCGCCGGTCGGCACCGCCGCCAACGACGACTGAGTCGTCCAGGGCGCGCCATCCATTCCCAAGCAGATCGCACCGCTACGCGTTGGATTGAACGAACCCGTGGCCACGCCCGCGCGCTGACACGACAGCGCGCACGCGCAACAGCGGCCCTGCGGGTGGGCCTGTCAGGCCCAACGCGACCTACTCGGGAATGGAAGACACGCCCTAGCGCAGCTGGCTGTCCTTGCTGCCGCGGCGGTTGTAGCCGCTGTGCTCGTGCTGTTCGTGGTCGTGCGCTTCCTGGCAGGCCACGCACAGGCGCACGCCCGGCACCGCCTTGCGCCGCGCCTCGGGAATCGGCGCATCGCAGGCCTCGCACTGCTCCAGGCTCGGGCCCTGCGGCAGCTGGCTGCGCGCACGCTTGATCGCATCTTCGACGGTGGCGTCGATCTGGTCCTGCACCGCGCCGTCGCCTGCCCACCCTGTGGCCATGATCGTCTCCAAGGATTCGCTACGTCCCGATGATGCGGCCGCAGCCGGCGATTGCAATGCACGCCGGTTTCACATTCGCCGGCATGTTCATGCACGGCGTGCGCTGTGCGCTGCCCGCCAGGGCGGGTCATCGGTTCTCCAGCAGGTTGCGTTGCGCCAGAGTGCGATCGCTGCCGGCGCGTAGTACCGATGCAGCCGCCACTGCGCAGCGAGCGGCCGAAAGGCCGCGCGCCGCCGGCTACCAGATCAGGTCGTCCGGCACCTGGAAGCGGCTGTAGTACGCGTCGTCCTCGTCGCCGGCCGCCGGCGCGGCCTGGGTGGTGTCGAGCACGATCGCCGCGGGATCGCGGCTGGCCACCTTTTCCACCACCGCGCGCGGGATCGGCGCATAGCCGGCATCCAGCCGCGCGATCACCGCCGCACCGCTGATCAGCTGCGCGCGCAAGGCGGCGTCGACCCGCAAGCGCTGGATCTTGCCGGCATCGGTGAAGTGGTAGTCGATCTCGCCATCGGCCTTGAGCTTGTTGCTGTCGACGATCTGCCGCGCCTGTGCGCGCTGCTCCTGCGCACGCGCCTGCGCGTTGCGCTCGGCGGCCAGCGCGCGGTCGCGCTCCACCCGTTCCAGCCGCAGCCGCTCGCTCTCCAGCTGCTCGGCGCTGGGCAGCGGCGGCGCCTTGCCGTGGCGTGCCTTGGCCTGCTCGCGCGCGACCTGCGCCACCTGGTTCTTCTTCACCAGGCCGGCCTTGAGCAGCTGTTCCTGCAGGGGATTGCGCATCGGGAAAATCCAGTCGATCCAAGACGTTGGACCCTATCTTACCCGCTGCGCCCGCCCCCTGGCCGCGCCCGTGCGGCGGCGGCCACGGCTCGTGCCGGCGGCCTTGGCGCGCTATCGTGGCGCCATGCAAACGCTGAAATACCTCGTCGGCTATCCGCCGCATGTGCAGGATCAGGTCCGCGAGCTGATCGCGCGCGATCGCCTCGGCGAATGGCTGCGCAAGCGCTACGACACGCCCAATCCGGTGCGCAACGACCGCCAGCTGTACGACTACACGCTGGCGTTGAAGGACCGTCACATGCGCAGCTCCGATCCGCTGCACAAGGTCATCTACGACAACCGGCTGCAGGCGGTGAAACACGCGCTCGGCACCCACACCAGCGTCTCGCGGGTGCAGGGCAGCAAGCTCAAGGCCAGCCGCGAGATCCGCATCGCCGGCGTATTCCGCGACGCGCCGGCGGCGTTCCTGCAGATGATCGTGGCGCACGAACTGGCGCACCTGAAGGAAAGCGCGCACAACAAGCCGTTCTACCAGCTGTGCACGCACATGGCGCCGGACTACCACCAACTGGAATTCGATCTGCGCCTGTACCTGACCCAGCTCGATCTCGCCGGTACCGCGGACCGCTGAGCGGCGCCGCGCATGGCAGGGCGGCGACGGCTGCACGTACACTGCCCTGCCCTGATCGCCGAGCCATTCGATGTCCGTCCCTACCCGCCTCGACAAATACGTGGCCGCCATGCTGCCGTGCTCGCGCAGCGAAGCGCAGCAGTACATCGAGGGCGGCTGGGTCAGCGTGGACGGCGTGGTGGTCGAGGAACCGCAGGCGGCGGTGACCACGCAGCAGGTGACCCTGGCCGCCGACGCGCAACTGGGCGCGGTCGAACCGGCCACCCTGCTGCTGCACAAGCCGGCCGGGCTGGATCTGGACGCCGCCCTGGCCCTGGTCAGGCCGGACACGCGCAGCGCGCTGGACATGGCCAAGGTGCGCGTGCTGAAGCGCCACTTCCTGCGTCTGAACGCGCCAATGCCGCTGGAAGACGCCGCCAGCGGCCTGCTGGTGCTGAGCCAGGACGGCCGCGTGCTGCGCCGCCTGACCGAGGACGCGACCTCGATCGAACAGGAATTCGTGGTCGAGGTGCGCGGCGAACTGAAGCCTTACGGCATGCTGCGGCTGGCGCACGGCCTGGTGTACCGGCAGCGCAGCCTGCCGCCGTGCAAGGTCAGCTGGCAGAACGAGGACCGCCTGCGCTTCGCGATCAAGCACGTGCAGCCCGGGCAGCTGCAGCACATGTGCGCCGAGGTCGGGCTGGAAGCGATCAGCCTGCGGCGCCTGCGTGTGGGCCGCATCCCGCTGGGCAAGCTGGCAGCGGGCGAATGGCGTTATCTGCCGGGCGGCGAGCGTTTCTGAGCGGCGGCGGTCGCGACCGGTGGCGCGCCGACGCACGGCGCTTGCCACCGTGCCGTCGCGCACGCTTGAGCCTTCCGGCGCGAAGTCCCCCTGCCTTGCGGCCTATTGCGCGCGTCGCGGCTGGCGGCCGACACTCGCCGCGGGCACAAGGGGACGGACATGATCGCAACGATGCTGGCAGCGGCACTGGCCTTGGCGCCGACCGACGCCGCGGTGGCGCAAGCCGACCTGCAGTTCGCCGCCGCGCGCATCGCCGCCGATCATCCGGGACTGGTCCCCGGCGAGGATCCGGGGCTGGCCGCGCAGGCGCGGCAGGCGGCGAGCGCGGCGCAGGCCCAGGCGCGGCGCATCGTCGATCGTGCCGGCTATGCCCAGGTCATGCAGGCCTATGCCGCCGCGTTCGGCGATCCGCATGTCGCGATCGAACTGGCCTCGCCCGACACCGACACCGGCGCCGCGAGCACGACACCGCCCGCGCCCGCCAGCGCCGCGCAGGGCGCATTCGAACGCCTCACGCCAGCGGCCTGGAAACTGACCCTGCCGACCTTCTATGCCGGCGATCCCGGCTTCGAGTCGACGATGAGCGCGATCGCCGCGGCGGCGGACGCGCTGCGCCAGCACACGCCCACACTGCTGGTCCTGGACCTGCGCGGCAACGGCGGCGGCGCCGCGGCGCCCGGCGATGCGGTGCTGGCCGCGATCTGGGGCGAGCAGGCGCTGCCCGCGCTGGACCGCCGCCGCGCCAGCGCCTCGCTGTGGCGGGTCTCCGACGGGGTCATCGAAAACCTGCAGACGCGCCGCACGCGCATCGCCGCGCGCTACCCGCAGGAACTGCCCGGCTTCGACCGCTTGCTGGACGGCCTGCGCGCGGCGCAGCGCCAGGGAGAGGCGCTGTATCGCGATCCGCTGCCGAGCGCGGCCGCCGGCACCGCGCCGCGCGGCGGCCCGGCACGCATCGTCGCCATCACCGATGGCGCCTGCATCAGTGCCTGCCTGGATTTCATGGACCGGCTGCTGGAAGGTCCCGGCGTGGAGCAGGTCGGCCAGCCGACCGGCGCCGACACGCTCTACACCGAAGTGGAAAGCGTGCCGCTGCCGAGCGGACGCGCGACGTTGCTGTTGCCGATGCAGCGCCTGGAAGGGCGCCAGCGCGGCGCGATGCAGGCCTATGCGCCGCGCGTGCGCCTGGACGACGACGCGGCGGTGAGCGCCTGGCTGCGCCGCGAAGTGGCCGCGGTCTCGCCGCCGGCCGGCACCGCGCCGTAGCGCTGCGGCGCGGCGCGGCGCGACCGGGATCGGGATCGGGATCGATCCGAGCGTGTCGAGCGCGCCTATGCGGCAACGCGCTACGGCTGCGCCAACGCGCGCTCCACCGCCTGCTGCGCCAATGGCGCCATCAGCGCGTAACCGGCCGCGGTGGGATGCACGCCGTCGGTGGCCAGCGCCTTGTCCAGGCCGCCCTGGCGATTGCGCATCTTGCTGTGGTAGTCCAGGTACACCGCGCCGTGGCTTTGTGCGTACTGCTCGATCCAGGCGTTGAGCGCGCGGATCTTTTCCGCCGGTTGCAGGCCCGGCCGCCACGGGTAGTCGCTGACCGGCAGCACCGACGCCAGCACCAGCTTGATGTGGTTGGCCTGCGCCAGTTCGGCCATCGAGCGCAGGTTGTCTTCGATCATGCGCTGGGTGGACAGGCCGGTGTTGCCGGCCAGGTCGTTGGTGCCGGCCAGGATCACCACGGCCGCCGGCTTGAGGTCGATGACGTCCTGGCGAAAGCGCACCAGCATCTGCGCGGTGGTCTGCCCGGAAATGCCGCGATTGACGTAGGGCTTGCCGGGGAAGAACGTGGCGCCCTCGCTACGCCCCCACATGTCGGTGATCGAATCGCCGTAGAACACCACGCGCCGCTCGCCCGCGGCCGGCGGCGCCAGCGCGGCGTTGTCGGCGCGATAACGATCGAGCTGCGCCCAGTCCAGCAGGCGCTGCTGCAGTTCGGCCACGTCCTTGGCCTGCAGCGTGTCCGGCGCTTGCGTGTACAGCGCATCCACCTTGCCCTGCAACGCGCCGGCGGCAGGCGCGGCGGTCTGCGCGAACGCAGGATGGACGGCACTCAGGCATAGCGACAGCAGTGCGGCACGCGACAAAGGCTTCACGATCCATCTCCAGTTCGGGAAACGCGTCACCCTAATCCAAATCTTGCGCCTGCGCGCGGGTCGGTGGCTTGGGTGGCGTTTGCGGCATTGCCGATGCGGTGTTGTCCGCGGTTTCTGCGCACGGAGTTCGCTCGTAGTTCGGTTCGGCGATGCTGCGCCCGTACCCTCACCCCAACCCCTCTCCCGTGGGGAGAGGGGCTTTTGTTTGCTCCGGTGGAATTCGCGCTGCCGCCGGCTTCGCTCAGTCGCTGGCTGCCGCCTGCCGCGGCAGCGTCGCCAGGAAACGGGTGCCATCCTGCTTCGACGAGCTGACCTCGATGCGCCCGCCATGCGCCGCGACGATCCGGTCGACGATGTAAAGGCCCAGGCCCAGATTCGCCCCGGCGACTTGCGGGGTGCCGTCGGCGTGCGCGGTGGTGGTCAGCGGCTCGAACACCGAGGCCAGCATCGCCTCGGGAATCGGCGGTCCCAGGTTGTGCACGCTCAGTCCCACCTCGTCCGCCGCCAGGCCGTTCAATGCGATGGTGATCTGCTGATCGCGACTGCCGTACTTCAATGCGTTGTTCAGCAGGTTCGCGATCACCCGGCGCAGCCGCATCACGTCCCAGCTGCCGTGCAGATCGCCGACCGTGATCACCTGCATCGCCCGTTTCGGATAGATCGTGGCCATCTCGTCGACGAGCTCCTGGGCCAACGCATCCAGGCTGGCCGCTTGCGGACGCACCGGCGTGGACACGCCCAATTTGTCGCTGGTGAAGTCCATCAAATCGTCCAGGATCGCCTTCATCTGCATGGCGCTGCGCAGTAGCACGCGCGCCTGCGGCGCTTGCGCCTCGCCCTGCCCCAGCATCAGGTCCGCGCAACTCATCACCGCCGACAACGGCCCACGCAGGTCGTGGCCGAGGATGCCCATGAACAGATGCTGGGTCTGCTCCACGCTCTCCATGAAGGCGCGCACCGAATCGGCCAGGATCTGATCCAGCGCCTCGTTGAAGCGGCTCATGTCCGGCAGATCCTGCACGCCCGGGATGTGCTCGGATCGGCTCCACAGGCGCATCACGCTGGCGCGCAGCGCACGGAATTCCGACACCAGCTGCATCATGCCGAAGCCGTGCTTGATCCGTTGCCGCGCATGCAGGCTCGCCGCGCCGTCGGTCTCGAATTGCTCCGAGCCGGCGTCCAGCGACCTGAGCCGCAGCTCCGTCGCGCTCATCGGCGCGCGCATGTCGGCGACGATTTCGGCCAGCAGTTGCGCGGCGTGATCGCGCAGCTGGAATGTGCTCATCGCCTCGCCTTCCGCACCGCGGGTACGCGCGAACGCGATCCAGTCGTTGCACAGCGGCTTGATGTTCGCCTCGATGAAATCGGCCAACTTCATGCCGGCACCCTCGCACCCGGGCGAGCGCACCGTAGCTGCCAGGCGCGCCCATTCGCCGCGAGCATGGCCCCCGCGCCGCTCGCCGCCGTCGCCGCGCGGCCTTCCAAGCAAAACATCCCCATTGCGTCAGCCCCCGGCGTCGATGCGCCAGCTTAAACATTCCCAGTTGGATGCGTACGCCGGGACCCTGCCGGATCGGGCAAAGCGCTGCCATGCGTCGCCGCCACAGCCCGGTTTTCGCGGCGGCTCGCGGCTGCGCGGGGCGCGACGGCTCGCGCAGCCTCTGAACGGATCGATTTTTGTGCGGCGCCGAGGCTACAAGGCGCATGGCAGTACCGATGCGGAATCGGCGATATGCGCAACGGCGAGCCGCCAACGACCGACACTCGAACCCGGCATGCGCCAGGCACGCGACGCGCAGATTGTCACCAAAGCGCCATACGGCAGCCTCCGCTCCGACCAATCGCAGGCGTGCCGCTGCGCCACACGCTCGGCATTCAGTCGCCACTCATGCGCCGATCACTGCCCCGCATCGGCCCGCATGTCGCGCGATAGCCAATGCCCGAATGCTGGATTCCGAACCACAAGCCGTTGCCCGGCAAGGGACAACGGTGAATGCCCAAGCGCACACGCCGCACATGCCGGCCATCGGGCATGCACACGTTTGCCACGCGATGCCACGCGGGCGATTGGTTTTCGCTATCCATGCAACCTTTTCGCCGGCCCTAACTTTTTTGTACGTACATGACACGCGCCGTTTTCGGTTCCTACCATTGCGCCGGTAGTGAAGGGGGGGTCCCCACTCCAAGCCCCGAAGGACACCGCATGAACAGGCATTACGCGCAACGGAAACTCTCTCTGCTGTGGCTGGCCTTGGCTCCCGGACTGATGCTCGCCGCGACGGCGTCGGCACAGTCCGCAAGCACGGCGCCGGCGCAAGCGCCGAACGACGGCGCAGCGTCCGCCAGCCCGCAGGGCGGCAGCGACGGCGACACCGCAAGCTCGCGTTCCATCGCTGGCTATGGCACCGCGTTCGGCGGCGGCGCGCCGTACGCCACGCGCAGCAGTTGGGAAAACGCCGGTGGCGGCTATCTCAACACCCGCTTCGCCCCGGCCGAATGGCAGATCACTCCGTTCAACGCGCCGCGGCTGAAGACCGCATGGACCTTCACCACCGCAGGCGACGTGTCCGCCACGCCGACCGTGCAGGGCAGCGCGCTGTACGTGCCCGACTGGGGCGGCCAGCTGTATCGCATCGACACCGCGCTGGGCAAGGCGGTGTGGCAGGTGAAACTGTCCGACTACACCGGCAACGCCGCCTCGCTGTCGCGCAACAGCCCGGCGATCGCGCGCGACAGCGTGCTGGTCGGCGACCAGGCCAGCGGCACCGTCATCGCCATCGACAAGAACACCGGCAAGCTGCTGTGGAAGACCGTGGTCGAAGCCAATGCGCAGGCACGCATCACCGCCTCGCCGGTGGTGTACGGCGATCGCGTCTACGTCGGCGTGTCCTCCGGCGACTGGGGCGGACTGACGCACGGCTACAAATTCTCGTTCCGCGGTAGCGTGGCCGCGCTCGACCTGAAGACCGGCAAGCTGCTGTGGAGCTTCCGCACCGCGCCGGAGGGCTACACCGGCGCCTCGGTGTGGGGCACGTTGGCGCTCGACCCGCAACGGCAGCGCGTCTACGCCACCACCGGCAACAACTACTCGGTGCCGCTGGACGTGGCCAGCTGCGTCAAGAACGCCAATGGCGACAAGACCGCGCAACTAGCCTGCCTGGCGCCGGACAACTACGTGGACTCGGTGCTGGCGCTGGACATGCGCAGCGGCAAGCCGGTGTGGACGCGCCGCCTGCAGGGCGCCGATGCCTGGTCGCTATCGTGCCTGGTCGCGCCGACTGCCGGCGTGTGCCAGGAACCGCAGGGACCGGACTACGACTTCAGCGGCGGCGGCGCCAACCTGTTCACCGCGATCCGCAACGGCAAGCGCCAGGCCCTGGTCGGCGCCGGGCAGAAGAGCGGCGTGTACTGGGCGTTCGACGCCGACAGCGGGCGCACCGTGTGGTCCACCCAGGTCGGTCCGGGCGGCACCGCCGGCGGCATCGAGTGGGGCTCGTCGGTGGATCCGCTCAAGTCGCGCGTGTACGTGGCCATCAACAACAACAACCACACCAGCTACACCCTCGCACCCGGCAACACCGAGACCTGGAACGCCGGCGCATGGGCGGCGCTGGACGCGGCCAGCGGCAAGATCCTGTGGCAGGTGAAGGTGCCGGGCATCGATCCGATCCAGACCACGTTCGGCGCCGGCGGCCGCGGCCCGCTCGCGTCCTCGCCCGGACTGGTCTACGCGGGCTCGATGTCCGGCGCGATGACCGTGCTCGACGCCGAGACCGGCAAGACCCTGTGGAGCTTCGATGCCGGCGGTTCGGTCTCCAGCGCGCCGGCCGTGGTGGACGGTGCGGTGTACTGGGGCGCGGGCTATAGCCGCTTCAACTTCGGCACCGGCGTGCACAAGCTGTACAAGTTCGTCCCGGCCAGCGCGCGCGGTCACTGATCGCGCGGCAGCGTCCCCGAGACAGGTGCGCACCGACAGTCCTCCTGCGCATGCAGGAGGACTGTTTTTGTAGACAATGCATCCGCTGCGAGGCCGAAGGTCAGCCACCGGCGGCGCGACAGCGACGCTTCCATCACGCAGGCGATCGGCGCGCAGCCCAGCTGCCAGCCCTTACGAGCGCTTCTTTTTTTTCGCTTCCCGGCTTTCTTCGCCGGCAATCAGCGACCGCACGTCGTGGATGATGGTGAACATCGCCGCCTGCGCCTTGTCCCCGTCGCCGCTCTTGATCGCGTTCAGGACCCGCCGGTGCGCCGGGATGCTCGCCGTGTGCCCATGGATGCGGTTGGTGAACTGGATCGAAAAACTCAGTGCGGTGTTCACCAGCTCGTGGAATTGCATGTAGAACGGATTGCCGGTCGCGTCGAGGATCGCGACATGGAAGGCCACGTCCGAGGACAGGTGATCGTCTTCGCCGCGGCCGGCCGCGATCATGCGTTGCAGCGCGTGCTCGATCTTGCCGATCGCCTCGGCATTGCCCTGCTGCGCGGCCAGCTTGGCCGCCATCGGCTCGATGCCCTGGCGCATTTCGGTGAACGAACGCAGCAGGCCGTGCGAGAACTTGCGCTCCAGCATCCAGCGCAGCACGTCCGGATCCAGCAGGCTCCAGGTCTGTTCGGGCCGGACCACGATGCCGCTGCGCGGACGCGCTGACAGCAGGCCCTTGGCGGTCAGCATCTTGATCGCCTCGCGGGTCACGCTGCGGCTGGTGGCATACGCCGAGGAGATCTCCGCCTCGGTGGGGAAACTCTGCAAACCATAAATTCCGGCCACGACATCGCGCCCCAGCGCATCGAGCAATTGCGAGCTAAGCGTCGTGCTTCCGAACTGTCGCGTCCCCCTTCCCAGATGGTGGGATTTCATTGCAGGCAGCCGTTTTTACAAGGAAAGATCGAGAGTAGCACGGCGATTTCGGCACGGAAGTCTTGATTTTTTCACGCCAAATCCGGTGGCCCGGGACATGCGCGGACACGTCCCGGACACCGGGCGGGCACGCGTGCCGCCGGCCGGCAAGCGCCTCACCGCAGCCGTTCGCAAGCGCTCGCGCAGCGGGCGGTGCTGGGTGCGCAACACGCGCCTCGCCGTGCTGCGCCGCCCTGCCACCGCTCACTCGTCGCGCCCGGGCGCCGCCTGCTCGGCAACGCTGTCCGGCGTCGCGTTCGGCTGCAGGCGGAACCGGTAGCTCGCCGGCTGCAGCGCGATGCGATACGCCGCGTGCGGCTGGCCCCACTTGCTCCACTGGTCGTCGCCGCCCACGCCGATCTGGCGATCGTCGATCAGCAGCGACACCCGGCCATGGGCACGGATATCGGAACTGTGCGCGCTGCCGACCGGCCTGCGCTCCAGGTCGGAATACGGGAACGCGAGCGCGTTGACCGACAGCGGCGCGGACCCGCTCACGGTCAGCGCCGCGCCCTGCTCCGGCGCCAGCCGCAGCCAGCGCACGCCGACCTTGTTGCCGGTTTCCTGCGGGCGGATGTAGTCGTGGTGCTGCTCGGCGATCTTGCCCGCATAGAGCGCGATCTCGCCGCTGCTGTAGCGATCGGCATAGGTCTCGTGCGGACCGCGGCCATACCAGGCCAGGTCGACGAAGCGGCTGGGCATGGTGAACGCCAGGCCGACGCGCAACGGATCCGGCAGGCCGGGATAGCGCGGGTCGAAGCGCGCGGTGACCTCCACCGAGCCGTCGCGCGCCATCAGGTAGGCGACGTCGTAGCGCACGTCGGCCGTCGCGCCATCGCCGCCAAGATCGAAACCGACGTCGATCCTGGCGCTGCCGTCATCGGCCTTGCTGGCGACGATGGAGCGCACCCGGCGCGTTTCCGACAAGGTCTTCCACACCAGGTGGGTCGCGTACAGGCCGGTGCCGATGTCGTTGTCGGTCGGTGCGCGCCAGAAGTTGGGCGCACCGCCCTGCAGCAGTTCCTGGCCGTGGTAGGCATAACGCGCGACCAATCCGGTGCCGCGGTCGATGCGCAGTTCCGCGCCCGCCGCGCGCAGGCTCAGTTCGTCCGGCGCGTCGCGCAGCGCGACCGCGGCGCCATCGGCACGCGGCGCCGCCGCCGCCGGCGGCGACGCCAGCGCGAACTGCTCCCAGGACACCACATGCCCGGCAGGCACCAACGGGATCGTGCCTTCGCGCGCGTGGGCGCGCACGCTGATCAGGTACTCGGCGCCGGGCTGCTTGTGCAACGCGGGCAGGTCCAGCTGCAACTCGCCGGCCGCACCGGCGGCGATCGCCAGGTCCGGCGCGCGGCCCTCCTGCACCACCCGCCCGTCCTGGCGGATCTGCCAGTCGAAAGAAAATCCCGACAGGTCGATGAAGGCATGCCGGTTGCGCACCAGGAAACGCCCGCGGTCGGCGTCGATGGCCTCGAACTGGATCGGCCCGTAGACCTTGGCCAGCTCGTGCAGGTGCGGGTTCGGGGTGCGGTCCGATTGCAGCAGGCCGTCGCCGAACTCGATCGCGCTCTGGCCCGAGGGGTTCGGCCCGTAGTCGGCGCCATAGCCCCAGTACGGCCGGCCATCGGCGGTCTTCAGCAGCGTGCTCTGGTCCACCCAGTCCCAGATGAAGCCGCCCTGCAGGCGGTCGTGCGCATAGATGGCGTCCCAATAGGCTTTCAGGTCGCCCAGGCTGTTGCCCATCGCATGCGCGTACTCGCACATGATCAGCGGCTTCTGCGCATACTCGGTGCTCGTCGCGTAATCGACGATGCGCGCCACCGAGTCGTACATCGGCGCGTAGATGTCGGCATAGGCATTGGGCGCGTGCTGCGCGTACAGCGTGCCCCAGCCCAGGTAGCTCACCAGCCGGGTGGTGTCGCGCGCGTGCAGCCAGTTGGCGGCCTTCTCGAAATTCGGGCCGATGCCGGCCTCGTTGCCCAACGACCAGAAGATGATCGACGGATGGTTCTTGTCGCGTTCGAACATCCGCTGCACCCGCTGCAGGTGCGCCAGCTCCCATGTCGGGTCGTAGCCGAGCTGCACCTTCTCGCGCGGGCGCATGCCCTCGTTGCCGGCCTCCATGTAGGCATGCGATTCGATGTTCGCCTCGTCCATCACGTACAGGCCGTATTCGTCGGCCAGGGCGTACCACAGCTCCGCGTTCGGATAGTGCGAGGTGCGCACGGCGTTGATGTTGTTCTGCTTCATCAACTCAATGTCGCGCCGCATCGAGGCTTCGGAGATCACGTGGAAGGTCTGCGGATCGTGCTCGTGCCGATTCACGCCGCGAATCTTGACCGGCTTGCCGTTGACCTTGACCAGTCCGTCCTTGACCTCGACGGTGCGGAAGCCGATGCGACTGGCGCTGGCCTGGATCAGCCGCCCATCGGCGGCGTGAACCTCCAGCAGCAAGGTGTACAGATTCGGCGTTTCCGCACTCCACGGGCGCACCTTGCCGATCGCCCCGGACAGCGTGAGCGCCGCCTCCTGACGGGCCGCCGTCACCGTCGCCTGCCGCACCAGCACCGGCGTGTCGCCGTCGAGCAGCGTGGCGGTGACCCGCGTGCCCTTGGCCGCGTGCACCAGGCCGACATCGACATCCAGCGCGCCGCCGACATAGCGCGCATCCAGCGTGGCGCGCGCGAAGAAATCGCGCAGCCAGGTCTGCGGCGTGGCCAGCAGGTAGACATCGCGTTCGATGCCGCTGACCCGCCAGAAATCCTGGTCCTCCAGATAGCTGCCGTCGGACCAGCGATAGACCTCGACGGCGACCGAATTGCGGCCCGGGCGCAGCTGCGCGGTCACGTCGAATTCGGCCGGCAGCTTGGAATCCTCGCTGTAGCCGACCCGCTGTCCGTTGACCCAGACGTAGTAGGCCGCGCCGGCCGCGCCGATGTGCAGCAGCACCCGGCGCCCGTCCCAGCCTTGCGGCACCTCGAACTCGCGCCGATAGGAGCCGACGCTGTTGATCGTGTGCGGGATGAACGGCTGGTTGGCCGGGAACGGGTACTGGATGTTGTTGTACAGCGGCTGCCCGTAGCCCTGCGCCTGCCAGTCGGACGGCACCGGAATGGTCTTCCACGCCGACACGTCGTAATCGTCGCGGTAGAACTGCGCCGGGCGCTGCTCCGGCGTGGGCGAGAACATGAAGCGCCAGTCGCCGTTGAGCGCGAGGTGGTAACGCGAATCGGCGATGCGGCCGGCCTTGGCCAGCTCCACCGATTCGTACGGGAAGGACGTGGCCCGCGCCGGCAGCCGGTCGATCTCGTTGACCTCCGGGCGCTCCCATTCGGGCAACGTGGCGGCGCCGGCCCAAGTCGTGGCCATGTGCAGGCCGAGCAGCAGCAATACGCTTGCGTTGGCCAGGAGTCGTTGTCGCACTGTCGGTTTCATCGAAAGCCCCTCGTGTACAAAACAGCGAATCGGGTCGCACTGCAGCGGCGATTCCCGACGTCGGGATGCAGCGCCGGCACTGCAACGCGTAAACATGCACGGCCACGCAGCTGGGCGCGGGCCGGCCTCATTGCTTGCGCAGGACCACCGTGACCACCGACTGCGGCGGCGCCAGCGCCGTTTGCGCACCGGGTGCGGCCGCGCGGCGGCAAGCGGTTTCGGCGCGCTGCGAAGCCGAGGTGACGATCACCTGCTGCGTCCACGCGCCAGTCCCCAGCGTCTGCGCCGCGATCGCCAGGCGCCGCGTCGACAGCCCGGCGTTGACGTGCACGAATACCAGGTCGCGCCCATCCGCCGACAGCGCCGCCACCGTATCCGCGTCGTCCACCTGCAGCAGGCGCATGCCCGGTCGCAGATAGCGGCTAAAGTTGGCCATGGCCCAGTACTTGCGGGTGACCTGGAAGGGATGCTCGGCCGCCGCCGCGGCGCTCAGGTCCATCCGGATCAGGCCCCAATGGCGGCCGGAGCCGGGCTTGCCGGCCGCGGACGTTTCGATCGCCTGCCAGAACACCCACGCCGACGGTTCCAGGCGCTTGAGGTCCAGCACCATGTGCTCGGCCAGCGCCAACGCCGGGCGCACGTCGTCCACGCCCTCGGCCACGTTGGGCGGCGACAGGTCGTTTTCCGACATCCACAGGCGAATGCCGCTGGCGGCGGCGATATCGCGCACGCCGGTCTGCCCGGTGCTGTCGTAGCTGTGCACGTTGAGCTGGCCCAGCACCGCCTTGGTGGCGTCCGCATAGCCGGACCAGTTGTGGATGAAGCCCAGCGCGCTGGTTTCGTCCATCGCCGCGACCCGGGTCTGCAAGCCGCGCGCACGCAGCGCGCGGTCGCTGGCCTGGAGGATGCGTTCCTGCGCCGGCACGCTCCAGTGCGCGCCTTCCTGGGTATTGCCGGCGAACCAGTAGGGCGTGCCCGGCTCGTTGACCGGCGACAGCGTGCGGAAGGCGATGCCGTGGCGACGCTGCAGTTCGTCCACCACCTGCGCCAGATACGCCGCGAACGCCGCCTCCTGGCCGGGCCGCAGATTGTCGTCCAGCCCATGCTCGGCACCGGAGACGCGCCCGCTCACGGTCATGAACCACGGCGGCGAGTTGGAAAACGCCTCGAAGATGCGCTGATCCGCGGGCACCCTCGCACGGATCGCGTCCAGCCACCAGCGCTGGCCCTGGTCGGCCGACCAGTCCCACATCGCTGGATCGTCCGCACGCCACCAGTCCTTGCCCGATGCGCCCGCCGGCTGCCGCCAGAATCCGGGTATCGCCGCGCCGGGGCGCAGATACGGCGGCGTGTCGGCCGCATTGCCGCCGCCGATGTTGTAGCGGGCGATCACACAGCCCAGGCCGTCGCGGCCATAGAGCAGATCGGCCAGGCGGTTGCGCAGCGGATCCGGATAGGCGCCGGTCACGCTGGCGAACCAGGCCAGCGCCGTGCCGAAGCCCTCGAAGCGGGTCCGCGGCGACTGCAGGTCCGCGCGCAAGGCGACGGTGACCGGCGCGTCGGCGTCGCACAGCGGCGCGCCGAGACACGGCAGCGCCAGCGCCGCGAGCGCGATGCCGCCAAGCCAGCGGCACCGCAGCCGCGCAGTCCATGTGCGCCGCATGCGCGGGCGAGGCAGTACGGCGCTACTCATGCGCCGCCTGCATCAGCGTCACCATCAGGCTGCCGCCGCGTTCGGGCAAACGCAGTCCGAAATAGGTTTCGTCGCCGTTGAGCAGGCGCTCGCGCACCCAGCGCCCGTTGTCGAAATGCCCCTCTTCCACCGTGAGCAGCTGCGCCGTGCCGCGCGCACCGAGCTTTGCGGCGAACGCCAGGTTGGCGTTGGCGCCGGTGACCAGGAACCGTTCGGGCTCCACTTCGGCGACCAGCACGCGGCCGTTCGGCACCGCGTTGCCCTGCCCGCGCGGCCCGCCATAGCCGTCACGGACCTCGCCGAAGCGCACCGCGACATCCAGCTGCGAGAACGCCAGCGCCACGTTGGCGATGCCCTCCTCTTCCACCGCGGCCTGCACCCGCCCGGCATCGCGCAACGGCAGCAGGAACCGCGCCGCGTCGCGCAGCAGCCGGAAGTTGACGGCGACCGGATCCAGCGTCTCGCGGCCCTCGGCATCCAGGGCGAAGTCCTCACCGATGCCGAACTTGCCGATGCCCACCGCGAAGGGCCGCGCCAGCACCAGGAACATGTGCCGCGCATGCGCGGCCGACCCGCCGGTCTCCGGCACGAACAAGGGATTGTCCGGGCGGTCGTAGGCCGCGGCGATGGCGGTATAGGGCGCGACGTTGGTGTCGTAGTTGTCCACGCCGACGACGTCGATCGCCGGCGCCAGCGCCTTCCACATCGGCAACAGCCAGGACACCGCGCCGCCGCTGGGCGAGGACAGGCCGGGCCGCAGCAGGCCGGGTTGCTCGCGCGGCCAGACGTTGAGGTACAGCGGCAGGTCGTAGGCGGCCTTGCCCGCCGCGGCGATCGCCTGGATGTAGCGCGCGGTGTGGTAGGCCATGAACGCCTCCGGTGCGCGCGCGCCGAATGCCGCGGTCCAATCGCCGCCTGCAGCGCCGGGCATGTCGGCCGGCACCTGGCTGGCGAACAGCGCCTGCGCGGCGGCGGAATGGTCGCGCTCGGCGCCGAGCGTGCCGGCCTCGTTCTCGACCTGCACCATCAGCACGGTGCGGCGCTTGCCGTCGATGTCGCGCAGGTGCCGCATCAGCGCCGCGAAGGCGCGCGCGTCGGCGTCGCGGCTGGCCGCGGCGACCGGCGACAGCGCGTCGATCGGGCGGCCATCGGCGTCGATGACGCGCGGGTAGCGCACGGGGTCGCGTTTCACCCAGTCGGGGACGTAGGCCATGCCGCCGTTCTTCCAGGTGCCGAACCACAACAGCGCCAGCCGCACCTGTTGCCGCCGCGCCTCGGCGACCAGCCCGTCGACCAGGCTGAAGTCGTAGCGGCCGGCGACCGGCTCCAGTTCCTGCCAGGACACCGGGACCATCACCGTGTTGCAGTGGCTGCGCACGATCGCCGCCTGCAACTGCCGCAATTGCGCCGGGGTGCCGCTGCTGTTGTTGAGCTGCATGCCCAGCAGCAGCCACGGCATGCCATCCACGGTGAAACTGCGGCGGCCGTCGGCGGCGACGACGAAACGGCTGTCCTGCGCCTGCACCGCCATGGCCGGGACCAGGGCCAGGAGCAGCGCGATCGCGCCGCCGCGCAGGCAGCGCCAGACGCGCGTGCGGGCGGTGCTGTTGGTCGATGGCATCTGCATGGCGTGCGTGCTGTCTCCGGGTCGGGTCGGTGTGGTTGCCTGCAGACGCTCAGGTCGCGGCGCAGTGTGCGCGGACGAAGTCGGCGTGCGTCGGCATCCGCTCCACCGCCATCGCCGCCGCCGCGGCGACGCGTTGCAGCCGCGCGGCGCCCTCCGCGGCCGGCATCGCCGCCGCCAGCGGATCGAATCCGTGCACGCGCAGGCCCTGCCCCTCCATCACCGCCAGCCAGCTGGTCTTGCTGAAGAGTTCGTCGGCCTCGCGGAACACCCGGCCCGATTGCGCGAAGACCTGCAGGCGTTCGGCCAGGCTGTCGGGGATCGGCATCGTGCGCGCACGCTCCCAGTACGCGCCGGGCCGCGCGGTGACGTGGAAGTGCAGAATGATGAAGTCGCGGATGCTGTCGAATTCCTGCGCCATCAGCCGGTTGTAGCGGCGGATGTCGGCCGGGTTGCCGGCACGGTCGGGCAGCATCTCCAGGAAGCGGGCGATGCCGGCCTGGATCAGGTGGATGCTGGTCGATTCCAGCGGCTCCAGGAACCCCGCCGCCAGCCCCAGCGCCAGGCAATTGCCGGACCAGAAGCGTTCGCGCCGGCCGGCACGGAAGCGCAGCGTGCGCGGCTCCGCCAGGGCCTTCCCGTCCAGGTTGGCCAGCAGCGTCGCGGCGGCGGCATCGTCGGACAGATGTTCGCTCGAATAGACGTAACCGTTGCCGGTGCGATGCTGCAGCGGAATCCGCCATTGCCAGCCCGCCTCGCGTGCGGTCGATCGGGTGTAAGGCGTGAACGCCGGCGAGCGCTCCGATGGCACCGCCACCGCGCGGTCGTTGAACAGCCAATGCGACCAGTCGACGAACCCGGCATCGGGCGCGTCCGCGATCAGCAGGCTACGAAAGCCGGAGCAGTCGATGAAGAAATCGGCATCGATGCGCGTGCCGGACTCGAGCACGAGCGCGGCGATGCCGCCGTCGGGCGCACGCCGCAGCACCTGCTCGACCTTGCCCTCCAGCCGCGTCACGCCGCGGCTCTCGGCGTACTCGCGCAACAGACGCGCATACAGCGAGGCGTCGAAATGGAAGGCGTAGCCCAGCCGCGACAGCAAGGCATCGCCTTGCTGCGGCCGCATGAAGCGCCCGCGCATCGCCGCCAGGGTATTGAGCGAATACGCCGCCAACGGCGCGGCCTGGCCGCTGCGGTGCATGCGCCGCCACAGGCCGTCGAACGGCACGGTGCCGAAGTCGAGGCCATAGGTGCCGAATGGATGGAAATAGCGCTGTCCCGGCTGCAGCCAGTCGACGAATTCGATGCCCAGCTTGAAACTGCCCTGGGTGGCGCGCAGGAACGCGTTTTCGTCGATGCCGAGCAAGGCGTTGAACAGCGCGATCGGCGGAATCGTCGCCTCGCCCACCCCGACCGTGCCGATCGCCTCGGACTCGACCAGAGTGATACGCGTGGCGCTTGCGCCGAGCACGCGCACCAGGGCCGCCGCGGCCATCCAGCCCGCCGTGCCACCGCCGACGATCGCGATGTGGCGCAACGGCTCGCCGGCACTCACGTCCGTTGCCACCGGCACCGCTGCGCTACCCAGCGTGATCCCATCTTCATCGGTCCCTTGCATGACATCGATCGCAGGTGCCCGGCCCATGCAGGCATGGGCCGGATGCGGTCCGCTTCGATCGCCGAAGCGGACCCCCAGCGCATCAGTACGTGACCCGTGCCGAGAAGCCGTAGCGCCGGTCGTTGAGTTCGTACCGCAACGGCGCGCTCGCCGTGCCGATGTAGATCTCGTTCATGCGGTTGTTCAAGTTCACCGCGTCGAACGACAGCGCGACGTGCTCGTTGACGTTGTAGCTGACCGAGGCATCCAGCGATGCGTAGGGCTTCTGGTATTGCGGAATGCCGTTGGCGCCGCTGCCCTGGGTGGTGTCCAGATATTCGCCACGCCAGCTCCAGGCCAGGCGCGCGGTGATGGGGCCCTTCTCGTACAGGGCCACTGCGTTGTAGCTGTGCTTGGACAACTTCTCCAGCGGCACCGTGGCCGGGATGTCGGAGCCGGCGGTGGCGAAGGGATTGGACACGCTGCTGTCCACATAGGTGTAGTTGAACTGGAACCCCAGGCCGCTCAGCCAACCGGGCAGGAAATCGTAGAACTGCTGGTAGGCGAATTCGGCGCCGCGGATGGTGCCGTTACCGGTGTTGAGCGAAGTGCTGATGTCGTAATCCAGGCCGTTGTAGTTGCGCACCACGGTGCCGCTGGCCAGGAAGCCATTCACCTTCTTGTAGAACAGGCCGGCGGTGAGCGAGCCGGCAGGAGCGAAGTACCACTCCAGCGTCGCATCGTAGTTGTCCGACTGGACCGGGCGCAGGAACGGATTGCCCGAGGAGCCGCCGGGCCGCCCGGTGATCGGATTGAGCTGGCTCGACGCGCCCAGCGAGACGTTGGTCGACATCTGGTCGAAATTGGGCCGCGCGATCAGCTGCGAATAGGCCAGGCGCGCCTGCAGGGTGTCGCTCAGGTGCGCGCGCAGGTTGAAGCTGGGCAGCACGTCGTTGTAGGTGCGTTCGACCGACAGCGGGGTAATGCCGCCGCCGTCCAGGAACACCGCGCCGTCAGAGCCGGTGGTGGTCTTGAGCAGGCGCACGCCGATGTTGCCGTCCAGGCGCAGCCCGGCGATCTCGGTGTCGTAGTCGGCGGCGAAATAGCCGGCCCAGGTCTTTTCGGTCTGGTGGTTGAGGTCGCTCGGCTTGAACGCGGTCTGCGGCGCGAAGCCGAACAGCGCCTCGGTGCGCGTGGTGCGGTCGAACAGCCCGCCGCCGCTGGCGAACTCCGGATACAGCACGCCGCCGGTCAGGGTCTTGCCGTCGAAGAAGTCCGGCGACGGCCCATTGCGCACCAGTTCCGGATGCGCCGAGACCGACGGATAGACCAGGCTCGTGGCGCAGTTGGGATCGGGTCCGTCCACGCCCAGGCAGGCCGCGTTCCAGGTGCCGCGCAGGTCGATGCTGCTGTCGGCGTAGCGCACGCCGGCGCTGAGCTTGGTGAAAAAACCGCCTTCGGTGAAATATTCCAGGTCCGATTGCAGCGCCAGCTGGTCGGCGTCGTTGCGGGTCAGCGCATCGGCGATATAGCTGGCGGCATAGTTGTTGGGATCGCTCAGCAACGCCGGATCGCGCACGTTGAAGCGCGGGTTGCCGCCGCGCAGGTCGAAGTCGACGATCGAGCGGTTGAGCGCGTTGCTGCTGTCCTCCGAGGCGCGGTCGTAGAGCGAGACGACGAAGCCGTTGCGGTCGGCATCGTAGGACGAGGTGAGGTATTGCGCGTCGAACGTCACCGCCAGCTTGTCGCTGGGATTCCAACGCAGATTGAGGCTGTAGTTGGTATTGGTCGAGGTGAGATCCTGGTCGTATCGCGCCGACTCGAACATCTGGTTGTCCAGCGCGCCCGAGGTCGCGTAGCCGTTCTTGTCGAAGGTGAAGTCCGCGCCCGCCAACGGCGACGCCGCCTCGCGTCGGTTGGCCTGATAGAAGTACTTGCCCTGCCGGTAGAAGTCGTAGGTCGTGCGCAGGAACTGCCCGGTGACCAGCACCGTATCGGACGGCTTCCACTGCAGCGCGGCCGCCGTTCCCAGGCGCTTGCGGTCGCCGCCGTCGTCGTAGATCTGGAAGCCGGAGGGAATCTGCGCGCCGCTCGGCGCGCCGGCGATGACGCCGTCCGGCACCGCCACGAACGGGCCGGTCAGGATGCCGTCCTGGCGATAGCTGGAGCGGCCATAGCCGACGTTGAACAGCACGCCGATCTCGCCGGCGTCGGTGTCGAAGCGGTCGCTGTACAGGCCCGAGGCCGATCCGCCGGTCTTGTCGGCGCGGTCGTAGTAGTTGCCTTTGACGGTGGCGCTGAGGACCCGGCCGGGCGCATCGAACGGCAGCCGGGTGCGCAGGTTCACTACGCCGCCGACACCGCCCTCGATGATGTTCGCAGGCGGATTCTTGTAGACGTCGATACCGGACAGCAGCTCCGGCGGAATGCCTTCCAGGTCCAGGGTGCGGCCGCCGGAAGCGGAAAACGTATCGCGCCCGTCCAGGAAGTTGCGCACCTGGGTCAGGCCGCGCACGGTGACCGCCGGCTGCGTGCGGTGATCGAAATCGGTGGCGCCTTCGCCGTAACGGCGCTGGATCTGCACGCCGGTGATGCGCTGCAGCGCTTCCACCGTGTTCGCATCCGGCAGCTTGCCGATGTCCTGGGCCTGCACCGAATCCACGACCTGTGTCGCGTCCTGCTTGATCGCCTGCGCCGAGCGCAGGCTTTCGCGCACGCCGGTGACCGAGATGCTGTCCAGCGTCTTGACGTCGCCGCTGGCCGGCTGCGCAGCGGCATCCTGCCCGCCCTGCTCGGCAGGCGCGGTGGGCGTGGCCTGTGCCCACGCCAGGACCGGCGTCAGCATCGCCAGGCCCAGGGCGCTGGCGAGGGGATTCCTGTGCTTCGGGTACTTACGCTTGAAGGGCGCACGGCTTGTCATTCGAACTCTCTCCGGTACTGACGAAATTGACCTGCGTATCGAAACCGACATCGGCCTTGAAGCTGCGCGCGATGGACAGCGAAGTTCGTGCCGGTGATGGCGACAACTACAGCGACAGCAAGCAGTGTTTTCCAGCTATGTTCATATTTATATGACAATTAGAGAGGGCGCACGTTGCGTCGCAACATGACCTCAGCGCCTGCGGTCGCAACGCTGCGCACTTGTGATGCCGGCCTTTGGCGCCCGCACGCCAGCGCTGACACCGGTTGTAGATGCGTGCGACGGCGCATCGCAACGACGCACCTGTCTACGAAATCGGCCACGTACGCGTGACGTCGCGCACGCAATCGCCGAGTCGGCGCCCGTAGCCTCGGCATGCACCTTGGAAGTGGGTGCAACGGCATCCGGTCCCCTGCCGGATGGTCCTGTCGTCTTCTAGCAGAAGGAAGATCCATGAATCGCAAGCACGCGTTGTATCTGGCCTTGCTCGCCGGCATCTCCGGCCTTTCCCCCGTCGCCATGGCCGCCAATCCCCCCGCGGCCGAGATGGACTCCGCTCCCGTCGAAACCAGCGCCAGTGCCGCCGCGCTCGGCGGCGCCGAACTGCGCAGCCTCGCCATCGGCAGCGCGCATGCGCCGCGGGTCATCGAACTCGGCGCTCCCGACAGCGCCCAGGCCGCGACGATGAAGCAACTGCGCGGCCAGCAGGTCAAGCATGGCCAGCCGCTGCAGATCGGCTTCTCGCGCGACATCGCCAAGCCGGCGATCAACCTGCGCCGGCTCAACTGGCAAAGCCTGCCCAACGGCGCGCAGGTCACCAGCTTCGAGATCGTCTCCACCGATGCGGCGGCGCTGCGCGCGGCATTGCAGCTCAGCGGCAGCGGCGCCCAGCCGGGCGACCCGAGCAAGGCCACGCTGCGCTTCGCCGGCGACGACGGCCGCGTGTTCGAACAGAGCGGCGCCGATTTCGCCGGCAGCGAGCCGGGCTGGTCCGCGGCGGTGTCCGGCTCGCGCCTGGTGGTGGAGATCGAACTGCCGGCCGGCCAGTACCCGCAGGGCTTCGCGCTGAAGATCCCGCAGATCTCGCACATGGACATCAATCCCGTCGCCAGCGAGGAAATGATGCGGCCGATGATCGGCGAGAGCGATTCGTGCGAGCGCGACATCGTCTGCCGCGCCAGCCCCAGCAGCGGCTTCACCTCGGCCGCCAAGTCGGTGGCGCGCATGGTGTTCAGCACCAGCAGCGGCTCCTACCTGTGCACCGGCACCCTGCTCAACAACAGCAACTCGCCGAAGAAGTACCTGTTCTGGACCGCGGCGCACTGCATCAGCACCCAGACCGTGGCCAACACCCTGCAGACCTACTGGTTCTACGACGCCACCACCTGCAACGGCTCCACGGTCAGCTCGTCCTACACCACGCTCAGCGGCGGCGCCTACCTGCGCCACGCCAACACCACCCGCGACACCTCGCTGCTGGAACTGAAGACGGCCCCGCCCAGCGGCGCCTTCTATGCCGGCTGGAGCAGTTCGGCGATCGGTTCCACCGGCACCGCGATCGAGGGCATCCACCACCCCGCCGGCGACGTGAAGAAGTACTCGCTGGGCAGCGTCACCGCGCTGTCGTCCTCGATCGACGGCAAGTCGCCGCTGTACAAGGTGGTCTGGAACACCGGCGTCACCGAAGGCGGTTCGTCCGGCTCGGGCCTGTTCACCGTCAACAGCAGCGGCGCCTACCAGTTGCGCGGCGGCCTGTACGGCGGCACCTCCTACTGCAGCGCGCCCAGCGATCCGGACTACTACTCGCGCCTTTCCGACGTGTATTCCAGCATCCAGCCGTACCTGAGTCCGTAAGCCCAGGCCCGGGAGGGCCTTACTCCCGGACCCGGACAGGCCACGCCGCGCGCGTGGCCTGTCCCTACGGCCCGCCACCACCCCGGCACACAGGGGTTACACTGGGGGCCCCATCTCACATACGGCAGGCATCCACTTGGCAAAGCCCAACTATTCCTTCGAAAAACGTCAGCGCGAAATCGCCAAGAAGAAACAGCAGGACGAGAAGGACGCGCGCAAGCGCGAAGCCCGCGAGGCGGCCAAGGCCGCAGCGGACGCCGAAGCGAAGACGCCCGACAGCGGCACCTGAGCGGCGCCGGCGGAACCGGTCGCGTACCGGCTCCCGCCACTGCGCGCAGCCCGCAGTGTCGCCAGCCATGCGCAGTGGCAGGCGCCATCGCCTCCTGTTGCGACTCAGGCGACGCCGGTGGCCGGCGGAGCGGCAGCGGTGGACGTGGAAGGTAAGGTCGCCGGAAACCAATCCGCGCGTGCCAGCCAGCCCTTCAGGAATTTGTCGTCGGCCGGGCGCTCCTGCGCCAACCGGTCGTAGTAATCGATCCGGCCCTGGCGATACGCCGCATAGACCTGCGCCTGGTCGGCCGCCTGCAGCGCCGCCAGCGTGACAGGCCCCATTTCCCCGTCCGTGGCCAGGCCTGTCGCTCCCAGCTGCAGCAGGACCCGCTGCAGCAGCAGCACCGCCTCGGTCCCGGCATTGACGTAGAAATCGAACAGGATCTCGGCCAACAGTTGCGAGGCGATCTGATCGCCGTCCAGCTTGTCCCAGTAGGCAGTCCGATAGATGACGCCGGCCTGCTCCGGGGTCAGTGCGCGCAGTGCGTCCAGCGTCGGCTGCTCGCCGAGCAACGGCTGCGCATAGCGCTCGAACGTCGCCAGGGTGATGCCGCGGTTGGTAGCGCCGCCGGGATCGGCCGGATCGTCGACGAAGCCCCCTTCGAACTGCAACAACTGCGGTAGATATAGATCCAGCGATGCCATCGCGACGCACTCCTTGACCAACGAGAGGACTTGCAGTGTGGCACCGAAGCGGCGTCCATAGCTGTGCCCCAGGGAACAACTTGCGTGGCCGGGACGCTGCACGGACGCAGGCGACGGACGGCGCCTACACGCCCCGTCGACGCCTCCGTCACGACCCGCCTGCGCGCGGCAATGCACAGTGCCGGCAGGCATTCACGCCCTATCGGAGACCCGCATGGCCAGCCCACAGGAACTGGAAGAGAAATTCTGGAAAGCGCTCAAATCCGACCGCACGGTCATGCTCGGCCTGGACGGCGTGGAAGACGGCCATGCACGGCCGATGACGGCGCAATTCGAAGGCGACCGCGGCGGTCCGATCTGGTTCTTCACCTCCAAGGACAACGCCCTGGTGCAGAAGCTGACTCAGAGCCAGCGGGTCATCGCCGCGTTCAGCGCCAAGGACCACGACCTGTTCGCCAGCATCAGCGGCACGCTCAGCGTGGACAACGACCAGGCGGTGATCGAGCGCCTGTGGAACGGCTTCATCGACGCCTGGTACGAACAAGGCAAGGACGATCCCAAGCTGGCGCTGCTGCGCCTGGATCCGGACCACGCGCAGATCTGGCTCAACGGTTCCAGCCTGGTGGCCGGCATCAAGGTGCTGTTCGGCATCGACCCCAAGCGCGATTACCAGGACAAGGTCGCGGACGTGCCGCTGCGCTGAGCTGCATGGTGCGACGCCGTTTCTGGCACAGGCCTGGATGGCGAGCATCCTTCGTCAACTCCGTGCGGCGGCTTACACAGTCGTCGCACCGGCTACGGCGCGCTTCGCGAAGGATCACTGCGAATGCGCTGCCGCACTGCTTCCAACAAAATGCCTTCGCTGATTCGCAACGACGGATCGAGTTCGCCCTGAGCGCACTCCTGCGCCTGATCCAGCAACCGCAACGCCGATGCATCCTCGCCGCGCTGCACCGCCATCAGCGCTTGGCAGCGCATGCGCAAACTGGGGATCGACCAGTCGATTTCAGCAGTCAAGGTTGCATCCAATGGCGCAGCGTCGGTCTCTCCTGCCATCGCACGCGAGAACGACAATTCGCACTGCAGGATTGCGATCAACTGGGAAAAATGCGCCGCGGAGTGCTCGGGCAAGGCCGCGATCTGATCGGCGACGGCGACCTCCAGCGCCGCGGCATGCCGCCATTGGCAGCGATTCTGCGCCGCCTTCAGCACAAACCAGCTATGGAACAGCCACCAGTCGCCTTGCGCCAGCAAGGCCACCCGCTCCGCGGGCAAGTTATCCGCGGTGATGCCCTTGCATGACAAGCCATTGAGTTGGGCCAGCACCAGCTCGGGCCGGTCCGCATCGAGTCTGCGCGATAACCCAAGCAGATACAGACCATCGTTAGGTCCGATCGCCGTCCGCGTCGGTATCAAGTTGGCCAATCCGACTGCCAGGTTGAGCACCGCGAAACCGACGCAGAATGCACCCATGCGCGCCTGGACCCCCAGATGCAACGCCAGCGCGCCCGTCAGCAGCGCCACCAGCAGATTCGCCGCAGGGCCTCCGGCGCTCAACACCGCGTATTGCGGGCGCAGCGCGGCATACGGATTGATCAGCGCCATCACATAACCGGCGTAACCGGACCGTCCGCGTTGCCATCGCACGCGCCAGCCGCGGCGGCGCGCAAGCATCTGCAGCGGGCCGATCTTCATCATGTACACGGTCATGCCCATGCCGCGTGCGGCAAGCAGGTGGCCGTATTCGTGCACGGCGAGCGTGGCCAGCAGCATGGCCGGGAGCAGGCAGACCGCCAGGATCTCCAGCGAGCGCGGAATCCACACTCCGGCCACCGCCGAGCAGCCGATCAGCATGGCGCCCACTCCTACGGCCAACAGCACCATCTGGAAAAACTGCAACACCCGATTGGCGTTCGGCGAAGGCGACCACGCCTCGGACGCAGGCTCGATCGCGCTCATGGCCCGCGCCGATATGCGGAGCGGGAGCTATCCGATCTTGCCGGCTCGCGCGAGCACCGGTGGTTCCGCGCCGGAGCGCGCGTCTGGAGCATGGCGTGTTGCCGTCGCAGCGTCGCTACGCCTCGCCTGCATCTCCTGTTCTGTTGTTTCATCGCGCGGCGGGATCCTCGTACACGGCCAGCATGTCGGCGGCCGCCAACGCGCGGTTGTGGCGCAGCGACCGCGCCAAGCTATTTCCGGACTGAAGTGCGGCCGCAGCGCCCTGCTCCTCGAGCGCATGTTGCAACCGCGCAGGCAGCCCCCAATCGGCCGAGATGGCTTTCGCGCAGGGCGCAGACCAGGTTTCCAGGAGGCCGGCGATCAGCTGCGGATCCGGACGCACTCCAGGATGCTTGCCATGCGCATCGCGGACCACCTGCACCACAGCCACCGCGGCCAGTCCATACAGCAGCGCCAGCAACTGCACCCCATTCGGATCATCGCGCTGCATTGCCTTTGCATCGCCGGCCGTGGCCTTGGCCGACAGCAAGGTGTGCTCCCACAGCAGCGCCGCGCAGCGGCCGAACGCGCTGCCGTCGTCGGCGATGACCGGCTGCAGCAGCGCGGCCAGCACGATCTGGCGCAGGCCCTCGGTGCCGAGCAAGGCCACCGCGCGCTCCAGGTTCTCGATCGGCTCGGCGTGGCGGCGGTACGCGGCGCTGTTGGCGATGCGCAGCAGGTTGCCGGCCAGCGCCGGATCCTGGCCGAGAATCGCGGCGATGGCCTGGGCGCCGGCATCGGGATCGTTGATCGCGCGGGTCAGCTGCGGCAACAGCTGCGGGCGGCGCGGCGTATAGCGCGGATGCGCATCGATGCGCGCCAGGACCGCAACGGCCGCCGCGGCGATCTCGGCCTGCCCGGCACGCGACGCCGCGCTCGGTTCGGGCGCAGGCATGCCGGCGAACGCCAGCGCGTACAGGCGCAGCAACAGCGCGGATTCCTGCTCTGCGGAAAGTTCGGCGGCAGTTGCGGCCAAGCCCTGCTCCGGCTCCGCCGCGATCGCCGCGTCCGTGACCGCGTCTTCGGCGGCGGCACGGTGCGCAGACGCCGCGGCTGTTCGCGCAACGGCGATCGGCACCACAGGTCCACGCGGGCGCCCACGGCGCCACATCCAGCCGCCGATGCCCAGCAGCAACACGACGGCAACGCCTGCAATCCAAATCGACGGCACCATCATCGGCATCCGCAAGGTCGCCAGATCCCCCACCCGGCTGGAAGCGCAGCCCTGGCCAGGCGCGCCACGCCATTCAAGCATGGCGCGCAGATTCCTGCTTGAACGGCGGCGCCGGCCTGCACGCGAAGCCGCAGCGACTGCGCGGCGCTGGCGCCCTGCACGCTCAGGGCGCCGGCGCAGCCGCCGCGCGATGCCCGTAGCTGAGCACCCGCGTCAGCTTCCAGCCGTCCTGGTCCTGGCGCCACACCATCACGAACTTGGCGATACCCTCGCAACGCCCGCTGGCCAGTTCGCAGAAGCGGTGCTCGCCTTCCTCGATCGCACCGAAGTCCTTGACCGGGTAGACCCGCAGCGTGCCGTCCACCAATTCGCGACGCACCTTGCCGCAGATCCACTTGCGCGTGTTGTCCACCACGGTCTTGCGGTCCCAGCTGGCCCCACCGGTGTCGTGATAGAACTCCACGTCGGGCACGAACAGTTGCTCGAACGCCGCCATGTCGCAGCGGTTGTAGGCGCCGAACAGGCGCTGGTCCAGCGCGGCGACCGTGTCGAACAGCGGCCCCGCAGTGCCGTCCTCGGCCGGCGCCGCGGCCCGCGCGGTCACCGCGCAAGCCAGCAGCAGTAGCGATCCCCAAATCTTCATCCGCCGCACCCCCTAGTCGTCGATGCGCAACTATGCGTCTCCCCAGGCCGCGCCCGCAATGGCGCCAGGCGCATGCCGCAGCCAGTGGGCTGGGCGGCGGCAAACGCAGACATGGATGGCTGCAGGCACCCTCAGCGCACGCGCCGCAGCCGCCGTTGGCCGGCGGCTACATGTTGCGCCGGTACTCCCCGCCCACTTCGTACAGCACGTGGCTGATCTGCCCCAGGCTGTGGGTCTTTACCGCCTGCATCAGCGCGGCGAAGACGTTGCGGCGCTCGCGCGCGGCACGCTGCAGATAGCCGAGGCCGGCCGCATCGCCGGGAACAGGCGCGCCTGCAACTTCGCCCGGTTCTGCTGGCAGCGGCTGCGCCGGCGCAATGCCGTTGCGGCGCTGCTGCCAGTCGCGCACGTTGGCGATCTGCTGGCCCTTTTCTTCCTCGGTGGAGCGGATCAGCTCGATCTGGGTCGCGGTCTCGCCGGCGTGCTGCTTGGGCAGGAAGGTATTGACCCCGACCAGCGGCAGGCTACCGTCGTGCTTCTTGTGCTCGTAGTACAGGCTCTCTTCCTGGATCTTGCCGCGCTGGTACATGGTGTCCATCGCGCCGAGCACGCCGCCGCGCTCGCTGATCGCCTCGAATTCCCTGTACACCGCCTCTTCCACCAGGTCGGTGAGTTGCTCGACGATGAAGCTGCCCTGCCACGGGTTCTCGCAGAAGTTCAGCCCCAGCTCCTTGTTGATGATCATCTGGATCGCCACCGCGCGGCGCACGCTTTCCTCGGTCGGGGTGGTAATCGCCTCGTCGTAGGCGTTGGTGTGCAGGCTGTTGCAGTTGTCGAACAGCGCGTACAGCGCCTGCAGCGTGGTGCGGATGTCGTTGAACTGGATCTCCTGCGCATGCAGCGAGCGGCCCGACGTCTGGATGTGGTACTTCATCATCTGGCTGCGTTCGTTGCCGCCGTAGCGCTCGCGCATGGCCCGCGCCCAGATGCGCCGCGCCACGCGGCCGATCGCGGTGTACTCCGGATCCATGCCGTTGCTGAAGAAGAAGCTCAGGTTGGGCGCGAAATCGTCGATGCGCATGCCGCGCGCCAGGTAGTACTCGACGATGGTGAAACCGTTGCTCAGGGTGAAGGCGAGCTGGCTGATCGGGTTCGCCCCGGCCTCGGCGATGTGATAGCCGGAGATCGACACCGAATAGAAGTTGCGCACCTTCTGCTCGACGAAATACTGCTGGATGTCGCCCATCATGCGCAGCGCGAACTCGGTGCTGAAGATGCAGGTGTTCTGCGCCTGGTCCTCCTTGAGGATGTCGGCCTGCACCGTGCCGCGCACGCTGGACAGGGTCTGCGCCTTGATCTGCGCATAGGTCTGCGCGTCGACCAATTGATCGCCGCCGACCCCGAGCAGGGCCAGGCCCAGGCCGTCGTTGGTGGGCGGCAGTTCGCCGTGATAGCGCGGCCGCTGCCGGCCCTCGAACAAGGTCTCCAGGGTCTGCTCGGCCTGCGCCCAGCGCTGCGCATCGGCCTTGAGGTATTTCTCCACCTGCTGGTCGATGGCGGTGTTCATGAACATCGCCAGGATCATCGGCGCCGGGCCATTGATGGTCATCGACACGCTGGTGGTCGGCGCGCACAGGTCGAAGCCGGAGTACAGCTTCTTCATGTCGTCCAGGGTGGGAATATTCACCCCGGAATTGCCGATCTTGCCGTAGATGTCCGGGCGCGGCGCCGGATCCTCGCCGTACAGGGTGACGCTGTCGAAGGCTGTGGACAGGCGCGCGGCCGGCTGACCCACGCTCAGGTAGTGGAAGCGGCGGTTGGTGCGCTCCGGCGTGCCCTCGCCGGCGAACATGCGGATCGGGTCTTCGCCGGCACGCCGGTACGGATAGACGCCGCCGGTATAGGGATAGCTGCCGGGCAGGTTCTCCTTGCCGAGGAAGCGCAGCAGTTCGCCCCAGCTCTTGTAACGCGGCGCGGCGATCTTCGGGATCGGCTGGTGGCTCAGCGACTGGCGGTAGTTCTCCACGCGGATCGCCTTGCCGCGCACTTCGTATTCGGTGACTTCGTCGGTGATCGACTTCAGCCGCTGCGGCCACTCGCGCAGCAACTTCAGCGATTCGCTGGACAGCGTCTGCAGCGCATCGTTGTAGCGCTGGCGCAGCAGCAGCAAGGTCGCATCGACGGCCACACGGGCCATGGCGGGCGCGTCCGCGCTGCGAGCGGATGGCTGCAATTCCTCGACTGCATAAAGCTCCAGCTGCTTCGGCAACTGCGGGTCCTGCAGTTCCTGCAACGACTGCCAGAACGATTGCGCGCGATCCGCGGCCTCGGCCTGGCGCTCGATGCCGGCGTTGAGCGCGCGGCCCTGTTCGGCGATCTCGGCCAGGTAACGCACGCGCGCGCCGGGGATCAGCACGGTGGCGCGCGGCTCCTTCAGCGTGGTGTCCAGTTGCGGCTGGAAATCGCAATGCGGCGACGGCGCGGCGTGGCGCGCAGCGTCGGTCGATTCGGCTCCGGGGCCGGATGCCTCCAGGCCCAGCTTCGCGCGCAACAGCCGGCACAGGTTGACGAACATCCAGCTGATGCCGGGATCGTTGAACTGGCTGGCGATGGTCGGATACACCGGCACCGCCTCGTCCTCGAGCTGGAACGCGACGCGGTTGCGCCGCCACTGCTTGCGCACGTCGCGCAGCGCGTCCTCGGCGCCGCGCCGGTCGTACTTGTTCAGCACCACCAGTTCGGCGAAGTCGAGCATGTCGATCTTCTCCAACTGGCTCGGCGCGCCGTAATCGCTGGTCATCACGTACACCGGGAAATCGACCAGGTCGACGATCTCCGAATCGCTCTGGCCGATGCCGGCGGTCTCCACGATCACCAAGTCGTAGCCGATGCCTTTCAGGAACGCGATGCAGTCCTTCAGCACCCGGTTGGTGGCCGCATGCTGGCGCCGCGTGGCCATCGAGCGCATGTACACGCGCGGGCTGCGCAAGGCGTTCATGCGGATGCGGTCGCCGAGCAGCGCGCCGCCGGTGCGGCGCCGGCTCGGATCCACCGACACCACCGCGATGCGCATCTGCGGGAAGCCGGCCAGGAAGCGGTTGAGCAATTCGTCGGTGACCGACGACTTGCCGGCGCCGCCGGTACCGGTCAGGCCCAGCACCGGCGCTGCGTGCCGGGTGCGGGATTCGGAATTGGGGACTCGGGACTCGGAGGTGCCTGGCAGGCCGGATTGCCACTGCTTGCGCAGCAGGGCCAACTCGGATTCGGAGAACGCGCCATCCTCGATCGCCGACAACACCTTGCCGATGCCGATCTCGTCGTCGATGTGCGGCAGCGAGGCGCCGGCTTGCCCCGGGTCCCGAGTCCCGGGTCCCGAGTCCCGCGAAAATCCCGAGTCCCGCGCGCGCGAAGCGCGCGCCACCACGTCCTCGATCATCTCCACCAGGCCCATCTTCATCCCGTCGTTGGGGTGGTAGATGCGCTCCACGCCGTAGGCCTGCAGCTCGGCGATCTCCTCCGGGGTGATGGTGCCGCCACCGCCGCCGAACACCCGCACGTGGCCGGCGCCGCGTTCGCGCAGCATGTCCACCATGTACTTGAAATACTCGACGTGGCCGCCCTGGTAGGAGGACAGCGCGATCGCGTCGGCGTCCTCCTGCAATGCCGCGCGCACCACGTCCTCGACGCTGCGGTTGTGGCCAAGATGGATCACCTCCGCGCCTTGCGCCTGGATCAGCCGGCGCATGATGTTGATCGCCGCATCGTGGCCGTCGAACAGGCTGGCAGCGGTGACGAAGCGCAGCGGGCTGGTGTCGGCTTGCGGCAGCGGCACGCGGGACGCGGGAATGCTCATCGGGAAGACATCGGCAAGAGAATGCCGCAATTCTAGGCGCGCAGCGCAGCGTGGGCAGGTTGCGCTGCAACATGCGGCGACCGGCGCGCTGGCGATGGACGTGCCGCCGGATGCCGTGGCGCGCGTAGCTATCCGGGACATGAATGCGGCAACGCGATGCGTCAACAGCGGCGGCGCCTGCCGCGTTTGCGTTGACGTCGGCACACCGCCGATGTCCCTGGAGAATCGCATGTCCATTCGTCCCTTGTTGCTGGCCTCCCTGCTCGGCAGCGCGCTCGCCGGCGGCATGCTGGCCGCGCCCGCGCAGGCGCGCTCGGTGGTGGAACTGTCGGTGCGGACCGCGCCGCCGCCGCCGCGCTTCGAACGCGTGGTGGTGCGGCCGGGCTACGTCTGGGCGCCGGGCTACTGGCAGTGGAACGGCCGCCGCCATGTCTGGGTCGCCGGCCGCTACGTGGCCGCACGCCCGGGCTATGTCTATGTCGGCCCGCGCTGGGAGCATCGCGGCCCGGCCTACCGCTTCCACGGCGGCTATTGGGTGCATCGCTAGGCCGCGGCCTGGCGGCGCGGCAACGGTCCGCGCCGCCACAATGCTGCGTGGCGTCGTGACCGTCTTCATCGCGCTTTGCGATAGTGCGCGAACCACGGCACCCGCCGGTTCCCGAGATAACGCATGTCCAGGCATTCGCTGTCGCGTGCGTTCCAGCCGTCGTCGTCGGCGCCAGCCTTCCGTGGCGCGGGCTGTCTGCGCATGGCGTCCTAGCGATGCCGTCGCGCGTTCCGCCAGGCACCTATGCGATCGCCATCACCGTGCTGGCGGTGGCGATCGCCAGCGTCGCCGCATGGCGCGAACGTCCCACCGATGCGGCCTCGCACCGCGGACTCGGCGACGCCATCGACGCCACGGCGAAGACCGTCGCGGCGCGCAAACGCATCGCCACGCCCGTCGCCAGCGCGCCGGCTGCGCCGAGCGCCTCCCCGACCATCGACGAACCCAGCTTCGATCGGCAAGGCCAGCTGCTGCCGGATCCGGCATTGCGGCGCTACCTGGACCGCCATCTGACGCCAGTGGATGCACAGGCCGTGGCGACGCAGCGCCAGGACCTGGAACGCGACCTGGCCGCGATGCCCGCGGCGCAGGCGGGTCAGATCCTTGCCTGGTTCGATCGCTACGCCGCATATCTGCAGGCCGAAGCGGCAGGCGCGCCGCACGGCATCGACCAGGAACAGCAAGCGCAGCAGACCCGCGCACTGCGCGAACGCCTGCTCGGACCGCAAGCGGCCGGCACCCTCTTCGCCGACGAGACCGCCACGCGCTGAACGGCGCAGCGATCGGCGCCGGGTGGAGAAAGATGCCCTCCGCACCGCGCCCCGGCGCCATCGGAGCGTCGCAGCCGGCACCGAGATGCCTATGCCGCGCGGGTCTGCAGAGTCCGCCCGCAGAGTGCACGGTCCGCAGGCAATTGCTTTAAAATGCGCCTATCGCGACGATCAGGACCCGTTCCGGAACCCGTCGCGTTTTTCGTTTTGCGCACCCTCACTAGGCAAGTTCCTGGAACCAAGGTGTCCTACACCTGCAACGCCAGCGGAGCCCCCATGCTTTTCGAAACGCTAGCCACCACCGGCCACGAACAAGTCGTCTTCTGCAACAACCGCGACGTGGGCCTGCAGGCGATCATCGCCATCCACAACACCGTGCTCGGCCCCGCGCTGGGTGGCGTGCGCATGCGCCCCTATCCCAACACCGAGGCCGCGCTGCACGACGCGCTGCGGCTCAGCCGCACCATGACCTACAAGAACGCGCTGGCCGGGCTGAACATCGGCGGCGGCAAGGCGGTGATCATCGGCGATCCCAAGGCCGACAAGGCCGAGGCCCTGTTCCGCGCCTTCGGCCGCTACGTGGATTCGCTGGGCGGGCGCTACATCACCGCCGAGGACGTCGGCACCGACGTCAACGACATGGAACAGATCTACCTGGAGACCGAATACGTCACCGGCGTGCACCAGGTGCACGGCGGCTCCGGCGATCCGGCCCCGTTCACCGCCTATGGCGCGCTGCAGGCGCTGATGGCTTCGCTGCAGCGCAAGCTCGGCCACGAGGAGATCGGCAAGACCAGCATCGCCGTGCAGGGCCTGGGCCACATCGGCATGGAGCTGGTGAAGCTGCTGAAGGAGCGCGGCGCCAAGCTGTACGTCACCGACCTGGACCAGGCGCTGGTGGAACGCGCGGTCGCCGAATACGGCGCCGAGGCGGTCAAGCCGGACGAGATCTACGACGTGGCCGCCGACGTGCTGGCGCCGTGCGCGCTGGAAAGCGCGATCGACGAAGCCACCCTGCCGCGGCTGAAGGCGAAGATCATCTGCGGCACCGCCAACAACCAGCTGGCCAACGCCGCAGTGGGCGAAGAATTGCATCGCCGCGGCATCCTCTACGCCCCGGACTACGCGGTCAACGCCGGCGGAGTGATGAACGTGTCGCTGGAGATCGACGGCTACAACCGCGAACGCGCGATGCGCCTGATCCGCAGCCTGTACCACAACCTCGGCAAGATCTTCGACCTGTCCGAGCGCGACAACATCCCGCCGCAGCAGGCCGCCGACCGCATCGCCGAAGCGCGCATGCACGCCATCGGCAAGCTCAAGCTGCCGCTGGGCCGCACCGCCCCGCGCTCGATGGGGCATCTGCGCGGCGAGTAGACGAGCCAACAACAGAACTCCCGACGCGCAGCGCGTCGGGACTGAAGTCCCTCCCACAAGAGCCGGCACGCCATCGGCAGCCGAATGCCCCTGTAGGAGCGGCTTCAACCGCGACAAACGAAGAGGGAACCTGACGCTGCCTCGGCGCGTCAGCCGCAGCCTCCTCCACGAATCAAGAGCGCCTGCCGACGATAAGCCGGCACCGCATCGCCTGGCCCAAGCGCCCCTGTAGGAGCGGCTTCAGCCGCGACAAGCGAAGCGGGAAACCTGGCGCTACCTCAGCGCGTCAAGGCCGAAGCCTCCTCTGCGAATAAAGCGCGGGCCGCACCAAGCCCGCGCTACATCAGAACCCCAACCGATACCGCAGCGACATCGCATGATCGTCGCCGCGCGGGCCGAAGCGCCGGTCGTAGCCGATGCCCAGCGCGCTGCTGCCCCAGCGCCGATCCAGGCTCGCGCCGAACAGCCCGCCCGAACGCGCCGGCTGCAGATCCACCAGCGGCGCCCAGGCGTCCACGCCGACGAAGCTGGCCTGGCGCTGCAGTCCTTGCGCGGCCAGGGTCTGTTGCCATTCGGCATAGCCCTGCAGCGACCAGCCGCGCCCGCCGTAGCTAGCACGCAGACCGGCCAACGCCTGGCTGCGCGAAGAGGACGCGGCCGCGGCCATCAGTCCGAAGCCGTCGCCGCCCTGCTCGCGGAAGCCGTCGCTGTCGATGCGACTGTAGTCGGCGCCGGCGTACGGGGTCAGCGACGCCTTGCCGCGCCCGAAGCGGTAGCCGACTTCGACGCTGCTGGACAGGAAGCGTCCGGCGTAGCGGCTGGACGCATCGGCGACGCTATCGCCGAGCAGCAGGCTGCGGTCGAGCTGGCGCCGGTACTGCCCGCTGCCCAGCTGCGCCAGCGCGTAGGCATTGCCGGCGACCGCACCGAGATAGGCCTGGCCCTGCACCTGGCGGTCGCGGCTGTGGTCCAGGCCGCCGTCGCCGCCACCGTCGGCGCGGCTCTCGCCGAAGGCGAAACCGGCCACGCCGTGCTCGCCCAGGCGCAGGTCCTGGCCCATCATCCAGCCGTCGAGCTGGAACTGGCTGCCGGCGAAGCTGCCCTGCCCGGTGTCGCCCATGCGCTGGCTCCACGCGCCGATCGCACGCGGCTGCGCGACCAGGCTGTCGAAGCGGCCGGACAGCGCGCGCCGCTGCAGGTCGATGCTGTCGAAGGTCATCGCGGTAGCGGCCGCATGCGCTTCGCCGGACAGGCTGCGCAGCGTCGCCGCCGCAGCGGCCGCGCTTGGCGACTGCTGCACCGCGCCGGCCGCCTTCAGCAGCGACGCATCGACCGTCGCCGGATCCCGGCTCAGTTGCGAATCAAGCTGCGCGAACGCCGCATCCACCCGCGTGGCGGAGGCGAGCGTGGCAGCGGTGATGCTGCCGAAACTCGCCGCCGTGGCGGTGACGCTCAGCGCCTGCACGGTGATCGAGGCGCTGGTGCTGTCGTAGGCCAGCGACGAGGTCAGGAACACGTTCGACGGCGTGGTCACCGAGGCGAACGTGCCGCTGAGTCCGCCGCTGGTTTCGAGCACCTTGTAGGCGGTGTTGTTGACCACGTAGTCGCGCTTGCCGAGCACGTACAGCGAGCCGCCCTGCAGCGTCGCCGTACCGGTCACCGAGAGCTTGTCGCCGACCAGCAGCGCCAACCGGCCGTTGCTGTCCTGCACGTAGTTGCCGCTCAGGCTCAGCGCCGCGGCACCGACCTGGAAGGTGCCGGCATTGCTGACGTTGCCGCGCAGCGGCCCGGTACCGATGAAGGTGGCGCCGTTGCTGATCGTCACGTTGGAGCCGCCCAGGCTGGCCGCGCTGAGCGTACCGGCCTGCACCTGGGTCGTGCCGCTGTAGCTGTTCTGGGTGCCGCTCAGGGTCAAGGTGCCGCTGCCCTGCTTGATCAGGCCGCCGCTGCCGGCGATGTCGTTGGCCCAGGTCGAGCTGCCGCTGAACGACACGCTGACGTCGCCCCAGTCGAACCTGGCCGGCCCCAGCACCGCCTTGCCGACGTTGAGCAGACCGTAGCCGAAGGTGGCATCCACCCCGGGCGTGCCCAGGTCGGTGGCGGTGCCGAGCAGGGTCTGCCGCAGCAGGTCGTTGCTGAAGTAGGGAAACGCCTGCCACACCAGCGCCGCGGCGCCGGAGACCAACGGCGCCGCGTACGAGGTGCCGCTGCCGTAGTAGTAGTCAGGATTGGCGGTGGCGGTGGTCGCCTTGGGATCGACGAACACTTCCGTGCCCGGCGCCACCAGGCAGTAATGCATGGCCACGCCGCAGGCATTGGAATACGACTCCAGCTTGGTCCCGGTACTCGCATCCACCGCGGCCACCACCAGCCAGCCGCGCTCCAGGTCCGCCGCCGGACGGCTGCCGCCGGGGCCGGGCTGGCTGGGCAGCGCGGCGACGTCCGACGGATCGGCCTTGGCTTCGTTGCCGGCGGCGAACACCACCAGCCCGCCATTGCTCAGCACGAACGGGCGGTATTCGTTGGCGATGGCGTTGGTCGCGGTCGGATCGGTCCAGTAGATGCCGCCCCAGGAATTGTTCATCACCTTGACCCCGGCATTGATCAGGTCCTGGTGGACGGAGGCCAGGCCCAGCGCGCCGCTGGTCTGGTTGCCCTCGCCGCTGCCGTCGTCGTCGGGCGAGGTGTCGCTGATGATGCGCGCCGACACGATCTGCGCGCCGGGCGCGATGCCGCCGGGCCACGCGCCCACCGCCTTGCCCGCGGCCAGCTGCGCGACCGTGGTGCCGTGGCCGTCGACATCGTCGACGTTGACGTTGTTCTTGGCCGGATCGACATAGATCAGGTTGGACACCACGCGTCCGGCCAGGGCCGGGTGGTTGCGGTTCACGCCGGTGTCGACCACGCCGATGCGATAGCCGCTGCCGTCGTAGCCGGCGTTGTGCGCGGCCAGCGTGTTGGTCAGCGCCAGATGCGCGTCGAACGCCGGCTGCGGCGGTGGCGGCGAGGTCGGCGGCGAGGTGGGGGGAGAGGTCGGCGGCGGCGGCGGCGGGGGTGAGCTCGGCGGCGGCGAGGTCGGCGGCGGATCGCTGCGGGTCAGCCCGCCACCGCCGCCACCGCCGCACGAGGTCAACGCCATCGCCAGTGCGGTCGCCAGCAGCGACCGGGCCATCAACTTCCGCATGATCTCTCTCCGAAGATAAGCACACCGGCCAAGTCGGCAGGCAACGTTGCGTTAGCGGCCGCAAACAGGCGGCCTGAATTGGCATGAATCTACACCGGAATCCACATCGACAATCTACGCCGCCACGATCCTGCCAACGCGCCGCGATTGGCAGAAGTCGCCCCGAGGCAGATAATCGGCGACTAATCTTTCGTAAAGGTTTGCCATGACCGAGATCGTCATCGCCGCGGCCAAGCGCACCGCCATCGGCGCCTTCCTGGGCCAGTTCAACGGCGTGCCCACGCCGGAACTCGGCGCCACGGCCATCCGCGCCGCGCTGGAGCAGTCCGGCATCCCCGCCGCCGACGTGTCGGAAGTGATCATGGGCTGTGTGCTGCCGGCCAACCTCGGCCAGGCGCCGGCGCGCCAGGCCGCGCGCGCCGCCGGCGTGCCCGACGCCACCGGCGCCACCACGATCAACAAGGTCTGCGGCTCGGGCATGAAGGCGATCATGCTCGGCCACGACCTGATCAAGGCCGGCTCGGCCAGCATCGTCGTCGCCGGCGGCATGGAATCGATGAGCAACGCCCCGCACCTGCTGCCGAATTCGCGCACCGGCAACCGCTACGGCAACTTCCAGGCGGTCGACCACATGGCCTGGGACGGCCTGACCAACCCCGACGACGGCCAGGCCATGGGCGTGTTCGGCGAGGCCACTGCGGAGAAGTTCGGCTTCAGCCGCCAGGACCAGGACGCCTACGCGATCGAGTCGGTGACGCGTGCGCAGGCCGCGCAGCGCGATGGCGCGTTCGACGCGGAGATCGTTCCGGTGCGCGTGGCCACCCGCAAGGGCGAGGCGGTGTTCGCCAGCGACGAGCAACCAGGCAAGTCCGACATCGCCAAGATCCCCACGCTGAAACCGGCGTTCAAGAAGGATGGCACGGTCACCGCCGCCAGCTCCTCCAGCATCTCCGACGGCGCCGCCGCCACGGTACTGCTCAGCGCCAACGACGCGGCCCGCCGCGGCGTGGTGCCGCTGGCGCGGATCGCCGGCCACGCCACGTTCTCGCAGGCGCCGGAGTGGTTCACCACCGCTCCGGTCGGCGCGATCAAGAAGCTGCTCGAGCAGGTCGGCTGGAGCCTGGACCAGGTCGACCTGTTCGAAATCAACGAAGCCTTCGCGGTGGTGCCGATGGTGCCGATCAAGGAACTGGGACTGGACCCGGCCAAGGTCAACGTCAACGGCGGCGCCTGCGCGCTCGGCCATCCGATCGGCGCATCCGGCGCGCGGCTGGTGGTGACATTGCTAAACGCGTTGCGCACGCGCGGCGGACGCCGCGGAATCGCAACCCTGTGCATCGGCGGTGGCGAGGCGACAGCGGTCGCCATCGAATTGATTTGATTGGAATTAACCCTTAAAACACAAAAATGAATGCGCGTGCGCTTGACAGCCGACTTTGGCTTGTCATCATGTTGAGGGCGCGCAATAGCGCGTTGCCTAACTAAACGACGAGGATAGACACACATGAGCATCAACAAGCTGCTGATCGCAATGGCCCTGGGCCTGGCCCTGGCCGCATGCTCGAAGCAGGAGCAGGCGCAGGACGCCGCTGCTTCGGCTAACGAAGCCGCCACCGACGCGCAGGCTGCTGCCGACCAGGCTTCGGCCGCCGGTGCCGCCACCGCCGATTCCGCCCAGGCTGCTGCCGACACGGCCGCTACCGCTGCCAACACCGCTGCCGACGCTTCGCAGGCCGCCGCCGCTGCCCCGACCGATGCCGCTGCCGACAAGGCTGCCGACACCGCCAAGGCTGCTGACGACACCGCCGACAAGGCCAAGGACGCTGCCGAAGAAGCCAAGAAGTAATAACTTCTCGCTTCAGGCACGTCTGAAGAAGCCGCTGGTTCGCCAGCGGCTTTTTCTTTGCCCGCGATTCGCCCAAGCGCATGCGCGATACCGGCGCTGCCCGCTGCGCCAGGCTTTCGGCCGACGCTATCATTGGCGAGCGCGAGCGCTTGGCCGGCGCCATCGGCGCTGTCACCTCCAGGCCGAATTTCTTTCGCAACGGACTTGCCAATGATCGTCGGTATCGACCTCGGCACCACCCATTCGCTGATCGGCGCCTACTTCGAGCAAGGCAGCCGCTTGTTTCCCAACGCGCTCGGCGAGTTGCTGACCCCGTCGGTGGTCAGCGTCGACGACAGCGGCATCCTGGTCGGCCAGGCCGCGCGCGAACGCCTGGTCAGCCATCCGCAGCGCAGCGTGGCGGCGTTCAAGCGCTGGATGGGCAGCGACCGCGAAACCGTGCTGGGCGAGCATCGCTTCCGCCCGGAAGAACTGTCGGCGATGGTGCTGCGCTCGTTGCTGGCCGATGCCGAAGCCGCACTCGGCGAAAAAGTGCACGAGGCCGTCATCAGCGTGCCCGCGTATTTCTCCGATGCCCAGCGCAAGGCGACCCGCGCGGCCGGCGAACTGGCCGGCATCCGCGTCGAGCGGCTGATCAACGAACCCACCGCGGCTGCCCTCGCCTACGGCCTGCAGGAACGCCAGGGCCATGGCCGCTTCCTGGTGCTGGACCTGGGCGGCGGCACCTTCGACGTGTCGATCCTGGAGATGTTCGAAGGCGTCATCGAGGTCCACGCCAGCGCCGGCGACAACTTCCTCGGCGGCGAGGATTTCCTGGAACTGCTGCTGCAGGCCTTCCTGGCCGACCATGCGCTCGCGCCGCAGGCGCTGAGCGTGCAGGAGAGCGGCCAGCTGCGGCGGCGGCTGGAAGCGGCCAAGCGCGCGCTGTCCAGCGGCCAGGAAGCGACCGTACAGATCGGCGTGGCCGGCCAGGCCTTGCACTGGACGCTGCACGAGGAACGCTTCAACCGCCTGGCCGAACCGCTGGTGCAGCGCATGCGCGCGCCACTGGAACGGGCGATGCGCGATGCGCGGCTGCAGCCGGCGCAGCTGGACGAGATCGTGCTGGTCGGCGGCGCGACGCGGATGCCGCTGGTCGCCAAGCTGGTCACGCGCATGTTCGGGCGGCTGCCGATGCGCCACATCAATCCCGACCAGGCGGTGGCGCTGGGCGCGGCGGTGGCGGCCGGGATGAAGGCGCGCGATGCCGCGCTGGAAGAAGTGATCCTCACCGACGTGTGCCCGTATACGCTCGGTACCGAAGTCGCCGCGCGCGACGCGCACGGCCAGCTGCGCACCGGCCTGTTCCATCCGATCATCCAGCGCAACAGCACCGTGCCGATCAGCCGCGAGGACAGCTTCTACCCGGTCCACGACGAGCAGGAACACCTGGTGATCGATGTCTACCAGGGCGAGAGTCCGCTGGTGGCCAAGAACATCAAGCTCGGCGAACTGCGGGTGCCGCTGCCCAAACACCTGCCCACTGCCGAGAAAGGCGTCACCACCCGCTTCACCTACGACAACAACGGCCTGCTGCAGGTGGAAGTGACCGAGCACCACAGCGGCCTCAAGCACGAACTGATCCTGGAACAGAATCCCGGCCTGCTCGGCACCGAACAGATCCGCGAACGGCTGGCCGCGTTGCAGGCGCTGAAGATCCATCCGCGCGAACAGCAGGACAACCTGAGCCTGCTGGCGCGCGCCGAACGCATGTACGAGGAATGCCTGGACCTGCGCGAACAGATCCAGGCCTGGATCGTCGCCTTCCGCGGCGCGCTCGACACCCAGGACCTGCGCCTGATCGACGATCATCGCCGACAGCTCGGCGAGGCGCTGGACGCATTGGAGCGTCGCGCTTGAACTGGGCGTTGCGGTGGCTGCAACTGCCGCCGGATGCCGACGAAACCGCGATCAAGCGCAGCTACGCCAAGCTGCTGCGCCAGCATCGCCCGGACACCGACCCGGAAGGTTTCCAGCAACTGCACGCGGCCTACCAGGCCGCGCTGGCCTGGGCGCGAGCGCGCGGCGACGATGCCGATGCCGATGCCGATGCCGATGCCGATGCCGACGAGGATATCGAAGAGGTTGAAGACAACACTGCTCGTGCAGCTGCGCAGACCGCGACCGTTGCTGGCAACCTTGCCGCCAACGATGGCGACGGCGACGATCGGCGCGACGCGCAGTCGACTCCGGCAGCGGCGTCCGCCACGCACGGCGATTTCCTCGACAGCCACCGGCCACGCCCCGAGACCGAGGGTGAGGCCCCACACCCGACGCAGCACCCGCCGACGCCAGCGCCGCAGGTCGACGCGGCTACGCCGCCGCCGTGCGACCCCGAAGCGCTGTGCGACGATCTCCTCGCCGTGGCCACGCGCGCCGAGCCGCAGGCGCTGCAGCAGTGGCTGGAAGGTCAACCTACGCTGTGGTCGCTACGCGACAAGGCGCAGGTCGGCTGGCTGTTGAGCCATCGATTGCAGCAGCGACTGCCACCGATCCAGCGCGACAATTTCGCGATCCTGCTCGGCTTCTTCGGCCTGGACGACATCGCCGCCGGCCCTGCGGCGCAGGCCTTGCCGATGCTGCAGGAGCGCCTGCACCTGGCCTGGGAAATGCAGCCGGCAAACGCCGAGACGCTGGCTCGGCGGGTGTATCCCGCCACCGCCGACGAATATCGGGTGCCCGCGCTGATGCGCCAGCTGACCCGTCCGTTTGCGCTGCCGCAGGCGCTATGGGCGAGCTTGATGCCGGGGCGGCCGCTGGCGCTGCGCCGATTGCTGCTGCGCCTGGATCAGGGCCGTCTGCACACCCTGCCCGCACCGGTGGACCCGCAACAGATCGATTTCTGGATGAGCGCCAGCGAGGCCGGCTACCTGACCCGGGCGCGGCTGTTGGTCGGCCTGCTGCGTTGCGCCGCCACCGCGCTGCTGGTGGCCAGTGTGGTGCTGCTGGCGAGCGCCGCCAGCGCCTGGTCGCCGGATCCGGTGCCGATGACCTTCGCGCTGGCGCGCAGCGGCCTGGCCGCCTTGGCGATCCTGGCGCTGTGGGCCGCGTGGCTGCTCGCCGGCACGCTGCTGCGCTGGCAGGGCGAAGCGGAGTCGGACACTCGTTCGCCGGCACCGCACTGGCTACGCTGGTCGTTCGTTCCGCTGCTGGCCGGTATCGGCCTGGGCGTGAGCGAGATCCCCGGACAGCAGCTGGCCGGCGGCGTCATCGCCACCATCGCGTTGTTCTTGTCGATGGTGCGGCTATGGCGGCGAAGCGGGCGCCCCTACCGCCCGAACAGCACCATTCTCTGGCTGGCCTTCCTGACCCCCAGCATGGCCCAGTCGATCCCGGTCCCGCTCAGCGCGGCACTGGCGCTGGGTTTGTGGACGTGGGATCTGCTGCGCCACCATCGGCTGCGCCGGCGAAGTTCCTGAACGCGAGCCGGTGGCGATCGCCGGCATTGACACCGGCTGCATGCGCGCCCGCCTAGGCTGCGCCGCATCAACCCGCAATGGAGAACGCGCATGAACAAGACCCCGATCGTGGCAGTGGCCCTGCTGGGCGCCCTGGCGCTGGCCGCCTGCCAAGGCCCGGAAGCGCAGCAAGCGCAGCGCGACGCCAAGGTGGCTGCGGAGCAGACCGGCGAAGCGGCCAAGGAAGCCGCCGACCAGGCCGCGCAGACCGGCCACGAAATCGCCACCGACGCCCGCGACGCGGCGCACCGCGCCGCCAACTCCGAGGCGGTGCAGGATGCCTCGGCCGCTGCCAAGGAAGCCGCGGCCGACGCCAGCGAGGCCACCGCCAGCGCGGCGCAGAAGCTCGCCGACAAGGCGCGCGAGAACGCCAACGAAGATCCGCACAACGGCGACAAAGAGAAGCATTGATCGCATTCGCCCGCCGCACTCGCGCATTGCGCACGAGTGCGGCGGCTAGCGTGGCGGCGCCGCGAACCGCGCCGCCACGTCCCCAGTAAAACCGGCGTTGCTGCGCCGATGTCGCAACCCGGCCGCGCCGTGGCGTGACCTACGCCACCTTTTGCACGCGAGGGTTCTGCCGATCCGGTCCCTGGTTACAATTCCCCCATGTCGACGTTCCAACGCGTGCGGATCAGAACCCGCCTAGCGCTTCTGTTTTCCGCCCTGGTCTTCGTCTCGATCGGGTTCGGGGTGTTTTCCGGCGCACAGCGTTCGATCTCCGATGCGGCGCGCGTGGCCCACACTCACCAGGTGCTGCGCAGCATCGACGAAGTGCAATCGACCCTGCTGCTGGCCGAAACCGCGGCGCGCGGCTACGAACTCACCGGCAACCAGGCCTACCTCAGCAACTACCGCGACAGCGCCGAACGCGTGCCGCGGCATCTGGCGCAGCTGCGCGGCCTGGTGGTCGACAACCCGGTACAGATCGCGAACCTGGACATCCTGCAACGCATCGTGCAGGCGCGGCTGACGCAGATGCAGCAGATGCTCGAGATCTACCAGCGCGACGGATTGGACGCGCTGCAACGCGCGATGGCGCCGAGCGTGTTCAAGGATTCCAGCGCGATCCGCGACCACGTGCAGCAGATGACCGAGCTGGAGCAACAGCTGCTGCAGAGCCGCGACCGTTCCAACCAGCGCAGTTCCGATCTTCTGCTCGCGCTGGCCCTGGCCGGGATTCCGTTCGGCCTGGGCAGCGTGGGCGTGGTCTACGCGTTGCTGTTCCGCGAATTGCGCAGCCGCAGCAATGCCGAGCAGGCCGCCTCGGTCGCCAACGAAAAGCTGGCCGCCAGTATCCGCGACCTGGAGCGCACCAGCGCCGATCTCAACGCGCTCAGCCGCTACACCGGTCTGCTGCAGAGCTGCGTGGACCCCAAGGAAGCGCTGGAGGTGACCGCGCGCATGCTCGCCGCGCTGATGCCCGACGCCGGCGGCAGCGTGTACCTGCTGCGCGCGTCGCGCGATCGCGCCGAATCCATCGTCGCCTGGGGCCAGGCGCCGGTGCGCAGCGAACCGGCGGTGGCGCCGGAGGAATGCTGGGCGCTGCGTCGCGACAAGGCGCACTTCGTGCACGCGCTGCGCCACGACTCGGCGTGCGCGCATCTGCTCGACGATCCGCAGGCGGTCGGCGCCAGCAGCGCCTGCATTCCGCTGTCCGCGCAGGGCACGCAACTGGGCTTCGTGTTCCTGGCCGGTCCCGGCCCCGGGCCGCTGCCGCGCATCGCCATCGCCGAGGCGGCCGCCGAGCAGCTGTCGTTGGCGCTGAGCAACCTGCGCCTGCGCGAATCGCTGCGCATGCAGTCGATCCGCGACCCGCTCACCGGCCTGTTCAACCGCCGCTATCTGGAGGAGTCGCTGAACCACGAACTGGCGCGCTGCGCACGCCGCTCGGTGCCGCTGTCGCTGCTGATGCTGGACGTGGACCACTTCAAGCACTTCAACGACCTGCACGGCCATGGCGGCGGCGACAGCCTGCTCGCCGCGGTCGGGCAGATGCTCGCCTCGCGGCTGCGCGGCGAGGACATCGCCTGCCGCTACGGCGGCGAGGAATTCACCGTGATCCTGCCGGAAACCGGCGCGGAGGCGGCGCTGGCGATCGCCGAGCAGATCCGCAGCGCCGCGCAGCAGATGAGCACCACGCTGGACGGCAAGGCGCTGCCGGGGGTGACGCTCTCGATCGGGCTGGCCAGCTATTCGCGCGACGGCGTGGTCGCCACCACCCTGCTGCGCAAGGCCGATGCGGCGCTGTACCGGGCCAAGCGCAGCGGCCGCAACCAGGTGCAGCAGTTCGATCCGGCGCTGGACGGTATGGGCTGAGGACAATCGCGTCCCAATGAGAAGGCGGAAGGCGCGCTGCGCCTGGGTGCCTGCCGCCCAGACCGCCGGATAAGGGAAAGCGTCCCATTCGATCGCGCTGCAGGCCGTGGATCCGCTCGCGGCGTACGAAGCGCGCTTTAGCGATGGTTGTCACAAAACCTGAGCGGTAGAGCGGGGATAGTCGGCTTTCCCCCGACTGGAGACGTCTTCGCATGTCCATCTGGAAAGATCAGGGTACCCCGCGCAAGGATGGCCTGCCGCTGCCTGGCACGCCCGGCGGCACCGCAGTGCCCGAGCCACGGCCGGTCACCGAACCGGCGCTCGGCGAGTCCGCGGTCAGCGTCGCCGCGGCCGCTCCCCTCCCCGTACGCGCCGCAGCGCCGGCGGCAAAGGAGTCGCTGATCGCTGCCGACATCACCATCGAAGGCAAGATCGAAGGCACCGGCCACATCCGCATCGCCGGCAAGTTCAAGGGCGACGTCAACGTGCAGGGCGACCTGACCATCGAGACCGGGGCCAAGCTCAGCGGCGGCGTGCGCGCCAACAAGGTGATCATCGCCGGCGAGCTGGAAGGCAACATCGAATCGGCCTCGCAGGTGGAGTTGCTGGCCTCCGGCGCGCTGATCGGCGACGTCAAGGCCGGCTCGCTGACCGTGGCCTCCGGCGCGCGGATGCGCGGCCAGGCCGACTTCGGCTGGGAAGACGACAAGGGTCGCAAGGGCGGCAAGCCGACCACGGAGCCCGACGCCGGCGCATGAGCACGCCGCGTCCCGGCACCCCGGGGGCGACCCGGACCTGTCCCCACTGCAAGGCGACGATCCTGGAAAGCGCCAGCGTCTGCCCGGCCTGCAAGCACCACCTGCGCTTCGACTCGGCGGTGCTGCAGCAATCGGCGGCGACCGCGACGGTGCCGCTGCGCGTGCAGGGCACCATCCAGCATCCTGCCGACGGCACCGCGTGGGAGTACACGGTGGTGGTGACGATCCGCAACGGCCGCGGCGAGGAAATCAAGCGCCAACTGGTCGGCGTCGGCGCGATGCTGGACGGCGAGGAACGCAGCTTCACCCTGTCGGTGGAGGCGACCCAGGCCAAGGGCGGCGGCAAGCGCGGGACGCGGCATTAGCCGCACTGGCTGGCGGTACCCTCATCCGCCCCTGCAGGGCACCTTCTCCCGACGGGAGAAGGAACAGCGGCTAGCCCCTCTCCCGCCGGGAGAGGGGTTGGGGTGAGGGTACGGCGCGAAGCGTCTCGCGGAATTGGGTGCACGAGGCTGCGCCCGTACCCTCATCCGCCCCTTCGGGGCACCTTCTCCCGAGGGGAGAAGGAACAGCCGACTAGCCCCTCTCCCGCCGGGAGAGGGGTTGGGGTGAGGGTACGACGCGAAGCGACTCGCGGAGTTTGGGTGCACGAGGCTGCGCCCGTACCCTCATCCGCCCCTTCGGGGCACCTTCTCCTGAGGAGAGAAGGAACAGCCGACTAGCCCGTCTCCCACCGGGAGAGGGGTTGGGGTGAGGGTACGGCGCCCGCTGTCTCACCCACCAGTCAGGGCAACACCCGCGCCAACAACTCCTCCACCGGCACATCCGCGTCCAGCGTGCCGAACGCCAGCCCGTGCGCGCCGGCCAGGCGACTGCGCACGAATGCCTCGGCAGCAGGACTGGCGCTGCGCAACAGCAGCGCCGCCTGCAACGCCAGCGCGATGCGCTCGCTGATGCGGCGCGCGGCGTATTCGTCCACCTCGCCGTTGCCGGCCAGCGGCGCGCGCAGCGCGTCCAATGCCTTGTCGTAGTCCGCGTTCGCACCCGCCGCGGTCTCCAACTCGGCCAGCAGCGCCGCCGCGCTGGCCGGCTCGCGCGCCAGCGCACGCAGCACGTCCAGGCACTGGATGTTGCCGCTGCCTTCCCAGATCGAATTCAGCGGCGCCTGCCGGTACAGTCGCGGCAACATCGATTCCTCGACATAACCCGCACCGCCCAGGCATTCCTGCGCTTCGTTGACGAAGGCCGGCGCGCGCTTGCACAGCCAATACTTTCCCAGCGCGGTGGCGATACGCGCGAATGCGGCCTCGGCCGGATCGCGCTCGGCCGCATCCACCGCGCGCGCCACGCGCATGGCGAACGCGGTGGCGGCCTCGGATTCGATCGCCAGGTCGGCGAGCACATTGCGCATCAGCGGCTGCTCGACCAGGCGCTTGCCGAACGCCACGCGATGCCGCGCGTGATGCAACGCCTGCGCCAGCGCCATGCGCATCTGCGCAGCGGCGGCGAGCATGCAGTCCAGCCGGGTCAGCATCACCATGCCGATGATGCGCGCCACGCCGCGCCCTTCCGCGCCGATGCGTTGCGCCCAGGCGCCGGCGAATTCGATTTCGCTGGAGGCGTTCGACCAGTCGCCGAGCTTGTCCTTCAAGCGCATCAGCCGCAGCGCGTTGAGCCGGCCGTCGGGCAGGCGCCGTGGCAGCAGGAAGCAACTCAGCCCGCCCGGCGCCTGCGCCAGCACCAGGAACCCATCGGACATCGGCGCGGAGAAGAACCACTTGTGCCCGACCAGCGCGTACTCGCCGTCGGCGCCCAGCGGCGTGGCGACGGTGGCGTTGCTGCGTACGTCCGAGCCGCCCTGCTTCTCGGTCATGCCCATGCCCAGGGTGATGCCGGCCTTGTCGGCGATCGGCACGTCGCGCGGGTCGTAGTGCGGCGCGGCGGCCTTGTCCGCCCAGTCTCGCAGCGCCGGTTCCTGGCGCAGCACCGCGACCGCGGCATGGGTCATCGTCAACGGACAGCTGGTGCCGGCCTCGGCCTGGTGATGCAGGTAGCTCAGCGCCGCCCGCGCCACATGCGCGCCCGGCTGCGGCGTGTGCCAGGACAGGCCGGCCACGCCGTGGGTCTTGGCCGCATCCAGCAGCTGGTGATAGGCCGGATGGAATTCGACCGTGTCGATGCGGTGGCCGTAGCGGTCGTGCGTGCGCAGCCGCGGCCGGTCGCGATTGGCATCGAAACCGAGCCGGTACAGCGTGTCCCCGGCGAGCGCGCCATACGTCGCCAGCTGCGCGGCGAACGCTTCGCCGCCCTCGCATGCGACCGCGGCGCGCAGCACCGCATCGTCGCGCCACAGGTCGCGCGGCTCGAACGGCGGCGGCTGGTTGTCGACCACGTGCGTGGCGAAGGCGGGCAGGTCCCGTTGCATGCATCTCCCTCCCAGAAGTGCGTGCCGCATTGTGGCCGATCCGCATACGTGCGGTGAACCGCCCGGCGTGGATTCTCATCTCCTGCACAGCGCATTGGACACAGTGGAGGGCATGCCGAAACCCGCTTCCCAGGACCTGGTGGTGCTGCGCCCGGAAGGGCTGTACTGCCCCGCCGGCGACTTCCACATCGATCCCTGGCGGCCGGTGCCGCGCGCGGTCATCACCCATGGCCACGGCGACCACGCCCGTGCCGGCATGGGCGAATACCACTGCGCCGCCGCCGGCCTGCCGATCCTGCGCTGGCGCCTCGGCGACCAGGCCTATCGCGCCTACAACTACGGCGAACGCTTCGCGCTGGGCGCAGCGACGGTATCGCTGCATCCAGCTGGGCACGTGCTCGGCTCGGCGCAGGTGCGCATCGAAGTGGACGGCGAAGTGTGGGTGGCGTCGGGCGACTACAAACGCCAGCCCGACCCGACCTGCGCGGCGTTCGAAGTGGTGCGCTGCGACACCTTCATCACCGAGGCCACCTTCGGCCTGCCGGTGTACCGCTGGCCGGACACCGCCGCAGTGGCGCGCGAAATCGTCGCCTGGCGCCACGAATGCGCCGCGCGCGGCGAGGCCGCGGTGCTGTTCTGCTATGCGCTGGGCAAGGCGCAGCGGGTGCTGGCCGAACTGCAGCCGTGGGACGACCAACCGGCGCTGCTGCATGGCGCGGTCGCCGCCGGCGTGGCGGTGTACCGCGACGCCGGCGTGGCGATGCTGGACACGCACCCGGTCGCCGAGATGGACAAGCGCGCCGACTATGCCGGGCAGCTGGTGCTGGCGCCGCCGTCGGCCGCGGGCAGCCCGTGGCTGCGCCGCTTCCGCCATGCGCAACTCGGTTTCGCATCGGGTTGGATGCGGTTGCGCGGCAACCGTCGCCGCCGCAACTACGACCGCGGCTTCGTGGTCTCCGACCATGCCGATTGGCCGGACCTGCTGCGCACGATCGAGGAAACCGGCGCGCGCCGGGTCATCGCCACGCATGGCAACACCGACGCGATCATCCGCGCCTTGAACGAACGCGGCGTCGCCGCCGAGACGTTCCGCACCGACTACGGTGCCGAGGAATGAAGCGCTTCGCCGCGTTGTACCGGCAGCTGGACCAGAGCACCGCGACGCTGGACAAGCGCGCCGCGTTGGTCGCGTATTTCGAGCAGGCGCCACCGGCCGACGCGGCCTGGGCGATCTGGCTGCTGAGCGGCGGCAAGCTGCGGCGCATCGCCAACACGCGCGAACTGCGCGAGTGGATTGCGCAGGAAAGCGGCCTGCCCGGCTGGCTGGTCGACGACAGCTACGACCACGTTGGCGACCTCGCCGAAACCCTCACCTTGCTGCTCGACGATCCGGCCGCCGCCTCCGATCCGGCGCCGCTGCGCGACTGGATCGAGGAACGGCTGTTGCCGGTCGCCGCGCAGGACGAGGCCGCGCGCCACGCCGCGGTGCTCGCCGGCTGGCGCAGCCTGGCCTTCGACGAGCGCCTGCTGTTCAACAAGCTGCTCACCGGCGCGCTGCGCGTGGGCGTGTCGCAGCGGTTGGTGCAGCAGGCGCTGGCGGCGATGTCGGGCATCGACATCGCACGCATCGCGCAGCGCATGCTCGGCGCGTGGTCGCCGACTCCGGCCGCCTTGGAAGACCTGTTGTCGCACGAGGTGCTGGCCAGCGACCGCCAGCAGCCCTACCCGTTCTTCCTGGCCTCGCCGCTGGAAAACGACGTGGCCACGCTGGGCGCGATCGACGACTGGCAACTGGAATGGAAGTGGGACGGCATCCGCCTGCAGTTGATCCGCCGCGATGGCGAGACGGCGCTGTGGTCGCGCGGCGAAGAACGCCTGGACGGCCGCTTCCCCGAGATCGAGACCGCCGCGGCCACGCTGCCGCGCGATGCGGTGATCGACGGCGAACTGCTGGGCTGGCGCGACGGCGACATCGCGCCGCTGCCATTCACCGCGCTGCAGACCCGCATCCAGCGCCGCAAGCCCGGCGCCAAGACACTGGCCGACACGCCAGCGCGCGTGCTCGCCTACGACCTGCTGGAACTGGACGGCATCGACCTGCGCGAACAGCCGCTGGCGCAGCGCCGCACGCAACTGCGGGCCCTGCTCGACGCGCATGCCGATCCGCGCATCGTGCTGTCGCCACTGGTGCAGCCCGCGTCGTGGGAGGCGGCCGCGACGCTGCGCGAGGATTCGCGCGAGCGCGGCGTGGAAGGGCTGATGCTCAAGCGCGCCGCGTCGCCCTACCAATCCGGGCGCCGCCGCGGCGACTGGTGGAAGTGGAAAATCGAACCGCTGACCATCGACGCGGTGCTGCTGTACGCACAGGCCGGCCACGGCCGCCGCAGCACGCTGTACACCGACTACACCTTCGGGCTGTGGGACGGCGAGCAGTTGGTGCCGGTGGCGAAGGCGTATTCGGGCCTGGACGACAGCGAGATCCTGGCGCTGGACCGCTGGATCCGCGCGCACACCACCGAGCGCTTCGGCCCGGTGCGTGCGGTGACGCCGTACCACGTGTTCGAACTCGGCTTCGAAGCGGTGAACAAGAGCAGCCGGCACAAGTCCGGCATCGCGGTACGTTTCCCGCGCATCCTGCGCTGGCGCCACGACAAGCCGTTCGCCGAGGCCGACCGACTCACCACGCTGCAGGCGCTGGCGCGATGACCACGGCGCAGGCGCGCAAGCGCCCGGCCGATGCGCCGCTGTACGCATGGTTCGCCGCGCAAGGCTGGCAACCGCTGCCGTTCCAGCGCGACCTGTGGCGGCACTACCTGGACGGCGGCTCGGGCCTGTTGCACACGCCCACCGGCAGCGGCAAGACCCTGGCCGCGTTCGGCGGCCCGCTGCTGGAAGGCCTGCGCGACCAAGCCGCGTGGCAGGCGGCGGCAGACAAGCGGCCGCGGCGCGCGAAGGCAGCCGCTGCCGACAAGGCCGTGTCGACACCTAGGTCGCGCCGCCAAGCGCAGCGCGACCTGAAAGTGCTGTGGATCACCCCGCTGCGCGCGCTCGCCGCCGACACCTTGCGCGCGTTGCGCGAACCGGCGGAAGCGCTCGGCCTGGACTGGCAGATCGGCCTGCGCACCGGCGACGCCAGCGCGCGCGACAAGCGCCTGGCGCGCAGCGGCAAGCTCGACGTGCTGGTGACCACGCCCGAATCGCTGGCGCTGCTGCTGTCCTATCCGGACACCGCGCCGCAGCTGGCGACGCTGCGTTGCGTGATCGTCGACGAATGGCACGAACTGCTCGGCAACAAGCGCGGCGTGCTGCTGCAACTGTGCCTGGCGCGGCTGCGCGCCTGGGCGCCGGCGCTGCGCACATGGGGGCTGTCGGCCACGCTCGGCAACCTGGACGAGGCGCGCGACGTGCTGCTGCCGCATGTGCCGAATGCGCCGATCGTGGCTGGGGTCAAGCCGCGCACGCTGACCCTGGAAACGCTGACCCCGGCCAGCGGCGAGCGCTTCCCCTGGGCCGGCCACCTCGGCCTGGCACAACTGCCGCGAGTGCTGGAAAAACTGTTCGCGGTGCGCACCAGCCTGCTGTTCACCAACACCCGCGCGCAGGCCGAACTGTGGCACCAGGCGCTGGAATCGGTGTGGCCGGAAGACGCGCATACGCTGGCCCTGCACCACGGCTCGCTGGACCCGGCGCTGCGTAGCGCCGCCGAACAGGGCCTGCGCGACGGCAGCCTGCGCTGCGTGGTCGCCACCTCGAGCCTGGACCTGGGCGTGGATTTTCCCGCGGTCGACCAGGTACTGCAGATCGGCAGTCCAAAGGGCGTGGCGCGGCTGCTGCAGCGCGCCGGCCGCGCCAAACACCGACCCGGCGAGGCCGGCCATGTGCTGTGCGTGCCCACGCATGCGCTGGAGCTGGTCGAGTACGCCGCCGCGCGCCGCGCCATCGTCCACGGCCGCATCGAGTCGCGCCCTTCCCCGCGGCTGTCGCTGGACGTGCTGGCGCAGCATTGCGTGAGCTGCGCGCTGGGCGGCGGCTTCCGCGCCGACGCGTTGTTCGACGAAGTCCGCGGCACCGCCGCGTTCGCCGCGCTCGATGCGCCGACCTGGGCCGCCGTGCTGGAGTTCGTCGTGCAAGGCGGGCGCGCGCTGGCGCAGTACCCGGACTACCGCAAGGTGGTGCTCGACGAAGACGGCGTGTACCGCGTGCACGACCGCCGCATCGCGCTGCGCCACCGGCTGTCGATCGGCACCATCACCAGCGACGGCAGCGTCGCGGTGCGCTTCCTGCGCGGCGGCCGGCTCGGCGCGGTGGAAGAACAGTTCGTCGGCCGCCTGCGCCGCGGCGACCGTTTCCAGTTCGCCGGGCGCCTGCTGGAGCTGGTGCGGCTGGAAGACATGACCGCCTACGTGCGCCTGGCCAAGGGCGGCGACGGCAGCGTGCCGAAGTGGATGGGCGGGCGCATGCCGCTGTCCTCGGCGCTGGCGCATGAAGTGGAGGCCGTCTTCGCCGAACCGCGCGGCGAGGAGGAACTGCGCGCCTTGGCGCCGCTGCTCGGCCTGCAGCGCGCGTTGTCGGCGCTGCCGTCGCCGCAGCGGCTGCTGGTGGAAAGCGTGCGCGCCCGCGACGGCCGCCACGTGTTCGTCTACCCGTTCGCCGGGCGCCAGGTGCACGAAGGCCTGGCCGCGCTGCTGGCGCTGCGCTGGGGCCGGCACCAACGCAACACTTTCAGCTTCGCCGCCAACGACTACGGGCTGGTGCTGTCGCCGGCGCAGGAGGTCGCCACCGACGCCGCCCTGCTGCGCGAGCTGCTCAGCCCCAAGCACCTGTTCGAGGACCTGCGCGAAAGCCTCAACCTGGGCGAACTGGCGCGGCGCCAGTTCCGCGAGATCGCGCGCGTGTCCGGCCTGCTGCCGCCGAGCCTGCCCGGCGGCACGCCGCGCAGCCTGCGCCAGCTGCAGGCCTCCAGCGGCCTGCTGTACGACGTGCTGAGCCGCTTCGATCCCGGGCACCTGCTGCTGGCGCAGGCCGAACGCGAAGTGCTGCAGGGCGAGATGGAGCTGACCCGTCTCGCCGCCACCCTGCACGACTGCGCCGCGCGCGAACTGGCCGTGTACACGCCGCGCAGCCTGACCCCGCTGTCGTTCCCGCTGTGGGCCGAGAGCATCCGCGGCCAGCTCAGCACCGAGGACTGGAAGACGCGGGTGATGCGCGCCGCCGCACAGCTGGAACAACGCCATGCGCGCTGAACTGGACTGGCGCCTGGCCGGCGAGCCGATGACCCTGCTCGGCGAACGCGCGCTGTACTGGCCGGCGCGCCGCCGGCTGCTGATCGCCGACCTGCACCTGGGCAAGGCCGACGTGTTCCGCCGCGCCGGCATCGGCCTGCCCAGCGGCGGCACCGCACTCGACCTGCAGCGGCTCGCGGCACTGCTGCAGGCGCAGGCGGCGCAGGAACTGTGGATCCTCGGCGACGTGCTGCACGGCGCCGCGCCGGCGGCCGCCTGGCAGCGCGACTGGCACGCCTGGCGCGCTGCGCATCCGCAGCTGCGCGTGGCCGCGATCGCCGGCAATCACGACCGCGCGCTGGCCGGCGCCGGATTGGACATCGCGCTGCTCGGCGAACAGGTCGAGGACGGCCCGTTCTTGCTGCGCCACGATCCGGCGCCGCACGCGCAGCTGCACGTGCTGTGCGGACACCTGCATCCGCTGGCGAAACTGCCCGGGCTGCGCCAACGCTGGCCGGCGTTCTGGCTGCGCGAACGGATGACGGTGCTGCCCGCGTTCTCGCAATTCACCGCCGGCGTGGCGCCGGTGCTGGGGGCGGGCGAACGCCTGGTCGCCTGCGTCGAAGGCGCGGCGCTGGCGTTGCCGGTGGCGATGGAATAGCGCGCGGTCCTGGAGACTCGGATCGCCCACTGTGGGAGGGACTTCAGCCCCCAAGGTTTTACCGATATCGCGTCGGGACTGAAGTCCCTCCCACAGGGAAGCGACAGCGCCGCGGCATTCGCAACAGGCCGGCCGATCGCAGAAACGACGTCGGTCGCCACCTGCACGAACACGCTGGCTCACTGCACCTGTTCGCCGTGCGACGGTCCCGCCGCAATCGGTGGCACTGCCGCCGTCTCCGCCAGCGCCTGCAGAAATCCCGGCTCCAGCGGCAGCTTGCCGAACCAGCCGTGCTGGGTGCCGCTGAGCACGCGCAGCATGTGTCCGCGCCCGCCGGGCATGCGCCCGGCCGGGAGCATGCCGAGGTCGCGCACGCGCGCCACCAGGTCGCGTTCGGACTGGAACAGCGGGGTCAGCCAGCGGCTCCAGAACTGGTACACCGCCACGTGCGCATGCCGTTGCGCCTGATAGCGCGCCAGCGCCGCATCCAGGTCTGGCGCTTCGCGCAGGGCTTCGCTCAGCACCCACGCATCCATCAGCGCCATGTTGACGCCCTGCCCCAGCTGCGGGCTCATCGAATGCGCCGCGTCGCCGGCCAGCACCAGGCGGCCGCGGTACCAGCGCTGCTGCACCGCGTCGCGATAGCTGGCGCGCGCCAGTTGCGCCGGTGCGCACACCTGGGCGAGGCGCTCGCGCGCCTGCGGCCACAGCTGCGCGACCTCGTCCAGCCACGCGTCCATGCCGCGCGCCTGCCAGACCTCGAAATCGGCGGTGGGCAGGCTCCAGAAGAAACTCATGCGCGGCTCGGGATCGCCGGGCCGGGTACCGACCGGCAGCAGCCCGATCATCTTGCGCGCGGCCACGTAGCGCTGGCGCAGTTCGTCGGCGAAGGCCCAGTCGCCGCGCGGCAGCAGGCACCACAGCGCGCCCCACGGATAGACCCGGTCCAGGCGCGTGCCCTGCACCTGCGCGCGCAACGCCGAGGCCGAACCGTCGCTGGCGATCACCAGGTCGAACGGCCCATGCCAGCGCCCGTGCTGGTCCTGCACCCGGCGCAGGCCGTCGTCGATGGCGACGATGCGCGTGTCGCGCTGCAGCTCGGCATAGCCGTCCCATGCCTGCGCCAGCAGCGAGAACAAAGCGCCGCGTTGCATTCCCAGGCCGAACAGGCGCGTGTCCAGGTCGCGGTAGCGCATGTCCATCACCGCGCGGCCGCACGGCGTCTCGCCGTACAGGCGGCGCACCGGCGCGCCATGCGCCAGCGCCTGCTCGAGCAGGCCGATCCGCCACAGCACCTGCAGCCCGGTCGGCTGCAGCAGGAAACCGGCGCCGACCGGACCCGGCTGCGGCGCGCGCTCGAACACCTGCACCCGATGGCCGTCGCGCGCCAGCAGCAGCGCCAGGGTCTGGCCCGCCGTGCCGTAGCCGACGATGCCGATCTGCATCCGTTGCTTCATCGCATCCACTGATTGCGGGCGACACCGCGGCGGTATCGCCATCCATAAAAAACCCCGCCGAAGCGGGGCTCAAAAACAGCTCAGCCGAGCAAGTGAGTTACTCGACAGGCGTAATATTGGAGGCCTGCGCGCCCTTCGGACCCTGGGTCACGTCATAGCTGACACGCTGTCCTTCCTGCAGGCTGCGGAAGCCCTTGGAATTGATCGCGGAGAAGTGCGCGAATACATCGGCGCTGCCGTCTTCCGGTGAAATAAAGCCAAATCCCTTGGCGTCGTTGAACCACTTGACGGTACCGTTCGGCATGGTGATGCGAGACCTTGTGCAATGAATGGGTGGTGGTTGTGCGGCAGCCCGCACCGGCGGAGTATGCAAAGCTTGAGCAACGATGACAATCACCCGCGCGCCAGTTCGCCGATCAGCTCCGGCAGCCCCGCCGACGCCGCCTCCACATTCGCCAGCACCTCGGCCAGGGTGATTTCCTGTGCGTCGCCGCAGCCCGCGGCCCAGTTGGCCACGATCGCCAAACACACGTATTCCAGGCCCAATTCGCGTGCCAGGCCCGCTTCCGGCATGCCGGTCATGCCGACCAGATCGCAGCCGTCGCGGCGCAGCCGCGCGATCTCTGCAATCGTTTCCAGTCGTGGTCCCTGGGTGGCGCCGTAGCAGCCGCCATCGACCACCTCGGCGCCGGTCACGCGCGCGGCGGCCAGCACCTTGCTGCGCAGCATCGGCGAATACGGGTGGCCGAAATCCACGTGCAGCACCTCGCTGCCCGGCTCCTCGCTGAGCGTGGAGACGCGGCCCCAGGTGTAGTCGATCAACTGGTCGGGACAGGCCAGCACGCGCGGCCCGAAGCGCTCGCCGATGCCGCCGACGGTGTTGAGCGCGAGCACCCGCGTGGCGCCGATTTGCTGCAGCGCCGCAAGGTTTGCGCGGTAATTGATCTTGTGCGGCGGCAACGAATGGCCCTCGCCGTGCCGGGCCAGGAACGCGACCCGGTGGCCGAGCAGCGTGCCGATGCGAATCGGCCCGGACGGACTGCCGTAGCGGGTGTCGACCTGGCGGGTCTCCACGTCGTCCAGTTGTGCGAGTTTGTAGACGCCGGTGCCGCCGATCACGGCCAGTGCGATGTTGTCCATGCGGATCCTCGAATCAGAACGTGCGCGAACGCCGGCCGCGAAGGCCGGCGCGCGATGGAAAAGGCGTGGCGCCTTATTCCTTCATCGCGTAGATCGCCGGCAGGTTGCGCAGGCCTTCGTTGACGTCCATGCCGAAGCCGAACACGTAGCGGTCGGGCACGTCCACGCCCACGTAGTCGGCGCTGACGCCGTCCACGCAACGCTCGTGGCGCTTGACCGTCAGCGCCGCGATGCGCACGTCGGTGGCGCCCTGCTCCAGGCACCATTGGCGCACCGCCAGCAGGGTCAGGCCTTCGTCGAGGATGTCGTCGAGCAGCAGCACGCGGCGCCCGTACAGCGCGGTGGCCGGGCGGTGCTTCCACACCAGTTCACCGCCGACGGTCTCGCCGCGGTAGCGCGTGGCGTGCAGGTAATCCAGCTGCAGGTCCTGGCCGCGCGCGCCCAGTTCCAGCGCCAGTTGCCCGGCGAACGGCAGCGCGCCGTGCATGATGGTCAGGTAGACCGGGATCTCGCCGCGGTAGTCGGCGGCGATGGCGTCGGCCATGCGCGCGATGGCCTGGTCGAGTTGCGGACGATCGACCAGCAGGTCTGCCTGGGCCAGGGCCTGGGCGATGGTGAGAGTGGACATCAGGCGGTTTTTCCGAGGGTTGCGAGCAAGTGGGATTGGGTGTGGCCGTAGCGGGCATCGGCGAGCAGGCCGTCCCAGCCGAGGGCGCCACGGCCGATCAGGCCGAGCAGCGCAGCGGTATTGAGCGGGCGGTCGCGCACGGCCTGCAGCGATTCTTCGACCAGTTCGGGATGGCAGACCAGGACCACGTCGCAGCCGGCATCCAGGTGCGCGGACACGCGCGCGGCGACACCGCCGGCAGCGAACGAGGCGGCCATGCCGATGTCGTCGGAGAACACCACGCCGCGGAAGCCCAGTTCCTGGCGCAGGATCTGCTGGATCCAGCGCGGCGAATAGCCGGCCGGTTCCGGCGCCACCTGCGGGTAGACCACGTGCGCCATCATCACCGCATCGGCGCCGGCGGCGATGCCGGCGGCGAACGGCAGCAGGTCTTCCTGGCGCAGCACCTCGAGCGGGCGCGGATCCTCGGCATTGTCGACGTGGGTGTCTTCCAGCACCGTGCCGTGGCCGGGGAAGTGCTTGAGCGTGGCCGCCATGCCGACGCTGTGCATGCCGCGCACATAGGCGCCGGTGAACGCGGCCACCACCTGCGGATCGTCGCTGAAGGCGCGGTCGCCGATCGCGCGGTTGCCGCGCGCCAGATCCACCACCGGGGCGAAGCTCAGGTCCACGCCGCTGGCGCGCACCTCGCTGGCCATCAGCCAGGCATGCTGCTCGGCCAGCGCCAGCGCCGCATCGCGATCGCGCGCATACAGCGCGCCGAAGCCGTGCAGCGGCGGCAAGGCGCTATAGCCCTCGCGGAAGCGCTGCACGCGCCCGCCCTCCTGGTCCACGCAGATCAGCTGCGGCCGCGGCGCCGCGGCGCGGATCGCCGCGGTCAGCTGCACCAGCTGCGCCTTGGAGGCGAAGTTGCGCTTGAACAGGACCACGCCTGCGACGGCATCGTGCTGCAGCCAGTCGCGTTCCTGGGCGGTGAGTTCGGTACCGGCGACGCCGATCGCGAGCATGCGGGGGATTCTCCTGCCAGCGCTGTTCAGCGCGCCTGGGCGGCATTGTCGCAGATGCCGGCGCCGGTGGCAGGCCGACGCGACGCGGTACGGTGACAGCGCGTGCCGATGACGCGCTGTGGCTGCGCCAGGTTGCCGTGGTGTGACCGGCCTACACCGCGCAGCCGTCGGGGCCGCGGTCCTGCGCCGCATCCGGCGCCGGCGGCAGCAGGCCGCGCAGGGCCTCGGCGAACACCTCCGGCGGCTGCGCCCCCTGGATCGCGTGGCGGCCGTCGACGACATAGGTCGGCACCGCGCGGATCCCCATCGCCTGCGCCTGCTGCAGCTGCGCCTGGATCTCGGCCAGGCCCTCGTCGCCGTCCAGCAGCGCCTGCACGCGCGCCGCGGGCAGCCCGCCGGCGGCGCCGGCGGCGATCAGCGTGTCGGTCTCGGCCAGGTTGCGGCCTTCGGCGAAATGCGCGTGGAACAGCGCCTCGGCTACCGCCTCGGCATCGCCTTCGCGCGCCGCCAGCCACAGCAGCCGGTGCGCCGGCAGCGTGGTCACCCGTACCTGACCGCGATCGAAGTCGAACGGCAGCCCCTCGGCGCGCGCGGTGGCCTGGGTCTGCGCCAGGATCTGCTCGGTGCGCGCAGCACCGCCGAACTTGGCTTCATACGCCTTGCGCAGCGGCACCGGCTCGGTGCCGGCATCGGGATCGAGCAGGTAGGGATGCCAGTGGATCTCCAGCGCCGGCGCATCCGCGCCGAGCGCCGCGATGCCTTGCTGCAACCGGCGCTTGCCGATCCAGCACCAGGGGCAGACTACGTCGGACCAGATATCGAGGCGCATAGGGCGGGGATTCGGGATTCGAGATTGGGGATTCGCAAAAGCATAAACCCGATCGCCGCACGTGGCCCGCTTTTGCGAATCCCTAATCCCAAATCACCAATCCCGGCACTTCAACGAATCCCTAATCCCGAATCCCCAATCCCGGCCACTCACAGAACGGATGCGAGGCCAGCGCCAAATTGTAGTAGCGGGCATCGTCGGTGACTTCGGCGCCGATCCAGTCGGGCTTGGCGAAGGCCTCGTCGGCGCTCTGCAGCTCGATCTCGGCGACCACCAGCCCGGCGTTGTCGCCGAGGAACTCATCCACTTCCCACAGATGGCCCTGGTGCTGCACCAGATGCCGGCGCTTGTCGATCAGCCCGCCCACGCACAGCGCCAGCAGCGCGCGCGCATCGTCCAGCGGCAGCGGATATTCGAACTCCTGGCGGGTGTGCCCGAGCTCGCGCGACTTCAGGTTGAGGAACGCCTCCTCGCCCTGGACGCGGACCCGCACCGAGGCCTTCTGCGCGCCGCTGTCCATCGCCGCCTGATCGTTGATATAGCCCTGCGCCATCGGGATCACCCGATGCGCCGCGGCGCGCCAACCGTCGCCGGTGACGAGGAATTTGCGTTCGATTTCGATGGGCATGGGATTGGGGATTGGGGATTCGGGATTGGTCAAAGCATAAGCCAGCGCGCAGACCGCGCTGTTACGAATCCCTAATCCCGAATCCCGGCTTCCCAACGAATCCCTAATCCCCGATCCCGAATCCCGGCTTCTCAAACACCGCAATGCTCTCCACATGCGCGGTATGCGGGAACATGTCCATCGCGCCGGCGGCCTTCAGCACGAAGCCCTGCTCGTTGACCAGGTAGCCGGCGTCGCGCGCCAGCGAGCCGGGGTGGCAGCTGACGTAGACGATGCGCTGGAACGTCTCCAGCGGCAGCTGCCGCAACACCTCGATCGCGCCGGAGCGCGGCGGGTCGAGCAGCAGCTTGTCGAAACCCTGCTGCATCCACGGCGCCTGGCGCTGGTCCTGGGTCAGGTCGGCGGCGAAGAACTGCGCGTTGCCCAGGCCGTTGCGCTGCGCGTTGTCGCGCGCCCGCGCCACCAGCCCCGCGTCGCCTTCCACGCCCACCACTTCGCGCACCGTACGCGCCAGCGGCAGGGTGAAATTGCCCAGCCCGCAGAACAGGTCGAGCACGCGGTCGCCGGGCTGCGCGTCGAGCAGGGTCAGCGCCAGCGCGATCATCTTCTGGTTGAGCGAGGCGTTGACCTGGATGAAGTCCAGCGGCCGGAACGCCAGCTCCACGTCCCATTGCGGCAAGCGGAACGACAGCGGCACTTGCTGCGGATACAGCGGATGCACGCTGTCCACGCCGCCGGGCTGCAGGAAGATGGCGAACTCGTGGGCCTGGGCGAACGCCACCAGCGCCGCCTGGTCGCGCGCGCTGAGCGGCTGCATGTGGCGGAAGGTCAGCGCCACGGCGTCGTCGCCAGCGATGAACTCGATCTGCGGGATGTCGCGCTTGCCGTCCAGGCTCTCGACCAGTTCGGCCAGTGCGCTCACCTTGAAGCCGATCTGCGGGATCACCGTGTGGCACACCGACAGGTCGGCGACGAAGCGCGGATCGAGTTCGCGGAAGCCGACCAGGGTTTTGTCCTTCTTCTCCACCCGGCGCACCGAGAAGCGGCCCTTGCGCCGGTAGCCCCAGGGTGCGCCGGACAGCGGCGGCAGCACCGTCTGCGGGGTCACGTGGCCGATCCGCTCCAGGTTCTCGGTCAGCACCCGCTGCTTGGCCAGGATCTGCTGGTCCTCGGCCAGGTGCTGCAGCACGCAGCCGGCGCAGACCCCGAAATGCGGGCAACGCGGTTCGACCCGCTGCGGCGAGGCCTGCAGCACCTGCAGGGTGCGCGCCTCGTCGAAATGGCGGTTGCGCGCGGTGGGTTCGGCGAGCACCGTCTCGCCGGGCAGCGCGCCGGCGACGAAGGCGACCTTGCCGCCCTCGCCCTCGGGGCGGGCGACGCCGCGGCCGTCGTGGCTGAGGTCGACGATATCGGTCTGGAACGGGGTGCGGTCTAGGCGTTTTCTGGATCGGGCCACGTGGCGGCAGGCTGCGGGCGGAAAAGGGCGGCCATTGTCGCAGATGCGCCAGGGCCTGCCGATGCGCCGGGAGCGGCCCTGCCGTGCGCGGGCGCGTGCGCCGACGCCGCCCCGCAAGCGCCCGGGCGCGGCGCCTCGGGTTGTCCTGGCCTGCGCCGATCCGGCCAGCGGCTCCCCAGCGGCTGGGCCCCGGGGCACCCGCTTGCGGACGCGGCGGCGGCGGCGCAAAGTGATGCGACGCATCGTCGCAGCCGCTAAGATGCGCCCAGGCCGCATGGAGGCATAAGGATGGCATCGACCCAGGACCCTGTGACGCGACTTTTGCTGGTCGAGGACGACCCGATCAGTCGCACGTTTTTGCAAGTGACGCTGGAATCCCTGCCCGCGCAGGTCGATCTGGCCGACACCGTCGCTTCCGCGCTGACCAGCGCGCAGGCCCAGGAACACGATCTTTGGCTGATCGACGCCAACCTGCCCGACGGCAGCGGCGCCGATCTGCTGCAGCGCCTGCAGCGGCAGCGCCCCGGCACCCTGGCGCTGGCGCATACCGCCGACGCCAGCGGCGCGGTCCGCGAGCACCTGCTCGGCGCCGGTTTCGCCGAAGTGCTGCTGAAACCGCTCAGTCCCGAACGCCTGCTGCAGGCGGTGCGCCGCTTGCTGGCGCGTGGCCGCGTCGGCGCCGCGCCGAACGCGGCAGAGGCGGCGGTGGACTGGGACGAGACCACCGCACTGGTCGCGCTCAACGGCGAGCGCTCGCACCTGATCGCGCTGCGCGAACTGTTCCTGGCCGAGTTGCCCGGCACCCGCGACGCGGTCGCCTCGGCGCTGCAGCTCAGCGACGAGCAGGCGGTGCGCAACCACCTGCACCGGCTGCAGGCCAGCTGCGGCTTCGTCGGCGCCGCCCGGCTGGCGCGCGCGGTCCGCCAGCTGCAAGGCGACCCGGCCTCGTCGCAGGCGCGCAACCAGTTCAGCGAGGCTGTGGCGGCGTTGCTGCATTGAGCCGGGATTGGGGATTGGGGATTAGGGATTCGCAAAAGCAGGGGCGTCGGCGCACTTGCCGCACGCCCCTGTAGGAGCGGCTTCAGCCGCGACAAACACTGTCGGCAAGCCGACAAGCTGCAGAAGCGGTCGGGGCTGAAGCCCCTCCTAGAAGCGGTCGGGGCTGAAGCCCCTCCTACAAGAAGCCGGCCAGCGAACGCGCGGCTCAATCGGCCTTCGGCACCGGCGATCCAGGCACTTCCATTGAACCAGGCGCCTCCGGCATTTCCACAGCTTCCGCGTCGCGGCGCTGGCGGGTCAGGTCCTGCAGCATCTCCCACGACTTCAGGCCGCGCCCGCCCAGGTGGTGCATCAACACCACGCGCATGCCGCGGCGCAGGCCGGGCAGGTCTTCGGCCACCGGCATCTCGTCGGCAGCCAGCGCCAGCAGCGCGCGGCCGGTGGCCATGCCGCTGCGCTGGTCGTGGCCGCGGTCGCTGAGCAGGCGGCGCGGGCCGTGTTCGGCATCCAGTACGTAGCGCGCGGCCGGGTCGATCGGCTCGCCGTCGCCGTCGTGGCGCAGGTCGAAGCCCACGCCCAGCGCGTCAAGCAGATCGCGCTCGAAGCAGCGCAGCGTCCACGCCAGCGGCGCCTCCGCACCCAGCCGCGCGCGCACCCGCGCGTAGGCCAGGTACAGGTCCGGCGCAGGATCGTCGCGCGGCGCCAGGCGCAGGGTCAGTTCGTTGATGTAGAACCCGGCGAGCATGCCGTCGCCGCTCAGGCGCGGCGCCGTATCCAGCGCCTCGGCCGCACGCAGCTGGGCCAGCTCGCCGCGGCGCTGCGCGCTGAAGCGGATCGACTGCAGCGGCTGCAGCGCGGCGCGCAGCGGCTGATTCTTCGGCCCCTGCACGCCCCGCGCCAGCACGCCCAGCCGGCCGTACTGCGCGCTCAGAACCTCGACCAGCAGACTGGTCTCGCGCCAGGGGCGCGCGTGCAGGACGAAGGCGGGTTCGTGTTCGATGAGCATGGACGCTTCGGGACTCGGGACTCGGGACTCGGGACTCGGGACTCGGGACTCGGGACTCGGGACTCGGGACTCGGGACTCGGGACTCCAGAATGCTGTCCGGCGGCAAATCGCTGTCAAGCGATCTGATGAAAAAAAGCGCCGTGTTCCGAAGAGAAGCGGCAGCTGTATTTCCGGCTCGGCCGTTTTTTGTGGGAGGGGCTTCAGCCCCGACGCGTTATCGGTAGAGCGTCGGGGCTGAAGCCCCTCCTACAGAAAAGCGGAAGTGCGGCGCACCTGCGAAAATCCCGAATCCCGGCTTTCCACAGCCGAACGTCTGGTCATCCCGAATCCCGAATCCCGGCTTTACTACTACTCCCCGTACCCGAACGCCTTCAGCGCGGCCTCGTCGTCCGACCAGCCCTCGCGCACGCGCACCCAGGTCTCCAGGAACACCTTGGCGCCGAACAGGCGCTCCATCTGCTGCCGGGCCTTGGCGCCGATGTCCTTCAGGCGGGTGCCGCCCTTGCCGATCACGATCGCCTTCTGGCCCTCGCGCTCGACCCAGATCACCGCGCCGATGCGCAGCAGCGCGCCGTCCTCGGCGAAACGCTCGATCTCCACCGTGGTCGCGTACGGCAGCTCTTCGCCGAGCTGGCGCATCAACTGCTCGCGGACCAGTTCGCCGGCCAGGAAGCGCTGGCTGCGGTCGGTGATCTCGTCCTCGCCGAACATCGCCGGCGCTTCCGGCACCAGCCCCAGCAGGTCGCGCACCAGCGCTTCCAGGCCCTTGCGCTTGAGCGCGGAGATCGGGTGCACCGCGGCGAAGCTGCGGCCCTCGCTGACCTGCTGCAGGAACGGCAGCAGCGCGGTCTTGTCCTTGAGCCGGTCGACCTTGTTCACCACCAGCACCACCGGGATGCCGGAATCGTTGAGCACGTTGAACGCCAGCGTGTCCTCGTCGTCCCAGCGCCCGGCCTCGATCACCAGCAGGCCGGCGTCCACGCCTTCCAGCGAGCCGCGCGCGGCGCGGTTCATGACCCGGTTCATCGCGCGCTTCTGCTCGCGGTGCAACCCGGGGGTGTCGACCAGCACCAACTGCCCTTCCGGGAAGCTGGCGATGCCCAGCAGGCGATGCCGGGTGGTCTGCGGCCGGTTGGAGACGATGCTGACCTTGGCGCCCACCAGGGCGTTGGTCAGGGTGGACTTGCCCACGTTGGGGCGGCCGATCACGGCCACGCTGCCGCTGCGGTAAGGGGAGGCTTGCTCGTTCACTTGCTGGAATCCAGTTGCTCGATGGCGGCGGCGGCGGCCTGTTGTTCGGCCAGCCGTCGCGAGGTGCCCTCGCCCTCGGTGGTGAGGACAGGCTCGGCGAGTACGCAGCGTACCCGGAATAGCTTGGCGTGTTCGTCGCCGGTTTCGCTGATCAATTCGTACGCCGGCAGCGCCCGCTGCCGCGCCTGCAGCCATTCCTGCAGGCGGGTCTTGGCGTCCTTCTCCGGCTTGCCCACCGGCAGTGCGGCCAGCGCCGTCTCGAACCAGGGCAGGATCACCGCACGGCAGGCCTCGAATCCGGCGTCCAGGTAGATCGCCGCGACCACCGCCTCGACCGCGTCGGCCAGGATCGAATCGCGGCGATGCCCGCCGGACTTCATCTCGCCCGGCCCCAGGGTCAGCCGCTCGCCCAGTTCCAGCTGGCGGCCGATGGTGGCCAGCGAGGCCTCGCGCACCAGTTCGGCGCGGGCGCGGGTCAGCGCGCCTTCGTCCGCCTTGGGCCAGCGCTGGTACAGCGCCTCGGCGATCAGCTGGTTGACGATGCTGTCGCCGAGGAATTCCAGCCGCTCGTTGTGCGGCGCGCCGGCGCTGCGATGCGTCAGCGCCTGCGCCAGCAGCTGCGGGTCGGCGAAGCGGTGACCGATGCGGTCGCCGCGCAGGATCGTTTTACTCGCCACCGCGCGTCGTCAGGTCCTGGGTGATGTCGAACTTGCCGACCACGTCCAGGTTGGCGACCAGCGGCTTGCGCACTTCGTAGGCCACATGCATCTTCCAGCCCGAATCCATGCGGTCGAACTTGACGTCGTCCGGCTTCACGTTGTCCGAGTTGTTGATGTCCAGGCGGCGGAACAGCAGCATCTTCGCCTGCGCCGGATCCATGTCGGCGCTGCCCGGTTCGGCGGCCAGGCCCTTCATCGCCGAGCGCACCGCGTAGTACTCCATGTACATCGGGAACAGCTTCATGCCGATGTAGGCGAAGAACCCGACCACCGCCAGCACGATCACGAACGACGTCAACGTCATGCCACTTTGCTTGTGCTTCATCGCGCTTCCCCTTACGCCAGAAATCACTGGATGCCGGTCCCGATCCGCGAGGGATCGAAACTGCCGCTGCAGAACCACCCTTCGCAATTGAGCCAGACCAGGAACGCCTTGCCGCGCAGGTTCTCCTCGGGCAGGAAGTGGGTCTGGGTCCAGAAGCGGCTGTCCTCGCTATTGTCGCGATTATCGCCCATCACGAAATACTGCCCCGCCGGCACCACCCAATCGCCCTGGCCGGCCGGATTGTTGCGGTCCAGCCATTCCAGCTCGGTGTGGGTGCGGCCCGGCAGGTATTCGGTGAGCAGCGTGGACCCGGTCATCTCCGCGCCCTTGCCCTTGCCCACGTACTCGCCGCGGACCTGGTACTTCATCGGCGTGCCGTTGATGTACAGGGTATCGCCATGGAAGCCGATGCGGTCGCCGGGCAGGCCGATGACGCGCTTGATCCAGTTCTCGTCCGGCTTGTGCGGCGGCTTGAACACCACCACGTCGCCGCGCTTGGGCTCGCTGGTCGGGATCACCTTCTGGTTGGTGATCGGCAGGCGGAAGCCGTAGGCGAACTTGTTGACCAGGATGAAATCGCCGACCAGCAGGTTCGGCATCATCGAGCTGGACGGAATCTTGTACGGCTCGGCGATGAAGCTGCGCAGGATCAGCACCACCGCCAGCACCGGGAAGAACGCCCGCGAGTAATCGACGAGCACCGGCTCGGTATCCAGCAGGCCGGCGCGCGCGGCGCGGCGCTTGGCGAAGAACAACTTGTCCAGCAACCAGATAATGCCGGTGGCGAAGGTCAGCACAACCAGCGCGATTTCAAACCATTTCATTCGTGTTCCTTCGGAATGGGAATCGGGAATCGGGAATGGGGAATCGGAAAGGCAAAAGCGCGCGCGCTCTTCCCATTCCCCATTCCCTATTCACCATTCCCAGCTACTTATCCATCTGCAGCACAGCCAGGAAGGCTTCCTGCGGGATCTCCACGCGGCCGACCTGCTTCATGCGCTTCTTGCCTTCCTTCTGTTTTTCCAGAAGTTTCTTCTTGCGCGACACGTCGCCACCATAACATTTGGCCAGCACGTTCTTGCGCATCGCCTTGACCGTGCTGCGCGAGATGATCTGCGAGCCGACCGCGGCCTGGATCGCCACGTCGAACATCTGCCGCGGGATCAGGTCCTTCATCTTCTCGCACAGCTCGCGGCCGCGCCGGTCGGCATGGCTGCGGTGCACGATGATCGACAGCGCATCGACCTTGTCGCCATTGATCAGCGTGTCCACGCGCACGAACGGGCCCGCATCGAAGCGCAGGAAGTGGTAGTCCAGCGAGGCGTAGCCGCGCGACACCGACTTGAGCTTGTCGAAGAAATCCAGCACCACCTCGGCCATCGGCAGCTCGTAGCTGATCTGCACCTGGCTGCCCAGGTAGTTGATGCCGATCTGGCTGCCGCGCTTTTCCTCGCACAGGGTGATGATGTTGCCGACGTAGTCCGGCGGGGTCAGGATGTTGGCACGGATGATCGGTTCGCGGATCTCTTCCACGTTGTTCAGCGGCGGCAGCTTGGACGGGTTGTCCATCGGGATCACGCTGCCGTCGGTCTTGAGCACCTCGTAGACCACGGTCGGCGCGGTCGAGATCAGGTTGAGGTCGTACTCGCGCTCCAGCCGCTCCTGCACGATCTCCATGTGCAGCATGCCGAGGAAGCCGCAGCGGAAGCCGAAGCCCATCGCCTCGGAGCTTTCCGGCTCGAAGCGCAGCGCCGCGTCGTTGAGGCGCAGCTTGTCCAGCGCCTCGCGCAGGTCCGGGTAGTCCTCGGCATCGACCGGGAACAGGCCGGCGAACACGCGCGGCTGCATTTCCTGGAAGCCGGGCAGCGCATGCGGCGCCGGGTCGGCGGCCAGGGTCAGGGTGTCGCCGACCGGCGCGCCGTGCACGTCCTTGATCGAGGCGTTGATCCAGCCCACTTCGCCGGCGCCCAGCGCGGGCAGTTCCTTGCGCTTGGGGGTGAACACGCCGACCTTGTCGACCAGGTGGGTGCGGCCGGTGGACATCACCAGAATCTTGCTGCCCGGCTTGATCTCGCCCTGCATCACCCGCACCAGCGAGACCACGCCCAGGTAGTTGTCGAACCACGAGTCGATGATCAGCGCCTGCAGCTTGTCGGTGTCGCGCGGCTTGGGCGGCGGGATGCGGTGCACGATCGCCTCCAGCACCAGGTCCACGTTGAAGCCGGTCTTGGCGCTGACCGCCACCGCGTCTTCGGCGTCGATGCCGATCACCGCCTCGATCTCGGCCTTGGCGCGGGCGATATCGGCGGTGGGCAGGTCGATCTTGTTGAGCACCGGCACCACTTCCAGGCCCTGCTCCACCGCGGTGTAGCAGTTGGCCACCGACTGCGCTTCCACGCCCTGCGCGGCATCGACCACCAGCAGCGCGCCCTCGCAGGCGGCCAGCGAGCGGCTGACTTCGTAGGAGAAGTCGACGTGGCCGGGGGTGTCGATGAAGTTCAGGTGGTAGACCTGCCCGTCCTTGGCCGTATACGGCAAGGACACGGACTGGGCCTTGATGGTGATGCCGCGCTCGCGCTCGATCGGGTTGGAGTCGAGCACCTGCGCTTCCATCTCGCGCGCCTGCAGGCCGCCACAGAGTTGGATGATGCGATCGGCCAGGGTCGATTTGCCATGGTCGACGTGGGCGATGATGGAGAAATTGCGGATGTTCCGCATCGAATCAGAGGACATGAGGTGGGCGGCGGCCAGGACCGTCGTCAGGATAACGGGCCATTATCGCATGGCCGGAGGGAGCCAGGCGCCCCGGCTGCGGCACACCGACGCCCGCGGCGGCGCGGGCACGGTTTCCCGGAACAAACCTCAATGAAATCAATGGCGGCCAGCGAACCTGGGTTCGCTGGCCGCCATCGGCACTAGCGCGATCGACCGCTCAGTCGACGCTGATCGCGATGAATTGGCTGGCCGGGCTGCCCGGCGCGCGCACCAGCAGCATCACCACGTCGCCCTTCTTCGCACCGGCGGTGAGCTTGCGGAACTGCGCCGCATTGGACACCGGAGTGCGCCCGACCTGCAGCACGATCATGCCCGGACGCAGCTGCGACTTGCTCGCCACCGCGCGGCTCACCTGCGCCACCTGCACGCCCTCGTCGGCGCGCAGCCCGAGCTTCTGCCGCACCGGCGCCGGGATCTCCTCCACACTGATGCCCAGCGCGCTGCTCTCCGCGGCCTGCGGCGCCGGCGCCGCGCCACCGCGGCCCGGCGGCTGCTGGCCCATCGCCATGCCGTCGTCGCTGAGCTCGCTCAGGGTCACGCTGATATCGCGCGGCTTGCCGTCGCGGATCACGGTGACCCGCGCCTTGCTGCCCGGCGGCAGCATGCCCACCAGCGGCGGCAGGTCCTCGCGCGTGTTGATCTTCTGCCCGTTGAAGGCAACGATGAAGTCGCCCGGCTCGATTCCGGCCTTGGCCGCGCCGCTGCCCGGCTGCACGCCGTTGACCAGCGCGCCGCGCGTGTCGGTCAGGCCCAGGCCCTTGGCCTCCACATCGCTGATGTTCGGCTGCATGGTCACGCCAAGCATGCCGCGGCTGACCTTGCCGGTCTTCTTGATCTGCTCGACCGCGCTCATCGCCAGGTCGATCGGGATCGCGAAGCTGATGCCCATGTAGCCGCCGGAGGCGGAGAAGATCTGCGAGTTGATGCCGACCACCTCGCCGCGGGTGTTGAGCAGCGGGCCGCCGGAATTGCCCTGGTTGATCGCCACGTCGGTCTGGATGAAGGGCACGTAGCGCTGGTCGGCGTACGGGTTGCTGCGTCCGGTGGCGCTGACGATGCCGGCGGTGACCGAGTGGTCCAGGCCGAACGGCGAACCGATCGCCACCACCCACTGCCCGGGCTTGAGCATGTTGGAATCGCCCACGCGCACCGTCGGCAGGTTCTTGCCGTCGATCTTCAGCAGCGCCACGTCGTACTGCTGGTCGCTGCCGACCACCTTGGCGGTGAATTCGCGGCGGTCGGTCAGCTTGACCTTGACCTCGCTGGCGCCGTCGACCACGTGGTGGTTGGTCAGCACGTAGCCGTCGGGCGAGATGATGAAGCCCGAGCCCATCGAGCGGCCGCCGGGGGTCGCGTCGTCTTCGTCCGGCCCTTGCTGGCCAGGCATGCCCGGTTGGCCGGGCATCCCTTCCGGCCCGAAGAAGCGGCGGAAGAATTCGGGGATCTGCGCATCGTCGGGCATGCCGCCGGCGCCGGTGCGCGTGGCCGCGGCCTTGCGGCTGATCGTGGTCTCGACGTTGACCACGCCGGGACCGACCTGTTCGACCAGGTTGGTGAAATCGGGCAAGCCAGCGACCAGTTGCGGCGCGGGCGCCGCGCGCGCGGCCGGCGCGGCGGCAGCGGGCGCGGCCGACTCGGGCTGCTGCGCGCAGGCGGCCAGCGGCAGGGTCAGGGCCAACACGCCCAGCAGATGGTTGCGGATACGGTGAGTCATCGGACGCGAGCCTCCGGTTCGGGAAAGGGAAGGAAAACAGCGGCGGTGCCGCGGGCACCGCGCGCCGGAGCGAAGCACGCGCTTCGACCGACGCCTGGGGTCAAGGCTGCTGCGGCAACGGCGCGGGCGCCGCGTCGGCCGGCAGCCGCGGCTCGAACGGATAGAACGCCGCCGACGCGCCCTGGCGCGGGAAACTGGCGGTGAACTCGCCGCCGGACGCGGCCGGCGCCAGCGCCGAGCGCGGCCATGGCCGCGCCTGCAACGGTGCGGGCTGGTGCGCGAACGGATCGCCGGCATGTTGCTGCGCGAGCGCCTGGCCGGCCGCCGTGGCCGTCGGCGGCAACGCGCTCGCCGCAGGCCGCGACGGTGCCGCGGCGGCAATCGCGCGTACCGGTTCGGCGGCGCGCGCCGCGCTGCTGCGCGCGGCCTGCTGGGTGCGGGTCGCGCCGCGGCGGACGGCCGCGTCCTGGCGCCGGTTCGCGGCGATGGCCACGGCCGGCGCCGCGGCGACCGCCGCGCCGAGGTCGCCCTGCGGGTCTGTCGGTGCCGGTGCCGGCGTCTGCGGCACGGCGGCCACCGGGACAGCGGGCGCCGCGGCGGCAGGAGCGCTTGAGCTGGCGACCTGCACGGGCGCTGGTGCGGGCGCTGCATCGGGCAGGCGCTCGCGGGTCATGAACAAGGCGATCGCGGCGACCGAGGCCGCCAGCGCCGCGCTGCCGCCCCAGCGCCAGGCACGGCGGCTGCCGGCGGCATCACTGGCGCGCGCCACCTCGGCGCGTTGCGCCTCGGCCGCCACCGCCTGGCGCACGCGCTCGCCGAAATCGGCCGGCGCAGGCATGCACACGCGGCCGCGCAGGATGTCGCCGCACAGCTGCCAGCGTTCGTGGCAGCCGGCGAGCTCCTCGTCGTGCTGCAGCCGGCGCACCACGAAGCGCGCCTCGTCGGCCGGCAGCTCGCCGTCGATCAATGCCGACAGCTGCTGCCGGTAGTGCAGTTCGAACTTGTCCGGCGGCGTGGCGCCGGGAGTCGGCTCGGCCTGGGGAATGGGAGTGCTATCGGTCATACGCGGTGTCGCTCACGAGTGGCGCTGTCGGTATCCAGCAGGGGACGGAGTTCGGCGTCGATGGCGTCCCGCGCACGGAAGATGCGCGAGCGCACCGTACCGATCGGGCAACCCATCTTCTGCGCGATGTCCTCGTAACTCATCCCGTCCACCTCGCGCAGGGTGATGGCGGTTCGCAATTCTTCCGGCAACGCATTGACCGCCTTCATCACCGTCTGTTCCAGCTCCTGGCGCATCAGTTCGCGCTCGGGCGTGTCGGTGTCGCGCAAGCGCGTGCCGCTGTCGAACTGCTCGGCGTCGAGCACGTCGACGTCGTCGGTGGGCGGCCTGCGGTTGTGCGCAACCAGGTAGTTCTTGGCGGTGTTCACGGCGATCCGGTGCAACCAGGTAGAAAACTGGGCGTCGCCACGGAAGTTCCCTATCGCGCGGTAGGCGCGGATAAAGGTGTCCTGGGCCACGTCCTGACATTCGCTCCAGTCGGCGATGTAGCGCCCGATCAGGCCGACGATCCGGTGTTGGTACTTGCGTACCAGCACATCGAACGCCGCGCTTTCGCCGCGCTGCACACGCCGGACCAGTTCCAGGTCCAGCTCCTGAGGTGTTTCGACATCGGCCATAACGGGCCGCACTCCTGTCAGCCCAACCTACGTCGGACCATCTGACCGCCAATTCGGAAAAAAGTTCAGCGCCCCTGCGGACCGCCGCCCCACGACGTTAACCCGCATTCCGTTAGGCTGGCGGCATGCCAGCGGTCGCGGGACCCGCGTCACTCCCCTGTGGATTGGGATTTGACGCAACGGAAACAACCTCTGGATGATAACGATCTTCTCCATACATAAGCGGATGGTCCTCCCCATGCTTTCAGGCTTCGACGGGCTCCGATTCAGTCATTGGCAAGCGGATATCCGCGACGACGGCGTCGTCGTGCTCAGCCTCGACCGCCAGGACGCGCCCGTCAACGCGCTGTCGCAGGACGTGCTGCTGGAGCTGGGCGATCTGCTCGAACGCATCGCCATCGACCCGCCCAAGGGCGTGGTGATCCGCTCGGCCAAGGCCAACGGCTTCATCGCCGGCGCGGATCTGAAGGAATTCCAGGAATTCGACCGCCGCGGCACGGTCAACGACGCGATCCGCCGCGGCCAGGCCACCTTCCAGAAACTCGCCGAACTGCCCTGCCCGACCGTGGCCGCGATCCACGGCTTCTGCATGGGCGGCGGCACCGAGATCGCGCTGGCGTGCCGCTACCGGGTCGCGTCCAGCGACGGCTCCACCCGCATCGGCCTGCCCGAGACCAAGCTCGGCATCTTTCCCGGCTGGGGCGGCAGCGCGCGCCTGCCGCGGCTGATCGGCGCGCCGGCGGCGATGGACCTGATGCTGACCGGGCGCACCGTGTCGGCGTCGGCGGCGCGGGCCATGGGCCTGGTCGACAAGGTCGCCGCGCCGGCGGTGCTGGTCGATACCGCGGTGGCGCTGGCCTTGACCGGCAGCGCGCGCCCGTTCAAGCAGCGCGCCACCGCCTGGGCCACCAACACCTGGCCGGCGCGCAAACTGCTGGCGCCGCAGATGCGCAAGCAGGTCGCGCGCAAGGCGCGCAAGGAACACTATCCCGCGCCGTACGCGCTGATCGGCGTATGGGAGCGCAGCGGCGGCGGCAGCATCCAGGCGCGGCTGGACGCCGAGCGCAAGGCGGTGGTCAAGCTGGCCAGCACGCCGACCGCGCGCAACCTGATCCGCATCTTCTTCCTCACCGAGCGGCTCAAGGCGCTGGGCGGGAAGGATCATGGCATCCGCCACGTGCACGTGGTCGGCGCCGGAGTGATGGGCGGCGACATCGCCGCGTGGTCGGCCTACAAGGGCTTCGAGGTGACGCTGCAGGATCGCGAACAGCGCTTCATCGATGGGGCCCTGACCCGCGCCGGCGAATTGTTCGCCAAGCGGGTCAAGGACGACGGCAAGCGTCCGGCGGTGGCGGCGCGCTTGAAGGGCGACCTGGCCGGCGACGGCGTGCCGCTGGCCGACCTGGTGATCGAGGCGATCATCGAGAACCCGCAGGCCAAGCGCGAGCTGTACCAGGCGCTGGAACCGCGGATGCAGCCGGATGCGCTGCTCAGCACCAATACCTCCTCGATCCCGCTGACCGAACTGCGCGAGCACATCCAGCGCCCGGCGCAATTCGCCGGCCTGCACTACTTCAACCCGGTGGCGCAGATGCCGCTGGTGGAGATCGTCTGCCACGACGGCCTGGCCGCCGACAACCAGAAGCGGCTGGCGGCGTTCTGCAAGGCGATCGACAAGCTGCCGGTGCCGGTCGCCGGCACGCCCGGCTTCCTGGTCAACCGGGTGCTGTTCCCGTACCTGCTGGAAGCGGCCACCGCCTACGCCGAGGGCATCCCCGGCCCGGCGATCGACAAGGCAGCGGTGAAGTTCGGCATGCCGATGGGGCCGATCGAACTGATCGACACCGTGGGCCTGGACGTGGCCGCCGGCGTCGGCGCGGAACTGGCGCCGTTCCTGGGCCTGCCGATTCCGGCGGCGCTGCAGACGGTGGAACCGGGCAAGCGCGGCAAGAAGGACGGCCAGGGCCTGTACGCCTGGGAGAACGGGCGCGCGAAGAAGCCGGAAGTGGACAAGGACTACCAGGCGCCGGCCGATCTGGAAGACCGCCTGATCCTGCCGCTGCTCAACGAGGCGGTGGCCTGCCTGCACGAAGGCGTGGTCGCCGATGCGGACCTGCTCGACGCCGGGGTGATCTTCGGCACCGGCTTCGCCCCGTTCCGCGGCGGCCCGATCCAGCACATCCGTGCGGCCGGCGCCGACGCGCTGCTGGAGCGGCTGCGCGCACTGCAGGCGCGCTACGGCGAGCGCTTCGCGCCGCGCCCTGGCTGGGATGCGCCGGCGCTGCGCGAGCGGGTGGCCTGAGTCCGCCGTTCGTCCTCTGCGCCACTGTAGGAGCGGCTTCAGCCGCGACAGGCGTTACCGATAGATCCTGTCGCGGCTGAAGCCGCTCCTACAGGAGACGAAAGACGCCCGACCCGTGTCAGGAATGCGAATGCCCATGTGCATGGCGGTGCCGGTGCTCATGGTCGTCGTGCTTGTGGTGATCGTGATCCGCATGATCGTCGTGCGTACCCGATGCAGCGCGCGCCGGCGTGCCGCAGGGCTCCGCGCCGCAGTGCCCGGCTTCCATCTGCAGGGTGATGTGGTCGATGTCGAAGCGCGCATGCAGGCCATCGCACAGGGCCGCACGCAACGCGTCGGCATCGGCGCCGTCGGCGATCACCACGTGCGCGGTCAGTGCCGGGGTGCTGGAGGCAAGCGCCCACACGTGCAGGTCGTGCACGTCCTCCACGCCCGCAACGCCGCGCAGATAGCCACGCACCGCGGCCATGTCCACGCCCTTGGGCACGCCTTCCAACAGCACGTTGATCGCCTCGCGCAGCAGCACCCAGGTACGCGGCAGCACCCACAGGCCAATCAGCACTGCCAGGATCGGATCGATCACCTTCCAGCCGGTGAGGCGGATCGCCAGCGCGCCGACGATCACCGCCACCGAGCCGAGCATGTCGCTCCACACTTCCAGGTAGGCGCCCTTCATGTTGAGGCTCTCGCCGCTGCCAGCCTTGAGCAGGCGCATCGAGATCAGGTTGATCAGCAGGCCGAACGCGGCGATGCCGAGCATGCCGACCGTGGCCACGTCCTGCGGCTGGCGGAACCGCTGCACCGCTTCCCACAAAATGTAGGCGGCGACCACGAACAGCATGCCGCCATTGAACAGCGCGCCCAGCGCTTCCAGCCTTGCGTAACCGTAGGTGCGCTTGGCATCGGGCGGGCGCCGGCTCAGCCGCACCGCGACCAGCGCGATCATCAGCGCCAGGGTGTCGGTGGCCATGTGCGCAGCGTCGGACAGCAACGCCAGGCTGTTGGTCAGGAACGCACCGGCGATCTCAACCAACAGAAACGTGGCGGTCAGCCCCAGCGCCCACCACAGCGGTTTCTCGTGGCGGATCTCGGTCGGTGCGTGGCTGTGGTCGTGTCCCATGGCTGGCCGGTGACGTCTGCGGAGAATGTCCGCCACCTTAGGCCGGCACCGCCGCGGAGACTATTACACCGTGGCCGCCGCCGCGCTCGCCATGCCCGGAACGAACACCGCGCGCACGCAGCCTTCGTGCTTGTGCTTGAACATGTCGTAGCCGCGCACCGCATCCTCCAGCGGCATCCTGTGGGTGGCCAGGAAGCGCGACTTGAGCGCTCCGCTGCGCGCCAGGTCCAGCAGCTGCGGCACATAGCGCTGCCCGTGCTGCTGCGCGGTGCGCACGGTCAGCCCCTTGTTCATGATCGCGCCCAGCGGGAACTTGTCCATCAGCCCGTACACGCCCAGGATCGACAGCACGCCGCCCTTGCGGCATGCCAGGATCGCCTCGCGCAACGCCTGCCCGCGATCGGTGTGCAGGTGCAGCGCCTGCTTGACCCGATCGTAGGCATAGCCGAGGCCGGTGCCATGCGCTTCCATGCCGACCGCGTCGATGCATGCGTCGGGGCCGCGCCCGCCGGTCATCTCGCGCAGCATGTCGACCACGCTGTCGACCGCCGAATAATCGATCGTTTCCACGCCGAGCACGTCGCGCGCCATCGCCAGCCGCTCGGGCAGGCGATCGATGCCGATCACCCGCTCGGCGCCGAGCAGCTTCGCGCTCTGCTGCGCCATCAGGCCGACGCCGCCGCAACCCCACACAGCGACGGTGGCGCCCGGTTCGATGCGACAGAAATCCGCGCCCATGAATCCGGTTGGCCCGGCGTCGGACAGGAACAGCGCGTCCTCGTCGGCCACTTCGTCGGGAATCGGGAAGCAGCCCACGTCGGCATGCGGCACGCGGATGAACTCCGCATGCGACCCGGCATAGCCGCCGAACGCATGGGTGTAACCGTAGATGCCGGCGGTGGGATGACCCAGCAGCGGCTCCTGCATCTCCCAGTTCGGGTTGGTGTTGTCGCACAGCGAAAACTCCTGGCGCCCGCAGTGCCAGCACTCGCCGCAGGAAATGAAGGACGGCACCACCACGCGCTGGCCCACGCGCAGGGTTTTGACCTGCGGCCCGACCTCTACGACCTCGCCCATGAACTCGTGGCCGATGACGTCGCCCTCGCGCATGCTGGGGATGTAGCCATCGATGAAGTGCAGGTCGGAACCGCAGGTGGTGCTGAGTCCGACTTTCAGGATCACGTCGCGCGGATTGACGATGCGCGGATCGGGCACCGTCTCCACGCGCAGGTCGTTCACGCCGTTCCAGCACAGTGCGCGCATGGGCATGTCCTCTTCAGTCTCGGGATTGATCGCGCTCGCGCGCGGACGGGTTGTCGCGCAAGGTCGGTACCTCGCCGCATTCGACCCACGCCTTGAACCGGCGCAGGACCGTGGCGACCACGGCGTCAGGCGCGGCGCCGACCAGCTTCGCCGCCGCCTGCGCGAGTGGGCCGCCTTCCACGCGGTACTCCACGGCCAGCAAGGTTTCGCAACCGAAACCATTGGGCGCGGGACGCACGCTCAGCTCGGTCTGCAGCTGCACGTCGCTGTGCAGCCGCTCGCATTGTTCGGAGACGAAAGCGTAACCGCCGCGTCGCAGGCCGCGCACGACCTGCGTGGCCGGAAGCTGCGGAAACGGCGGCACGTGCGGAGAGGAAAAAGATGCCTGCATGCGAATGCTCCAACGGTGACCAGGCAGACCAGGCGGCGTCCCACGCCGCGCGCAGTGGCCTGCACGGGTCAGCATCCGCAGCGGCTGGCAACGCCATGTGATCCGCGTTTCACCCAGGCTTCGCCGGCGTCTCACGTCGCGCTACGCAGCGTCAACGCTTGCGTACGAACCTTGACGCGGCAGCGATCTGCGCTTCACCGCCAAGCCACGGCGTGCGGCCTAGCGTGGGTCGTCCTTGTCCTGGGAGCAACGCCATGGCGTACCAACACCATCCCATCGAACAACAGGTCATGGTCATCACCGGCGCCTCCAGCGGCATTGGCCTGTGCACTGCACTGATGGCCGCCGAGCGCGGCGCCAAGCTGGTGCTGGTGGCGCGCAGCCGCGAGACGCTGGAGGACGTGGTCAGTACGATCGGCGACGCTGGCGGCGAGGCGATCGCGCTCGCCGCCGACGTCGCCGATCGCGAACAACTGGAAGCCGCGGCGAGCGCCGCACTGCGCCGCTATGGCCGCATCGACACCTGGATCAACAATGCCGGCGTGGCGATCTACGGCAAGCTCGCGGAGGTGGCCGACCAGGACAGCAAGCGCCTGTTCGACGTCAACTTCTGGGGCGTGGTGCATGGCTCGCTGGTCGCCTTGCCGCATCTCGTCGCCTCGCACGGCTGCCTGATCAACCTGGGCAGCGAAGCATCCGAGGCCGTGGTGCCGCTGCAAGGCATGTACTCGGCCTCCAAGCATGCGGTGAAGGGCTTTACCGATGCGCTGCGGATCGAGCTGGAGCACGTGGACAAGCTGCCGGTGTCGGTGGTGCTGATCCAGCCCACCGCGGTGGACACGCCCTACCCGCAGCACGCGCGCAACTACATGCGCGAGCAGCCGACCCTGCCGAAGCCGATGATCACCCCGATGCGCGTCGCCGAAGCCATCCTGCACGCCGCCGAGCACGGTGGACGCGACGTCAAGGTGGGCCTGCTGGCCAAGGCCAATACGGCGGTGACGCACATGCTGCCGCGGCTCGCCGACCGCATGTCGGCGATGCGCGGCGAGCAGCAGAAGCAACCGATGCCGGCGCGCGATCCCGATGGCACCCTGTACCGCGCCGGCGAAAGCGGCCGCATCCAGGGCGGCTGAGCATGCTCCGGCTGCCGCGGCATCACGGCAGCCAGTACAGCATCAAGCCGCTGATGGCCGCCAGCGACAGCAGCGACAGCGTGCCGGCGGCCAGCACGCGGCCACCGGAGGCCAGCACCGAGCGCAGGTTCACCGACAGCCCCAGCGCCGCCATCGCCACCAGGGTCAGCAGCGCGGAAACGCGCTGCGCCGCGTCTGCCAGTGCCGACGGCAACAGGCCCAAGGAGCGCAGCAGCATCATGCCGACGAAGCCCAGAACGAACCACGGCAGCAAGCGGTGCAGCGGCAGGCGCGCGGTACCCGGCCGACCCGCGGTCAGGCCGAGCAGCAGCATCACCGGCCCCAGCATCACCACCCGCATCAGTTTGACCAGCGCGCCGACCTGCGCGCTGATGGCGCCCACCGGCAGCGTCGCCGCCAGCACCTGCGGCACCGCGTACACGGTCATGCCGGCGAGGATGCCGTAGTGGCGCTGATCCAGGCCGAACAGCGGCACCGCCAGCGGCAGGAGCAGCACTACCACGATGCCCAATGCCGCGGTGAACGCGATCGAGGCCGCCACCTCGTCCGAATCGGCGTCGATCACCGGCGCGGCGGCGACGATCGCCGAGTTGCCGCAGATCGCATTGCCGCAGGCCACCAGCGTGGCCAGACGCGCCGGCAAGCCGAGCAGGCGGCCGATGCCGTAGCCGATGCCGATCGCCAACAACACGGTGGCCGCGATCAGCCCCAGCAGCAGGCCGCCAGCCGCACCGACCGCACCGAAGCTGACCGACGCGCCGAGCAGCACGATCGCCACTTCCAGCGGCAGCTTGGCGGCGAACGCGATGCCGGCGTCGGCACGCGCCGGCAACCGCACCGCCGTGCGCAACACGGTGCCGAGCGCGATCGCGAACACCAGCGCATCGATCCACGGCCGGCCCAGCCAGCGTAGTTGCGCCTGCTCCGCCAGCGACGCCAGCGCGGCGACCGCGATCGCCAGCAGCAACCCAGGCAACAGTGCCGCGCCCTTGTCTCGTGCCTTGTGCATTGCCGCCACCCTGTCGAAGTGGCGGCAGGATGCACCCGACCATCCTGTCATTCCATCGCATAATGTTGGATAGTTCGTTCGGTCCAACCGAACGATCCCGCCGTGACCCTGGAACAACTCGCCCTGTTCGTCGCCGTCGCCGAACGCCAGCACCTGACCCTGGGCGCGCAGGCCGCGCATCGCACCCCGTCGGCGGCCAGCGCCGCGATCAAGGCGCTGGAAACCCAGTACGGCGTGCCGCTGTTCGACCGGGTCGGGCGCGGCATCGCGCTGACCGCCGCCGGCGCGGCGTTCTTCGAGGAAGCCAAGGCGATCCTGGCGCGCACCCGCGCCGCGGAACTGGCCTTGAGCGAGTGGCGCGGCGTGCTGCGCGGCACGCTGGATCTGCACGCCAGCCAGACCGTGGCCAGCTACTGGCTGCCGACGCGGCTGATGGCGTTCCACGCGCGCTTCCCGCAGATCCAGATCCGCCTCAGCGTCGGCAACACCGAGAGCGTGGCGCGCGCGGTGATCGACGGGCGGGCGGAACTTGGGTTCGTCGAAGGCGGCGTACACGATCCGCAGTTGCAGTTGTCTCCGCTCGGCCACGACCGCCTGCTGCTGGTCGCCGCGCCGACCCATCCGTTGGCCGGACGCCTGCGCCTGGGCCTGCCGCGACTGGCCGAGGCCAGCACCTGGATCATGCGCGAAGCCGGCTCGGGTACGCGCTCGGAGTTCGAGGCAGCGCTGCGCGCGGCCGGGGTCGCGCCGGAACGCCTGCGCGTGGCGCTGACCCTGCCCTCGAACGAGGCGGTGTTGTCGGCGGTGCACGCCGGCCACAGCCTGGCGGCGATCTCGCAACTGGCGGCCGCGCCGTGGCTGGAGAGCGGCCGCCTGCAGCGCGTCGGCATGGCGCTGGGCGCACGCACGTTCCACGCCTTGCGCCATCGCGAACGCAGCCTGGGTGCGGCGGCGGCGGCCCTGCTCGACAGCGGCGACACCGTGGACGCAACTGGCTGAGGCCGACACAGTCGCGGCGATCCTGGCGCGCCACACGCGCAGACGCGTCGGCGCGCGCACCGGTCTTGAGCCTGGACTACAGGCGCGCCGCCTTGCCGCGCCGCAACTGGATCCGCGCGCAACCTCCGGCCGCTCCGCAGCGCTGGCGCCATGCCGCTTTGCAACATGGCGATCAATTCCAAAACAAGATAGCCGGCAGTAAATGCTTCATTGGAATGGAATGGCAGTCACTCCTATGCTCGCCCCAGTTCCAGGCGATCGGCGCGGCGGCAAGGGGGCAAACTCCGCCACCGACGACAGCCGGGACGCAACAAGCTTCGCGCAGCGAGGCGGCCACACGACGCACGTTCGCACCATCCGCACGGGGACTAACCCCTGCGACCTGCCAGCGCGGCCAGGAGGACCGGATTGTCCGGTCCCATTTCAACTTGCTTGGTAACTTTTGTCCTGGGAGGGAACAAAGATGCCTTTTGAACAACACCGTCGCCCGGCTAGCCGGCGCGCGCAGCACCACGCCGCCCGCACGCTGCTCGGCGCGGCCATCGTCCTGGCCCTGGCCGGCAGCTTCGGCGCCCACGCGCAGAACGTCGCCGCCGATCCGGCGCCGCCGGCCAGCACCTCGAACAGCGATACTGGGCAGGCGCCGGTCACCCTGGACAACGTGATGGTGATCGGCCAGCGCGCCAGCCTCGACCAGGCGGTGCAGGCCAAGCAGCTCGACGACCACGTGGTCGAGGTGATCTCCGCCGACAACATGGGGCAGATGCCCAACGTCACCGTGGCCGAGGCGCTGGTGCGCCTGCCCGGCGTCAACGGCACCCGCGACCGCGGCAACGAAAGCCTGGCCACGGTGCGCGGCCTGGGCCCGCGCATGACCATGGGCACCGTCAACGGCCGCGAGATCGCCTCCTCCGAACCCAACCGCGCGGTGCGCTGGGAAGTGTTCCCCACCGAGATCGTCTCCACGGTCAAGGTCTACAAGACCCAGTCGGCGGACCTGGTGGCCGGCGGCATCGCCGCCACCGTGGACATCTCCACGATCAGCCCGCTCGACCACAGCGGCCCCAGCTTCGTCGGCACCGCCGGCCCGATCTACTACGACGAGGCCAAGGACGTGGACGGCTATTCGCCGTGGGGCAACCGCCTCGGCGCCAGCTGGATCCACCGCTTCAACGACAACCTGGCGATCGCCCTCGGCGCCACCTACCAGAAGCAGAAGAACGCCGGCGTCTCGATCGGCAGCTGGGGCTATACCGACGACAGCAACGCGCGCGACGTCGATGGCGACGGCAAGGTCGACTACACGCCGTGGGGCGCTGCCGACCAGCTCAAGCTGACCGAACAGACCCGCACCGGTGCGATGGGCACCGTGCAGTGGCGCTCGGGCAACCTCGAACTCAAGCTCGACGGCCTGTATTCGCGAATCAAGATCGACGAGGACCAGCGCCAGAACTGGTTCAACAACCTCGGCTACAGCATCTTCTCGGCCAGCAATCCGTACACCACGCCGGGCTCGTCCTACACCATCGTCGACGGCGACGTGGTCGCCGCCACGCTGGCCGATTCCAACCTGCAGGTGGACCACGTCATCAGCCACTACAGCGAGGTCAAGACGCTTGCCGCCGGCGGCCTCAACGCCAAGTGGAGCGGCGACGTGTGGACCCTGGGCGGCGACCTGTCGTTCTCGCAGGCCAAGCGCGACAATAACTGGCGCGCGGTGCGCTTCGGCAGCAATCCGGACACCGTGTCCTTCGATTTCCGCCACGGCGTCACCCCCACCATCAGCACCAGCTCCGACACGCCGGAATGGGGCATCAGCGGGCAGACCGAGCCGCAGGCGCTGCGCGACCGGATCGCGGCGCTGGCGCTCAGCGCCAGCCGCGCGATCGAGGATTCGCCGATCACCGCGCTGCAGTTCGGCGCGCGTGCGGCGCGGCGCGAGAAGGAGAACCGCCACTTCACCAGTTTCCAGTCGGGCTACGACCAGCCGATCTCCGCCTACCAGGACCTGATCCATCCAGTGCAGATGCCCGACCTCAACGTGCCGACGTTGACCGGCGGCGATCTGGACGCGATCGCCAGGCTCGGCTTCGGCGGCTTCGATCCAAGCCTGAACGCCGAACAGCGGCTGGACCACTGGAACGTCAAGGAAAACGTGCGCGAGGCCTTCGCCAAGGCGGTATTCAGTTCGCAATGGTTCGGCGTCGACGTCACCGGCAACGTCGGGGTGCGCGCGGTGCACACCGACACCACCAGCGACGGCTACGACACCGTTGGCGGCGTGGTCCAGCCCAGCAGCGCCAGCAACGACTACACCGACGTGCTGCCCAGCGCCACGCTGAACTTCCTGCTCGACGACGCGCGCATCCTGCGCTTCTCGGTGGCCAAGGTGATCGCGCGTCCGCCGCTGGACGAACTGCGCACCGGCCGCGCGCTCGACGACCCCAACACCACCATCGGCCAGCTCACCGGCAGCGGCGGCAACCCGCAACTGAATCCGTTCCGCGCCACCCAGCTCGACCTGTCCTACGAGTGGTACTTCCACAAGGAAGCGCTGGCCGCGCTGGCGCTGTACCGCAAGTGGGTGGACTCGAGCATCGGCTACAAGACCCAGCACGAGACCATCGACGGGCGCGATTACCTGATCAGCGGCCCGTTCAACGGCGGCGGCGGCTATATCAACGGCGCCGAGCTGACCTTCCAGACGCCGTTCTTCTTCATCCCGCACATGGAGAACTTCGGCATCTACTCGAACTACTCCTACGTCGAGTCCAACCTGCACGAGTTCTCGCCGGCCGACGATCCGTTGCCGCTCAGCGGCCTGGCGCGCAACACCGGCACCTTCGACCTGTGGTACAGCAACAGCAAGTTCGAGGCGCGCGTGGGCTACAAGTACCACAGCCCCTACACCGTGGTGTACGGCTGGAACGCCGCGCGCCTGGCGCGGCTGGAAAGCGAAGGCACGGTGGACCTGAGCCTGGCCTGGCGCTTCAGCGAGCACCTGGGGCTGAAGTTCCAGGTCGGCAACCTGAGCAACGAGCCGTTGCGCGCCTACAGCGACAACAAGCGCAACCGCCTGGCCAACCAGGACGATGGCGGCTATCAGTTGTTCGGCCGCCGCTTCGCCCTGGAAGCGACCTACACGTTCTGAGTTCACCTGCCGCAGGTATCGCATGCCGCACACACGCCGTCACTGGATGCCAGCGCTCGCGCTGGCCCTCGCCGCCGCCCTCGCCTCGGCCGCCGCTGGCGCCGGCCCGCTGTACCTGGGCGCCGACCTGTCCTACGTCAACGAAATGGAGGACTGCGGCGTGCAGTACCGCGAACACGGCGCGGTGCAGGACCCGTTCGCGCTATTCCATGCGCACGGCGCCAACCTGGTGCGCGTGCGCCTGTGGAACGACGCGCGCTGGACCCGCTACAGCGACTTGAGCGACGTCAAGAAGACCATCCGCCGCGCCCGCGCGCAGGGCATGCAGGTGCTGCTGGACTTCCACTACTCCGACGACTGGGCCGATGGCGAGAAGCAGCTGATTCCCAAGGCCTGGGCCGCGATCACCGACCAGGACGAACTGGCGCGCACGCTGTACGGCTACACCTACGACACGCTGAGCGCGCTGGACCGCGCCGGGCTGATGCCGGAGTTGGTGCAGGTCGGCAACGAGAGCAACTCGGATCTGATGGACAGCCAGCCGTGGGACAAGCGCCGGCCGATCGACTGGGCGCGCAATGCAAAGCTGCTGCGCGCCGGCATCCAGGCGGTGCGCGACGCCGGCGCACGCTCGGCGATCAAACCGAAGGTGATGCTGCACATCGCCCAACCGGAGAACGTGGAGCCGTGGTTCGCCGCGGCGAGCAAGGCCGGTGTGCGCGACTTCGACTTCATCGGCATCAGCTACTACCGCAAGTGGTCCAGCGAATCGATGGACGAACTCGGCGCCACCATCAAGCGCCTGCGCCAACGCTACTCCGCCGACGTGATGGTGGTGGAGACCGCCTACCCGTGGACGCTGGCCAGCGGCGACACCTCGCACAACCTGCTCGGCGAGGACTCGCTCATCGCCGGCTACCCGGCCACGCCGCAAGGGCAACTGGATTACCTGGTCGACCTCACCCAGTTGGTGATCGACAACGGCGGCAGCGGCGTCGTGTACTGGGAGCCGGCCTGGACCAGCAGCAGCTGCAAGACGCGCTGGGGCACCGGCTCGTCGTGGGAGAACGCCAGCTTTTTCGATTTCGCGCATGGCAACGAACTGCTGCCCGGCATCGGCTTCATGCGCCACGCCTACCGGCCCGCGCCGCAGGCCAGGACCGACGCGGCGACGGCGCCGCACGCACAGGACCCGCAACCATGATCGAACTGAGCCGACGCGAACTGCTGCGTTCGCTGGTCGCCGGCGGCGTGCAGGTGGCCGTTCCCGGCGCGGCTGCGGCCCTGGCGCCGGCAGCGCTGGCCGCGAGCGCCAGCGGCGCAGGTCCGACGCTGAGCTTGGACGAGGATGCGCCAGCGCCGCGCGAACGCCTGCTGTGCGATTTCGGCTGGCGCTTCCACCTCGGCCACGCCGACGACCCGGCACGCGACTTCAACTTCGGTACGTTCCAACGCACCTACGCCAAGGCCGGCAAGGACACCGCCGACGCGGCCCTGCTTGGCTTCGACGATAGCGGCTGGGACGCGATCGACCTGCCGCACGACTGGGCGGTGGCGCTGCCGCTACGCCAGGACCCCGCCTCCGCCGCCATGCTGGCCGACGATCCGGCGGCCGCGCACGGCTACAAGCCGCTTGGCCGCAACGACCCGCAGACCAGCATCGGCTGGTACCGGCGCGAACTGGAGATTCCGGCCGACGACCTGGGCAAGCGGATCTGCCTGGAATTCGATGGCGTGTTCCGCGACTGCATCGTGTTCTGCAACGGCCACATCGTCGGCCGCAACGGCAGCGGCTACTGCGGCTTCGAGGTCGATCTCAGCGACGTGCTCGACTACGGCAAGCGCAATGTCATCGCCGTGCGCGTGGACGCGACCCTCGGCGAAGGCTGGTTCTACGAGGGCGCGGGCATCTATCGCCACGTGTGGCTGCGCAAGACCGATGCGCTGCACGTGCCGCTGGACGGCGTGTTCGTGCGCAGCCCGTGGCAAGGCGGCGCCGCGCAGGCGCTGGTCAGCACCGAACTCGGCAACAGCGGCGCCGAACCGCGCAGCTGCAGCGTCACCTCGTTGATCCGCGCGCCGGACGGGCGCATCGTCGCGCGCGCGACCGCGGCGCCGGTCGTCGTGGCGCCGGGCGTGGTGCAGCGCGTCGAACAGACGCTGGATCTCGGCACGCCCGCGCTGTGGTCGCCGGACACCCCGCAGCGCTACACCCTGTCCACCCACCTGCACAGCGACGGCCACGCCTGCGATGCGCTGACCACCCGCTTCGGCGTGCGCAGCCTGCAGTTCGACCCGCAGCGCGGCCTGCTGCTCAACGGCGCGCCGTTCAAACTGCATGGCACCAACAACCATCAGGACCATGCCGGCGTCGGCACCGCCATTCCCGAGCGCCTGCACGAATGGCGCCTGCGCCAGCTCAAGTCGATGGGCTGCAACGCGTACCGCAGCTCGCACAACCCGGCCGCGCCGGAAGTGCTGGAACTGTGCGACCGGCTCGGCCTGCTGGTCATCGACGAGACCCGGCGCATGTCCTCCGACAGCGAGGCGCTGGCCGAACTGGAAACCATGGTGCGGCGCGGCCGCAACCATCCCTGCGTGATGCTGTGGTCGCTCGGCAACGAGGAGCCGCAGATGGTCACCGCGCGCGGCGCACGCATCGTCGCGCGCATGCAGCGGCTGGTGCGGCGCCTGGACCCGACCCGCCCCACCACCTTCGCGATGGACCAGGGCTTCGACGACGGCGTCGGCCAGGTGGTGGACGTGCTCGGCTTCAACTACCGCACCCCGCAGATGGACGCCTTCCACGCGCGCCATCCCGACATCCCGATCTACGGCAGCGAAACCGGCAGCACCGTCGGCGTGCGCGGCAACTACCGCAGCGACGATACGCGCGGCTACGCACGCGCCTACGACCTCGACTACCCATGGTGGGCAAGCAGCGCAGAAGCCTGGTGGAGCTACGTCGCGCAGCGGCCTTACATCGCCGGCGGCTTCGTCTGGACCGGCTTCGACTACCGCGGCGAACCCACCCCGTACAACCGCTGGCCGAACGTGGCCTCGCAGTTCGGCATCCTCGACAGCTGCGGCTTCCCCAAGGACAACTACTGGTACTACCGCGCGCAATGGACCCGCGAACCGGTGCTGCACCTGTTCCCGCACTGGAACTGGGACGGCATGCTGGACGAACGCGACAACGGCATGGTCGACGTCTGGTGCCACAGCAACCTGGACGCGGTGGAACTGCTGGTCAACGGCGCAAGCCAGGGCCTGCAGCCCGTGCCCGCCTACGGCCACGTCGAATGGCGGGTGAAGTACGCGCCCGGCACCATCGAAGCGCGCGGCTATCGCGACGGCAAGCAGGTACTGGCGCAGACCCGCACGACCGTCGGCGCAGCGGCCGCGATACGCCTGCGCAGCGACCGCAACGCGTTGCTTGCCGACGCCGAGGACGTCGCGGTGGTCGCGGTCGAGATCGTCGATACGCAGGGCCGCATCGTCCCCACCGCCGACAACGCCGTGCGCTTCGCCGTCCGCGGTGCCGGCCGGCTGATCGGCCTGGGCAACGGCGATCCGGCCAGCCACGAGAACGACAAGGGCGACAGCCGTCGCGCCTTCAACGGGCTGTGCATGGCCTTGCTGCAGACCAGCCGCGTGGCCGGCACGCTGGTGCTGGAAGCGAGCGCCCCTGGGCTGACACCGGCACGGCTGGCGCTGCGGACGGTGAAGTCCAACGCACGCGCGTTCCTGGCGTGAAACGCGGCATGCAGCGCGCCTGTCCCGGAACCAGCGGACCTAGTGGCCCGCGCCCGCGCTGCTGCGCCGCATGGGCGAGTGGGTAACACGGAAGCCGCCCTGCGCCCGCCTTGCTCGCGAGCCCGCATGCGCCGGTGTCAGGCATCCTGCAACCCCGGCCGGCCGTGTTCCACGGCATAGCGCTTCCAGCTCTGCAGCGTGCCGTTCGGCTGCATCACCTGGTCCAGCGTCTTCATGTCGCCGATCCACGCATCGCGGGTGACGTCGCACAGCACATAGCCGCGCTTGTCGGTGGTGGCCTTCAGGTGCGGGCTGTGCCGCAGCGTGCTTTCGGCCGACGCATCCACGCCCAGGCCGTCGGAACCGGAACTGATCGAGGTGGCGAGGAATTCGCTGGAGACGATCCCGGAATCGGCATTGTCCTGCACCAGATCGCTGGCGTAATGGCGGTGCGCATCGCCGCAGGTGGTGACCACGTTGCCGAAGCCGACCCGCTGGATGTGCTCGAGCAGGCGCCGGCGGCTGGCCAGGTAGCCGGACCATTGATCGTCGGAGAACACCACCGCGCCATTCTTCTCTTCCGCGTAATTGCCCAACGCCACCTGGTGGGCGATGGTATGCCAGCGCGGGGCCGCGTCGGCCAGGCCGTCGAACAGCCATTGTTCCTGCTTGGCGCCGACGATGCTGCGCGCCGGCGACTCCACCTGCGTGCGTTGCGCCATGTCGACCTGCTTGCTGCGGTACTGGCGGGTATCGAGCAGGTGCAGGTCCATCAGGTCGCCGTAGCGCGCGCGCCGGTAGAGCTGCATGCGCCCATCGCGCGGCAACGACGTGCGCCGCAGCGGCATGTTCTCGTAGTAGGCCTGGAACGCCTGCGCGCGCCGCAGCGCGAACACCTCGCTGGGCGTGCCGTCCTGGTCTTCCGCGCCGGCCCAGTTGTTGTCCACCTCGTGATCGTCGAAGGTCACGAACCACGGCGCCGCCGCGTGTGCGGCCTGCAGGTCCGCATCGCTCTTGTACTGCGCATAGCGGCGCCGATAGTCGTCCAGGGTGTAGATCTCCGGGCCGACGTGGTTGCGCAGGTTGGTGAACGGGCGCCCGTTCATCTTGCGCACGCCCAGCTTGGTTTCGCCCTCGTAGATGTAGTCGCCGTAGTGGAAGACGAAGTCCAGCGGCTCCTCGGCGATGCGCCGCCATGCGGTGTAGTGGCCTTCCTCGTACTGCTGGCAACCGGCGACCGCGAAGCGCACCCGCTCCACCCTCGCGCCCGCCGCCGGCAAGGTGCAGGTGCGACCGACCGGGCTGGCGTGGCCGCCGACGCTGAAGCGATACCAGTACGGCCGGCCGGGAGCCAATCCCTCCAGCTCGACATGCACCGCATGGCCCAGTTCCGGATGGGCCAGCGCCGAGCCGCGCCGCACCAGCGTGCCGAAGCCCTCGTCGCTGGCCACCTGCCACTCCACCACCATCGGTCGCGCCGGCATGCCGCCGCCGAACACCAGCGGCTCGGTCGCCAGCCGCGTCCACAGCACCACGCCATCCGGCGCCGGATCGCCGGAGGCCACGCCGAGGGCGAACGGCGTACTCGCGAACCGTGGCGCGGCGAGCAGGTTGCGCGGGCTCAGGGACTTGGCGTCGGTCTGCGCGGCCAGCGCAGAGGCGGTGCCCATCCAGGCGCCGAACGCGGAAAGGCCGGACAGGGCGAGAAAGCGCCTGCGATCGAATGTGGTCATGGCCAGCGCCTCAGTTGTAGATGAGGTGGAAGTAGAAGAAACGACCGTAGTCGTCGATCTCGGTACGGAAGCGTCCGTTCGGACCGGTGCTGTAGGTCGGCTGCGTGTTGAACAGGTTCTTGGCCTCGTACTTCAGCGTCACGTGTTTGCCGATCCGGTGGCTGAAGGCCAGGTTGAAGGTCATGTACGGGTCGTAGTACGAGTCCAGCCATTGCGTATCGCCGAAGTCGACCAGCATGCGGCTGCGGTAGGTGCCGGACACGCGCAGTTGCGCGCCCTGCCACGGCATGCGCCAGATCAGCGAGCCGTTCAACGACCAGTCCGGCTGGTACAGCAGGCGGTCGAGGCGGCGCTCGCTGCCGTCGCTGATCCGGTAGTCGGTGCGGCCTTCCAGCCGGGTGGCGTTGAAATACATGTCCAAGCGCTGCCGGCCCCAATGCAGGTTGCGGTTGGCGATGGAGAACTCGACGCCGCGCAGCGTGGATTCGTCGGTATTCATCGGCTGGGTCACCCGGTAGCGGATGTCGCCGATGGTCTGGAAGGTGGTCAGGGTGTAGATGTCGTCCTTGATGACCTTGTCGAACAGCGCCACCGAGACCAGGCCGTTGTTGCCGTTGAAGTACAGGTCCCAGGCCAGGTCCAGGTTGGTGGCGCGGCGCGGTTCCAGGCCGGCGTTGCCCTGCTGGATGGTGCAGAAATTTCCGCCCTGGCCGTCGTCGCCGCAGCTGGTGTTGGTGGCCTGGGCGATATTGCTCGGCGTCGGCCGGCCCAGCGTGCGGCTGGCCGAGAAACGCAGGCGCTGGTCTTCGCTGAGCTTGAAGGTCGCGTTCAACGACGGCAGCAGGTTGTCGTAGCCGCCGCCGGTCTTGCGCAAGTCGGCCGTATAGGTCTTGCCGCCGTCGGCGCTGAACGGGCTGAACGCATCGAAGCGGGTGTGGTCGTAACGCAGGCCGCCGATCAGCAGCAGCCGCTCCCAGGCGTAGTGCGCCGAGACGTAAGCGTTGCTGATGTCCTCGACGTACTTGTAGTCGCTGGTGACGTTGTCGTTCGGGTAGGCCGCGTTGTTGTCGCCCAGCGTTGGCGCCAGCTGCTCGCTCCACTTGCGGTTGTCGATCAACGGAAAGCCCGGCACGGTGCCCAGCAGGGTCGCGCCCGGATAAAGATAATCGTTGAGCGTCGCGCTGGTCTTGTAGTAGTCGAAATCCACGTTCTGCCAGATGTTCAGGTGCCGGTACTCGGCGCCGGCGGCGACACCGAAGCCGCGCGCATCGGCATCGATGTTGTGGGTGAAGTCCACCCGCAGGTTGTCGACGGTCTCCTGCGCCTGGCGCGGCGAGGTGTAGGCCTGCGCCGGATTGAGCTTGAACGCCGAGCTGGTCAGCAGGCTCGGATCGGAGACGCCGATCGCGTTCGGAAAGCCATGGCTGTCGTTGGCGTAATCGACGAACAGGTTGCTCGGATAGGCGCGCACGCCCCAGTAGACCTGGGTGTTGTCGAACGTCTCTTCGGTGTGGCCGGCGCGCAGGGTGAGCTTGGAGAGGTCGCCCACGTCCCAGCTGAAATGGGCGATGGCGCCGCGGTTGCTGCGGTCCCAGCGGTCGTGCCGGTTCTTGATGTAGATGCTGTTGATCTGGGTGGTGCCGCTGTCCTCGGTCTGGTCGCGGATCGGGAACTTGGCATTGGAGTACAGGTCGGTCTTGTTCATCGTCGAGTTCTCGTAGAACCGGTACGAGTACAGCAGCAGCGAAGCGTAGAAGGGCTGGTCCGACGGCTTCCACTCCAGCTTGGCCGAGCCGCCGAAGTTGGTGATGTAGTTGGTGTAGGTGCCGGTACTGAAGTTGCCCGGCGCGCGCAGGCCGTTCCAGCCGGTGGCCTCGCTGGGCTCGGTGGTGCCGTCGGTCAGGTATTTGCCGGCATCGTTGTAGTAGTAGTTCGATTCCACCCAGCGTTTGATGCTGTTGCGCGAGCGCTGCTCGTAGCGCGCCACCGCCACGATGCCGAACTGCTGGTCGGCGCCGAACTGGTTGGAGAACACCGCCTTGGCACTCTTGCCGAAGTGGCCCAGGGTCTTGTGGTCGCCGCCGGCACTGCGGCCGACGTCGGTTTCGGCGGTGGAATAGATGCCGGCTAGATCGGCGAAAACGTACTTGCCGGACCGGTCGAACGCGCTGCGGCTGATGATGTCGATCACCCCGCCGATGGCATCGGGCGCCTGCTCGGCGCTGAAGCTCTTGTAGATGTCGGTGCGGGTGCCGACGTCGCTGGGAATCAGCTGCAGGTTGTTCATGCGCTCGCCGGAGCCGCTGGCGCCCACGCTGGCGATCGCGATGCCGTCGATGGTCGTGTAGTTGAGGTTGGCCTGCACGCCGCGCACGGTCACGTAGCGCGGCTCGCCCGCGTCCTCCACCGCGCTCAGGCCGGGCGCGGCCATCAGGCTCTCGGCCAGCGTCTCGTCGCCGTAGCTATCCATCTCGTCGTAGATCACCGAGTCCCGGATCATCGGCGAGGTCTTCTTCTGCTCGATCACCTCGTGCGCGGCGATCACCTTCACCGCATCCAGGGTGGGGGCGACCCTGCCCTCGTCCTCGCGCGGCGGCGGCGCGGCCGGCTTGGGTTCGCTGCGCGCCGGGGTCGGATCGATGGCGATGACGTTGCCGTCCACCACCGCATAGGTCAGGCCGGTACCGGCCAGCAGTGCATCCAGCGCCTGCTTGACGGTGGCGCCCGCCGGCACCGCGCCGCCCATGCGCGCCGTGCCGGCCGGCGAATACAGGAACTGCACGCCCGAGTTGCGCGAGAGCTGTTCCAGCGCGCGGCCCAACGGCTGCGCGGCGATCGGCACGGTGACCCGCACTTCCAGCCCATCCGGTGTCGCCGCGCGCGCCTGGGCGAGCAGACAGGGTGACAGGGCGAGGACCATCGACAGGTAGAGCTGCTTCCGCATTGCGGTTCCTTGGAGGAGAGAGGACGGCGGGCCCACGTCGCGGATCGACGGCGGCTTCTCCTAAGAAAGAGCGGGAAAACGCGGAAGTGGAGAACGCGGATTCGATGAATTTTTTTTGACAGCGCCCGTGCGCTCGCGCTCAGCGGCTGGAGACCCGTACCGTGTCGCCATCGCGGCGCACCGCCAAGCGCGCATCGCGCTGCAGGAAGGCCTGCAGCGCCGCGACCCGGTGCGCGTCCAGGCTGCCGGACAGGCGCACCGATGCGGCCGCCGCGTCCTCGACCACCACCTGCACCGTGTTGTGGCGATTGAACGCTGCCGCGACTTCGTCCAGGCGTTCGTCGAGGAAGGAGACCTTGCGCTGCTGCCAGTCCAGCAGCATCGAGGCCGGCATGTCGAGCCGCTGCACCGCGCCGCTGCCTTGATCGACCAGCACCACCCGGCCGGCGTCCAGCTGCGCCAGGCGCCGCGCATCGGCGTCGCTGCGCCAGACCTCCACCTCGCCGGACATCACCCCGATGCGGGTGCCCTGCAAGCGCCGCGACACATCGAACACGGTACCGATATCGCGGATCTGCAGGCCGTCCACCTGTACCAGGAACGGTCGCCGATCCGCGGCGATGTCGAAGGTGGCTTCGCCCTGCAGCAACTCCACGCGCCGCGCCAGCCAGCCCATGCGCACACGCACGACGCTGTCCGCGTTGAGACGCAGCTGGGTGCCGTCGGCAAGCCTGAGGTCGCGCAACTGTCCGTGTCCGGCCGTCAGCAGCAGCGTCTGCGACTGCAGGTGCAGCAGTCCGAAACCCAGCCCCAGCGCGATGCAGGCCGCTGCGGCCGCCAGCGTCCAGCCACGGCGCGCGCGGCGCACGCGCGGTGCCTGCGTGCGCGGCGTGCTGGCAAACAACGGCACCACCTTGGCCAGGGTGCCGTGCGCACCGTGCGCTGCGCGACCGGCAGCCACCACCTGCTGCTGCGCCATCCCCATCGCGGCGCCCACCTGGCGATGCAGGTGCAAGGCATGCAGGTATTCGCGCACGTGCTCGGGCGAACGCTGCATCCAGTCCAGGAACGCCAGGCGCTGCGGTTCGCTCAGTGGCGCCTCGCGGTTGAGCAGGAACCAGCGGGCCGCCTGCTCGGCCACGGTCCCGTCCACGGCTGGCGGCTCCTGCCGGTTCACGCGTCCTCCCTGGCGCGCAGCGCCTTGCGGCAGGCGTCCAGGCCCTTGCCGATGTGCTTGCGCACCATGTGCACGGACACGTCCAGCTGCGCACCGATCTGCGGGCACTCCAGGCCATCGCGATAGTGCAGTTCCATCATCCGCTGCGTGGCCGGCGGCAGCTGCGCGATGGCCCTGCGGATATCGCTCCAGCGCTGCCTGCTTTCGAACGCGCCCTCCACATCCTCTTCGCTCTTCAGGACTTCGGCCAACAGCTCGACATCCTCCAGCGGCGGCAGCGCAGAGCGCGAGCGCGCATGCTCGCGGGCCAGGTTGGCCGCCACGGTGTACAGATACGCCTCGGGATTGGCGACGGCCTCGGCGTTATCGCCGGTGGTGCGCAGCAGGCGCAGGTAGACCTCCTGCGCCAGGTCCTCGGCATCCTCGGCATGCGAGCCGCGGCGAAGGAAGAAGCCGCGCAGCAGGCGATGCCGCAGCTGGTAGCTCTTCTCCCAGATCCTGACGCTGCTCACGCTGATCGGCCGCACCACATGGAAACGTTCGATCTTCGCGCGACAAGATGACATCGCGGTTGCATCGCAGCGCTGCCGTACGGCGCCGCCGCTCATGGTCGGTCCCGTGACACGGCCTTCGCGTCATGAATCAGGGCGTCGCCCCGGCGATGCGCGCTCCCCCACCGCGCATGGCGGTGAGGGAGCGCAAGCCCTCATCGCAAGCGCGAGAATGCACCGATACCGGCGATCGCCAGCCGCTCGGCGGGCAGCGCCGTTTCGGCGAACGACAGCCGCAGGTAGCGGATCTGGCGGACCTCGGGGAAATTCAGCCGCTGGGTCGAGAGCGCATAGGCGATATTGGCCAACTCGCCGCCACCGGCCGGCTGCCAGTTCTTGCCGTCTTCACTGCTTTCGGCGCGATAGCCCTTTGGCGGCGCCGCGCCCTTCATCACCGCGCGCGAGGGGGTGAGGCTGAAGCCAGCGACCTGGCGCAGCGCGCCGAGGTCGATGGTCACCTGTACGGGATGGCCCGGCTTGGGAGCGGGTACGCTCCAGATCGTGCCGGCATCGTCGTCGAGCAACTTCTCCGCCCCTGGCGCACTGGCCTCGACGATGCGCCAACCCGCGGTGGACAGCACGTCCGGCGCGTTCGCCGTCGGCCGCGCGACCGCAACTGGCGCAACCGCGCGGAACAATGCGAATTCGCTGATCGCCGGGCAGACCGGCGCATCGAGCACGAGCAGACGCACGCGGCGCGCGGCGACCGGGTGCTCGAGTCGCAGGATCCGCTGTGCCCCGATGCATTGCGCTTCGGCCAAGCGCTGCCATTGCCCATCGACCTCGGCTTCGATTGCGAAGCGGGTGACGCGTACGCCCAGCGGCAGGTATTCGCGCAGCCGGATCAGGTCGAAGCTGTGCACCGCCGACAGTTCCAGCGTCAGCGTCGGCGTAGTGACGCCGTCCGGCGTAGACCAGTAGCTGTCCGCCTGGCGGTCTAGCACGCGCGCCGGCTCGAATCCCTTGCCCCGCGACGCGCTGGCGCTGGCCTTGGCGCCCTTGGCCAGATCGATGGCGAAGCTGGCGCGGATCGCGTCGCCGAAGCTCTGCAGCACCGCCACGTCGTGGTCGGCGATGCGACCGCGCCGGTCCGGCGGAAGATTGAGGTTCATGTTGGTGCCGCGCGCGACCGAGGTGTCGAAATAGCGCACCAGGTTTTCCGGGCTGCGCACCTTGCCGTCTTCATCGGCATGGTAGAACCAGCCCGGGCGGATCGAGGTGTTGGTTTCGGCCGGCCACCACAGCGCCGCCCCGCGCACGCCGGCATTGCCGTTTTCCTGGGTGTAGGGGGCATTGGGCATGGTCGGCCAGCACGGATCGCCAGCGACGCCATCCTCGTTGCCGACCCAACGGATATCGGCGCCGAGCGGATCGAAGGTGCAGGCCATCGGCTGGTGCTGGTGGACCAGCTCGATCATCCGCGGCCAGTCGTAGTAAGCGGGCGCATCGAGCTTGCGCGTTTCGCGCGCTCCACCGTAGTAGCCGTCGCCGCCATTGGCGCCGTCGAACCAGAACTCGAACAAGTCGCCATAGCCCGTGCACAGTTCGACGATCTGCTTGCGGAAATAGTCGAGATAGCCGGGACGACCGTACTCCGCGTGGTTGCGATCCCACGGCGACAGGTAGATGCCGAAGGCCATGCCCGCGCGCCGGCATGCCGCCGCCATTTCGCCGACGATGTCGCCCTTGCCGTTCTTGTAGGGCGAATTACGAATGCAATGCTCGGTCAGGCGGGTCGGCCAGAGGCAGAACCCGTCGTGATGCTTGGCGGTGAAGATGATCCCTTTCAGATTGCCGGCCTTGGCAGCGGCGACGATCTGGTCGGCGGAGAAATCGCTGGGATCGAACTTGCGCGGATCTTCGTCGCCGTAGCCCCATTCCTTGTCGGTAAAGGTGTTCATCGCAAAATGCACGAAGGCGTATTGCTCCCACCGATGCCACCGCAGCTGGCGCGCGCTGGGCACGGCGCCCCACGGTGCCGGCCCCTTCGGGCGCGGCGCAGCCGCGATCTGGGCGGCGGATGCGCTGAAACCCGCGGCGACGGCCACGACACCCGTGGCAAGAAAGGTACGACGATCGATCATTGGCGCCTCCGACTCTATACAAGCCCGGATCTTAGCTTTTCCAACGGCGCAAGAGTCCTCCCCCCGAAGCTGCGGACAGTCGTGCAATGGGGAGAATGTAAATCCGTGTAGCGATCCTTCGCCGCATGCATGTGGATTGACTGCACGCTGTCGCCGATCCCTGCTTCCACGGACACTTGCAGCTGACGCCCAGACGACTCGACCGTACTTGGCATGGACTCGGCATTGCACGTGCTGCAAACCGACCGGACATTCCTTGCCTCCCGATTGGCTTCCTGCAACTGTCCATGGAAACGGGGAGACACCCGGAGTTCCACAGTGGATCGGCAGGCGACGCGTCGGGCCATGGAGCCAGGCTGAAGCCGCGCCACCCTGTCCTTTGCTGGCTGCACACGTCCATACTTGCCCACAGCCAGCCAACCTGAAATTCCTTAAACCATTGAATCAGATGCAAAATCGAGAAAAAACCCAATCTCCTGGAAGCGCCGCGGAACACACCCCGCTGATGAAGCAGTTCTTCGCCGCCAAGTCCGAGTACCCGGAACTGCTGCTGTTCTTCCGCATGGGCGATTTCTACGAGCTGTTCTACGACGACGCGCGCAAGGCGGCGCGGCTGCTGGACATCACCCTGACCCAGCGCGGCAGCTCCGGTGGCGCGCCGATCCCGATGGCCGGGGTGCCGGTGCATGCCTACGAGGGCTATCTGGCGCGGCTGGTGGCGCTGGGCGAGTCGGTGGCGATCTGCGAGCAGATCGGCGATCCGGCGCTGGCCAAGGGCCTGGTCGAGCGCAAGGTGGTGCGCGTGGTCACCCCGGGCACGGTCACCGACGAGGCGCTGCTCGACGAGCGCCGCGACACCTTGCTGATGGCGATCGCGCGCAACAAGCACGGCTACGGCCTGGCCTGGGCCGATCTGGCCGGCGGCCGCTTCCTGGTCAACGAGGTCGATAGCGAGGACGCGCTGGAAGCGGAGCTGGCGCGGCTGGAGCCGGCCGAGCTGCTGGTGCCCGACGAGGACCAGTGGCCGGAATTCCTGCGCGAGCGCCGCGGCGTGCGCCGCCGCGCGCCGTGGCTGTTCGACGCCGACAGCGGCCGCCGACAGCTGCTGAACTTCTTCCAGCTGCACGATCTCAGCGGCTTCGGCATCGACGACAAGCCACGCGCCACCGCCGCCGCCGGCGCCCTGCTCGGCTACGTGGAGGAGACGCAAAAGCAGCGCCTGCCGCACCTGACCGCGATCGCGATGGAAACCGCGGCCGAGGCGATCGCGATGAACGCCGCCACACGCCGCCACCTGGAGCTGGACACGCGCGTGGATGGCGATACCCGCAACACATTGCTCGGCGTGCTCGACAGCACGGTCACGCCGATGGGCGGGCGCCTGCTGCGGCGCTGGCTGCACCGCCCGCTGCGCCTGCGCGAGGTGCTGGTGCAGCGCCATCATGCGGTCGGCACGCTGATCGACCGCGGCGCCGATGCCGACCTGCGCGACGCGTTCCGCGCGCTCGGCGACATCGAACGCATCCTCACCCGCGTCGCGCTGCGCTCGGCGCGCCCGCGCGACTTCTCCACGCTGCGCGACGGCCTGGGCCTGCTGCCGGCGGTACGCACGATCCTGGCGCCGCTGGATTCGCCGCGGCTGGCCGCGCTGGCCACGGAACTGGGCCAGCACGACGAGATCGCGCACCTGCTGGCCTCGGCGATCGCCGAGCAGCCGCCGCTCAAGCTCAGCGACGGCGGCGTCATCGCCGCCGACTACGACGCCGAGCTGGACGAACTGCGCCGGCTCAGCACCCACGCCGACCAGTTCCTGATCGACCTGGAAGCGCGCGAGCGCGCCAGCAGCGGCATCGCCACGCTGAAGGTCGGCTACAACCGCGTGCACGGCTACTACATCGAGATCAGCAAGGGCCAGGCGGAAAAGGCGCCGGTGCACTACACGCGGCGACAGACGCTGACCAATGCCGAGCGCTACATCACCGAGGAACTGAAGAACTTCGAGGACAAGGTGCTGTCGGCGCGCGAGCGCTCGCTGTCGCGCGAGAAGCTGCTGTACGAAGCCTTGCTGGACACGCTGGGCGATCGCCTGGAGCCGCTCAAGCGCGCCGCCGCCGCGCTCAGCGAACTGGACGTGCTGGCCGGCTTCGCCGAACGCGCGCAGGCGCTGGACTGGGCGCAGCCGGAACTGGAGACCGCGCCGTGCCTGCGCATCGAACGCGGCCGCCATCCGGTGGTGGAAGCGGTGCGCGAGCAGCCGTTCGAACCCAACGACCTGGACCTGCATCCGGACCGGCGCATGCTGGTCATCACCGGCCCGAACATGGGCGGTAAATCCACCTACATGCGCCAGAACGCGTTGATCGTGCTGCTGGCGCACATCGGCAGCTACGTGCCGGCGACGCGTGCGGTGATCGGCCCGATCGACCGCATCCTGACCCGCATCGGCGCCGGCGACGACCTGGCGCGCGGCCAGTCCACCTTCATGGTCGAGATGGCCGAGACCAGCTACATCCTGCACCACGCCAGTGCGCAGTCGCTGGTGCTGATGGACGAGATCGGCCGCGGCACCTCGACCTACGACGGCCTGGCCCTGGCCGACGCGGTGGCGCGCCATTTGGCCCACCACAACCGCTGCTACACCCTGTTCGCCACGCACTATTTCGAGCTCACTGCGCTGGCCGACGAATCGGTCGAAGGCGGCGCCAGCGGCATCGCCAACGTGCACCTGGACGCGGTCGAGCACGGCGACAAACTGGTGTTCATGCACGCGGTCAAGGACGGCCCGGCCAATCGCAGTTTCGGCCTGCAGGTGGCGGCGCTGGCCGGCCTGCCGAAAGCCACCGTCGCGCAGGCGCGGCGGCGGCTGGCGGAGCTGGAGCAACGCGGCGGCGAGAGCCACGCCTCGCAGATGGCACCGCAGGCGCTGGACGCGCCGCAGCAGTTCGGCCTGTTCGCGGCCGCCTCGTCGGCGGCGCAGGACGCGCTGGCCGCGCTGGACCCGGACGAACTGACGCCCAAGCAGGCGCTGGAAGCCTTGTACCGGCTCAAGTCGCTGCTGTAGCGCAGTGCGGCTTCAGCCCCCTCTCCCGTCGGGAGAGGGGTTGGGGTGAGGGTACGGCGCGAAGCGTCTCGCGGTGTTGGGTGCACGAGGCTGCGCCCCGGACCCTCATCCGCCCCTGCGGGGCACCTTCTCCCGACGGGAGAAGGAACAGCAGCTAGCCCCTCTCCCACCGGGAGAGGGGTTGGGGTGAGGGTACGGCGCAAAGCGACTCGCGGAGTTTGGGTGCACGAGGCTGCGCCCGTACCCTCATCCGCCCCTGCGGGGCACCTTCTCCCGAGGGGAGAAGGGAACAGCCGCTTTAGCCCCTCTCCCGCCGGGAGAGGGGTTGGCGTGAGGGTACGGCGGCGCAGCACGCACAACCGCCGGCGAATCGCGTCCGCTCGCTAGGCGACCGCCGGCGCCACGCTTGCCGGCATGTCCGGATGCGGATGCGCCGCGAGCAATGCAGCGTCGATCGCACTGGCACGCAGCAATGCAGGACGGTCGGCATGGCGCTGCGCGAACGCGGCGAATGCCGGGCGCGGCTCGAGCAGGCCGATGCGCATGTAGTACGCCAGGCATGCGGCGGTATACAGGTCGGCCGCGCTGAAACGGTCGCCGGCCAGGTGCTCGCGGCCCGCGACCGCCTGTTCCAGCGTCTGCATCAGATCGGCCTCGCGGCCATAGCCGGCGCTGCGTGCCGGCGCCAGCGCGCCACCTTCCTTCGCGGTCAACAGTCCCTCGACCGGCCCGGCCATGAAGAACAGCCAGCGGTAATAGTCGGCGCGTGCCGGCGATCCCGGCGGCGGCGCCAGTTGCCGCTCCAGCACCAGATCGGCCAGATAGGCGCAGATCGCCGCGTTCTCGGTGACCACGGTGTCGCCATGGCGCAGCGCGGGCACCTTGCCCATCGGGTTGATCGCCAGATACTCCGGCGCCTTCATCGTGGTGCCGTAGTCGAGGATGACCGCCTGGTACGGCAGGCCGGTTTCCTCCAGCATCCAGCGGGCGACGCGGCCGCGCGACATGGGGTGGGTGTAGAGCACGATCTCGGTGGACATGGGCAGACTTCCGTGGTGAACAGCCTGCAGTCTGGTCCTGCCCTGCTGACAGGTGTTGTCAGCAGTCGGCGCCGTAGCCGGTGGCCGCGCGCCAGCGCTTGATCAGCAGATGCCGGCGCGAGGGATAGCGTTCGCCGTCGTCAGCCAGGGCCAGCACCCGGTCGGCACGGAAGTGGCGGAAATCGCGGCGCAGTTCGCACCACGCGGCGATCATGCCGTAGCCGCCGAAGAAGGCCATCGCGAACGGCCAGATCAACCGTTGCGAGGCCGCGCCGTTGGCATCGGTGTAGTCCATCCGCAGCACGTGCTCGAGGCGGATGCCATGGCGCAGCACCGGCAGCCACGGCGCCGGCGGCGGCACGTCTGCGGCGGCAGGCACCAGCAGCCCGCTGGTCTCGATCGACAGGCGCAGATTGCCGGGCAACGTCGCCGCGATCCGCGCCACCGCGCGCTGCGCCGCCTGCGCCAGTTCCGGATCGGCCTGGCGCGCCACCCAGCGCGCGCCCAGGGTCAACGCCTCCAGTTCGTCCTCGGTGAAATTCAGCGCCGGCAGCAGGAAGCCGGGACGCAGCACGTAGCCCACGCCAGGGTCGCCGAGGATGTCGGCGCCCTGTACGCGCAAGGTCGCGATATCGCGGTACAGCGTGCGCAGACTCACGCCCAGCGCGGTGGCGAGCTCGGCGCCGGCCACCGGCCGGCGGCGTCCGCGCAGGGCGTCGAGCAGGTGCAGCAAACGGGTCGCACGGATGGTCATCGCGACAGGATAGTGGGCTTTGCGGTTTCCGATTGCGGCTTTGGCGGTTCGCCGTCGCGCTGCGCAACGCGTTCGATGCGCTCGGCGCGCCCATACTGCAGGTCGCCGATCTCCACGCCGGCAGGCGAGGCTCGTCCGCAGGCGCGTTGTCCAGCGAGTGCCGACGCCGGTCGGCGCGATCCGGTCAAAACCCGGACATGCTCTACCGCGATCCTCGAACCGCTACGCACCGTCATCCTATAGGTCCGGCCTATCGATTCCGTAGGATCATTCGAATTCCCTACCGCAACGCCCCCGCCTATCGTGTCCTCCAATCGCCGCGCGCCATGCCTGCATTCCCTGCATCCAAGCGCCCGGCCCCGCAATCACGCGCACCGCACGACCACGGCGCGCGGCCACCCAGCGTCCATCAAGGTAGCCCTAGCCATGACCAGCGAATCGAAGTGCCCGTTCCACAGCGCCGCCAGCAGCGGCACCACGAACAAGGACTGGTGGCCCAAGCAATTGCGCGTGGACCTGCTCAGCCAGCATTCGTCCAAAACCAATCCGCTGGGCGAGACGTTCGATTACGCCAAGGCGTTCAACGCGCTCGATCTGCAGGCGCTGAAGCAGGACCTGCGCGCGTTGATGACCGATTCGCAGGACTGGTGGCCGGCCGACTTCGGCCACTACGGCCCGTTGTTCATCCGCATGGCCTGGCATAGCGCCGGCACCTACCGCACCGGCGATGGCCGTGGCGGCGGCGGCCGCGGCCAGCAGCGCTTCGCTCCGCTCAACAGCTGGCCGGACAACGTCAGCCTGGACAAGGCGCGGCGCCTGCTGTGGCCGATCAAGCAGAAGTACGGGCAGGCGATTTCCTGGGCCGACCTGATGATCCTCACCGGCAACGTCGCGCTGGAATCGATGGGCTTCAAGACCTTCGGTTTCGCCGGCGGCCGCGAAGACACCTGGGAGCCGGACCAGGACGTGTACTGGGGCCGCGAGACCACCTGGCTGGGCGGCGACGTGCGCTATGCGCATGGCTCCGACGGCGTGGACAAGGCCGGCGGCGTGCTGGTCTCCGACGACGACGCCGATGGCGACGTGCACACGCGCGATCTGGAGAATCCGTTGGCCGCGGTGCAGATGGGCCTGATCTACGTCAATCCGGAAGGCCCGGACGGCAATCCCGATCCGCTGCTCGCCGCCAAGGACATCCGCGACACCTTCGCGCGCATGGCGATGAACGACGAAGAGACGGTGGCGCTGATCGCAGGCGGCCACACTTTCGGCAAGACCCATGGCGCCGGCCCGGCCGACAATGTCGGTGCCGAACCGGAAGCCAGCGAGCTGGAGTCGCAGGGCCTGGGCTGGCACAACCGCTTCGGCAGCGGCAAGGGCGGCGACACCATCACCAGCGGCCTGGAAGTCACCTGGACCAGCACCCCGGCGCAGTGGAGCCATGATTTCTTCGAACACCTGTTCAAGTTCGAGTGGGAACTGAGCAAGAGCCCGGCCGGCGCGCACCAGTGGGTGGCGAAGAACGCCGAAGCGCTGATCCCGGACGCGCACGATGCGTCGAAGAAGCATCTGCCGACCATGCTCACCACCGACCTGGCGCTGCGCTTCGATCCGGCCTACGCCGCGATCTCGCGCCGCTTCCTGGAACACCCCGAGCAGTTCGCCGATGCCTTCGCCCGCGCCTGGTTCAAGTTGACCCACCGCGACATGGGGCCGCGTGCGCGCTACCTGGGTCCCGAGGTGCCGGCCGAAGAACTGGTCTGGCAGGATCCGATCCCCGCGCTGGATCACGCGCTGGTCGATGCGCAGGACATCGCCGCGCTGAAGCAGACGCTGCTCGGTTCGGGCCTGAGCATCGCCCAGCTGGTCTCGACCGCCTGGGCGTCGGCCTCCACCTTCCGCGGTTCGGACAAGCGCGGCGGCGCCAACGGCGCGCGCATCCGCCTGGCCCCGCAGAAGGATTGGGAGGTCAACCAGCCCGAACAGCTGGCGCAGGTGCTGGCCGTGCTGGAGCGCATCCAGACGCAGTTCAACGGCGCGCAGAGCGGCGGCAAGAAGATCTCGCTGGCCGACCTGATCGTGCTCGGCGGCGCCGCCGCGGTCGAGCAGGCCGCGAAGAACGCGGGGCAGACGCTGACCGTGCCGTTCGTCCCCGGGCGCATGGATGCCACGCAGGCGCAGACCGACGTCGAATCGTTCGCGGTGCTCGAACCGGCGGCAGACGGCTTCGGCAACTACAGCAAGCGCCGCTACGCGGTCTCCGCCGAAGCGCTGCTGATCGACAAGGCGCAGCTGCTGACCCTGACCGCGCCGGAGATGACCGTGCTGGTCGGCGGCCTGCGCGTGCTCGGCGCCAATGTCGGGCAGTCGGCGCACGGCGTGTTCACCAAGCGCGCCGACACGCTGAGCAACGACTTCTTCGCCAACCTGCTGGACATGGGGATCGAGTGGAAGGCGACCTCGGACAGCAAGGAGCTGTATGCAGGCCGCGACCGCGCGAGCGGCGAGCAGAAATGGACCGGTACGCGCGTGGACCTGGTGTTCGGTTCCAACGCGATCCTGCGTGCTCTTGCCGAGGTGTACGCCAGCGCCGACGCGCAGCAGAAGTTCGTGCAGGACTTCGTCGCGGCCTGGAGCAAGGTGATGCAGCTGGATCGTTTCGATCTGGCTGCTTGAGGTAGGTCGACGGCCTGCCCGGTGCGTCGGGCAGGCTGCTGGTCGGTTGGGCCTGCCCGGGTGATCTGGGGCTGGTTGATGGCGGCAGTTTCTGCGCTTTGTGACACGCAAAAACGCCCGGGCTTGCTTGGGCGTTTTTTTGCGTGAGCGTCGTGACATGGATATCGCAACACTACGGCTGATGCGAAGCTGGGTCGTGGAAGTTATTCGGGATGGCCTCAAATCACCTGTTCTGACACTTTCCGACAACGACAGGTTCACCACTTCGCTCGTCGCGGCTGAAGCCGCTCCTACAGGGGATTTGCGGCACGACGACTGGGTGCACTGTAGGAGGGACTTCAGTCCCGGCACTCTCCGATACCGATCGGTTCACCGCTTCGTTCGTCGCGGCTGAAGCCGCTCCTACAGGGGATCTGCGGTGCGCCGGCTGAGTGCACTGTAGGAGGGACTTCAGTCCCGACACTCTCCGACACCGTTCGGTTCGTCGCTTCGTTCGTCGCGGCTGAAGCCGCTCCTACAGGGGGATCTGCGTTGCGCCGGCTGAGTGCACTGTGGGAGGGACTTCAGTCCGACACTCTCCGACACCGATCGGTTCACCGTTTCGTTCGTCGCGGCTGAAGCCGCTCCTACAGGGACTTGCGGCGTGCTGGCTGGGTGCGCTGTAGGAGGGACTTCAGTCCCGACTGCACGATGCCTGGGAAAGCGCCCCACCCGGCGAAAGCGAGCGAGGGGCCGCGGGCATCGAGCGGCATCTTCGGAAACGGCCGTCCGCGTCAAAGACACTACAACGCGTCCAGATCGCCCAGCGCGCGGATCAGGCGCCGTGCGCGCTTATCCGGCTTGCCATCGGGGGCCTGGTAGCCGTTGCGTTCGGCGCTGCGTTGCCCGCGTTGCTGCGCGCGCCGCTCGCGCGAGGCGTCGCTCTCCTGGTACAGCGTCTGCGCGACGCTGGCCGGGCCGCGGTCGTCGCTGAGCGCCAGCACCTGGATCTCGAACACCTCCTCGCCGCGCTCCACGCGCAACTGCTCGCCCACGCGCACCGCGCGCGAGGATTTCGGGCGCTGCCCGGCCACGTCGACCTTGCCGGTTTCCACCGCCTGCTTGGCCACGCTGCGGGTCTTGAAGAAGCGTGCGGCCCACAGCCAGACATCCAGCCGGACCACGCTCGGTTGCACTAGCGGTTCATTCATCGTGCTTGCGGAACTCCACGTTCATCGGTCGCTCGTCGTGTCGCTCGCTGGACCACTGCAGCGACTCCTGCGGATGGCAGCGCTGCTCGCGCTGGCTGGTGGCCAGGCCGTCGGCACGGCGCGGGAGCGCGCTGTCGTCCTCGCCGACCAGGCATTCCGGTCGCTCGCCGGGCCGCACCGTGGCATCGCCCCAGCGCGCGTTGTCGGCGCACGCGGCCAGTGCAAGCGCCAGCGCGCTGCATCCGATCCACTGCAGATTGCGGCGCAAGTTCGGCATTGCAAGTTCCTTTGGTTAGTGATGTGTGCCGACCGCTGTGCCAGCAGCTGCAAGCCGGCCCCGCAGCGACGCATTCAGCCTAGGACGTTCCCGGCAGCGCCACACCTGCCATCCGTTGCCTCCCCGGCTTCGCGTGCAGGTGCTAGTGTGCGCGGCTCCCCGTTTCCGTCCGTGCAGGCCTGCGATGCCCAAGTCCGCCGCGCTCACCGAAGGCCCGATCGGCCGGCAGTTGCTGCTGTTCGCGCTGCCGATCCTGGCTGGCAACATCGCGCAGTCGCTGAACGGGTCGGTCAATGCGATCTGGGTGGGCCGCTACCTCGGCGAGGCGGCGCTGACCGCGGCGGCCAACGCCAACAGCATCATGTTCTTCCTGATCGGCTCGGTGTTCGGCATCGGCATGGCCGCCACCATCCTGATCGGCCAGGCGATGGGCCGCGGCGACGTGGTCCAGGCGCGGCGGGTGATGGGCACCAGCGCCACGTTCTTCATCGGCATCTCGGTGCTGATCGCGGCCTGCGGCTGGTGGCTGGCGCGGCACCTGCTGGCGGCGATGGGCACGCCCGCCGCCTCGCTGCCGTTGGCCGAGGCCTATCTGCGGGTGATCTTCCTGGCGATGCCGCTGCTGTACGCGTTCGCGTTCCTGTCGGCGGCGCTGCGCGGCACCGGCGACTCGCGCACCCCGTTCCGCTTCCTGCTGCTGTCGGTGGCGCTGGACATCGGCTTCAATCCGCTGCTGCTGTTCGGGCTGGGGCCGTTCCCGAAGCTGGGCATCGCCGGCGCCGCCTGGGCCACGCTGATCGCCCAGGCCATCGCCCTGAGCGGCCTGCTGCTGTACCTGCGGCACAAGCGCCATGTGCTGTGGCTGGGCCGGCAGGACGCGCGGCTGTTCCGCATCGACCCGACGATCCTGCGCGCGCTGGTGGTCAAGGGCGTGCCGATGGGCCTGCAGATGGTGCTGATCTCGCTGGCGATGATCGTGATGATCTCGATGGTCAACGGCTACGGCACCGATACCTCGGCCGCCTACGGCGCGGCGATGCAGCTGTGGACCTACGTGCAGATGCCGGCGATGGCGATCGGCGCGGCCTGCTCGTCGATGGCCGCGCAGAACGTCGGCGCGCAGCGCTGGGACCGGGTTGCGGCGGCTGCGCGGCAGGGCGTGCTGTTCAACTTCCTGCTGACCGGCGCGCTGATCGCGCCGCTGATCCTGCTCGACCGCTGGACCCTGGCGCTGTTCCTGCCGCCGCACAGCGCGGCGCTGGAGATCGCGCGCCATCTCAACCACATCGCGGTGTGGTCGTTCCTGTTCTTCGGCGTGACCTTCGTGATCTCCGGCGTGGTCCGCGCCACCGGCGCGGTGCTGCCGCCGCTGCTGATCCTGGCGCTGGCGCTGTGGGGCGTCCGCGTGCCGTTCGCGCAGCTGCTGCAGCCGCAGTTCGGCGCCGATGCGGTGTGGTGGAGCTTCCCGACCAGCTCGATCTGCTCGATGGCCTTGTCGCTGGCCTATTACCGCTGGGGCAACTGGCGCAAGGCGCAGATGCTGAGCCAGCCGCGCCCGGAGGAAATGGCTCATCCGGCGGAAGTGCCGGCGCAGCCGCCGGCCGCGGTCGCGGATGTGTCGATCGTGCAGGATCCGGCGCGCTGAGCGCCCGCGTTTCGATCGAGGCGATCGCCTGTGGGAGCGGCCTCGATGGCGATGGGTTTCCCGGGAAGTCGCGTTGCGACTGAAGTCGCTCCCGCATAGTCTGCGACGACTCCGGGAAAGCGCTCTCGCTTCGCTTCGGCCGAAACGGCATCGAAGGAACGCGGTCGGCGCTGGAGCACCCGACGCTCTAGCCACGCGGATGGTCCGCGGCTTCGCCCGGTCGCGGTTGAAACCGCTCCTACAGGGACTCGCGGCGAACTGCCTGGGTGCACTGTAGGAGGGGCTTCAGCCCCGACCGGAACCTCCAGCCACGTCATGCCCAGCGCAAGCACGTCATATCGAGCGCAACGGCGCAGACGCCACGAAATCACCGCATCCGGCCCCACAAACGCAAACGGCCGCCCGAAGGCGGCCGTTGCGGCAGCGACCGAAGTCGCTGGGGGGATTACTCGGCCTTGGCGGCGGCCGCAGCGGCCTGACGCGCGACCTTGGCCTGCGCAGCGGCGGCCAGATCTTCCTTGATGCGGGCGGCCTTGCCTTCCAGGCCACGCAGGTAGTACAGCTTGCCGGCGCGGACCTTGCCGCGGCGCTTCACTTCGACCGAGTCAATGATGGCGCTGTGGCTCTGGAACACGCGCTCCACGCCGAAGCCGTGGGAGATCTTGCGCACGGTGAACGAGGAGTTCAGGCCGGCGTTCTTGGTACCGATCACCACGCCTTCGTAGGCCTGGACGCGCTCGCGGTTGCCTTCCTTCACCTTGACGTTGACGACGATGGTGTCGCCCTGGTTGAACTCCGGCAGCTTGCGCTGGATCTGGGCGGCTTCGAAGTCGGCCAGGATGGTCTTGTTGAGCTTGCTCATGGTGGGCACCGCTTGTGTCTGGTGAGGTGGTCCGGCAGTCGCCGCACGGCGATTGCGCGATATACGGATGGGCCAAGCGCAGATGGCTAGGCCGGAAAGCCGGGCATTTTAACCCAGTCGCGCCGTCATGGCTAGGGCTTGGATGGATTTTCCTGCACGGGGGCCGGATCGGCCTGCAGGCCCTGGCGGAATTCCTCCAGCAGGCGGCGGTCGGCCGCGCTCAGCGCCGCCTCGTCCAGCAGGTCCGGGCGCCGCAGCCAGGTCCGACCCAGCGCCTGCATGCGCCGCCAGCGCGCGATCGCGGCATGGTTGCCGGAGCGCAGGATGGCCGGCACCTCGCCCAGCGCGTGCTCGCGCGGATGGGTGTAGTGCGGGCAGTCGAGCAGGCCGTCCGGGCCTTCAAAACTGTCCTGTGCGGCGGACTCGGCATCGTTCAGCGCGCCCTCCTGCAGCCGGGTGACCGCATCGACCAGCACTGCCGCGGCCAGTTCGCCGCCGGACAGCACGTAGTCGCCGATCGAGATCTCCTCGTCCACCGCGGCGGCGACGAAGCGCTCGTCCACGCCTTCGTAGCGCCCGCACAGCAGCACCAGCCGCGGCAAGGCAGCCAGCTGGCGGGCCTTGGCCTGGGTCAGCGGCGCGCCCTGCGGGCTCAGGTAGATCACCGGCGCCGGTTGCGGGTCGGCTTCGCGCACCGCCTGCAGGCAGGCCTGCAGCGGCTCGATCATCATCACCATGCCCGGACCGCCGCCGAACGGGCGGTCGTCCACCTTGCGGTAGCCGCCCGTGGCGTAGTCGCGCGGGTTCCAGCCGTGCAGCGCCAGCAGCGCGCGCTCCTGCGCACGCCCGACCACGCCGAACGCGGCGCACTGGGCGACGAACTCGGGGAACAGGCTGATGACGTCGATGCGCATGGGGCGGGGATTGGGGAGTCGGGATTGGGGATTGGTCAGAGCAACGGCCACAGCAGGCGCATGCGCGCCTGCCTCGCTCAGAACTCGGGGTCCCAGTCGACCACGATCAGGTTGGCGTCGAAATCCACCGACTTGACGTAGTCCGGCTGCACGAACGGCAGCAGCCGCTCGCGGTCGCCGCGCACCACCAGCACGTCGTTGGCGCCGTTGGAGAACAGGTGCGAGACCTGGCCCAGGGCCACGCCGTCGACGGTGCGCACGTCCAGGCCTTCCAGGTCCACCCAGTAGTATTCGTCGGGCTTGGGCGGCGGCAGTGTGTCGCGCGCCACGTAGATCTCGGTGCCGCGCAGCGCCTCGACCGCATCGCGATCGGTGACGTCGGGCAAGGTGACCACCAGATGCTTGCTGGATTCGCGGCCGCGCACGCCGCTGAGGCTGCTTTCGCTGCCGTCGGGCTTGCGCACGATCCAGGGCTGGTAGCGAAAAATGGCGAGGCGCGGCTCGGTCCACGACTCGAGCTTGGCCTCGCCACGTACGCCGAAGGCGCCCAGGATCCTGCCCAGCAGGATACGGCGCTGGCTGTCTTTCATAGGTGCAAAAACCGAAAGGGCCGCGCCAGGCGCGGCCCGCAGGATCAGGCCGCGGTGGCCTGGGCCTTCGCTTCGCGGTACAGGTTGCGCACCTTGTCGGTCAGCTGCGCGCCGTTGGACACCCAATGGTCCACGCGCGGCAGGTCGAGCACGATACGCGGCTCGGCGCCCTGCGCGACCGGGTTGTAGTAGCCCAGGCGCTCGATGTTGCGGCCGTCGCGCGCGCTGCGCACGTCGGTGACGATGATGTGGTAGAAGGGGCGCTTCTTGGCGCCGCCACGGGTAAGGCGAATCTTGACCATGGTGAGTTTCCGGTGTTGCCCAGTCGCCAGGATGGCGCGGTGAGCCGGCGATTATAGCGGGCGCGCGGAACGCTGCCAAGTCGCCCCCGGATCGGTCAGATCGCTTGCCAGGCTTGGGTCTCGACGGCGGCGTTCAGTATTCTCAACAGCTCCGTGGCCGGTCCCAGCGCCTGCCCGTCCACCGCGGCGATGGCCTGCTGGCCGCGCGCGTTGCAGGCGAAGGCGGCGGCACACCCGGCCAGTTCGTGCAGGTGCAGCGGGCGCACCTGCTGGGCGATGCCGAGCGCGGCCAGGCCGGCCTGCAGCAGCCGTTCCTGGGTGCCGCGCAAGGCCGGCGCCTGCGGCCATACCACGCCGCCCTGCCCGTCCCAGGCGCCCAGGTTCCAGGTCGAGCCCTCGGCGATCAGGCCCTGCGCATCGACGAACAGCGCGTCGTCGTAGCCGGCCTGGAGCGCCAGCCGGCGCTGGTGGAACAAGGCGAAGGTGCCGGCGTGCTTGATCTGCGACAGTTCGCGCGCGAACACCGCGCTGCGCAGCCGCAAGGGCGTGGCGTCCGCCTGCGCGGGCGCGGCCAGCGACACCAGCAGTTGCGGTGTGCAGGCCGCATCGGCGCGGCGGAAATCAAAGTCGCGGGCGAACACGCTGACGCGCAGCGACGCATCGCCGCTGCCGAATGCCTGCAGCGCCGCGCGCAACTCGGCGCGGATCCGATCGGCCGCCAGTTCGCTGCCGAACAGCGTGCGGGTGGCCTCATCGAGCCGCCGCAGGTGCAGGTCGAAGCCGCGCACTGCGCCGTCGCGCACCTGCATCGTGCTGAAGTGGCCGTAGTTGACCAGCGCCGGCGCGGCCAAGACGTCCGCGCTCGCCGGCCGCCCTTCGCAGAACAGCGCGACGCTCACAGCAGCGCCTGCGCTTGGTCCCACCAGCTGTCGAGCAGCGTCGCCGCCGGCTGCGCCGGCGCCATCCACGCCGACTGCCCGGCCCAGGCCTGCATCGCTGCCAGGCGGCCTTCGCGCACCGCGACCTGGCGCATCGGCGCGGTCAGCCCGCGCTGCACCGGGTAGGGTCGCGGCGGGGGCGCTGTCGACTCGGCCGCGGCACGCACGTAGTCGGTGGCCAGCGCACGGCCAAGGCGACCGGAAAACGCACGGGTCGGCACCGTCTGTTCCGGCTCGGCGCGCGCCAGCGCCTCGGCCCAGGCTGGCGCCAGCGCCGCCTCCGGGGTGCGCAGGAAGGCAGTGCCGATCTGCACGGCGCTGGCCCCTAGGGTCAGCGCCGCAGCGATGCCACGGCCATCGCCGATGCCGCCGGCGGCGATCACCGGCACGTCCAAGTGATCGGCCAGCCGCGGCAGCAGCGCGAACAGCCCGGTCAGCTGCTGCTCGGCGCGCGACGCATCGAAGGCGCCGCGGTGGCCGCCGGCCTCCGCGCCCTGCGCGACCACCGCATCGGCACCTGCCGCCTGCGCCGCCAGCGCCTCGTCCAGCGTGGTGGCGCAGGCGAACCAGGCGATGCCGGCCCGCTTCAGTTGCGCGACGAAGGCCGGTGGGAACAGGCCCATGATCGAGGACGCCACCGCCGGACGCGCGTCCAGCAACGCGGCGCATTGCGCGTCGAAATCGGCTGGACCGGCATCGCCGGCGGCCGCCTCCACCGGCGGCCCCCACTGCGCAAGGAACGCGCGCGTGGCGGCCTCGGCCGCGGCATCGCGCAGCGGCGGCGGATCGGGGACCCACAGGTTGACCTGCGCCGGTCCATCGGTGTCGCGCCGAAACGCGTCCATCCAGGTGCCGATATCCGCGACCGAGGACAGCACCGCGCCCATCGCGCCCATGCCGCCGGCCTGCGCGACCGCCACCGACAACGGCACCGGGCAGGCGCCGGCCATCGGTGCCAGCAGGATCGGTGCGCGCAGGCCGAAGCGGGTGCAGAACGCGGTGACGCGGTGTTGCAGCGAATCGTTCATGGCGGGTCGATACTGCGCGTGGCGGATGGCGCAGCGGATGATATCGCCAGTTTCGGCGCAGCGGCTGCGGGGTGCAGCAGGCACTGGATGCGAGGAATGAGGCTGCATTGGATTGGATGGCGAGGTGGCTTCGCCCCTACCCTCACCCCTCTCCCGGGGGAGAGGGGCTATGCGCGCTGGGCTGTTCCCTTCTCCCGCCGGGAGAAGGTGGCCCGCAGGGCCGGATGAGGGTAAGGGCGAAGCCTCATGTTCTTCGAATCAACGAGACGCTTTCGCGCCGGATCCTCCGAGGTGGCTTTCGCTCCGACCCTCGCCCTGGTCCCTCTATGCATGGCGAAGTGGCTTCGCCCCTACCCTCACCCCAACCCCTCTCCCGGGGGGAGAGGGGCTTGCGCATGTGGCGTCCTTGCGAGGTCGCCGTTACGGACGCTCAGCGGAACGGCAGGCCGCCGCGGCCGCCCATGCCACCCATCATGCCCTTCATGCCGCGCATCAGGCCCTTCATGCCGCCGCCGGCCATCTTCGACATCATCTTTTCCATCTGCTGGTACTGCTTCATCAGCTTGTTGACGTCGGCCGGCTGGGTGCCGGAACCGCGCGCGATGCGGGCGCGGCGCGAGCCGTTGAGCAGGGTCGGATTGCGCCGTTCCTTCTTGGTCATCGAACCGATGATCGCGATCATCCGCGGCACGTCCTTGTTGCCGGCGACCTGCTGCTTGAGGTGCTCGGGGATCTGGCCCATGCCCGGCAGCTTGTCCATCAGCCCGGAAATGCCGCCCATGTTCTGCATCTGCTCGAGCTGGTCGCGCATGTCGTTGAGGTCGAACTTCTTGCCCTTGGCGACCTTCTCGGCCAGCTTCTGCGCCTTGTCCTTGTCGACCTGGTGCTCGACCTGCTCGACCAGCGACAGCACGTCGCCCATGTCCAGGATGCGGCTGGCCAGGCGGTCGGGATGGAACACGTCCAGGCCGTCGGGCTTCTCGCCCACGCCGATGAACTTGATCGGCTTGCCGGTGATGTAGCGCACGCTCAGCGCGGCGCCGCCGCGGGCGTCGCCGTCGGTCTTGGTCAGCACCACGCCGGTCAGCGGCAGCGCTTCGCTGAACGCCTTGGCGGTGTTGGCCGCGTCCTGGCCGGTCATCGCATCGACCACGAACAGGGTTTCGGCCGGGTTGATCGCGGCGTGCAGCGCCTTGATCTCGGTCATCATCGCCGCGTCGATGGCGAGGCGGCCGGCGGTGTCGACCAGCAGCACGTCGACGAAGGACTTGCGCGCGTCGGCGATCGCGGCGCGGACGATGTCCACCGGCTGCTGCGAGGCCTCGGACGGGAAGAACAGCACCCCGACCTGCTCGGCCAGGGTCTTGAGCTGCTCGATCGCGGCCGGACGGTAGACGTCGGCCGAGACCACCATCACCTTCTTCTTGCGCTTTTCCTTCAGGTGCTTGGCCAGCTTGCCGACCGTGGTGGTCTTGCCCGCGCCCTGCAGGCCGGCCATCAGCACGATCGCCGGCGCCGGCACGTTGAGGTTGAGGTCGCTGGCGGCCGAGCCCATCACCGTGGTCAGCTCGTCGCGCACGACCTTGATCAGCGCCTGGCCCGGGGTCAGGCTCTTGAGCACTTCCTGGCCGACCGCGCGCACCTTGATGCGCTCGATCAGGGCCTGCACCACCGGCAGCGCGACGTCGGCCTCGAGCAGCGCGATGCGCACTTCGCGGGTGGCTTCGCGGATGTTCTCCTCGGTCAGGCGGCCGCGGCCGCGCAGGCGCTGCATGGTGCCGGAGAGGCGTTGGGTGAGGGATTCGAACATGCGGGCGGGTCGCAGACGGGAAACGGTCGTCGATTATAGCCGCGCCGGCTGGCGATCCCGGAGCCGGCCCCGGCCCGGGTCCGAAGCCGCATCGACAGGCCGGCGTCCGCCCTGGCGCCGCTGCCTGCCGGCTTGCTCCCGGTGCCGCCGATGCCGCAGCCGCATGGCGTGCTGTCGTGGGCGCGGCGCGAAAGGGCGCGTCCGATCGACCGGGCCGCTGCCACGAGCGCAGGCCCGATATGCGAAACTGGCGCGATGTTCTTCATCCTCGTCGCGACCCTGCTGTACCTCACCGCCACCGGCCTGCTGGTCGGCTCGGTGGTGCGCGACCGGGTCGAGCGCAGCCGCGCCTGGCTGTGGGCGGCGCTGCCGGCGGTGGCGCTGCATGCGGGCTACCACGTGCAGGTGGCGCTGCACACCGCCGGCGGGCCGGACATGCACTTCTTCGCCGCGCTGTCGCTGGTCAGCCTGGGCATGGCGCTGATGACTGCGCTGGTCGGCGCCAGCGGGCGCATGGCGGCGCTGGGCGTGGTGGTGTTCCCGCTGTCGGCGGCGCTGCTGCTGGCCTACCACTCGCACGGCCACGAGCCGGCGCCGGTGCTGGACTGGCGGCTGCAGCTGCACGCGTGGATGGCGCTGCTGGCCTATGCCACGCTGGGCATCGCCGCGCTGCTGGCGGTGATGCTGTGGCTGCAGGAGCGCGCGCTGCGCCGTCGCGACTTCCACCCGTGGCTGCGCGCGCTGCCGCCGCTGACCGCGCTGGAGACGCTGCTGTTTCGCACCATCGTGGTCGGCTTCATCCTGCTGACCCTGACCCTGCTGACCGGGGTGCTGTTCGTGCAGGATTTCCTGGCGCAGCGGCTGGTGCAGAAGACCGTGCTCAGCGTGCTGTCGTGGATCGTGTTCGGCGCGCTGCTGTTCGGCCGCTGGCGCTACGGCTGGCGCGGGATCAAGGCGGTGCACTGGACCCTGGCGGCGATGCTGTTGCTGCTGCTGGCGTTCTTCGGCAGCAAGTTCGTCATCGAACTGGTGCTGGGGCATCCGCAGTAGCGGTTGTAAGTTGGCATCTGGGATGTCAATGCATCTTCTGTAGGAGCGGCTTCAGCCGCGACCCGGCACCGAGAAAATACCGGCTGCGGAAACGATCTGTCGCGGCTGAAGCCGCTCCTACAGGAAGCGCGATCGCTGCTGGCAGCGATCCGCATCACACTTCAATCGGCCAATGCCGCCTCTACTGTGGCCCAATCGGCATTCGCGCCGACCTCGGCGAAGCGGTATTCGATGCGGTGCCGGTAGACCTGGCCGGGACGCAGGATGGTGTCGGGAAAGCCCGGCTGGTTCGGCGCATCCGGATAGCCCTGCGGCTCCAGGCACACGCCGCGGCCCAGGCCCGGATGCTGGCGGTCCAGCCAGTGCCCTTCGTACAGTTGCAACGCCGGCATCGCGCTGGCGATGCGCATGGCCACGCCGCTGTGCGGCGAATACAGGATGGCGCTGCAGTCGCGCGGATCGGCCAGCACCAGGCAGTGGTCGTAGCCGCCGCTCAGGCGTAGCTGCGGATCGGCCGCGCCGTCCTTGTCGCCAATCGCGCGCGGGCTGCGGAAATCGAACGGCGTGCCGGCCACGGCGGCGACCTCGCCGGTCGGCAGCAACGCCGCGTCGGCCACCGGCAGGTAGCGGTCGGCCGGTACCCGCAGCCACTGCGCGGCGGCCGCCACGCCGGCATCGCCGGCCAGGTTGAAGTACGGATGATGGGTGAGATTGAGCGGGGTCGGCGCATCGGTCTGCGCAGCGAACTCCAGTTCCAGGGTGCGCCCGTGCACCTTGAACTCGGCGCTGACCTGCACGTTGCCCGGATAGCCTTCCTCGCCGGCCGGCGAGTCGTAGCGCAGTTGCAGGCCGCGCTCGGACTGCGCCTGCACCGACCACACCCGGCGCCCGAATCCGCACGCGCCGCCATGCAGATGATTGGCGCCTTCGTTGGCGGTGACCGCGTAGCGCTGCCCGTCCACGCTGAATGCCGAGCCGGCGATGCGATTGCCGAAGCGGCCGACCAGCACGCCGAGATACGCCGGGTCGTGCAGGTATGCGTCCAGCGTCGGCAGCCCGAGGACCAGCTCGGTGCGGCCGCGCGCGGTGTCCAGGCTGAGGCTACGCAGCAGGCCGCCGTAGGTCAGCACTTCCGCGCGCAAGCCGGCGCCGCTGTCCAGGAGCACACGTTGGATGGCGGTACCGTCGGGAAGCTGGCCGAAGATCGATGACATGCGGGGTCCTTGTTGGGCGCGTGCGGAGTCCACGCGTGCCGCGCAGCATAACCAGCGCGGCCGCTCGCAAGCCATCGCCGCGCGCGTTGGTGCATCGATGCACCACGTCGCGCACTTGCAGCTGCGATCGCGCGCCACCGCCAGGCGCGTGCGATGCCGCAGTCCACGCATGCGATCTGCGGCATCGCATCATTGCAATCCCCATATCGCTACGCCGATTTAAATCATTGGTCCGCTATAGGTCGCTCGCCTATCCTCGATGCGCGCATCGGGGAGCGCATCGGCAATGCACGACGCCGAACAGCCGCACCAGCAATGCGAATCGGCTATAGCAGCGAGGATTTAAGTGATTGGTCGCAACCTGCCGGCCTGCCTATGCTCGAACCGCGGCCGGGGACCCGCTGCCGTGCCGCCGCACCGTCACCGGTCACAAGGATTGCGATCTGCACCGATACCTCCGCCATCGTGCCGCGCCCTGCCAGCAGCCACCGTCGTTGTTCGCTACGCGTACGCCAGGCCCCGTCGTCCCACTGCATGCGCCGCACGCGGCGAGTGCCGCCCCTCACCGACAAGGCGTCCTTGCGGGGAACCGCCGCCCCATCCATCCAGGAGACCCACGATGCTCTCGACCCGCTCACTGAAGAACGCCGCACTCCGCTGGCGGCGACGCCTGCCGCTGGCCGCCGCGGCGGCCGCGCTGACATTCGGCGCCGGCCTGGCGCAGGCCGCCGACGTCGCGGTGCGCGGCACGCTGCATGCCGACCAGCCGGGTGCGCAGGTCTCGCGCAACCTGTTCGGCCAGTTCGCCGAACACCTGGGCAACGGCATCTACGGCGGCGTGTGGGTCGGGCCGGATTCGAAGATCCCCAACACCCGCGGCTACCGCAACGACGTGGTCGCGGCGCTGAAGGCGCTGGACGTGCCCAACATCCGCTGGCCCGGCGGCTGCTTCGCCGACGAATACCACTGGCGCGACGGCATCGGCCCGCGCGCCAAGCGCCCGACCAGCATCAACACGCACTGGGGCGGCGTCGAGGAACCGAACAGCTTCGGCACCCATGAGTTCATGGACTTCACCGAGTTGCTCGGCACCCAGGCCTATGTCGCCGGCAACGTCGGCGACGCCGCGCCGGACGAGATGGCGCAATGGGTCGAGTACATGACCGCGCCGACCAAGTCCACGCTGGCCAACCAGCGCCGCAGCAACGGCCGCGAGGCACCGTGGAAGGTGCCGTACTTCGGCGTCGGCAACGAGTTGTGGGGCTGCGGCGGCAACATGCGCGTGGAATACGCCGCCGACGTGTATCGCCGCTACCAGACCTTCGTCAAGGCACCGGCCGATCAGAAGATCATGAAGATCGCGCCCGGCCCCAGCGATGCCGACTACCACTGGACCGAAGTGATGATGCGCGAGGCCACCAAGTACATGGACGGGCTGAGCATGCACTACTACACCATCCCCGGCGGCTGGCCGCCGCGCGCCTCGTCCACCGATTTCGACGAGACCGCGTGGATCGAGACGCTGTCGCGCACGCTGCTGATGGACGAGCTGATCAGCAAGCACAGCGCGATCATGGACAAGTACGACCCGGGCAAGAAGGTCGCGCTGGTGGTGGACGAATGGGGCACCTGGTACAGCGGCCTGCCCAACGTCAACCCGGGCTTCCTGCGCCAGCAGAACACGCTGCGCGACGCGCTGGTGGCCTCGCTCAACCTGGACATCTTCGTCCAGCATGCCGACCGCGTGCGCATGGCCAACATCGCGCAGATGATCAACGTGCTGCAGGCGATGATCCTCACCGACGGCGACAAGATGCTGCTGACCCCGACCTACCACGTGTTCGCGATGTACAAGCCGTACCAGGACGCGACCGCGCTGCCGCTGCAGATCAAGGCGCCCGACTACAAGCACGGCGAGTACACGGTGCCGTCGGTGCACGGTTCGGCGGTCAAGGCGAAGGACGGCCACGTCTACGTGGCGCTGACCAACCTGGACCCGAACCGCGCCGCAGAGGTGGTGGTGAGCGTGGACGGCGTACAGGCCAGCGGCGTCAGCGGACAGATCCTCACCGCGCCGAAGATCACTGCGCTCAACACCTTCGAACAGCCGCAGGCGGTGAAGCCGGCTGCGTTTAGCGGCGCCAGCCTGCAGGGCGGCACGCTGAAGGTGGCGCTGCCGGCCAAGGCGATCGTGATGCTGAAGCTGCAATAGTCGCGGACGCCTTCGCGCCTACCCTCCCGCTGCAGGGCGCGGGCAGGTCGTCCGAACCACGCCGGCGCAGGTCGGCGTGGTTTTTTTATTCCTGCGGCTCCGACAAGCGCGCGAACAGCGAGTCGCCGTCCGGCGAGATCAGGTCGCTGACCGCCCAGCAACCGTTGCCGCGGCGCTGCAGCTCGATCTTCACCGAGCCCGGCTTGGTGGACGAGCCGCCAAGCGCCAGCCGGTAGTCCACCCGCACCTCCAGCACGGTCGCAAGGGAGCCGCCGGACACCAGGGTGAAGCGCGGCGCGCCCTGGATGTCGCCGTCCTGCGCGTTGGTCCATGGATCGTCGCCCATGCGGCAGATCGCCTCGCGCTGGGCGCATGCGATCTCACCCTTGATCGCATGCGCGAAGGACGGCGTCAGCAGCCCGTCCAGATTCTGCGGGCGCCGATAGAAATCGCGCGCCTGGTACAGCCGCTGCGCCACCTGCAGCGGCGTCGCGCACGGCGGCGCCTGCGCCGCGGCGAGCGCAGGCAGGAAGGCAAGGATGGCAACGAGTCGACGCATGCGCGGCTCCGGTATCGGGGGCGCCTATGAAGCCCGGATCGCGGCGTGCGCGCAAGCGCCGGGCAAAAAAAGAGGAGCCGGCGAACCGGCTCCTCGACCTCGTACAGCAGCTCTCGCAAGCGGGCGATCTACGCCGCCCTGACCGCCTCGTAGCCGTCGAAGGTCATGCTCGCCGACGCGCGGCCCTGGGTCAGCGAGCGCAACGCGGTGGTGTAGGCCTGCAGTTGCGCCAGCGGCGCGTGCGCGACCACGTCGGCACGCGCACCGCGCTCGGCGATCGCCACGACGCGTCCTTCGCGCCGCTGCAGATCGCCGAGCACGTCGCCGACGCTGGCGGCCGGGGTGTCGATCGCCAACGCCATCACCGGCTCCAGCAGCAGCGTGCCGGCCTGCGCCAGCGCCGCCTTCACCGCTTCCGACGCCGCACGCTGGAACGCCATGTCCGACGAATCCACCGCATGCGCCTGGCCATCGACCAGCACCACCTCCACGCCCACCACCGGGTAGCCGCGCGGACCTTGCGCCAGCGCCGCGCGCACGCCCTTCTCGGTCGCGGCGACGAACGCCTTCGGCACCACGCCGCCGCGGCTGCGGTCGGCGAAAACGACCTCCCCGTCCGTGCGCGGCACCAGGTCCAGCACCACCTGCGCAAACTGGCCATGGCCGCCGTTCTGCTTGGACAGCCGCCCGACCACGCCCAGCGCCGCGGCGCGCAGCGTTTCCTGGTAGGCCACGCGCGGCGCGCCGGTACGCACATCCACCTGCCACTCGCTGCGCAGACGCTCCACCATCACCTCCAGGTGCAGCTCGCCCATGCCCCAGACCAGGGTTTCGCCGGTCTCGGCATCGCTGTCGACGCGGAACGAGGGATCTTCCTGCGCCAGCCGCGCCAGTCCCTGCCCCATCCGCACCAGCTCCGCGGCATTGGCCGCGCCCAGCCGCCACGCCAGCACCGGCGGTTGCGTACGGATGCTTTCCAGCACCCAGCGCGCGTCGCCGCCGCTGAGCGTCTCGCCGCTGGCCGCGTCCTTCCAGCCGAGGATGGCCACGATCTCGCCGGCGCAGGCCTGCGCCACGTCGTGGGTGCGCTGCGCCTGCACCACCGCCAGCCGCCCGACCCGTCGCAAGCGCCGCGCCTGCGACGTCCACACCATGTCGCCGACGCGCAAGGTGCCCGCATACACGCGCACGAAGGCCAGCGGCCCCTGCGCGGTATGCGCGACCTTGAACACCAGCGCCGCCAACGGGCCGGACGGATCCGGCGCCAGTTGCGCGGCGAGCGCCATGCCGGTGCCGCCGACGTCGTCCGCGTCGCGCGTCGCCGGCACCGGCGGGCGGTCCAGCGGCGACGGCAGCCAGTCGACGATCGCGTCCAGCAACGGCTCGATGCCCTTGCTCTTGAACGCCGAGCCGGCCAGCACCGGCACGCCGGCGCCGGCCAGGGTGGCGCGGCGCAACGCGGCGCGCAGCGTGTCGTCGTCGATCGTCCGCTCTTCCAGATAGGCCTGCGCCAGCGCGTCGTCGTGCTCGGCCACCGCGGCGACCAGCCGTTCGCGTGCCTCGGCGAACGCAGCGGCATCGTCCGGGTTCCATGCGCGCGCGGCCATGCGCCCGTCGCCGTCCCATGCGAGCACGCGGCGGCCGACCAGATCGACCCAGCCGTCGAAGCCGGAATCGCCCGGCAGCGGCACGCCGACCGCCCACACCGTGGCGTCGAGCTCGCTGCGCAGCTGCGCCAGCACGCCATCGAACGAAGCGCCGGCGCGGTCCATCTTGTTGACGAACGCGACCAGCGGCACGCCGTGCCGGCGCGCCTGGCGCCACACGGTTTCCGATTGCGGCTGCACGCCGTCGACCGCGGAGAACACCGCGACCGCGCCGTCGAGCACGCGCAGCGAGCGTTCCACCTCGATCGCGAAATCGATGTGCCCGGGGGTGTCGATCAGGGTGAGCCGATGCGCCGGCTGCCCGCGCGGCGCCCACTGCGCCTGCACCGCGGCCGCGCCGATGGTGATGCCGCGGGCGCGTTCGATATCGGAGAAGTCGGTGGTGGCGGCGCCGTCGTGGACTTCGCCGACGCGATGGATCGCGCCGGTGGCCCACAGCAGGCGTTCGGTGAGGGTGGTCTTGCCGGCGTCGATGTGAGCGATGATGCCGAGGTTGCGCCAGCGGGAAAGGATTTGGGTGTTCATGAGATGGGTTCCGCATTGCCAACACTGGGGAAGCCGCATGCCCCGGTTGGCGACTGGGCATGCGGCTAGGTTTTCGGTTCGGCGGCGTAGTGCATGGCACGTTCTCCTTCGCGTTTCGGAGGTGGGACAGCTGGAAAAAAGGCAATAAAAAAGCACCCATCGGGTGCTTGTCTGCGGCGGATCGGCGGCGGCGGAGCGCTACGGCTCGGCTCGGTCCATCCCGTCAGGCAGGCGCACCCGGCCTGCGCTGATGCGCAGGGCGTCGGTCGGCAATATCAGCAGCGGTGCGTGCGGCATGGGAGGGCGGGCGATACGGTGTGATGAGGGCGCAAGTCTGGACCTGCGCCGCAGGCGGGTCAATCCATTCGGCACCACGCCGCTGGAACAGTCCGGCGCGGCGCGTGCAACGACGCGCCCGGGCCGCTTGCCAGCGTTATCGCGGAAGCGGACGCAAAGGAGTTGCGGACGCTCATTCCCCCTCTTGGCAGAAAATGAAGGAAGATCGACCTTTGAGCCACGCGTGAATCCCGAGAGAGTGGGATCCCAACCACACCGGATTCCACCATGTCGCAACGTCCCCGCTTCCTCTCCCGCATCGCCCTTGTCAGCGTCGCCGGCCTCTTCGCGGTGTGTGGGTCGGTTGCCGCCGCCGGTTCTGCGGCGACAGCGCAGCCAGCGAATGCCCAGGTGACGGGCTTGCCGATCATCCACGTCCGCAAGCATCCGGATGCGCTACCCGTGGTCGTCGTGGTCGCCCAGGACAAGACCGTGCTGTCGGACTTCGTCGTGCCATACGGCGTACTCGCGCAATCCGGCGCGGCAAAGGTGATCGCCCTGAACATGACCGACCGCCCATTGAAGGCTGGCCCGCTCACGCTGTTGCCCGACATGACCGTCGCCGCGTTCGACGAGGCCTACCCCGATGGGGCCGACTACGTGATCGTACCGGCGACGGCGGACAAGCATGCCGAGGAAACGACCTGGTTGCGGGCGCAACGCGCGCACGGCGCCGCGTTGGTGTCGATTTGCGACGGCGTCGAGCTGCTGGCGGAGATCGGCGCACTCGACGGTCGCCGCGCCACGGGCCACTGGGCTTCGCTGCAGGATCGTCGGAAGCATTACCGGCAGGTCACCTGGCTGACGAACCTGCGCTATGTGGCCGATGGCGATGTCGCCTCGAGCGCCGGGGTCTCTGCCGCACTGCCGATCAGCCTTGCGCTGGTCCAGACGATCGCGGGGCCGCAAGCGGCGCGCGCGACCGCCGACCGCCTGGGCGTTGCGTCATGGGAAGCCGCGCATGACAGCGACATGTTCAAGGTTCTGCCGACGGACGAAGCAACGCACCGCGCCAACATGCACGTCAAGCACGAAGATGTGGTGGCGATACAGGTGCAAGACGGTGACGATGAGGTGGCGCTGTCGCTGCACGCCGAGGCATGGTCGCGCACGATGCGCAACGAAGTCCGCGCTGTCTCCGACACGGCCGGCCCGGTACGGCTGCGCGGCGGCCTGCGCGTGCAGACACAGGCGACATCGTCCTTGACTGCGGACGTGCGCATCGTAGTGGCCGAGGCTGCCCCTGCCGGCACGGCGCTGCCTGCCGCTTTCGATCTGATCGCCCAGCGCTATGGCAGCGGCACCGCGCGCCTGTCCGCACTCGGCATGGAATATCCATGGGGCGACCTGAAGGCGGCACAGTGACATGCACAGTTCCCTCTCTCGGCGTTATCCAGTCCAGGTCACAGGGTGGCCACATGCCGCGACCGGACGATAGCCCATGACGTTTTCACTAGCGCAGAGTGTTCCAGCTTCCCTGGATGGAAAGCCAATCGGCATCGATCACGTGGGACAGCCACAAGGACCTTTGCGCGTGGTGCTTCTCGCCTACGACGGGATGAACCTGCTCGACCTCGCTGGTCCGTTGCAGGCGCTGGCCACGGCCAACCGGAGCGCGGAATCGGGGGCACCGGCACGCTATGACACGATCGTGGCATCGGCACAGGGCGGCCCGATCGTCACCGGGTCGGGCTTGCCGGTGGTCACCGTCGCGGTCTCCGCGCTGGCGAACGTCGCGATCGACACGCTGATCGCACCGGGCGGCTGTGCGGGCGAGGAGTTCGAGGTCGTGCCCGCGTTGCGCGATTTCATCGTCGCGCGCGCCGGATCGGTGCGCAGGCTCTGCTCCGTCTGTACCGGCGCGTTCCTTCTGGCAGCCGCCGGCCAGCTCGATGGCCGGCGCGTGGCGACGCACTGGGCCTGGCTCGACAAATTGAAGCGCCGGCATCCGCAACTGGAGGTCGATGCGGACAGCATCTTCATCCGCGACGGCAATCTGTGGACCTCGGCCGGGGTGAGCTCGGGCATCGATCTCGCATTGGCGCTGATAGAGCAGGATTATGGCCCGCGCGTCGCGATCGATGCTGCCAGACACCTGGTGGTTTTCATGAAGCGCGCCGGCGGGCAATCGCAGTTCAGCGTGCCGCTGGCGGCGCAGACGCGGGATCATGCCTTCGTCGAACTGCACGCGTGGATGGCAGCGAACCTGGGCGCGGACCTGTCGGTCCCGCAGCTCGCCGAGCGTGCAAACATGGCGCCGCGAACCTTCGCGCGCATCTATGCGGCCAAGGTGGGGCGCACCCCTGCCAAGACGGTCGAATTGATGCGGCTCGAGGCGGCGTGCCGCGCGCTGGAGGAAACCGGGCTGCCCTTGAAGAGCATCGCCTTGCACGTGGGCTATGGCGACGAACAGCAGCTGCGACGCGCGTTTCAGCGCCAGTTCGGCACCAATCCAGGTACGCATCGCTCGCGCTTCTCAACGCACCTCGCAGGCGTCGAAGCGGAGGGGACGCGGCAACCTTGAGGAACGATGAGCGCAAGCGCGAAAGTCTGGAACACGGCTATGCCGGCGCGCGTCAGGCCGCCCAGATTTCGCCGAACACCCGATCGAAGTTCAGCCCCAGCACCTTCTCGGTCACCCGCGCGCTGTAGCCGTGGCGCAGCAGGCCATCGGCGACGCGTTCGAGCTTGCGCACGCTGTTGACGTCGGGCAGGTACGGGGTGCGGTTCTCGCCGGGCGCACCGACGCCGTCGTGGCGGCGCTGCTGCATCAGCGTGTCCATCTCGCGGATATCCTGCTCGGTGACCGGGAAGAACATCGAATCGGTGCCGATGCCGACGTGGTCCTCGCCGCACACGTCCAGCGCATGCCGCATGTGCCGCAGATAATCGGCCAGCTGCGGCTGGCGGCTGTCCTCGGTCAGGAACGGCAGCATGTAGATGCCCATCACCCCGCCCTTGTCGGCCAGCGCGCGCATGTCGCGGTCGAGCTTGTTGCGCGGATGCGCGAACACCGCGCTGCAGCCGGCATGGGTGAACACCGGCGGACGCTGCGACAGCGCGATGCCGTCGCGGGTGGTCTGCGCGTTGGCATGGCTCAGGTCCAGCGCCACGCCGAGCCGGTTCATGCGCACGATCGCCTCGCGCCCGAGCGCGGTGACGCCGCCGGCATCGCCGTCCAGGCAGCCGGTGCCGAACGGCGAGGCACGGTTGTAGGACAGCTGCATCACGCGCACGCCGAGCTGGCGGAACAGATCGATGCGTTCGGGCTTGTCCTCCAGCATCGCCGCCGATTCGAAGGAGAAGATCAGCGCGATCCGGCTCTCGCGCTTGGCCCGCTGCAGGTCCTCGTGCCGCAGCACTTTCAGGAAGTGCTGCGGATAGGTTTCGACCAATGCCTGCGCTGCGGCGATGTCCTTCACCGCTTCCTCGAAGTCGCCAGCGGCGCCGCCCAGCGTGGTCTTCAGCGCGGTCACGCCGGAATCGCGCAACTGGCGTATGCGCTCGGCGCTGTCGCCTTCGCCGGCCAGCTGGCCGATCGAGGCCAGGGTGTTGGCGTCGAGCACCAGGGCGCGGCGATACAGCGCCGCGGCGTCGCTTGCGTCCGCGCCGTTGCCGGCCGTGTCCTTCGCCTTCGGTGCCACGGCGCCATTCGCCGCCGCCGTAGTGGGCAGCAGCCCGGCAAGCAGCGCGCTGCCGGAAAGGCCCAGCCATTGCCGCCGCGTCCATGCTTCGCTCATCGCTTTCTCTCCCGCTGCAATCAAGTGATAACGCGACCTGTGGCCGCCAACGGCCACGCGCGCAGCCCCGCATAGCACTGCATCCGGCGCGCGGCGGTCAGTGCCGAAAGTACCGTCGGCGCTTCGCCGCACCGCCAGACGCGCATGGCGTGCAGCCGGCTTGCGTGGATTTCTCCGCGCCGCGCTCCTATCATCCGCCGACATATCAGGGATGCGTGCCGATGACCACACCGCAGATGTCCGTCTATTTCTTTCTGCAGGCGGCGGCGATCCTGCTGATCTGCCGGCTGGTCGGCCTGTTGGCCAAGCGCGTGGGCCAGCCGCAGGTGGTGGGCGAGATGATCGCAGGCGTGGCGCTGGGGCCGTCGCTGTTCGGCTGGCTGCTGCCGGACGTGCAGCAGGCGCTGTTCCCCAAGCAGACCCTGGACATGCTGTACGTGGTCGCGCAGTTCGGCGTGGGCCTGTACATGTTCCTGGTCGGCACCGACTTCCGTGGCGACCATTTCCGCGCGCGCTACCGCAGCGCGATGAGCGTGTCGCTGGCCGGCATCGCGGTGCCGTTCGTGCTCGCGTTCGCGCTGGTGCCGTGGCTGCTGCATACCCCGGGCCTGTTCTCGGCCAAGGCCAAGACCCTGGAAGCCTCGCTGTTCCTGGGCGCGGCCATCGCCATCACCGCGTTCCCGATGCTGGCGCGGATCATCCACGAGCGCGGCCTCACCGGCAGTTCGCTGGGCACGCTGGCGCTCACCGCCGGCGCGGTGGACGACGCTGCCGCCTGGTGCATCCTGGCCATCGTACTGGCCAGCTTCGGCGGCAGCTGGAACAGCGCCTACCTGGCGATCGGCGGCGGCGTGGGCTACGCGCTGTTCATGATGCTGGTCGGCCGGCATTGGCTGCGCCGCCTGGCCGATCACGTGCGCCCCGACCAGCCGCTCAGCGCCAGCGTGCTGGCGGTGGTGCTGATGCTGTTCTGCACGAGCGCCTGGGCGATGGACGCGATCGGCATCCACGCGGTGTTCGGCGGTTTCCTGCTCGGCGCCTGCCTGCCCAAGGGCGCGCTGACCGAGAAGCTGCGCGAGCAGTTGCAGCCGTTCGTGGTGGTGTTCCTGCTGCCGATGTTCTTCACCTTCTCCGGGCTCAAGACCCAGCTCAGCGTGCTGCTGGACCCGCAGATCCTGATCGCCGCGGTGGCGATCCTGCTCGCCTCGTTCCTGGGCAAGGGCATCGCCTGCTGGGCCGCGGCGCGCGTCAGCGGCGAGAACAACCGCGACGCGATGGCGATCGGCGCGCTGATGAACGCGCGCGGGCTGATGGAGCTGATCATCATCAACATCGGCCTGCAGGCCGGGGTCATCGAGCAGGGCCTGTTCTCGATCCTGGTGCTGATGGCGATCGTGTCCACGCTGATGGCCACGCCGCTGTTCAACTGGGTGATGCGCCGCGCCGCCGCGCGCGAGGCGGCGCCGGCGGTGGCCGGCGGCAGGCCGTAACCCGCTGCCCGTCGTGCGGGCCTAGGCCTGCGCCACGCGCCACGCCGGCGGCAGGCCGGCGACGAGGTGTTCCTGCAGGGCGCGCACCTTCGGGGTGAAATCGCGGCGGTCGGCCACGCACAGGTACAGCCGCATCGGTTCGGGCGTGGCGTTGGCGGCGCCGGCGGCGTCTTCGAACAAGGCGCGCAACGCGCCGCGCTGCAGGTAAGGCTGCGCCACGAATGCGGCCAGCCGGGTGATGCCGCCGCCGGCCGCGGCCATGGCGGCGAGCGCATCGATGTCGTCGCCGACCAGCGCCGGCGCCACCTCGACATCGAAGCGCAGCCCGTCGCGGACGAAGCCCCAGCGCAGGTAGCGGCCATCCACCGCCCAGCGCAGCAACAGGCAGGCGTGGTCCTTCAACTGCTCCGGCGTCGCCGGCGTGCCGGCACGCGCCAGGTACTCCGGCGCCGCGCAGAACACGAACGGCACCGCGGCGATGCACCGTGCGACCAGGCCGTCCTGCAACTGCGGCTCGATGCGGATGCTGACATCCACCCCTTCCTGCGCGTGGTCCACGCGATGATCGGCGCTCAGCAGTTCGATCGACAGGCGCGGATGCCGCGCCGCCAGCGCCGGCAGCAGCGGCGCCAGCACATGCCGGCCGAACGCGGCGGTGCTGGCGATGCGCAACCGCCCTTCCGGCTCGGCCTGCGGATCGGCCACCGATTGCCGCGCGCGCTCCAGATCCAGTTCCACCCGCCGCACCTGCTGCAGATACAGCGCGCCGCGCTCGGTCAGCGCCAGGCTGCGCGTGCTGCGGTTGAGCAGGCGCACGCCCAGGTGCGCTTCCAGCCGCGCGATGTTCTGGCTCACCGCCGCCGCGCTCACGCCCAAGGCCTTGGCGCCGCCGGCGACGCTGCCGGCCTCTACGGTATGGATGAAGCTGCGGATGGACTGAAGAAGGTTCACTGGCTACAGCTATACGCGATGCATTCGTAAGTTGCAGTTTACAAAGTCGCAAGCCGCCCTCGCCTACTGGCGCTGCGATCGGCTTGCTAACGTGCCGCCTCCCGCGCCGTCAGGCCGCAACGACCACCGAGGCATCGCCCATGCAGGATTTCGATATCGCCGCGCCACGCCGCCTGAAACTGGGCGTGCGCACCACGCCGTTCGTGTTCGCCTTCTACATGGCCGCGATCATGGCCATGCTGATGTGCCTGGTGATCACCGCGGCCAATGCCGGTCTCGGCGAGGACTATCTGCAGCGCGTGCTGGGCGCGTATCGGCTGGCGATGCCGACCGCGTTCTGCTGCATCCTGGTGGTACGGCCGCTGGTGATGCGGCTGGTGGCGGCGACGGTGCATGTGCCGCGTTGAGGGTTTTGGGCGCTACCGCGTGTGATGCAGCGATGGTGGCGATGGGCTCCCTGTCGCGGCTGAAGCCGCTCCTACAGGTGCATGTTGAATCGCCGGCTCACAGCGGCGTCAGCCGCCACAGCCCATAGGGATTGGCGAACAGGTCGCCGGGCTGGAACTGGGCGCTGGGTTCGGCGTCGAGCCGGTAGCGCGGCGCATCCTCGGCGACGGCGAAGGTGTGGCCCTCGCGCATCGCCGGCGCTTCGGTGAACAGGTACCAGGTGAAGGTGTGCAGCAGCGCGACCGGGTCGTCTGCCGCCTGCGCATCAACGATCGCGTCTTTCATGCCGAAATGGTGCATGCCGCAGGAATGCACCTGCTCGCCGGTGAGGTTCAACACGTATGCACGATGGGCGCTGAAAAAGCCCAGGTCCGCGCACAGCTGGCGCCACGCTCCCGGACCGTGCGCGACGCCGCTGCTCTCGACCTTCACGCCCAGACCGCCGGCGTCCAGCAGCGCCGCGGCCGCCAGCATCATCGCCTCGGCGCGCGCCCTGGAACCGCCATCGCCGATCAGGTACACGACCGAGGCATGCGCATCGATGCGCGCCATGTCGTCGGAATCGAGCCAGTGCGGCCCGGCGGCAGCAAACGCGTCCGCCATGCGTGGGTCGCGCGGCTCGTATTGCAGTTCGAAGGCGTCGCCGCTTTCCATGTGCAGCAGGACCTGCCCGGCAAACAGGTAACCGCCGCTGTCGCGGACGATGCGCGGGAGCAGATCCGAGCGGTCCTGCCACGGGCCGGGAATGCACAACACGATTTTCGGGGTTTCGATCAAGGTGGCGGCTCCTTGCCGTCAGGTAGCGGATACGCGCGAGCGGAATGGCCGCTGCAGCGAAACGGGCGCGGCAACGCTGGCCGCAGGCCACACCATACTCAGGTCAGCGGCGTCATCACGCCCTTGCGGTAGGCCGGACGCTGTTGCAGGCGGGAGTACCAGTCCTGCAGGTGCGGCAGCGCCGGTCGTTCGATCGGCATCTCGAACCAGGCGTAGGCGAAGCTGCCCAGCGGGATGTCGCCCATCGCGAACTGCGCGCCCGACAGCCACGGCTGCTGCGCCAGCGCCGCATCGGCCATGCCCAGCAATTCGCCCGAACGCGCCAGCGCCGCGGCGATCCTGGCTGCGTCGCGCGCTTCGGGCGCGGTGCGCAGCGTGCCCCAGAAAAGATCGCGGAACGGGCCGGCGAAGGTCGACGTGGTCCAGTCCATCCACTTGTCGCCACGCGCGCGTTCGGCCGGATCCTGCGGATACAGCGTGTCCGGCGCATAGCGCGCGGCCAGGTAGCGCACGATGGCGTTGGATTCCCACAGCGCCAGGCCGTTGTCCTCGATCGCCGGCACCAGGCCGTTGGGATTCAATGCGCGGTAGGCCGGATCGGCGGTCTTGCCGAACGCGCCGCCGACCTCGATCGACTCATAGGCCACGCCGATTTCCTCGGCGCACCACAGCACCTTGCGCACGTTGCTCGAATTGTGTCGGCCCCAGATCTTCAGCATGGCAGCGCTCCTGTCGCGAGCGCCAATTCTATGCCGCCGCATCCGCAGCTGCGACGCCGATGCGTGCGATGCGACCGTCGTGCCGCCGCCGCAATGGCGCGGATTCAGTCTTGCCGGTTCGGTGCGGCACCCACGCAATCCCCGCCATCGGCATGCGCGGGCGCCGTTGCGGCGGTGCCCGCCCCTGCACGCGGCAGGCGCCAGCGCGCTCAGTCGAACTGCAGCACGAAGCCGCCGCGCGCCGGCAACGACACCTCGACGTTCTGCGTCGGCCCCACTTCGATGCGCCGGCTGGCCAGGCCCAGCGGGCCGTCGCCATCGACGATCAGGCGCGCGCCGCGACCGGCCACGCCCAACTCCGCCAGGTTCAGGCGCAGCGTGCGCGGTTGCGCATCGGCGTTGATGCCGGCCACGTACCAGCGCGCGCCGCCGCGCCGCGCGAACACCGCGAAGCGGCCGGGATAGCCGTCCACGTAGCGGCTGTCGTCCCACACCGAGGGCAGTTCGCGCAGCAGCGCCTGCACCTCCGGCGCGGCCTTCTCAAGATTCTCCGGGGTCTCGGCGTAATGCTGGATGCCGGACACGAACAGCACCGTCTCGGCCAGTTCGAAGCCGGGCGTGGTGCGGCGCTGCACCTTGTCGTTGAGTTTGACCAGGGCCAGCGGGGTGAAGTCCATCGGGTCGAACACGTTGCGCGCGAACGGCAGCATCGCCGCATGCGCCGGCACCTGGTCGGCGTTGACCTGCTCGAAGGTGGCGAATTCCAGCCCGCGCACCGCCTCCATGGTCATCAGGTCCGGCCAGGTGCGCTGCCAGCCGCGCGGCAAGGTGGCGCCATGGAAGTTGAGCATCAGCCCGTACGGCGCGGCGTCCTGCATGATGTCCAGGTAGTAGCCGATCATCGACTGCCCGTCGCCGCCGAAGAAATCGATCTTCACCCCGGCCACGCCCATCGCCTTGAGCCGCGCGAACTCGCGGATGCGGCTGGCGTGGGTCAGCATGCGGTCGCGCGGGGTCTGCGGCGCTTCGTTCCAGCTGCCGGCCGAGTTGTACCAGAGCAGGATCGACACCTGCTTGCTGTGCGCGTAGGCGATCAGCTCGCGCAGCTTGTCTTCACCGATCTGCGTGTCCCACAGGGCATCGATCAAGGTGTAGCGCCAGCCCATGCGCGCGGCGAAGTCGATGTAGCGCTTCTGCACTTCGAAGGTCGTAGCGCCGTCGCCGAGCAGCGGCCAGCTCCACGACGCCTTGCCGGGCTGCGGCGGCGCGATCGGCGCGGCCGCGGGCGGATCGGCCAGGTCGGTGCCGAGCGTGGACTCGGCGATGGTCTTCAGGCTGCCGACCGCGACGATGCGCCACGGCGAGCGCCACGGCAGCGCGAAGCGCGGATTGGCGGCGCCGCCGGGCAGCACCTCGCGCGGATCGGGCATGCCGATCGCGTACTCGCCGGGCGCGTCGGCGACATCGCGCAGGCGGCTGCCGGCGTGGCCGCGGCCGAGCGAACCCTCGCTGAGCAGCACCCAGTCCGCCTCATGGCGGAACAGGGCCGGATACACCCAGCCGGCCGCGAGCGGCGACGGCGTGCCGACCGTGATGTCCTGCAGGTAGTACTCCTCGTAGGAAGGATTGGTCCTGCCGAAGCCGGTCTTGGCCGGCGACATCGGCTGCAACCAGGCGCGCGTGGCGGCGGCGAAGCGGAACGTGGTGGCGTCCTCGCGCAGCTCGCGGATGTTCGGGTCGCGCTGCGGGAAGTCGTAGCGGAACGCGACGCCGTCGTCGGAGACCTGGAATTCGATCTGCAGGCGTTCGCCGTTGGCGCCGCGCCAGGAGAACACGCGGCGATTGGCGCGGTAGTCGTTGATGCGCCGCTTGCCGGTCAGCAGTTCGTAGCGATCGTGCACCGGCTCGACCGGCGACACCGCGAGCAGGCGCAGGCCCTTGGAGAAATCGGCATCGTCGCGGACCAGGCCCAGCCGCGAGCGCAACAGCACCTCGCGCCCGTCGCGCAACACGCGGTAGTGCGCGCTGCCGGCCGCGTCAACGCTCACTTGCGCGTGCAGCGTGGCGTCCGGGCTGAGCACGTCGCCGACCATGCGCTCGGCGGCCAGCGCCGGCAGCGCGCACAGCAGCAATGCGCAGGCTGCCGCGATCGCGGCCGAGGCCCTGTACCAGCGGCTCAGAATTGCGGGTTCTTTTCCCATACCGGCCTCGCTCGGCAATAGACCGCGTAACGCTCGTGGGCGATGCGGTAGAACGGCACCAGGGTCAGCGGGCCCTGCAGTCCGTCGGCCTCGAACACCAGTTCCTGTCCCTCGCGCTTGCGCGCCCACAGCTGTTCCGGCGCGAAGTAGACCGCCGGCAATTGGCGGCCGACGATCCGGTTCAACGACGGCCGCTGGTCGGACACGTGCAGCTGCGCCGGGTCGATACCGTCGCTGCCCAGCTGCGCAGCCAGCACCAGCGGACCGTACATCATCGCCTGCAGGCTGGGTTCGTCGGGTAGCGGCGCGGCGTGCAGCGCCATCGGCAGGTCCAGTTCGATGCGGTCGCCGTCGGCGAAACGGCGCTCTAGCGAAAGGTAGCTGCCAGGTGTCGCCTTGACCGTCTGCGCCTTGCCGTTGATGCGCAGGCGCACGCCCTGGGTGGCCCAGTACGGGATGCGCAGGCGCAGCGTCATCTGCTGCGGTCGCTTGCACTGGAACTCCAGTGCGGTGCCTTCCTGCTGCGGGAACCGGGTGCGCTGCACGACACGCAGGCCGCGCTCGGCCCAGTCCAGTTGCGAGGCGATGAACAGGTTGACGGTGAGGCCGGCATCGTCGCGAAAGTAGATGCTGTCGTTGCTCTTGGCGAACTCCTCCACGCCGGTGCCGGTGCAGCACCAGAACGAGGCGAACGGCGTGTTGTAGAGCTTCCAGTAGCCGGCATCCATCGGCACGAAGTACATCATCATGCCGGCTTCGTCCTGGGTGCCCAGGCGCGCGTTGAACAGCACGCGCTCGTAGTAGTCCATCAGCGCCGCGTCCGGCTGCCAGGTGTACAGGTGCCGGGTCAGCTTGAGCATGTTGTAGCTGCAGCAGCACTCGTGGCTGTGCCCGCTCAGGCGCCCGGCGAAGTGGTCGGGCTTGCCGAACATCTCGAAGTCGCTGACGCCGCCGGTGCAATAGGCATGGTGGCCGCTGACCGTGCGCCAGAAGAATTCGGCGATCTGGCGCTGGCGCGGCTCGCCGTCGATCTCGTAGGCGCGCGCGGCGGCGACGATCTTCGGGATCTGGGTGTTGGCGTGCAGGCCGGCCAGTGCGTCGCGCTGCTGCGCCAGCGGTTCCAGCAGCGCGGCCTGCTCGTAGCGCGCCGCCCAGCGCTGGTACCTGGCGTCGCCGCTGAGCAGGTACAGCTCCAGCAGCGACTCGTGCACGCCGCCGAACTCCACGCCGAGGATGCGTTGCCACTGCGCGTCGTCGAAGCCGTCCATCCACGCGCCCAGCCAGTCGGCGAAGCGCTGCGCGGTGCGCAGCGCCTGCGCGTTGCCGGCATGGCGGGCCATGTCCAGGTGCCCGGCCAGGATCTTGTGCGCGGTGTAGATCGGCACCCACACCTCCTCGCGGCGGCCGAGCCGGTCGTAGAACGAGGACGGGTACGCGCCGATGTAGCCATCCGCACGCTGGCAGCGCGCGAGTTCGGCGACCAGCGCATCGGCCTTGTCCTTCAGCGCGGCATCGCCGGTGGCCGCGTACAGCAGCGCGCAGGCCGACAGGTAATGACCGCCGGCAAAATGCCCGCGGATCTCGCAGTGCGGCGACTCCCAGCCGCCCAGCGGCTCGGCCTGCGAGTCCAGGCCCGCGGCTAGCCGGAAATTGTGCAGCAGGCGGTCGTTGGGAATGGACATCAGGTAGCGGCGATCGCGCTCGCGTGCCTGCAGGAACGGGCCGTCGAGCAGTTGCACCTGGCCCAGCGCGAACGGCTGCTCGCGCAGTTGCACGGCCAGCTGCCGTTTCGCGGCCGCTGCTACCTCCGCAGGCGATGCGGCCAGCGCCTCGCCTTGCGCCAACAGACCCAGCGCGGCCAGCGAGGCGCCGCCGTAGTGCAGGAAATCGCGCCTTGTGCAGGCCAGGCCCGCCTCTTCATATTCCGTCATGCGTCCGCTCCCGAATCCGGCGTGCGCCGGGTCAACACGCGTTGCAGAAGGCAGAACACCAGCAGCAGCGCGCCGATCACGATGCGCGTCCACCACGAGCTGAGCGTGCCGTCGAACACGATCAGGGTCTGGATCACGCCCAGGATCAGCACGCCGAACAGCGTGCCGATCACGTAGCCGCTGCCGCCGGCCAGCAAGGTGCCACCGATCACCACCGCGGCGATCGCATCCAGTTCCAGGCCCAGCGCATGCAGGCTGTAGCCGGACAGCATGTAGAACGTGCACACCACCCCGGCCAGCGCCGAGCAGAATCCGCTGAAGGCGTAGACCTTGACCTGGGTGGCGGCCACCGGCAGGCCCATCAGCCGCGCCGAGGCCTCGCTGCCGCCCAGCGCATACACGCAGCGGCCGAAGCGCGTGCTGTGCGCCAGCCACATGCCCAGCGCCACCGTGGCCAGCGCGATCAGTGCGCCGATCGACAGCGAGGCGCCGGCGCCGATCGGCACGCGGAACTGGGCGATGGCCACGTACAGCGCATCGTCGATCGGAATCGAATCGACGCTGATCAGGTAGCTGGCGCCGCGCGCCAGGAACATGCCGGCCAGGGTCACCACGAACGGCTGCAGCCGGTAGCGCTGGATCAGCATGCCCATGAACGCGCCGAACAGCGCCCCGAGCAGCAACACCAGCGGGATCGCCGCCAGCGGCGACCAGCCATGGTGCTGCACCAGCGACGCCGACAGCACCGTGGTGAAAGCGATCACCGCGCCCACCGACAGGTCGATGCCGCCGCTCAGGATCACGAACGTCATGCCGACCGCGGCGATGCACAGGAAGGCATTGTCGATCAGCAGATTGGCGAACACCTGCGGCGACAGGAAGCCATCGTAGAGCACGCCGCCGGCGCCGGCCATGGCCACGAACAGGGCTACGGTGATCGCCAGCGGCAGGCGCGCGCCGTGCAGCAGCGTGCCGACGCGGCGCAGGCCGCGCGCGTTCTGGATCGGGACGCCGGCCGCGCTCATCGCCGTGCTCCCGGCTCGGCACGCCGCACCCAGCCGCGCACGCTGGCGCGGAACTGCGGCGACTGCAGCAGCATCACCGCGAACACCAGCAGCGCCTTGATCAGCATGTTGACCTGCGCCGGCACGCCGATGGCGTAGATGGTCGCGGTCAGGGTCTGGATGATCAGCGCGCCGATCAGGCTGCCGGCCAGGCTGAAGCGGCCGCCGTCGAGCAGCGTGCCGCCGAGGGTGACCGCCAGGATCGCGTCCAACTCCATCAGCTGGCCGGCGTTGTTGGCATCGGCGCTCTTGACGTTGGAACTGATCAGCAGCCCGGCCAGGCCGGCGCTGAACGCGCAGAACACGTACAGCAGCACCGCGATCAGCCGCGCCTTGATCCCGGCCACGCGCGCCGCGCGCGGGTTGTGCCCGATCGCGCGCACGAACAGGCCCAGCGCGGTGCGCCCGAGCAGCAACTGCAACACCGCGAACACCGCGGCGACCACGAACAGCGCGAACGGCAGGCCGAGCAGGAAGCCGTTGCCCAGATAGAAATACGGCGGGTAGTAGATGGTCAGGATCTGGCCGTCGCCGATCAGCTGGGCCACGCCGCGCCCGGCCACCATCAGGATCAGCGTGGCGATGATCGGCTGCATGCCGACCTTGACCACCAGCAACCCGTTCCACAGTCCGCACGCAGCGGCGACCAGCAGCGGCGCCACGATCACCGCCCACAGCGGGAAGCGGCTGTGCTCGCCGCCGCCGATCATCCACGCCGCCACCGTTGCGGCGATCGCCACCACCGCGCCGACCGAGATGTCCAGGCCGCGCACCGCGATCACCAGGGTCATGCCCAGCGCGACCAGCGCCAGCGGCGCGGCGCGGTTGCCGATGTCCACCAGGTTGCCGTACAGGTGCCCGTCGCGCCATTGCAGCGCCAGGAAGCCGGGATTCCACAGGCCGTTGCCGAGCAGCAGCAGCGCCAGCGTGGCCAGCGGCCAGAACAGCGGGTGGGCGACGATGCGCGCCGGCAGCCGCGGCGCGCTCGGCGATGACGTGGCCGCCGCGCTCATGCCGCCGCGCTCCCGGCGATCATCTCGAATACCGCGCGCTCGCCGCAGCCGCCCGGCAGTTCGCCGACCAGGCGGCGTTCGCGCAGCACCGCGATGCGGTCGGCGATACGCTCGATCTCGGCGACCTCGGCGGAAATGAACAGCACCGCCATGCCTTCGCGGGCCAGCGCCAGGATGCGGGTCATGATGTCCTGCTTGGCGGCGATGTCGATGCCGCGGGTGGGTTCGTCGAGGATCAGCAGCCGCGGCCGCGTCGCCAGCCAGCGCGCCAGCACCACTTTCTGCTGGTTGCCGCCGGACAGCAGCCCGACCGGGGTTTCCACGCTGGCGGTCTTGATGCCCAGCGCGTCCACGTAGCCCTGCGCGATGCGCAGCTGTTCGGCCAGCGGCAGGAACCGGCGCAGGCCCATGCGCGCCTGCAGCGCCAGCACGATGTTCTCGCGCACCGACAGCTCGGCGACGATGCCGTCGGTCTTGCGCTCTTCCGGACACAGCGCCAGGCCGTGGCGGATCGCGTCGGGCGGGCCGCGCAGCGCCACTTCATTGCCGTCGATGGACACGCGGCCGCAATCGGCGCGGTCCAGGCCGAACAGCAGCCGCGCCAGCTCGGTGCGGCCGGCGCCGAGCAGGCCGGCCAGGCCCAGCACCTGGCCACGGCGCAGTTGCAAATCGATCGGGTGCAACTGGCCGCGCCGGCCCAGGCCCTGTGCCTGCAGCAGCACCGGCGCGTCTTCGGTCGGCACGGCGTCCACCGTCGCGGCGGCCGCGGCGGCCACGTCCAGTTCGCGCCCGACCATCGCCGCGATCAGCCGCGGCGCCGGCAGGTCCGCGGCCAGGTATTCGCCGACCAGGCGCCCGTTGCGCAGCACGCTGATGCGGTCGGACACCGCATACACCTGGTCGAGAAAATGGGTCACGAACAGGATCGCCATGCCCTGCTCGCGCAGGCCACGCATCACCCGGAACAGTTCGGCGACCTCGCCTTCGTCGAGGCTGGAGGTGGGTTCGTCGAGAATCAGCACCCGCGCCGACACGCTCAGCGCGCGCGCGATCGCCACCATCTGCTGCACCGCCACCGGATAGGCGGACAGCGCGCGGCGCACGTCGATGTCCACGCCCAGCCGCTGCAGGCACTCACGCGCCTCGCGTTCGACCCGGTGCCAGTCGATGCGCCGCGGCCAGCCCTTCAACGGATAGCGGCCGGCGAAGATGTTCTCGGCCACCGACAGGTTCGGGCACAGGTTCACTTCCTGGTACACGGTGCTGATGCCCAGCTGCTGCGCCTGCAGCGGCGAGCTCGGCGCGATCGCGTCGCCGCCCAGCGCCATGCGCCCGGCATCGGCGGCGACCGCACCGGTCAGCAGCTTGATCAGGGTGGATTTGCCGGCGCCGTTCTGGCCCATCAGCGCGTGGATCTCGCCGCCGCGCAGGCACAGCGCCACGTCGTCCAGCGCGGCGACGCCGGCGTAGGCCTTGCTCAGTCCCTGCGCGTGCAGCACCACCGGCTTCATCGGCAGGCTCCGTCAGTACTTGCGCTTGGGCAGCTCGGCGGCGGCCTGCTCCTGGGTGTACACCGATTCCTCGACCACGATGCGCTTGGGCAGCGGCTTGCCGGCCTTGGCGTCGCGGATCGCCTGCACCAGCTGCGGGCCGAGCAGCGGATTGCATTCCACGGTGACGTTGAGCTTGCCGGCCTGCATCGCCTCGAACGCGCCCTTCACCCCGTCGATGGAGATCACCAGGATGTCCTTGCCCGGCTTCAGCCCGGCTTCCTCGATCGCCTGGATCGCGCCGATCGCCATATCGTCGTTGTGCGCGTACAGCACGTCGATGTTGCGCCCTTCCGACTTCAGGAACGCCTCCATCACTTCCTTGCCCTTGGCGCGGGTGAAGTCGCCGCTCTGCGAGCGCACCACCTGGAAGCGCGGGTTGGCCGCGATGATTTCCTTGAAGCCCTTCATGCGGTCGATCGCCGGTGCCGAACCCACGGTGCCCTGCAGCTCGACGATGCGCACCGGCTTGTCGCCGTCCTTCAGCGGCGACTGCTCGAGCAGCCAGCGCCCGGCCTTGCGCCCTTCCTCGACGAAGTCCGAGCCGATCAGTGTGGTGTACAGGCTGTCGTCGGACACCTTGACCGCGCGGTCGGTCAGCACCACCGGGATGTTCGCCGTCTTGGCTTCGCGCAGCACGGTTTCCCAGCCGGATTCGACCACCGGCGAGAACGCGATCACGTCCACGCGCTGGGCGATGAACGAGCGCAGCGCCTTGATCTGGTTTTCCTGTTTCTGCTGCGCGTCGGAGAACTTCAGCTTCATCCCCGCCTGCTCGATCGCCTGCTTGACCGAGGCGGTATTGGCAGTGCGCCACTCGCTCTCGGCGCCGACCTGGCTGAAGCCGACCGTGATCTGGCCCGACTTGCCGGCCGCGTCCTTGCCGCCGCCGGAACACGCGCTCAACGCCGCACCCAGCAGTACCGCCATTCCCAGCACCGCCGCACGCACACCTGACTTCTGCATAACCCCTCCTCGTTCGTTGCACGCTGGCGGTCGCGCGGCGTTCGTGCCGCGGCGGCCGCCCACCCTCCCAGGCAGGCGCGCGAATGGATCGATCAATTCATCCCGCGAATGTATAGGCCGTCTTGACCGTCGTATAGAACTCCACCGCATAGCGGCCCTGCTCGCGCGGGCCGTAGCTGGAGGCCTTGCGCCCGCCGAACGGCACGTGCGGATCGACCCCGGCGGTGGGCAGGTTGACCATCACCATGCCGGCCTGCGCATGCCGCTTGAAATGCGTGGCGTGCTTCAGCGAGCGCGTGGCGATGCCGGCGCACAGGCCGAATTCGGTATCGTTGGCCAGCGCCAGCGCGTGTTCGTAATCGTCGGCCGGCATCACCGCCGCAACCGGGCCGAACACTTCCTCGCGCGCGATGCGGTGCTGCGGCTGCGCGGCGATCAGCGCCGGGCGCATGTAGTGGCCCTGGTGCTCGCATTCCAGCGCCTCGCCGCCGTACACCAGCTCGGCGCCTTCTTTCTGGGCGATACGCACGTAGTCGCGGTCCTGCGCGAACTGGCTGGCGCTGGCGACCGGGCCGATGTCGATGCCGGGGGTCAGCGCATGGCCGATCTTCAGCGTGGCCAGGCGCTTGCTGACCCGCGCGACGAACTCGTCGTATACCGCACGCTCTACGATCAAGCGGCTGGAGGCGGTGCAACGCTGGCCGGTGGAGAAGTACGCGCCGTTGACCGCGATCTCCACCGCCAGGTCCAGGTCGGCATCGGCCAGCACCACCAGCGGATTCTTGCCGCCCATTTCCAGCTGGATCTTCAGCCCGCGCGCGGCGGCCTGCTTGAGCAGATGGTTGCCGGTGGGCACCGAGCCGGTGAAGCTCAACGCATCGATGCCGGGGTCCTCGACCAGCGCCTGGCCGACGGTGCGGCCGCTGCCGATCACCAGGTTGAACGCGCCGCTGGGCAGGCCGGCGCGGCTGAGGATTTCGGCCAGCGCCCAGGCACAGCCGGGCACGATCTCGGCCGGCTTGAACACCACGGTGTTGCCGTAGGCCAGCGCCGGGGCGATCTTCCACGCCGGGATCGCCAGCGGGAAATTCCACGGCGCGATGATACCGACCGTGCCGACCGGCTCGCGGGTGATCTCCACGTCCACGCCGGGGCGGGTGGAGGCGAGCTTTTCGCCGGGAATGCGCAGCGCCTCGCCGGCGAAGAACTTGAAGATCTGCCCGGCGCGCGCGGCCTCGCCGATGCTCTCCGGCAGGGTCTTGCCTTCTTCGGACGCCAGCAGCGTGCCCAGCTCCTGCTTGCGCGCCAGGATCTCGCTGCCGACGAAGTCCAGCGCGTCGGCGCGCTGCTGCGGCGTGCTCGCCGCCCACTTGGCCTGCGCCGCGTTGGCCGCGGCGATCGCGCCGCGCACCGCGTCGGCATCGACGCTGCCGACCTCGCCGACCGGCGCGGACAGGTCGGACGGATTCTCGTCCGCCGCGAGGTCGCCGCCGGCCAGCCACTGCCCGTCGATATAGCTCTGGAAACGCTGACTCATGTCGTCCTCCCTTGCTCGGTTACAGCGCGCGCACGCCGCCCAGTTCGAACCCGGCCGACACCCGCTGCAGCGGATTGACCAGCGCCGCGCCCAGTTCCGGCAGTTCGATCTCGAAGCGGTCGCCCGGCTCGGCCTGCACGCCGTCGGCGAAGCTCAGCGTGGCGGTGCCGAAGAAATGCAGGTGCACGTCGCCGGGCACGCGATGCGCGGCGTACTTGAAGTGGTGGTATTCCAGGTTGGCCAGCGAGTGGCACATGTTGGCCTCGCCAGTGACGAAGGGTTTTTCCCAGATCACCGCATCGCCGCGGCGGATGCGGCTGCTGCCGCGCAGGTCGCGCGGCAGTTCGCCGCTGCGCAGCTCCGGCCCCACCGCGCAGGCGCGCAGCTTGGAATGGGCCAGGTACAGATAGTTCTGGCGTTCGGTGACGTGGTCGGAGAACTCGTTGCCGAGCGCGAAGCCGAGCCGGTACGGCACCCCATCGGCGCCGATCACGTACAGCCCGACCAGTTCCGGCTCCTCGCCGCCGTCCAGCGCGAAGTCCGGCGACGGCAACGGCGCGCCCGGCGCGACCAGGATGCTGCCGTCGCCCTTGTAGAACCATTCCGGCTGCGCGCCGGGCTGGCCGTCGCGCGGGATGCCGCCTTCCACGCCGAGCTGGAAGATCTTCATCGAATCGGTGAGCGTGCCCTGGTCGGCCTGCTGCTGCAGGTTCTGGTGCATCGCGTCGCGGGTGGCGGCGCTGCCCAGGTGGGTCAGGCCGGTGCCGGTGACGCGGCAGTGCGCCGGGTCCGGGTGGGTCAGCGGCGACAGCACGCGGTGGTTGGCCAACAGTTCGGCATAGTCGAGCACGATGTCGCCGAGCTGATGCGTGGCGTAGTCGTCCAGGCCGAGGCCGGCGGCGAGCGCGGCGTTGGCCAGCGCATAGGTCGAACCGACTTCGCGCAGCAGGCGCACCTGGGTGCCGTTCGCCTCTACGGCGCCCACGCTGGGGATGCCGGACTCGTCGAGCAGTTGGATCAATCGCATGAATCGGTCGCCTGTCGGAATACGAAAGAGCGGCGCGGCAGCACAGACCGCCGGTGCCGCGGATGCGGTTCTATTCTGGCCGGATGACCTATATGCAACAAATATCGTTTTTGGCTTAATGTATACGAACATTCATATGCATTGGGCCGCCATGCCTGCCGCCACGCCCTGGTTCGTCCGCGCCCGCCTGAAGACCCGGCAGCTGATGCTGCTGCTGGCGATCGAGGAGGAAGGCAACATCCACCGCGCCGCCGAGACCTTGAACATGTCGCAGCCGGCCGCGTCCAAGCTGCTCAAGGACCTGGAGGACATGATGGAGGTGCCGCTGTTCGAACGCCTGCCGCGCGGCATGCGCCCGACCTGGTATGGCGAGGCGATGATCCGCCACGCGCGCATCGCCCTGTCCAGCCTGGGCGAGGCCGGCGCCGAGATCGAGGCGCTGAAGGCCGGCTATTTCGGCAGCGTCAGCGTCGGCGCCATCGCCGGGCCGGCGATGACCCTGCTGCCGGCCGCGCTGGCCCAGGTCACCGAACAGCATCCGCTGCTGCGCGTGGCGCTGCGCGTTGACGGCAGCGACGTGCTGCTGGAGCAACTGGCGCAGAACAAGCTCGACATCGTGGTGGCGCGGCTGTTCGCGCGCCACGACAAGCGCAACCTGCACTACCAGGCGCTGGCCGAGGAAGAGGTGTGCGCCATCGCCCGTCCCGGCCACCCGATCCTGGCAATGCCGCAACCGGCGCTGCGCGAACTGGCCGCGACCGGCTGGATCGTGCCGCCGGACGGCAGCGTGCTGCGCCATCGCTTCGAGTTGATGTTCCAGAACGCCGGGCTGGAGCCGCCGAAGCGGGTGGTGGAGACCTCGGCGTTGGTGGTGCTGCCGCAGCTGCTGCGCCAAAGCGACTACCTGGCGGTGGTGCCGATGGACGTGGCCAGGCATTTCGCCGACCACGGCAGCGTGGCGATCGTGCCGGTGGAACTGTCGTGCCGGATGGACGCGTTCGGCATCATCACCCGCACCGACTGGCTGCTGTCGCCGGGCGCGCGAATCATGCTGGAGGCGCTGCAGGCCGCGGCCGGGCCGGTGTACGGCTACGTCGCGCCGGCAGAGGAAGCGCCGGCACCGGCGGATGCGGACGCGCCAACCGAAGGATGAGGTCGGGGCTGAAGCCCCTCCTACAGTGCACCCAGACAGCTTGCCGCAAGCCCCTGTAGGAGCGGCTTCAGCCGCGACCGAACGCAGCGGCAAGCATTCCGTCTTCGGTCACCATCGGGGCTGAAGCCCCTCCCACAGTGCACCCAGCCGGCTCGCCGCAAGTCCTGTAGGAGCGGCTTCAGCCGCGACCGAACGCAGCGGTCAACATTCCGCCTGCGGACACCGTCGGGGCCGAAGCCCCTCCTACCCGACGGCAATGCATCCGCCGCTCAGGTCCAGCCCGCATCCACCACGAATTCCTGCGCGGTGATCGCGCGCGACTCGTCCGAGGCCAGGAACAGCGCCATGCGCGCGATGTCTTCCGGCATCACCTTGTCCGGCAGGCACTGGTTGCGCGCCAGTTCGCGCTCGCCGGCCTCGTCCAGCCACAGCGTGACCTGGCGCTCGGTCATCACCCAACCCGGGGTCAGCACGTTGACCCGGATCCGCGCCGCGCCCAGTTCGCGCGCCAGGCCACGGGTCAGCCCGTTCACCGACGACTTGGCGGTGGCGTAGACCGGATAGCCGCCGGTCTTGGTCTGCCAGCCGGTGGAACCGAGGTTGACGATCGAACCGCCACCGAGCCGCTTCATGCCCGGCACCAGCGCCTGGATCGCGAAGAACGCGGCGCGCTGATTGATCGCCACGCAGCGCTCCCAGTACTCCGGGGTCACCGCGTCCAGCGCGTGGCGGTCGTCGCTGCCGACGTTGTTGAGCAGCACATGGAAATCGCCCAGCTCGGCGGCGGCCTCGCCCAGCGCCGCCTGCAGCGCGGCCACGTCGGTGACGTCGCAGCGGCGCCACCACGGCCTGGCCAGGCCGGCCGCGGCCAGGCGCTCGGCCAACGCTTCGCTGGCCTCGGCGGCCACGTCGACGAAGGCGACCTGCGCGCCCTGCCCGGCGAAGGCCTCGACCAGCGCCGCGCCGATGCCCGACCCGCCGCCGGTGATGAAGACCCGGCGCCCGTGCAGGCTGCCGTAGGTTGCGTTGCCGGTGCCGGGAGACGCCGCGCTTGCCGTGTTGTCCATGCCGTTTCGCTCTAGGTGGATGAGATTTTGATATATGAAAACAAATATCCATAGTCAGATATTTGTTATTTTTCATGTATCAATATGCCCGCTAGCATCGCCGACGTAAAGCACCCCGGGCGACGCCGCGCAGGCACCGATCCGGGCCGATCAGGTCTCGAGGATTCCGCCAGCATGGGCTCACCCACCAAACCGGTCCGCCGCAGCCAGGCGTGGTTCGGTCGCGAAGGCAAGCAGGGTTTCTACTACCGCAGCTGGCTCAAGAGCGCCGGCCATCCGCACGACATGTTCGACGGGCGCCCCGTGATCGGCATCTGCAACACCTGGTCGGAACTGACCCCGTGCAACGGCCACCTGCGCGAGCTGGCCGAGCACGTCAAACGCGGCGTCTACGAGGCCGGCGGCTTCCCGCTGGAATTCCCGGTGATGTCGCTGGGCGAGACGCAGATGCTGCCCACCGCCATGCTGTTCCGCAATCTGGCCAGCATGGACGTGGAGGAATCGATCCGCGCCAATCCGCTGGACGGCGTGGTGCTGCTGATGGGCTGCGACAAGACCACCCCGTCGCTGCTGATGGGCGCGGCCAGCGTGGACCTGCCGACGATCGGTTTATCCGGCGGCCCGTCGCTGTCCGGCAACTGGCGCGGGCAGCCGCTGGGTTCGGGCACCGGGGTGATCCAGATGTCGGAGATGGTCCGCGCCGGCACCCTGAGCCAGGACGAGTTCGTCGAGGCCGAGGCCTGCATGCAGCGCTCCAAGGGCAGCTGCATGACCATGGGCACCGCCTCGACGATGGCCAGCATGGTCGAGGCGCTGGGCATCTCGCTGCCGGAAAACGCGGCGATCCCGGCGGTGGATTCGCGCCGCGCGCGGCTGGCGCGACTCAGCGGCCGGCGCATCGTACAGATGGTCGAGGACGACCTGCGCATGTCGCAGGTGCTGACCCGCTCCGCGTTCGCCAACGCGATCAAGGTCAATGCGGCGATCGGCGGCTCCACCAATGCGGTGATCCACCTGCTGGCGATCGCCGGGCGCCTGGGCGTGCCGCTGAGCCTGGACGATTGGGACCAGTTGGGATCGCGGCTGCCGTGCCTGGTCAACCTGAAACCGTCCGGCCAGTACCTGATGGAAGATTTCTACTACGCCGGCGGATTGCCGGCGGTGATGCGCGAACTCGGCGCCGAACTGGAACTGGACGCGCTCACCGTCAACGGCCGCACCCTGGGCGAGAACGTGGCCGACGCGCCGTGCTGGAACCGCGAGGTGATCCATGCGCTGGACACGCCGTTCCGCGAACAGGCCGGCATCGCCGTGCTGCGCGGCAACCTGGCCCCGGACGGCGCGGTGATCAAGCCTTCCGCGGCATCCCCGCACCTGTTGCGGCACCGCGGCCGCGCGGTGGTGTTCGAAAGCATCGAGGACATGAAGGCGCGCATCGACGACGAGGCGCTGGACATCGACGCCGACTGCATCATGGTGCTGAAGAACTGCGGCCCGCGCGGTTACCCCGGCATGGCCGAGGTCGGCAACATGCCGCTGCCGCCGAAGCTGCTGCGCGCCGGCGTCACCGACATGGTGCGCATCTCCGATGCGCGCATGAGCGGCACCGCCTACGGCACCGTGGTCCTGCACGCCTCGCCCGAGGCCGCCACCGGCGGCACCCTGGCGCTGGTGCGCGACGGCGACATCATCGAACTGGACGTGCCCGGGCGCTCGCTGCACCTGGAGGTCAGCGACGAGGAACTGCTGCGCCGGCGCAGCGAATGGACCCCGCTGCCGACGCCGCTGCGCGGCTGGAGCAAGCTGTACGTGGAGCACGTGCAGCAGGCGCACCTGGGCGCGGACCTGGATTTCCTGGTCAGCGGCAGCGGCGCCGACGTGGCGCGCGATTCGCATTAGCGGCGCGCCGTTGTTGTAGGAGCGGCTTCAGCCGCGACAGGATCTATCGGTAACGCCTGTCGCGGCTGAAGCCGCTCCTACAACCAGGCATTCAATGCGGCCATGGCCGCATGCAATCGGCGTCCTGCACGAAAGCCCTGCACAGGACCGGATACGCGCCGCGTCACCGAAACGTCATCGACCGCCTCTAGCCTGCGCCGCATCCAAGGGGCAAGGCAGGTCGGTGGCGGCACATCCCAAGCGCGCGTGGGCGCGCATGTTCGCGGAACACGGTCCGGTGCTGCGCGGCTTCTTCGTGCGCCGCGGCGCCAACGAGGACGCCGAGGACATGGTGCAGGAAACCTATCTGCGCCTGCTGCGCGCGCATCAGCACCAGGGCGAGGCGATCGCCAATCCCGAGGCCTACCTGTACACGGTGGCGCTGAACCTGGCGCGCGAACAGGCCGCGCGGCGCAAGCAGGCGCCGCTGCGCATCGACGAGATGGAGCAGTTTTCGCAATTGCTGGCCGCAGGGGACGACGTGGAAGACACGGCACAGCGACAGCAGCGGCAACAGCGCCTGCAGGCCCTGCTGGCCGGCTTGCCCGAACGCACCCGTGCGGTGCTGGTGATGCAGTACCGCGACGGCCTCAGCTATAAGCAGATCGCCGAACGCATGGGCGTGTCCGCGCACATGGTCAAGAAGCACGTGGTGCGCGGGCTGTCGGCGTGCCGGCGGGCGCTGGCCGAGAGCGGAGAAAGCTGGTGAACGAGGCCGCCTTCCCGCCGCGCAGCGCCACTGCCGAGGCCGCGCACTGGCATGCCCTGCAACGCATGCAGGCGCTGGACGCGACCCAGCAGGCGCAGCTCATGGACTGGCTGACCGCATCGCCGCTGCACCTGCGCGAATACATGGCGGTGCTGCGCGTGGCCGGCGAACTGGGCGAGGCCATGCGCGGCATGGACCTGGACGTGGACGCGCTGCTCGACGCCGACCGTCGCGCCGACACCAACGCGGCGCCGCGCAACGTGATCGCGCTGCCGCTGCCGCAACGGCCGCAACGCCCTGCCCCGCAGATTCCCCACACGAAAGACCGGCGTGCGCGCCTGCGCGGCTGGGGCATGGGCCTGGCCGCGGCGCTGTGCGGTGTGGCGGTGCTGGCCGGCTGGGCTTGGCCGCGCACTGAGACCTACAGCACCGCGCACGGCGAGCAGCGCAGCGTGCAGCTGGCCGACCGCAGCGTGGTACACCTCAATGCGCAAAGCGCCCTGCGCGCGACCATGACCCCATGGAGCCGGCGCCTGCAGCTGCTGCATGGCCAGGCCAGCTTCGTGGTCGCGCCGGATCGGCGCCCGTTGCAGGTGCTGGCCGGCGTGCTGCGGGTCGAGGACATCGGCACCACCTTCGATATCGCCCTGTACCGGCAACAGGCACGCATCGAGGTGGCCGAGGGCCGCGTGCACGTCTGGCGCGCCGATCGCCCGCGGCAGCCGATGCTGGCCGATCTGCGCGCCGGGCAGAGCGCGCGCATCGACGACGCCAGTGGCACCGTCGAACTGGCCAGCGAGGACGTCGCCGCGATGCATGCCTGGTGGCAGCGCCGCATCGTGTTCCGCGACGAGCCGCTGGCCAACGTGGCCGAGGATTTCAACCGGCTCAACCGCACCCGCCTGCTGATCGACGATGCCGCCGCCGGTGCGATGCGCCTGACCGGCAACCTGCGCGGCGACGACATCGCCTCGCTGCGCGCCTTCCTCGCCGACCAGCCGACGTTGCGCGTCACCGCCAGCGCCGACGGGATCCGGGTCGGCAGCCGTGCGGCGCCGCAGCCGGTCGCACGCTAATCGAGGCCTCGGTCGCCGACCGCGGCGACCGATTCCCGCGCGCATGGCGAGATCGGTGCGCAACCGCGAGTGCCGCGGCACCACGCCCGCAGGCGCACCACGCATCACCGCCTAGCGCGCATCCAGTCATGCCACGAGCGTTCGTTCGTTCGCTCGCTCGCACGCGCACGCGCACGCGCGCAACCAGATGAGAAAGCAGCGGCTCGCCCTCGCCTCCTCGCACGTGTCACAGAAAATTCATCGAAAACCGGTGCCCGATCGTCGCTGTCGATCCTCGTAGTCCAGGTACAACGCAGCATTTCGCCCTTCGCGGCGGCGCTGCGTCCCCACCTTCCGCTCCCACTGGACAACGACGATGCGCCGCACCCTGTTCCTTTCCATCGCCCTCGCCCTGCATGCCGGCACCGCCGGCGCCCAGACCACGCCCGCCGCGGTCGATGCGATTCCCGCGCAGCCGCTGGCGCGCGCGCTCAACACCCTGTCGCGGCAGAGCGGATTGCAATTCGTCTATGCCGCGGGCGTGGCCGGCGATCCGCAGACCCGCGGCACCCGCGCCGGCGCCACGCCGGAGCAGGCCTTGCGGCAACTGCTCGACGGCACCGGCCTGCGCTACCGCTATCTCAACCCGACCACGGTGACGATCGAAGCCGCAGGCGCGGCGAGCGACGCCCCGCAGGCGGTGCCGGCCGCGTCCGCCGCCGCCATGCCGGCCGCCGCACCCGCGGCCGACGCACCGGTGAAGGAATTGGACCGCATCCAGGTCCTCGGCAGCTACGCCGGCAGCCTCAGCGCCGCATTGCGCGAGAAGCGCTACGCCGACAGCGTGGTCGACGTGATCGCCGCCGAGGACATCGGCAAGCTGCCGGCGCAGAACGTGGCCGAAGCGCTGCAGCGCGTGCCCGGCGTGTCGATCGTGCGCGACCGCGGCGAAGGCGTGTACGTGCGCGTGCGCGGCCTGGGCCCGAACTTCCAGGTCACCACGCTCAACGGCCAGACCATGGCGGTCAACGAGAACGTGCGCACCTCCGGGCAGACCGGCCGCCAGTTCCGCTACGACACGCTGCCCGCCGAACTGGTGTCCGGCCTGGAAGTGATCAAGAGCCCCACCGCCGACCTGGACGAAGGCGCGATCGGCGGCATCGTCAACGTGCGCACGTTCCGCCCGCTGGAACTGGGCAAGACCCTGACCAACCTGTCGCTGGAATCGAGCCAGGCGCAGCGCACCCACGCCAACGATCCGCGCGTGTCCGGCCTGTTCAACTGGGTCAACGCCGATGGCAGCTTCGGCATGCTGATCTCCGGCGCCTACGCGCAGCGCAGCCTGCGCCAGGACCGGGTCAACGAAGTGAGCTGGGACTACTACCCCAATGGCGTGCCGGGCGCGCCCGGCGCCTACTACGCGCCGACCGGCTTGCGCCCGACGCTGGAACTGGAGCAACGCGAGCGCACCGGCGTGGCCGCCTCGCTGCAGTGGAAGCCGAGCGCGGCGTGGGAGACCAACCTGGACCTGCTGTACGCCAAACAGACCGTGCACTACGACGAATACAGCATGGGCGTGGGCTTCGACAGCCTGGCCAAGCTGAGCAACATTCGCGTCGAGCACGGCGGCATCACCGGCTTCGACTACCGCAACGGCCAGGTGCAGATCTCGCGCGAGACCTCCGGCATCACCGACGACAACCGCAGCGCGCGCCTGTCCAGCACCTGGAGCGGCGATCGCTGGACGCTGGGCGCGGTGGCGTTCCACTCGCAGGCGCACAGCTACGATTCGGACCCGATCCGCCGCACACGCCTGCGCAGCGGCACGAATCTGTCGATGCGCGTGGAGATGCCGCAGGCCGACGACGACAACGTGCCCGACTGGGCGTTCACCAACGGCTTCGATCCGAACAACCCGGCCACCGTGGCCGGGCGCCGCCTGGAGTGGCGCGAGATCGATGCGCGCGACAAGGAGGACGCGCTGCAGTTCGACGCCAAGCGCGCGCTCGACGGCGACTTCTTCCGCGACCTCAAGATCGGCGCCAAATACCGCCAGCGCTCGCGCAGCTACGACCGCGCCGACCTGCTGCTCAACAGCATCGCCGGCGTGCGTTTCCCGGCCGGCAACTTCACCGCGCTGCCGGTGGACGACATGCTCGCCGACGCCAACGGCACCCTGCCGCGGCAATGGCTGGCGCCGGTCGAATCCACCTTCTGGGGCAACTGGCCGACCGCCGCGGATCTGACCAACACGCCCAACAGCGCCGACCTGCAGAACTCCTATGAAGTGAAGGAAAAGATCGGCTCGGCCTATGCGATGGCCGATTTCGGCAGCGAACTTGCCGGCCGCGCACTGCGCGGCAATCTCGGCGTGCGCCTGGTGCGCACCGAGCAGACCACCGACGGCCATGCCGACGTCGACGGCACCGCGCAGCCGGTGCATTTCGAGCGCAGCTACAACAACGTACTGCCCTCGTTCAACGCCGCCTGGGACGTGCGCGAGGACATGGTGCTGCGCACTTCTGCGGCCAAGGTCATCACCCGCCCCGACCTCACCGACCTGTCGTCCAAGCTCACCTTCAACTCCAGCGGCGAGATCCTCACCGCCAGCGGCGGCAATCCCGGGCTCAAGCCGTTCGAAGCGTGGCAGTACGACTTGACCTTCGAGTGGTACATCGACGGCACCTCGGCGTTGACCGGCGGCGTGTTCTACAAGGACATCTCCAGCTTCATCCAGACCCAGATGTCGAACCTGGACTACCAGGGCCAGACCTATCTGCTGTCGTCCAAGACCAACGGCAGCGAGGCCAAGGTCAAGGGTGCGGAAGTGGCCTACCAGCAGGTGTTCGCTGGCCTGCCGGCGCCGCTGGATGGCTTGGGCATGCAGCTCAACTACACCTGGACCGACAGCGAGGCGACCTACCGCGACGGCACCGGCACCTTCACCGACAGCCTGGAAGGAGTGGCCAAAAACACCTACAACGCGGTGCTGTTCTACGAGAAGGGACCGCTGATGGCGCGGGTCAGCTACGGCTGGAGCGACGACATCCTCAACGCGGTCGGCACCGCCAACGTCGCCACGCTCAACAGCGACAAGTTCGGCAGCCTGGATGCGAACCTGGCCTACAAGGTCAACGACAACCTGTCGCTGTTCGTCAACGCGATCAATCTCACCGGCGAGGTGCAGCGCCAGTACGTCGGCGACCACCTGTTCGGCGGCTACACCGACTACGGCCGCACCTGGTCGGTCGGCCTGCGCGCACGTTTCTGAGCCGTGCCCGCGCAATCGCCGCCGTGGTGCGGCGTCGCGCGCGATGGCGACAGCGCCCACTGCGGCGCTGTCCGCCGACCCGTCTTCCCGGCCGGTACCACGGCCAGCGGCATACCGCGCTCTGCCGTACCGCCTCTTTCGGAACATGCCGATGCCCTTGATCCCTCGCCTCGCCGCCGCCGCGCTGCTCGTCCTCGCCCTGCTGCCGTTCGCCGCCGCGCACGCCGCAGTCGCAGCGCCGCAGGACACCCTGGAAAAAGTGCTGATCCTCAAACGCCATGGCGTGCGCTCGGCGATGTCCAGTCCGGAACAACTGGGCCGCTATTCGGCGCACCCATGGCCGCGCTTCGGCGTGCCGGCCGGATACCTGACCGAGAACGGCGCGCGCCTGGAGCAGTTGTTCGGCGCCTACTACCACGCGCTCTATGCAGCGCAGGGATTGTTCGCCGGCGACGCCTGCGCCAGCGCCTACTACTGGGCCAATCGCACCCAGCGCACCATCGCCTCGGCGCAGGCGTTGGCGAGCACGCTGACGCCAGGTTGCGCGAACGTTGTGCACAGCGTCGCCGACGGCGCCTCCGATCCGCTGTTCGACGGCGCGCCGGCCTTGCGCACGCCCGCCGCCGCCGCGCTGATGCGCGCGGCCATCGCCGGCCGCATCGGCGGCGACGCCGACGCCTGGAACGCGGCGCAGCGCGATGCGATCGACACGCTGCAGCAGTTGCTGTTGCAGTGCGCGCAGCGGCCGTGCCCGGCCGACGCGGGTGCCGGCAAGCAGCGCCTGGACGCGGTGGCCGCGCAGATGAGCGATACCGACGACGGGATTCCCGGCGTCGAAGGTCCGGCGTCGGCCGCCTCCGGCATCAGCGAAAGCCTGCTGATGGGCTGGGCCAACGGCCAGGACTTCGCCGCGCTGGGCTGGCAAGGCCTGGACGAAGCCAGCCTGCTGCGCGCGTTCGCCCCGCACCAGGCCGAGTTCGCGCTGCGCCTGCGCGCGCCCACGGTGGCGCGCATGGCCAGTTCGCCGCTGGCCGCGCGCGTACTGGCCACGCTGCAGCAAGGCAGCGACAGCGTCGCGCATATCGCACCGATCGGCGGCGATGCGCGGCTGGTGGTGCTGTCCGGACACGACGGCACGCTGACTCTGCTGGCCGGCATGCTCGATCTGCACTGGCAGTTGCCCGGCTACCAGCCCGACCAGACCGTGCCCGGCGGCGCGCTGGTGTTCGAGCGCTGGCGCCGCGCCGATGGGCAGCGCGTGATCCGCCTGCGCTACACCGCGCAGAGCCTGGCGCAGCTGCGCGAACGGCGTGCGCTGACGCTGCAGGCGCCACCGCCGTCAGCGCCGGTGTTCATTCCCGGCTGCAGCAGCGCCACGCCGGGCTACGACTGCCCATTACCGACACTGGCCACGCTGATCGGCGCGGCGATCGACCCACAGTTCCTGAGCGAATGACGCCATGCCTCCGGCCGTTGGCCGACGACGTGGCTGCCGCATCGGCGCATCCGGCGCCGTTTGGCGCATTCCGCGCCGCTTCCCTGGCCATCGCGCCAGCCGCTGTTCCCCACCACCGCAAGAGGCGATTCATGATCCAGCATCTACGCACCCTCGTGAGCTTCGGCATCGGACTGAGCATGGCCTGTGCCGGCGTGGCGCACGCGCAATCGGACACCGGCGTGCTCGACGTGCTCAGCTACAACGTCGCCGGACTGCCCGAGGGCATCTCCAGCAGCAACCCGTCCGCCAACACCGCGCAGCTGGCGCCGAAACTGGCGCCGTACGGCCTGGTCCACGTGCAGGAGGACTTCAACTACCACGCCACCCTGTATGCCGGCGACACGCATCCCTACCGCACCCCGACCAGCGGCGGCGCCGCGATCGGCGACGGCCTCAACACGCTGAGCAACTATCCCTTCAGCGACTTCACCCGGGTCAAATGGAACCAGTGCAACGGCACCGACTGCCTGACCCCGAAGGGCTTCAGCTACATGCGCGTGCGCCTGGCCGACGGCGTGCTGCTGGACGTGTACAACGCCCATCCCAATGCCGGCACTGAAGCCAGCGACCTGTCCGCACGCCGCGCCAATATCGGCCAGCTCTCGCAGTTCATCCAGACCTGGTCGGCCGGCAACGCGGTACTGGTGATGATGGATTCCAACACCCGCTACACCCGCGCCGACGACAACATCCGCACGCTGATCGCATCCAACGGGCTGACTGATCCGTGGGTGGAACTGGTCAAGGGCAGCGCACCGGCCGCCGGTGCGGAGCCGCTGCTGTGCGGCACGCCGCCGACCAACGCCTGCGAAGTGGTCGACAAGATCCTGTACCGCGATGCGCCGCAGCTGACCCTGGTCGCCAACCGCTACCAGCTCGATCCGGGTAAGTTCTACGACAGCGCCGGCAAGCCGCTGTCCGACCACTACCCGCTGTACGCGCAGTTCGGCTGGGCGGTCGGCACCGCCGTGCGCACCAGCGACCAGTTCGGCGGCCCGCACGGCATGCCGTTCAACGATCTGGCCGACAGCGCCAGCGCGCGTCCGCTCAGCGGCGTGACCCTGCGCGGCGCCGAGCGCCTGGATAACGTCGGCGTGATCCTGGACACCGGCAAGCTGCTCGCGCACGGCGGCACTGGCGGACAGGCGACCACTCTGTCGCTGGGCGCCAACGAGACGCTGACCTCGGCCACCGTCAGCGTCGGCAAGTACAACGACACGACCCGCGTGTTCTCGCTGAGCCTGCGCACCAGCATCGGCCGCAGCGTGCAGGTGGGCAAGCAGACCAGCGAGACCTACACGCTGACCGCGCCCAGCGGCTGGCACATCGCCGGCTTCACCGGCCGCGCCGGCGACGCGATCGACAAGCTCGGCGTGGTGTACCGGAAGAACTGACAGGGACGGCGGGACGCCACACGCCCGCGCGCAAACGGCAATGGCGCTCGTTACGGCGAGCGCCGTTCGCCAGGCCGCGGGGTTTGCCGCTGCGCATCCGACAGGGCGCCAACGCCAGCACGCCGGTAGCGGACAGGTCGCGACAGCGCGTGCGACCGGATCATGGCGTCTCGGCGCGCAGTTTCAGCGCCGGCACCGGCATCGCCGCCAACGCCTCGATGTCGCGCGCACGCGCGGCCTTGAGCTGCGCGAACAACGCACGGATCTCGGTATCGCCGTAAGCGCGGCGGCTCAGGCCGATCATCAACACGCCGTGGCCGGCGGGGCTGGGCACGTAGCGATACGCATTCCATTCGACGATCGTGTTGCCCTCGGCATCGGTGGCCGACAGCACGAAGTCGAGCAGCGCCTGGTCCTTGGATTCGCTGAGCAGCGGGGTGTAGTGCACCACCGGATCGGTCGCCTTGCGCCGCTCCAGTTCGGCCACCTTGATTCCCATCAGTTGCTCGGGCGTGGCCGACCGATCGTCCAGCAGATCCAGCATCAGCATCGACTGGTAGCGCTCGACGTTCTGCCCCTGCGGCACGTATTCGTGCTTGTAGAAATCCGGGCGCGGATGGCTGCTCCAGGCCAGATGGTAGGCGGCGCCTGCCAACTGCAACGGGCCGGGCACCGTCAGATAATCCTTCGTCTGCTGCCCTGCGGCGGCGGCCGCAGCGGTCACGCACAACAGGGCGTACAGGCCCATCCGCAGCAGCGGTCGCACGATCATGCGCATCGTTCCAGTCCTTTAGAGAGTGTTGCAATCGAAATGCCGGCAGCGCCGGGCGCCGCGGCAAGCAGGCGTGGCAGCTGCCGCAGCGGGATGCAGGGCCGACCATGGCACGCGCGCCGCATGCGCGCCAATCCGGCAGCAGCGACCGGGCCGCAGGACCCGGCCGCTGCAGGATCGGACGCGGCTCAGGCCTGCTTCGGATCCGGGCCGTAGGCGTTGGCGCCCTTGACCCCTTCCATGAACATGAAGACCAGGATCACCACGCCGCCCAGCCAGGGAATCAGGCCCAGCAGCACGTACCAGCCGGACTTGCCCTGATCGTGGAAACGGCGCACCTGCACCGCGATCGACGGCACCAGCACGGCGAGCGAATACAGGCCCAGCAACACGACCGCCACCAGCGACAGCATGCTGGTGCCGTTCTGGCCGCCGACGCCGCCGCCGATTCCCATCAACACCATCAGCACGGTGATCACCACGATGTTCAACAGCGTGAACATCCAGTACTCCTTGCGCCGCGAACGCCCGGAAAAATCCGCGTAGCGCTTGAGCGGCATCAACATCCATTCCATTGTGTTTCCCTTTTTTCGAACCGCTGCCTCACTGCAGCGGGCGGCATGGTGGCATAAACGCCGCCGCAGGGAAACGCTTGCGGCTACTCGCTCGCCGCCTCCAGCGCCTGCGACAGGCGCTCCACCGCGATCACTTCCATGCCCTTGACCACGCCGGTCTTGGGCGCATTGGCCTTGGGCACGATGGCGCGCTTGAAACCGTGCGTGGCCGCTTCGCGCAGCCGGTCCTCGCCGTTGGGCACCGGGCGGATCTCGCCGGACAGGCCGACCTCGCCGAAGGCGATGGTCTTCTCCGCCAGCGGCTTGTCGCGCAGCGAGGACAGCACCGCCAACAGCACCGGCAGATCGGCCGCGGTCTCCTGCACGCGGATGCCGCCGACCACGTTGACGAACACGTCCTGGTCGCCGACCAGGATGCCGCCGTGCCGATGCAGCACCGCCAGCAGCATCGCCAGGCGGTTCTGCTCCAGGCCCACCGCCACCCGCCGCGGATTGGACAGCGGCGAGGCATCGACCAGCGCCTGCACTTCCACCATCAGCGGCCGCGTGCCTTCGCGCGTCACCATCACGCAGCTGCCGGGCTGGTTGGTGCTGCTGCCGGACAGGAAGATCGCCGACGGATTGGACACTTCCTTCAGTCCCTTCTCGCCCATCGCGAACACGCCCAGTTCGTTGACCGCGCCGAAGCGGTTCTTGAACGCGCGCAGCAGGCGGAAACGGCTGCCGCTCTCGCCCTCGAAATACAGCACCGCATCGACCATGTGCTCGAGCACGCGCGGCCCGGCGATGCCGCCTTCCTTGGTCACGTGGCCGACCAGGAACACCGCGGTGCCGGTCTCCTTGGCATAGCGCACCAGCCGCGCCGCGCTCTCGCGCACCTGGCTGACCGAGCCGGGCGCGGCGGTCAACGATTCGGTCCACAGGGTCTGCACCGAGTCGGCCACGATCAGCTTGGGCTGGGCCGCGCTGGCCTGCTGTAAGATCTGTTCGATGCCGGTCTCGGCCAGCGCGTTGAGGCCGTCCAGCGGCAGGTCCAGGCGCACCGCGCGGCCGGCGACCTGGGCGAGCGATTCCTCGCCGGTCACGTACAGCACCGGCAGCGTGCTGGCCATCTTGGCCAGCGCCTGCAGCAGCAGGGTCGACTTGCCGATGCCCGGGTCGCCGCCGATCAGCACCACCGCGCCTTCGACCAGGCCGCCGCCAAGCACCCGGTCGAACTCGCCGATGCCGGTGGACACGCGCGCCTGGTCGCGATGCTCCACGTCCTTGAGCGCGGTGATCTTCGGCGCCTCGGTCTTGCCGGCCCAGCCGCTGCGCCGCGCCGCGGCCGGCGCCTTCGCCGCCGACGCGCTTTCCAGCACGATCTCGCTCAGCGAATTCCACGCCCCGCACTCGGTGCACTGGCCTTGCCATTTGGTGTACTCGGCGCCGCAGTCGCCGCACACATAGGCCGTTTTCGCTTTTGCCATCTCGCTCTTGTCCGCTGCCAGGAGGCACCAGCATAGGCGCTGGCGGTCTCAGGTTGCGCGACTGGGCACATGGACCGCCGCCGATGCCCGCGACGGCGCCGCGTCTATCGATGGCGGCGGCAAGCTAATCGGCCACAAACCGTGCGTATCGGCGGCAAAACATCGGCGAACTGCAACTGTAGCCACGCACACATCACGTACGTAACGAACCCAATGGCGCTGCGCAGTTGGCAGCGCCGCTTGACTGGCGGGTGTCGCTGCGGCTCTGGCAGCTTGAAAGGCCGTCACGACGTCGGTGCCTCAGGCGCCAGTGTCCTCGGGCTTAAGGCCCATCGAGTATTCCTCGATATCCTTGCCATCGACCCAACCGCTGGCGCAGTCGCCAGCGTAGTGACCATCCGGCTTGCGTGTGCAGGCGATGCCCGTTGTCGGGCGTTTCCATTCGGTCGGCGCGTCGGCGCCCTTGCACATCGCGTTGCCCTTGCAGAGCTTCACGGTACGGGTTGGAATCGCCATGACCAGGGCACGCACCAAAACCCCGTCCTTGCGTTGCGCCGCCCGCAGGCACAGCAGCTGGTTCACTCCGACATGGGCGACGGCCTTGCCTGCGGCTGGTTTGAAACTGTCCTTGAGCGTGACGCCGTTTTCTGCTCCAACAGCGCCGAACGACAGGTTCGAGGTGCAGTCGTCACCGGCGTCGATCGCCGTGCCGTCAATGGTGCAGGCAGTGTTGCCGTGCGTGTCACGGGTGCAGGCCACGGCAGAGCCAGGCGACGACGCCTGTAACATCACCTGCAAGGCGTGCGCATCGCCTGGCGCGGCTGACGCCGCTGAGGCTGCTACCAGAACAATCAGGCTCAGCGCCCATCCACAAGAATTGATGCTCTGACTCCTACTGAGAAGGCCCCTCACGCTGCCTTTGACGGAGCCGGCGATGGCCTTGTGGCTGGAATTAACGAACATGGTTGTCACGGGCTTCTCCTGAGCGATCTTTTGCACAATGCATACATCCGGGCAATCGCCGGCAACTGTGGTGCCGGCATGATCTGGACCCTGGCGTTCGGCGGCCAGACGAAATCATCGACTGGGGCGCTCAGCGTGATTCGAGACCGCCCCTTGCCGCTGCGCGCTTTCATGTGCATTCGCTCTCCACATCATTCAACGTCGGCGTCATTGAATGCACGCAGCGCTCAGCGCGCCTTGTACAGCTCGCTCAACCGATCCGGCTTGCCGGCGATACGCTCCAGGTGCGGATACTGCAGGCCGCCGTGGTAGGCGATGCGCAGCGTGTCGTAGCGGTTGCCGCGCTTGACCAGCAGTTCGATCGGCGCGGTGCCGCCCTTGGCCGCGGTGATCGCCTCCTTGATCGTGTCGGCGCTGAACTCGCGGCCGTTGACCGCGACCACGCTGTTGCCGGCGATGATGCCGGCATCGAACGCCGGGCCGTCCCACAGCACGTCCTGCACGCTGCCCTTGTCGTCCAGGCTCAGGCCCAGCGAATAGGTCAGACCGACGCCCTTCTTGGTCGCTTCGTAGGTCTTGATCGCCTCGTTCGGCTGATCGCTGTAGACCAGCTTCCAGCCGCTGGCCTCGATGCCGCCGACCAGCGAACCGTGGCCATCGACGCGGCTGCGCAGGAACGTCGCCCAGTCGTACTTGGCCACGCCGTCGAGCGTGGCGACGATGTCCTCGAAGGTATACGGACTCACGTCCCAGGCGCCGTCGTGCATGCCGAAGAAGGCCTTGGCGAAGTCGTCGATCGAGCGCTTGTTGCCGCTGAGCTCGCGCAGCTTGGCATCGGTTTCCAGCCACAGCATCTGCCCGCCGGAATAGTAGTCCTCGCTCATCTGGTAACTGCGGTAGGCGCGCGGCCGGCGCAGCGACATGGTCGGATCGTTGGTGGTGTCCTGCAGCGCGCGCCAGGCCAGGCCGGGGCGGCCGCGCTGGTAGGTGGCGGCGACGTCGGCGAGCGCGTCGCGCGCCTGGCTCTGCGTCCACAGGCCGGAACGCGCGGACAGCACTTCGCCCCAGAACTGGGTCTGGCCTTCGTACAGCCACAGCAGGCTGTCGCCCATCGGCACGTTGAAGTTCGGCGTGGCCAGATCGACGCCGCGGCGGTACTTGCCGTTCCAGGAATGGTTGAACTCGTGCGGAAGCAGGTCGCGCCGGTCCCAGCTCTTGTCCCACTCGGTGAAGTAGTTGAGCGGGCCGCTGTTCTCGCTGGAGCGGTGATGCTCCAGGCCGATGCCGCCGAGCTTTTCGGTCAGGGCCAGCAGGAATTCGTAGTGGTCGAAATGACGCGCGCCGTACAGCTTGTCCATCTGCTGCACCAGCGCCGCGTGCGCCTTGATCTGCTCGGGCTTGGCCTCCAGCGACTTGGCCTCGTCGGCGAACACGTTCAGGTACACCGGCGCCTTGCCGCCGGCGTCCAGCGCGATGCGCTTGTAGTACTTGCCGGCGAACATCGGCGAATCGACCAGGTCGTCGAAGTCGATCGGCTTGAACGTCACCGTGTCGCCGACGCGGGTGGCGGTCTCCAGCGCGGTGGCGTAGCTCCAGCCCGGTGGCAGGGTCACGCTGGCCTGGGCCTTGATGTTGCGCGCGTAGTAGCCGGCCGGGTACAGCGCGGTGGTGTTCCACTGCAGGTTGAGCAGCTCCGGGGTCATCATCACCCGGCCCTGGCCGTCGCCCTGCGAGGACAGGAACTGGTACTCGGCGACGATCTCGCTGGCGCCCTGCGGCACCTCGACCTTGAACGCGTACACGTCGAACTGGTCGCGCTTCCACGGCAGCACCTGGCCGTTGGCCTTGATCACCAACCCGGCCAGCTTGTCGATCGGCCCGGTCGGCGAGTGGTTGCCCGGGATCCACTGCGGATACAGCAGGGTCATCGGACCCGGCGTGGCCGGCATCGTGGTGCGCACGCGGAAGATGCGGTGCGCCAGGTCGGTGGCGTCGACGTCGATCTTCAGGGTGCCGGCGAACGGCACGTCCTGCGGCGGCGCGGTCTGCGCCGAGGCCTGGAAGGCGGCGGTGGCGGCCAGCAGCAGCGGCGCCATCCAGGCGGTGGACTTGGTCATGGGGTCTCCAGTGGGGTGCGGCGAACGGACAACCCGTCGATGCTATGCCGCCTGCGCCGCGGCGTTCCATGCCATTGGTCATGGATCGGCGCCATTGCCGGCAACGCCGGGCCAATATTCGCGCCGAGGCGAGCGCCACAACGCAAAAGGCCGCCCGGAGGCGGCCTTTTGCGTTGTGGCGCTTGCGCGCCCTCAATGCATCATGTTGACGTTGAGATTGTGCATGACCCACAGCGAGCCGATCACCACGATGCCGATGATCAGCAGCGAGAACAGGCCCACGTGCACGTTGGAGCGCTGCTCGGCGGAGCGGTCCATGTGCAGGAAGTAGATCAGGTGCACCAGCATCTGCACCGCGGCCAGCACCGCGATGACGATGACGGTCACGCCCTTGGGGAACGCGCCGCTCATCACCATGCCGAACGGGATCACGGTGAGCACCACCGCCATCACGAAGCCGATCAGGTAGGACTTCAGGCCGCTGCCGTGCGACTCGGCGTGTGCGTCGGAAGAAGAGTGGTTGGCCATTACAGCGCTCCCAGCAGGTAGACGATGGTGAACACGCCGATCCAGATCACGTCCAGGAAGTGCCAGAACAGGCTCAGGCACGCCAGGCGGGTGGTGTTGCGCGGGGTCAGGCCGTTCTTGGCGACCTGGATCACCAGCACCGCCATCCACAGCAGGCCCGAGGCCACGTGCAGACCGTGGGTGCCGACCAGGGTGAAGAACGCGGACAGGAACGCACTGCGGCCGGGGCCGGCGCCCTCTTCGATCAGGTGATGGAACTCGTAGATTTCCATGCCCAGGAAGCCCAGGCCCAGCGCCGCGGTGACCGCCAGCCAGCCGTACAGGCCGCCCAGGCTGCGCTTGTGCGCGGAGATCATCGCCAGACCGAAGCTCAGGCTACTGAACAGCAGCAGGAAGGTTTCCACCAGCACGAACTTCAGGTCGAACAGTTCCTTGGCGGTGGGGCCGTCCACCGTCGCGCCGGCCAGCACCGCGTAGGTCGCGAACAGGCCGGCGAAGAGCAGGCAGTCGCTCATCAGGTAGACCCAGAACCCGAACACGGTGTTGCCGCCGCTGTCGTGGTGGGCGTGGTCGTCGTGGCCGTCTGCGTGCACGGCGTGGTGGTTGTCGAGCGTCGTGGACATGGTTCAGACCGCCTTTGCGGCATGTGCCGCCTGTTGCTGTTCCAGCAGGGCGAAACGCGCGTTCTCGATGCGCTCCACTTCCTCTGCCGGCACCCAGTAATCGACGTCGTCGTCGAACGTGCGCGCGATGAAGCTGCCGATCATGCCGACCAGGCCGATGATCGCCATCCACCAGATGTGCCAGATCAAACCGAAGCCCAGCACCACGCTGAAGGCCCCGATCCAGACCCCGGCCGCGGTGTTGCGCGGCATGTGGATCGGTTCGTACTTGTCAGGACGCGTCCAGGCCTTGCCCTTGACCTTGTCTTCCCAGAACTGGTCGCGGTCGTCGATGTGCGGCAGCACGGCGAAGTTGTAGAACGGCGGCGGCGAGGACGTGGCCCACTCCAGCGTGCGGCCGCCCCACGGGTCGCCGGTCAGGTCCAGGTTGTCCTTGCGCTTCCAGACGCTGTAGCCGATCTGCACCAGGTTCAGGAAGATGCCGATGCCGATGATCGCCGCGCCGGCCGCGGCCACCATCAGCCACGGCGCCCACTCCGGGTGGTTGTAGCTGTTCATGCGCCGGGTCATGCCCATGAAGCCGAGCACGTACAGCGGCATGAAGGCGACGAAGAAGCCGACGATCCAGCACCAGAACGAAGCCTTGCCCAGCGTCTCGTTGAGCTTGAAGCCGAACGCCTTCGGGAACCAGTAGGTCAGGCCGGCCAGGTAGCCGAACACCACGCCGCCGATGATCACGTTATGGAAGTGCGCGATCAGGAACAGGCTGTTGTGCAGCACGAAGTCCACGGCCGGGATCGCCAGCATCACCCCGGTCATGCCGCCGATGGTGAAGGTGATGATGAAGCCGATCGTCCACAGCACCGGCGCGGTCATGCGCACCCGGCCGCGGAACATGGTGAACAGCCAGTTGAAGATCTTCACCCCGGTGGGGATGGAGATGATCATCGTGGTGATGCCGAAGAAGGCGTTGACGTTGGCGCCCGAGCCCATCGTGAAGAAGTGATGCAGCCACACGATGAACGACAGCACGCCGATCGCCGAGGTCGCGTAGACCATCGAGGTGTAGCCGAACAGGCGCTTGCTGCTGAAGGTGGCGATCAGCTCGGAGAAGATGCCGAACGCCGGCAGGATCAGGATATAGACTTCCGGGTGGCCCCAGATCCAGATCAGGTTGACGTACATCATGGCGTTGCCGCCACCGTCGTTGGTGAAGAAGTGCGTGCCCAGGTAGCGGTCGGCACCCAGCAGCGCCAGCGCCACGGTCAGGATCGGGAACGCGGCGATGATCAGGATGTTGGTGATCAGCGCGGTCCAGGTGAAGATCGGCATGCGCATCAGGGTCATGCCCGGCGTGCGCATGCGCATGATCGTCACGAAGAAGTTGATGCCGGTCAGCAATGTGCCTAGACCCGATATCTGCAAGGCCCAGATGTAGTAGTCGACGCCGACCCCTGGACTGTATTCCAGCCCCGACAGCGGCGGATACGCCAGCCAGCCGGTCTGGGCGAATTCGCCCACGCCCAGCGAGATGTTGACCAGCGCCGCGCCGGCTACGAACAGCCAGAAGCTCAGCGAGTTCAGGAACGGGAACGCCACGTCGCGCGCGCCGATCTGCAGCGGCACGATCAGGTTCAGCAGGCCGGTCATGAACGGCATGGCCATGAAGAAGATCATGATCACGCCGTGCGCGGTGAAGATCTGGTCGTAGTGGTGCGGCGGAAAGATGCCCTCGTTGCCGCCGTGCGCGATCGCCTGCTGGGTGCGCATCATCGCCGCATCGGCGAAGCCGCGCAGCAGCATGACCAGCGCCACCAGGATGTACATCACGCCGATGCGCTTGTGGTCGACCGAGGTGAACCACTCCTTCCAGAGATAGCCCCACAGCTTGTACTTGGTGACCGCTGCGACCACCAGCAGGCCGAGCAGGCCGGCGCCGCCGAGGGCGGCCATGATGATCGGCTCGTGGTACGGAACCGCCTCGAGCGTGAGTTTGCCTAGCATCACTTGTCTCCAGAAGTGCACATGGCGACCGGCTCAGCAGCCGATGCCGGATGGTCGTCGTGGCCTTCCATGTGGTGGCCCTTGCCCATCATGTATTTGTCGAGCAACGACTTGAACATGCCGTCCTGCACCGACGAGTAGTAGGTCACCGGGTACTGCGCCTTGTCGTTGCGGTTGGCCGCAAGGATCTGGAACTCGGCCTGGTCCAGCGCCTTCGGCGCGGCCTTGACCTTGGCCACCCAGGCGTCGAACCCGGCCCGATCGGTGGCGTGCGCGGTGAAGCCCATCTTCGAGAAGCCGTGGCCGCTGTAGTTCGCCGACAGGCCGAAATAGTCGCCCGGCTCGTTGGCGATCAGGTGCAGCTTGGTCTCCATGCCGGCCATCGCGTAGATCTGCGTGCCCAGGTGCGGGATGAAGAACGAGTTCATCACCGTATCTGAGGTGATCTTGAAGTTCAGCGGCGTATCCACCGGGAACGCGATCTCGTTGACCGTGGCGATGCCCTGCTCCGGATAGATGAACATCCACTTCCAGTCCAGCGCCACCGCCTCGATGACGATCGGCTTGACCTTGGAGTCCAGCGGCTTGTACGGATCCAGCTCGTGCGAGGAGCGCCAGGTCAGCACCGCCAGCACCAGGATGATCATGCACGGGATCGACCACACCACCACCTCGATCGCGGTGGAATGCGACCAGTTCGGCTCGTAGCGGGCCTTGGTATTGGACGCGCGGTAGCGCCAGGCGAAGGCCAGGGTCATCACGATGACCGGGACCACCACCAGCAGCATCAACACCACCGAGGTGATCAGCAACGTCTTTTCGTCGTGGCCGATCTGCCCCTTGGGGTTGAGAATGGCCGCGTCGCACCCGGCCAGCAGCAGCGCGGGCAGGAGCAACAGACCGGAGCGCAGCGAGCGCCGGAGTTGTTTCAACGGAATCATCGAACGATCCAATTGCGTAGGGGATGCGGAACGCGCAACGGCAAACGGGAGCGGCCCGGACGGGCGTTTCCGCGTTTCCTGCGGCATCCTGGCCGGCATGCGCGATCGACCACGCATTTTATGCTGCCGTGCGGCATCTCCGAAAGCCATTGACAAGGCCGAGCGTGCGCACAGGCGTGTTTTTGCGTGCGACACATTGCCGCACCTGCGTGCGACGGATCGCCGCAGCCCGCCCGCGACGCGCAGCCGGCGACTCCGATCTCGTCACATTTGAGATGACATCGGGCGCGGCCGGCGCCGCTTCGGCACGGCGTTTCTTCGTTCAACGAGGGTCGGCATCCCGACCGGCCACGGCGTGAGCGGCGCCGCGTCCCTGCCCGCTCCGGCGCTACGGCCGCGCCGCCGCCTTCTTCTGCTTGATCTGCTCGATGTAGTTGTAGATGGTGAAGCGGCTGACCCCCAACGCCGCCGCCACCTGCTCCACGCTGTTGCGGATCAGGAACAGGCCGCGATGCATCATCGCCTCCACCGCGTACATCTTCTCTTCCTTGTTCATCAGCGCCGGCGGCTTCATGAAGCGCTTGACCGCGTCGTCGATGATCTCCTGCATCATCGCCTCCAGCCCGACCTCGCCGGCGGGCGCCTCGCTGCGCGGCGGCTTGGCCTTCCGGTGCAGCATCTGCTCCAGCCAGCCATGGGCCATCTCGAACACGGTCATGTCGGCGTTGAGGCACAGCGCGGCCACCGGCTGGCCGGCGCCGTCGCGGAACAGCAGCGTGGCCGAACGCAGATGGCGGCCGGCGGCATTGGTGGTCTGGTACTCGTCGACGATCGCCCAGCTGATCGTGCCGGTGCCCGCCACATCGCGGTAGAGCTCGCTGAAACCGGCGTCCTCGCGCGGGCCGCTGAGGATCGGGTCGCCGAGGTTGCGCCCGGACACATGGCCGTTGGCGATCGCCAGCACTGAGGCCCCGGGCACGGACAGGTCGTGCAGCACCACTTCGATGTTCTCGCCGATCACCCCGCCGAGCAGGGCCACCACCGGCTTGAGCAGTTCGAACAGGTCGCGCACCTGCACCCCCGCGCCCAGCCCTTGCGCAGGTGCGGGAGCAGGTAGCGCCTTGCCAGGCTTGCGCTTGGCGGCGGGTGCCCCGCCCTTGTGCGGCGCCCCGCCCTTTTTCGCTGTTGCCATCGAATCGTTCCGTCCCAGAGGAGTGCCCGGCGCATGCGCACCGGCCATCTTGCCGGCTGCGCCGGCGGGCGTCGAGACGGCAGCGCAACGGCACAGCTCCGCACAGGAACGATGTGACGCGGTCTTGACATACAAATTATTTTTGTATATCAACAAACTGTTGAAGCAACACCGAGCTCGCGGCGCCAGGGGGTGACGCGGGCCAGCCAACCACAGTCGCGCCCTCGCATCGGGCGCCGCGCCACGCTGCACCGGGGACAACCAAGCAGACCATGTCGACGTCCATGCCGTCCGCCAGATCGTGCTGTCGCGCCACTGCCTGGCTGCGTCCGTTCGCAGTTGCGGCGGCGCTGTGGCTGGCCGGCTTGGCCAGCGCCGCGGCGGTGGTGCCGGCGCATGCCGACGTGCAGGTGCGTTCGGCCGGCAGCGTCGCCGTCGAGGGCCATGGCACGCTGCGCTACGCCGCCGAGGCCGGGTTGCTGCCGATCCACGACGATCCGACCGGGCGGCTGCTGGCGTCGGTGTTCTTCGTCGGCTACAGCGTCCCGGCCAGTGCCGGCGCAACGCGGCCGCTCACCTTCCTGTGGAACGGCGGCCCCGGCTCCAATGCCGCGCAGCTGCACATGGGCGCGGGTCCGCGGCGCCTGGATACCGCAGATCGCCTGCCGGACTGGGCACCGGCGCAGAGCGAGCGGCCGCTGGTCGAAAACGCCGACAGCTGGCTGGGCGCGAGCGATCTGGTATTCGTCGATCCGCTGGGTACCGGCTACAGCCGCGCGGTCGACGCCAAGGACCTGCCGACGCTGTACACCTCGCATGGCGATGCCGAAACCATCGCCGAAGCGATCCGGGTCTATCTCACCCGCCACGACGCCTGGGACCGCCCGCTGTACCTGGCCGGCGAAAGCTATGGCGTGACCCGCGCAATGCTGGTCGCCGCAGCGTTGCAGCGACGCGGCATGCCGGTACGCGGCGTGGTGCTGGTGTCCTACAACTTCGACCTGGGTACGCCGCCGGCAGCCTACCCGGAAGACGCGTTGAACGTGCCGCAGTTCACCGCCGCGGCGCACTACCACCATCGCCTCGACGCCATGCTGCAGGCGCTGGACGAAACGGCCGCGGTCGCCCAGGCGCAGGCGTGGATGCAGCAGGACTACCTGCCGTTCCTGTCCGCGCCGGCGGCGCAGACGCTGGAATCGCGGCGCCGGATTCTGGCTGCACTGGCGCGCTTCAGCGGCCTGCGCGCGCAGGACATCGATGCCAAGCAACTGACCATCTCCACCGCCGATTTCGCCGACCGCCTGCTCGCCGACCAGGGCCTCGAGCTGGGCCGCTACGACCTGCGCATGACCGCGCTGCGGCGCGCCAAGGACGCCCCGTGGATGCCGGGCATCGACCCGAGCCTGCTGCCGATGGCCGGCCTGATGAACGGCACCTCGCGCGTGTTCAACCGCTATCTGCGCCAGCAGCTCGGCTTCGAGAGCGACCTGCTGTATCGCGGCCCGTTCGGTAATGCGTTCCACCCGCTGCCGCGCTACACCGACCCGAAGTCCGGCATGCCGGACGACTGGATGGCGCAACTGTGGGATTTCTCGCAGAAGCTTCCCGAAGGCGCCGACGCGCCGCTGCGCAAGGCGATGGACCAGGACCCGCAGCTGCGCGTGCTGAGCCTGCGCGGCCGCTACGACGGCTGGCCCTGCGAAAGCTCGGTGGAGACCGCCCGCGCCGCCGGCCCGCGCTACGCCGCGCGGGTGACCAACCTGTGCCTGCAGGGCGGACACATGTGGTACTCCGAACGCGCCAGCCGTGCCCAGGGCCGCCGCGCGTTCGAGGCCTTCCTCGACGCCTCTCCCTCGCTTCCCAGCACGGACTAGCCCATGCGCTCCACGACCGCACGCCCCGGCCCTGTGCCGCCGAAGACCCGATTGCTGCAGCCGCTGCTGGCGCTGGCCCTGGCGCTGGCCTCGCCTGCCGGCAACGTGCACGCCGCCGAGCTGGGCTTCGTCGATCCAACCACGCTGGACCAGGTGTCGTTGCCCACGCCGGTCACCACCCAGCACCGCGGCGTGTTCAACGGCCAGCGCATCGCCTACGCCGCGACGGTGGAAACCTATGCCACTACTGACGCCGAGGGGCACCCGGCGGCACGCCTGGTCTCCACCGCCTACGTCGCAAAGTCCGCCGCCGGCGCGCGGCCGCTGATCTTCGCCTTCAACGGCGGCCCGATCGCCGCCAGCACGCCGCTGCATTTCGGCCTGCTCGGTCCGCAGCGGTTGGCCGTGCCCGACGACCTGCAGGCCAACGCCGCCGGCTTCAAGCTGGTGGACAACCGCTATTCGCCGCTGGACGTTGCCGACATCGTCATCTTCGATCCGGCCAGCACCGGCTACAGCCGCGTCGCCAAGGGCGTGGCGCCGGCCAGCCAGTTCTCCACCCGCGCCGACGCGCGCCAGCTCGCGCAACTGGTGGCGGCGTGGCTGGACCGGCACGGCCGGCGCGGCTCGCCGGTGTACCTGCTGGGCGAAAGCTACGGCACGCTGCGCGCGCCGGAAGCGGCCACGCAACTGCAGGTCGCCGGCATCGGCGTGGACGGCATCGTCCTGCTCGGTCAGGCCGCCAACATCCTGGAATACGCGCAGCGGCGCGACAACATCGTCAGCTACGCGGTGTCGCTGCCGACCCTGGCCGCGCTCGGCTGGTACCACGGCAAGGTCGATCGCAAAGGCCGCAGCCTCGCCCAGTTCGTCGATGAAGCCGCCGCCTACGGCCGCGAGCGCTACCTGAGTACCTTGTTCCTCGGCAACCGCGCCAGCGCGCAGCAACGCGAAGAGGTGGCGCAGGCGTTGCAGTCCTTCACCGGCCTGTCGGCGGACGCATGGCTCAAGGCCGACCTGAAGCTGTCCAAGGTCGCCTACGCGCGCCAGCTGTTCCCGGGCCGGATCCTGGCGTCCAGCGATGGTCGCTACCTGCTCGACGCGCAGGGCAATTCCGGCAGCGTGCCCGACTACAACGCCGTCGCCGAACGCTACTACCGGCAAGTACTGAACGTCCCCGCGCAGGCGGGCCACTACTCCACCGCGCTGCCGACCTCCAGCGACTTCAACGCCTGGGACTGGGACGCCAACAAATCGCCGTTCGGCGACTACCCGTGGGTCGGACAACTGCGCCAGCTGCTGGTAGCCAATCCGAAGTGCCGGCTGCTGGTCGGCAATGGCTACTACGACAGCCAGACCACGATCGGCGCGATGGATTATCTCGCCGCGCAGTCGGGCTTTCCGATGCAGCAGGTGCGCACTCGCTACTACGAGGGCGGACACATGATGTACACGGTCGAGCACACCGCCGCCGGCCTCGCCGACGACATCCGGCAGATGGTCCGCCGCACCTGGTGACATGACATTCCGCAGTCCCCGCAGCACCCGTGGTTCGCGCTCCACCCATCCCGCCCACCGCCCGCCAGACGAGTCCCGCCCATGTCATCCGTAGCCCGCCGCAACCGTCTCTCCCAGTTCATTTCGCGCGCCCTGTGCTGCCCGGCCAGCGCGCTCCTGCTGCTGCCGTCCATCGCGCTCGCCCAAGACGACGGCGCCACAGCGGCCAAGCAGCTGGACACCATCACCGTGACCGCGCAGAAGCGCAGCGAGCGGCTGCAGGACGTGCCGATGTCGATCCAGGTACTCAACACCGAGAAGATGAGCAGCGAAGGCAGCTACAAGCTGGCCGACTATTTCGCGCAGTTGCCCGGCCTGTCCTACATCCAGTCGCCGATGAGCAGCAACATCGTGCTGCGCGGCATCGCCACCGATTCCGGCCTCGGTAGCCGTCCGACCTCGGGCATCGTCATCGACGACGTGCCTTACGGGTCGGCGCTCAGCACCGGCGCGATCCCCGATCTCGATCCGTCCGACCTGCAGCAGATCGAAGTGCTGCGCGGCCCGCAGGGCACGCTGTACGGCGCCAGCAGCATGGGCGGGCTGATCAAGTACGTGATGACCGATCCGGACACCAGCGCGACCTTCGGCCGGGTCGAGGCCGGCGGCTCCACGGCCGCGCACGGCGGTTCCGGCTACAACGCGCGCACCTCGGTGAACCTGCCGTTCTCCGACCGCTTCGCGCTGCGGGTCAGCCTGTTCCAGCGCCAGGACCCGGCCTTCGTGCACAACACCAACAGCGGCGACGAGAACGACAGCCAGGTGCGCGGCGGCCGCGTCTCGGCGCTGTGGAACGTCAGCGACACGGTGACCGTGCGTTCCTCGGCGCTGTTCCAGGACACCGAGACCGGCTCCAGCTCGGTGGTCGACACCGATCCCGACCTGCATCCGCTGTACGGCCAGTACGGCCACGACCGCATCAGCGGCGGCGACACCTTCAAGGGCCAGGTGCGCTTCTACACCACCAAGGTCAGCTGGGATCTGGGCTGGGCGATGCTGGACAGCATCAGCGGCTACGCCCAGCACCGCAGCCGCGCCTACCAGGACGTGGGCTACACCACCATCGGCCGGCTCGCGCCGGTGTTCGCCGGCATCTTCGGCCTGGACAGCGACAACCCCAGTTCGCTGATCGACAACCGCTACAACACCGACCGCACCACCCAGGAAGTGCGCCTGGTCTCGCAGGGCGAGCATGCGCTGGACTGGCAGGTCGGCGCGTTCTACAGCGACGAGGAAGCCAAGAGCACGCAGAACTTCTACATCGCCGACAAGACCAGCGGCACCATCTACCGCGACTTCCCGCTGCTGGTCTCGCTGGGCGACAGCAGCTACCGCGAGAAGGCGGTGTACGCCGACGGCACCTACCATTTCACCCCGCAGTTCGATGTCCAGTTCGGCGCCCGCTATGCGCGCAACAGCCTGCGCGAGAACAGCGATACCGGCGGCCTGCTGCAGGATCCGAACCAGAGCTTCGACAGCAACAAGGACAGCGCCACCACCTACCTGTTCTCGCCGCGCTACCGCTTCAACGACGAGCTGATGACCTACCTGCGTGTGGCCTCCGGCTACCGTGCCGGCGGCAGCAACGGCACCCTGGTGGCCAACGTCCCGTTCTCCTACGACTCCGACAGCCTGTGGAGCTACGAGCTGGGCCTGAAGACCCAGTTGCTGGACCACTCGCTGAGCCTGGATGCGGCGCTGTTCTACATCGACTGGAGCGACCTGCAGATCTCGCAGGTGGAGCCGACCCTGGGCAGCAGCTATACCACCAATGCCGGCAAGGCCAGCAGCCAGGGCCTGGAGCTGTCGGTCAACTGGGTGCCGTCGGCCGACTGGAAGGTCACCGCCAGCTACGCCTACACCGACGCCACCCTGGCGCAGGACATCCCCGGCTACACCGAGGGTTCCTCCGCCTACGGCAAGGACGGCAATCGCCTGCCGTACTCGGCGCGCAACAGCGCCTCGGCCTCGCTCAAGCGCTATTTCCCGCTGGGCAGCAACCTGGAAGGCTTCGCCGGCGCCGACGTGGCCTACATGGGCGATCGCGACATGGAGTTCACCACCTCGGCCAGCATCCCGCGTATCCACCTGCCCAGCTACACCACCGTCGGCCTCAACGCCGGCGTACAGGGCCAGGCCTGGAGCGCCACGCTGTACGTGCGCAACCTCACCGACGAGGTCGGCTACATCAACGCCAACCGCCGCGGCTCGCTGGCCAGCTCGCCGCTCGGCGCGACGCTGATCCAGCCGCGCACGGTCGGCCTGACCCTGGCCTGGGATTATTGATGCGCATCGCCGGCCGCCGCACGGCGGCCGGCCCTTCTTCCAGTTGCGGAATTCCTCGATGAAATGGATCCACGGCCTGGCCCTGCTGCTGTGCGCGGCGCTGCCGTTCGCCGCAGCCGCCGACGACGCGGCGCCGCTGCCGAAACCGACTCTGCTGTCCAGCCCGCAGCAGGCCCGCCTCGGCGAGCAGCGGCTGCGTTATCGGGTCAGCTTCGACCAACTAGATTTCGCCGGCGCCGACGGCGCCCGCGTCGCCTCGATCAGCGCCATCGGCTATCTGGCCGAGCGTACCGATGACGACACGCGGCCGGTGCTGTTCGCCTTCAACGGCGGGCCGGGCGCATCGTCGGTGCTGCAGGTCGAAGGCCTCGGCCCGCGGCTGCGCGTGCGCGACGGCAAACGGCAGCGCCTGATCGCCAATTCGCACAGCATTCTCGACGTCGCCGACCTGGTGTTCATCGATCCGCCCGGCACCGGCTTCAGCCAGGCCCCTACCGATGCCGCCGCACGCGCGCGCTACTGGTCCGACCACGGCGACGCCAAGGCGGTGGAGGCGATGATTCGGCACTGGCTGAAGACGCACGGACGCGAACGCGCGCCGCTATACATCGCCGGCGAAAGCTACGGCGGCTACCGGCTCGCCCTGCTCGCCGCGGACATCGCCGACCTGCGTCCGGCCGGCGTGCTGCTGGTCTCGCCGCTGCTCGATGCCAGCAGCGGCGACGACAGCCCCGGCAACGACCTGCGCGCTGTGTTCGACCTTCCCTCGCTGATCGTCGCCGCCGCCGCCCACGGCAAGGGCGAGCTGGCCGGACAACCGGTGGAAAGCGTCTATGCGCAGGCGCGTACGTTCGCGCTCGGCGATTACGCGCAGGCCCTGCTGCAGGGCAGCGCCCTGCCGGCCGACGCACGCAGCCGCATCGCTGCGCGCCTGGCCGCGCTGCTGGGCCTGCCGGCGCAAACGCTGCTGGCGGCGGACCTGCGCCCGGACGTGGAAAGCTTCCGGCTCGGCGTGCTCGCCGCCGACGGCCGGCAGATCGGCCGGCTCGACAGCCGCGTCGCCGCGCCGCTGCCGGCGCCGCAAGCGGCGGACAACGGCCGGCCCTCGGCCGCCAACGATCCGGCGCTCGGCCTGGGCCGCAGCAACCAGATCACCTCCGCGCTGATGGCCGACTACCTGCACGGCCTGTTCGGCGCTGGTTTGCCGCGCGACTATGTCAGCCTGGACATCGACATCGCCATGGCCTGGCGCTTCAGCGCCGACGATGGCGCCGGCCCGCGCCCGTTCGGCAGCGCGCTGCGCTTCAATCCCACACCGAACTTGGCCCGCCTGGCGCAGGCCAATCCCGGCTTCCATGTGCTGGCGCTCAACGGCTATTACGACCTGGCCGTGCCCGCGCTCGGCCCCTGGTACGCGCTGCACCACAGCGCCCTGGATCCGGCGCGCATCGATTTCCGCCTGCTGCCCGGCGGCCATGCGGTGTTCGCGGAAGACGCATTGCGCCCGCAATTGCACGGCCTGCTGAAGGACTTCCTACAATGAGCCGCACGCTGCCGCTGTCCATCGCCCTCGCCATCGCCTGCACGTTCGCCGGCCACGCCGCGCGCGCCGCCACCGCGCCGCAATCGCTGGTGCTGATCGCCAACGGCGAGAACGTCGGCTACCTGAAGGCCACGGCCGACGGCGACACCTACGAGGTCGATTACCACGTCGACAACAACGGCCGCGGCCCCAAGCACCACGAGACCATCGTGCTCGGCGCGCATGCGCTGCCGCTGGCGTGGTCGATCGCCGGCACCTCGCTGATGGGCGGCAAGGTCGCCGAGCGTTATCAATGGCGCGACGGCATCGCCGAATGGAGCAGCCAGGCCGACAGCGGCCGCAAGCAGCAGCCGCAACCGAAGCTATACATCGCCAACGACAGCAGCCCCTGGGCGATGTGGACCTACGCCAAGGCCTTGCTGGCCGCACCCGACCATGCCCTGGACGTGCTGCCCAGCGGCCGCATGCAGCTGGAACTGGTCGGCACGCTGGCGCTGCAGGGCCAGGCCGGGGCGCCGCCGCTGCAGGCGCGGCTGCTGCGGCTGTCCGGCCTGGACCTGGAACCACACTACCTCGCCGTCGATGCCGACGACGCGCTGCTGGCCGACATCGACGACGACGCCGTGGCGATCCGCGACGGCTACCAGGCGCAGGTGGCGACCATCGCCGATGCGGTGAAGGCGCAGCAGTTCGCGCATGCGCAGGCCTTGCAGCGCCAGCTCGCGCATCCGCTGACGCGCGATCTGTGGCTGCGCAACGTGCATGTGTTCGATCCGGTCAACGGACTGCGCAGCGACGCGGTGAACCTGCACGTCGCCGACGGGCACATCGTCTCGATGGACGCGCGCTGGCAGCCGGCGCCCGGCGACAGCGTCTACGACGGCAACGGCGGCACGGTGATCCCCGGCCTGCACGACATGCATTCGCACAGCACCCTGTCCTCCGGGCTGTGGTACCTCGCCGCGGGCGTCACCAACACCCGCGACATGGGCAACGACAACGCCTTCCTGCTCGACCTGACCGCGCGCATCGAACGCGGCGAGATCGCCGGCCCGCGCATCGTGCGCAATGGCTTCCTGGAAGGCCGCAGCCCGTATTCGGCGCGCAACGGCTTCGTCGTCGATACGCTGGACGACGCGCTGAAGGACGTCGCCTGGTACAAGGCCCACGGCTACTGGCAGATCAAGCTCTACAACTCGATGAACCCGGCCTGGGTGGCGCCGATCGCCGAACGCGCGCATGCGCTGGGCATGGGCGTCACCGGCCACATCCCGGCCTTCACCAACGCCGACGCGATGATCGCCGCCGGCTACGACGAGATCACCCACATCAACCAGCTGATGCTCGGCTGGGTGCTCTCGCCCGAAGAAGACACGCGCACGCCGCTGCGGCTGACCGCGATGCGGCGCGTGGCCGACCTCGACCTCGACGCGCCGAACGTGCGCCACACGCTGGAGCTGATGCGCCAGCGCGACATCGCCCTGGACACCACCGAGGTGATCGTGGAACGGTTGATGCTGAGCCGTGCCGGCAGCGTGCTGCCCGCCGATGCGCCGTACCTGTCGCACATGCCGATCGCCTACCAGCGCTACCGCCAGCGCACCTTCGTCCCCGATCTCGATGCGCAGGCCGACGCGCAGTACCGCCGCGCGCTGGACAAGACCCTGCAACTGATCGGCCGCCTGCATCGCCAGGGCACCGTGCTGCTGCCCGGCACCGACGACAGCACCGGCTTCACCGTGCACCGCGAACTGGAACTGTACGTCGCCGCCGGGCTGACCCCGCAGCAGGCGCTGCGCGCCGGCACCTGGCAGAGCGAGCTGCATTTCGGCCGCACCGACCGGCTCGGCAGCGTGCATCCGGGCAAGCAGGCCGACTTCGTGCTGCTGCCCGGCGATCCGACCACCGACATCTCCGCGATCCGCCAGCCCGCGCTGGTGGTGAAGGACCAGACCCTGTACCTGCCCGCCGAGATCTACCGCGCCCTGGGCGTGGCCCCGTTCGCGCCGGCCCCGAAGACACTTCAATGAACCCGATCCCGCATCCCATGCAGACCCCGCACGTCCTCCCCTCCGACACCGTGAGCGCGCGCCTGCGTGCGCTCGGCATGATCTTGCCGCCACCGCTGCGCGTATCCGACGGAGTGATCCTGCCGTTCGCGCCGGTGCACGTGATCGGCACCCGCGTGCTGATCTCCGGCCACGGCCCGCAACACGTCGACGGCAGCATGGCCGGCGGCGTCGGCCGCGTCGGCGACGAACTGGACGAAGCCCAGGGCTATGCCGCCGCGCGCGCCACCGCCCTGTCGATGCTGGCCAGCCTGGAACGCAGCCTGGGTAGCCTGGACCGCGTCAAGCGCTGGGTGCGCGTGTTCGGCATGGTCCGCTGCGCGCCCGGCTTCCAGCGCCTGCCGAACGTGATCAACGGCTGCTCGGACCTGCTGCTGGCGCTGTGGGGGCCGGAACTGGGCCAACATGCGCGCAGCGCGGTCGGCATGGCCGAGCTTCCGTTCGGCATCCCGGTCGAGATCGAAGCCGAAGCCGAACTGCATTGAACTGACCCTCGCCTGCCGGAACGCCACCATGGACACGCGCTCGCCCCGTTTCGATCCCACCCGCCGGCACTTGCTGGCGGCCGCCGGCGCGCTGCCGCTGTCCGCCGCGCTGTCCGGCCTCGCCGGCACCAGCAACGCGACAACCGCCGCTGCGGCCACCGCGCCCACGCCCGCACGCGGCCTGCAAGGCCTCGGCAATGCCTTCGAGATCGCCGGCTGCTATCTCAACGGCGCCTACATGCACCCGGTCAGCCGCGCCGCCGCGCAGGCGCAACGCGGCTTCCTCGATGCGCGGCTGATGAACGCCAATGCCGACAAGGTCGACATGGGCGGCGACCGCGAGCGCGCGATGGCCGCGCTGGGCCGGCTGCTGCATGCCGACCGCGACGAACTGGCGTGGATTCCCAGCACCATGGTCGGCGAGAACCTGGTGTTGAACGGCCTCGGCATTCCGCACAGCCGCCAGCGCGTGGTCACCGACGCCTACCACTTCAACGGCTCGCTGTTCATGTACATGGAACTGGCCAAGCGCGGCCTCGACGTGCAGGTGGTGCGCCCGCACGACAACCGCATCCGCCTGGAGGATCTGGACAAGGCGATCACCCCGGGCACGCGCCTGGTCGCGCTGACCCTGGTGTCCAGTGTCAACGGCTTCCAGCACGACCTCAAGGCGGTCTGCGACCTGGCCCACAGCCGCGGCGCGCTGGTCTACGCCGACCTGATCCAGGCCGCCGGCAACACCCCGATCGATCTGCACGGCAGCGGCGTGGACTTCGCCGCCAGCTCCACCTACAAGTGGCTGATGGGCGACTTCGGCCTGGGCGTGATGTATGCGCGCCGCGCCAGCCAGGACGCCTTGCGGCAGATCGTCTGGGGCTACCGCCAGGAGGGCGAGACGGTCTCGCACCTCCTGCCGTTCGACCCGCCCGGCGAGCCGCCGCTGGAAACGCAGGCGATCGGCGGCCTGGCCGGCAAGATCGAAGTCGGCACGCTCAACAATTCCGCCGCCGCCGCGCTGGCGACCTCGCTGGAACTGATCGAGCGCATCGGCGTGGACAGCATCCGCCAATGGCGGCAACCGCTGCTGGCGCGCCTGCACGCCGCGATCCCGCGGCTGGGCTTCGACCCGATGACCCCGCCGGATTCCAGCTCTGCGCTGGTGTCCTTCGCCCAGCGCGACGTCGGCAAGCGGCTGGCGCCGAAGCTGAAGGCGGCCGGCGTCGAAGTCACCCTGTACCGCAATTACTTCCGTGTGTCGCCGTCGTTCTACAACGGCAGCGACGATGTCGAACGCCTGATCGAGGCCCTGTCATGAAGCGACTCCCGTTGCTACTGCTGTGCACGCTGCTGCCATGGACCGCACAGGCCGCGCCGGCAGCGCTGCACCACTACGGCACCGCGCCCGGCGCGCCGTTCTCGGCCGCGGTGCGTGCCGGCGACACGCTCTACGTCTCCGGCCAGATCGGCAGCGCCGCGCAGGGCGGATTGCCCGAGGAGTTCAGCGCCCAGGCCAACAACGCGCTGGACAACGTCGCCAGCGCCCTGGCCCTGGCCGGCGCCGGCATGGACGACATCGCCAAGTGCACGGTGATGCTGACCGACATGGCGCAATGGCCCGCGTTCAACGCCCTGTACGTGCGCCGCTTCAAACCCGGCCACCTGCCCGCACGCAGCGCCATCGGCGCCAACGCCCTGGCGCTGGGCGCCAAGGTGGAAATCGAATGCATCGCCTACCTGCCCCAGGCCAAACCATGACCGCACGCACCTCCCGCTGGCTCCCCCTCGCCCTGCTGCTGGCGCCGGCCTGCGCCGCGCTTGCCGCCGAACCACCGGCCGCCCCAGTTCCGCTGGACGTGGTGCTAACGCCCAAGGCCGACGCCGGCCAGATCGGCGCGCTGCAGGTGCACCTGCACCTGCCCACGCCCAAGGTCGCCGCGGGCGCGCCATTGCTGCGCATGCCGGTGGAGCTGGTGTCCACGCCGACCGCCGCCTACAGCGCCGAACAGATCCAGGTGCGCGACGCGCGCGGCGCCCTGCCGCTGCGCGCCGTCGACGAAGCGCCGGACCCGTCCGGCAAGTACCGCAACTACCTCGCCACCCGCGCCAGCGTCGGCGACGTCGACGTGGACTACGCCACGCCGCCGCGCAAGGTCGATGCCGACACCCGCAACGGCCCGCTGTTCGACCTGCGCGCGCAGGACGGCGGCCTGATGGGCGCCGGCGTCTACTTCATGGCGCTGCCGCCGGGCGAGGCGCCGCGCCAGATCCACCTGCGCTGGGACCTGAGCGCACTGCCGGCCGGCGCGCGCGGCGTGTGGAGCGTCGGCGAAGGCGAGCAACGCACGACCGGGCCGACCGACCTGCTGCGCTTCTCCTACTACGCCGTCGGCGCGATGCACCGGGTACCGGAAAACGACGACGACGTCTTCCACTTCTACTGGATGGACACCCCGCCGTTCGACGCGCAGCTGCTGGCCAAGCAGACCGGCCAGCTGTACCGCTACATGGCGCGCTTCTTCGGCGACGACGGCTCGGCCTATCGCGCCTTCGCCCGCCGCAACCCGTACCCGGCCGGCGGCGGCACCGGCCTGGCGCACTCCTTCATGTTCGGCTACGGGCCGCAGGGCCAGACCATCGCCGAGGGCCCGCAGGCGCTGCTGGCGCACGAAATGGCCCACACCTGGCCCAAGCTCGACGGCGAGGAACACGCGCTCACCGCCTGGTACACCGAAGGCACCGCCGAGTTCTACTCGCTGCTGCTGTCGCTGCGCGCCGGCGTGTACGCCAAGGACGCCTTCCTGCAGGCGATCAACCACCGCGCCGACGGCTACTACGACAACCCGTTCCGCGCGCTCGACAACAGCGCCGCCGGCGAACGCTTCTGGAAGGACGCGCGCGCCCAGCGCGTGCCGTACGGCCGCGGCTTCATGTACCTGGTGAGCGTCGATGCGCAGTTGCGCCAGCACGGCCGGCAGGCGCATTCGGTGGACGACCTGGTGCTGGAAGTGCTCAAGCGCCAGCGCGCCGGCGACACCATCGGCGTGCGCGAATGGCGCGCGATGGTGGTGCGCGAACTCGGCGCCGGCGCCGGCAGCGACTTCGACGCGATGGTCGCCGGCAAGCTGATCGTGCCGCCCGCGCCGGTGTTCGGCTGCTATCGCGTGGTGCCGGCGCCGCACCAGCCGTTCGAACTCGGCTTCGACCGCATGCGCATGGGCGTGGTCAAGAACCTGCTGCCCGAGTCTGCCGCGGCCCGTGCCGGCGTGCAGGAAAACGACCGCATCGTCGAATACACCCCGCTGGAACAGGCGATGGCCGACGAGCACATGCATATGCAGCTGAAACTGGAGCGCGACGGCAAGCCGCTGCAGGTGGACTACCTGCCGCGCAGCGCGCGCGTGGACGCCTGGCGCTTCGCCGTCGATCCGGCGCTGGCCGCCCGTTGTTCGCCCTGATCCCCACCTGCTGCGATCCTTGCCGATGAAGATGCCACGCCACCGCTACCTGTTCCTGGCCCTCGCCGCGGCCGCGTCTCCGGCCATGGCCGCGACCGATGCGCCGTACGCGATCACCATCCACGCGCAAGCGGACACCGCCGGCAGCAGGATCGAAGCACTGCTGGTGGACGAAGCCATCCCGCTGCCGGCCACCCCGGCCGGCACCACCGTGCTGGCGATGCCGCACGTGACCAGCAACGTGCCCACCATCGCTGCCAGCGTTGGCGAACTGGCCGCGCGCGACGACCGCGGCGCGTTGCAGCTGCGCTATCGCGACCAGGGCGAAGGCCCAGCCCGGCAGCGCGAGTGGTACGCCAATCGCGCTGTCGCCGGCATCCTGCGTTTCTCTTATCGCGCGGCGATGACCGAAGCGCTGGCCGCGCGCGGCGCCGCACCGCCGATCGAACTGCGCAGCGAGGAAGGCGCGTTCTCCGGCGCCGGCGCCACCTTCCTGCTGCATCCGACCAGCGGCCGGCACGACATCGACCTGCACTGGGACCTGTCGGCACTTGGCGCAGGCGCGCACGCCGTCAGCAGCCTGCAGGACCGCAACGCCCACGACGTCGGCATGGAAGCGCTGGACAGCAGCTACTTCATGGCCGGCAGGATCGGCCTGTACCCGCAGGCGCCCGACGCCACCGGCTTCTTCTCCGCCTGGCAGGGCAACACCCCGTTCGACGCGGAAAAACTGCTGACCTGGACCCAACGGCTGCGCCAGCACTACCAGGCGTTCTTCGCCGTGCCGGCCACGCCCTACGGCGTGTTCCTGCGCCGCAATCGGGTCAACCCCGGCGGCGGCATGGGCATGTACAACTCCTTCGTCGTCACCTACGACGACGACCGCGGCAACGACCCGCAACAGCTGGAACTGACCCTCGCCCACGAGATGTTCCACACCTTCCAGCCGCACATGAGTTCGCAGTACGACGGCGAAAGCCTCGCCGATGCCTGGTTCAACGAAGGCACGGCGGTGTTCTACCAGGCGCGCCTGCCGTTCCGCTACGGCATGATCGACGCCGACGCGTTCCTGAAGGACCTCAACTACACCGCCGCCCGCTACTACACCAACCTTCTCGGCAGCGCCCCCAACAGCGACGTGGCGACGAAGTTCTGGCAGGACACCCGCATCCGCACCCTGCCCTACGACCGCGGCTTCCTGTACTTCGTCACCGTCGACGACGCCCTGCGCAAGGCCAGCGGCGGCCGCAAATCCCTGGACGACCTGATCCTGGCGATGCTGCATCGCCGGCAAGGCGACAAGCCGCTCGGCATCGCCGACTGGGAAGCACTGCTGCGCGACAACCTCGGCGAAACAGCGGTCCGCCAACTGCACGCCATGCTCGACGGCGCCGCACCGCTACCGGCCAGCGACGCCTTCGGCCCCTGCTTCGAACGCATCTCCCAACCCATGCGCCGCTACGAACTAGGCTTCGCCCCCGCGGTGCTGACCGAATCCCCACGCATCGTCCGCGACCTGATCCCCGGCTCGGCCGCTGCCAAGGCCGGCGTGCGCAACGGCGACGAAATCACCCGCCCGGTCGGCCAGGATCAGTTGCAGGGCGAACAGGACGGCATCCTCACTTTGCAGTTGCTGCGGGATGGCAAGCCGTTGACGGTCTCGTACAAGCCACGCGGCGAAACCGTGGCGACGTGGCAGTGGAAGCGCAAGCAGGGCCCTGGGGAAACCACTTGCTCGCTGCCTGCTACTACCCAGGCGCAATGATCGATCGACGACTGCCCCGGTCGTCAGTTCGACGGCAGTTCTTTGTCTTGTTACGACCCGGCATGGATTGCCCCGGGGCAGCATAGGCCTCGACGGGAAGAAGCGTCGCAGAACAGAAAATCAACGCCATCCGCTGATGCCCAACATCTGACCGACAGCGACATCGTCAATCCCGGACTCCAAACACCAAGGCTCGAACAGCTATCGGGATGTTCTCCGATGCCACAGTAAGGAAAATCCTACACCGAACAAGTGGAACCGGGGTCAATCTCTGACTAGACTGCCCTCCACAGGACATCAAGATGGAGGCTCCCCATGGCAACCGGAATCTGCTCAAAAAGAACAGCCGGTGCAGTCGCAGGTATGTTCCTGGCGATGTGTTCTGGGTTGGTTGCATGCGCCACCCACCAATCCACGATTATGGAGGAGCTCTCCAGCCGCAGCCGAATCCCCCCAACAGAACTGCAGCAGCTACTAAATGACTGTGATCGAACACAGCTCAGCATGAACATCTGCGCTTTTCGAGACTTTGTCGCATCAGACCTCGACCTCGATGCTGCACTCAAGGCCAAGCGGGAATCCTTGCCACAATGTCGAGTCCAGATAGATGGTGCTCAAGCCGCTTGGGAAGCTGAGCGTGACAAAGCATGTAACGAAGAGACGGAAGCAGAAGAAGGGGGCTCGATGCGCCCCATGCTTATCAGCGCTTGCAAAACCACAGCTACCAGAGCGCGAGTAGTATTTGTGAAGGAAATGAAATCGTGCCCGGGAGGGCAATAGAGAGAAAATCTTCGTTACCCTAATAATTGCACGGATATCAGTTAAACAGGCCAAAGGAGAGGCACATGCCAATCAACTACCAGGAGCGGACAGAAGAAGAGTATCGCCGCCGCGCCAGCGTGATGATCCAGAACTTTGAAGGCTACCGCGCTGGGCCATACGACGCAGGCGATAACATGGCCACGATTGGATTCGGCTATACATTCAACCGTAGCAACAATTTAGAGCTATGGGATCGAGCAGGCGTACAGCTGTCCCAAGCAGAACGCCAGCAATTGAGAGCTATTGACGCAGCGCCAGCCGGCCAAAAAACTGCGATGGGACTCGCATTTGGCGTCCAAATTACTCAAGAAGAAGCTAGGAGCTTGTTGGAGAATGCCAGCCTCTCAAGATACGAAGGGCATGCAACCAATCTAAACATGCCCTTTTCGGATGAGCGGGCGGCGGTGGTGTCAATCACATATAACCGCGGAACCGGGCGCATGGCAACCCACATGCAAGGGTTCAACGATGCGATCAGTGATGGCGACCGCGCGGAAGCATGGTATCAGGTGCGATACAACAGCTTCGGCACAGCCGCAATTGGCACCAACAACGAATTTGGTATTCGCGCGCGCCGCAACATGGAGTCCCAGATTTTCGGCCTCTACGATGACCCGCTAAATGTCACCCCTGAGGAGGCCCGCAACGTCTATAGGATGTTCCAGCTTCATCGCGACGACATTTTGGAGAACGAACGAAATTGGGGAGTTGACCTGGATGGTAATCAGGCCAGAAGAAGCGCCATTGCGCAGGCCGACGCCAACTACCCTGACCTAATACAAGAGTATGGGCATGTTCAGACCCTCGCTTCCGCCCTAGAGCCTGCCAGAAACAAACTACTGGAAGAACTTAGAACAGAAAATCCTGAGTTGGCGGATCGGTTACGAAATGAAGATTTCGCCACCACTGCAATCTATCTTGATCCAGGAAGAGAACTTCGTACCGGCAATCTTCGCCCAGACCAGCGCAACAATACCTCTCAAGCAGTCGACGAAAATCATGCCACGACCATAGATTCCAAAAGGATGCGTGGCAATACAGAAGTCGAAAGCAACGACTTGCTGATTGGCGGAGGCGGTGACGACACCCTGCGCTCCCACCGTGGTAACGACATCCTGATCGGCGGGCAGGGCCGCGACCGGATGGAAGGTGGCGAAGGCCACGACACATACGTGATCGGCGCCGGCGACACCGTGAAGGACAGCGACGGCCTGGGCGAAGTGCGCTGGGGCGGGCAGGAGCTGACGGGTGGCAGACGCTCGGAATCCGATCCCGCCAATACCTACCGCAGCGAAGATGGGCGCTTCATCTACACCCTGGAACACGACAACCTCTCGATCACCGACACGCAGGCCTCCGATCAGGCGCCACGGGAACGGGCGGTCATCGAGAATTTCCAGAGCGGTCAGCTTGGGATCACCCTGAGCGGACCGGGCGGTGGCGACGCACGCCCTCAGGCAGCCCCGCAAAAACATAGCGGCGGGCCCGACCCGTCCGGCCCAAGGCCCGAAGATGCCGCGATGGTGGAGCAATTACGTTCATCTGTCGCCGGACTCGATGAAAAGGCCAACAAGCCTTGGAACGAGCTCAGTGACCGGATGGTCGCCAGCGCATACAAGATGGCGGTGGAGGCGGGATTCAAACCCGATGACAAAGTGGCGGTTGCGTTGAACCTGCCTACAGCCACGCAATCGGCAGGCGAAACCATGTTCGTCATGCGTTCCGGCCCTGGAGCATCGCCCGATCCCTACGCCAACCGAGCTCAAATGCCGACGAGCGAGGCGCTGGCCGCATCGGCGCAACAACAATACCTGGCTGCCAATCAGACTCGCGATATGCAGGAGCAGTCCCGTTTGCAAGAACTCGCGCAAGCGCATGATCGCGGTCCGGATGATCCAAGCAAGAGCGGGCCGAAAATGGCGTGAACAGACTCAGGCAATGTGAAAAATGTGAGCACACTCAGCAGCAGCCAACTCGCTCCCGACTCATCAATTCTTGAAACCAAACTCGAACAATGCCAACAAAAAACCCCGACCAAGGCCAGGGTTTTTCGCTGCATCTGGTGCCGGAAATAGGAATCGAACCTACGACCTACGCATTACGAATGCGCCGCTCTACCAACTGAGCTATTCCGGCTGAACCGCCAATTCTAGGGGGGCGCCGGCCGCCGGTCAATTGACCAGGCGCAGGCGCAGTTCCTTGGGCAGGGCGAACACCATCGACTCCGGTTCGCCCGCCAGTTCGCCGACGCCGTCGGCTCCCAGCTCGCGCAGCCGCGCGATGACCCCATCCACCAGCACCTGTGGGGCGGAGGCGCCGGCGGTCAGGCCGATGCGGTGTTTGCCGGCGACCCAGGCCGGGTCGATCTCCTCGGCGCCGTCGATCAGGTAGGACTCCACCCCGTCGCGTCGCGCCAGCTCGCTGAGCCGGTTGGAATTGGAGCTGTTCGGCGAGCCGACCACCAGCACCAGGTCGCATTGCCTGGCCAGGTCGCGCACCGCGTCCTGGCGGTTCTGGGTGGCGTAGCAGATGTCGTCGTTCTTCGGTCCCTGCATCGCCGGGTAGCGCTCGCGCAGCGCGTCGATGATGCCGCGGGTGTCGTCCACCGACAGCGTGGTCTGGGTGGTGTAGGCCAGGTTCTCCGGCTGCTGGATGTCCAGCGTGGCGACCTGTTCGATGTCCTCGACCAGGTAGATGCGCCCGGCGCCGCGTTCGCGGTTCCACTGGCCCATCGTGCCCTCCACTTCCGGGTGGCCGGCGTGGCCGATCAGCACCACGTCGCGGCCGGCGCGGCAGTGCCGGGCCACTTCGAAATGGACCTTGGTGACCAGCGGGCAGGTCGCGTCGAACACTTTCAGCCCGCGCCGCTCGGCCTCCTGGCGCACCGCCTGGGACACGCCGTGGGCGCTGAAGATGACCGTGTTGCCGTCGGGCACCTCGTCCAGTTCCTCGACGAAGATCGCGCCGCGCTGCTTCAGGTCGTCGACCACGAAGCGGTTGTGCACCACCTCGTGGCGCACGTAGATCGGCGCGCCCAGGGTCTCGATGGCGCGTTTGACGATCTCGATCGCACGGTCGACGCCGGCGCAGAAACCACGGGGATTGGCGAGCAGGACGTCCATGGCTCCAATTATCCCGCTTTTCGCTTCGACTTGCCGTCGAACACGCCGAACAGGGCGATGCCCACGGCACCGGCGACGATCGCCGAGTCGGCGATGTTGAACGAGGGCCAGTAGTGCTCGCCCACGTACCACTGGATGAAATCGACCACATGGCCGTGCATCAGCCGGTCGATGACGTTGCCGATCGCGCCGCCGATGACCAGGGCGTAAGGCATGGCGCTGCGCCAGTCGCCGCGCGGGGTGCGCGCCAGCCACCAGGCCAGCAGGCCGCTGATGCCCACCGCCAGCGCGGTGAAGAACCACAGCTGCCAGCCGCCGGCCTGGCTCAGGAAACTGAACGCGGCGCCGGTGTTGTAGGTGCGGTACCAGTTCCAGAAGCCGTCGATCACCGGCACCGCGGTGAACTCGGGCAGGCTGGACAGCACCCAGGCCTTGCTCCACTGGTCCAGGCCGATCACCAGCGCGGACAGCAGCAGCCAGATCAGCGCGGAGGGTTTGGGTCGTACGGTCATGCGCGGGGTCCGCCTTGGGCGAAGGATGGGTATGAAAGACAACGACGCGGCGTAAGTCACGACGGCGACGGCGAAGGCACCGCCGCCGCCGCGCAGGAACGGATCAGAACCAGGTGCGCTCCTCGCCCGGTCCGTCGATGTTGCCGACGCAGCGGCCGCACAGTTCCGGGTGCGCCGGATCCACGCCCACATCGGCGCGGTGGTGCCAGCAGCGCACGCACTTCTGCTTGCCGGTGGCCTGGGCGCTGACGAAGATCTCGTCGGTACTGGCTTCGCGCACCACCACGTCGCCGCTGATGAACAGGAAGCGCAATTCCTCCTGCAGCGGCTGCAGCTTGGCGGCCGTGGCCGCGTCGGCGGCGACGGTGATCTCCGCCTCCAGCGCCGCGCCGATCACGCCGTTGCCGCGCATCGGCTCCAGCACCTTGGCCACCTGCTCGCGCAGCGCCAGCAGTTGATCGAAATCGGCCGCGCTCAGCGGCGCATCCTCCGGCAGCGGCGCCAGGCCTTCGTACCAGGTCGCGAACAGCACGTTGCCGACGTGCGCGCCGGGCAGGTAGCCCCACAGTTCGTCGGCGGTGAAGCTCATGATCGGCGCGATCCAGCGCACGAACGCTTCGGCGACATGGAACATCGCGCTCTGCGCCGAACGCCGGCCGTGCGAGTCCTCCGGCATCGTGTACAGCCGGTCCTTGGTCACGTCCAGGTACAACGAACCCAGGTCCACGCTGCAGAAGTTCAGCAGCGCCTGCACGATCGCGGCGAAGTCGTAGCGCGCGTAGGCGGCCTTGATCTGCTCCTGCACCTCGTAGGCGCGATGCACGATCCAGCGGTCCAGCGCCACCAGTTCCGGCAGGGTGCGCAGGTGCGCGGCCGGATTGAAGCCGTGCAGATTGCCGAGCAGGAAGCGCGCGGTGTTGCGCAGGCGCCGGTAGGCGTCGGAGTTGCGCTTGAGGATCTCCTGCGACAGCGACATCTCGTTGCTGTAGTCGCTGGAGGCGATCCACAGGCGCAGGATGTCCGCGCCCAGGGTCTTCATGATGTCCTGCGGCTCGATGCCGTTGCCCAGCGACTTGGACATCTTGCGGCCGTGCTCGTCCACGGTGAAGCCGTGGGTCAGGCACTGCCGGTACGGCGCCGCCTGGTCCAGCGCCACGCCGGTCAACAGCGAGGACTGGAACCAGCCGCGGTGCTGGTCCGAACCTTCCAGGTACAGGTCGGCCGGCTTGGGAATGCCGCGCTCGGCCAGCACCGCCTCGTGGGTCACGCCCGAATCGAACCACACGTCGAGGATGTCGGTGATTTTGTCGTAGTCGGCGGCTTCGTCGCCGAGCAGTTCGGCGGCGTCGAGCGTGTACCACACGTCCACCCCGCTCTCCTCGACGCGGTCGGCGACCTGGCGCATCAGTTCGGTGCTGCGCGGATGCGGCTCGCCGGTCTCGCGGTGCACGAACAGCGCGATCGGCACGCCCCAGGTGCGCTGCCGGGAGATGGTCCAGTCCGGACGCCCGGCGACCATGCCGGCGATACGCGCCTGGCCCCAGGACGGATACCAGTGCACGCCCTCGATCGCCTTCAGCGCGTCGGCGCGCAGGTTGGCCTGCTCCATCGAGATGAACCACTGCGGGGTGGCGCGGAACGCGATCGGGGTCTTGTGCCGCCAGCAATGCGGGTAGCTGTGGACCATGCTCGCGTGCGCCAGCAGCGCGCCGCGCGCGGCGAGCACCTCGGCGATGGTGTCGTTGGCCTTCCAGATGTGCAGCCCGGCCAGCACCACGCCGTCGGCCGGCGGGGTCGAAGGCAGATACACGCCGCGGCCGTCGATCGGATTGATCTGCGCGGCGGTATAGCGCTCGATCAGCCCGTACTGCTTGGCCGCCACGTAGTCTTCCTGGCCGTGTCCGGGTGCGGTGTGCACCGCGCCGGTACCGTCCTCGTCGGAGACGTGGTCGCCCAGGATCAGCGGAATGTCGCGCTCGTCGTAGAACGGATGCGCCAGCAGTTGGTTTTCCAGCGCTGCGCCAGCGACACGACCATGCACCACCACCTCGGCCACGCCGTAGCGCTGCAGCGCGCGCTCGGCCAGCGCATCGGCCAGCACCAGCCAGCGGCGGCGGCCGTCGTGCGCCGGGCCTTCGACCAGGGCGTAGCTCAGGTCCGGCCCCAGCGACACCGCCAGCGAGGCCGGCAGCGTCCATGGCGTGGTGGTCCAGATCGGCACCGCGACTTCGACACCTTCCGGCAGCGCGACGCCGAACGCGGCGGCCAGCGCCGCGCCATCGCGCGCGGTGTAGGCCACGTCCACGGTCGGCGACTGCTTGTCGGCGTATTCGATCTCCGCCTCGGCCAGCGCCGAGCCGCAATCGAAGCACCAGTGCACCGGCTTCACGCCGCGGGTCAGGTGGCCGTTGTCGACGATCCGGGCCAGCGCGCGCATCTCGTTGGCTTCGAAATGGAAGTCGAGCGTGCGGTACGGGTTTTCCCAGTCGCCGATCACGCCCAGGCGCTTGAAATCGCGGCGCTGGATGTCGATCTGCTCGTTGGCGTACTCGCGGCATTTCTGCCGGAACTGCGCCGCATCCAGCTTGACCCCGACCTTGCCGAACTTCTTCTCGATCGCGATCTCGATCGGCAGGCCATGGCAGTCCCAGCCCGGGATGTACGGCGCATCGAAGCCGGCCAGGTACTTGGACTTGACGATGATGTCCTTGAGGATCTTGTTGACCGCGTGGCCGAGATGGATCGCGCCGTTGGCGTACGGCGGGCCGTCGTGCAGCACGAACAGCGGCCGGCCCTGGGCGTTGTCGCGCAGCTGCGCGTACAGCCCCTCGCTCTCCCAGCGGGCCAGCGTGTCCGGCTCGCGCTTGGGCAGATCGCCGCGCATCGGGAAGTCCGTCGCCGGCAGATTGAGGGTGGCTTTGTAGTCCTGGGTCACGGGGATTTACCGGTTGTCTTCATTGGAGAGTCCGCGTATGGAGGCGCGGGCTTGTGCGAGCGGCAGCGTGGTCCGCTGCGCGGACGCGAGCAGGCGCCGGGCCAGTGCGGCGTCGCGGTGCATCTGTTCGGTCAGCGCCGGCAGATCGGAAAATTTTTCTTCGTCGCGCAACTTGGCGACGAATTCCACAGAAATGTGGCGCCCGTACAGGTCGCCGTGGAAATCGAACAGGTGCGCTTCCAGCAGCGGCTCCACACCCTGCACCGTCGGCCGCGTACCGAAGCTGGACACCGACGGCCACGGCTGCTCAGTCACTCCATGCACCCAGGTCGCGTAGATCCCCGACAGCGCCGGCGTGCGCGGGAAGCGCAGGTTGGCGGTGGGATAGCCGAGGGTGCGCCCGAGCTGCTTGCCGCGCACCACGCGGCCGTCGATCGCGTACGGGCGGCCGAGCAGATCGGCGGCGTGGGCGAATTCGCCGGCCACCAGCAGTTCGCGGATGCGGGTGCTGGAGATGCGTTCTTCGCGCAGGTGCACCGGCTCGATCTCGCCGGCGGAAAAGCCCAGTTGCGCGCCCATCTCGCGCAGCAGCGCGATGTCGCCGCCGCGCTTGTGGCCGAAACGGAACGCCGGCCCGATCCACACTTCGCGCGCCTGCAGCCGATCGACCAGGGTGCGTTGCACGAAATCCTGCGCGCTCATCGACGACAGCCGCCGGTCGAAGCGCAGCAGGCCCACGCTGTCCACGCCGAGCTGCTGCAGGCCTTCGACCTTGGCCCGCGCCAGGGTCAGCCGCGGCGGCGGCGCGGCCGGCGCGAAGAACTCGCGCGGCAGCGGCTCGAAGCTCAACGCCACCGCCGGCACGCCCAGCGCGCGGGCACGCGCCAGCGCATGGCGCACCAGCGCACGGTGGCCCAGATGCAGGCCATCGAAGGCGCCGATGCAGACCACGCTTCCCTGCGGGAACAAAGTCCCGCCCTCGACGTCTCTAAACAGCCTGCTCATTCCTCGGTCCGAAGCGCCGGCGCTGGAGTGCGCCAGCCGATGATGCGTAACCGTCGAGTATAGCGGGGAGTGGCAAGACCCGGGACAGCAGGGCCGCCGGAGGAACCCCCGCCAAACGATCGGTCCGGGGCGGGCAAGCACCGCTCTTCTGTAGGAGGGGCTTCAGCCCCGACGCCTTACCGGCAGAGCGTCGGGGCCTGAAGCCCTCCCACAGAAAGCGCAAATGCCGCACTTGCGAATCCCCAATCCCGAATCCCCAATCCCGGCCCCTAATGCTCGCGCAGATCCCGCGGCCGGAACCCCAGCGCCAGCAACGCCAGCAGATACACCAGCCCACCACCACATACCAGCGCCAGCAGGCTGCCGATGCGGTGCCACTTGTCCATCGTGGTGAACCCCGGCAACCAGTGCAGGCCCAGCCCCAGCACCGCGGCCATCGCCGCGCAGGCCACGCCCAACCGCAGCAGATAGCCGGCCCAGCCCGGCCGCGGCCGGTACACCTCGGCACGGCGCAGCCAGCGCCACAGCAGCGACAGGTTGATGTAGCTGGCCACCGCGCTGGCCAGGCCCAGCGCCAGGTGCAGGCCCGGCACCGCCGCCAGCGCCGCGCGCACGCCCTGCGCGCGCAGCTCGGCCGGCACCCACAGGTGGTACAGGATCGCCAGGAACAGCAGGTTCAGCACCATGTTGGCGACCAGCGCGACCACGCCGGCGCGCACCGGGGTGCGCGTGTCCTGGCGCGAGTAGAACGCCGGCAGCAGCACCTTCAGCAACGCGAACGCGGGCAGGCCGAAGCTCAGCCCGAACACCGACATCGCCGCCATGCGCGTGTCGAACGCGGTGAACTTGCCGTACTGGAACAGCGTGGCCACCAGCGGCTGGCTCAGCAGCATCAGCCCCAGCATCGCCGGCACCGCGATCAGCAGCGTGGTGCGCAGGCCCCAGTCCAGCGCGTTGGAGAAGCCGACATGGTCGGTCTTGACGTGGTGCCGCGACAGCGCCGGCAGGATCACCGTGCCCAGCGCCACGCCGAACACGCCCAGCGGCAGTTCCAGGAAGCGGTCGGCCTGCGACAGCCAGCTCTGCGAGCCGGCGAACAGGAACGAGGCGATCACCGTGTCCAGCAGCAGGTTGATCTGCGCGATCGAGGAGCCGAACAGGGTCGGCACCATCAGCGTCAGCACCCGGCGCACGTCCGGATGGCTCCAGCCCCAGCGCGGCAGGGTCAGCAGGTCGATGCCGCGCAGCGCCGGCAACTGGAACAGCAGCTGCAGCAGCCCGGCGACCAGCACCGCCCAGCCCATCGCCAGGATCGGCACCTCCAGCTTCGGCGCCAGCCACAGCGCGCCGGCGATCATGCACAGGTTGAGGATCACCGGCGTCAGCGCCGGCAGGCCGAAGCGGTTGAAACTGTTCAAGGCACCGCCGGCCAGCGCGGTCAGCGACACGAACAGCAGGAACGGGAAGGTCAGCCGCAGCAGATCGACGATCAGCCCGAACTTGGCCGGATCGTCGCTGGAGCCGGGATTGAACAGCAGCGCCACCTGCGGGGTGAAGATCAGCCCCAGCGCGGTGACCAGCAGCAGGATCCCGCCCAGGGTGCCGGACACCCGCGACATCAGCGCGCGCAGGTCGGCGTGCGGCCGGGTTTCCTTGACTTCGGTGAACACCGGCACGAAGGCGGTGGCGAACGAGCCTTCCGCGAACAGCCGGCGCAGGAAGTTCGGAATGCGGAACGCGACCCAGAAAGCGTCGGTGGTTGCGTTGGCGCCGAACGAAATGGTGATAGCCTGATCGCGTACCAGCCCCAGCACGCGCGAGACCATGGTCATGCTGCTGAACGAGAGTAGCCCGCGGAGCATGCGCGGCGTGCTCATGCAGCGACCCTCTTGACAATTGGCTTGACGCAGTTGTTTAGAACCTTCATACTCTCCCGCTTGTTTTTATCCACCACACAGCTTTCCAGGAAACCACCACCGTGGCCAATATCAAGTCCGCCAAGAAGCGCGCCAAGCAGACCGTCGTGCGCAACGCGCGCAACACGGCTCAGCGTTCGATGCTGCGCACCGCCGTCAAGAAGGTCATCAAGGCCCTGGACGCCAACGACGCCGCCGGCGCCGAAGCCGCTTTCGCCGTTGCCCAGCCGATCCTCGACCGTTTCAGCTCGCGCGGTCTGATCCACAAGAACAAGGCTGCGCGCCACAAGAGCCGCCTGACCGCCCGCATCAAGGCGATCAAGACCGCCGCCTAACCGGCTGCGGTCGTTGCCGGAAGCGCTCGCGCTTCCGGCACTACGAAAAAGCCCGGCCTCGGCCGGGTTTTTCGTGTGCGTGCGATCCGCTGGCGACAACCGCGCGCCGGGCCGGTCGCCGCGCTCAGAGCGCATCGGCGGCCGGAGCAGCATTGGCGGCCGTTTCCAGCGCATCCTCGCGCTGGCGGTCGAAGAACGCCATCACGTCCTTCATGATCGGCCAGGTGCCGTCGCGGCCCAGTGCCGACACCAGGTACCACGGCTGGGTCCAGCCGAGTTCGGCGACGACCTGCTCGGCCAGCGTGCGCGCCTCGTCCTCGAATAGGAGGTCAGCCTTGTTCAGCACCAGCCAGCGCGGCTTGGCCAGCAGCTCCGGGTCGTGCTTTTCCAGTTCGCGCTCGATCGCCCGCACCTGCTCGGTCGGCGACACGCCATCCACGCCGCCTTCCATCGGCGCCAGGTCCACCAGGTGCAGCAGCAAGCGGGTGCGCTGCAGATGGCGCAGGAACTGCGCGCCCAGGCCGGCGCCGTCGGCCGCGCCCTCGATCAGGCCGGGAATGTCGGCGATCACGAAGCTGCGGTAGGCCTCGACACTGACCACGCCCAGGTTCGGATACAGCGTGGTGAACGGATAGTCGGCGACCTTCGGCGTGGCCGCGGACACCGCGCGGATGAAGGTGCTCTTGCCGGCATTGGGGAAGCCGAGCAGGCCGACGTCGGCGAGCAGCTTCAGCTCCAGCTTCAGCGCACGCTCCTCGCCCTCCTCGCCCGGCGTCGCCTTGCGCGGCGCGCGCGTCACCGAGCTCTTGAAATGCATGTTGCCCAGGCCGCCCTTGCCGCCCTGCGCGACCAGCAGCTTGTCGCCGTGCGCGACCAGGTCGCCGATGGTCTCGTCGGTATCGACGTTGATCACCACGGTGCCGACCGGCACGGTGATGACCAGGTCTTCGCCGGCCTTGCCGTACATCTGCCGGCCCATGCCGTTCTCGCCGCGCTGCGCACGGAACGCGCGCTGGTGGCGGAAATCGACCAGGGTATTGAGGTTCTCGTCGGCGACCAGCCACACGCTGCCGCCGTTGCCGCCATCGCCGCCGTCCGGCCCGCCCAGCGGGATGAACTTCTCGCGACGGAAGCCGATGCAGCCGTTGCCGCCATTGCCGGCACTGACCTGGATTTCTGCTTCGTCTACCAACTTCATGATTTTGGGATTCGCGATTCGGGATTCGGGATTGGAAAAACACCGGCCACCGCAGTTTAGCGGCCCCGATAAACCGAGGTGACGGCAAGGACTTGAAGCGATCCGCCGTTGCGAATCCCCAATCCCCAATCCCGCCATCCCGGCCCTCCAACGAAAAACCCCGCCGAAGCGGGGCTTTCGTCAGCAAGCCCGCGCCGTGGCGCAGGCCCTGGAGGCGAAACGCTTACGCCTCGGCGGTAGCCGCTTCGGTCACCACGCTCACGGTGCGACGCTTCTTGGCGCCCTTCACCGAGAACTCGACCTTGCCGTTCACCAGCGCGAACAGGGTGTGGTCGCGGCCCAGGCCGACGCCCGAACCCGGGTGGAACTGGGTGCCGCGCTGACGCACGATGATGTTGCCCGCCTCGATCGCCTGGCCGCCGAAGATCTTCACGCCCAGGTATTTCGGGTTGGAGTCGCGGCCGTTGCGCGAGGAACCTACGCCTTTTTTATGTGCCATGACTGCTGCTCCTTACTTCTTTTCGCCACCGGCAATGCCGGTGATCTCGATTTCGGTGTAATGCTGACGATGTCCCTGACGCTTCATGTGGTGCTTGCGGCGGCGGAACTTGATGATGCGCACCTTGTCGGCACGGCCATGGGCCACGACCTTCGCGGTGACGGTGGCGCCGTTCAGCGCGTCACCGAGCTTGATGCCGTCGCTGTCGCCCAGCATCAGGATGTTGTCGAACTTGATCTCGTTGCCGGCTTCGACTTCGAGCTTTTCCACGCGGAGCGTTTCGCCCTGCGCGACGCGGTATTGCTTACCGCCGGTTACCAGTACTGCGTACATGACCAGACTTCCTCTGTAGTTATTGTGGTCGCCCCTGCCGTGCCTCTTCGGGCAGACAGGAGCGGAATTGTAATGGCTTCAGCGGGTTAGGGTCAAGTCCCCACCCCGGCGCGGGCGCGGTCCCGGCGCCACGTCACGATTGGCTGAACCGGCCAGCCGCGGCAGCCCCCGAATCCTGGCAAATCCGGCAATTGCCCCCACCTGACAAGCTGGGTACGCTGATCGATTGCCGTCCCCTCTCCGCCCCCACGCTGGCCCTGGCTGACGCCCGGCCGGTACAACACGGACCCCTCATGGCGATGGATTTCATCCGCATCCGCGGCGCGCGGACGCACAACCTCAAGAACCTCGACCTCGACCTGCCGCGCGACAAGCTGATCGTGATCACCGGCCTGTCCGGCTCGGGCAAGTCGTCGCTGGCGTTCGACACCATCTACGCCGAAGGCCAGCGCCGCTACGTGGAGTCGCTGTCGGCATACGCGCGGCAGTTCCTCAGCGTGATGGAAAAGCCCGACATCGACCACATCGAAGGCCTGTCGCCGGCGATCGCGATCGAGCAGAAGTCGACCTCGCACAACCCGCGTTCCACGGTCGGCACCATCACCGAGATCTACGACTACCTGCGCCTGCTGTACGCGCGCGTCGGCCAGCCGCGCTGCCCCGACCACGGCTATCCGCTGGAGGCGCAGACGGTCAGCCAGATGGTCGACCACATCCTGGGCCTGGACCCGGAGCAGCGCTACATGCTGCTGGCGCCGGTGATCCGCGACCGCAAGGGCGAGCATGCGCAGGTGTTCGAGCAGCTGCGCGCGCAGGGCTTCGTGCGCGTGCGCGTGGACGGCGAGCTGTACGAGATCGACGCGGTGCCGGCGCTGGCGCTGCGCCAGAAGCACACCATCGAGGCGGTGATCGACCGCTTCCGCCCGCGCGAGGACATCAAGCAGCGCCTGGCCGAGAGCTTCGAGACCGCGCTGAAGCTGGCCGACGGCATGGTCTCGGTGCAGTCGCTGGACGACACCGCGGCCGCGCCGCACCTGTTCTCCTCCAAGTACAGCTGCCCGGTCTGCGACTACTCGCTGCCGGAGCTGGAGCCGCGGCTGTTCTCGTTCAACGCGCCGATGGGCGCCTGCCCGAGCTGCGACGGCCTGGGCGTGGCCGAGTTCTTCGATCCCGAGCGCGTGGTGGTGCATCCGGAGCTGTCGCTGTCGGCCGGCGCGGTGCGCGGCTGGGACCGGCGCAACGCCTACTACTTCCAGCTGATCGCCTCGCTGGCCAAGCACTACAAGTTCGACGTGGACGCGCCGTGGCAGTCGCTGCCGGCGAGCGTGCGCCAGGCGGTGCTGTACGGCAGCGGCGACGAGACCATCACCTTCACCTACTTCACCGATGCCGGCGGCCGCAGCCAGCGCAAGCATCGCTTCGAAGGCATCATCCCCAACCTGGAACGCCGCTACCGCGAGACCGAATCGCCGGCGGTGCGCGAGGAACTGGCCAAGTACATCAGCCAGCGGCCGTGCCCGGACTGCAAGGGCGCGCGCCTGAACAAGGCCGCGCGCAACGTGTTCGTCGCCGACCGTCCGCTGCCGGACCTGGTGGTGCTGCCGATCGACGACGCGCTGAACTTCTTCCGCCAGCTCGACCTGCCCGGCTGGCGCGGCGAGATCGCCAGCAAGATCGTCAAGGAGATCGCCGAGCGGCTCGGCTTCCTGGTCGACGTCGGCCTGGATTACCTGACCCTGGAACGCAAGGCCGACACCCTGTCCGGCGGCGAGGCGCAGCGCATCCGCCTGGCCAGCCAGATCGGCGCCGGCCTGGTCGGGGTCATGTACGTGCTCGACGAGCCGTCGATCGGCCTGCACCAGCGCGACAACGAGCGCCTGCTCGGCACGCTGACGCGGCTGCGCGACCTGGGCAACACGGTGATCGTGGTCGAACACGACGAGGACGCGATCCGCCTGGCCGACTACGTGCTGGACATCGGCCCTGGCGCCGGCGTGCACGGCGGCGAGATCGTCGGCCAGGGCACGGTGGCGGACCTGCTGAAGGCGCCGCGCTCGCTGACCGGCCAGTACCTGTCCGGCAAGCGCCGCATCGAGATCCCGGCCAAGCGGCACAAGGCCAATCCGAAGATGACCCTGCATCTGCGCGGGGCCACCGGCAACAACCTCAAGAACGTGGACCTGGACATCCCGGCCGGGCTGCTGACCTGCGTTACCGGCGTGTCCGGCTCGGGCAAGTCGACACTGATCAACGACACCTTGTTCACCCTGGCCGCCAACGAGATCAACGGCGCCTCGCATACGGTGGCGCCGTACCGCGAGATCGAACACCTGGACCTGTTCGACAAGGTGGTGGACATCGACCAGTCGCCGATCGGGCGCACCCCGCGCTCCAACCCGGCCACCTACACCGGCCTGTTCACGCCGCTGCGCGAACTGTTCGCGCAGGTGCCCGAGTCGCGCGCGCGCGGCTATTCGCCGGGACGTTTCAGCTTCAACGTGCGCGGCGGCCGCTGCGAGGCGTGCCAGGGCGACGGCCTGATCAAGGTCGAGATGCACTTCCTGCCCGACGTGTACGTGCCCTGCGACGTATGCCACGGCAAGCGCTACAACCGCGAGACGCTGGAGATCCTGTACAAGGGCTTCAACATCAACGACGTGCTGCAGATGACCGTGGAGGACGCGCTGCGGCTGTTCGAGCCGGTGCCGACCATCGCGCGCAAGCTAGAGACGCTGGTCGATGTCGGCCTGAGCTACATCAAGCTCGGGCAGAGCGCGACCACGCTGTCCGGCGGCGAAGCGCAGCGGGTGAAGCTGTCCAAGGAACTGTCGCGCCGCGATACCGGCCGCACCCTGTACATCCTCGACGAGCCGACCACCGGCCTGCACTTCCACGACATCGAGGCGCTGCTGGGCGTGCTGCACAAGCTGCGCGACGAAGGCAACACCGTGGTCGTGATCGAGCACAACCTGGACGTGATCAAGACCGCGGACTGGGTGGTGGACCTGGGTCCGGAAGGCGGCCATCGCGGCGGCACCATCCTCGCCACCGGCACCCCGGAGGACATCGCCGCGCATCCGGATTCCTACACCGGCCATTTCCTGGCCAAGCTGCTGCCCGCCGGCACCGTGGCAAAGCCGACCAAACCGGCGGCGATGGCCAACAAGCCCGACGCGCTGCCGCCGCGCAAGAGCAAAGCCGAGAAGGCCGCCGCCAAGAAGGCGGCCAAGAAGACCACGACCAAGAAGGCCGCACGATGAGCGCATCCCCCGCCGATTCCTCCCCCTCGTACAAGCCGCTGGCGCGCGTGCCGATCAGCGTGCGCTGGCGCGACATGGACAGCATGGGCCACGTCAACAACGCCAAGTACATCTCCTACCTGGAAGAAGCGCGCGTGCGCTGGCTGCTGCAGGTGGAAGGCTTCTCGATGCGCAACCGCATCGCCCCGGTGGTGGCCGCGACCAACGTCAACTACCGGCGCCCGATCGTGTGGCCGAACGACATCGTGGTGGAGCTGTTCGTCGAGCGCATGGGCAGCAGCAGCATCACCGTCGGCCACCGCATCGTCGACCAGAAGGACGACAGCGTGCTGCATTCGGACGGCAACGTGGTGGTGGTGTGGATCGACACCGAAACCGGCAAGAGCGCACCGCTGCCGGACGAGATCCGCGCGGCCTGCGGCTGATTGAAACGCCGGGATTGGGGATGACCAGCCGTTCGGCTGTGGAAAGCCGGAATTCGGGATTGGCAGACCCACGCAAGATCGCTTTTGCGAATCCCAAATCCCCAATCCCCGCCCTTGTAGGAGCGGCTTCAGCCGCGACAGGCACCATCCGAAATCCTGGCACCGAACCGGTCGCGGCTGAAGCCGCTCCTACAGGAAAGCCAGGATGCAGCGCACTCGGGACCATCCCCCGGGTCCCCGGTCCCGAGTCCCGAGTCCCGCCAAAAGCTACGGCTTGCTCGCACTCACCTTCAACGCGCCCTGCACTTCGCGCCCATCCTCCAGCACGAAGCTGATCGGCAGACTCGCCCCCTCGCGCAGCGGCTGCGCCGGCTGCATCAGCATCAGGTGCAGGCCGCCGGGCTGCAGCACCGCGTCGGCGCCGGCGGCCAGCGGCAGGCGCTCGAGCTCGCGCATCTTGCTGACCCCGTCCACCTGCGTGCTCTGGTGCAGGCTCACGTCGGCGAACGCCGGGCTGCGCACCGCCACCACCGCCAGCGCCTGCTTGCACGGGTTGTGCAGGCGGCCGAAACCGGCGGCCATCGGCATCGCCGCGTTCGGCGGCAGCCGCACCCAGCCCGCCTGCAATTGCGGCAGACAGCCAGCGGCCTTGGATGCGGCCGGCGCCGCCAAGGCGGCCCCCGGCGCCGAAACGGCCAAACACGCCAGCCCGATGGCCAGCCCCCGTACGCATGCGGATGGTTTGAGCTTCATGGCTCTATGATAGCGGTCCCGCCCCGCGCCGCCTTCGGAAGCTTTCGCATGACCTCGCTGATCCAGGTTCTCGACCACGGCCCCATCCGCCAGCTGCGCCTGGCACGCGCGCCGGTCAACGCGCTCGACACCGCCCTGTGCGCCGAACTGGCCGCGGCGATCGCGCAGGCGCAGGCCGACGCGGTGCACGCGCTGGTGCTGTCCGGCAGCGAACGCATCTTCTCCGCCGGCATGGACGTGCCGCACCTGCTCGGGCACGGCGACGACCGCGCCAAGCTGCTCGACAGCTGGCAAGCCTTCTTCGGCGCGGCGCGCGCACTGGCCAACAGCGCGATCCCGGTGGTGGCTGCGCTGACCGGGCACGCCCCGGCCGGCGGCTGCGTGCTGGCGCTGTGCTGCGACTACCGGGTGATGGCGCGCAGTCCCGAGCCGGCGCATCCGCTCAGCATCGGCCTCAACGAGACCCAGGTCGGCCTGGTCGCGCCGGAAGGCATCCAGCACCTGCTGCGGCGCGTGGTCGGCGCCCACCGCGCCGAGCGGCTGCTGGTCGGCGGCGATCTGGTCAGCGCCGAGCGCGCGCTGGAGATCGGCCTGGTCGACGAACTGGTGGACGCCGAACTGGTCGTCGCGCGTGCGGTGGCCTGGCTGCAGGAACTGCTGCAGCGGCCGCGGCAGCCGATGCTGCAGACCCGCGCGATCGCCCGCGCCGACCTGCACGCCGCGCTGGCCGACGAGCACATCCAGCTCGAGCGCTTCGTCGACAGTTGGCAGGCGCCGGACACCCAGGCCGCACTGCACGCACTGGTGGCCAGGCTGGGCAAGCGCTGAGCCGCGCCTGCACGCAGGCGGGCGCGGACGGCCCGGTATAATCGTCGACACTCATTGCCCAGGCCCCGCCTCTTGTCCGCCAAGCCGCCCGCTCCCGTCGTCTCCGAACTGATCGAACTGCTGTCGCTGGAACGGCTGGAGGACAACCTGTTCCGCGGCCAGAGCCGCGACATCGGCACCAAGTACGTGTTCGGCGGGCAGGTGCTGGGGCAGGCGTTGTCGGCGGCGCAGGCGACGGTGGACAACGGCCGCCGCGCGCATTCGCTGCACGCCTATTTCCTGCGCGCCGGCGACATCGACCATCCCATCGTCTACGACGTGGACCGCACCCGCGACGGCGGCAGTTTCTCGGTGCGCCGGGTCACCGCGGTCCAGCACGGCAAGGTGATCTTCTTCTGCGCCGCCTCGTTCCAGGAGCAGGAAGACGGCGCCACGCATCAGCTGAAGATGCCGGAAGTGCCGCAGCCGGAAGACATCGAACCGACCCAGGCGGCGCGCCCGGACGTGCTGGCGACGCTGCCGACCAAGGTGCAGCGCTGGCTCTCGCGCGGCGGCCCGTTCGAGTTCCGCCACGTCTACCCGCGCGATGAACTCAACCCGCCCAAGCGCCCGCCGTTCCAGCAGATGTGGTTGCGCCTGAGCGAGCCGGTCGGCGACGCGCCGGAACTGCACCAGGCGCTGCTGGCCTACGCCTCGGATTTCCACCTGCTCGGCACCGCGACCTTTCCGCACGGCATCAGCTACTACACGCCGAACGTGCAGATGGCCTCGCTCGACCACGCGCTGTGGTTCCACCGCCCGTTCCGCGCCGACGACTGGCTGCTGTACTCGCTGGACAGCCCCAGCGCGCAGGGGTCGCGCGGGCTGGCGCGCGGCCAGTTCTTCACCCGCGACGGGGTGCTGGTCGCCAGCACCGCGCAGGAAGGCCTGATCCGCGTGGTGCCCGAAGCCGGCGCCGCGGCGCAGGTTCCGGCCAAGGACTGAGGCGACGACGATGCGGCAGATCTTCAGCAGTCAACGCGTGGAAACCGCCGAAGGCGTGGCCAAGCTGTTGCGCGAGCAAGGCATCGAGGTGCGGCTGAGCAACGGCCGTTCCTATCGCAGCCGGCGCAGCGGCCAGTTCAGCTACATCGACCCGGTGGCGACCCAGGTGCAGCCGACGGTGTGGGTGGTGCACGCCGACGACCAGCCGCGCGCGCGCGCCTTGCTGCGCGAGTCCGGCCTGATCGACAGCACCCGCCAGGACCCGGCGCAGACGCTGCCGTACCTGAGCGAATTCCGCTCGCAGGCGGTACCGGACAACGGCAAGCGCTGGGCGTGGCGGCTGCGCGTCGCGCTGCTGCTGGCGATCGGCGCGGTGGCGCTGGTGACGGTGCTGCGTCATCGCGGCAACCAGACCCCCGCCCCCGCTCCGGCCGCAGCGCCAGCCGCCGCACCGCCGTCGCAACCGGCGCAAGACAGCGACGAAGTGCGCGTGCGGGTGCAACCGGCGCAGCGCGGCAACTGAGCCGTCAGCAGCAGCGAAGGCATGCTGTTTTTGCAGGGTTTGGAGTGGCCGCTGACGATCGACGGCCGCCGAAGCCGGCGATTGAAACCGCTCGCGATCGCCTGGCTGCACTGCTGGCTGGCTGCACTGTAGGAGGGGCTTCAGCCCCGACAGGCTGCCGAAGTTCTCCACTTCGCCAAGGTGCCTGTCGCGGTTGAAACCGCTCCTACAGGAGCATGGCGTTTGGCCCGGTGTGCCGCGAGTCCGCTGCGTGGACAAATAAAAACGCCCCTGCGCATCGCTGCGCAGGGGCGGTTGTCGATCGGCGCCTTGTTGCTGTTGCTTGTTGCTTATTGCCTGTTGCGGATTGTCTGTTGCGTGGTGGAACGATCAGTTCGCGTCGGGTGCGGCCGGCATCGGCTTCGCGCCATGCTTCTGACCGGGCTTCTGGCCGGGCTTGTGCATCCACATCGACTGCGCCGCATCGAACTCGGCGCGGCTGAGCATGCCGTCCTTGTTGGTATCGGCCTTGGCGAACCATGCGTCGCGATGCTGCTTGGCGCGCAGCTCGAAATCGGCGCGATCGACGAAGCCGTCCTTGTTCGCGTCCATCTTGTCGAAGCGCTCGGCGAACTTCGGATCGGCCTTGGCCTCGTCGCGGCTGATGCGGCCGTCCTTGTTGGTATCCAGCTTGGCCCACATCGCGCCGTGGTCGCCGCGTCCGCCGCGCTCGCCGTGACGGCCATGGCGCGGGAACTCGTCGGGGCTCAGCTTGCCGTCGTGGTTCTTGTCCATCGCGTCGAAGTGCTCGGCCAGGCGCGGGTTGGCCGCAGCCTCGCTGCGATCGACGACGCCGTCGCCGTTCTTGTCCAGCTTGGCGAACCAACCGGCGTCGGCCGGCGCGGCGGAATCGGCCGGGGGCGGATTGGCGGCATAGGCACCGCCGGACAGCACGGCGAGCATGGCCAGGGCGAGCAGCGGATTGCGGTAATTCATGGAAAACTCCCTGAGGGAAAGGAAGACACCTGCCGGCGCGGAAAGCGCGTGCGGCAGTCACCAGCGCAGCAGCGACGGACCGCAAAGCGGGCCGGCGCAGCGGCGCCTTCACTGCAATCAACGCCCCGTTGCAGGCGCGGTTGACCCGCGCCGGGGCGCATTCATGCGGCGGACAGTCGCGGCCGCTGCGATCGCGAAGCGCTATGCTCGGTGCATGGCCATCCACACCGACGCCAGCGACGACCTGCGCCTGTTCCAGACCGGCCAGCACGCGTGCGGCTATTGGCCCGAGCGGCAGGCGCGCGATCTGGTGCTGGACCCGCACGACCCGCGCCTGGGCGCGCTGTATCCGCTGGCGCTGAGCTGGGGGTTCCGCCGTTCCGGCGACCTGGTCTACCGGCCGCATTGCGACCACTGCCGCGCCTGCGTGGCGGTGCGCATCCCGATCGCCGAGTTCGTGCCCGATCGCAGCCAGCGCCGCTGCCTGGCGCGCAATGCCGACATCGACACGCGCATCGTCGCCGCCGAACGCAACGAGGAACAGTTGGCGCTGTACCAGCGCTACCTGCGCATGCGCCATCCGGGCGGCGGCATGGATGCGCACGGCGCGCACGAGTTCGACCAGTTCCTGATCGGCCGCTGGTCGCATGGGCGCTTCCTGGAGATGCGCCAGAAGACCGCGGACGGACAGCGCGGGCCGCTGCTGGGGGTGGCGGTCACCGACATCGCCGAGCAGGCCCTGTCGGCGGTCTACACCTTCTACGATCCCGACGTCGCCGCGCGCGGGCTGGGCACGCTGGCGATCCTGCAACAGATCGCCTGGGCCAAGCGCGAAGGCCTGAGCCATCTGTACCTGGGCTACTGGATCCGCGGCCACCAGAAGATGGACTACAAGCGCCGCTTCCGGCCGCTGCAGGCCTACGACGGGCGCACCTGGCGCGACTTCGACGACAGCGCCGGCCGCCTCGGCGACTGATCCTGCCGCCAGTCGAGCGCGCTGCGCGCAACACATGCGCCGACCCGCCCCGCTGCAACACTGCAGGAGGGGCTTCAGCCCCGACCCGACCCCATCCGAAGCCGCGAACAACCGCGGGCACCGCATCACCGCGCAGTGCCGACCCGCGCACCGCCACCGCGCCATCGTTCCGCCATGCGCCGCATGCGAACATGCGCGCATGAACCCACGCGCCCTGTTGCTCGCCCTGACCCTGCTGTGCGGCGCCTGCTCGCACACCGGCTCCGCCCCGACCGCCACCACGCCCGCGCCGCCCGCCGCCGCGGCGCTGCGCCTGGCCACCTTCAACACCTCGCTGAATTCGGACGAGGACGGCGGCCTGATCGCCGCGCTGCAGGGCGACAGCGCGCAGGCGCGCAAGATCGCTGCGGTGCTGCAGCAGGTGCGCCCGGACCTGGTGCTGCTCAACGAATTCGACTACGACGATGCGCACCGCGCCGCCGACCTGTTCCAGCAGCGCTACCTGGAAGTCGCCCAGCCGCTCGGCGGCGCCGCGTTGCACTACCCGTACCGCTACCTGGCGCCGGTCAACACCGGCGTGCCCAGCGGGCTGGACCTGGACAACGACGGCAGCGTCGGCGGCGACGGCCGCGCGCGCGGCAACGACGCGTGGGGCTACGGCCTGCATCCCGGCCAGTACGGCATGCTGCTGCTGTCCAGGTATCCGATCGACGCCGCGGCGGTGCGCAGCTTCCGCCTGTTCAAGTGGAGCGCGATGCCCGGCGCGTTGCGCCCGACCGTTCCGCCCGACGGCCGCCCGTTCTACAGCGATGCGGTGTGGGCGCAACTGCGGCTGTCGTCGAAATCGCATTGGGACGTGCCGGTGCGCACGCCGCTGGGCTTGGTCCACGCCCTGGTCGCGCATCCCACGCCGCCGGTGTTCGACGGCGCCGAGAAGCGCAACGCCGCGCGCAACCACGACGAACTGCGGCTGTGGCGCGAGTATCTGGACAACAACGCCAGCGCGACATGGCTGTGCGACGACGCCGGCCGTTGCGGCGGCCTGGCCGCCGATGCGCGCTTCGTGATCCTGGGCGATCTCAACAACGACGTCATCGACGGCGAAGGCCGCCACGATGCGATCCGCGCGCTGGTCGAGCACCCGCGCGTGCTGCGCTACCCGACTCCGCACAGCGCCGGCGGCGAAGAAGCCGCGCGCGCCTATGCCGCGCACGGCATCGCCCACCGCGGCCCGCCGCAACAGGTCACCGGCGATTTCGGGCCGAAGGCCGGCGCGATGCGGCTGGACTACGTGCTGCCGTCCAACGGCTTCCGCTACCTGGACAGCGGCGTGTTCTGGCCGGCCTCCAGCGTCCGGGCCGCGGCGATCGCCGACGGCAGCGACCATCACCTGGTGTGGGTGGATGTGGCTGGGGAGCCGTGATTGGGGAGTCGGGATTAGGGATTGGTGGCGCCGGCGGGCGGCCGGCAACTGAGCTGATCCGGACTTTGGGGGTCGCCGCACCCCGGCCTTGATCCAGATCAAGGGCAAGACCGCGCAAACGCTATCCAATGCATCCCGCACCCCGTCGGGATGCGTCATCGGATAGCGAGCATGCGAACGCAACAGCTGCAACAGGCGCTGGAGGGACTCAACGGCGCCACCGCCGACATCGAGGCCTCGGCGCTGATCTCCCTGGATGGCCTGATGATCGCCTCGGCGATGCCGCAGGGCATGGACGAGGACCGCGTCGGCGCGATGTCGGCAGCGCTGCTGGCGCTGGGCGAGCGCAGCGCGCGCGAACTGGCGCGCGGGCCGCTGGAGCGGGTGCTGATCCAGGGCGAACTCGGCTACGTGATCATGAGCGCGGCCGGACGCGAAGCGGTGCTGACCGTGCTGGCCAAGCCCAGCGCCAAGCTCGGCCTGGTGTTCCTGGACATCAAGCGCGCCGCCCACGCGCTGCAGCAGATCCTCTAGGAGCTCCGCCATGCCGCTGCCGCCGATGGATCCGCCGCACGAACCGCACCGCAGCGCCGAGCTGCGCTACCACGACGGCAGCCGTCGCCTGGTGTACTGGAGCGAACGTGAAGTGGCCTATCCGGACGGGCGCCTGATCGTCTCGCGCACCGACCTGGACGGCGTCATCACCCACGCCAACGACGCCTTCGTCGAACTCAGCGGCTGGCCGCGGGCGACGCTGACCGGCGCGCCGCACTGCATCCTGCGCCATCCGGACATGCCCAGGCGCGCGTTCGCCGACCTGTGGGACACAGTGCTGGGCGGCGAAAAGTGGCACGGCTACGTCAAGAACCTGCGCCGCGACGGCGCCTGTTACTGGGTCTACGCCACCGCGCTGCCGAACGTGCGCAACGGCCAGGTGGTCGGCTTCACTTCGGTGCGGCGCAAGCCCTCGCGGCGGCGCATCGACGCGCTGCAACCGCTGTACGCGCAGTGGCTGCAGAACGAACGCGCGGAGGCCCCGGCATGAGCCTCGATTTCCTGGTCGCGCCGGATTTCGCGCCGGAGAACTTCGGCGGCTGGTACCTGCTCAGCACCGTGCTGCAACGCCGCGCCGGGGTCGGCCTGCACCTGCTGATGCCGGCCGATGCCGCCGAGCAGAAGCAGTTGCTCGACCGCAGCGTGGTCGATCTGGTGTACGCCAGTCCGTTCGACGCCAGCGCCTTGATCCGCACGCGCGGCTATCTGCCGGTCGCCCGCCCGCGCGGGCATGCCGACGAAGTGGTGATCGCCGCCGCCACGGACACGCCGGCACGCTGCGTCGAAGACCTGGCCTACGGCTGCCGCATCGCGCTGACCGACAACCACGACGTGCGCCTGATCGCGCTGCGCCTGCTGGAGCCGGCCGATCTCGATCCCGACCGCATCGCCTGGCGCCCGGCCAGCAGCTATGCCGCGGTGGCGCGGCTGCTGCTGGAAGGCGAGGCCGATGCCGGCCTGTTCCTGGCCGACGCCTATCACCGCCTGTCGCGACTCACCCGGGAACGGTTGCGGCCGCTGGTGCAGAGCGCGCTGTGCGACATCGGCCATGTGCTGCTGGCGCACCCGCGGATCGCCGCGCAGGTGCCCGCGCTGCAGGCGCAACTGCTGGCGCTGGGCGATGCCGTGCACCGCGAGGACCAGGGCGTCCTCGATGCGCTCGGCCTGGAGCAGGGCTTCGAGGCGATGGCGATGGAAGACGCGGAATTCATGATCGACCTGATCGACACCTTGCTGGACTGAGCGCCATGGCCCAACGCCCCGCCCCAGATCCGGCCCGCTTGCTGATGCGCACCCATGCGCGCGCGCTGCTGCGCGATCCGCGCGACGCCGGCGCGCACCTGGCGCGGCTGCATGCGGCGCTGCAGCTGGCCGACGACGAACCGGTGCAAGGCGTGCTCGCCGACCTGTTCGTCGGCCTGCCGCGCCACGACAGCGCGCTGCGCCATGCCGCGCTGCAGATGGCCGAGCAGCGCCTGCCGCCGCACATCGCCGCGGCGTTCCTGCGCCACAGCCAGGGCCATGCGCTGCTGCCGATCACCGCGCTGGCCACGCGCTGGAGCGTGCTGGCGCGGCCGTCGGCCGACGTGCCGGCGCGCATGCGCCGGGCCAACCCGGATCATTCGCGGCGGCTGGCGCGCGAGGTGGTGGAGGCGCTGTGCGATGGCGAGCCGCTGGCGGCCGCGCGCAGCGAGCGCGAATTCCTCGACTACTGCGTCAGTTGCCAGGACAAGCTCGCCTTCATGCTCGCCAGCCGCGACCTGCGCCGCCACGCGCTGGCGCTGGACGACCGCTGGGACCGCGCCGCGCGCTGGTTGCAGCAACGCGACCTGCTCGGCGGCCGCAGCGTTTCCGCCACCCTCCCGCTTCCCACCGCAAGCCACTGGCCATGAACGATCGAGACCCCACCTGGCTGATGCCGACGCCGCACGGCGTGCTGCACGGTTTCGCCAGCGCCGCACCGGACCGCATGCAGCGCGCCTTGCAACTGCTGCTCAGCGCGCACGGCGCGCTGTCGCTGCCGGAATGGCGCATGCGCGTGGACGGCGACGTGCAGCGCCTGCTGCACGAGGCGCGCGAGCGGCAGTGGATCCAGTTGCTGCGGCGCCCGGTGCCCGGCCCGGAGATCCGGCTGGACGATTTCGCCCAGCACGTGATCGCGCCGCTGTCGGCCGAACGCCGCGCGGTGCTCGCCTCCGACGGCGGCTTCCGCCTCGGCCATGCCGGGCTGAGCCAGGACGAGGCCGACACGCTGAGCGTGGCCGCGGCCGATTTCTCCGGCTTCGCGCAACGGCAGAGCGCACGCGGCTGGAACGGGGCGCAGGGCTATGTGTCGTTCTACAGCGAGCAGCAGCTGTTGCTGCCGGACTGGTCGTTCGTCCCGTTCTGGGTGGACGGCAGCGGCTACTGGCTGATCCTCGGCGGCGAAGCGCTGCTCAACAACCTGGCGATGGTGGAACTGGTGTGGAGCATCCGCCTGGCGGCGGCGCGGTTTGAGAGGCCGGGAATGGGGAATCGGGAATAGAGAATGGGGAGAGCAATCCTCCCTTCTGCCCTACCCGCTGTTCTCAAGTGTTCAAGCCTTGAGTTCGATGGTCAGGGCCGCGGCAGCATCGCGGGCGGTCTGGCGCGCTTCGTCGATGCTGGCGCCGCGCGCCAGAGTCACGCCGACGCGGCGGTGGCCGTGCACGCTGGGCTTGCCGAACAGGCGCAGTGCGGTGTCCGGGGCCTGCAGCGCGGCGGCGACGTTGCCGAACAGCGGCACGCCTTCGCCGTGCGCCAGCAGCGCGCACGAGGCCGACGGCCCGCTCTGGCGGATGACCGGGATCGGCAGGCCCAGGATCGCGCGCGCATGCAGCGCGAACTCGCTCAGTTCCTGCGAGACCAGGGTGACCAGGCCGGTGTCGTGCGGTCGCGGCGACACTTCGCTGAACCAGACCTCGTCGCCCTTGACGAACAGTTCCACGCCGAACAGGCCCCAGCCGCCGAGGTCGTCGGTCACAGCGCGCGCGATCTCCTGCGCCCGCTGCAGCGCCAGCGCCGACATAGGCTGCGGCTGCCAGCTCTCGCGGTAGTCGCCGTCCTTCTGCCAGTGCCCGATCGGATCGCAGAACGAGGTGCCGGCGGCATGGCGCACGGTCAGCAGGGTGATCTCGTAGTCGAAGTCGATGAAGCCTTCGACGATGCAGCGGCCGGCGCCGGCGCGGCCGCCGGTCTGCGCGTATTCCCAGGCGGCGTCGATCTCGGCTTCGCTGCGCAACGTGCTCTGGCCCTTGCCCGAGGACGACATCACCGGCTTGACCACGCACGGCAGGCCGACCGCGGCGATCGCCGCGCGGTACTCCTCCGGCGTATCGACGAAGCGGTACGGCGAGGTCGGCAGGCCCAGCGTCTCGGCGGCCAGACGGCGGATGCCCTCGCGGTCCATGGTCAGTCGCGCCGCGCGCGCGGTCGGGATCACCCGCTGGCCGTGCTCGCGTTCCAGCGCCACCAGCGTCTCGGTGTGGATCGCCTCGATCTCCGGCACGATCAGGTGCGGCTGCTCGCGAGCGATCAACTCGCGCAGCGCCATCGCATCGAGCATGTCCAGCACGTGCGAACGGTGCGCCACCTGCATCGCCGGCGCGTCGGCATAGCGGTCGGCGGCGATCACCTCCACGCCGAAGCGCTGCAGCTCGATCGCCACTTCCTTGCCCAGTTCGCCCGAGCCCAGCAGCAGCACGCGGGTGGCGGAAGCGGACAGCGGGGTTCCCAGGGTGGTCATGGCGGCGGTGCCTGCGCGAAAGGAGAGAGGACGCCATTCTACCGGCCACGCGCCGCCGCCGATGCCGCCGGCTACCCCGCTGGCAAGCGCGTAGCGGGATGCTATCTTCCTCGTACCAGCCTGGGACGCCGCCATGAACGAACGCACCGCCGCGTGCACACGCCGATCGGCACGCACCGCGTGGCGCCGCCGGCATCCACTTGCGTGCGTACGAGAGCGCCGCCGATGCACTCGCTGATCCCGGCCGAGGGCTACATCGACGAGGCCTGGTTCGCCCGCGAGCGCGAGCGCCTGATGCGGCCGCTGTGGCAGTTCGTCGCCCCGCGCATGCTGCTGGAGAAGCACAACGCCTTCGTGCGCCGCTCGGTGTGCGGGGTGGACGTGGTGGTGCAGAACTTCGACGGCGAACTGCGCGCGTTCCACAACCTGTGCCTGCATCGGCAGAACCCGCTGCAGCAACAGCCGCAGGGCGTGCGGCCGCTGGTCTGCAGCTACCACGGCTGGCGCTATGGCGCCGAAGGCGGCGTGGACAACATCCCGTTCCACGACGACGCCTATCGCCTGCCGCCGCCGCAGCGCGAATGCCTGCGGCTGCAGCGCTTCGCCGTGGCCTGCATCGGCAATCTGGTGTTCGTAAATCTTTCCGCAAATCCGCTCCCGCTGGAAGCGCAGTTTTCGCTGCCGGCGCTGGACATGTTGCGGCGGGCATCCGAACAGTTCGACAGCGAGGTGCTGGTCGCGACCTTCGAGGCGAACTTCAACTGGAAGCTGGCCTACGAGAACTTGCGCGATGCGCTGCACCCGCGCTTCGTGCATCCGCGCACTTTGTCCCAGCAGGTGAAATTCCAGGTGCAGATGGGCGACGCCGAGATCGCCGATGCGCACCGTTATCACGCGCAAGGCAGCGCCTCGCAGGCCGAACACCTGGCCAGGCTGCGCGGTTTCAGCGGCGGCGGACTCGACCAACCCTTGCTGTCGCTTCCGCACTACGCCTGGCACGACAAGGTCGAGCGCTTCGGCAACGACGACTGGTACCTGAACTGGCTGCTGTACCCCAACCTGCATATCGCATCGGGGTCGGGCGGCTATTCCTTCATCATCGAGCACCACCAGCCGCTGTCCGCGCAGCGCACCGATCTCACGGTGTATTACGTCACCGCGCGCAAGAAGCACCGCTACGCGACCTCCGATGCGGTGCTGCTGGCGCATCTGCAAGGCGCGGAGAAAGTGCTGCGCGAGGACATCGAGATCATGGAAAGCGTGCAATCGGGCCTGCACTCCGGCGCGCCGCGCGCGGTGCTGGGCAATTACGAGCATGGCAACATGCAGGTCGAGCGCTGGTACATGGATGTCATGGAGGGCCGCCATGTCCTCTGAGAAATACCTGATCGGCTCCGGCGCGCTGTTGCAGTGGGCGCTGGCCGCCTGGGCCGAAGCGGCGCCGGAGACCGTGCTGCATCCGGTGGACGTCGGCCAGGACCAGGACTACCGCTTCGACCTGGGCGCGCTGCCTGCGCTGGCCGGCGCCGATACGACCGCTTTCGTCGCCTGGGGACCGCAATTCCTCAATTTCCGCCGCCTGGAGCTGATGGGCGAACTGAAATCGCGCGGGATCAAGCTGCCGCCGCTGATCTGCCGTGGCGCCACGGTCGCGCCCACCGCGAAGGTGGGCGAGAACTGCATGGTCGGCGCTGGCGCGATCGTCGGCGCGCATTGCGACATCGCCTACAACGCCTGGATCGGGACCGCGGCCGTGCTGGAACACGGCGCGAAGATCGGCGCGTCTGCATGGATCGACGCCGGAGTTTTCGTCGGTGCGCAAGCCGTGATCGGCAGCCACGCGACGCTGGGCCGGCGCGTGGACATCGCCGCAGGCGTGCGCGTCGGCAAACGCTGCACCGTCGAGGTTCCCGGTTGCTACCGCAGCGACATCGCCGTCGGCACCCATCACCTGGCCACGCTGCGTACGCCCGTGGTCATCCTCGGCGGCTGATCGCCGAAGCTGCCGCACCGCACGCACTGTCCGCGCCCACGCCAGCGCCGTGCGCGAGGGATGCATCGTGCCTGCGGCAGCAGCCGCCAGCGGTGCACTCCTCCCAGACGGTCATGACCGCAATGCCTTCACGACGGCCGCCGCTCGATCTGCGCCACAGCGGCATGACGCCCCTCTTGCAAAGAGATATCAAAGTGATATCTTTTCGCAACACACCTGGGGAAACCGCCATGAAAGAACGCACGCTTCGCTCACTGCCCGGCATTCCGCTTCTGCTCGGCGTCCTGGCGCTGTCCGCGCTGGCGCTGTGGCTGTTCGTGATGGGCGTCATCAAGGACCCGGTCAGCGGCGGGCCGAGCTCGCTGCCGCTGGTGCTGCTGTCGCTGCTGCTGGGCGCGGTCGCCCTGTTCAGCCTGTGCGGCCTGTACACGGTGCAGCCGAACCAGGCCGCGGTGCTGAGCCTGTTCGGCAAGTACGTGGGCACGGTCAAGGACAACGGCCTGCGCTGGAACAACCCCTTCTATTCGAAGAAGAAGGTCAGCCAGCGCGTGCGCAACTTCGAGAGCGGCCGGCTCAAGGTCAACGAACTGGACGGCAGCCCGATCGAGATCGCCGCGGTGATCGTGTGGCAGGTGATCGACGCGTCCGAGGCGGTGTACAACGTCGACGACTACGAGAGCTTCGTGCACATCCAGTCCGAATCGGCGCTGCGCGCGATGGCCACCAGCTATCCCTACGACCAGCACGAGGACAACCAGATCTCGCTGCGCAGCCACCCCGCCGAGATCAGCGAGCAGCTCAAGCGCCACCTCGACGAGCGCCTGACCCAGGCCGGCGTGGACGTGATCGAGGCGCGCATCAGCCACCTCGCCTATGCGCCGGAAATCGCTCAGGCGATGCTGCAGCGGCAACAGGCCAACGCGGTGATCGCCGCGCGCACGCGCATCGTCGCCGGTGCGGTGGGCATGGTCGAAATGGCGCTGGCCGAACTGGAGAAGAACGGCACCGTGCAGTTGGACGAGGAGCGCAAGGCGCACATGGTCAGCAACCTGTTGACCGTGCTGTGCTCGGACCGCGGCGCGCAACCGATCGTCAACGCCGGCTCGCTGTACTGATGCGCGAGCCCCGCCACCTCCGTGCGGCAGCAGCCGCACGGATGCACAGGAGCCATCGCGCATGAGCGAGAAGAAGGCCTATCCGCTGCGCATCAACGCCGACGTGCTGGCGGCGGTGCAGCGCTGGGCCGACGACGAGTTGCGCAGCCTCAACGCGCAGATCGAATACGTGTTGCGCGACGCGCTGCGCAAGGCCGGCCGGCTGCCCAAGCCGCAGGACGACAAGGAACCTGAAGCATGAGCAAGCGCTGGGAATACCTCACCCTCGAAACCAAGACCAATCTGCTGATGGGTCTGAAGATGGAGGAACTGCAGGCCGAGCTGAGCAAGCAAGGCAAGCTGGGCTGGGAACTGATCAACGTCCTCACCCTGCCGGGCACCAAGCCGCTGCTGATGTTCAAGCGGGAACTCTGACATGCGCCTGCGCTGCGCGCCGCGGCTCGCGCTGCCGTTGCTGCTGGCGTGCTCCTGCGCGCTGGCGGCCACGCCGCAACAGACTGCCGACACGCTGCTGGACCGCCTGCAGGCCGGCGACATCGCCGCGGCCGAACGCGACTTCACGCCGGCGATGGCGCAAGCGGTGCCGGCCGAGAAACTAGCCGAGGCCTGGCACATGGTGTCCGCGCAGATGGGTGCGTTGCAGCAGCGCGGCACGGCCAGCGAACGCCAGCAGCAAGGGCTCAGCCTGATCGAGCGACGCCTGCAGTTCGAACGCGGGGCGATGCTGTTGCATGTCACGGTGAACGCCGAAGGCAAGATCGCCGGCCTGCTGCTGACCCCGGCGGCGCCACCGGCCCCGCCGCCGCCCGCTGCCGATGCCGGCTTCGCCGAACAGGCGTTCGCGGTCGGTCCGCTGCCCGGCACCCTGGCCTTGCCGGCCGGCAAGGGACCGTTCCCGGCCGTGGTGCTGGTGCAGGGCTCCGGCCCGCTCGACCGCGACGAGACCATCGGCCCGAACCGGCCGTTCCTCGATGTCGCGCGTGGCCTCGCCGCGCAAGGCATCGCGGTGCTGCGCTACGACAAGCGCACCTTCGCCCTGCCGGAAAGCTTCGCCGGGCGCATGCAGGACGGCTTCACCATGGACGACGAAACCACCGACGATGCCGTCGCCGCGGTCGCGGCGCTGGCGCACACGCCGGGTATCGACCCCAGGCGCATCTTCGTGATGGGCCACAGCCAGGGCGGCATGCTCGCCGCGCGCATCGCGCGCATGTCCGGCAAGACCGCCGGCATCGTCCTGTGGGCGGCACCGGCGCGCTCGCTGCTGGACCTGCTGCTCGACCAGAACCGCTATCTGCTCGGCCTGCAGGGCACGCCGTCCGCCGAGGGCAAGGCGCGCGTGGCCGAGATCGAGCGGCGCGTGGCCAAGGTCCGCGGCGACGGTGCGGTGGCGCGGACCGATTCGCCGCAGGACCTGCCGGCCGCGTACTGGCGCGCGTTCGACGAGGTTGATCCGGTGGCCGACGTCCTCGCCCTGCGCCAGCCGGTGCTATGGCTGCAGGGCGAGCGCGACTTCCAGGTCACCGCGCCGGACTGGCAGCGCTGGCAGCAGGCGCTGGGCGGGGATCCTCGCGCGACCCTGCACCGCTATGCGCAGCTCAACCATCTCGGCATCGCCGGCAGCGGCGCGCCCGGGCCGGCCGAGTACGGGCAACCCGGACATGTCGACCCGCAGCTGATCGCCGATACCGCGCAGTGGATCCGCGCACAACGACTCCGCACACAACAATGACCGCCATGCACAGCCATTCCCGCGCCGCACCGGCCTCCCGCGACTACCGTGTGGCCACGCCCGGGCGCCTGCCGCTGCTGGGCCTGTGGCTGCCGCTGCTGCTCGCCGCCGGCCTGGTCGCCGCCGTGGGCCTGTCCAGCCCGGATCGCGGCCATCGCCTGCACTGGGCCACCCTGGTGCTGCTGTCGGCGACCGGTACGGTGCTGAGCCTGTTCTACCTGCGGCGCGGCATCCGCCTGCAGGAACGGACGCTGCTGATCCGCTCCAGCATGTTCGCCGCGCGCACCGACATCGCCCAGATCGATCTGGCGCAGGCACGCGTGGTGGACCTGGCCGAGCACGGCGAATTCGCGCCGACCCGCAAGACCATCGCCTACGCGTTGCCCGGCTTCAAATCCGGCTATTTCCGCATGCGCAACGGCCAGCGCGCGTTCTGCCTGGTCACCGATGCCAGCCGCGTGCTGGCGCTGCCGCTGCGCGACGGGCGCTGGCTGCTGCTGAGCCCCGAACAGCCGCGGCAGTTGCTGCAGGACCTGCAACGGCTGGCCGCGCACCGCGCTTAGCCCTACCCTGTGCGGATGCGCCCCGCTCCCGCCCTGCTGCTCAATACCGAATGCATCGAACTGCTGCCGGCCGGGTTGCTGCGCGCGCGCGGCAACGTCGACGCGCGCCTGCTCGCGCAGGCGACCTGGCTGTTGCGGCGCAAGTGCGACGGCCGCTACCTGGCGGCCGCCTCCGCGCACGGCCTGCACGCGCTGCTGCCGCGGCTGATGCACGAACCCGGCATCGATGCGGCACTGGATCGCCTCGACGCCCTGCCCCTGCGCCGGCAACCCGGCGACGCCGGGCTGCTGCCGCTGAGCGCCTTGCACGAACGCCTGACCGGCCTTGGCCTGGACGCCGAGGACTATGCGCGCAGCACCGGCCTGCCGCTGCAGGCCGAACCCGCCACCCTGCATGGCGCCGGCCGCGACCGCTACCGGCGCCCGCTGTGGCTGAGCGCCGGCGCCGCGCGCGCCTGGCCGGCGCTGCAGCGCGCCGCCGCGCGCGACGGCGTGGTGCTGGAAGCGATCTCCGGCTACCGCAGCCACGACTACCAACTGGGCATCTTCGCGCGCAAGTTCGCGCGCGGGCAAAGCTTGCAGCAGATCCTGCAGGTCAATGCCGCGCCCGGCTACAGCGAACACCACAGCGGCGATGCGCTGGACATCGGCACGCCCGGCGAGCCGCCGGCCGAGGAGAGCTTCGAGCGCACCGCGGCCTTCGCCTGGCTGCGCGCGCATGCCGCCGGCTTCGGCTACCGGATGAGCTATCCGCGCGACAATCCGCACGGCATCGTCTACGAACCCTGGCATTGGCGCTGGCATGCGGGAGCGTCGGCATGAAGGTCGGCATGGAGCATCGTGTAGAGCGTCAATGGCGCGGCGGCCTGGCGTGTTGCGCCCTCGGACTGCTGCTCCTGTCGTTCGACGCCTCCGCGCAGTGGCACGACCGCCAGGGCAAACCCGTCGCCGACAGCGCCGAGCGCGCGCACGACAAGAACTTCGCGGCGACGGTCCACGTCGCCGACGAAGCCGCATTCGCGCGTTTCGGGAAAGAGTGGACCGAGACCGACAGCAGCCACGGCCCGCAACTGCGCACGGCCACCCGCGTGCGCCGCGGCGAACCGCTGCGCGTGGTCGTGCTGTATTCGGGCTGCGCGCCCAGCCCCAACAACGACGGCGCCTGCGACGCGCGACTGAGCCTGCGCATGCTCGGGCCGGACGGCCAGGTCGCGCTGCAGGAACCTGCGCGACCGCTGACCACCGGCGGCAAACCGGCCGCGCCCGGCATGCTGGAACTGGCACCGCTGTCGCTGCAGCTGCGCTTCGAACCGGCGGATCCGCTCGGCACCTATACGCTGCACGCCACGCTCAACGATCCCAGCCAGGATGCCTGGGTGCGCGTGCAGACGCAGGTGGAACTGGTCGCCGATTGACTGACGTACACCCCTGCCAATCCCACTGAGAACACCTTGCTTATGGACGAGCACATCGACAAACAGCGCCGTGCGACCACCGCCGCCCTGCTAGGCGCCGGCGCCGCACTGGCGATGCCGGGCTGCCGGCGCGAGACCGCCGCCGCGGCGCAGGTCACCGATATCGCAGGCATCGACCGCACCGCGGTCGCGTGCATCGCCACGCCGCGCAGCGTGGCCGAAGTCGCCGCGCTGTTGCGCGACAGCCGCGGCGCGGTCTCGATCGGCGGCGCGCGCTACAGCATGGGCGGGCAGATCGGCGCCGCCGGCTCGCTGCATCTGGATCTGCGCGAACTGGTCGGGCTGGTGCGTCTGGACCCGGCCGCGCAGCGCATCCGCGTGCGCAGCGGCATGCGCTGGCGCGACGTGCAGGACCTGATCGACCCGCACGACCTGGCGGTCGCGGTGATGCAGAGCTACAGCAATTTCAGCGTCGGCGGCTCGGTCGCGGTCAACTGCCATGGCCGCTACCTGCATGCCGGGCCGATCGCGCATACGGTGCAGGCACTGCAACTGGTGGATGCGCAGGGCGAGGTGCACGAGCTCGACCGCGAGCGCGATGCCGAGCTGTTTTCCGCGGCGATCGGCGGCTACGGCGGCCTCGGCGTGGTCACCGAAGTGGAACTGTCGCTGGCCCGCAACGACATGCTGGAACGGCATGCGCAGCGCGTGGCGCTGGCGGACTATCCGGCCTTCTTCGCCGAACGCATCGCCGCCGACCCGCGCGCGGTGATGCACAACGCCGACCTGATGCCGCCGCACTTCGATCGCCCGCTGGCGGTGACCTGGCTGCGCAGCGACGCGACGCCCACCGACACGCGCCGGCTGGTGCCGCGCGGGCAGGACTACGCGCGCGATCAGAACCTGATCTGGGCCGCCTCCGAACTGCCGCTGGGCGAGTCGTTGCGCGAGCGCTACCAGACCGAACCGCTGCTGCACACGCCGGCGGTGATGCGCCGCAATTGCCAGGCCAGCCTGGACGCGCGCTCGCTGGAACCGCGCACCCGGCGCATGTCCACCTACCTGCTGCAGGAATACTTCCTGCCGCTGCCGGCGTTCGCCGCATTCGCGCGCGAGATGGGCGCGATCCTGCGCCGCCACGAGGTCAACGCGCTCAACGTCTCGATCCGCCACTCGCCTGTCGACACGGTGTCGCTGCTGCGCTGGGCGCCGCAGCCGGTGTTCTCCTTCGTGCTGTACTACAAGCAGCGCAGCGGCGCCGCCCCGGACCGGGCCGCGGCGGTGTGGACCCGGCAGTTGATCGATGCGGCACTGGCGCACGGCGGCCGCTACTACCTGCCGTACCGGCTGCATGCCACCCCGCGCCAGTTCGCCGCGGCCTACCCCGAAGCCGAGGCGTTCGCGCAGATCAAGCGCCGCATCGATCCGCAGCACCGCTTCCGCAATCGGCTGTGGGACAAGTATTTGCCGGCATGAAGCCGGAGGCGATGGCGCGCGCGGCGCAGGACGTGCTGCCGAGCACCGCCGCAGCCTGCGACCAAACCTGTAGGAGCGGCTTCAGCCGCGACCGGGACCTTCCTCCCCGGTAACGCCCGGTCGCGGCTGAAGCCGCTCCTACAGAGGAGCATCACGATGCCGCGCGACCCTACTCCTGCGAACGCGGCGTGGGCAGCTTGGTGGCGTCGCTGAAGTCGGCGATCTTCCACAGGTAGAAACTGGCATAGCTGCGATACGGACCCCAGCGTTCGCCGCGCGCGTCCAGCGACTGCGGCGTGGGCATCTGCTCCAGCGTGTCCACCCGCTGCGCGCCCTTGCGCACGCCCAGGTCGTCCACCGGCAGCAGGTCGGGACGGCCCAGGCGGAACAGCAGCATCATCTCCACCGTCCAGCGGCCGATGCCGCGGACCGGCAGCAGCGCCTGCACGATCGCCTCGTCGTCCATGAAGGCGAGTTTGCGCAACGAAGGAATCTCGCCGGCCGCCTCGCGCTGCGCCAGATCGCGCAGCGCCAGCGCCTTGTTGCCGGACACGCCGCAGGCGCGCAGGCCGGGATCGTCGATCCGCGCCAGCGTGTCGGCATGCAGCCGGGGGCTGCCGATCGCCGCCTCGACGCGGCCGACGATGGTCGCCGCGGCCTTGCCGCTGAGCTGCTGGAACAGGATCGCGCGCGCCAGCGCATCGACCGGATCGAACGGCTTGGCCCAGCCCGGCTGCGGCGCGATCGGGCCGATCCGGCGCATCCACGCGCCGAGCTTGCGGTCGCGCCGGCTCAGATAGTCGTAGGCGGCCTGGGTGTCGAATCCGCGCGCGTGACGGGGCATCTCAACGCCTCAGCGCATCCAGCGCGTACAGCGCCCAGCCCAGCATCAGCGTCGTCCCGCCGACCGGGGCCAGCCGGGTCGGCCACTGCGCCAGCGCGTTGCCGGCCAGGCTGCCGGAGAACAGCAGCGTGCCGAGCAGCAACAGCACCAAGGCGGCGCGGCCGAGCAGGCGTTCGCTGCTGCGAGCCAGTGCCGCCAGCGCCAGGCCATGGCCGAACGCGTACAGGGCCGCAGTCTGCAGATGCGATTGCGCCAGCGGCTCGGCGACGCCGTGCGAGGCATAGGCGGACAGGCCGATCGCGGCGGCTGCCAACAGGCCGCCGGCGCAGGCCAGCCAGGAACGTTTGCGCGAACGCCGATCGAGATTCAGCATGACGGTGCTCCGTTGCGGCCGGTTTCCGGCCCCACAAACGAAACGCGCCGCAAGAAGCGGCGCGTTTCGGGTCACTCATCCATCCAGGCGACGGCTTACTTGATCGCCCAGTAGATGTCGTACGTGCCTTCCGGCGTGAACGCCTTGTCCACGCCGCCCTTCCAGGCTTCGTACGGACGGTCGGTCACGTCGTAGCCGCTGGTGGCGGCCCAGGCGCGGACCGCATTGCGCGCCGCATCCAGGCCCGCCATGTGGCCGGTGTAGCTGGCGAACGCGGAACGGTGCGCTTCGGTACGCAGGTAGGTGACCGGCGCGCCCTGCGGGATGGTCAGCTTCATCGGATCGCCGCTGGCGGCAACCGGGGTCGCATCGACCGGAGCTGCAGGAGCAGCCGCATCGTCCTTCTTCTCTTCCGGCTTGGCCGCTGCGTCCGGCTTCGGCGCGCCACCGGCACGCTTGCGCACCGGCTGGGTCACGTCGAAGGCGTACTTGTCGGAACCGAAATCGGTGGTAACGATGCGCACCGGACCGGCCGCTTCCAGGCCGTTGGCGTCCATCACCCGCTTGATCCACTCCTGGTTGTCCTTGATGGACTTCTTGATGGAGTCGTTGTCGCGGTCGATGTTGCCGGCGTTGACCACCAGCAGATCCTCGGACGGGACGTCGACGACCTTCAGGTCGGTCAGCGGGGTTTCCTCGGCGCGGTAGTCGACGTTCGGCACGGTGGCCAGCACGTTGCTCAGCCGCGACAGGCCCAGCTTGATGTCGTCGCCGACATGGCGGCTCACGTACAGGCCGGCATAGCGACCGAACAGGTCCCAGCCGTACTTGACCGTGTAGTCCTGGGTGATCTTGACGTTGCGACCGCTCTTGCCGGTCGGCTCGAGCTTGAACGACGTGGTCTTGTCGCTGCCCTTGCTCTCGTCTTCGATGCCGATGACGACCTGCTTGTTCTTCTCGGTCGAGGTGATGGTCCAGCTGCCCTTGCCGATGTAGCCCTCGCTGGAGGTGTAGTCGAGGCGGGCGCCGACGCCGGCTTCAGGACCGGAAAGCTTCAGTTGGATACGCGGATCGCGTAGCACCAGAGGGTTCCAGTCCTTGAAACGACGCAGGCTGTTCACCGTGTCATAGACAATGGTCATGCGCCGATTGGTTTCGACGCTCTCGGACATGTGACGCTCCGAAGGCAGCACCAGGCCGACGATGACGAACAGGCCAGCCACGATCCCCAGTGCGATCAGGAATTCGATAATACGGGTCATTCAGGAGGTCTCCGGGGCCGATCCCACGGCCGGGTTAATGAAGCGAAGCGGCCATCCTAGCAGGCTTCGCGGTTCGTGGTCATGCACATCGCGGCGCGGAATTCAGCACAGTGGCCAATTCCCCGCGAAGGCGCCGTGCACAGCGCCGCCGCACGGTCCAGCCGGCGACCAGACCATTGTCGCGCAAACAGTGGCCGACAGGGTTGGCGCGGGGCCGCGGCGCTGCAGGCCAGCCAGCTTCGGCGCGGCCTTTGCGCCTGCGCGCGAGCGATGCCGCCGGGCCGGGCGGCCAGACCAATGCGTCCGGGACGGTGTGACGCAAAGGCCATCGGCTCTGACCCCATCCAGGCTCGGCGGGCCTGCCGCTGCGTTCGTCGCGACTGAAGTCGCTCCCACAAAGGCTGGCGCGACGTCGGCGCGCGCGAACGCCCGGCCCGGCGCGCTGCGCCGGCTGGGCATCCTGGCCCGTCAGACCAACTGCAGCTCGAATGCCTTCAGCACCGCCCGGGTGCGGTCGCGCACACCCAACTTCGACAAAATGTTGGACACGTGGTTCTTGATCGTGCCCTCGGCCACGCCCAGCGAGTTGGCGATCTCCTTGTTGGAGAAGCCGCTGGCCATCAGCCGCAGGATCTCGGTCTCGCGGTCGGTCAGCGGGTCGGGCCGGTCCAGGCTGACGAAGTCGTTGCGCATGTGCTCCAGGCCCGACAGCAGGCGCTGGGTCACCGCCGGCTGCACCAGCGAACCGCCGGCGGCCACCGCGCGGATCGCGCCGACCAGCTGTTCCAGCGACACGTCCTTGAGCAGGTAGCCCTTGGCCCCGGCCTTGAGCCCGGCCAGCACCAACTGGTCGTCGTCGAAGGTGGTCAGGATGATGGTCGGCGGCAGCGTGCCGTTGCGCGACAGCATCTGCAGCGCCTCCAGCCCGGACATCGCCGGCATGCGCATGTCCATCAGCACCACGTCCGGCTTCACCTGCGGGATCAGCTCCACCGCCTGGCGGCCGTCGTTGGCCTCGGCGATCACCTCGATCCCGCCGTCCAACGCCAGCAGCGAGCGGATTCCCTGCCGCACCAGGGTTTGGTCGTCGACCAGGCAGACACGGATCATCACAACACTCCTTGTGAAACGGCGGGCGGCAGCAAAGCGGCCGCGCTCGGGACCGAGGCGCGCAGGCGGAAGCCCGTGCCCTGCGGCGCATCGATTTCCAGGCTGCCACCATACTGGCTCAGCCGCTCGCGCATGCCGCGCAGGCCGTTGCCGGGCAGCAGCGCCTCGCAGCCGCGGCCATCGTCGTGGGCGCGGATCACCACCTGCGGGCCTTCGCGGCGCACCTGGATCCACAGGTTGTCGGCCTGCGCGTGGCGCACCGTGTTGGTGATGATTTCCTGGGTGCAGCGCAGCAAGACATGCGCGCGCTCCGGATCCTCGACGGTCAGCGGCTCGTCCACCTGCAGGTGGATCCGCAGCGACGGCACCCGCTCGACCAGCGGCCGCAGCGCCGCGGCCAGGTCGATCGCGCCGCTGTCGCGCAGATGGCTGACCGCCTCGCGCACGTCGGTCAGCAGCAGCTTGGCCAGGGTATGCGCCTGGTGCACATGCTCCTGGGCGCGGCCCTCGGTGATGTGGCCGGCCACTTCCAGGTTCAGGCTCAGCGCGGTCAGGTGGTGGCCGAGCAGGTCGTGCAGCTCGCGCGAGATGCGGGTGCGCTCGTTGACCCGGGCGCTTTCGGCCAGCAGCGCGCGGGTGGCGCGCAGCTCGGCATTGAGCTGGCGCTGCTCCTCGCGGGCCTGCGCCTGCTGCCGCGCGACCAGGCTGGTGACGAAGATGAACATGGAGAAGCCGCCGTACAGCAGCGACTGCATCAGCGCGTCGAACATCGGAAAGCCGACCAGCAGGTAGTACACCGGCAGCACCGCCAACTGGCTCAGCACCAGCCACAGCACGCCGATCCGCACCGGCAGCAGCCACGGGATCACCCCCGCCGCCACCATCATCAGGATGCTGCCCAGCCCGCTTCCGGTCAGATAGCTGACCGCCAGCGCGCAGACGGTCAGCAGCAGCAGGATCAGCCGATCGTACCAATGCGCGTGGCCGCCGCTGCCCAGCCCGCGGGTCAGCCAGTAGTAGCTGCCGCCGAAGGCGATGAAGAAGCCGGACATCATCGCCGCTTCCCAGCCGCCACGCCGGTTCAAGCCCTCTTCCGGGATCCAGTAGGTGTAGACCAGCGGCATGGCGATCATGGCCCAGGTGAACAGGCCGGCGAAGCGCAGGACGCGGGTATGGCTGAGGTTTCCCAACATGCACGCATCTTAGGATGAACGGCGCGCAATGCACTCCCACGGAAGTCATGCATGCGCGGCTCGCCGCCCCGGGCCACGCGTGCGATAATCCGGCTGGCGGTCCGCATCTGGCCGCGCGCGCATCAGCAACGGAGTCCCAATGTCGATCGTCATCCGCGACGTGCGCGAGCACGAGCTCGATTCGGTCCTGGCCCTGAACAACAACGCCGGACTGGCGATCCTGCCGCTGGATTCGGCCAAGCTGCACCGCTTCTACGAAACCGCAGAATACTTCCGCGTCGCCGAGCGCGACGGCAACCTGGCCGGCTTCCTGGTCGGCTTCGGCGGCGACAGCGATCACGACAGCAGCAATTTCGCCTGGTTTCGCGAGCGTTATCCGGCCTTCTTCTATATCGACCGCATCGTGGTGGCCAGCCGCCGCCGCGGCGGTGGCGTCGGCCGCGCGTTCTATGCCGACGTGCAGAGCTACGCCGAGCTGCGCTACCCGCAGCTGGCGTGCGAGGTTTTCCTGGACCATGGCGCGGACGCGGCGCTGCTGTTCCACGGCAGCTTCGGTTTCCGCGAAGTGGGCCAGAACACGATGAACGAGGTGGAAGTGCGTGCCAGCATGCTGTTGAAGGATCTGTGCAGTTACGCCTGGGTCCGCGAGACCTACGGCGAGCAGTTGCCCGACCTGCCCTGGGTCGGCCATGCCCGTCGCCTGCAGCGGGCCCAGCGCCCGACCGGGACCTGAGCGTGTCGTCGGTGAATCTGGATTTCGAGCAGGCAGGCGAACTGAAGATCGGCCAGGTCGGCATCGCCAACCTGCGCATCCGCACCCTGGACGTGGCGCGCCTGACCCAGGAAATGCGCGAGCGCGTGCAGCGCGCGCCCAAGCTGTTCGGCCGCGCCGCGGTGATCATCGATTTCGGCGGCCTGGCGCAGACGCCCGACACCGCCACCGCGCGCGCGCTGCTGGAAGGCCTGCGCGCCGCCGGCGTGCTGCCGGTGGCGCTGGCCTATGGCACCCGCGAGACCGAACAGCTGTCCGAGGCGCTGGGCCTGCCGCTGCTGGCCAAGTTCCGCGCCCAGTACGAGCGCATCGACGGCGGCGCTCCCGCCGCCGCGCCCGCCCCGCTCTCGCCGCCGCCCCCGCCGCCGCCCGCCCTGCGGCGCGCCCGCAGCCGGGCCGCATGCAGAAGACCGCGGTGCGCTCGGGCCAGCAGCTGTACGCGGAGAACTGCGACCTGACCGTGGTGGCCACGGTCGGCGCCGGCGCCGAAGTGATCTCCGACGGCAGCATCCACATCTACGGCAGCCTGCGCGGTCGCGCGCTGGCCGGCGCGCAGGGCAACACCGAGGCGCGGATCTTCTGCCGCGACTTCCACGCCGAACTGGTTGCCATCGCCGGCCACTACAAGGTGCTGGACGATATTCCCAAGGAACTGCGTGGCAAGGCCGTCCAGGTCTGGCTGGAGCAGGACCAGATCAAGATCGCCGCGCAAGATTGACGCGGCCCTACAACCGAACGTATCAGGAGACATTCCTTTGGCTGAAATTATCGTAGTCACCTCCGGCAAGGGCGGCGTCGGCAAGACCACCACCAGCGCGAGCCTGGCCTGCGGGCTGGCGCGACGCGGCAAGAAGGTCGCCGTCATCGACTTCGACGTGGGCCTGCGCAACCTCGACCTGATCATGGGCTGCGAGCGCCGGGTGGTGTACGACTTCGTCAACGTGGTGCACGGCGAGGCGACGCTCAAGCAGTCACTGATCAAGGACAAGCGCTTCGACAACCTGTACGTGCTGGCCGCCTCGCAGACCCGCGACAAGGACGCACTGACCCAGGAAGGCGTGGAGAAGGTGCTCAAGGACCTGGTCGCCGAAGGCTTCGAATACATCGTCTGCGATTCGCCGGCCGGCATCGAGAAGGGCGCGTTCCTGGCGATGTACTTCGCCGACCGCGCCGTGGTCGTGGTCAACCCGGAAGTCTCTTCGGTGCGCGACTCCGACCGCATCATCGGCCTGCTCGACTCCAAGACCCGCAAGGCCGAGGAAGGCCAGACCGTGCCGGCGTTCCTGCTGCTGACCCGCTACAGCCCGGGCCGGGTGGAAGGCGGCGAGATGCTCAGCATCACCGACGTGGAAGAAGTGCTGGGGCTGAAGGCGATCGGCGTGATCCCCGAATCCGGCGACGTGCTCAACGCCTCCAACAAGGGCGAGCCGGTGATCCTGGACGGCGAGTCCCCGGCCGGCCAGGCGTACGACGACGCCGTGGCCCGGATCATGGGCGAAGAGCGCCCGATGCGCTTCATCTCCGTGGAGAAGAAGGGCTTCTTCACCAAGTTGTTCGGAGGGTGAGCATGGGACTATTCGACTTTCTCAAGGCCAAGAAGAACACCGCCGAGACGGCCAAGAACCGCCTGCAGATCATCATCGCGCAGGAACGCAACCACCGCGGCGGCCCGGATTACCTGCCGCTGCTGCAGCGCGAACTGCTGGAAGTGATCAAGAAGTACGTCAACATCGACGCCGACGCGGTCAAGGTGGACCTGGTCAAGGACGGCGAACACGACGTGCTCGATATCTCGGTGGCATTGCCGGAAGGGCCGACGCCCTGAACCGGGCAGCGTGCTGCGGTCGTGGATAGCGACCGTGGCGCGCAGCCTGAGCCACGTTGTTCGGTGGTGTGTTCGACATAACGTCCCCACGAAAATGCACTGCGGCGCCCGAAATGCGCCATGGTTGCGTGCACCACCCCAGCTGCGCTCACCGAACGCACGAGTTCGAGCGGCACGGTAGTCGCGCTGTCGGCCGGCCCAACCGCCGCCAATGCGTTGCCGATTGCCTCTCGCGCCGTCCCTCCTTGCCGACCTTCCGATGCAGACCGACGACTCCCGCTCCGCACCCGCTGCCGAGGTCCTGACCGTCGGCGCCATCGGCCTGGACGCGCCGCGCGCGCTGCTGGCCCGGCACGGGCTGATGCTGCACCGGGTCGCCGACGGCGCCAAGATTCCCGGCAGCTACTGGGGCGAACCGGAAGCCGGCGTGATCGCCAGCGACGTGTACGTGCGCGACGACACACCGGTGCATTCGCTGCTGCACGAAGCCTGCCACCTGATCGTGCTGCCGCCGGAACGGCGCGCGCTGGTGCATACCGACGCCACCGACTCGGTCGAGGAAGAGGACGCCACCTGCTACCTGCAGATCGTGCTGGCCGACGCGCTGCCCGGCGTCGGCAGCGCGCGGCTGATGGCCGACATGGATACCTGGGGCTACACCTACCGGCTGGGTTCGACACGGGCCTGGTTCGAACAGGACGCCGAAGACGCGCGCGCCTGGCTGCTGCAACGTGGCTTGCTGCCGCAGCAGGCCTGAGGCCCGCGCAAGCAATCCCTCGGCTTCCGAATTCTTGTAGGAGCGGCTTCAGCCGCGACGAACGAAGCACGGAGGCCAACTGGCTATGCATGCAGTCGGGACTGAAGTCCCTCCCACAATGCACCCAGCCAATCTGCCGCAAGCCACTGTAGGAGCGGCTTCAGCCGCGACGAACGAAGTACCGATGCCAACCGGCTACGCATGCAGTCGGGACTGAAGTCCCTCCCACAGCGCACCTAGCCAATCTGCTGCAAGCCACTGCAGGAGCGGCTTCAGCCGCGACGAACGAAGCACGGATGCCGGCCGGCTACGCACGCAGTCGGGACCGAAGTCCCTCCCACAGTGCACCCAGCCAATCTGCCGCAGGCCACTGTAGGAGCGGCTTCAGCCGCGACGAACGAAGCACGGATGCCAACCGGCTACGCATGCAGTCGGGACTGAAGTCCCTCCCACAGTGCACCAGCCAATCTGCCGCAAGCCACTGTGGGAGCGACTTCAGTCGCGACGAACGAAGCGGGATAGCGCACGGGCTTCGGATGCCATCAGGGCATGGATGGCAACCCAGCTGCGGACGCGGTCGCGGCTGAAGCCGCTCCTACAGGTTGCGGTACAGGTTGCGCGGCAATAGCCGCGAGCCGATGCCCATGCCCATGCCGCTCCGGTGCAAACGAGGCAACGCGCTACGCCGCCCCAGCATCCTTCAATGCCGGACGCAGATCCAATGTCGCCCGCGTGCCCTGCCCCGCATCCGAATCCAGTTGCAGCGACCAGCCCAGGTGCTCGCACAGGCGCGCGATCAGGTCCAGGCCGATGCCGCTGCCCTCGCGGCCGCCGCCGCGGGCCATGCGCATGTAGATGGCGCTGATCTCTTCCGGCGCCATGCCGTGGCCGGGGTCGTCGATGCGCACCACGCCCGGCGCCGGCATCGCGATCTGGATCATGCCCTGGTCGCTGTTCTCGATCGCGTTGCGCAGCAGGTTGCCGATCGCCGCCTGCACGATCGCCAGCGGCGCCAGCACCTCGCACGGCGGCAACGGCGCCAGCACCAGTTCCAGGCGTTTGTCGGCGCACAGGTGGCGATGGTCTTCGACGATGTCCGGCAGCAACTGGTCCAGGCGCACCAGGTCGCTGCCGCGCGCCAGCCGCGCCGGGTCCTTGGCCAGCACCAGCAGCAACGAGATCAGTTGGCCGACGCCGCTGGCGGTGCGGCGGATGCGCAGCAGCTGGTTGCGCGCGCTGGGCGGGATGTCGGACTGCTCCAGCGCCAGTTCGGCGGCGCCGCCGATCACCGCCACCGGCGTGCGCAATTCGTGGCTGGTGCTGTCGATGAAGGCGCGCTCTCGCTCGACGAACAGGTCGTTGCGCAGCAGGTAGTCGTTCAACGCATCGGCGATCACCACCTGTTCGGCGCTGGCGCGCGGATGCACGTCGATGCGCTGGCCCGGCCGGTCCGGGCGCAGGCTGCCGATGCGTTGCGCCATGTCGGTGAGCGGCTGCACCACCCGGCCCAGGCCCCAGGCCACCAGCGCGCCGAGCAGCAGCACCGCGATCACGTTGGACAGCAGCATCCACAGCGCCAGGTTCTCCTCGTGCTTCTGCAACTCGGTGATGTCCAGCGACAGCGCCAGGCGGCGGCCGTGCACGTCCTGCACCAGCACCACCTTGTCGCGGCCTTCCAGCGGCACGTCGTCGTGCAGGCCCGGCGCCAGCGCCGCCACCGTCGGCGGCAGCGGCTCGCCGCCTTCGTCGCCGTACAGGCTCACGGTGCGGGTGTCGATCCAGCGGTAGTCCGGATCGACCGCGCTGCGCGCCAGAAAATGTTCCAGTTCCGAGCTGAGCAGCGAACGCCAGGTCAGCTGCTCGGCCTGGTCGTTGACGATGTAGCCATGCACGAACACCGCCAGCGACAGCAGCGCCGCATAGCCGACCAGCCACAGGGTGATGCGTTGCCGCAGCCCGGTCCTACGCGGCATGCTCTTGCTCGTGCGGGTCCACCACCGCAAGCCGGTAGCCGATGCGCGGCAGGGTGTGGATCAGCTTGGTCGCGAACGGGCCATCCACGCTGCGCCGCAGGTCGTAGATATGCGAGCGCAGCATGTCGCCGTCCGGCGGCTCGTCGCCCCACAGCGCCTGCTCCAGGCGGTCGCGGGTGACCGCGGCCGGGCTGGCCTGCATCAGCACTTCCAGCAACTTGCGGCAGGCCGGATACAGGTGCAGGGTGCGGCCGCCGCGGGTCGCCTCCAGCGTGCCCAGGTCCAGTTGCAGGTCGCCCACGCGCAGCAGCTTGCTGCGGCCGCGGCCGTTGGCGCGCAGCAGCAGCGCCTCCAGCCGCACTTCCAGTTCCGGCAGCGCGAACGGCTTGGTCAGGTAATCGTCGGCGCCGGCGCGGAAACCGGCGATCTTGTCCGGCAGCTCGTCGCGCGCGGTGAGCATGATCACCGGCACTTCGGCGTGGTGCTGCTCGCGCATCGCGCGCAGCACCTGCGGCCCGTCCAGGCGCGGCAGCATCCAGTCCAGGATCACCGCGTCGTAGTGTTGGGTGGTGGCCAGGTGCAGGCCGGTGACGCCGTCCGGCGCCGCGTCCAGGGTGTGGCCTCGCACCTCGAAATAATCGAACAGGTTCGCGACCAGGTTCCGGTTGTCCTCTATCACCAACAGCCGCATGGCACTCGCTCGCATTCCGGGACGACGGGGGATGGCGCCATGCTAGCGGATGCGCGTCGGAACGCGGTCGGAACGCTGCGTCTTGATCGAATCTCGATGAAACCTGGACGGAACCCGAATACCGCGACGGCAACCTGGGCTGAAGCGCCGCGCCTGCGGCGCCCCAATCCGACCGGTCTCCGACAAGGAGCGCAACACCATGACACACGCCACCGTTCGCGCGTCCAGCCCGCCTGCATCCATGCACAGTCCTTCCCTGCCCCTGCCCGCCGTCTCCGTGCTGCCCGCGCCGTCGGCGTTCTATCGCCGGCATCTGTGGCTGCCGCTGGCCGCGGCACTGCTGGCCAGCACCGTGCTGATGGGCCTGGGCGGCGACTTCTGGTTCGCCGACCTGCTGTACCGCTGGGAAGGCGGCCACTGGGCGCTGAAGAACGCGGCGCTGACCCGCAGCCTGATCCATCACGACGGCAAGCTGCTCAGCACTCTGGCCTGGGTGGCGACCGCCGCCCTGGCGGTCTGGGCCTGGCGCCGCGCCGACGGCCAGCGCTACCGGCTGCCGCTGCTGTACCTGGCGCTGGCGGTGGCGTTGAGCACCGGCGTGGTGTCGCTGCTGAAGTCGCTGACCCACATGGACTGCCCGTGGGACCTGAGCCGCTACGGCGGCCACCTGCCCTACATCGGCCTGTTCGAGGCGCGGCCGGCCGGCATGCCGCACGCGGCCTGCTTCCCGGCCGGGCATTCCAGCGCCGGTTACGCCTGGGTGGCGCTGTACTTCGTCGCACTGGCGCTGAAGCCGGCCTGGCGCTGGCCGGCGCTGGCGGTCGGGCTCGGCGCCGGGTTACTGTTCGGGCTCGGCCAGCAGCTGCGCGGCGCGCACTTCCTGTCCCACGATCTGTGGACGCTGTCCCTGAGTTGGGGCGTGGCCTTGGGCCTGTACCGCGTTCTGCTGTGGCAGCCGCAGGTTTCGGCCCGATCCATGCATGTCGCTTTGCCTGTCGTGAAGGAAAGCCGCGCATGAGCATGTCCCTGCCCCATCCTGGCAGCCAGTCCCGGACCCACTGGTGGAGTTATCGCCCACTGCTCAGCAACGAAGCGCTGGCGCTGGCGGCCAGCGCGTTCTTCGCCCTGGTCTGCAACGGCATGTTCTGGCGCAGCGCGATGAGCGGCCATCCCGGCGACCTGAAGCTGGGCCTGTCGCTGTTCCTGCTGCTGCTGTCGGTGCACGGGTTGCTGCTGGGCCTGCTGCTGTGGCGCGGCGTAGCCAAGCCGGTGCTGAGCCTGCTGCTGCTCACCACCGCGTTCGCCGCGCACTACATGAACAGCTACAGCGTCTACCTGGACGCGGACATGCTGCGCAACGTGCTGGCCACCGACCACAAGGAATCGCGCGAACTGATGACCCCGGCGCTGATCGCGCCGCTGCTGTTCTACGCCGCGCTGCCGATCCTGGCGCTGTGGCGGCTGCGCCTGATCCGGCGTCCGCCAGGCAGGGCGCTGGCGATCCGCGCCGGCTTCCTGCTGGCGATGCTTGCGCTGGGCGGCGTCGGCGCGATGCTGTCGTTTCAGGATCTGTCGGCGATGATGCGCAACCATCGCGAGATCCGCTACCTGGCCACGCCGATCAACTACCTGGTCGCGCTGCGGCAGAACCTCAAGTCCGACAGCCCCACGCACAAGGCGCCGAAGCTGCCGCTGGAACACGATGCGATCGCCACGCCGCGCGCGCCCGGCGGCAAGCCGCGCCTGCTGGTGGTGGTGCTTGGCGAAACCGCGCGCGCGCAGAACTGGGGCTTGAACGGCTACGTGCGCCAGACCACGCCGCAGCTGGCGCAGATGGACGTGATCAACTTCCCCGACATGCATTCGTGCGGCACCAGCACCGAGGTCTCGGTGCCGTGCATGTTCTCCCCGTTCGGCCGCCACGACTACAACGAAGGCAACATCCGCAAGCACCAGTCGCTGCTGCACGTGCTCGAGCACGCCGGCATCGCCACGCTGTGGCGCGACAACCAGTCCGGCTGCAAGGGCGTGTGCGACGGCCTGACGATCCAGCGCCTGGACGACGCCAAGGACTCCCAGCTGTGCAAGGACGGCCGCTGCATGGACGAGATCCTGCTGCAGGACCTGGCCACGCAGGTGCGCGCCAAGCCCGGCGACCGCGTGGTCGTGCTGCACCAGCTCGGCAGCCACGGCCCCAGCTATTTCGAACGCTATCCGGCCAGCTTCCGCCGCTTCACGCCCACCTGCGATACCGCCGACCTGGGCAACTGCAGCCGCGAGCAGATCGCCAGCGCCTACGACAACTCGCTGCTGTACACCGACCACCTGCTGGCGCGCACCGTGTCCACGCTGGAAGCGATGCCCGACTACGACACCGCGATGATCTACCTGTCCGACCACGGCGAATCGCTGGGCGAGAAGGGCCTGTACCTGCACGGCGTGCCGTATGCGATCGCCCCGCAGGAGCAGACCCACGTGCCGATGGTGATGTGGTTCTCGCCCGGCTTCGCCAGCGACCGCGGCCTGGACCTGGCCTGCGTGCGTGCGCGTTCGCGCCAGTACGCCGACCAGGACAACCTGTTCCCGTCGGTGCTGGGGCTGATGCAGGTCAAGACCGGGGTCTACGAACGTTCGCGCGACCTGTTCGCGCCTTGCGCGGGTAGCGGCAGCGCAATCGCCGCCGGCACCGGAAGCCGCTAAGCGACCGCGGTGGCGGCGCGCCACCTGCGCAGTCGACGCGGGCGGCCCTTGCGGCGGGCGGGGCGGACCACTAGCCTCGTCGCATTCGTCACCGAAGGGATCCGCCGTGAACCATCGCCCTCTGCTGCTTGCGCTGTGCATCGGCGCGAGCGTGCTTGCGCTGTCCGCGTGCCGCAAGGAAGCGACCACCGAGACCGACACCGCGCCGGCGCCGGCCGCGCCCGGCGAGAGCGCCGACCAGTTCGTCGCCCGCATCAACGAGGAATACCGCGCGCTGCTGCCGGAGCTGACCTCGGCGCAATGGCTGTCGATCACCTACATCAACGGCGATTCGGAGCGGCTGGTATCCAAGGCCAACGAGCGCTGGCTGACCACGCTCAACGGCTGGATCGCGCAGGCCAAGCGCTACGAAGGCAAGCCGATGTCCGCCGACAGCGCGCGTGCGCTGCAGCTGCTGAAGCTGATGACCGCGATGCCGGCGCCGCGCGACCCGGCCAAGCTGGCCGAATTGGCCACGCTGGCCTCGAAGATGGAAGGCGCCTATGGCGCGGCCGCCTATTGCACCGGCGAAGGCGACGCGCGCCGCTGCCGGCAACTGGGCGAACTGGAGGACGTGCTGAGCCGCAGCCGCGACTACGACCAGCAGCTCGATGCGTGGCAAGGCTGGCACGGCACCGCACAACCGATGCGCAAGGACTACCAGCGCTTCGTCGAACTGGTCAACGAAGGCGCGCGCGAAATGGGCTACGCCGACACCGGCGCGATGTGGCGCAGCGGCTACGACATGCCGCCGGCGCAGATCGCCGCCGAGACCGACCGGCTGTGGGCCCAGGTCAAGCCGCTGTACGAGCAACTGCACTGCTACACCCGCGGCAAGCTCGACGCCGAGTACGGCAAGGACAAGGGCGAGGTCGCCGGCGGCCTGCTGCCGGCGCACCTGCTCGGCAACATGTGGCAGCAGGACTGGAGCAACCTGTGGGACCTGTTGCAGCCCTACCCCGGCGCCGGCAGCCTGGACATCACCGACACGCTGGAGAAGCAGTACCAGAGCAACCTCGGCGCGGCGCTGGCGCGGCGCAATGGCGACACCTCGCCGGAAGCGCGGTTCATGGCCCAGCGCGACGCGCAGCTGCAGAGCGCCAAGCAGATGACCGAGCGCGCGCAGGATTTCTACACCTCGCTGGCGATGCCCAAGCTGCCCGACAGCTACTGGGCGCGCAGTCAGTTCATCAAGCCGCTGGAGCGCAACGTGGTCTGCCACGCCAGCGCCTGGGACATGGACATGGCCGGCGACGTGCGCACCAAGATGTGCATCAAGCCGAACGAGGAAGACTTCACCACCATCTACCACGAGCTCGGCCACATCTATTACGACCTTGCCTACAATCCCCTGCCGCCGCTGTTCCAGGGCGGCGCCAACGACGGTTTCCACGAGGCGATCGGCGACACCATCGTGCTGGCGATGACCCCGCAGTACCTGCATTCGATCGGCCTGGTCGAAGCGCCGCAGCTCAGCCGCGAGGCGCTGATCAACGCGCAGATGCGCATGGCGCTGGCGAAGGTGTCGTTCCTGCCGTTCGGACTGATGATCGACCGCTGGCGCTGGGGCGTGTTCGACGGCTCGATCGCGCCGGAGCACTACAACCAGGCATGGTGGGAACTGAAGGCCAAGTACCAGGGCGTGGCTCCGCCGACGGCGCGCGGCGAGGACTTCTTCGATCCAGGCGCCAAATACCACGTGCCCGGCAACACCCCGTACACGCGCTACTTCCTGTCGCACATCCTGCAGTTCCAGTTCTACAAGGGCCTGTGCGACGCGGCCGGCCACAAGGGTCCGCTGTACGAGTGCACCTTCTACGGCAACAAGGAAGCCGGGCAGAAGTTCTGGTCGATGCTGCAACGTGGCGGCAGCCAGCCCTGGCAGCAGACGCTGAAGGAACTCACCGGCAACGACAAGCTCGACGCCGCCCCGCTGCTGGAATACTTCGCGCCGATGCAGGAGTGGCTCAAGCAGCAGAACCAGGGGCAGATGTGCGGGTGGGAGGCGCCGAAGGCGGTGCAGGCATCAGAGCAAAAGTAAATATTTCTGAGCCCATCCGCGGCGAACGCGACGACGATCCGTCGATCACGAAGCTGTTGGAAGACGCTTGGCAGGCAGTGTACGGGGAACCGCTGGCGCCGTCGCTGGCGCCGTCGCCGTCGCCGGCGCCGGCGCAGATCATCGACTGGCGGCTTGTGCTGCTGCGCGATGGCGAGAAAGTCGGGCGACGCGGGTTTAATGGCGGCGAAGACGCCTATGCCAAAGCGCAGAATACCGAAAGTGCGTGACTAAGGCAGCACGGCAGCGACAGCCTCGACATGTTCACCGCTCGCGCCATGCAGACCTCGCTGCGCATTGGCGTGGGATCGCAGCTACCATCACGCTTAAATCAGCGCTGGCTCTAAGCCCACGCCTCGTCGCAACAACGATAAGGCCCGCTGATGCGGGCGTTGTGCGTCATAGGCCAAGTTTAATTGCCTCCGTCCCCTTTAGCTCTTTTCCCTTTAGCTTTTTCAACAACATTAGGCCCACCCATCGGCAACGCGAACCCAAAATAACCACTGAATAAGTGAAGCTGCCCCCGTCACCAGAAATTCAATTACCTCTATCAGACGCGTTCTTTCCAGTCAAAATCTCCGATAGAAAACTCAAACATTGCCTGACGCTTTGCATCATCTAAGCTGATATGCCATGTGTCAGAAATGCACTGCCCATTTTCATCCATTCTTAACAAGAAAAACCCGCCATCTTCCTCCACAATATTCAGGGACACGGGATTGGGAAGCTCCTTCAAGCATTCATCACGTGAGTCAACCCAGTGAAAGTGCCGAACGTTCCCGGATTCTGGGATATTTTTATAATCTATTATTGCACTCATTTTTTTCACGGCGTCACTCCTAGATGTAGGTTTTCGACAACCTTACCAGCTTCATTCAAAGCCTCAAAGTGTACATGAGATCCTATAGTCCCATGTGCTCCAACGAGATCGCTAGTAGTCATGCGAAACTGTCGCAACCCATCTGCAGACCGATAAACACCTGGCGCAACCTCAGTATAACCCTTACCAAGCCACTTTGCCCCTGAATTCAAAGCAACAGAGGCATCAACAACACCGTGGCTTCCAATATTCCCCAGTCCTTTTAGCGAATTCGCTGCCGGCCCCAGTCTCAACGCGAAGAAACCTACGGACGCCAAATGAACTCCACCCCCACCCGGGGAATCCATCAACGGGTAAAAGATATCATGCGCTAACGCTCTTACATCAAAAATGTTGCCATTCTTCGTCAAATCGCCCTGCAACCCAAGCCGACCCTTAAAATCGTTCCATCGACTATTTGAAGATGAGGGCGTTGATTCCGAATTTCTTGAATCACTAGGCGATGCTTCCGGAATATTGCCAACGGTCCAGCCCATCTCTCCGTGTGCTAAGTGGCACGTTGTATCTTGCCCGCAAGCTTCTCGCCCATCCGGATCAATGAACTTATATGGATTATTGCTAGCGTACCAATATCGATTAAACGCTCCTGCCGAGTTGCTATCGGCCTTCACCGGATCCGCAGATAGTAGTCTTCCGATCTGGGGATCATAGTAGCGCTGCTGCATATACGTCAGCCCAGTCACTGCGTCCATGACGTGGCCCGTATAGCCGGGCCCATCCGTCAGCGGGCGATTCAACAGGCTACCGTACGGCTCGTACTCGCTACGCTCCACCACATTGCCACTGGCGTCAGTCACCGCGACTGGCGTTCCCAGTGCATCGGTATGGTAGTAGACGACGGTCTGCGCATGCGCCGTCGTCACCAGGGACAGGGACAGCAGCAGCGTAAGGATGACTGTGCGCTTCATGGCATTCCCCCCTTATTGCCCAACGGCCGTGACGTCGGCCGACCACGCAGAGCACCCGTTGTTGTTGCAGGCGCAGACCTTGAACTTCGCCGACAGGTTCGGCGCGCCGCTCACGGTACTGGCCGTCATCCGGTTGGGGCCGTTGTAGACGATCGGACCATTGAGCATGTAGCTGGTCGCACCCGTCGAGGCGCCCCAACTGGCGCTGTAGCGTGTCTGGCTCGTGCTGGGCGTGGTGTAGTAGGCCTTGAGCCCTGTTGGCACCGGCGGCGGCAATGCCACCACCACCGTTCCTGTACCGGACGTGCCACTGCACCCCGAGCCGTTGCATGCACGGACGCGGTAGATGTAGCTGCCATCACCCTTGCCGGAGATTCCAGCACTGGTCCCGCCACCGTTGTAGACCTGGCTCCAACTGCTGCCGCCGTTACTGCTCTCTTCCAGCTGGTAGCTGGAGGCCGTCGCCACCGCCGACCAACTGACGGAGTAGCTGCCGGTGTTGCTGCTGCTGGGCACGGAGAGGCTGGGGGTGGACGGCGGCAACAACACGGTAGTCGTCGCGGTCGACGAATAGGAACTACATCCGGAGCCGTTGCAGGCGCGTACGCGGTAGGCATAGTTGCCGTTGCCCTTACCCGAGATCCCAGCGCTGGTCCCGCTTCCGTTGTAGACCTGACTCCAATTGCTGCCGCCGTCGCCGCTCTCGTCCAACTGGTAGCTGGAGGCGGTCGCCACACCCGACCAGCTCACGGAATAGCTGCCGTTGGTGCTGCTACTGGGCACGGAGAGGCTGGGCGTGGATGGAGGCAACAACACGGTGGTCGTCGCGGTCGCCGAATAGGCGCCGCAGCCAGAGCCGTTGCACGCGCGTACGCGGTAGGCATAGCTGCCGTTGCCTTTGCCGGAAATTGCGGCGCTGGTCCCACCGGCGTTGTAAATCTGCGACCAACTGCTGCCGCCATTGCCGCTTTCTTCCAACTGGTAGCTCGACGCGGTGGCGACGCCGGACCAGCTCACCGAGTAGCTACCGTTGGCACTGCTGGCGGGCGACGACAGGTTCGGTGCGGCTGATGGAGGCAACGCCACGGTCGTCGTCGCAGTCGCCGAGTAAGCGCTACACCCGCTGTTGTTGCACGCCCGCACTCGATAGGCATAGGCCCCGTTACCCTTGCCGCTGATCGCGGTATTGGTACCGCTGGCGTTGTAGATCTGCGACCAGCTGCTGCCGCCGTTACCGCTTTCGTCCAGTTGGTAGCTGGTGGCGGACGCCACTGCAGCCCAGCTCACCGAGTAGCTGCCGGTGGCGTTGCTCGCAGGAACGGACAAGCTCGGTGCGCTTGCAGGAGGCAGCTGGACCACAGTGGTCCCCACGTTCGAGTACGCACTGCAGCCACCCGCGTTGCAGGCGCGAACACGATAAGTGTAGGTTCCGCTGCCTTTGCCACTGATCACCTTGGTGGTGTCGTTGGCGCTGTAGATCTGCGACCAGGACGTGCCACCATTGCTGCTTTCCTCCAGCGGGTAGCTGGTGCTAGCGGCAACGCTCGTCCAGGAGACGGTGTAATTGCCGGTGCTGCTGGCAGACGGCGTACTCAGCGCAGGCGCGGACGATGGTGCTGGGGGCGGCGGCAGGACCGTGGTGGTAGTGGAAACACCGGCGACCAAGCTCCCCGCCATGTACACGTACGCCATGGCCTTGCCCTGGCGCAGGTCGTCCGCATACAGCAGTTGCCCGTCGCGGTTGTAGAAACTGCGCTTGCCGCCGGTGGTGTAATCCAGCACCCGGCGCCCCGCTCCGTCGTATGCGTAGCTGGCCTTGCCGGCAACGCTGCGCAACCGGTTGCCATAGTCGAACTGGTACAACTCGCCATTCTTGTTGGACAGGTTGCCCTGTACGTCGTAGGCCAGGCCGATGACGGTCGACCCTCCCGCGCCCTGGGTGACATTGCTCAGGCGATTGTTCGCATCGTAAACGTAGCTCTGGTCGCGTCCGTGCACTCGGACGCTGGCCAGATTGTCGAGCACGTCGTAGGAATAGCGCGCGACATTGTCGCCACCGAACATCACCGACTCCGCAGTGATCAAGCGGTCCAGGCCGTCGTAGGTCATGGTGCGGGTCTGTCGCGTCGTCGCATAGTCGGTGACCGAAGCGACATTGGCATTCGCGTCGTAGGCATAGGCCATGTCCAACGGGCCGCCGCCGCCGACATCGCTGCTGCGCGCAGGCAGCTGCCGCGCGTTCTGCGCCATCGTGTGAGCGATGCCGTTGCCGTAAGTGAATTGCTTGACCGCGCCGTTGGGGTAGTAACTGATGCCCGTGGCGTATGTGCCTGCCTGGGTAGGTTGGCCCAAGGCATTGGGCGCGTAATCCACGCTCAGGCCGGGCGATGTCTGCACGGCCAGATGGCCATTGGCGTTGTAGCCGTAGCCGGCGGACCAATCGACGTCGCCCCATTGCAGCCGCTCGCTGCTCGGCAGGCGCCGCTTGTTGTAACCATAGGTGGTGGTGACTGCATTGCCCGAGGCGTCGTTGGCGACCATCGAGGCGACCAGGCCGTCCGGCAGATAGGTATAGGTGGTATCGCCGTTGCCGTCGGGGAAGGTGAGCGTCTTGACCCGGTTGCGCGCGTCGTAGGTGCGGGCGGCTTTGCGGGCGGCGATCGGCGCTGCCGTGCCGCTGGCATCGCAGGCAGTCGAAGCGTCCAGACCGGCCGCCGACCAAGCAAGGTTGCCGGCGCCATCGTAGGCGGACAGGGTCGCGCCGGTTTCAGGCTCGACGCTGCGGCACAGTTGCTGGTAGCCGTCGTAGGCGAAGCCACGCGTCACCGCGATACTGCCGTCCGCATTGCGGCGTGTCAGCGACAACGGCTTGCCATACGCGTCGCGCGCGATGTCCATGTAGGCGCCTTCGGGAAGGCTCAAGCTCACGGGCCAGTCCGAGCTCGGCTGGTCGAAGGCCATGTAACCGGTGATGGTGCTCTGGTTCCTGGGATTGGTGGTCTGGGTCAGGAAACCGGACAGGTATTGGGTGGTGGTCGTCAGCAGACCCAGCTCGCTGTCCTGGGAAACCGATGTGGTCCGGCCCAGAGCGTCGTACTCGGTCCAGGTACCCGTGCCCAGTTGGTCGGAGGCACCCGGATAGGAGGCGAACAGCACACGTCCAGCGTGATCGTACTGATAGCGATTGAAGCGTTGCGTGGCGGAGACGTTGGCCGTGTCCTGCTCCTGGACCAGCAAAGGACGCCACAGTCCATCGAAGTAGGTGATCTTCCTGCTGTTCCCAGTCGCGATTGTTTGCCGCCAGTGCCCGGAGCCGATGCCGAACTCGGCCGCATCGACGCGTTCGAACGACAGCGTGGTCGGCGCCCAAGCCACTGTATCGCCCGTGGGATAGGCGATGCCGCTGATGCGCCCCATCGCGTCGTACGTATAGGACGTCGTATAGCCATTCTCGTCGGTCACCGAGTCGATCAAGCCGCGATTGCTGACCACGGCCGAGTCGCTGGTTCCGTCCGCGTAGGCGATGTTCTGCGGCAGGCCGAGCTTCCATCCGCCCAGCGTGGTGGTATTGCTGTTGCCATCGGTCACCGACGCAACCGTGCCATCGGCGTTGTAGCCGATGGACTGGATCAGCTTCCCGAAGCGGCTGATCTGCGTGGCCAAGGCGGTCGCAGCGTCGTAGCTGGTGCTCGACATGACCTCTGTCGCACCCGGCGCCGTCTTGGTCACCGAGGCCACCTGTCCAAGCACCCACTTGCCTAGATTGTCGCTGTAGGCGGTGGCCTCGGTCCGGGAATTGCCTAGCGTACTGGAACGGGTGACGCTAGTCGGACGCGCAAACACGTCGTAGGCATTCACCAGCGACTGGAAAGACACGCCCTGCTGCGTAATCGTGGTGCGCTTCAGCGGACGCAGCCCAGATGTCGAGATGTCGTCGTTGTTGCCCATATTGTCGGAGCCGACAAGATTCGGGAACGGCATGGCAGCGACATCCGCGGTGGCGACATACTCGTTTTCGCTCGTGCTCAGGATCGTCACGACATCGCCCGAGCTGCTACTGGTCACGGTCCCGGTCTCCGCCCCAAGATCCACGCCTTCGTTGAGCTGGTACCACGCGCCGAACTTGTAGCGTTTGAAGTCGTTTTCCGGACCGCGCACCTCGGTCTGCATCGACTTGCTGCAGGTCAGTTCGGGATTGGGAAGATCCGTGCGGGCGCAGGTTTCCTCGAACGCCAACGCCCGTGCACCGATGCCATAGGTATAGGTCCACTGCATCGACGGCAGGCCGGGCCCGGCGATGGACTTGCTGACCAAGGTCAGTGCATCCGAGAAGTTCGGGATGGTCAGATATTGATAAGTTGTACTAGCTCCTGCTGCATCCATGAAACTATTGCACTGCTTGGGAATGTTGTGGCGGAAGTGCCGCTTCACCGAGAACGCGTAGGTTGCGGTCGCATTACTCGGCAAGGTCACCGCATAGGTGAAATCTCCGGACGAAGGTTCCGGAAGCGGACACCGAGGAGTGCCTGTGTACAGGGGCAACGAAGGGCTAGGAAGGATCTCCATGTTGCCGGTCTGGTCATAGCGCGACTGCGCGTTGTCCGGCTGGGTGACGGTCAGCGACTTGTCGCCGTAGGCATATGTCCAGGTTCCCACGCTGGATTCGACCGAGGTGATATTGCCGCCGGAGGTGCCGGTCACGCTGATGTAGCGGCCGTCACTGGCGTCGATCCGCGACAATTGGTCGCCGTTGTAGGTGTAGGTCACCCAGTTGCCGAAACGGTCCTCGATGCGCGTCGCCAGGAAGAAGACCGCCAGGCGGTTCATCGACGCGCTGGCGGAATAGTTGCCCATGCGCTTGGAGATGCTTGGGTGCGCCTTGCTGACCACCCAATCGAAATAATACTTGTCGCCCTCCGGCGACAACGCCACAAACCCTTCGCCCGGATATCCGTTCTTGGTGCTGGCCAGACAGGAGATGCGCCAGAAGTTCTTGGTGATCCATGGATAGCTGGTGCCGTTGCTTGGCGCCGGCAGCTGACTGGCGGGCTCGTCCAGCATCGCCTGGTCGCCAGAGCCAGGAATGTGCATCCAGTTTCCCGACCAGTAGTCCGAGGCGGTCAAGGTGTAGTTCGGCGGCTGGGCAGGCTGGCTGCAGCGGCTGTTCGGGCTGGATCCGTACACCTGCCAACCATTCGTACTGAAGACACCTTTGAGATAGGGCACATCGAGCGATCCACCGACGCCGAACCCGCCCAATTTCCCGCTGCGTCCCGCGCCCTCGTCCTCGACGACATGCGACCGTTGCAGCCGGACGGGAAGCTTGCTGTTGCCGGGAATGTCGATGTCGGTCCAGTTGAACTCCACCGCACCATTCTTCAGGCTCACCTGCTCGCCGAAGGAATCGACGCTCAGCCGCCCGATATCCTGCGATTGTTTGATGCGCTCGATGTATTTCTGATCGAACCTCAACTCCTGCGCATCGGCAAGCGTTGCGAACGCCATCGCCAGCAGGGCCACACCTGCGCGCAGACGAAGAAACGTAGCGGACGTATCCATGTGTGTTCTCGAGATCGATCAACGACCAATAGATGGCCATGCCTCGCCCGCGGTATGGAGTGCATCCATCTACCGCAGGAGTGACTGGATTCAATGCATAAGTTTGCAGCGCCGATCGATAGATCGAACGCAGCGACAATCTGCGACGATTTACGTCGCTGGTATCCGTTGATATGAAACAGCGCCCACCGTTGCGGCAAGCACGACAGCACTCGAATGACGATCCATGTTTCCCCTGATTTCGACACTTTGCACGGATGCGCTTCAGTTCAAGGCGCACCTGAGTACAAGCCCATCGCAAACGGCACAGCCACCAATGCAGCAGCATTGCGCCGCCAATCACCCGCATCACAACTGTGATAGAGCGCACTTGAGCCTGTCAAGAGGAATTTTTGACGCCTGCTCGTCAGCGGCTACGCAATGTGTGTAACGAATGGACAGGCCAGGAAATTTCCTAAAGACGGCGTGGACGCATCGGCAGCAGCCAACGACTCAATCGTCAGCCAGCCGCGCCCAACGCTCATGGTCGCGCCACACCCCGCCGATGCGCAGGTAGCGCGGCGAGTAGCCTTCGTGGCGGAAACCTGCACGTTTGACCAGCGCCAGCGAGCGCGAGTTATCCGGCTGGATATTGGCCTCCACGCGATGCAGGCCCAGTTCGGAAAACGCGTAAGCCACGCACAGCCGCAACGCATGCGTCATCAGCCCACGGCCTTCGCAGCCGGCCATCGCGTGGTAACCCAGATAGGCGCTCTGGAAACAGCCGCCGACCACCTGGCTGAAGGTGAACAGGCCGGCGACCTCGCCGCTGTCGCGCGCGCGCGCCAGCAGCGCGACGTTGCTGCCATCCAGGGTCTGCGCGTACCAGGCGTTGAAGCCGGGCACGTCGGTGAACGGATACGTCCACGGATGATGCAGGGCGGTGCTGGCGCGGTGCGCCTGGATCAGCGCCAGGCCGTCGCGGCGCCGTACCCGCGCCAGCGACACGGCGGCGTCCGCGGCCTGGCTGGCGCTCTGGCCCATGCCTTCAGCCCGGCAACGCCGCGCCGGCGCCGCGCTGCATGACCTGCGCGTGGCGGTCCTTGAACTCGTCGAAGCTCAGCCCCTGCGCCTGCGCATCGGCGTGCGCGGCGTCCTTCAGCGCATCCGAATACACCAGCCGCACCGGCGTGCCGGCGCGCTCGTGCAGCTCCGCGGCCTGCATGATCAGCGACAGCACCTGCGCCGCGCTCTCGCTCTGCCCGGCGATGCGCCCGTCCATGCCCAGCACCCATTCGCCGTCGCGGCGCACGATGCCGGCCAGCAGCGTGCGCTGCTGGTCGCGCAGCTCGGCATGCGGTTCGATCGCGGTGGCCGCGGCGGCGGCGGCCTCGCTGCGGTGGCGCAGGCGCTCGGCAAGCTTCTTGCGCACGTCGCGGCGCTGCTTGGACTGGATGGACATGCGGTTTCCTCAACGATGACCCGGCGACGATAGCCCAACCGCGCCGCCGGCGTCACACCGGATCGGCCGGCTCCAGCTGCGGCACCTGGCTGCCGGGCCGCGGCAGGCGCTTGCCGCTGCGCCGTTCCCAGCGCCAGAAGCCCCAGCCGATCAGGAAGAACGCGCCCGAGCCCAGCGCCAGGTGCATCGGCCGGCCGCTGAGCAGCGGCGACAGCACCCCGGCCACCACGGTGTTGAGCATCAGCTGGGTGAAGGCCTGCAGCGACGAGGCCAGCCCGCGCTGGCGCGGGTACATGTCCAGCACCGCCAGTGCCAGGATCGGGAAGATCAGCGCCATGCCCAGGCCGGCCACGAAGATCGGCAGCACCGCCCACGGCAGCGCGATCTGCGGCGCGATCGCGGTATAGGCGATATTGCCGACCATCGACACGCCGCAGCAGATGAAGCCGATGCGCACCTGCCGCATCGGCCCGATGCGCCCGGCCATGCGCCCGGACAGGAACGAGCCCAGGGTCATGCCGCCGATGGTGGGAATGAACAACCAGGCGAAATCGCGCTCGGTGCGGTGCAGCAGGTCGATCATGAACACCGGCGCCGAAGCGATGTACAGGAACACGCCGGCGAAGTTGAACGCGCCAGCGGCGGCCAGGCGCTGGAAGCGCGCATTGAACGCGATGGCGATGTAGTCGCGCAGCAGCGTGCGCGGCGCCAGCGGCGTGCGCGCCTCCAACGGATGCGTCTCCGGCATCCAGCGCAGCGTGGCGACCAGCAACAGCAGCGAGAACCCGACCAGGAACCAGAAGATCGTCGGCCAGCCGGCACCGGTGGCCAGGATCCAGCCGCCGATGATCGGCGCGATCGCCGGGGCGATGCCGAAGATCATCGACACCTGGCTCATCAGCCGCTGCGCGTCGTGGCCCTGGTACAGGTCGCGGATCACCGCACGGCCGACGATCATGCCCACCCCGGCGGAGACGCCCTGCAGCGCGCGGAACGCCAGCAGCGTGCTCAGGTCGCGCGACAGCGCGCAGCCGGCCGAGGCCAGCACGAACACCACCAGCCCGCCGACGATCACCCGCTTGCGGCCCCAGGCGTCGGACAGCGGCCCGTGCGCCAGGCCCATCAGCGCGTAGGCCAGCAGGTACACGCTGACCGTCTGCTGGATCGCCACCGGATCGACGCGCAGGCGCTGCGCCAGCTGCGGGAACGCCGGGAAGATGGTGTCGATCGAGAACGGGCCGAACATCGCCAGCCCGGCCAGCAGCAATGCCAGGCGGCGGGTCGAGATCGTCGGGAGCGTCATGCGCAGGATCCTGGAAAGCCGGCCGCACGCAGCCCGGGCGGGCGAACACGCGACGACACCGTCCAAGGGACGGAACGATGGGAAAAGGAATGCCGCCATGATAAACCCTGGCCGATGCCGCGTTAAGCGCCGACCGCGCAGGGCATATCGATGCGACCGGGATGGCCTCCACATGAAGCCGCGGCAGCAGGCCGCTACGGTTCAGCAAGCCGGCGCGAGGGCCGGCGCAGCCATGCCCGAGCCGGCCCCGTGGGCGCCGCCAGCCACGCTATAATCGCCGGGCAGCATGGTGGGAGAAGCGGGGCGACCCGCTGCCGAAGGCGCAAACGCCCGTAATCGCTCAGGCCCGATACCACCCGCACCAAGACTCTGGAGAGACCGGTCCAACCCGGCGCCGAAGGGGCACGAAGCGCAGCGCAATACGCCGCCGCTTCCAAACTCTCAGGCAAAAGGACAGAGGGGCAGTGGGAAGACATGTGGCTTCCCGTCGGTCGTGTCCGCAACTGCGGCCGACGGCGGCATCCGTGCGTCCTCCGCCCTTCGTGCCCTCCTCTGCCGGACGACCGCCATGTCTAACACCCCCTCGCTGCGCGACCTCGAACACCACTCGGCCTTCGTCGAACGCCACATCGGCCCGAACGACGCCGAGATCGCGCACATGCTGCGCACCGTCGGCCACGACTCGCTGGAGGCGCTGACCGACGCCATCGTGCCGGGCAAGATCAAGTCGCCGCTGCCGCTGGCGCTGCCCGAGGCGATCACCGAAGAGGAAGCGCTGGCCAAGATCGGCGCCATCGCCGACAAGAACCAGGTGCTGCGCAGCTTCATCGGCCAGGGCTATTACGGCACCCATACGCCGAAGGTGATCCTGCGCAACATCCTCGAGAACCCGGCCTGGTACACCGCCTATACGCCGTACCAGGCGGAGATCTCGCAGGGCCGCATGGAAGCGCTGATCAACTTCCAGACCATGTGCGCGGACCTGACCGGCATGGAGATCGCCAATGCCTCGCTGCTGGACGAGGCCACCGCCGCGGCCGAGGCGATGACCCTGGCCAAGCGCTCGGCCAAGTCCAAGTCCGACACCTTCTTCGTGCACGACGCGGTGCATCCGCAGACCCTGGAACTGCTGCGCACCCGCGCCGAGCCGCTGGGCATCGTGCTGCGCGTGGGCACGCCGGAAGAAGCGCTGCAGGCCGAGTGCTTCGGCGTGCTGCTGCAGTACCCCGACAGCTTCGGCCATATCGGCGATCACAAGGCGCTGGCCGACGCGGTGCACGCGCAAGGCGGCCTGGTCGCGGTGGCCACCGACCTGCTCGCGCTGACCCTGATCGCCGCGCCCGGCGAATGGGGCGCGGACATCGTGGTCGGCAACTCGCAGCGCTTCGGCGTGCCGTTCGGCTTCGGCGGCCCGCACGCCGCGTTCATGGCCTGCCGCGACGCCTACAAGCGCTCGATGCCGGGGCGCCTGATCGGCGTGTCGATCGATGCCGCCGGCAACCCCGCCTACCGCCTCACCCTGCAGACCCGCGAGCAGCACATCCGCCGCGAGAAGGCCACCTCCAACATCTGCACCGCGCAGGTGCTGCTGGCGGTGATGGCCTCGATGTACGCGGTCTACCACGGCCCAGACGGCCTGACCCGCATCGCGCGGCGCACCCACCGCCTGGCCGCGATCCTAGCCGCAGCGCTGCGCAGCGCCGGCGTCGACGTCGGCGAGCGCTTCTTCGACACCCTGCACGTCAAGGCGATCGACGCCGAGGCGATCCACGCCAAGGCGCGCACGGCCGGCATCAACCTGCGCGCGATCGACAGCGAGGCGCTGGGCATCAGCCTGGACGAGACCAGCACCCGCGCCGACGTGGTCGCGCTGGCGCAGCTGTTCGGCGCGAGCGCCGATGTCGATGCGCTCGATGCGGCCACTACCGACGCATTGCCGCAAGACCTCAAGCGCAGCAGCGCGTTCCTGCAGCACCCGGTGTTCAACACCCACCACAGCGAGCACGAACTGCTGCGCTACATGCGCGCACTAGCCGACAAGGACCTGGCGATGGATCGCACCATGATCCCGCTGGGCAGCTGCACGATGAAGCTCAACGCCACCGCCGAGATGATCCCGGTGACCTGGCCGCAGTTCGGCGCGATCCATCCGCTGGCGCCGGCCGAGCAATCCACCGGCTATGCGCAGCTGATCGGCGAACTGGAAGCGATGCTGGTCGAATGCACCGGCTACGACGCGGTGAGCCTGCAGCCCAACTCCGGCGCGCAGGGCGAATACGCCGGTCTGCTGGCGATCCGCGCCTACCACCGTGCGCGCGGCGAGGCGCATCGCGACATCTGCCTGATCCCCGAATCGGCGCACGGCACCAACCCGGCCTCGGCGCAGATGTGCGGCATGAAGGTCGTGGTCACCAAGTGCGACGCCAACGGCAACGTCGATGTCGACGACATCCGCGCCCAGGCCGAGAAATACAGCGAGCGCCTGGCCGCGCTGATGATCACCTACCCGTCCACCCACGGCGTGTTCGAGGAAGACGTGGTGGCGATCTGCGAAGCGGTGCATGCGCACGGCGGCCAGGTCTACACCGACGGCGCCAACATGAACGCCCTGGTCGGCGTGGCCAAGCCCGGCAAGTGGGGCTCGGACGTGTCGCACCTGAACCTGCACAAGACCTTCTGCATCCCGCACGGCGGCGGCGGCCCGGGCGTCGGTCCGTGCGCGGTGAAATCGCATCTGGCGCCCTACCTGCCGCGGACACTGCCCCGTGCCGGCATCCATGCCGGCGAAAATCAAAAAGCCGCCATCCATGGCGGCGGATTCAACTCTGGCGAAGGCGACGTCGGCATGGTCAGCGCGGCCAGCTTCGGCAGCGCCTCGATCCTGCCGATCAGCTGGATGTACATCACCATGATGGGCAACGCCGGCCTGCGCAAGGCGACCCAGGTCGCGCTGCTCAACGCCAACTACATCGCCAAGCGCCTGGCCCCGCATTACAAGACCCTGTACACCGGCCGCAACGGTTTGGTCGCGCACGAGTGCATCCTCGACGTGCGCCCGCTGGAGAAGACCACCGGCATCGGCGCCGAGGACGTGGCCAAGCGCCTGATCGACTTCGGCTTCCACGCGCCGACGCTGAGCTTCCCGGTCGCCGGCACGTTGATGGTCGAGCCGACCGAGAGCGAATCGCTGCACGAGTTGGACCGCTTCATCGACGCGATGATCCAGATCCGCGAAGAGATCCGCGCGATCGAGGACGGCCGCCTGGACCGCGAGGACAACCCGCTCAAGCACGCTCCGCACACCGCCGCGCAGGTCACCGCCGGCGAGTGGACCCACGCCTATCCGCGCGAGCTGGCCGCGTTCCCGCTGCCCACGCTCAAGCAGGCCAAGTATTGGCCGCCGGTGGCGCGGGTGGACAACGTCTACGGCGACAAGCACGTGATGTGCGCGTGCATCCCGGTGGATGCGTACAAGGACGACGTGGTGGCGTAACGCTCCGCGATCGCAGACGCACGCCAGAACCAGCCGCGGATTCCGCGGCTGGTTTTCTTTTGCCGCACGCTGCGCAAATTCGTTCGAGTGCGCCGCGTCCGGCGCACGCCTAGACCACTCGAGACGCTGCGCTCAGTTTCACTCCACGCCGGGATCGAACTCCAGGCCGTCGCCGATCTGCTCGATGCAGCGCAGCGGCTGCTTGGGCAGCTGGCGCCACTGCGTGCGCAGCGCGCTGTCCTCGATGCTGCCGTCACTCACCTTGGCCTTGCCGGTCAGGTAGTTCGCGCTGATATCGTGGACTTCGCCGCTGCCGCGATTCGTGCCGTGCACGTCGTAGCCGATCAGCTGGAAACAGCCCTGCCCATAGCGGAACCGGAACGTGGTCTGGGAGGTGCTCCAACTGCCAGCGCTGGAAAACTGGTTCAGGTTGACCGAAAACGTGCCGCGCGCGATGGCCGGTTCGCCGCCTTCGAGGTAATCGTCCATGTTCGGCGAGTCCGGGCGCGGGATCAGCGCGTGATCGCGCAGCGCCAGCCGGTAACCATCGCCCTCGGCGAAGGCCACCGCGAGCATGCGCGGATTGGTGTCGAAGCGATCCGGGCCGAAGCCGGTGTTGTCCAGCACATTGCGCGGATCGGCCATCTTCAGCACCAACAGCAGATCCTCACGGCCATCGCCGTTCAGATCGCCGCGGCGTTCGACCTCCAGCTTCCAGCCGCTCGGCACGAACGCGGTAGCATCGGAGCCCTGCGCGGGCAACTGCGGATAGACCACTGCAGGCGGATCCAGCGCTTGCGCGGCGCCGGCGACGGCCAGCAACAGGGGGAACCACGGCCAGGCGGAGGTGCGCGTCATAGCGGATCGAGCGTGCAGGAAGGAACCGCGATGGTGGCACGATTCGGCGGCGCTCTCGCGCAGCGTTTTTGCCGCGTGCGCTCAGCCCGGCGCGGCGACGCCCTGCATCTCCGCCGCCGCGTCCTGCGCATGCGCGCAGCAGTTGCGGCCGTTGCGCTTGGCGCGGTACAGCGCGGCGTCGGCGTGGTGCAGCAGATCGATCGCCGCCTCGGCGCTGGCCGGATGGGTGGCGATGCCGATGCTGACCGTGACCACGCCCAGCGGACTGGCCGGGTGCGGAATCTGCCGCTGCTCGATCGTCGCCAGCAGGCGCCGCGCGATCACATGCGCGGCATCGGCCACGGTGTCCGGCAGCACCACCGCGAATTCTTCGCCGCCGTAGCGCGCCACCGTGGCGGTGTGCGCGGGCAAGGCCTCGGCCAGTGCGGTGGCCACCTCCACCAGACAGGCATCGCCGACCACGTGGCCATGGCTGTCGTTGAACTGCTTGAAGAAGTCGATGTCGATCATCAGCAGCGAACAGTCCAGGCCGCCGTCCAGGTCGCGCAGCCGCGCCGCCAGGCCGACCCGGTTGGCGATGCCGGTCAGCGGATCGCGCGCCACCTGCTGCTGCAGGCGGCGCGTGCCCAGGCGGCTCAGCCGCTGGATTTCCAGGTGCTCGCTGTGCAGGAACGCCACGTGCACGCCGTACACCGCCACCGCCGCGGTGGCCGCGGCCATGCCCCAGAAGAAGCTCACCCGCGACACGCTGATCGCCAGCAACAGCACCGCCAGCGAAAACACGATCGGCGCGAACGCGGCGATCAGTTCCGCGCTGCGCATGCTTGGCCGCGCGTGGCGCAGCCAGCGCCCCCGCGGCAGCGAGGCAACCAGCACCAGCGCCATGCCGGGCAGATCGATCAGCAGCCCACCCCACCACGGCAGCCCGGCCAATTCGATGCGGTTGTACAGCGCCGTCACTGCCGCGTTGGCCCACAGGTAGGCGCTGGCGCTGAGATAGAAGTGGCGGCGGCTGCAGCCGCCGGCGCCGAGCAGGCGCAGCGTGGCCATCGACGCGAGCAGCAGACCCATCGCATCGGCGTGATTGATGATCAGGCTGACGTCGGGTTCGGAGAACCCGTTGCTGGACGACAGCGCCAGGTCGATCAGCAGGAACAGCAGGCCGGCACCGACCAGCGCCAGCAGCGCGTCCAGCGCCACCACCAATCGCGGCTGCGGCCGGTTGAACGAGCGCGCGATCAGGAACAGCGCCGGCACCATCGACGAGCCGGAAAACATCACGCCCAGCACTTGCAGCGTCGGACCGTACTGCGGCACCAGCAGCGCCAGCAGGTTGCAGCCGGTCCACAGCATCTGCACCCCGACCACGCCACCCAGCAGCCGCCACGGCCAGCGGTCCACCGCCGGCGCGCGGCGCAGCCGGCGCAACACGGCCAGCACCGCCATCGCCTGCACCGCCAGTCCGCACCACTGCGCCGCAGGCGCAGCGCTGCCGCCCGCCTGCGCGGCCAGCGCATGGGCGAGCAACAACCCGATGACGACGATGGGCAAGAACACGTTCGGTCTCCGTCGCACGCCATGCTGCGTTGCATCGGCCGCTGCCGCTGCGCCGTCCCCGCGCTCGCGGCCCCTGAAAGGAGCGGCGCGCAACGCACTATCGGCCGCGCGGCGCCGTCCTGTAGCGCCAGCTTAGCGGCAATGCCGCACCGTTCGGCGCTTGCGGCGTCCCGACGGGCAGCGGCAGCGGGCACGCCCGCGGTTCGCCGCAGCCGCCTCGGGCGACGCCAGGCCGTGGCGCGACGCATTGGAACTCAGCGATACACGTCGCTCGCACGTCCGCGCTTTGTGCGAACTGCAACACATGCCGCAGCAGCGTCCTCACGCCATGCTCGGACAGGTTGCACGGATCGTTCACGGCTGCCGGCACAGCATCGGTCGGACCCCTAACACCCCCTCTCTCCCGCACATTCCGCAGCCATTGCAGCGCGAATCCCTTCTGCCGTAACCGCCTCATCCCCCGGAGCGCTCATCCATGGCCAGCCCTCGCAAGCCCAGCAAATCCAGCACGCCCGTCGATACCAGCGCCGTCGCCGACCAGCGCGGTCGCGGCGACGAACTGCATCAGCACGCCGGCGGCACGCATCCGCCGCTGACCACCAACCAGGGCATTCCGATCGCCGACAACCAGAACTCGCTGCGCGCCACGCCGCGCGGACCGACGTTGCTGGAAGATTTCATCCTGCGCGAGAAGATCACCCACTTCGACCACGAACGCATCCCCGAGCGCATCGTGCACGCGCGCGGCAGCGCCGCGCACGGCTATTTCGAGCTGACCGCGTCGCTGGACACCTACACCACCGCCAAGATCCTCACCGAGGTCGGGGTGAAGACACCGGTGTTCACCCGCTTTTCCACCGTCGCCGGCGGCGCCGGGTCGGTGGACACGCCGCGCGACGTGCGCGGTTTCGCGGTCAAGTTCTACACCAAGGAAGGCAACTGGGACCTGGTCGGCAACAACATCCCGGTGTTCTTCATCCAGGACGCGATCAAGTTCCCGGACCTGATCCACGCGGTGAAGATGGAGCCGGACCGCGGCTTCCCGCAGGCGGCCAGCGCGCACGACACGTTCTGGGATTTCATTTCGCTGACCCCCGAATCGCTGCACATGATCATGTGGGCGATGAGCGACCGCACCATTCCGCGCTCGCTGCGCATGATCGAAGGCTTCGGCATCCACAGCTTCCGCCTGCTCGACCGCAACGGCAACAGCACCTTCGTCAAGTTCCACTGGCGGCCCAAGCTCGGCCTGCAATCCACGGTGTGGGACGAGGCGGTGAAGCTGGCCGGCGCCGATCCGGACTTCCATCGCCGCGATCTGTTCGAAGCGATCCAGCAAGGCGATTTCCCGGAATGGGAGCTGGGCGTGCAGCTGTTCACCGAGGAAGAGGCCGACAAGTTCCCCTTCGACCATCTGGATTCGACCAAACTGATTCCCGAGGAACTGGTGCCGCTGAAGATCGTCGGACGCATGGTGCTTGACCGCTGGCCGGACAACTTCTTCGCCGAGACCGAGCAGGTGGCGTATTGCCCGGCCAACATCGCCCCCGGCATCGACTTCTCCAACGACCCGCTGCTGCAGGGCCGCCTGTTCTCCTACCTGGATACCCAGCTCAGCCGGCTGGGCGGGCCGAACTTCCACCAGATCCCGATCAACGCGCCGAAGTGCCCGTTCGCCAACATGCAGCGCGACGGGCACATGCAGATGGGCGTGCCCAAGGGCCGCGTCGCCTACGAACCCAGCTCGCTGCAGGACGACACCCCGCGCGAAAGCGCGCGCGGCTTCCCCAGCCACGCCACGCCCAGCGAGGACGGCGCCAAGGGCCGCGTGCGCGCCGAGAGCTTCGCCGACCACTACAGCCAGGCGCGCATGTTTTTCCGCAGCCAGAGCAAGCCGGAGCAGGCGCACGTCGCCTCGGCGCTGGTGTTCGAGCTGTCGAAGGTGGAGACCGCGCATGTGCGTGAGGCAGTGGTCGGGCACCTGCGCCACGTCGATCAGGCGCTGGCGCAGCGCGTGGCCGACGGCCTGGGCATGGACGCGTTGCCGCCGGCGCCACCGGCCGCGGTCGCGCCGCAGGACATGCCGCCGTCGCCGGCGCTGCAACTGATCGGCAAGATGAAGCACACCCTGCAGGGCCGCGCGATCGGCATCCTGGTCCACGACGGCTCCGACGCGGCGACGGTGAAGGCCTTGCAGAAGGCGGCGCGCGACGCCGGCGCCACGGTCAAGATCGTGGCGCCGAAGCTCGGTGGCGCCACGCTCAGCGACGGCAAGAAGCTGGCCGCGGACGGGCAACTGGCCGGCACCCCGTCGTTCGTGTTCGACGCGGTGGCGGTGGTGCTGTCGGCCGAGGCCGGCAAGCAGCTGAGCAAGGAGTCGGCCGCGGTCGATTTCGTCAGCAACGCCTTCGCGCACCTGAAGGCGATCGCCGCCGATGCCGGGGCGCAGCCGCTGCTGAAGGCCGGCAACGTGGTCAAGGACGCCGGCGTGCTCGATGCCGGCAACGCCAAGGGCTTCATCGAGGCCGCCAAGACCCGCCAGTGGGACCGCGAACCGAAGCTGCGCATGCTCGCCTGAGCCTGCGTCGCTGGCGTCAGCCTTGCCCCGACCGCGCCATGCCTTCGCATGGCGCGGTTTTCGTTTGCGGTGGGGCGGCGGGCCTGGGGTGCAGCGCTGGTTTTTCCGGTGGGACATAGCACCGTTCTCGATCGGGCCCGCGCGGCGGCGCCCGATCGGTGTCATGGCCGCGGAGGTGGTCCAACACGGCTCCCCCAGAGCCGCCGAACGGCGTTCCCGACCTCCGGAATCGGGACGGATGCGGGCGCCGGAAATTGCCCTGTCTAATTTTTCGCCAGGTCTCTTGACAGTCTTGTGGCACGTGGCCGCGACGGGCTTATCCACACCCTTATGCAGAAGTCATCCACACCCCCTGTGGACAACGGCGCGCTCACCGGCGCAGCGGAAGCCATGGGGCAAGTGATTGAAAAAAAAAAGAAACTACTTTGCGCCTATTGACAAACGCGGATCCACGGCCGGGCCGGCTGCTGTCTCGCAACAAATCCGAGACAAAACTTATCCCGAGGCCTGTCCGCTGCGGGCACCGTTCTGCGTTCCTGGCTGAATGCGCGTTGCCCTGGCGGTGGTGGCGCGCTGTGCAGGCCGTTGGTGGTCGCCGTCATGAGACGGACATGGGAGTGGCTCTGGCGCTCGGTAGCTGTTCTGACTATGCATCCCCCGGCTGTTCCCTTCTCCCCTCGGGAGAAGGTGCCCCGCAGGGGCGGATGAGGGTACGGGCGTAGCCTCGTGCACCCACACTCCGCGAGTCGCTTCGCGCCGTACCCTCACCCCAACCCCTCTCCCGGGGGGAGAGGGGCTACGGCCGCTCCCTTCTCCCCTCGGGAGAAGGTGGCCCGAAGGGCCGGATGAGGGTACGGGCGCAGCCTCATGCACCCAAACTCCGCGAGACGCTTCGCGCCGGACCCTCACCCCAACCCCTCTCTCCCACGGGACTTCCTTCGGTCGCCGACGGGAGAGGGGCTATGCACCTCGGCTCAAGCCAGCACGTCGCCACCCGGCGTGGGCAGCAGCGATTCGGCCAGGCTGCGCTCCATCTGCTTCAGGTAGTCGCTGAAGCCGCCGCGTGCCCGCGCCACGCGTCTGGCGCTGGTGACCACCACCGGCTGCGCGCGGCGCGCGATCCGCGCCTGTACGCGCACCATCGCCTCGACCAGGGCCACGTCCTCGTGCGCGGCCAGCGGCAGGAAGCCGCCGCAGCGCCGGTACAGGTCGGCGCTGAGGCCCAGGTTGGCACCATGCACGTGCGGGTGATCGTCGCGGCGGCATTCGCCGGCGCGGTAGACGTCGCGCAGCGCACTGCCGTAGTCGTCCCAGTCGCCGACCGTGACGATGCCGCAGAACGCGTCGCTGGCGCAGTCCAGCTGCGCCGACAGCCAGTTCGCCGGCACCACCGAGTCGGCGTCGGTACACGCCAGCCAGCGGGCGCCCGCGGCCAGCGCGGCTTCGGCCGCCGCAGCCCGCGCGCTGCCGACATTGCCGGACTGCAGCACGATGGCCTGCGCGCCGTGCGCGGCCACGATGCCCGCGGTGCCGTCGCTGCAGCGGTCCAGGGCGACGAACACCTGCACCGGCTCGCCGCGCAGGCCGGTGCATTGCGCCGCCAGCGCCACCGAGCGCAGGCAGGCGCCGATCAGCAGTTCCTCGTCGTGCGCCGGAATCAGCACCGCGATCACCGCAGCCGCTCCGCGGCCGCGACCGAATACGGCGTGGCGCCCCAGGCTTCGAGCAGCACGTCGTCGTCTTCGTAGCGCAGCAGGCGCGGCAGCTGCAGGGTCTGCGCCAGGCAGGCGTGCACCGCGCGTCCGTCCATGCACGCCTGCGCAAACGGATGCAGCCAGTGGCAGGCGACCAGCACGCCCTGTTCGGTCAGCGACGCACGCAGGCGCTGGATGCAGTCCTGCAGCAGCGGCAACGGCAGGTAATAGCCGACCTCGCTGAACACGATCAGATCGAAACGGCCCGGCGGCCAGCTGCGCGGATGCTCGGCCTGCTGCACGTGCACGTGCGCGGAGTGCGCATTGCGTTGCGCGGCCAGGACCACCGCGCGCTCGGACAGGTCGGTGGCCAGCAGCGCGTCGCAGCGCGGTGCCAGCGCCGCCGTCAGCTCGCCGTTGGAGCAACCCAGTTCCCAGGCGCGTTCGAAACGTGCGCGCGGCAGGCTGGCCAGCAACAGGTCGCGCTTGCGCGCTTCGTACCACCGTTCGCGATAGCCGAACGGATCGTCGTCGCGGTAGATGTCGCCGAAATACTGCTGCACCGCGCTCATGCGACAAAGACCTCGAAGCGGCGCGCGAAACGTTCCAGCACCTGCGGCGGCAGGATCGGCGCCGGCACCGCCGGTTGCGCGGTGCCCAGCTGCGAGGCGAAGCAGCGCAGCGCCTGTTGCTTGGCCTGCCAGTCGGCGTCGTCCAGCGCGTAGCGAACCGCGCCGGGCAGCGCCTGCTGCGGCGCGCCGGCGTCCATCCAGTGCCAGGCCCAGACCGGGAATTCGGCCATGCGCGCATCGCCGGCGGCGACAGCGCGCCGCACCGCGCGCGCGGTGGCTTCGTGGTCCGGATGACCGTCGTGGCACCACGTCGTCAGCACCAGATCGCCGGCATGCAAGTGCGCGTGGATCTGTTCGGCGACCACGAATTCGCGCTGACCGACCTGGCCGTCGGCGATGCGCAGGTGGCAGATCGCGGCGGCGTCCAGGCCCAGGCACTGCGCGGCGGCGGCCAGTTCGGCGCGGCGCACGTCGCGCAGGCGCTGCGGCGTCCAGTACGGGTCGTCCGGATAGCACGCCTCGCCATCGGTCACCGCGATCAGGCACACCGGCAGGCGCAGCCGCCGCGCACAGGCGACCGCGCCGCCGCAGCCCAGCGCTTCGTCGTCCGGATGCGGCGACACCACCACCAAGCGGCCAGCGCCGGCGAGCAGGTCTTCGATCCGGCGCTGCGGCAAGGCCGCCAGCCACGGCGAGCGCTGCCATGCCGACTCCGGCGTGCCGTCGCCGTGGATCTGCGCCGCGCTCACAGCCGCCATGGCTGCACCTGATCGGCCAGCGCCTGGCCCAGCGCCGCCCAATCGTGCTCGGCATGGCTCTGGCGCACGAACACGGCCAGGTCGGCGCAGCGCATGGCATGTTCGCGATCGCTGCACAGCGGCGCCGGGCCCAAGGCGCGGCCAACGCGATCCAGCACGTCGGTGGCGGCGCGTTCCACGAACGAACGCAGCCGGATCACCGCATGCTGGTGATCGTGTTCGGGCGCCGCATCGATCGCCGCGGCCAGTTCGCGCAGCAGCGCGCGCGCCGCGCCGAGCTGCTGGTCGATCGCGCCCAGGTGCATCGCCGCATGCGCATCGCGCTGCAGCTTGGGATGCGCACGTAGGCGCTCGGCCACTGCGGCCGCCGCGCCGAACCAACAGGCGGCGATGCCGGCGCCGCCATGCCAGAACCCCGGACGCGCCAGATACTGGCCCGGCGCACCGATCGCGCTGGCCGGCACGGCATCGAAGGTCACCGGCCCGCTGACCACGCGTGCCATGCCGATCGCCGCCCAGGCCTGCGTATCGATGGCGATGCCGGGCCGGCCCAGTTGCACCTGCACCAGTTGCTGGCGGTCCTGGTCGTGCGCGGTGAGCAGCGCGCAATCGACCATGCCGGCACCGGAGCACCAGGCCTTGCGGCCGTGCACTTCGCCACGCCCGGTGTCGCTGCGATAAGCCAGGCGCGCATCCGGCGCTTCGGCTGCCCACACCGCGAACAGTTGCCCGGGCGCGGGCGGTGCGGCGCCCAGCTCGGCCAGGATCGCCTGGGCGTCGTAATGCGCCTCCAGCACCTTGGCCAGGCACACGTCGGTCGCGGCGATTTCGGCCAGGATCCGCCAGCGATCCAAGGTGTTGCCAGCGCCGGGCAGCGGCAGCTGCGGATAGCGTTCGAGCACGCGCAAGGCGGCGCTGCGCAGATCGCAGGCATCGCCCAAGGCGGCAGGGGAAAGCAGGTCGGTCAAGGAAGTCTCTCAGGCAATTCGAAAAACGACACGGTCGATGGCGCGACGGATGCGCGGCATGCGATGCGGGGTGTGCCGCGATCACAACAGGCATGGCGCCCACGCAGCGTGTGCATGCCGCACGGCGACGTGCACATCGATAAAGAGTTCATGCACGGTGCCGGCCTCGGCCACCGTCGGCTGCATGCAGCGCGACGGCAGCGAGGCGACGATCGCGCCGGGTTACGGCGTCAGGATCACCTTGCGGCAGTCCTGTTCCTTCTTGTCGAAGATCGCGTAGCCGTCGGCGGCCTGCGCCAGGCTCATGCGATGGGTGATGATCTCGTTCGGCTTGAGCCGGCCTTCGCCGATATGCTCCAGCAGCTCCGGCAGGAAACGCTGCACGTGGGTCTGGCCCATCTTGAAGGTCAGGCCCTTGTCGAACGCGTCGCCGAACAGGAAGCCGTGGATGAAACCGGCATACACGCCGGGCACGCTCACGGTGCCGCCGCGGCGCGTGGCGGCGATGCACTGGCGCAACGCGGTGCCGCTGCTGCCTTCCAGCTTCAGCGTGGCCATCACCGTTTCCACGGTGCTGCCCTTGGCCTCGAAGCCGACCGCGTCGATGCTGGCATCCACGCCGCGGCCGTCGGTCTGGCCGACGATGATGTCGGCCGGATCGTCGATCTGTTCGAAATTGAGCGGAATCACGCCATAGGTCTTCTGCGCGAAATCCAGCCGGTACTGATAGCGGTCGACCATGAAGATGCGCTCGGCGCCGAGCATGCGGCAGCAGGCGGCGGTCATCAGCCCGACCGGGCCGGCGCCGAAGATCGCCACGGTGCTGCCCTGGCCGACGCCGGCGTTGAGCGCGGCCTGGTAGCCGGTGGGCAGGATGTCGGACAGGAACAGCACCTGCTCGTCGTGCAGCGCGTCCGGCACCACCAGCGGGCCGACGTTGGCCTTGGGCACGCGCACGTATTCGGCCTGGCCGCCGGCCACGCCGCCGTACAGGTGGCTGTAGCCGAACAGCGCCGCCGGCGGGCGGATGCCCTTCTGGTTGAGTGCGGCGCCCTTGCCGGTATTGGTGGTCTCGCAGGCGGCATATTCGGTCAGGCGACAGTGGAAGCACTCCCCGCAGGCGATCACGAACGGGATCACCACGCGGTCGCCCTTCTTCACCCGCGTCACCTCGGGGCCGACATCTTCCACCACGCCCATGAATTCGTGGCCGAGCACGTCGCCGCTGTGCATGTCGGGGATCTTGCCGCGATACAGGTGCAGGTCGGAGCCGCAGATCGCGGTGGCGGTGACCCGCAGCACGATGTCGTCGGCGTCGATCAGTACCGGATCGGGAACGGTTTCCACACGCACGTCCTTGGTGCCGTGATAGGTGAGAGCTTGCATCGGATGGTGTCCTCTTGCGACGTCGTGGACCGCAGTGTTGCCGCAGGCGACGTGCAACCGGGGTGACCATGCCGTGAGGCCAGCGTGGCGGGATCGGCGCAGCGCCATACGGCGCGGCGCTGAGGGCTACCATCGATTGCCGGGCGATCCGCACGACGGCGTGCGCGCGTGAAGCGATGACGCGACTCAGTGCGGCAGCAGCCGCGTATCGAGCGCATGCTCGGCGAGCATCGCCGCCAACGCCTGCCGCGCCTGCGCGCGATCGCCCGGATCCGCCGCGTCCAGCAGTTCCTGCGCGAGCGCGCTGAACTGCGGCCAGAATTCCTGCGGATGGCGCAGATGCGCGGTCCACTGCGGCAGCATCGCCGCCATATGCGCCAATGCCGCCTGGGTCTGCGCGCGCGTGTTCATGTCGGTGCGCGCGGCTGCCGCCATTGCACGCGATGCGCCTTGCCGTCGTCGACCAGCGCGATGCGCGCGTCCTGCTGGCGCAGGTCGTCCAGGAACAGGCCGCTGCCGTCGTCGGCGTCGGCATCCGCCTCAGCGGCCACCGACTGCAGCAGCTCGATGTGGTACGTGCTGCCGCCGTGGCTGTAGTGCAGTTCGCAGCGCTCCCAGTCGGCCGGCAGGCACGGCCGCAGCCGCAGGCTGTCGCCTTCGCGCTGCAGGCCGAGCAGCGATTCGACCAGCAGCCGGTACATCCAGCCGGCCGAGCCGGTGTACCAGGTCCAGCCGCCGCGGCCCACGTGTGGTGCCACGCCGTAGACGTCGGCGGCGAGCACGTAGGGTTCGACCTTGTAGCGCTCGCTGGCCGCCGCATCCAGGCTGTGCTGGATCGGGTTGATCATCCGCGCCAGCTCCCAGGCGCGTTCGCCATCGCCGAGGTGGGCGAAGGCCATCGCCGCCCACACCGCCGCATGCGTGTACTGCCCGCCATTCTCGCGCACGCCCGGCACGTAGCCGCGGATGTAGCCGGGGTCGTGCTCGATGCGGTCGAACGGCGGCTCCAGCAGCTGGATCAGGCCGGCGTCGCGCTTGACCAGATGCTGGTCCAGCGCGGCCATCGCCTGCTGCGCGCGCGCCGGTTCGGCCGCGCCGGACAGCACCGACCAGCTCTGCGAGATCGAATCGATGCGGCATTCGGTGTTGTCCGCCGAACCCAGCGCGGTGCCGTCGTCGAACCACGCGCGCCGATACCAGCCGCCATCCCAGGCATGCGCCTCCAGATTGCCGCGCAGCGTATGCGCCGCCGCGTCGCACTCGTCGGCGAAGGCCGTATCCTCGCGCCCGCGCGCCAGCGCCGCGAACTGCTGCAGCACGTGGTACAGGAAGAAGCCCAGCCACACGCTCTCGCCCTTGCCGCCCTCGCCCACCCGGTTCATGCCGTCGTTCCAGTCGCCGGTGCCGATCAGCGGCAGGCCGCGTTCGCCGAGCAGCGCCATGCCGCGACGCAGCGCCTGCACGCAGTGCGCGTACAGCGGCGCACGCTGGCTGGACGGCGCCGGCAGGTCGTAATACGACTCTTCGTCCGCGCCGACGGCGCGGCCTTCGATGTAGCGCACGTCTTCGTCGAGCACGCCGCGGTCGCCGGTGACCTGCAGGTAGCGGCACGCCGCCAGCGGCAACCACAGGTAGTCGTCCGAACAGCGCGTGCGCACGCCGCGGTCCTGCGGCGGATGCCACCAGTGCAGCACGTCGCCCTGCGGGAACTGGTGCGCGGCGCTGGCCAGCAGGTGTTCGCGCGCCAGCGCTGGCGTCGCGTGGACCAGCGCCATCATGTCCTGCAGCTGGTCGCGGAAACCGAACGCGCCGCCGGACTGGTAATAGCCGCTGCGCGCCAGGTAGCGGCAGGCCAGGGTCTGGTACGGCAGCCAGCCGTTGACCAGCAGGTCCACGCTGGGATCGGGGGTCTTCACCTGCAGCCCGCCGAGCAGTTGCCGCCAGTGGATGCGCACCGCGTCCAGCGCGTCGTGCGCGGCATCGCGGCCGCGCATGCGCCGCGCCAGTTCCACCGCCGCGTCGTGGTCCTTGCCGGCGCCGAGCCGGAACACGGTCTCGCACTCGGCGCCGGCGGCCAGACTCAGCGGCACCTGGATCGCCGCGCACGGATCCAGCCCGGCGCCAAGGCGCCCGGACAGGCGTTCGCGGCGCAGCGCCTGCGGGTCGGCCATGTCGCCGTTGCGGCCGAGGAATTCGCTGCGGTCGCCGCTGCAGCTGCGCGTGTCCGCGTCCACGTCGAAGAACGCGGTGCGCGCGGAGAACTCGGCGTTGTACGGGTTGCGCGCCAGCAATGCGCCGTGCGCGCCGTCCTGTTCGCTGACCACGTGCATCTGCGACTTCACCCGCAGATCGCCCAGCACCCATTCCACATAGCCGGTCGCCGACAGGCGCCGGCTGCGGCCGGACAGGTTGCGCAGCTTCAGCACCGAGAACTTCACCGCCTCGTGCAGCGCCACGTACACCCACAGCTCGCTGGCGATGCCGTCCTCCACGTGCTCGTAGACGCTGTAGCCGAAGCCATGGCGGGTGCGGTAGTCGCCCTCGCCGCGGCGCGGCAGCGCTTGCGGCGACCACACTCGCCCGCTGTCCTCGTCGCGCAGGTAGAACGCCTCGCCGCAGGCGTCGGCGACCGGGTCGTTGTGCCACGGCGACAGGCGGAACTCGTGCGCGTTCTCGAACCAGGTGTAGCCGGCGGCGCTCTCGCTGAGCACCGTGCCCAGCTGCGCATTGGCCAGCACGTTGGACCACGGCGCAGGCGTCGGCGCGCCCTCGCGCAGCGCGACCAGGTATTCGCGGCCGTCGGCGGCGAAAGCGCCGGTGCCGTTGTCGAACAGCACCTCGGCATGCGCCGGCGCGAACGGCCACGGATCCTCGTGCGCATCGCCGGCCGCAGGCGCAGGCATGGCCAGGGCCTGCGCCTCGGCCAGCGCGGCGGCGGGCAGCGGCACCAGTTCGGGCACGCCGCGCGGCGGCGGCAGATGCCGTCCGATCTGCGCGGCCAGGGTGCCGCGCTGATCGCTGACGATGACCCGCGCCACCACCTGCAGCAGGATGCGGTCCTCCTGCGAGATGTTCTGCACCGGGCGCACGAAGATGCCGCCGGGGCGCTCCAGCACGCTGGCGTCCGGATCGGCCGCGACCATGCCCAGGATCTGCTCCTGCAGCTGCTGCCGGTAGCCGCTCTGGCTCTCGTTCCAGATCACCAGGTCCGCATGCAGGCCCTTGAGCCGCCAGTACGCGTGCGCCTGCACCATCTGCCGCACCAGTTCGATGTTGTCGGCATCGCCGATCTGCAGCAGCGCGATCGGCAGGTCGCCGGAGATCGCATGGCCCCACAGCCCGGACTGGCCGCGCCGGTTCTGCAGCAGCAGCTCGCTGTCGGCGCGCAGCGCCGGATGCACGTACACCATCAGCCCGGCCAGGCGCTCGTACAACTGCGCGTCGGCCTGCGAGGCGTTGATCTGGCGGCGCACCACCTGGCTGTGGGTCCAGGCCAGGTCGAACACGCGGTCGGCCAGGCGCCGGTCGCGGTACTTGTCGATCAGCGCCATGCACGCGGCGCGGTCGCCGCCGACGCCGTAGACCATGTCGATCATCGCGGTCTGCTCCGGCGCCAGCACGATCCGGCAGCGGATCGCGACCACCGGGTCGAGCACCGAACCGGCGGTGTCGGACAGCACCGCATCGTGGCGCAACGCGCGCGGATTGCGCGCCGTATTGCCGCGTCCGAGGAAGCGCGCGCGGTCGGTCTCGTAGGAAATCGCGCCGATGTGCGCATCGTGCACCGCCACCACGTGGAACATCCACGGCGCCACCTCGTCGTGCGCGCGGGTGCGCCGCGTGCACAGCAGCGCCTGCGTGTCGCGGGCGATCTCGGTCTGCACGAACAAATTGCTGAAGGCCGGATGCAGTTCGTCGGCGATGGCCGGCGCCAGCACCACTTCGGCATAGGTGGTGATCTCGATGGTGCGCGGTTGCCGCGACCGGTTGCTGACCCGCAGGCGGCGCAGCTCGATGTCGTCCTCGGCGGAGATCGCCACTTCCATGTGCGTGTCGAAGCCGCGCTTGCGGCCGCGGAACTCGGCCTTGGCATCGGAGAAGATCGCTTCGTAGTGGTCCACCGCCACCGCGGTGGGCTGGTAGGCGGCCGACCAGTAGTCGCCGCTGTCCACGTCGCGCAGGTAGCAGAAACTGCCCCAATGGTCGCGGGTGCCGTCCTCGCGCCAGCGGGTGATGGCCATGTCGCGCATGCGGCTGTAGCCGCCGCCGGCGCTGGTCAGCAAGCCGTGGTAGCGGCCGTTGGAGAGCAGCTGCACCGCCGGCCGCGGCGCGCTCGGGTCGCGGAACACGCGCAGCTGGGTCTCGTCCTCGCGCGCGTCCTGCGGGCTGCGCGCGGCACCGTCGGCCTCCTGCGGATGGAACACGCCCACCCGCGGAATCCGTTCCTGCAGCAGCAGCAAGGTGGCCTGGAACTCGGCATCGGCGGCGAAGCGCTTCTGCATCGGCTGCTCGCGCAACAAATGGTCCAGCGCCAACAGGCCCATGCCCTGGTGGTGCGCCATGTACGAGCGGATCAGCGCGTGGTCCTGGCCGGGCGGGACCCGGCTGGGGGTGTAGTCGATCGCCTCGTGCAGGCCGAAACGCCCGCCGAAACCGGACTCGGCAAGCCGCTGCAGATTGCTGCAGGCCGCTTCCGGGGCCACCATCAGCGCCATCATGCTGGCGTACGGCGCGATCACCAGATCGTCGCCGAGCCCGCGCTTGAGGCCCAGCCCGGGCACGCCGAACGCACGGTACTGGTAATTCATCCGCGCATCGACCGCGTTGTAGCCGGACTCGGACACGCCCCACGGCAGCGCATGCCGCGCGCCGTGCGCGATCTGCGCGTTGACCGCATGCACCGCGGTCTGGTCGAGCAAGGTGTCGGCATAGCTGGGCATCACCAGCTGCGGCATCAGGTATTCGAACATCGAGCCGCTCCACGACAGCAGCGTCGCTTCGCCATCGACCTCGGTGAGCTGGCGGCCGAGCGCGAACCAGCTTTCCTGCGGCAGCTGGCCCTGGGCGATGGCGACGAAGCTGCACAGCCGCGCCTCCGATGCCAACAGGTCGTAGTAACCCTGGTCCAGGCGCCGTTCGTCGACGTTGTAGCCGATCGCCAGCAGGCGCCGCGCCGGATCGTAGAGGAAGCCGTATTCCATCAGCGACAGCTGCCCGGCGATATGCGCCAGGCGCTCGAGCTGGTGGATGCGCGCGCGGGCGCGCTCGGCGGCTTCGGCGTTGTGGGTCTGCGCGGCCAGCGCGCGCAAGGTCGGCAACGGCATCTCGGCCAAGGCGGACATCGGCGTGGCGTCGAACTGGTCGGCCACCGTCGCCCACGGCGCGAACTCGCGCAGTTCCTGCTGCGCGGCGCTGCATGCGTCCAGCAACACCTGCGGCCAGTGCGGCGCCAAGGCGTCGGCGGAGTGCTCGGCGGTGGGCACCGGCGGCGGCCAGCGCTCGGCGATCGAGGCCGCCTGCACGGCCAACGCAGCCAGTGCGTGCCAGGTCTGCGACAGCGTCTCCGGCGGGGCCGTGCGCAGCGCCTGCAGACGCTGATCGACATCGTGCAGCGCCGCCTGCGGCAGCGACGCCGCGGCGGGATTGTCGTGCGCGGCCTCGCGCAGCACGCCGAACGTGTCGGCCAGCCCGTCGAAGGTGGTCGCGGCCAACAACGGCGCATCGCACAGCGCCAGCAGGCCCTGGCGCAGGGTCAGCAGATGCCCGGCCAGGTTGCCGCTGTCCACCGTCGACAGGTAGGCCGGCGGCAGCGGCAACAGGGTCTCGGTGTCGTACCAGTTGTAGAAATGGCCGCGATGGCGCGGCAGCGTCTCCATCGTCGCCAGGGTCAGCCGGGTGCGCTCGATCACCCCGCCCGGCTGCAGGTAGCCCAGATCGTAGGCGGCCAGATTGCCGAGCAGGGCCAGGCCGATGTTGGTCGGCGAGGTGCGCCGCGCCACCACCAGCTGCGGATGCTCCTGCACGTTGTCCGGCGGCAGCCAATGGTCCTGCGCGCGCATGTGCACTTCGAAGAACGCCCAGGTCCGCCGCGACAGCCGGCCGAGGAAGGCGCGTTGCGGCGGCGCCAGCTGCGCGCGGCGTTGCGCTGGCGCATGCCCCATCCACGCCATCAGCGCCGGGGCCACGATCCACAGCGCCAGGATCGGCGTGGCGACCCACAGCGCATGCGGTTGCCGCCAGGCCAGCACCGCCAGCAGCGCCAGCGCGCACAGCGCCGCCGGCGCCATCCCGACCAGCTCGGCCGCATTGCCGCGGCCGAGGCTGCGCGCCACGTCGCTGGACGCATGCCATTGCAGCAAGTGGCGCCGGCTGACCAGCATGCGCCACAGCGTGCGCACGATCGCCAGCGCGGCGTAGCCGGCCTCGTACGGCAGGCAGGCCAGCGCCACCAGCGCGCGCTGCAACTGCGTCGCCACCGCCTTGGCCAGCGTACCCAGATGCATGCGCCAGCCCATGTCCGACGGCTTGGCGACCAGGTCGTGCAGCGCCGGCACCACGATCGGCAGCACCAACAGGCCCAGCAGCCACGCGGTCCACGCCGCCGGCCGCGGCAGCCACAGCCAACCGATCGCCAGCAACGCGGTGGCGGCGAGCGGCACCAGGCTGCGGCGCAGGTTGTCCAGCAACTTGCCGCGCGACAGCAGCGACAGCGGCGTGCGCCGGTAGCGGCCGGCCGCGTCCGGCACCCACGGCAGCAGCCAGGGCAGCAGTTGCCAGTCGCCACGGATCCAGCGCGCGCGGCGCTTCACGTCGGCCGCATAGCGCGCCGGATAATCCTCGAACAGCCGCACGTCGCTGACCAGGCCAGCACGTGCGTAGCAGCCTTCCAGCAGGTCGTGGCTGAGGATGCGGTTGTCGGGCAGGCGGCCGTCGAGCGTCTGCTCGAACGCGTCCACGTCGTAGATGCCCTTGCCGACGAACGAGCCTTCGCCAAACAGGTCCTGGTACACGTCCGACACGGTGCGCGTGTACGGGTCGATGCCCGGCTCGCTGCCGAACAGGCGCGCGTAGCGGGTGATGCGATGGCCGCTCATGCTGCTGCCCACGCTCGGCTGCAGGATGCCGTAGCCGCGGGTCACCCGGCCCAGTGCCGGATCGATGCGCGCGCGGTTCAGCGGATGCGCCAGGGTCGCGACGAACTCGCGTGCCGCGTCGCGCGGCAGCCGCGTGTCCGCGTCCAGAGTGATCACGTAGCGCACTTGCGCCAGCAGCGCGGTCGCGCCGATCGCCGCACTGAAATCGGCATCGGCCGCGCCGCCGCGCAGCAGCCGGTTCAGCGCCGCCAGCTTGCCGCGCTTGCGCTCGTGGCCGATCCAGGCGCGTTCGCCGGCGCTCCACAGGCGCGGGCGATGCAGCAGGAAGAAGCGGTCGCCGCTTTCCGGCGCGTAGCGCTGGTTGAGCCGCACGATGTGCTGTACCGCGTGCTCGAGCAGCGCCGCGTCGCCGGGCAGCGTCGCCTGCGCGGCGTCGAGGAAATCAGTGAGCAGCGCGAAATGCAGTTGCGTATCGCGGTTGGCCAGGAATCGCACTTCCAGCGCCTCGGCCAGTTCGTCGATCGTGGCCGTGTCGCTGAGCATGCTCGGCACCACCACCAGGGTCCGCGCGCCGGCCGGAATGCCCTTGGAAAAGTCCATCCGCGGCAGCGTGCGCGGCGCCACCAGCAGCGTCGCCGCCCAGTTGACCAGCGCCACGCCCAGTTCGCTGAACGCCAGCACGCCCAACAGTGCGGTGGTCGCCCACAGCCAGGCCGGCACCGCGGCCAGCGCATGCAGCTGCTCGAGCAGGGTCCAGGCGCCGAATGCGGCGATCGCCGCGATCGGCAGCAGGTACGCGGGCAGCGGCAGCGTGCGCCGCGCCACGTAGGGCCGCCGCCGCGCGCGCGGCAGCGCGGCGATCGCCGCCGGCAGGTCGCGCTGGCCATCGTCGACCAGGTAGTAGCCGACATGGCGCCGGTCGTCCGCGGATGCCGCCTGCGCCAGCTGCAGCACGCACGCGGCTACCGCGTCTTCGCTGGCGCCGCTGCGCCGCGCCAGCAGTTCGACGCTGTGCCGGTAGCTGTCGCGGGTCTGGAAATCCATCTGCGCATAGGTGCCGTGCGGGTCGCGACGCAGGTGCGCTTCGACCACGCTCAGGTCTTCGACGAAGTCGCGCCAGTCCATCGTCGCCAGGAACCGCAGGCTGGCGATGCTGTTGCTGATCGAGACCTGGTCGGCGGCCTGCTGCTGGCTCTCCGCGTGCACCATGTCGTCGATGCGCTGGCCGCCGTCGGCCAGCCATTGCTCGACCCAGGTCACCGGCATCGCCAGCACCCCGCCGCGCCCGTGCAGCCCGCGCACCAGCTCGGCCACGAACGCGCCGGACAGCGGCGGCTGCGAGCGCGCCATGTCCGCGACCACCAGCACCACGCTCTTGGGATCCTGCGCGGCGGTGGTATTGAGCCGGTCGGCCCAGTCGCTGGCCAGGCGGTGGTCGATGCCGTCGCGCATCACCCGCGCCGCGACCCGGCGCAGGTTTTCCAGCAGGCCCAGGCGCAGCATGATCGGGATCGCCCACAGCTCGCCCAGCTTCAGCGGCGTCACCGTCTGGTAGGCGGCGATGAAGCGGCTGGCCATGTCGGCATCGATACGGCCGTCGCCATGGGCGATGGCGTCCATCGACAACGCATAGACGCGCGGCAACCCGGCCGACGCGCCCTGCGCCAGCGCCGGCAGCTGGCGGCTGTAGCCGGCCGGCAGATGGCGCCGCGCGATCAGGATCTGTTCTTCGACCAGGTAGAAGTTGTCCAGCAGCCACTCGCCGGCCGGGGTGACGCGGATGTCGTCGCGGACCATCGCCGCGAGCATCGCCAAGGCGTCGCGCAGCACGTCCTCGTTCTGTTTCAGCCGCGCCAGCAACACCTCGGGACTGCGCCCGCCGCGCACCCGGTGACTGCGCGCCAGGGCTTCGCCGTGCGCGGCCATCTGTTCGGCGCTGAGCAGTTGCGCACGCAGCGGCTCTTCGGTCAGCGGCCGCGCGCGGCCATGCTGCAGAAACATCGCGCGCATGCCGGAAAGGCCGCGCCGATAAGGAAGCAGCCGTCTACGCAACGCACGCCAGGGGGACGCCATGATGATCCAGAGGGGCCAGAGAGCCCGCTTGGCTGCATGCTTAACAGGCGCATGCAGCGCTAGGCGTGAATGCGGGCAGCGCAGTCGGCGCGATCGCCGATCGTGCTGGCGTCGCTGCGCGAGACACAGCCGCGCTGCGGTTGACGCTGCGACCCAAGTGCGGCGCGACGATGGCGTTCAGATGTCGACGCGTGCGACATCGCCGGCTGGCGCAATGTGCCGCGATTGCGTTGCGATTGCGCAGACGCAGACACCGCAAAGTCAGGCGAGCACGCCCCGACGATGACCGAGGGCAGCGGCGACGACACGCCGCACGCGCGCATCCGCGTACACGCATGACGCCGCAGCGCCGACAACGGAAGCATTACGCCAGCAGCGGCGCCCGGCTCAGATCCGCGTGGTCGCCAGGAAGCGCTCGCGGTCCTGCTGAGTGCGGCGGCGGATCTCGGCCAGGGCCTGGCTCTCGGTGGCTTCCAGCATCGATTCGAACAGGCGCTGGAAGTGATTGCGCATCGCGTTGCGCGAGGCCGCCGGATCGCGCGTCTTCAGCGCTTCCAGGATCGCGGCATGTTCGTCGGTACGGGTCGCGTCGTCCTGGTGGCAGACGTGCGCATACACCTGGCGCACCCGCGGCAGTTCGTTGCGCATGCGCCAGATCAGGTGGATGCAGTACTCCACCACCGGATTGCCGGACAGGCGCGCGATCGCCAGGTGGAAGCGGCGGTCGTATTCGCCGGCCATTTCCTCGGTGGTGGTCGGGTCGGACATTGCCGTGACCAGGGTCTGCAGTTCCTCGATATCGGCATCGGTCAGGCGCCCGGCGGCCAGCGCCGCGGCTTCGGCCTCGATCACCGTGCGCGCGGCGGTCAGGTCGAAGGCGGTGACGTCGGGCAGCGCGCCCTGCGCATCGATCGGACGCGGCCGCACGTACACGCCCGAGCCGGTCTTGATCGCGATCCAGCCCTGCGCTTCCAGCGCGATCTCGGCCTCGCGGATGGTTACCCGGCTGACCGCGAACCGCTCGGCCAGATCGCGCTCGCCCGGCAGCCGCGAACCGGTCGGGAATTCCCCCGATTCGATCAGCGACAGGATCTTTGCGGCGATGGATTGGTAGAGGCGGCTTTCGGACATTCGCGCTAAGGACCGGTCGGTGAATTCCACAGCGGCGCCGGGACGAGGCGCCCGCGCCTGCTGCGGCTCGAAAAACGGCGCGGCCCGGGAGCCGCGCCGCTGCGTTCAGAACTTGTATCGTACACCGAAATATGCGCGCCGCCCGTAGCTCACGTACTCGCGGAAGTTGCCGTAGACAGGCTGGGATGCGACGCGCGGTTCGTTGGTCAGGTTCATCAGTTCCAGCGACAGCGACAGCTGCTTGGTGACCCGGTAGCGCGCGCGGAAATCCACGCTGGTGTTGTCGTCGTAGTAGCGGTTCTGCTGCGCGGTGTTGCCGGTGAAGTCCTGGTAGTACTTGGAGCGGTACTTGCCGATCGCCTGCATGTCGAAGCGGCCCAGTTCCCAGTACAGCGAGCCGGACAGCACATGCCGCGAAAAGCCGCTGAGCCCGGCCGGGGCCACGATCGCCGGAATCACCGTGCCGGTGACCGCGTCCACCTGCTCGCCCAGGCGCGGATCCTGGGTCTCGTAATCGGTGTCGGCGTAGTTGTAGCTGAGCTTGAAACCGAGCCCGTCCAGCGGCTTGGGCAGGTAGGAGAAGCGGTGCGCGGCGCTGAGCTCGAAGCCGGTCAGCGTGCTTTTCTTGTCGGTGGTCACCTGCCGCGGCACCGCAACGGTGACGCTCTGTCCATCGACCACGAAGGTCTCGTCGAACAGCGCGGTCTCGGTGCCGCCGTTGAACTGCTTCCAGTACACCGCGCCGGCCAGCATGCTGTCCTCGTTCGGATACCACTCCAGCGACACATCGCCGTTCCACGACATCAGCGGCTTGGCCTCCGGGTTGCCGGTGGCGGTGATGCCGGCCAGCGCCTCTTCCAGGCTGGTGAAGTTCTCGGTGCCGGTGAGGTTGACGTTGCGGCCCGAGCCCAGCGCGGCGATGTCCGGACGCGACATCGCGCGGTAGCCGGCCACGCGCAGCAGCAGGTTGTCGCGCAGTTCGAACGAGGCGTTGGCGCTGGGCAGCAGCTTGTCGTTGCCGGCCTTGTCGACCAGGGTCTGGTAGGTGCCGGTCGGCTGCAGGCGCAGGGTGCCTGCGCCGTTGTCGATCAGGTCCAGCTCGGCGCGCACGCCTTGCGAACGCACATCGGTCTTGACCCAGCGCACGCCCATGTTGCCCGACACCGGCAGCCCGAACAGGGTGCTGCGAAAGTCGGCCATCAGGAACAGCGCCTTGGTCTTCTCCACCACGTCGACGTTGTTCGGATCCATGTAGTTCGGGTCCACGCCGGTGGCGCTGCTGCCGCGGAACGCTTCGTACAGGCACGACGGGTCGAAGTAGGCCCAGCTGGAAATGGTGTTGCCGCTGGCGTCGTCGAGGAAGTCGTCCTGCGGGAACGCCGCGCGGCAGGCCTGGTTGGCGGCGACGATCTGCGCGCGCCCGGCGCCGCTGGCGGCGATGTCGGTGGTGATGGTGTTGTCGAAGTAGCGGTAGTCGGCCTGGCTGGCGCGCAGGCCGAAGCTGAGCTTGGTCAGCAGGCCGTCCTCGGGCAGGTAGCTGACGTCGAAGCGACCGGCGCGGATGCGGTGGTCGTTCTTTTCCTCCTCGGAGGTGACCCGCGCCGCGCCGGTGTAGGCATCCCAATCGGCGACATCGAACGCCGGGTCGAGCGCGATGCTCGGCACGTCGCCGCGGTTGTCCCAGTCGTAGTTGACGTAGCCGGTGGTGCCGCTGCTGATGCCCGGCACCACCGCGTTGTTCACGTCGCGGGCGTTGGCGCGCAGCCGGGTCATGCGCTGGGTGTCCTCGCGCACGGTGTGCGAGTAGGACAGGTCGGTGGCGATCTCCCAGGCCACGCTCGGGCGCAGCACGATGTTGAGGCCGCCGCCGGTGTATTCCTCGTTGCGGTCGTACATGGTCGAGGTGGAATCGATCGAGGTGTTGCCGGAATAGCTGCGCAGCACGCCGTTGTCGTCGACCTGCCGATCGACGATGCCGCGACGGGTGTTGGACAGGCTCAGGTCGGAACGTTTCTCGTGCCAGTTGCGGTCGGTGTGTTCGTAGTCGACGTTGACCTCGAGCACCTCGTTGGGCTTCCACTGCACCGCGGCGAACTCGGATTGGCGGTCGTTGCGTTCCTGCTTGAGCCGGTAGATGCGGCTGCTCGGCACCAGGTAGTACGGCGCGCCGTTGGCGATGGCGTTGGCGCCGACCTCGGCGCAGTTGGCGTTGCGCACGTTCTGGGTGCCGTCGCAGGCGTACCAGGTGGAGCCGCTGGTCATGCTCTCTTCCGGATCGGTGCCGTCCAGCGCCTGCAGGCCGATCGACACGCCGAGCTTGCCGCCGTTGGCGAACTCGAACTGGTCGATGTAGCTGGCGGTGCCGCGCCAGCCGATGCCGTCCTTGTCGCGGTACTTGCTGTCGTACTCGGCCCAGCTGCCGCGCCCGTCGAACTGGAGCGCGCGCTTGCCGTAGTCCAGCGGCTTGACCGTTTCCAGGCCGATGGTGCCGGCGACGCCGCCTTCGATCAGGTCGGCGCGCTGGGTCTTGTAGATGGCCACGGTGTTGATCAGTTCGGCCGGGAACATGTTGAAGTTCACCGAGCGGTCGCCGCTGCCGTTGGTGATCTCGCGGCCGTTGAACTGGGTGCTGCTGAGGAACGCGCCGAGGCCGCGGATGGAGATCTCCGAGGCGCCGGTCTTGTCGCGGGTGGAGGCGGCGCCGGTCAGGGTCTCGATCGCATCGGCCAGCGACGGCGCCGGCAGGTCGCCGATGTCCTCGGCCGAAAGCACGTCGGAGATCACCGTGTCGTCGCGCTTCTTGTTGATCGAGGACTGGATCGAGCCGCGGATGCCGGTGACCTGGACCTGGTCCAGCGTCGTCGCACCGCTCGCCGGCGCCGGCGCGGTGGCGGTCTCGGCCGCAGCGGCGGGCGGTTCCTGCGCCCAGGCCACGCTGGTCAACGAGGCCGCGATGGCGCAGGCCAGGGCGCTGCGCAACGAGCGCGCGCCGGCGCGCTTGGCGGACGGGGCCGCATAGGGGTGCCGCATGGTCTCTCCTCCCGAGTGAACGCCGTAAGGGCTACGACTTGGGAGCGGAGCCTTTACCGGCCGCCGACCAATGTCAACAAATTGGTATAAATATCCGTCCAGGCCAATTGGTACGTGCGATTGATCTTAATTTATGTGCGTATGCAGCACGGATTTCGCGCCAAATCACCTTTCCAGATAAATGATTTTTGGTATGCAGATCTGGTTGACGAGCGTTCGACCTCTGCTACCATCCGGCCCACGGCGGCGCCGCCACGGCACGCATCGAGAGGAGGCAGACCATGGCATCGACCGCCGCGTGCAACCGCTTCGCCCTGCTGTTCCTCGCCCTGGCTGCCGGCCAGGCCGCTGCCGCCGACATCCTCGTCGCCACTCCGGCCGAATACCGCGCCGCCACCGGCGCCCTGCAGCCCGGCGACCACGTGATCCTGGCCAATGGCGAATGGCGCGATTTCCAGATCGTGTTCACCGGCACCGGCACCGCCGCGCAGCCGATCCGCTTGAGCGCACAGACCCCGGGCCAGGTGATCATCACCGGCCAGTCCAATCTGCGCATGGCCGGCACCTACCTGGTGGTCAGCGACCTGGTGTTCCGCGACGGCTACAGCCCGACCGAGGCGGTGCTGTCCTACCGCGTCTCCAGCAAGGAGCGCGCGCGCCACAGCCGCATCACCCGGGTCGTGGTCGACCGCTTCAACCAGCCCGAGCGCAGCCGCTCGGACAACTGGGTGGCGATGTACGACAGCCACAACCGCTTCGACCACAACCAGCTGGTCGGCAAGAACAACGCCGGCCCGACCATGGTCGTGGTCCGCGATGCGGTGCAGGGCCTGGACAACCGCCACCGCATCGACCACAACTGGTTCGGCCCGCGCCCGAACCTGGGCGCCAACGGCGGCGAGACCCTGCGCATCGGCACCAGCAACGACGCCAGCTCCGATTCCAACTCGCTGGTCGAGAACAACTGGTTCGAAGGCTGCGACGGCGAAGTGGAGATCGTCTCCAACAAGTCCGGCGGCAACACCTACCGCGGCAACGTGTTCAAGCGCTCGCGCGGCGCGCTGGTGCTGCGCCACGGCGACGGCAACCTGGTCGAGAACAACGTGTTCTTCGGCGACGGCAAGGACGACACCGGCGGCATCCGCGTCATCAACCGCAAGCAGACCGTGCGCAACAACTACCTGGAGGGGCTGGCCGGCGACGGTTATTCCTCGGCGCTGAGCATCATGTACGGCGTGCCCAACTCGCCGGCCAACCGCTACGTGCAGGTGCAGGAAGCGCTGATCGAGCACAACACCTTCGTCGCCAGCAAGCAGCTGTTCTTCGGCGCCGGCAAGGACGACGAACGCACCGCCGCGCCGATCGACAGCGATTTCGCCGACAACCTGATCGTCGCCGAACACGATCCGGTACGCGTGCTCGGCGACCTGTCCGGCATCGCCTTCGCCGGCAACCTGCAAAGCCCGGCCGCCTCGCCGCGCCTGCCCGGCGGGGTGACCGGCCGCACGCTGGCGATGACGCGCGCCGCCACCGGCTTGCTGGTCGCTGCGGACGCCGGCGGCATCGGCGCCGATCCTGCGCTGACCTATGTGCCGCGCGACGACGTCGGCGTGGCCTGGTACGCGAAGGAAACCGTGCCGGTGGCGCTGGACAGCGGCCGCCGCCAGCGCGTGCGGCCCGGCAACGACACGCTCGCGCAAGCGGTGGCGGCCGCCGGCGCTGGCGATCGCCTGCAACTGGACGCCGGCCGCTACCAGGTGGACCAGGTGCTGGCGCTGCGCCATCCGCTCAGCGTCGAAGGCCCGGCACGCGGCCAGGCGCAGATCGCGTTCTCGCGCGCCACGCTGTTCCAGATCGAAGCGGGCGGTGCGCTGAAGCTGGCGCGGCTGCAGATCGACGGCAGTGCCGCGCCGGACGAAGTGGGCAACGCGGTGATCCGCACCGCACCCGGTTCCAATGCCGCCAACTACGAGCTGATCGTCGAGGACAGCCGCATCCATGGCCTCACCGGCAACCGCGGTTTCGACGTGATCGCGCTGGGCAAGGGCACCTTGGCCGAGCGCATCGCGCTGCGCCGGGTGGTGGTGGAAGACGTCTCCGGCGCGGTGCTGTCGGCGCATGCGGAAACCGACGACCGCGGCACCTACAACGCCGCGTACGTGGAGATCGCCGATGCGCAGTTCCGCCGCATCGGTGGGCCGGCGGTGGACCTGTACCGCGGCGGCCGCGACGAAAGCACCTTCGGCCCGGTGCTGACGATCAGCGGCTCGCGCTTCGAACGCGTCGGCGGCGCCGATGCGCCCTCGCTGCGCCTGCACGGCGTGCAGCGCACGGTCCTGCACGACAACCAGTTCATCGACAGCGCCGCGATCAGCAGCGTGCGCACCACCGGCACGCCGCAACTGATCGCCACCCGCAACCAATTCCTCGGCACCCCGGCGCTGCCGGCCACTGCCGACGCGGAGCCTTTGCTATGACCCGATCCACTCGCCTGATGCTGCTGGTGCTGGCCGCCGCCACCAGCGCGCCCGCCGCCTGGGCCGCGCCCGCTGCGACGCCAACCGCTGCGGCCGCGAGCAGCACCGCCGCCACCAACGCCGCGCCGGTGCTGGTCACCGCCGCGCAATGGCGGCAGATGGCCAGCGACGGCGCACGCTACCCGCTGTTCGCGCGCGAACGCGCGCGTGCCGAAGCCAGCCTGCGCAAGGCCATGCAGGCCGGCATCGACGTGCCGCTGCCGAAGGATCCCGGCGGCGGCGCCAGCCACGAACAGCACAAGCGCAACTACCAGGCGATCCAGGCCGCCGGCGCGCTGTACCGACTCACCGGCGAGCGCGCCTACGCCGACTACGCGCGCGATCTGCTGCTGGCCTACGCCAAGCTGTATCCGACCCTGGGCGCGCATCCGGCCGGGCGCGGCCAGGTGCCGGGGCGGCTGTTCTGGCAATCGCTCAACGATTCGGTGTGGCTGGTCTACGCCGCGCAGGGCTACGACGCGATCCGCGACAGCCTCACACCTGCCGATCGCGACACCATCGACACGCAGGTGTTCCGGCGCATGGCGCACTTCCTGTGCGACGAAAGCCCGGACAACTTCGACAAGATCCACAACCACGCCACCTGGGCGGTGGCCGCGGTCGGCATGACCGGCTACGTGCTGCGCGACCAGACCCTGGTGGACAAGGCGCTGCGCGGCAGCAAGCAGGACGGCAGCGCCGGTTTCCTCAAGCAGATCGACCAGTTGTTCTCGCCCGACGGCTACTACGCCGAAGGCCCCTACTACCAGCGCTATGCGTTGGCACCGTTCGTATTGTTCGCCAATGCGATCGAACGCAACCAGCCGCAGCAGAAGATCTTCCAGCGCCGCGACGGCGTGCTGCTGAAGGCGGTCGATACGCTGGTGCAGAGCAGCTACGCCGGCTACTTCTTCCCGCTCAACGACGCAATCCTGGACAAGGGCCTGGACACCGAGGAACTGGTGGCCGGGCTCGGCATCGCCTATGCGCAGACCCACGACGCGCGGCTGCTGTCGATCGCGCAACGCCAGCAGCGCGTGCTGCTGACGCCCGAGGGCCTGGGCGTGGCCGCGGCACTGGTGCAGGACAAGGCCAAGCCGTTCGCGTTCCGCTCCGCGCTGCTGCGCGACGGCGCCGACGGCGATCACGGCGCGCTGGCGATCCTGCGCGCCGGCGGCGAGGACGGCCAGACCCTGGTGATGAAGAACACCTCGCAGGGCATGGGCCACGGCCACTTCGACAAGTTGAACTGGCTGTTCTACGACAACGGCCAGCGCGTGGTCACCGACTACGGCGCGGCGCGCTTCCTCAACGTGGAAGCCAAGTCCGGCGGCATCTACCTGCCGGAGAACACCAGCTGGGCCAAGACCACGGTGGCGCACAACACGCTGGTGGTGAACGAACGCAGCCACTTCGACGGCGACTGGCGGGTGGGCGAGGAATATGCGCCGACGCCGCTGCTGTTCGCCCGCGACACCGACACCCAGATCGTGTCCGCGCGCATGGACCATGCCTACGAGGGCGTCAGCTTCACCCGCACCCAGGCGCTGCTGACCCATCCGGAGCTGGGCCTGCCGATCGTGATCGACCTGCTGCGCGTGCACGGCGCCAAGCCGGCGCGCTACGACCTGCCGCTGCATTTCAACGGCCACATCATGCAGGTCGGCTTCGAGGCCAAGCGCGCGCTGGCCGAGCGCCCGGTGCTGGGCAAGGCCAACGGCTACCAGCACCTGTGGGTGGACGCGAGCAGCGACGCGTCGCAGGCACCGCGCAGCCTGAGCTGGCTGCTGGATGGGCGCTTCTACAGCTACCGCTTCGGCAGCAGCGCGCCGTCGCGCGCGATCCTGGCCGAGAGCGGCGCCAACGATCCGGACTTCAACCTGCGCCGCGAACCGATGCTGCTGCAGCGCGTGGACGGCCAGGCCGACGTCAGCTTCTTCGGCGTACTGGAACCGCACGGCGAATACAACGGCACCGCCGAATACGTGCACGGCGCCGACAGCCGCATCCGCGCCATCGCCCGCGTGCGCGGCGACGACGCCGAAGTGATCGTATTGACCCTGGCCTCGGGCAAGACCCTGGCGCTGGCGGTGGCCGACGATGCCGCCGCCGAGCGCGAGCACAGCGTGCAGGTGCAGGGCCAGCGCTATGCCTGGCGCGGCGGCTATGCGCGCTTCGACCGCGCGGCGGGCGGCAAATGAGCACGCCCGCCTCCGCCGCTGCCAAGCCGGGCAAGCCGACCAAACGCAGCGCGGTGCGCTGGATGATCGTGGGCCTGATCGCGGTGGCCACGGTGATCAACTACATCGACCGCAACGCGCTGGCGGTGATGTGGCCGGCGATCTCGCAGGACATCGGCGCGACCAAGGAAGACTACGCGCTGCTGGTGACCATCTTCATGCTGTTCTACGCGGCCGGCCAGTTCGTGTTCGGGCGCCTGTTCGACATCATCGGTACGCGCATGGGCTTTGCGCTGTCGATCGCGGTGTGGTCGATCTCGATCGCGCTGCATGCGGTGACCCATTCGATCGTCTCCTTCAGCATCGTGCGGGCGATGCTCGGCATCAGCGAGGCCGGCGCCTGGCCGGGCGCGGTGAAAGCCAACGCCGAGTGGTTCCCGGCACGCGAGCGCGCATTGGCGCAGGGCATCTTCAATGCCGGCGCCTCGATCGGCGCGATCGTGTCGGCGCCGCTGATCGCGCTGCTGTTCCTGTGGCTGGGCTGGAAAGGCACCTTCGTGCTGGTCGGTGCGCTCGGCTTCGTGTGGCTGCTGCCGTGGCTGGTCATCTATCGCGCCGGCCCGGACAGGCATCCGTGGGTGGATGCGGCCGAGCGCGCACTGATCCTGGACGCGCCGGCCGACGGCAGCGTGTCGGACAAGCCGGCCTACCTGCCGAGCCTGCGCCAGATCATGTCGCACCGGCAGAGCTGGGGCATCGTGCTGTCGCGCTTCTTCATCGACCCGATCTGGTGGCTGTTCGTGTCGTGGCTGCCGATCTACCTGGCCGAGACCTTCCATTTCGACATCAAGCAGATCGGCGCGTTCGCCTGGGTGCCGTTCGTCGGCGCGATGCTCGGCAGCCTGTCCGGCGGCTGGCTGTCGGGACGGCTGATCGCGGCCGGCTGGAGCGTGGACCGCGCGCGCAAATGGACCATCACCCTGGGCGGCGCGATCATGGCCCCGGCCCTGCTCGGCGCGGTGCTCGCCGCAGATCCGACCATCGCGGTGCTGACCATCGCCGCTGTGCTGTTCGGTTTCCAGATCGCGATCGGCAACATCCAGACCCTGCCCGGCGACCTGTTCGACGGCAAGTCGGTCGGCTCGCTGGCCGGCATCGGCGGCATGGCTGCGGTCGCCGGCACCTTGATCACCACCTGGCTGGTGCCGGTGATGACCGCCCACTCCTATGCGCCGATGTTCATTCTCGTCGCCGCCCTGGTGCCGGCCTCGCTGGCCGCGCTGTGGCTGGTGACCGGCCGCATCGAAAAACTCGACGATCCCGCCACCCGCGGCTGATCGCTTTCCCTTTCCCCACAACGCAAGGACTCATCGCGCATGCAATTCCAAGACAAGGTGGCCATCGTCACCGGCGGCGGCCGCGACATCGGCCGCGAAGTTTCGCTGAAGCTGGCCGCGGCCGGCGCCAAGGTGTGCATCAACTACGCCAACGACGCGGCCAGCGCCGAGGAAACCCTGCGCCAGATCCAGGCCGCTGGCGGCCAGGCCATCGTGCATCGCGCCGATGCCGCCGACGCGCAGGCCGTGGCCGGACTGGTCGCGGCGACGCAACAGGCGTTCGGCCAGCGCATCGACATCCTGGTCAACGTCGCCGGCGGCATGCTCGCGCGCAAGCCGCTGGCCGACATCGACGAAGCCTTCTTCCACCAGGTCATGGACCTCAACCTGAAGTCGGTGTACCTGACCACGCAGGCGGTGGCGCCGCACATGCAGGCGGGCGCGGCGATCGTCAATTTCGCCTCGCTGGCCGGCCGCGACGGCGGCGGTCCCGGCGCGGCGATCTACGCCACCGCCAAGGCCGCGGTGATGACCTTCTCGCGGGCGATGGCCAAGGAACTGGGCCCGCGCGGCATCCGCGTCAACGCGCTGTGCTGCGGCATGATCGCCACCCGCTTCCACGACGACTTCACCAAGCCGGAAGTGCGCGCCTTCGTCGCCAACGCCACCCCGCTGCGCCGCGAAGGCCGCGCCGCCGAAGCCGCCGATGCGGCGGTGTACCTGGCCTCCGATGCCGCCAGCTTCATCAATGGCACCAATCTCGACGTCAACGGCGGCGTGTATTTTTCCTGACCCGAACGCGTAGGAGCCACGCTCATGTCGTTGCGATTCCCGCCCTTGCGGCAGTTGTTGTGGAACGGCGTGGCGGCTGCCGCGCTCGCGTTGTGCATGGCGCTGCCGGCGGCGGCGCAGCAGGCCGCGCATTGGCTGCCGGCGTGGATCGCCTCGCCCACGCCGGACCGGCTCGACGGTCCGGCCGGCAGTTCCTTGCAGTTCGAGCGGCAGAGCGTGCGCCAGGACATGCGCCTGGGTACCGCCGCACAGGCGCTGCGCTTCCGCATCAGCAACGAACTGGGCACCGCGCCGCTGAAGATCGGAGCGGCGTCGGTGCGCCTGGCCAATGCCGCCCAGCCGGCGCAGCCGGTGTCGTTCGACGGTCGCCGCGAGATCGTGCTGCCGCCCGGCGGCGTGCTGCTCAGCGATCCGGTGGCGCTGCGCGTACCGGCATTGGCCGAGATCGCGCTGACCCTGTACTTTCCCGAGGCCGCGCGGCCTGCGGTGCGTCGCACGGCGGTGCGCGTGGCCGAGGGCAATGTCGAGGTGAGCGACGCCACCACGCTGAGCTACCGGCAGAACGTGGTGTCGGCGGTGTATGCGCAGACCAGCGCAGCGCCGCGGGTGGTGGTGGCGCTGGGCGATTCGATCACCGAAGGCGCCACCGCCGCGCGCGGCAGCAATGGCGACTGGCCGGCGCTGCTGGGCAAGCGCCTGGAGCAGGCCTGCCCCGGCCAGGTGGTGGTGCTCAACGCCGGCATCAGCGGCAACAAGCTGCTCGACGCCGGCCGCAGCCCCAGCGCGCTCGCGCGCCTGGACCGCGACGTGCTGGCGCTGCCCGGCGTCGACCAGGTGCTGCTGTTCGAAGGCATCAACGACATCCGCCACAGCGGGCCGCCGGCGTTCGTGCCGGGGCGCACTGCTGCGGACATGCAGCTTGGCTACCGGCAGGTGGTCGAACGCCTGCGCCAGCACGGCATCGCCACGATCGGCGCGACACTGACCCCGTTCGGCGCATCGGAACGCTACGAACCCGTGTCCGCCGCCACGCGCCAGGCCTTGAACGCCTTCATCCGTGACAGCAAGACGTTCGACGCGGTGATCGACTTCGACGCGATCCTGCGCATGCCCGACAACCCCGAATCGTTGCCGGCCGCCATCACCCGCGACCACCTGCACCCCAACGACGCAGGCTACGCGCGCATGGCCGACGCCATCGACCTGTCGCTGTTCGGCTGCAAGGCGCGCTGACGGGGCGAAGATCTCCGCGCCGCTACCGCGAGCGGTGCACGTCGTTCGCGGCTGGAGTTCTTCGCCGAGCGTGCCGCCGCCCCCATCCACGCTCCCCGACACTGTGGGAGCGACTTCGGGTGACCTCGGGCCATCCGCCGCGACGGGCATTACCGACAAAGCCCGTCACGACCGACCTCACCGGCAGGCATCCGCACAGAGGATATCGGTCCTGACCGAGCAAAAACGCCGAGGTCCGTCGATACGATTGCGATAGGCTATGGCCATGCCGATGCGCACCCCACATCGCCCGACCTGCCGCGCTGGCCTCGCGCGCCCGCCCATTCCGTGTCGTCGCGGCCACAGCGCGAGCAGGACGTGCCAGCAGATAGCAGTGTCATGAGCGCCGCGCACTTCCGCGTACTGGACCACGTCGCGCATGCCTGGTTCCTGCTGCAATCCGGCACGGACCGCTTCCTGGACGTGAACTGCAACGCCTCCGCGTTCGGCTACTCGCTGTTGATCCGGCTCGACGCCGACGAATGCGCGCAGATACAGCAGGGCGGACACGCCGCTTGCGACGCCCTGGCCACGCGCATCCGCGACACCGCGTCGCCGCGGCACCCGCGCGATGTGTCGCGCGATCACGGCGAAGCGGTGTCCGATGCCATCGCCCGCTGGCGCGAGGAACACCGCAACTGAAGTCAGGCCATCGCCGCTGCGGCCACGAGCGGCTCCGGCGGTGCATTACCATGCGGTTTCCCAGCCGCGAACCCTTCCCATGTCCGACAGTCTCCACGACCTGCAAGCCGCCCAGCGCGCGTTCGCCGACGCACGCGATTGGGGCCAGTTCCACACCCCGCGCAACCTGGCCGCAGCGCTGTCGGTCGAGGCGTCGGAACTGCTCGAGCATTTCCAATGGCTCACCGACGAGCAGAGCCGGCAACTGTCGGACGACAAGAAGGCCCAGGTCGGCAGCGAAGTCGCCGACGTGCTCCTGTACCTGCTGCAGCTGTGCGACAAGCTGGGCATCGACCCGATCGAGGCGGCGCGGCAGAAGATGCAGGTCAATGCCGCCAAGTACCCGGTGGACCGCGCCAAGGGCCGCATCACCAAATACACCGAGTTGTAGGCGTCGCTCACGCCCGCCGTTGTAGGAGCGGCTTCAGCCGCGACAGCCTCTATCCGGAGAACCTGTCGCGGCTGAAGCCGCTCCTACAAGGGATTGAAAGACGCCTCCAAGGCGCCCTACCGCGCAGCGGCCTTCTTCGCAGCGCGCTTGCGCGGCGCACTCTTCCTGGCCGCCGTCTTCTTCGCCGTACTCTTGCTTGCGGTGGAGGCACCGGTCCCAGCCTTCTTCGCCCGCGTCCGCGCCGCCTTCTTGGCCGCGCTCTTGCGCACGCTGGCGCCCTTGGTCTGTGCGGCCTTCTTCGCCGCGGCCGAACGGCTGCTGGCGGTGCGCTTCTTGGCCGCCTTCTTGGTCTGCGTGGACAAGGCCTTCTTGCCCACGGTCTGCTTCGCGGTCTTGCCCTTGCTGGCGGTCTTCAGCGCCTTCTTGGCGCCGCGCGAACGGGTCGGCGACGGCGCATCGGCCTTGCCGCCCTTCGCTTCTTCCTGCGCGACCTTCTTCTTGGTGGATTTGGAGGCGGTCTTGGACGCACCGGTCTTGACCCCGGCGCGGCGTGCCTTGGACAGGCCGATGGCGATCGCCTGCTTGGTCGACTTCACCTTGGTCTTGCCCTCGCGCACCCGATCGATCTCCTCGCGGACGAATTCGCCGGCCTGGGTAGTACCCGCCTTGCCTTCGCGCTTGGCACGCTTGGCGCTGGCGGTAGTGGATTGCGTCGGCATGTCGTTCTCCTGCAAGCGGCCGGAACTGGCCATCGCAACAGGTGTAGCAGCCAAAAAGTAAAGAACCGGCATAAGCGATGCGAAGCCGATGTGCACTGCGCGCGGTTCGCGTTGCGGTTGTGCAGCAGTGCGAATGACGCGAACCCATGCTGACGAAGCGTGCGCGCATGCTCGACATGACCAAGCGCTGCGCAAGATTTGCTGCCCTCGCGTTCGATCGCGTCGCTTATTTTCCCTGGCTGGACGCGACACGCCGCCATGTCGCTACCGCATCGCGGTTCGCCAAACCCGAGCGGCCACGCTGCGCGCGCATCGCATTGCCGATTCCACGCGACGTTTCCTAGGCGATGTCCTCGAAGTCGTCATTCCTGGCAACCAGCAGATCTCGCGCTTCGTCCGCGCCGGACTTCGACCAGGGCGCCAAGCGCCCGGCACTGCGCCGCGATCGGACTCCCGCGCGCCGCTGCCATCGCGCGCACCGCTCTTGCTGCAGCGACCTACTGGCGACGCACGCGCCGGGTTGGCGCATCGTCGGCGGCACTCGCCGCGTCGGCCGGAGCAGGCTCCCAGCCGAACACGCTGCGCCCTCCGTACGCGTGCGACGCGCGCCGCTCCTCCGCGATCAGCGCCTCCACCGACGGCCCGTGCGCGTGCGGTTCGAGCAGGCGCGCCTGCGCATCCAGCCGGCGGATCGCCTCCAGCTTTTCCTCGCGGCCCAGCTTGGCCTGCGCCACCGCGGTCTTGAGCACGCCGATGGTGTGGTCGTAAACGCGCGTCGGCACCGGGAACGGGTGCCGATCCTTGCCTCCATGCGCCATCGAGAACCGCGCCGGATCGGTGAATCGGCACGGCGCGCCGTGCAGCACTTCGGCCACCAGCGCCAGTGCGCGCACGGTGCGTGCGCCGACGCCCGGCACCTGCAGCAGTTCGGTGAAATCCTGCGGCCCGCATTCGGCCGCCGCGGCCAGGTTGCCATGCAGGCGCCGGGTCACGATGTCGCTGCCGCGCACGTCGTGGTGGTCGGGCAGCGACAGGTGCGGCAGGCCGGGCGGCATGCGCGCCGGCATCGCGTCGGGCGTGGCGGCCAACAGGTCGCCGCTCGGCGCGAACAGCGCATCGGCCGCCGCGCTGCGCGCGCCCCGCGCCGCATGCGCGGCGGCCATCGCACCGTTCATCGTGTTCGCGCGGGTGGCGGCACGTGGCACGGACGCCACCGCGTTCGCCGCAGACCCTTGCAAGGCGCCGTATTCCTGCGCGATCCGGTCCGGCCCCAGCGCCTGCAACAATTCCACCTGCGCCGCCCGCGACGCGGCGGCGCGATGGTCGGCGAGATTGACGATGCGGCCCTGCCCCGGCCCGTCGATCGCCGCATGCGGCGCATCGACGAAACTGCTCAGCCCTTCGGACAGCCAGTGATAGCGCCGCGCCTGCTTGCTGGCCCCGTTCATGCCCTGCTGCACCACCACCCACTGCCCGTCGTCGCTGACGATGAAACCGTGCAGATACAGATCGAATCCGTCCTGCACCGCGGCGCTGTCCACCTTCGCCACCAGCCGGCTGGCGCGCGCCAGCCCGGCGCCGTCCAGCCCGGTGCGCTCGCCCACCGCGCACAACTCATCGGGCGTGGCGCGCGAATGCCGCCCGCGCCCGCCGCAGACATGGATGCCCAATTCGGCGGACAGCGGCGTCAGCCCACGCTTCAGCGCGCCCAGCACGCTGGTGGTGATGCCCGAGGAATGCCAGTCCATGCCCATCACCGCGCCCAGCGACTGGAACCAGAACGGATGCGCCAGGCGCCGCAGCAGTTCGTCGCGGCCATAGCTGTGCACGATGGCCTGGCACATCACCGCGCCGAGCCGGGTCATGCGCTCGCCCAGCCACTGCGGCACGCGGCCACCGTGCAGGGGCAGATCGGCGCTACCGGAACGTCGGCTCATGCGCGGAACTCCGAAGAAAAACGGATCGCCAGCGTAGCCAGGCCGCGTCTCATCGCGCGACCCGGCGACCGTGGCGAGCCTGAGCAATTCAGCGAAGAGGCCGCGTGATGTCCACCACCCTGCAGTCGGGGCTGAAGCCCCTCCCACAACGCACCCAGCCAACTCACCGCAAGCCCCCCTGTAGGAGCGGCTTCAGCCGCGACAAACCAAGCCGCGCGCCTATCAGCCTGTGATAGATGAGAGACCGGCCGCGACTCCACAACAAACCTCCACCGCAACACACAAGCCAGGAAGCCGCGCAACTTCCAGCATCATGCAGTCGGGGCTGAAGCCCTCCCACAACGCACCCAGCCAACTCACCGCAAGCCCCCCTGTAGGAGCGGCTTCAGCCGCGACAAACCAAGCGGCGCACCTAGCAGCCTGTGATGGATGAGAGACCGGCCGCGACTCCACCACAACACAAAAGCCAGGAAGCCCCGCGACTTCCAGCCTCATGCAGTCGGGACTGAAGCCCTCCCACAACGCACCCAGCCAACTCACCGCAAGCCCCCCCCTGTAGGAGCGGCTTCAGCCGCGACGAACGAAGCGGCGCACTTCACGGCTTCGAACAGGATCGGCGCCGAAGCATTGCTTGAAGAAAAAATCCGCAGCGCAGATCGCGATGACCCGACGCTCTCCCCACTCAGCCGCCGCCACGCTTTCGCTTCGCCGCCGACGCCGCAGCCACAGACTTCCCCGCCCCCTCCCCCGCATGCACCGTCGCCAACGTCATCGCGATCAGCCCGCCGATCAAGCGCCGCAGGTCGCCCTCGTTATCGGCCGACGCCTTCAGACTGGTGGTGGCCAGGCGCAGGATGTAGGCGATGTCCGCCGCCGACATCGCCGCTGGCGCATGCACTTCCGGCTGCAGCGTCGCCACCAGCTGCGCCTCCAGCTCCGCGTACAGCGCGGCCAGGGCCTCCGGCGCGTAGTCGCCGCACTTGGCCAGCAGCTCGGTGGCGTTCTCCGAATCGATCACCGCCGCCACCGGTTCCAGCACCCAGATGTCGAACAGATGCCGCAGCCGCGTCGCCAGGTCCTGCCCCGGACGCAGCCGCACGCCGGATTCGGCCAGGCACTGGTCGCGCTGGCGCAGCACCATCGCCGCGAAGATTGCCTCCTTGTTCGGGAACGACGCGTACAGCGACGGCCGCGACATCTGCGCCGCCGCGGCGATGTCGCCGATGCCGACCTTGCGGTAGCCGTGGCGCAGGAACAGCTGGAAGGCGGCATCCATGATGCGCGTCTCCTTGCTCGGCAAAGCCGCAAAGGGTGCAGCGGATTTTACACTTGACATAATTTGTAAAGTTGTCAACATTACATTTCCAGCCAAATTGTAAAGCACCGGAGCCCTGATGAACGCTATCGCCCCAACGGCCCAGCCTCGCCCGACCCGCGCCTACGCCGCCCTGGAAAAAGGCGGCGCGATGGTGCCCTGGCATTTCGAGCGTCGCGCCGTGCGCGAACGCGACGTGGCGGTGAAGGTGCTGTACGCCGGCGTCTGCCATTCCGACCTGCATTCGGTGAACCACTGGGGCGGCGAATTCCCGCTGGTGCCCGGCCACGAGATCGTCGGCGAAGTGGTGGAAGTGGGCGCGGCGGTGCCGGAGTTTAAAGTCGGCGAGCGGGTGATGATCGGCACCATCGTCGATTCCTGCCGCGTGTGCGCACCCTGCCGCGCGCAGATGGAGGTGTACTGCCGCGAGTTCCCCACGCTCACCTTCGACGGCACCGACCGCGTCGACGGCAGCCGCACCCGCGGCGGCTATGCCGAGTACTACGTGGCCGATGCGCACTTCGTCTATCCGCTGCCCGACGGCCTGGATGCGGCCGCGGCGGCACCGCTGCTGTGCGCCGGCATCACCACCTACTCGCCGTTGCGGCACTGGCAGGTGGGGCCCGGCAGCACCGTGGGCGTGGTCGGCATCGGCGGCCTCGGCCACTTGGGGGTGAAATTCGCGCGGGCGCTGGGCGCGCACGTGGTGGCCTTCACCACCTCGCCGAAGAAGGCCGCCGAAGCGCAGCGCCTGGGTGCGCACGAGGTGGTGCTGTCCACCGATCCCGCGCAGATGCAGGCACAGGCCTTCCGCTTCGACTTCATCCTCGACACGGTGTCCTCGGTCTATCCGATGGACGCGATGCTGCAGGCGCTGACACTCGACGGCACCCTGTGTGCGCTGGGCCTGCCGGACCACCTGGAATTCCGCCCGGTGATGCTGGCGATGGGCCGCCGCCGCATCGCCAGCTCCGGCACCGGCGGCACCGCCGACACCCACGAGATGCTGGCGTTCTGCCAGCAGCACGGCATCGTCGCCGACGTGGAAGTGATCGCGATGGAGCAGATCAACGAAGCCTTTGCGCGGCTGCAGAAAGGCGACGTGCACTACCGCTTCGTGATCGACATGGCGCGTTCGGCGTTGTAGCCGGGCGCTGACCTGTGGCGGCGCTGCAAGGCAAAACGTCGTCGCGGGCCGGACGCGCTAGCCGGCACCCACGCGGTCCTTGCGGCAGTGCCCGCGCGGGGAATCGGGATGCCCGTGCCTGGCTTGACCGTCCCCCGCTGCGCAGGCGATGCTCGATTCGGCGGCCGATGCCGCCGCCGCCCTCGCGCAGTCGGCCACGCTGCGCGACCGTCCTGGGCCACGCCAACAAGGAAGACTCCTGATGTCCGCCAACAAAACCGTCGCGCCCGCGCTCTCCGGTGCCATCAGCCTGTTCGTGGTACTCGGCCTGTGCGTTAGCCCGCTGTACTTCAGCGCAGCCCTGGTCTGCCTCGCCATGCTGGCCATGCGCAGCGACACGCGCCAGGGGCAGCTATACGCCGGGTTCGCGCTCCTGTTACTGCTCGTCGCCTTCGGCTACGGCATCGGCAAGGACCTGGCGCAACGCGACAACCTGCGTGACTTGCAGGCTGTCGCCAGTACCGACCAACCGTAACGATCGCGATCACGGAAATCCCGCAGGAGCCGACGTCGATGCAAACCCCGCTGATGGCGCTAGTGCTGGCATTGGCTGGCACACCGCAGCAACGGCCTGCCCCCGAGCATGTAGCTCCGCCGGCCCCCTTATCCGCCACGCCGCTGCAGATACCCGCCGACTTTTGCTTCGGCGCTTCCACTGCGGAAAAGAGCTGCACTGTTACGGTGTCGTTCGAGGTCCTCGACAGCGGCGCCGTCGGCAAGCTCGACGTGATCCGCTCATCCAGAGACCGCGCCTGCGATCGGGCAGTAATGGAATCCGTCCGCAGTCGCCGCTACCCGTCAGGCAAACCCTTCGCTGTCGTCCATGAAACGCTGCAAACGCCGAGTTGCAAGATGGACCGGTCGAAGCCCTAAGTTCACTGTCAACAGGGGCTTGCGCACGGCGTTCGGCAGAAGGGTTGACCTAATGCAGTTCGGCAAGGTAGTGCACGATGCGGCGACAATCCGGCCGCTAAGTGTGTAACTGTCCGCCGCGGGTTTGTGCGTGTGTGGCATCGCGCAGCGGCGCGCGACATTTGCATGCTCGGCAACTACAGTGCCGAGCATATTGATTGCCGCAAGGACAACCCATGCCCTACACCGCACTTCGCACCCTGCTCGCCCCCTGGGGCGAGCTACGCCCGCAACCCGCGTCCGACTGGCAGGGACCGATTCCGCTGCCGGCGACGCTCGCCGATTTCTATGCGCAGGTGGGGCCGTGGGGCGAGACCTACCACGCGCACGTTGGCCCGACCGGCGTGTCGCTCGACATCGGCGGCAACCCGGTCGACATTCCGCCGCTGCACAAGCTCTGGCAGCTGCAGGACGGATACCGGTGGAATGCCGTCAGCGGCGAACGCCTTGCGGACTGGAGCGAGCAGTGGCTGGTGGTCGCGGACCAAGGCGCGGATCCTTTCATTCTCGACATCGCCAGCGGCGAGGTCCTGTTCGCGTTTCACGGTGCCGGTGCGTGGGAACCCAAGTGGCTGGCCGCCAACCTGGATACTGCATTCGGCGGCCTGGCCACCATCGCCAATGCCATGGCGGAACTGGGCGACGACGCATTCGACGACACCGACGAGTTGCTCGCAACGGCGCGAACGGCGGTCGCCTCGTCCCTGGCCTCGTATCTGGGCAGCGCTGCGCAGGCCTCGCAATTTCTGGATGCGTTGGAGTGGTACCAGGCTTGAACTCGGCTGGCAGGCGTTGAAGCCGACGGTGGAGCCGGGCGTGTTCGACATGTGGGTGGCACCATCGGCCGAAGCTGCCGGCGTGTCCGTCAGCTTCGAATTGGCAAACTGAGAAGCAGGAGCGTTTCGCAAGAGCAAACCCTGTAGGAGCGGCTTCAGCCGCGACAGGCACCATCAGTAAAGCCCGTCGCGGCTGAAGCCGCTCCTACAGAATGCAACGCGCTATCACTGCCGCGTCTGCCTCGGCAACGGCGCAGTCGTGGGTGGCGCCATCGGCCAAGCCTGCGGGCGTGTCCGCCAGCTTCGAATTGGCAGGCTGAGAAGCGGGAGCGCTCCGCAACAGCGAACCCTGTAGGAGCGGCTTCAGCCGCGACAGGCACCATCAGGCAAGCCCGTCGCGGCTGAAGCCGCTCCTAAAGAATGCAACACGCTATCCCTGCAGCGTCTGTGTCAGGAACGGCGCACGTCGCGGCCGCCACGCGCATCCCACGCGTCGTCGCCGGCCCGCTTCACGTCGGCAGCACCTCGCGCTCACGCCACGGTGCCGGGCGCGGCGCTGAGATGGGGTGCCCGACGTCGGCCCGCATGCATCCCGCTGCTGCCTGCAGCACTCTGGACCTGGCGGAGGACGCCGAACAGGCGGCGCAAAGACCATGCCCGCGCCGCTGCTCCTTCCCCCATCGAGGAACCGCGCCATGAGCGATCACGATCCCAACCACTCCGCCAGCCGCCGCCGTGCGCTTGGCGTCCTCGGCAGCAGCCTGGCCGCAGGCGGCACGCTGGCGATGTCCGGCGCCGCCGCGCAGGCCACGTCGGCGGGCGCCGTTGCCGCCGGCAGCAGGCCGCCGATGCAGGACCCGCGCACCCAGTATCCGCGCCCGCCGTTCGATACGCCCAAGCAGGAATGGCCGGGTCTGGCGTCGAAGATGGTGCCCGTGCCGGACCACGGCGAGCGCAGCTACGTCGGTTCCGGCCGCCTGGCCGGGCGCAAGGCGCTGATCACCGGCGGCGATTCGGGCATCGGCCGCGCCGCGGCCATCGCCTTCGCGCGCGAGGGCGCGGACGTGGCGATCAACTACCTGCCGCAGGAGGAATCGGACGCGCGCGAGGTGGTCGCGCTGATCCGCGCGGCCAGGCGCAAGGCGGTGGCCATTCCCGGCGATCTGCGCGGCGCCGCGTTCTGCAGGCAGTTGATCGATCAGGCCGTGCGCCAGCTCGGCGGGCTGGACATCCTGGTCAACAACGCTGCGCGCCAGACCGCACAGCCGTCGATCCTGGACATCGACGACCAGCAGTTCGACGACACGCTCAAGACCAACCTCTACGCGCTGTTCTGGGTGACCCGCGCCGCGTTGCCGCACCTCAAGCCTGGCGCCTCGATCATCAGCACCACTTCGATCGTGGCCGACGATCCGCCCGAAGCGCTGCTCGACTACGCCACCACCAAGGGCGGCATCGTCAGCTTCACCAAGTGCCTGGCCAAGCAACTGGCGCCCAAGGGCATTCGCGTCAACGCGGTCGCGCCCGGCCCGTACTGGACGCCGCTGCAGCCAGCGGCGGGCAGTTCATGGACAAGCTGAAGACCTTCGGCGCCGACGGCCCCACCGGCAGGCCCGGCCAACCGGCCGAGATCGCGCCGATCTACGTGCTGCTGGCCTCGCAGGAATCCAGCTTCACCACCGGCAGCATCTTCAGCAGCGTCGGCGGTCGCGGCAACGTCGGCTGAGCACTGCCGTTCCCGCGCCGACCTCTGCTGGCGCGGGACGGCCGCAATGCGCCACCCTAGGCGACGGATCGAACGCAAGGCCGCTGCGCGTTGGCGCCTGCGACAACGTCCTTGCATGCAGGCGGTTCCACTTGCGGCAGTTGCGCCGGCACCGGAACTTGGAAACATCCAGCCCTGCAACGCGCCCGGCAGGAACGGTGCGATGTGGGCAGCCTGCCGCGCCACTGCGTTGGAACGCTTCAGCCCTACAGCGCCTCCGCCAGGAACGGCGCGGTGCGACTGCCCGCATGCCGCACCACCGCCTGCGGCTCGCCGGCGACGACCACCTTGCCGCCTTCATCGCCGGCGCCTGGCCCCATGTCGATGATCCAGTCGCTGGCCGCGGCCACACGCATGTCGTGCTCCACCGCTACCACCGTGTTGCCCGCCTCCACCAAACCGTGCAGTTGGCGCAGCAGCGTGTCCACGTCGGCGGGGTGCAGGCCGGTGGTCGGCTCGTCGAGCACGTACACGGTGTCGCGGCGCTGCGCGCGCTGCAGCTCGGTGGCCAGCTTGATGCGCTGCGCCTCGCCGCCGGACAGTTCGGTGGCCGGCTGGCCCAGCCGCAGATAACCGAGTCCCACCTCGCCCAGCACCTGCAGCGGCCGCGCGATCGCCGCATCGTCGGCAAAGAAATCCGCCGCCTGCGCCACGGTCATGCGCAACACCTGCGCGATGTTGTGCCCGCGCAATTCGATCTCCAGTGTCTTGGCGTTGTAGCGCGCGCCATGGCAGGTGGGGCACGGCGCATAGACGCTGGGCATGAACAGCAATTCCACGAACACCGCGCCCTCGCCTTCGCAGGTTTCGCAGCGGCCCTTGGCGACGTTGAACGAGAAGCGGCCGGCGTCGTACTTGCGCTTGCGCGCGGCGGGCGTCGCGGCGAAACGCTTGCGCACATGGTCGAACAAGCCGGTGTAGGTCGCCAGGTTGGAACGCGGCGTGCGGCCGATCGGTTTCTGGTCCACCTGCACCAGCCGCCGCACGTGCTGCAGGCCATCGGCGATGCGTCCGTCGGTCGCCGCCTGCGTGCTGCGCTCCAGCGGATCCACGCCCTCTTCCGGATCGACGCGCTCCTGGCCAAGATGCGCGCCGAGCAGTTCCACCAAGGCCTGGCTGACCAGCGACGACTTCCCCGAGCCGGACACGCCGGTGACCGTGGTGAACACGCCCAGCGGGATGTCCACGTCCAGCGCGGCGACGTTGTTGCGGCTGATCCCGCGCAGCTGCAGCCATGCGTTCGGCGCGCGCGGCGCATGCGCGATCGGCGCCTGCTCGGCGAACAGGTAGCGGCGCGTGGACGAGGCGGCGACCTGCGCCAGTCCGGCCGGCGGTCCGCTGTACAGCACCTGCCCGCCCTGCTCGCCCGCACCGGGACCGACATCGACGATCCAGTCGGCATGGCGGATCACGTCGATCTCGTGTTCGACCACGAACAGCGAATTACCCGCGGCCTTGAGCTGGTCCAGCGCGGCCAGCAGCGCCTGCGCATCGGCCGGATGCAGGCCGGCGGACGGCTCGTCCATCACGTAGACCACGCCGAACAGCTGCGAGCGGATCTGCGTGGCCAGGCGCAGCCGCTGCAGTTCGCCGGGCGACAGCGTCGGCGTACTGCGTTCCAGGGTGAGATAGCCCAGGCCCAGCTCCTGCAGGATCTGGATCCGCGCCAGCAGATCCTGGGCGATGCGCTGCGCGGCGATGGCCTGCTCGGGATGGCGCTTGGCGCCGCGGGTGCGGCCTTCTGCAGCAGGGCGCAGCAGTTCGGCCACTTGCGTGAGCGGACGCTGCGACAGCGCGCCGATGTCGAGTCCGGCGAAGGTCACCGACAGCGCCTCACGGCGCAGACGCTTGCCGTCGCAGGTCGGGCATGGCGTGCTCAGCAAGTATTGCGACACGCGCTTCTTGATCAGCGCGCTCTGCGTGCTGGCGAAGGTATGCAGCACGTAGCGGCGCGCGCTGCTGAAGGTGCCCATGTAGGCCGGCTCCTGCTTGCGCCGCAGCGCACGCTGGGTCTCGGCGAGGGTGAAGCCCGGATACACCGGCACCGTCGGCTGCTCGTCGGTGTACAGGATCCAGTCGCGGGTCTTCTTCGGCAGCTTCGCCCACGGCACGTCGACGTCGTGGCCGAGCGTGGTGAGGATGTCGCGCAGGTTCTGCCCATGCCAGGCCGGCGGCCACGCAGCGACGGCGCGCTCGCGGATGCTCAGCGCACGGTCCGGCACCATCGACGCCTCGGTGGCGTCGTAGATGCGGCCCAGGCCGTGGCAGGTCGGGCAGGCGCCGGCCGGCGTGTTCGGCGAGAAGCCGTCGGCGTAGATGATGGCCTGCCCCGGCGGATAGTCCCCGGCGCGCGAGTACAGCATGCGCAACGAATTGGAGATGGTGGTGACGCTGCCGACCGAAGATCGCGTACTTGGTGCGCCGCGATGCTGCTGCAGCGCCACCGCCGGCGGCAGGCCTTCGATGGAATCCACATCCGGTACGCCGGCCTGGTCGATCAGGCGCCGCGTATACGGCGAGATCGAATCCAGATAGCGACGCTGCGCCTCGGCGAACAGCGTGCCGAATGCCAGCGAGGACTTGCCGGAGCCGGACACGCCGGTGAACACCACCAGCGCATCGCGCGGCAGTTCCACATCCACATCCTTGAGATTGTGCTCGCGGGCGCCGCGGACGCGGACGAAACCGGAGGCGGGGGAAACGGGCGGCTTGGGCATTGGCTGGAAGATTGGCAAGAGCTTGCGCAAGCTTAGCGGGGTCGGACGGAGGCGGCTGTGTATGGGCTGGCGCGATGGGCGCGGCGTCGCGTCCGCTACATGCACACCTGTCAATCGACAGGCGCTGTTGCGGGGGTGGCTTCAGTTCCGGCGCTGCCCGAAGCTATCAGGTCCACCGCTTCGCCGGTCGCGGCTGAAGCCGCTCCTACAAGAGCCGGCACGCCCGCAAAGGCCCCACACACCCGGCCAACGCCCCTGTAGGAGCGGCTTCAGCCGCGACAGGCAGCTTCGAGTATCGATAAATCCCGGTCGGGGCTAAAGCCCCTCCTACAGGAAGACTTGCGGCAGATCGCCCTGATGCACTGTGGGAGGGACTTCAGTCCCGACGCTGTCCGAAACCAGCACACTCACCGCTTCGCTCGTCGCGACTGAACTCGCTCCCACAAGCCGAGAAACGCCCGGCCAATGCTCTGTAGGAGCGGCTTCAGCCGCGACAGGCAGCTTGCAGCGTCGACACATCCCGGTCGGGGCTAAAGCTCCTCCTACAGAAAACTTGCGGCGAGCCAACTGGGTGCACTGTGGGAGGGACTTCAGTCCCGACGCTGTCGCCCACCGCTACACATAACGCGGAATCGGCCCCAGCTGCGGCGTCTGGTCCGGCAACTCCACTTCGGTGTCGTCCACATAGCACCAGCCCCAGCCTTCGGGCGGGTCGTAGCCTTCGATGATCGGGTGCGCGGTCTGGTGGAAATGCTTGGTCGCGTGGCGATTGGGCGAATCGTCGCAACAACCGACGTGGCCGCAGCTGCGGCACAGGCGCAGGTGCACCCAGGGGCTGCCGATCTTCAGGCATTCCTCGCAGCCACGCGCGCTCGGCGTGACCTCGGCGATGGTGGAAAGATGGGAACAACGCGCACTCATGGGCTGGCCCTCTCGATGGTGGCGGGCGCACTGCGCCGCGCCAGAAACTGATGGATCTGCGCGACCACCGCCGCGCCCTCGCCGACCGCCGCGGCCACGCGCTTGACCGAACCGGCGCGCACGTCGCCGATCGCGAACACGCCCGGCCGGTCGGTCTCCAGCGGCAGTGCAGGCACCTGCCCAGCCGCGGGTTCGGCGCCGGTGACAACAAAGCCGGCATGGTCCAACTGCACGCAGCCGTCCACCCAGGCGCTGTTGGGATCGGCGCCGACGAACAGGAACAGATGGTGCAAGGTGCAGCGATGCGTGGCGCCGCTGGTGCGATCGCGGAACTCCGCGCTCTCCAGGCGCTGCGATGCGTCGGCCTGCAGCGACACCACCTCGGTGCCGGTGTGCAACTCGACATTCGGCAACGCGGCGATGCGCTCGATCAGGTAGCGCGACATCGACGCCTCCAGCCCGGCGCCGCGCACGATCAGGTGCAGGCGCTTCACCTTCGGCGCCAGGAACACCACCGCCTGGCCTGCGGAATTGCCGCCGCCGACCAGGGCCACCTCCTCGCCTTCGCACAGCCGCGCCTCCACCGGCGACGCCCAGTACGACACGCCATTGCCCTCAAACGCGGCCAGGTTGGCGATGTCCGGGCGCCGGTAGCGCGCGCCCGAGGCGATCACCACGGTGCGCGCCTGCACGCGCAGGCCGTCGCGCATCTGCAACTGCAGCGGCGCGGCGCTGCAGTCCTCGGCGCTGGCCGCATCGCAATGCAGCTGCGCCACTTCCAGCGGCAACGCCAGCTCGGCGCCAAACTTCAGCGCCTGGTTGTAGGCGCGCCCGGCCAGCGCCTGGCCGGAGATGCCGGTGGGAAAGCCCAGGTAATTCTCGATCCGCGCCGACGCGCCGGCCTGGCCGCCGATCGCGCGCTGGTCCAGCACCAGCACCGACAGCCCTTCGGACGCGGCATACACCGCGGTCGCCAGGCCGGCCGGGCCGGCGCCGACGATGGCCACGTCGTAGCGTTTTTGCGGATCCAGCTCCGGGGTCATGCCCAGGCAATGCGCGGCCTCGGCCTCGCTGGGACGGCGCAGCACCGTGCCACTGGGGCAGACCATCAGCGGCAGTTCGTCGTGATGGATGCCCAGGCGCTCGACCAGCGCGCGGCCTTCGTCGTCGTCGGCGGCATCCAGGAAGGTGTTGGGATAGCCGTTGCGGGTCAGGAAGCCCTGCAACCGGGTCAGCCGCGCCTCGCCCGGCTCGCCGATCAGCACCGAACCGGCGGTATCGCCTTCGATCAGCCCGACCCGGCGCAGGATCAACGCACGCATCACGATCTCGCCGACATCGGCCGAACTGATCATCAGCGAGCGCAGATGCGCCGCATCGAACGGCACCGCCACGCAGCCGTCGGCTCCGGCGCGCCCGCCGGCCAGCGACGCACGGCCGGCCAACTGGCTGACCTCGCCGCTGAACTGCCCGGCGCCGTGCTCGGTGACCGGCTTCTCGTGGCCCAGCCCGTCGCGGCGCACCACCGCGATCGTACCCTGCAGCACCAGCCACACCGGCGCCGGATGGTCGCCGACGGCAAAGACTTCTTCGCCGGGTGCGAACGTGCGCGGCGCGCCGCTGGCGAAGCGGCGCGCGGTGTCCACCTGCGCCGGCTCGAGCACCGGGAACATCTGATGGCGACGGGTATCGGCCAGGCTCATCGGCATCCTTGTGGGTAGCGGGCGACAACCCCCACAGCATGCGATGCGTGCGCGCTGCGGGCAATCACCCATTCTGGGAGGCCCTCTCCCCTCTCCCACCGGGAGAGCGGCCGGGGGTGAGGGTACGGGCGCAGCCACATGTCCTCAGTGGACGCGGCTGTCTTCGCCGCAGCGCAGCCGCCGTGCGGCACCCATTACGTACACCCTGGTATGGCCCGCGCCAAACGTCGCGCCCGTGGCATCGATGCTCTTGTGTTCGACCCGCAACACCCCATCCAGTGGTTGCTGCGCCAATGCTGATGCCTACCCGGCCCACCTCTTTCTCAAGGAACCGCCCATGTCCGTCTCGATGTACCGCCTTACCGTCCCGGTGTTCCTGCGCGGCCTGGACGTGCTGCAGCACTACGTGGACCTGGCCGAGCGCCATGCGCAGGACCAGGGCCTGGATCCGCAGACGCTGGTCGACGCACGCCTGGCGCCGGACATGTTCGGCTTCGCCGCGCAGATCCAGCGCAGCTCGGACACCGCGAAGAACACCATCGGCCGCCTCAGCGACATCGTGCCGCCGAAGATGGCGGACGACGAAACCACCCTGGCGCAGCTACGCGAGCGCATCGCCGCCACCCAGCGCTTCCTGCACGGCGTGGATGCCGCCGCCCTCGACGGCGCCCAGGACCACGCAGTGTCGCTGAGCGCCGGCAAATTGAAGGCCGACTTCAACGGCAGCGACTACCTGCTGACCTTCGCCCTGCCGAACTTCTTCTTCCATGTCTCCACCGCGCACGCGATCCTGCGCCAGCAAGGCGTGGCAGTGGGCAAGCTCGACTACCTGGGACGGTTCGACACGGTGGAAACCGAGAGCGCTTAAAGCCCCTCTCCCCTCGGGAGAGGGGTTGGGGTGAGGGTACAGCGCGAAAGCGACTCGCGAATCCAAGCGCACGAGGCTGCGCCCGTACCCTCATCCGCCCCTGCGGGGCACCTTCCCCCGAAAAGGGGGCCATGGTCCCGACGGGAGAAGGAATAGCCGAGCGTTCATAGCCCCTCTCCCACCGGGAGAGGGGTTGGGGTGAGGGTACGGCGCAAAAGCGACTCGCTGATCCAGGCGCACGAGGCTTCGCCCGTACCCTCATCCGCCCCTTCGGGGCACCTTCTCCCGAGGGGAGAAGGGAACAGCTGCAGCGCTTTAGCCCCTCTCCCACCGGGAGAGGGGTTGGGGTGAGGGTACGGCGTGAAAGCGGCTCGCTGATCCAGGCGTATGAGGCTTCGCCCCTACCCTCATCCGCCCCTTGCGGGGCACCTTCTCCCGATGGGAGAAGGGAATAGCCGAGCATGCATCTGCGTTAAACGACTACACCAACGAAGGCACCGCAAGCGCACCAGCATCGTCCACGACAAACTCCTCACCCGCCAACGCATGCATCCGCGCCACCGCTGCCGCGAACGGCCGCAGCACCGCCACGCCGCGTTCGGCGAACACCGCATGCAGCGCGGCGTAGTACCACAACGTCCCCTCGCGGCCGGCAGTGAAGCGTTCGAACACCTCCACACCTACCTCGGGATCTTCCAGATCCGCGACGATGCTGCGCGCGTTGTAAAGCTTGTCGCAGGCCGAGACCAACAACACCGCATCCGGCGCCTCGCGCAGATGCGCCAGATACGCCTGCTTGCGAGTGCGCCAATCGCGGCGCCTGGCCGGCACGTCCTCGTGTTCGGCCTTGCGCTCGGCGCTGGCGTCGGTGCAGCCCATCACGATCGTCGCCACCGCATCGCCGAACTGCGCGCGGATCACCGCCTCGTGGCCCGCGCCGCAGTCCTCGACCACGTCGTGCAGCAACGCCCCGATCGCCTGATCTTCATTGCCCCCGGCTTCCAACACCAGCGTCGACACCCCCAGCACATGGCTGAAATACGGCACCGTGCCGCCCTTGCGGAATTGGCCGGCGTGGGCGATGCGCGCGTAGTCCACGGCACGCGCATAGCGTTCGGTGAGAGCGGTCATGCGGTCTTCCTGACTAGGGCGGACCCGCATTATCGCGGAATCCACACGCTGTCGCGGCGCGAACGGTTCAGCCCGACCGCGGCCGCACCCGGAACACCACGCTCATCCGCGGCGCCACCGGCCTGGCGGTCTTCGGGATGCCGTGCTCGTGGGTGAGCTGCGAGGCGTGGCTCATCGCCAGCAGACTGCCCGGCGCCAGTTCCACACCGATGGTCCTGCGCGCGCCGGCCGTGGCGCGAAGATTCATGCGCCGCGGCGCGCCCAGCGACACCAGCGCGATCGGGTGCGGCGCCAGCAGCGTATGCAGCTTGTCGTGATGCATCGCCACGCTGTCGCGGCCGTCCCGGTACAGGTTCAGGCCCACGTCGGTGTATGGCGCCGGCAGCCGCGCCTGCACCGCGGCATGCAGCGCACGCAACGGCAGCGCCTCGGGCAACTCCTGCAGGCGATACGCCGCCACCAGCCGCGGCACGTCCACCACCCGGTCGTACATCGGCCGGCGCAGCTGCTGCCACTGCGCGCCATCGCGCAAAGCGGCGAACCAGGCCTGCGCCAGCTCCGGATCGAGCAACTGCGGCCAATAGCGGATACCGCCCTCGGCATCGGGCACCAGACAATGCGGCGCGTCGTCGGGCTGGGCGAACAGGTCCATGGGCACAAGATGGGGGCGCGGCAAAGGAGGCACCATCCCAGCATCTGAACGGATCAGCGGCTGCGACGCGGCCAAATGTCGCAGCCCGCGAGGGGAATTCTTACTTTTCGCCCGCGCTGCCTTAACGTTGCGCTTGGGAGCATGCACACTGTCCCACCCAACAGCACAGGCGATACGCACGCATGACCGCAGCGCGCAGGACGACGGAAAGCATGACCACAGCAGCCGCCACGCCCCTCCACAGCGCCTACGGCGCCGATGCCTCCGGCAACGACGGCGTCCAGGCACCCGCCGCAGCGCTCGGCGCACGCGGCGCACGGACCAACCGCAGCGAGGTGTTCCAGTCGCCTCTCTCCGCAGGCAGCGCCGACAGCGATCTACGCCGACGCGCGGAGCGTGTGCAATTGGCGACCAGGGTGGCCGCGGTCGGCACGATTGCCGCCGTGGCAGCGGTCGCCGCGCTGATCGCCTGGCGACGCGCGCGGCGCTAGCCGATTGCGGCGACGGCGTGCTGCTGCCTTGCTGCAGCAGCATGCAAGCACCCGAGCGCGTCCATCCGCTTGCAACTTGATGCTGAGTGCCATGCTGTTTGGTCGCGCAAAGGACACCGGCTAGGCCGAATAGCCTTTAGCCATCCAGAGCCGCCACCACGCAATCCTCCCAAAGCGGCCGCCGCAGCACACTCATGCATGGCCGCTAGCGGGCCATCGACACCATGAATTGAGTGGCGGCATCCCCTTGGCGCGTGGTGATCGGCCCAGCGGTCGGCGCGATGCGCGTGGTGCATGCGCTGGCGCCCAATGCGTTCGATCCGCGGCATGGGCCGCTTCTTCGACCGCTATCTGGCACGCACGCCGCACGCGCTAATGTTGCCGGGCAACGTCTTCCAGCCGCCACTGTCGCCTGTCGGCGTGGACGGCGGCCTGCGCCGGCGCGCGCAGCGCACCGAGCTGGCGACGCAGGTGGCCGCGGCCGGCGCGGTGGCCGCACTGGCCGCACTGGCCACGGTCGCAGTGATCGCCTGGCGTCGCAGCAGCCGCTAGAGCGCAGCAGGCATCGCACACGCATATCGCTCGGTCGTACCGCACGCCGCATCCGTAATGCGACGCGTGCGGTTGCGTCTGCATGTCTGCAGGCAAGCCGTGCCGGTATCGCACTTTCACGTGCCCTGCCCATTTCGTTCACCCTGCCGCATCCGCGCGATTTCCATACTGCGTGCGTTGGCCCGCCGAGTGCGTCCACCTCGGCATGGCGCCGCGCCTTCCCCCATCGCAAGGAGATCGTGCATGTCTGGCAGCAAGAACCAGTTCACGATGCAGAACCCGCTCACCCAGTTCCCGCAACCCGAGTTCCCCGAGCAGACCCAGACCCCGCCCGGCAGCGTGCACGCGTTGCAGCCGGCCGCCGACCACGGCGAGCAGAGCTACCGCGGCTTCGGCCGCCTGACCGGGCGCAAGGCGCTGATCACCGGCGCCGATTCCGGCATCGGCCGCGCCACCGCCATCGCCTATGCGCGCGAAGGCGCCGACATCGTCCTCAACTACCTGCCCGAGGAAGCGCAGGACGCTGCCGAGGTGGTCGCGCTGATCGAGGCCGAAGGCCGCAAGGCGGTGTGCCTGCCCGGCGACCTGCAGGACGAGGCGTTCTGCCGGCAGCTGGTGACTAAGAGCGTGGAGGCGCTGGGCGGGTTGGACATCCTGGTCAACGTGGCCGGCAAGCAGACCGCGGTGAAAGACATCGCCGAGCTGAGCACCGAGCAGTTCGAGGCCACCTTCCGCACCAACGTGTTCGCCATGTTCTGGCTGTGCAAGGCCGCCGTGCCGCATCTGCCGCCGGGCGCCACCATCATCAACACCACCTCCATCCAGGCCTACCAGCCCTCGCCGATGCTGATCGACTACGCGCCGACCAAGGCGGCCATCGCCAACTTCACCCAGGCGCTGGCGCAGCAACTGGCCGACAAGGGCATCCGCGTCAACGCGGTGGCGCCGGGGCCGGTGTGGACGCCGCTGCAGCCCAGCGGTGGACAGCCGCCGGAGAAGATTCCCGCGTTCGGTTCGGAAACCCCGCTCAAGCGCGCCGGCCAGCCGGTGGAGATGGCGCCGCTGTACGTGCTGCTGGCCTCGCAGGAATCGAGCTACATCACCGGCGAGATCATCGGCGCCACCGGCGGCCTGTTGCTGTCTTGAGCGCGCCGGCCGTGCCTGCCCGCGCGCCACGCCTGCAGCGCGATTCCGAGGGCACAGCGCCGATCGAGAGCTATGCCGCGCTGGGCGACGGCCGCTCGGTGGCGCTGGTCGCCGCCGACGGCAGCATCGACTGGTGGTGCGTGCCGACCATGGACGCGCCGCCGCTGTTCGACCGCCTGCTCGACGCGCGCGACGGCGGCCGCTTCGCCATCACCCCGGTCGGCGCCAGCGAGGTGCAGCGCCGCTACCGCGACGACAGCAACGTGCTGGAAACCACTTTCCGCACCGCCAGCGGCAGCGCACGGCTGACCGAGTCACTCAACAGCGGCGAAGCCGGGCGCCTGCCGTGGTCGGAGCTGGCGCGGCGGCTGGAAGGACTGGATGGCGAGGTGGAGTTCGAGATCTGCTTCCGGCCCGGCACCCGCGCCGGAACATCCACGCCGTGGATGAGCGACACCCCCAACGGCCGCGTGTTCCACATCGGCCCGGTGATGGCGATGCTGCGCCATTCGCAGGCGCTCACCGTTTCCGCCTACGACGACCGTGGCGTGCAGGGCCGGCTGCGCCTGCACGCCGGCCAGCGCGAGGTGCTCGCGGTGCTCGCCACGCAGGACGAAGCGCTGCCGGTGCCGCCATTGGAGGACATCGACGCGCGCATCGAGCGCAGCGACCAGGAATGGCGCGAGTGGACCGGCAACCTGCACTACGACGGCGGCTACCCGCAGACCGTGCTGCGCTCGGCGCTGGCGCTGAAGTTCCTGTGGTATTCGCCCACCGGCGCCATCGCCGCCGCGGCCACCACCTCGCTGCCCGAGGGCATCGGCGGCAACGGCAACTGGGACTACCGCTACGCCTGGGTGCGCGATGCCGCCTACACCACCAAGGCGTTCCTGCGCGTGGGCGCCCTGCCCGACGCCAAGGCCGCGTTCGCCTGGCTGCTCGGCACCATCGCCTGGCACCGGCCGTGGATCCGCCCGTGCTACACGCTGCACGGCGAACTGGTCCCGGACGAGCGGCAGATCGATATCGCCGGCTACCGCCACACGCGCCCGGTGCGCGTGGGCAACACCGCCACCGACCAGTTGCAGCTGTGCCTGTACGGCGACGTGTTCGAGATGACCGCGCGCTTCGTCGAGCACGGCCACATCCTCGATCCGCACACCGCGCAGCACCTGTTCGAACTCGGCAACGCATGCGCCGAGGCGTGGATGCGCAAGGACGCCGGATTCTGGGAACTGGAGGACGCGCAGCACTACACCATGTCCAAGGTCGAGTGCTGGATGGCGCTGCGCCGCGCCAGCGAACTGGCCGAAGCCGGCCACCTGTCCAAGGCCATGCTGCCGCGCTGGCAGCGCGAACAGGCGCGCATCCTCGACTGGATCGACGCGCACTGCTGGTCCGAGGACAAGCAGGCCTACACCCTGTACGCCGGCAGCGACGCGCTGGACGCCGGACTGATGCTGGCCTCGCGCTTCGGCCTGGGCGAGGTGCGCCGCGAACGCATGATCGCCACCCGCGAGGCGATCCGCCGCGAACTCGGCAGCGGCGACGCGCGCGCACTGCTGCACCGCTACAGCGGCATGCAGCAACGCGAGGGCGCGTTCATCGCCTGCAGCTTCTGGATGGTGGAAGCCTACGGCCTGCTCGACGAACGCGACGAAGCCAGGCGCCTGTTCGAACACCTGCTCGACACCGTCGGCAACGACGTCGGCCTGCTGCCGGAACTGGTCGACACGCACAGCGGCGCCGCGCTCGGCAACATGCCGCAGGGCCTGAGCCACCTGGCGCTGATCCATGCCGCCCTCGCGGTGGGCGGCGAATAGCAGCGGCATCGCATCGGCGCCCTAGCGCACCGCCCCCCTGTAGGAGCGACTTCAGTCGCGACAGACACCACCAACAACACGTGTCGCCCCCGCCAGCACGTCACTCACCAAAGCATCTCCCGCAACGTCCCCCGCAGTCTCGAAAAGGCTAACCCCCCATCGACACCGCAAACCGCATCGACGCGTCCACTTCCTTGCGCGGCAGCGCCCGGATCCGTACCAGCACATTGCGGCACACGTCCAGGTTGCGGTACACCAGCGTGCGCCCGTCGCCAAATTCGAAACGCAGGTCGTAGCGACAGCCCGCGCCGGCGATGCCGATGGTGGCCGAGTCGCCGCCGCCGCGCAGCGGGTCGGCGGCAATGGCGCGGAACGTGGTGCTGCCAGGGTCAGCGACCGCCAGCGCGGTCACGCTGTCGTGCGCGCGGTTGACCAGCATGACGTAGTGCGTGCGGCTGGCGTCCTGCCCATGGGCGGTGGCTGCGGCGGCGAGCAGCGCGATGGCAAGGCAGGCGGTAGGCAATGGAGGCATGGCGGACATCTCTGGCAGGAAGGGATACCGCCCGGCGCGCATCGCGCAGCGGCAGCGGTGCGCACATCTGGCGCGCCCGCCCCAACCCGCGCCCAGCGATCCGGGACGAATCGTCGTACCGGCGTGCCCAATCGTCGCCATTGCTCGCCGCGCTTCTCAGCGCGCACCACCGCGCTTAGGATCGGCGCATCCCGTTCGAGCATCGCCCGATGAAGATCCGCCTGGGTTCCACGGAAATCGGCCTGACCCGATACCTGACCCTGTGGACCGCCGTCGTCGTGGCGTTCGCCGTGCAGGGCTATCTCTACGATGCCGTCAGCGACCACACCTGGCAGCTCGGCGACTACCTGCGCTGGTCGATGATCCAGTGGTACACCTGGGCCGCGCTGGCGCCACTGGTGTTCCGCCTGGGCGAACGCTACCCGATCCCCACGCCGCTGCAGCTGCGTTCGCTGGGGCGGCAACTGCTTGCCAGCATCGGCGTCACCACGCTGGCGATGTTCATCGGCGCAGTCGTCTCGCCGGGCGCGTTCTTCGACCAGCTCGGGCAATTCATCGGCAAGCACTTCGCCACCGGCCTGCTGACCTACTGGAGCCTGCTGGCGATCCAGCAGGCGCTGCACTACCGCAGCGAGAGCGACCGCCGCGAACTGGAAGCCGGCCGCCTGGCCACGGAACTGGCGCAATCGCGGCTGCAAGCGCTGAAGACCCAACTACAACCGCACTTCCTGTTCAACACCCTGCACGCCATCGTGACCCTGCTCGACGACGACGTCGCCTCGGCCGAGGACATGCTGCTGCGCCTGAGCGAACTGCTGCGCGCGCTGCTGGAGGAATTCGACGGCCAGGAAATCACCCTGCGCCACGAACTCACCCTGCTCGACCTGTACCTGGGCATCCAACGCAAGCGCTTCGGCGACCGCCTGACCACGCGCCTGTACATCGACCCGGCCACGCTCGATTGCGCGGTGCCGAGCCTGCTGCTGCAACCGATCGTCGAGAACGCCATCCAGCACGGCATCGGCCGCCATGCCGGCGCCGACTGCGTGGAGATCGAGAGCCGGCGCGAAGACGGCAAGCTGCGCATCGAAGTGCGCAATCGCAACAGCACGCTGGGCGACGGCAGCGGCAACGCAGGCCACGGCATCGGCCTCTCCAACACGCGGCTGCGGATGCAGGAACTGTATGGCGACGCCGCCGAGATCCGCCTGGATATGATCTGGCCGCAAGGCGTGGCGTGCCGTATCCGCATGCCGTTCCGCGAACTGGAAGACGCCGAAGGCGCGCCGGAGCACGTGCCCGCATGAGCATCGCCACGCTGGTCATCGACGACGAACCGATCGCCCGCCACGCCATCGTGCGCCTGTTGCGCGAGCACGCCGACATCGCCCTGCTCGGCGAATGCGGCGACGGCGCCGCCGCGGTGGCGGCGATCCGCGAACACTCGCCGGACCTGGTGTTCCTCGACATCCAGATGCCGGAAATGACCGGCATGGACGTGGTCGCGCAGATCGGCGCCGAGCGCATGCCCGCCACCGTGTTCGTCACCGCCTACGAGCAATACGCCGTGCGCGCCTTCGAAGCCAACGCGCTGGACTACCTGGTCAAGCCCTTCAGCCGCGAACGCTTCGCCGCCACCCTGCAACGCGCCAAGGCGCGACTGGGCGGCGCCGGCAACAACCCCGCCCACCTCCTGCAGGCACTGGACGCATTGCGCCAGCGCGACGCCTACCTGCAACGCATCGCCGTGCGCGTGGACGAACACGTGGTGTTCGTCGCCGTGGACGACATCGTCTGGATCAAGGCCAACCGCAACACCGTGCAACTCCATGTGGCCGGCGCCGTGCACGAACTGCGCGAGACCATGGCCGCCCTCGGCGCGCGCCTGGACCCGCGCCACTTCGCCCGCGTGCACCGCTCGGCGATCATCAACGTGCGCCGGGTCAAGGCCATCCATCCCTGGTTCAACGGTCACCACGTGGTGACCATGGACAACGGCCAGCAGCTGCGCATGAGCCGGTACCAGCACGAGGTGTTCCTGCGGTTGGTGACCAACGGCGGCGCAGAGTGAGGGAACGCGCAGTTTCGTGACTGTATTGGCGCAATTGCGTCATGCCGCGTGACGCCGCATCGTCTAGCGCTTCGCCCGCATCGTTGGCCCCGCCGCATCCACGCATTTTCCACTGGTGCTGGTTAGCCCGGCCCATTGCGTCCGCCGCCCCGCTGCGCTGTGCCCAGTCCCGCTCGCATGCGTGGCACCACGGCGTACGACCGCACCCGCGCCTGCAGGCAGCGTGTTCGATATGGCCGCGCGCTTCGTTCAACACCACCACAACTTCGACCTGCACACCGGCGCCACTCTCGGCAACATGCCGCAACGCCCGAGCCATCTGGGGAACACAAGGGTGAGCGAACTCCGCCGCTGCAGCCACGTAGACAACTGCGCCAGGCGCTAACGCCATTCAGCAGTCGCGCCATGATGCTGTGGCATGCTCGGCGCGAGGTCAGCACAGGCCGCGCCGCTGAACAGGTTTCACATTTCTCAAGGAGAGAGTCATGCCCGAACTCGATATCAGTGCCTCCGCCGACGAAGTCGTCGGCCTGCTCAACCAGAACCGCGCGCGCGACGCCGCGTCCAGGCTGGACACGCTGCGACAGGACCAAAGCCTGGTTGTGCAGGAAAGCCTGGACCGTCTGGTCGCCACGCGCGCCAGCGAACGTTTGGCCGCGTTGCGCCAGCCCGGTAGCGTCGCGGCGGCGGACGCGCCCGCGGTCGCCCCCATGCTGGAGCGGCTCGGCGGCGCCACTGCAGCGCCGCGCTTTCCCGCCGCGCAGGAAACCGCCAACCTCTCGCAGGCGCAACAACACGACGTCTATGCCAGCATCGTCGGCACGCGCGGCACCGACGCGGCGCGCACCGCGCTGGAAGGACACGACCGGGTAATCCTGGGCATGCGCAACGAGAACCGGACCACCGAGAATCGAGGCCGCGGCGTCTACGACGATCGCATCGCGGTGATCTGGCGCGATGCCGACGGCACCCGCCACACCCGCGAATACAACACCGTCTCCACTGAACCGACCGCGCAGTACGACGGGCACGCCAAGACCTCGCCGCGCAGCGAAGGCTTCGCGAACGTGGTCACGCGCGTCAAGACCGAAGGCAACGATGTCAACGGCGACCGGGTTGCCGATCTCGGCCGACTGGCGGAAGGCACCACCGAGATGCTGGCCACCGACCATCCCCGCAAGAATCATCCGGACGAGTTCGCACTGCGCCCCACCCCCGCCGCGGTCAACGCCGGTCAGCGCCGGGTCGAGCGCGATAGCAATGCCGACGGCTGGTTCGACGCGCGCGACGTCAACGGCGTGCAGGATCTCAACAACACCTTCAAGATCCACCGCGGCAGCGGCGCCAACACCGATTCGGGCGGCTGCCAGACCATCGGCGGCGGCCAGTACGACGATTTCGTCAGCACCGTGCGTGGCACCCCGGGCCAGGACCGCTGGCAATACGTGCTCACCTCGGTGGCGCCGGGCGACCAGCAGCAACGCCAGCGCGACCAGCCGGGGCAGGCGCCGGCGCAAGCCGCCGCGCCGGCCGCGTCCGACCCGCGCAATGCCAACCATCCCGACCATGCCTTGCAAACCCAGATCAGCGGCAAGCTGCGCGACCTCGGCGGCCAGTACGCGCAGAACGCCGATGCCTACAGCCTGCGGCTGCTGTACGACGCCAAAGCCAACCGGCTGACCAGCGTCGACGACATCACTCTCAGCAACGCCACAGGCACGCGCGCCCAGGGCGAGAACCTGTTCATGGTCCAGGGACACGCGAACGACCCCGCGTCGACCAGAGTGACCGTGGCTACCGCAGCCTTGACCCAGGCACCGGTGGAGGCAAGCCTGGACCGGTTGCAGCAACAGGCACGCGAGCAGGCGGCGCAGACGCCCGCGCCACAGCACGAAGCGCCCTCGATCGGTGGCCGCTGACGATGGCCGCAGGAGACGCCGCATGAGCCAACGCGACAATGCCATCGTGCTGCTGGCTTCGCTGCTGCTGTCCGGCTGCGCGCAACCGGCCGCCAGCGGCACTGCGCAGGCGCCCGCCACGGCGCAAGCGCCGGCACCGGCAGACCCCGCCGGCAGTCCCGCCGCAGCGCCACCGCACGCCCCGCCCTCCGCCAGCGACAGCGTGTCCGGACCACCCGTGCGCCTGCCCGGCCTGCCTTCGGCCAGCGGCCCGCAGGTCGACGCCGCGCGGCTGCAGCCCTTGCCTGCCGACGTGGCTACGGCGATCGCCGCATTGCCCACCCGCGACGTGCTGGTGCCCGCCGACATCCGCCGCCATACCCTGGCGCAGGACGCGTACGTCATCGATCTGCCGCGGCCCGATGGGCGCCACGACTATCTGGTGGCCGACAACAACGGCCCTGCGTTCCGCTACTGGGTCCGCACATTCAGCGGCACCGCACCTAACATGACCGGCTACCTGATGCAACTGCGCGTGCCTTGCTCCGAACTGGCCACCGCTGCCGACCGCTCGGACCAGGCGCAGCAACAGTGCAGCACGCCGGGCGCCACCGTCGCCGACACGGGCTTGCGCGCCTACCGCGTGGTGGACGGGCAGACGCCCGAAGACATCACCGGAGAATTCGCGTCGGCCACCATCGCCGCGCTGCGCCAAACCCGCGACGCCTATCAGGACAAAGGCGTCGGCGACGTCTTCGCAGATGCTTCGCGCCTGGCCCAGGTGCCGGTGCTGCGATGGGTCGCCGAAACGGACCCCGAGCAACCGCTGCCCGCGACCGCCGCGGGCGCCTTCGATCATGGGAGCCAGGTGCATGCCGGCTTCATCGCGTGGGACGGTGAGCGCTTCGTCTACCGACTAACCGTGCCCGCCGCCCAGTGGCCATGTCCTCCGGGCAAGCCGTCGCTGTGCACCAAGGACGACCGGTTCGTCATTCCAGGCAAATGACCGCCGTTGCGCTCCGCGCGTAACGGTGCGACCCGACCACCGGATCGACAGCCACAGGCGGCCAAACTACAGTGGTCTCCCTGTTCCGCCACGCGATGGAAGCGCGCGCCGGCTACCCAACACGAGACGCACATGAAGCCATGGCTCGCGGCCGTCCAGATCACCGGCCTGCTTATCGTCGCTGGCGGGTGCAGCGTGCCCGCAGCCGCGCGCACGCCGCCGATGGCTTCCGACGTCCTGGCCATCCCCGCCGATCTGCCGACCCAGCGCCTGTTCGACTGCGCCGAGACCAGCATCGCCCAATTGTCCGAGACCAGCAGTTCCTGGCCCAACGTCACGCGCAAGGACGCCGCCAACGGCGTACTGGAATCGGGCGACTTCGAAGACGCCAATCGCAGCGGCTTCCGCATGCGCATCGAGCGCGCGCAGGGCGCCAGCCAGGCCAGGATCGCCCTCAAGGGTGCAGGCGCCTACTTCGCCGACCTGGGCGTGGCGCAGGCGATGCAGGACCTCAAGACCGCGCTCGGCAGTTGCATCGCCACCCCACCGCGCTAGTCTCGAGCAGACGGAAAGAAGAGCCCCATGCGCGACCATTCGATCGAAGCACGCTTGCTCTGCATTGCCGGCATCGCCGGCCACGCCTACTGGGTGCTGCGCGACGAGCGCGGCAACGCCCTGGCCGAACTGCACGGCCTGGCCACCGACCGGCACACCGGCACGCCGATCCCGATCGGCACCGACGCGCGCAGGCACGCGCTGCGCGCCTGGCACTACCCGCACGACGCCGACTACGCCAACGCCATCGGCGCCCAGCCCGACCGCACCAGCTACCTGCGCGACGGCCAGCCAGCGCGCACCGCCGCCAGCGGCGACAAGCACGAAATCCTGGCGCGCTGGCACGCGGCGCTACGCGCCATGCCAGAACTCAACGCCCAGGACCTGGACTACCCCAACTACGGCTTCAAGCTGTTCGGCGCCACCATCAACAGCAACTCCGCCTTTCGCACCCTCGGCGAACTGATGGGCGTGCCGGTGCCAGGTTTCCCTCGTAGGTTGCAACCGGGCATCGGCAACTGCATGCTGCCGCGGGAGCGCATCGAGGCGCTGCGCTATCGCGAGCAATCGGTGCAGGACCGGCAGCGTGTCTACACACCGGCCAGCGACGCCAGCTGCCAGGAAGCACCAAAACACGCCATATCGCAGCATATCCGCAGCAACAGCTAAAGCGCGCTCGGACACCAGGCGGGGACATAGATCATTTTCGCGATTCGCGAGAAAAAGGAGTACGCAGCGTGAAAAGTAATTCCAATCTTCTACTGGCCTTGGTGCTCATCCTTTCGTCCGCCTCCTGTGCAAGCACCGGCCCTGCGACCGATAAATTTCAAGCGAAGCACATGGACGAAAACGCCGAGATGACCCCATCCGATCTGGGGCATCGTTTTATCGAGATGATCAGGGACGCCAACAGCTTCGAGAACCTATCGATAGACTTCATCGAACGTTCGATAGGCTCCCCATTCAAGGGAGATAAAAAATCCGGATTCTTTATTCTGAAGTCGCGCGACGAAAATTGGGAGTACGGAGTAACCTACAATTTCGACGAAAAGTTCAATGAGTATTCCAATGTGACACTGGAATTGATCAGGATGCACGACTGGGTCGATGAATATAGCCCACCATGCGACATCATGCTCGACGACTACGTCAGCGCACTTAAGTCGATGGGCTTCAGCACCGAACCACCCACCTATGGCGAGATCGGATGGCTACTGTCGCTGCAGTACATACGCAACAACATGTATGTCCAGATCGCTCCACAGCATGTGAATCCAAGCTGCGTAAGTTCGATCAGTATCCATAAGCTATGAAAGGAATTACCCTCGTACGCTCAGCAAGAGCGCACCACCGGCTCCGTCTGGCGGCGAGCTCTCCCACCTAGCTGGCCCGCACCGCGGCTTTTCCTACGAACACCTCCGCGGCGAAGCGGCTTTCTCATTTGCCCGGTTGCGCCGCTGCGGCGGCATCCTTCTTCTTCCGGGGTTCCACCCTGCTCCAGCTCAGCACCTGGCTTGCGGGAATCAGGAAGCGCGGCTTGTGCTCATCGCTGAGTCCACCAGGCGGCGCGACATAGAAATCCGAACCCAAACGCGTCAACACGTCCACCGAGCGCAACACGTACACGTTCGACGCCGGCTGAGCCCGATCACACTGCGCCGCCGGCCACGCCGCCTTGACGATCTGGCAGCCCTGCTCCGTCAACTGTAGCTGCACGCCAGGCAGCATGCCGATACCCAGTTTGCGTACGGTGACATCCACGCTTCCTAGTAGCGCTCCGCTATAAACAACCACGATCAACAGCGCCGGCGCAAAAGCACGAAGACGCTTCGAAAATTCGACACGATGGGTGACGTACACCGCCCAATGGGCGAAGATCAGCATCAGCGCAGAAAGCGCGAGATAGAACCAATCCCTGCCCTGCGCGGGTGGCGCCACGTAGTTGACTGCAAGCGCGGCAAAAGGCCAGAACGCCAGATACATGAGCAGTATCAATACGAACATGTTGCGCCGCTTGCGCAATCTCGGCCAAAACCGGCGTACGCGATCGAAGTCCCAAACCATATTCAGCAGCATCAAGGCCGCGGCACCAGTGATCAGGCCTGCGATGATTCCATAGGTCGCCAACTGACCGAATCCCAAATGCTCGAAGAGCAGCATGCTGGCGTAGTAAGCGGCGCTGAGCAGCGCCGCTCCCAAAAATAGCCAAAAGCTGCCGAAGATGCGCTCTTGCCGCGGGCGAGGCACAACCGGTGCCCGCCGGTAGTACGACCTCAATCCTTTGCGTGGCCCAGTCTCACGCTTAGGTCGCAATGGCACTGGCAGTACATGCTGATCGACCAGCAATCCGATCATCCACGCAGGCAACACAAGCACCGCCAAGAAACAGAGCAGCGCAAGCCCACCGAACAGTGCCACGGCACTCAGCACCACGCCCAGATCCCCAAGCGACAACGACGGCACGTAGCCGATACGCAGGAAGTGCGCCAGCACCATGCCGCCGCCCCAACACGGCACCCACCACTTCAGGTCAACCCCGAAGGTCTGGCGCAACATGCGCCACAGCGGGGCACCCTGACCACTACTCCGTGTCCGCCCCTCGCCAGCCTGACCGACGATGGGTACGCCCCCCTCACTTTGCTGCATCACGGCTCCTTAGCATCAAACGCCCCGTCCCTAACTTTCAAGCATAACGGCGCCGCTGCACGCCGCGATCACGTTGCAGACGAACTCACGGAGCCTCGTACCGGCACCATTCCCCTGGACCGGACTCTAATACTGACGCTGCGCCGGCCACGACACCTCGCGCAGCACCATGTCCAACTGCTCCGCCAGCAGTTCCATGCACACCGCCAGCTCGCCCGCACGCACCTTCGGGGCGGCCTCGCGTTCTTCGTCCAAAGTGCGTGGCTGCGCTAGTCGCGCTAGGAACCGCATGTGATCGCGCAGCTGCTGCAGGCGGTACTGCGCTTCTTCTGGCAGGTAATAGCCAGGATCCGAATCGGGATGACGGGCGGCCTCGGTCATAGCATCTCTCGCCAAACGGCATGAAGATCCACCCGTTTTCGGAGGTGGTAGCCCGCTGTACGAGGAGTTCCTAGGCTCCGTGTGGCAATCCTGCTATCGCTGGCGCGACGCGTCAAGTCATCTCACTAGCTAGTTCTTGCATGCTGCAAGCGATGATTGGCATGCGCCAACTTTGTATACGAATTGCTCCAAAGCACCCTCGGTGCTGCGAACCGATGGCACACGCAAATGTAAAGACTTGCCAGCCATCCCACATCGGTTCAAAGTCCAGTCGAGATACGGAAGGCATTCGGGGGGAACGCCGAGCGTGATCGTTTATCAGTCGACCCGTGCCGCGTTCCTGCAAGACTCGGAACAGCAGGCAATCGAGGACATCATCTCCACCGCCTTCCTCAAGAAGACGGGCCGATATGCCCCCGAGAGCGAGTTCCGTGCCTGGCGCCACTCGCTCACCCAGATGGCCGATGTCCTCAGCGACGACAGCCTGCCCGCAGACATGGGCGTCGGCATCGAGTTCGGCATCCCGCAGACCGCCAAGCGCATCGACTTCATCCTGAGCGGTCTTGGCGAGGCCGAAGAACCGCGGGCGATCATCGTCGAACTCAAGCAATGGTCCACGTCTACCGTCACCGACAAGGACGGCATAGTAAGGGCGCAACGCGGCGGGCCGACCGAGACCGAAGGCCCGCACCCGTCCTACCAAGCTTGGTCGTATGCGGCCCTGCTGCAGGGCTTCAACGAGGCGGTGCACGAAGGTGGCGTCCAGCTACAGCCTTGCGCCTACCTGCACAACCACTTCCGCGACGGAACCATCGACGATCCGCGCTACACCGCCTACACCGACAAGGCGCCGCTGTTCCTGCGCGGGGTAGAAGAGAAGCGAAAGCTGCGCGAATTCATCCGCCAGCACGTGCGCAAAGGCGACAACGGCGAATTGCTTTACAAAATCGAGAACGGCCGTATCCGCCCTTCCAAGATGCTCGCCGACAGCGTGGTCGGCATGCTCAAGGGCAATCAGGAATTCGTGCTGATCGACGAACAGAAACTGGTCTACGAAACCTGCCTGGCGCGCGCGTCGCAGGCCAGCGCCGAACGCAAGCAGGTGGTTATCGTCAAGGGCGGTCCCGGCACCGGGAAGTCGGTGGTGGCGGTGAACCTGATGGTCGAGCTGACCAAGCGCGGCACCACCACCAAGTACGTCTCCAAGAACGCGGCACCGCGTGCCGTTTACGCGCAGAAGCTGGCCGGCCACATTCGCAAAATCGAGATCGGCAACCTGTTCTCCGGCTCGGGCAACTTCCACCAGACCGAACCGAACGTATTCGGCACGCTGGTAGTGGATGAAGCTCACCGCCTCAACGAGAAAAGCGGCCTGTATAGCAACCTCGGCCAGAACCAGGTCATGGAGCTGATCCGCAGCGCGCACTGCACCATCTTCTTCGTCGACGACGACCAGATCGTCACCCTCTCCGACATCGGCCACACCGGCGAGCTGCGGCGCTGGGCCGCACAGCTCGGCGCCGAAGTGACCGAGCTGGAGCTGGCCTCGCAGTTCCGCTGCGCCGGCTCGGACGGCTACATCGCGTGGCTGGACAACTTCCTTGGCATTCGCGAGACCGCCAACACCGATTTCGACCGCGACGCCTTCGAATTCCGCATCGTCGACTCGCCAGTAGAACTGCACGACCTGATCCGCGAGAAGAACAAGCTCAACAACAAGTCGCGCGTGGTGGCCGGCTATTGCTGGGACTGGAAGAGCAAGAACAACCCGGATGCCTGGGACATCGAGATCCCGGAACACGACTATCGCGCGCAGTGGAACCTGGGAAGCGATGGCAGCTTGTGGGCCGTCGCCGAAAACTCGGTCGAGCAAGTCGGATGCATCCACACCTGCCAGGGACTGGAACTGGACTACGTGGGTGTGATCATCGGGCCGGATCTGGCTTGGCGCGAGGGTAAGGTGTTCACTGATCCAAGTCAGCGCTCTAAGCAGGATCGCTCTATCCGCGGATACAAGTCGCAATCCAAGCACGATCCCGAGGTCCATGACCGCGCGGATCGGATCATCCGAAATACCTACAAGACCTTGATGAGCCGAGGCATGAGGGGGTGTTATGTCTATATCAGCGACCCGGGATCTAGAGCCGCAATGCAAAAGTGAATATTTTCGACGCAGAGCAGACGTTCGATTCCCGGGGAATGCTGGCCGGTTCAGGATGTCTCCCCCGAGGATCGGCAGCTCACATCACCTGTCGATCGCCTGCACTTGAGGATACAGCTTGCCTCAATATCACCAACGGACAGGTGTCTCTGTCCTGACTTGACTAAGGGAAGTCAGCATGACTAAGGGGGAAGACGCGAGCCATAGCAACGCAGCTCGGCCGCAACTGAATGAAGTAAAGCCACGTGAGCTCACAGGACGGGACGTGCTCGCTCGGTTTCAGTGTCAGTTTCGAGGGGCTGCGCTGGCCTGCCTAGGTATCCTGGAGGGAAAGGCTCTAAACCGAGTCTATTGCGACTATCAAGACGACTTTGTCACCCGAGAATCTCTTGATGGCATGTCGGTCTATAATTTTGTGCAGGTTAAGACGAAGGGCTCGAAGAAGCATCAATGGAGTCGCCTTGAACTCTTTGGCCTCCCACTCAAGCTTCCTACAATCATCAAAGGCACTCATGCGCCCGGTGGCTCCGCAGCCAAACCAGCAACTCCTGAACAGTTGGCAAGAATCAAGGGGAGCTTTGTTGGCAAGCTGTTGGAACACACAGTGAATTTTGGCGATGCCTGCAAAACCGTTACGTTCCTCACCAATGTGTACCTGTCAGACGATGTAGAGGAGATCGCGACAGCAATCTACTCCGGAGACGTCAGTGAGCGCACGGTACGGTATTTGGCCGACAACTACGTTGCCATTTTTGGAATCGCGATATCTCCTGCACTGAGAAGTGTGCATGCCAGCATAGGAAAGCTCACGCTTTCCGCTGGACATGATTATCTCGATCCTCACCATCCCGATTTCGAAGCCAAGGCTGTTAAAGCAGTATGGGAATATAGTGAGATCGACCTCTCTCACACGGAAGGTATTGAGCTGGTCGAAAAGCTATTGGCCCTAATTCAGAAGAAGTCGAACCGTAAGCTCTTGTCTGAGCTTACTGCCGCTGATCTAGATGACGCGGTAGGAGTCGGCGTCGACGATCTGCTCGACCTCCTACCCATTTCTCGAGGCGCCTACTATCATTTCCTCAACGATGGAGATGCAAGCGCACTAAAAAATGCGTCCATTCTTCAACGGAAGCTTAGCAAAGCTGGTGCCATGCCGGAGCTAATTGAGACAGCATCACGCTGGAAAGTGGCATGGGATAATTGGTTTCGCACGTACCGGCATACCTATGAGCGAGAAATAACCTTTTTGCAGCACGATTTAAACGGAATCTATGGCCGTTGGGCACGCGGGGAGGTGTCATTTCCTGGGTTGCAGGAAGAGGTCAACAAATTGAAAAGCAGCCTATCTACCGGGGCGCTGGGTGCAGTTCTTACAGAAGAGATGCTCACTGGCGGTATATTGGCTGAACTTGTCAGGAGTGAATCCCGATGAAGTTCGCTGACTTCTTCAATCAGATCAGAGCCAGCGAGATCGAGATCGAGTTCGACTATGCCTATGAGTCGCCACCTCCGCGGCTCAGCAATGAAGCCATGTTCCATCTTCCACTTATCGCCATCACTATTTTGATGATTGCGAAAGGTCACGTCAAACCTGCTGTGGACGAGATTGGACAGCTCGTCGGCGATTGCTATGAACAGACTTTTCCGGGATTTCGCGGCTCAGCCCAGCATCTTGGTTGGTCCGCATCACTAAGGGTTAGGACAGTACAGGCTCTAGCATTCTTAGAGCATGCGCGTCTAGTGGAAGTAGATGCGGCCAATAAGAAGATTTCTGCAACACCAATTGGCCGCACTGTAATTGATCACGCAATTTCAGCGGGTGGTGATCTAGCTTCAAATCTTATAGTAGTCGAAAGAAGCTATCGCAACATTCGAATCGAACGACAACTAAGGTTAAGTCCGGCATGAAACTGATTAGCCTCCAAATATTAGGACTGGGCACAACCGCCTGGTCTTCGAATAAGCTTAACTTTGGCAAACGCATCACTCAGTTATTTGGGCCAAATGGGTGCGGCAAGACACCCATTGTTCAATCTATTGTTTTCGCACTTGGATATAAAGTTGAATATCGTGATGACATCATCGAACGGTGTGATTATGTGATCCTGGAAGTGCTAGTCGGCGGCCGAGAATTCGCTATAAAAAGGAAGTTAAAAGGTTCTTTTGACGTCACGGTCGAGGAGCGTGGCGGGGCAACAGCAGAGTTCATTAATGAGCGCGAGTACAGCAGATTCCTGCTGTCGCTGTGGGGGTTGGAGGATCCTGTTTTAACTACTGTCGGCGATGCGGCAACTCATATCTATAGCGCCCAGATATTGCCCTTATTCTACCTTGATCAAGATCATGGCTATGCGGATGAGTACTACGCGGCGCCTAAGTTCATCAAGAGCCAGTATGCAGAGTCCATGAGACTCGTCTGCAAACTTGGTCCAAAGAACTCTTTCGACAAGCGACGTGCGAAAAGCGAGCTAAAAGACAAGCTTGAGTACCTAGATCGAGCAGTGGTCAGGTCAGAAAAGTTGATGGAAGAACTGACGTCTGACCTAGGCGGAGCTCGTCGTCCGGCTCAGGACATAGATCACGAGCTTCAGACTTCCATTGACGGCTTGGAGGCGCTACGCGAAAGCGGGGGCGTCTCGGAACAAGTCAATGTTGAGCTTGACACCCGTATTGCACAGCTGCAGCAGCAGGAGCGTACATTAGGGCGTGAGCGGTCCGACCTGGAAGCTCGTGTTCGCGGTTTTGGACAAATAAAGCATGAGATTGAGGTAGAAGCTGACACTCTATCTTTGAATGAGGAAGCCCGGCGGATCTTTGCTTCTTTTGATGCAATTTGCGCAAATGAAAATTGCGGTCTATTCGTAAGAAGTTCCGTAACATATGGGAAAAGCCTACTCTATCTGAAGGACCAGATTAAGGATCTTGAAAGAACTAATTTTGCTCATCAGCGAAGAATTGACGAAATCTCAGCAGAGCTATCGGCATTAGTTTCGCAAATTTCAGCAGCTAGGGCAGCACGAGCTGAATCTACGACTCAATCGTCTGTTTCCTCTTTGGTTGAAGTCGTATCTAAACTTACCGAAAAGGTCATAAAACTAAGGCGCGCTCGACAAATCGAGGGTGAGTTGGTCCGTGAGGAGACCGAGTATGTTGTGCGCCTTGACGAGAGATCAAAAATTCAAGCTCGTCTGGCGGATTTAGAAGGATATGCGAGCGCCACCAACCTTGACCTTTTGAGAATCCGCCATGCCATTTGTGAGCGAATCAGATTTTGGCTTAGTGTTCTGCGCACGCCAAACGTTAGTTTAGATGTCCAAATGGATAGCGACTTCAATGTGACCTTCGGCGGCCAAAAGGTGGCGAAATTCAAGGGGAGCACACTGACTCGAATCATCCTATCCATTCGAACTGCTGCGTTCGACATCGTGACACAAGCCGACGGTACGGGTCCGCGATTCTTTATATTGGATACGCCTAGGCAACAAGACATTTCTCGCGATGACCTTGCGGAATACATTAGGAAAATTCAACTTCTCGCATCCGAACGATCAGCACAGGTGATTTTTTCCACCACGAATCATCGCTACGATCTGGGTGAGGATGATGCAGAGTGGACGCCCGAGTTCCCCGGGGCGGACCATTTGATGTTTTTAGGAGCACGATCAAACGAAGTACATGATGCTGAGCAGTCGTCGTAAGCCTATTAGTGGGCCGGCCAGTCTTCCGTAGAAGGCCAACGTCAGCTTCTGGCCAAAAGGTGATCTCGCGCTAGGCCCACAGTTCATCAAAGAAGAAAGCTCGGATGTCCTCTTGGGCCTAAAGCGACCAGCCAACCAGCCTTCACCGGCGCCACGGTACTGAACGGCACGATCTTCTCGAAGCGGCGGCCACCGGTTGTGCAACCTGCGCCGCATGATAGTCGCGTTCACCGCTGGCGATCAGGCGGCACCTTGGCATGACGCACCCGCGCGGCGTCCAACCGGGACTGCAGTTCGGCCAGCACGTCCTTTGCGGCGACATAGCGGCCTGACTGGCGGGCGATTTCGCGCGACGCCAGCCCGCGCGCGACGAAAGCTCGCAGGACTGGGGCCTTGCTCATGGCTGTTCCACGACGAACCGGTCCGCGCCTGCATCAGGCTGTTGCAAACACCCCGCCTCATCTGGCGGCATCGGGTGGCACGGCCACTGCGCGCGAGGCACGCGTGCGACACGCTCGAAGCGTTCGCCCGTCCAGCGTACGAAGCCGAAGTGGGCGTAACTGTCCGCGCGCCTTGGGTCGCTCTTGGCTAACGGTTGGTCCGGATCGAACTCCATCAGCCAGCGCAGTGTTGCGACGTAGGGCAGCTTGTTCGGCAACAGGTACATATCATTGCCGCCTTGTTTCTCTTGCCGTGCGCGATCCGCGGCGGTCAGCACGGGATCGCGCGGGAGTACCTCGGCGCTGACGTCGTACGCGGTGCCGTCGGCACCGAGGCGGAAAGCCTTGTACCCCGTACCAGCGCTACAGGCCATGCCGGCGTCGTCTGTACCGCACCGCACCGACCAAACCAGGTAGACGGTCTTTTGCGGGTCGGGGCTCTCGAAGGAGCGAATCTTGATATCACCGACCACGACGGTGAAATCCGGGCGGCGCCCCTGCCCTGGCGCCGCCAGGTAGATCGCATCGCGCAGGCCTGCGGTGCGTGCGTCCTGGCTCATGGTGAGCGCGTCGGGCGGGATGCCGAGCAGCGCGCGCGCCATGTGTGCGGGTGCGGGGCCGCGGCAGTACGCGTCGCGCAACAGCAATGCCGGCGCACGGGCGCGCGCTTGCTCGCCATCGACGCAGACTGCGCCCAGTTGCCGCTCCACCTCGAATGGTCGCCATGGCTGCGGCGTGATCGCCGGCACCGCGGGGAAGCCGGCCATTTCATTCGTGGCGCCCGGCGGCGCCGCGGCCTGCGCGCACGCATGCACGCCACCGAGTGCAGCCAGGGACAGCATCCATCCCACCATCGTGCAACGTCCGTAGCGCGCCATACCGCCTCCTCCATGAATTGCTTTGTGTTTGGATGATCCGGCCAAAGCCGTTTCCCGCACCTGCTCCGCCCCTACCCCTCGCGCCCCAGCGCCACCCGCACCGCATCGCACGCCGCGATCAAATCCAGCACCAGCCGCTGGCTCACGTCCAACTCGCCCTCGTACTCGGCAACGTTGCGCTGGTGGTGGCACTTGTCCAGCACCCGCCACACCTCCGGCCCCAGGCCCAGGGTGTGCGGCAACACCTGGAACACGATGTAGCGGTTGTTGGCGCGGTAGCCCTTGGCCCGCAGCGCCGCCAGGCACAGTGCGTGCGCGGCGTTGTAGGCCAGGTCGAAGCGGCTTTCGAGGGCCAGCGTAGCGTTCTTGGCGTCGCCCAGGCGGGCCAGGCCCGAGCGCGTCAGGCCTTCCAGTTCGCGCGGGTCGGTCGGTTCGGCGCTGAGTTGCTTGCCGGGGCCGGACAGGTTTTCAAGTGGCGAGGTCATCCATTCCTCCAATCACCCAGATCTTGGGTTGCTGCAGCACCCGCTGCAGGAATGCGTTTTCGTCGCGCAGCCGCTTGGTGTAGTCGGCACGCGTGTACAGCGTGGGATTGACAGGGCGGCCCAGCCGCGCCTGCATGCCATCCAGCGCGCGCATCAGGTCGGCATAGCCCAGCGTATCGGAGATCACCATCAGGTCGATATCGCTGCGCGCGGTGTCGCTGTGCTTGGCGACCGAGCCGTAGACAAAGGCGGACACGATGTCCGCGGCGATGGGCTGCAAGGCCTCGCCGAGCGGGCCGGCCAGGCCGATGGTCTTCTGCACGATGCCGAGCAGTTCGTCGTGGATGGGCGAGTGCGGATTGGCCTGGTAGCGCTTCTGGTTGCCGGTGCGCTGTACCGTGAGCAGGCCGGCGTCGGCCAGCTTGGCCAGTTCGCGCTGCACCGCACCGTTGCCGGCGCCGGCGGCGGCGATCAGTTCGCCGACCCCGAAATCGCGCTGCGGCTGGCCGTATAGCAGGGCCAGCACGCGTTGCTGGGTGCGGGTGAACAAGGCATCGGCCAGGCCCGATGGCCGCGCGGTTGCGGCACGCGGCGCTTCGGTCTTTGCAGTGGCGGTGGCGGCCGTGTTACCCATAATGGGTAGGTTATTACCCAATCTGGGTATTTGCAAAGCCTTTTGGCTGGGCCGGGCGAAGGCTCCCTGATGGGGAGCCAACCGCACTCGACCAGCCACCCACCCTCACCCCTTCCGCCCCGCCAACCATGCCTTGATCTGCGGCAGCCGCTGCGCACGCAGCTTCACCCGTGTGCGGATGTCGGCGATGGCCGCGTCCGCATCGCGGCGCGAGGTCGCGGCGAGGTAGCGCTGCGCATACGCCTGGATCTTGTCGACCATCTTCAGGTCGACGGAGCCGGTGCCCAGGCGCGGGTAATAACGGGCGCGCGAAGTGGTGTCGATCAGGGTGTCCACGTGGTCGCGGTGGGCCACGGCGAAATCGAAGGCCAGGTCCGGATGCTCGCGCGCGACCGCCGAGATCATGGAGGCGCTGTTGGTGGCGCCGGGCTCGTCGGTCAGCGCCATGTCCAGGGCGCGTTGCGCGAGGGTGGCGTCCTTGGCGGCGGCCAGCAGCAGGTAGTCCTGGTCGCGGATCATCGAGGACGTCTCTTTCTGCGCCATCCGGTGCAGCGCGTCCCAGGTGGCGGCGTCGGCATGGCGCGCGACGATGCCCAGCACGCTGTTGCGCAGTTCCGGCGACAAGGCGGTCGGGTCGGCCTGGAATGCGGCGAAGCGGCGGTGCGCCTCGGCGATCACCTGGGCGTCGCCCATGCCGCCGAGCGTGTCGATCAGGTGCGCACGCAATTGCTTGGCTTGGGCGGAGTCGCTGGCGCGGTCGTCCCAGCCCAGGGTGGCGAACTCCGGCGCCAGCCGCGACAGCGCGTAGCGGCGCCAGGCGGCCTGGCTCTGCGGGTCGCCCTGGAACAGGTCGTCGATGCCGGCGTAGACCGTGGCGACGGTGACCCACAGGTCCGACGCGGCGCCCACCGGCACGGTGTCGGCCAGGCCGAGCAGGTCCGCTTGCGGCTGCAGGCCGACGCTGGCCAGTGCGCTGGTATCCAGCAGCACGCCGAGCTGGTCCACCACCGGCAGCGTGGCGAAGCCGGCGGTCAGCGCCTTGAACTGCGCGGGCGCGTACAGCGTGCGGTAGTAGCCCTTCTGCCCGGCGTTGACCAGCACCGGCGCGGCGCAGCCGGGCAGTTGCAGCTGCGCGCTGCCGTCCACCAGCACGCGCACGTCTTTGTCGCCGCTGCGCACGGCGACCGGCACGTGCCAGCGCAGCGGTTGTTTGTCGGGGCGGTCGAGGGTGTATTCGCCCTGCTCCAGGCGCACGACGGTGGTGCCGGCGTTGCAGCGGGCGGCGACCTTGATCAGCGGCACGCCGGGCTGCAGGGTGAAGTCGTGCGCCACCTGCAGGAACTGCTTGCCGGGCGCGGCGGCGTCGATTTCCTGCCACAGGTCGCCGGTGACGGCGTTGCCGTAGGCGCGCTTGGCGATGTAGCGGCGCACGCCGTCGCGCCATGCGTCGGCGCCGACGTAATCCTCCAGCATGCCGATCACCGCCGAGCCCTTTTCGTAGGTGATGCCGTCGAAGGCCTGGCTGGCCTGTTCGACGGTGGCCACGGTCTGCACCACCGGGTGGGTGGTGGCGTAGGCGTCGCGGCCCATGGCGGCGCGGCTGACGTAGGCCGGGCCGGTCTTGTCGATATCCCATTCCGGATGCAGCTTGGCGGTGGTGCGGCCTTCCAGCCAGGTGGCGAAGCCTTCGTTGAGCCACAGGTCGTCCCACCAGGCCATGGTCACCAGATCGCCGAACCATTGGTGCGCGATCTCGTGCGCGGCGGTGGTGAACACGCGCTGGCGGTCGGTCACGTCCGACACCGCCGGGTCCAGCAGCAAGGAATGTTCGAAGGTGAAGATGGCGCCCCAGTTTTCCATGGCGCTGAAGAACTGACTGCCGCCCGGCGCGGCGATGTTGTCCAGCTTGGGCAGCGGATAGCGCACGCCGAAGTAGTCGTTGTATTCGCGCAGCACGTCGCGGCCGGACTCCAGCGCGAAGCGCGCCTGCTCGGCCTTGCCCTGCTGGGCGATCACGCCGATCTCGGTACCGTTGTCGCCCTTGAGCGCGGTGCGCTCGAAATCGCCCACGCCCAGGAACAGCAGGTAGGTGGACATCTTCGGCGTGGTCTGGAACGCGACGCGCTTGAGGCCGTTGCCGAGGTCGGCGGTGGCGGCCACGGGCATGTTGCCGACCACCATCTGCGCGGCCGGCGCGTTCACCGTCAGGTCGAAGGTGGCCTTGAAGTCGGGTTCGTCCCAGGACGGCAGGAACCGGCGCGCGTCGGAGTTCTCGAACTGCGTGTACAGCGCGCGGCGCTGGCCGTGCGGGGTGGCGTAGTCCAGCGCGAACAGGCCGTTGGCCTGGGTGTTGATGACGCCGCTGTAGTCGATGGACAGCACGTAGCTGCCCGGCGCCAGCGGCTTGGCGAAGACGAAGCTGGCGGTCTGCGCGTCGGCGTCGGTGGCGACCTTGGCCACCAGCGCCGCCTTGGCCTTACCGCCGGTCAGGGTGCTGCGGCCGAAGCGCAGATTGGCCGCCTGCAGCACGATGCGGTCGGTGGCCTGCAGCACGTCGAGCTCGATGCGGACCTTGCCGTCGAACGTCATCGTGTCGGCGTGCGGGGTGATCTCCAGCGCGTAATGGCGCGGCCTGGCGGTGCGCGGCAATTGCGTGGTGACCGCCGCGGCCGGCGCGGCGACGACACTGGGTGCAGGACGTTCCGGCTGGGCGAACGTGCACGGCGAGACGCTGGCCAAGGCCAGGGCGATGGCGGTCGTGAGGATCTGGCGCATGGGGGCTCTTCGAATGGGCCGGCGCAGGATACAGACGGCGTGGCGCGTTCGACGCGGCCGCCTGCAACACAGACAGCGGGCAATCAGCTCGGGCCGCCAGGGCCGCGCCCTGCCGCCCCGAGGGCAACGGCTAGGTCATGCCAGTTGCCTGAGTTGCGCCTCGCTGGGAAAGTCACGCACGCGAAAGCGCGGCGGATAGAAGTCCGTTTCCTGCTGCATCAGTTCGGCGACCACCGCGACGGCCTTGTCCCAGTCCACGACCACCATGTCCGCGTCGCTCTCGTCCTTGGGCATGACGAAGGCGATGCGATCGGCCTTCGGCAAGGAGGTGTCGACATCGCGGGTCCAGGTCGCCAGCGAGAACTGATTACCGCTGCCGTCGTTCTCCTCGAACACGCGGTAGGAGGCGACGAAGATGTCGGTGTGGTTCGCTTCGTGGATCTTTTCCAGCAGTTCCTTCTGCAGGGAATAGGCCGGCGCATCCATCATGCGCTGCAGATCGGCCTGGCGGCGCCGGTGCTCGGGCTGCGGCAGCGCGAACGGCACGATGCGGCGCGCGTCGTCGTAAGCGAAAGCTAGCGAGGAGATGCAACGGCCGTTCGCGGCCGCTTCCATGCTCAGTTCCAGCATGCCGGCCATCGCGGTTTCGTCGCGGTCGCCCACCACCAGCAGGCAATCGCGGGTAGGCAGCATGAACACCGGTCGCCCCTTCACCGGGACGCGCTGCAGCACGTCGGGCAGCAGCACGCGGCTGGTGTCGTAGGCGTCCTGCCATGCGCCCCGGAAGATGCCTGCGGCGACCTCGACGAAGCGGTCCGGCGTGACGTCGCGCAGGTTATCGTGGGCGATGGCCAGGGCTTGCTCGAAGGTGATGCCCCATGCGTCCTTCGGCCCAGCGAGCAGGGTCGAGGTCGAATCGGGGCGGTCGATCGCCAGCAACTCGACGCAGTCCTCGGCCAGCTCGCGCCAGACGGTCGTGAACGGCGTCTCCCAGCCATGCGCGCGGACATGCTCCAGGCGCATTTCCTCGAACATGGCGCGATGGCGTACGACGGGCATCAGCATCGGCCGCGCCTGCTCCAATGTCTCGATCTGGTTTTCTTCGCCGCCCTCCTCCACGAAGGCCGCGGCATAGCTGCGCAGCACCTCGGCCAGGCGCTGGCGATCGGCCGTGGTGTAGTCGTGATAGGCGTTGTGCAGATTGATGATGCGCCCGCGCGGCGCGACAAGGCGGAATTCGTCCGGCCGGTACGTCAGTTCGTCGCGGCAGCCCTGCGCGCGCAACGCGTCCTCGAACAGCTTGGCGAACGCATCCGGGCTGGGCTTGCGATTGAACAGCTTGTCGAACAGTGCTGTGAGCATCAGCGGCCTTCCTTGTTAGTTAGTTGGGCGGGTGTCCCGCCGCGGTTTCATGCATCGCGTGCATAGCCCGCCTCTCGCTGTGCGCGGATCGCCAGCACGACCACCGTGTCGGTCACATCCACATAGCGATACAACGCCACGTATCCGCGCGAACCGCGGCCCATCACCAGTTCGCGGCTGTCTGCATGGACCGGACGGCCGATCAACGGATTGCCTGCCAGTACATCGAACGCGCTGACGATCTCCTCGGCTCTCTCTTCTGCATGCGCGCTCTCTTGGTCGCGCAAATACGCGGCGATCCGCTCCAGATCCTCGATCACGCCGGAGCCGAGGCGAATGCGCGCCACTTCAGTCTTCCAGCTTGCGCGCCACCGGCCGCTTCGCAGGCTTTCCTGCAACCTGGGCCCTGAAGTAGGTGCGCGCCTCGTCCCACGGGATGGTCTCACCCGTCTCCAGGAACTCGGCCCAACGCTGATCGGCCTGGGCGTGGAAGTCGGCGCGCCGCTCGGCCAGCTCGGCCTTCTCGGCGATGGCTTCCAGGATGAAGTTGTGCGACGTGGTGCCGGCCGCTTCCGCCGCCTTGGCGATGCGGGCCTTGAGCGCGTCCGGCAGGCGGATGGTGGTGGTGCTCATGCGGGGCTCCCGGCGATGGGTTCGAGGCAATGTAGCACATGTGTGTTACAGGCAGCAGGTAGCCGACCGAGCAGGGTTCAACTCAGCTGACATGCCCTTTTCCAGATAGACGCGCATGTCGCACCACGCAATGGTCTTCCCGGACGCGCCGATGCCGGCGCAGCGCCGCTCGGCCACCGCGTCGACGTCGTCGCGAGGTTGGGAGTGTCGTCTTGCGTGCGGCATCTTCGTCATGCGGCGATTTTCACTGTGGCCGCAAAAGGAGCATGGCCTGAAGGCGTTCGCGCACAATCCCTGCCCTTCCGGGCTCGGCCACCAAACCGGGTAGCGCATTCGCGAACGCGGGATCGTCCAGCAGAGCCGCAAAAGCGTTGGCGACCATGCGCCTCAGGTCTTCCGGCGCCATGGCAAGTTCTTCCACCAGTTCTGCCCGACCGTCGACGACATTGAGCACGTCCTCAAGATCGTGGCTGGAAAGAAAGTCGCCCTTACCTCGCGTGGCGAAGGCCTCGAGCTTCGTCGCCACGAACGCGACCGCCGTGACCATCCGTATGGATAAACGCTCATCCAGTTCAACTGACTGAGCGGTTTCCACGGCGTAGGCGTACCAACGATTCGAGAAGCCCAGGACCTCGGAATCCACCGGCATCAGATCGAACACCACGCCAGACGCACGATGCACCCAACGGCAGACCACACCGCTTTCCATCTCGCGGGCGAAGCCTTGCGTCTGTACGCGCTCTTCGATACGACGGAACCGGGACCAGTCCAGATCCACCACCGCATCGACGTCGTAGGTAGCGCGAACGCTCTCGGCCAATGGATCGGACAGCAACAGGCCAACGACTGCGCCACCGAGGAAGACGACCTGCTCGCGCAATTCGCCTAGCGCATCGGCGATCGCACGTAGATGCGGCAGATTGGGATCGTCAGCTCGCATCACCGAGGCCCAACCGTTGCTTGAGGTGCTTGGCAGCCAATGTGCGCTCGCGCGCACGGCCGATGCGCAAGGCGTCCTGAAGCGCCAACAATTCGTACAAGCCAGGATCGGCCAGCGCAGCGTGCGGCGCATTGGCGGACAACGGCGCCACGCCCGGCCCCTTTGCCGTGCCTTCTGCACTCGGCCACACCGGCGCCTCGCCGGGCGCGCTGGCGATATCCACGGACAGCGGCGGCGCGCCGAACGCCGTGGGGATCCCTCGTCGCACAGGACCCAAGGCGGCGGGGAACGCATAGCGCACGCCGTGGACTGCGAATTCATGCAGCGCCGTACGCACCGCCTCCCATTCGCCACGCCCTTTCTCAAGCGCCAAGCCGGATGCCGTGCATCGCTTCACGCTACGGTGCACTTGCGAGGCACTCATCTGCAGCGCTTCACCCAAGGAGGCATACGTCCAGGATCGCCCTGCTTGAGCGACCTGCTTGTACAGCACCACGAGGTCCTGGGGTTTCAGCTCCACAGTGCACCCTTATTCCATATTCCGGAATATGGAATATCCGCGCCAGAGCATTGCTTTGCAAGTCTTTTGACCAAAAAAAAGGCCCCTTGCGGGGCCTTCCTGCGGCGCTGGTCCCGGCATGCGCCGGGACGCCGGATCAGGCGAACGGATCCTGCAACACCATCGTGTGGTCGCGGTCCGGGCCGGTGGAGACGATGGAGATCGGGCAGCCGGCCAGTTCCTCCAGCGCGCGCAGGTAGGCGCGGGCGGCGGGCGGCAGTTCGTCCCACACGGTGATGCCGTGGGTGTTCTCGGTCCAGCCGGGGAACTCCAGGTACACCGGGGTGCACTCTTCCCAGCCCTGCGCGTCCAGCGGCGCGTATTCGGTGCGCTTGCCGCGGTACTCGTAGGCGATGCAGATCTTCAGCTTCTCCATGCCGTCGAGCACGTCGAGCTTGGTGATGCACAGGCCGGAAATGCCGTTGATGGCCACGGCGCGCTTGAGCGCGACGATGTCCATCCAGCCGCAGCGGCGCGGGCGGCCGGTGGAGGCGCCGTACTCGGCGCCGCGGTCGCGGATGCCCTGGCCGACTTCGTCGTCCAGTTCGGTCGGGAACGGGCCGCCGCCGACGCGGGTGGCGTAGGCCTTGGCGATGCCCAGCACGTAGTCGATGGCATCGGCGCCGACGCCGGTGCCGGCCAGCGCGCCGCCGACGGTGGTGTTGGAGCTGGTGACGTACGGGTAGGTGCCGTGGTCGATGTCCAGCAACGCGCCCTGCGCGCCTTCGAACAGCACGCGCTTGCCCTGCTTGCGCAGCTCGTGGAGGATGCCGGCCACGTCGGACTTCATCGGCTGTACGTATTCGCCGAAGGCCAGGGCCTCGTCGAAGGTCTTCTGGAAATCGACCGCTTCCACGCCCAGGTACTTGGTCAGCACGAAGTTGTGGTAGTCCAGCGCGGTGCGCAGCAGTTCTTCCAGTTGCGGCGGGTAATGCAGGTCGGCGATGCGGATGCCGCGGCGCGCCACCTTGTCTTCGTACGCCGGGCCGATGCCGCGGCCGGTGGTGCCGATGGCCTTGCCGCCGGCGGCCTTCTCGCGGGCCTGATCCAGGGCGATGTGGTACGGCATGATCAGCGGCGCGGCCGGGGAGATCTTCAGGCGCGAACGCACTTCCACGCCCGCTTCCTCCAGCTCGCTGATTTCCTTGATCAAGGCGGCCGGGGAGATCACCACGCCGTTGCCGATCAGGCACAGCGCGTCTTCGCGCAGGATGCCGGACGGGATCAGGTGCAGGACGGTCTTCTTGCCGTTGATGACGAGGGTGTGGCCGGCGTTGTGGCCGCCCTGGAAGCGCACGACGGCGCCGATTTCCTCGGTGAGCAGATCGACGATCTTGCCTTTGCCTTCATCGCCCCACTGGGCGCCGAGCACGACAACTGACTGACCCATGGCTGGGTAACTCCTGGTTTGCTGCGCGGCCATCGGGGCCGCACGGATGTGGTGGCCATGCACGGGTCTTGCCGGCGCCGGTACGGCCGCTCCATCGGGGAGCGTCCAGGCGGCGGCAGGCCCTTACACAGAAAAAGCCGGTCGAGACGCTCGCATGGAGCGGGCCCGGCCGGCTTTTGTGCATTATCCGGGTTTTGGGTGACGCTCACCACCCCCTCGGCCGCTGCGTTCAGCAGCGCGACCGGGCTGGATGGATCGGAGGGCCGCCGCTCAGGCGCGGACCCACCACAGGGCCAGCAGCCCCACCGCCACGGCCACGCCACCAGACGCACGCAGCTGCGCGGTCGGCATGGCCAGCATCTGCTGCACCAGCCGCTTCCAGGCCTCCGGCGCGACCAGCAGCACCAGCCCCTCGAAGACGATCATCAGGCACAGCGCGGCGATCAGGTCGTGCATAGAGTCTCGGGCAAGGGAGATGGATTCAGCGCGTCGGCGCTGGCGCGCCTTGGAATTTGTAGGAGCGGCTTCAGCCGCGACGGGCTTTCCTGGGAAATCCTGTCGCGGCTGAAGCCGCTCCTACAGGGGGACTGTGGCGACCGGGACCCGCTCTTGCGAATCCCAAATCCCCAATGCCCAATCCCGGCCTAATCAGCGCTCGCTCTTCAGGTACTGCAGGAACGGATCGTTCTTGTCCAGCACGATCACCGCGTTGCCGTCGGCCATGGCGCCGCGATAGGCCTCCAGGCTGCGATAGAACGCGTAGAACGACGGGTCGGCGGAGCCGGCCTTGCCGTAGATGCTGGCGGCTTCGGCATCGCCTTCGCCGCGCAGCTTCTGCGCGTCGCGCTCGGCCTCGGCGACCAGCACGGTGCTCTCGCGGTCGGCCTGGGCACGGATGGTCAGCGCCTGTTCTTCGCCTTCGGCGCGCAGCTTGCTGGCTTCCTGCTTGCGCTGCGCGCGCATGCGCTCGTACACGTCGGTGATCACCTGGCTGTCGGTCGGCAGGTCGATCTGCTTGATGCGCAGGTCGGTGATCTGCATGCCCAGGGTCTTGCCGGCGGCGTTGATCGCGCTCAGCTGCTGCGCGATCAGTTCGCTGCGGTCGCCGGACACCAGCTGTTGCAAGGTGCGCGAGTTGATCTGGTTGCGCAGCGAATCGATGATGATCGGCGCCAGGCGCGCATTTGCCACCTTCTCGTCGCCGCCGGTGGCGCGGTAGAACGCGCGCACGTCGGAGATGTAGCCGATGGCGAAGAAGTCGACGCTGACGTCCTTCTGCTCGGCGGTGAAGTAACGCGCCGGCGGCGTGTCCAGCACCTGGAAGCGGCGATCGAACACGCGCGTGGATTCCACCAGCGGCAGCTTGAAGTGCAAGCCCGGCTTGAGGTCGGCGCGGGCCACGCGGCCCAGGTTCAGCACCATCGCGGTCTGGTCTTCGCGCACCACGAACACCGAGCTCAGCAGCGCGAACAGCGCCACGACCGCGACGCCCGCCCACAGGGAAATTCTCATCGCTGCACCTCCTCACGGCCGTTCGGGCGCGGCGTGCGCTCCGGACTGCGGATACTTTCGGCCGGGCTGCTGGACAGCGACGGCATCAGGACTTCCTGCGGCAGCGTCGGCATGCCGCCGCTGGCGGATGGCGCCGGCGCGGCGCTGGCGCCGCTCTTGCCGCCATCGGCCGGCATCGGCACGTAGATCAGCTGGCGGCCGTCGCCGCCGATGACCTTGCGGTTCTCCGACAGCACCTTCTGCACCGTCTCCAGCCACAGCCGCTTGCGGGTGACCTCCGGCGCATTCTGGTACTGCTGCTGCAGCAGGGTGAAGCGCTCGGCGTCGCCCTGCGCGCGGGCGATCGACGCTTCCTTGTAGCCCTCGGCGACGGTGCGGGTGCGCGCGGCCTGGCCGCGGGCTTCCGGTACCATCTTGGCGGCGTAGGCCTGGGCCTCGTTGATCAGCCGTTCCTTGACCTGCTGCGCGCCGTTGACCTCGTCGAAGGCCGGCTTCACTTCTTCCGGCGGACGCGCGTCGGGCAGGGTCAGCCCGGTCACGGTCAGGCCGGTGCGGTAGGCGCTGAGCGCAGCCTGCAGGCGGTCGCGCGCGGCGGTGGCCATCGGCCCGCGGTTGTTCAGCACCACGTTGAGGTCGGCGCGGCCGACCTGTTCGCGCACCGCGCTCTGCGCGGCCTGCTCCAGCACCTGGTCGGCATTGCGCGAGCCGAACACGTACATGCGCGGGTCGTCGATGCGGTACTGCACGTTGAGCGAGACGCTGACGATGTTCTCGTCGCGGGTCAGCACCGGCACCTGGTTGCTGAAGGTCTTGATCTCGGTGGCGTTGACCTTGCGCACCGATTCGATCGGCCACGGCAGCTTGAAGCTCGGGCCCGGCTGCAGGATCCGTGAGAACTGGCCGAAGCGCAGCACCACGCCGCGCTGCTGCTCGCCGATCAGCTGGAAGCAACTGAACAACAGCAACAGCACCACCGCCGCCAGCACCCAGCGGCCGATGTTGGCGCCGTCGCCGCCGAACAGGTCCTTCAACGGACCGGGCAACCCGCCCCACTTGCCGCCACCATTGCCGCCACGAGGCTTCCAGGGATTGCGCCCGTTATTGTCCGAGCCATCTCCGCCCTTGCCGCCGGGTGTATTCCAGGCCATGCATGCTCCAAGAAGGTAGGTGGCGGCGCGTCGGTCCGCGCCGGTCACCGTAAGTGAGTCGCCGATTCTACAAGATGGGGCAGATCCGACGTTTCGAAAGGGCTATCTTGGTGCATTCCTTCGTGCCGACCAAGGTTTTCGCCATGTCGCTCCCCGCCAGCTTCCCCGCCTTCCGCATCCACCAGGACGAGGCCGGCTACCGCGCCGCGGTCGAGCCGGTGCGTCTGGACCAGCTCAGCCCGGGCGAAGTGGTGATCCGCGGCGCCTGGTCGTCGGTGAATTTCAAGGACGCGCTGGCCGGCACCGGCCAGGGCAAGATCCTGCGCCGTTTCCCGCTGGTGGGCGGCATCGACGTGGCCGGGCATGTGGTCGCCTCCAGCGACCCGGCCTTCAAGGAGGGCGATGCGGTGCTGGTCACCGGCTGCGGCCTGAGCGAAACCCGCGACGGCGGCTACAGCCAGTACGCGCGGCTGGAGGCCAAGTGGGTGGTGCCGCTGCCGGCCGGACTGAGCCTGCGTGAGAGCATGGTGCTGGGCACCGCCGGCTTCACCGCGGCGCTGGCGCTGCTGCGCCTGCTCGACAACCGGCAGACCCCGGAACACGGCCCGCTGTGCGTGACCGGCGCCACCGGCGGGGTCGGCTCGCTGGCGATCGACATCTTCAGCCGCGCCGGCTTCGAGGTGCACGCGGTCAGCGGCAAGGCCGACCGCGCCGATCACCTGAAGGCGCTGGGCGCCAGCCAGGTGCTGGGCCGCGACGCGCTGCAGAGCAAACGCCCGCTGGAGTCGGTGCGCTTCGGCGGCGGCCTGGACAACGTTGGCGGCGCGATGCTGACCAGCCTGCTGGCGCAGACGGCCCCGTACGGCAACGTCGCCAGCGCCGGGCTGGCGGCGACGCCCGAACTGGACATGACGGTAATGCCGTTCATCCTGCGCGGCGTGTCGCTGCTGGGAATCGGCTCGGCCGGCACCGCGCGCGACCTGCGCGACCTGATCTGGCAGCACCTGGGCAGCGACTGGAAACCGCGCCACCTGGATGCGATCTGCACCCGCGAAGTGGACCTGTCCGGCCTGCCCGAGGTGTTCGCGACGATGCTCGCCGGGCAGTCGTTCGGACGCACCGTGGTGCGGCTGGATCCGGCGGCGTAGACGTGCCAGGGGGTTTGTGACGCGCACCGCTTTCCGGCTGCGCGCCGCTGCCACTACACTCGTGGCTCCAAGGGGGAAACACATGGCACGCATCCTGATCGTCGACGACTCGCCGTCGCAGTTGCTCGGCATCCAGCGCATCGTCGAAAAGCTGGGCCACGAAACGATCACCGCCACCGACGGTGCGGCCGGCGTGGAAGCGGCCAAGGCGGCGTTGCCGGACCTGGTGCTGATGGACGTGGTGATGCCCAACCTCAACGGCTTCCAGGCCACCCGCACGCTGCGCCGCGAGCCGAGCACGCAGAACATCCCGGTGATCCTGGTCACCACCAAGGACCAGGACACCGACCGCATGTGGGGCATGCGCCAGGGCGCCCGCGCCTACATCACCAAGCCGTTCTCCGAGGACGAGCTGTCCGAGGTGATCGAGCGGGTGTTCAGTGGCGAGGATCCGCCTAAGGGCTGAAAAGCCGGGATTCGGGATTAGGGATTGGGATGCAGCCGAGCCCGCCATGCGCTCTCGCCTGCGCTTTTTGTGGGAGGGGCTTCAGCCCCGACGCCTTATCGGTAACGCGTCGGGGCTGAAGCCCCTCCCACAGGAAAGCACAAGCCGCGGCAGGCCTGGGAAACTCGAATCCCCAATGCCGAATCCCTAATCCCGGCCCTTAAACTGCCTCGCCGAACGCCTTGGCCAGAGTGCGATAGGCCTTGCGCTGCGCCTCGGTCTCCGGCGCAGGCGCCAGTACTTCCAATTCCACGATCTGGTCGCCGGCCGGGGTGCCCGGCAGGCCGCGGCCGCGCAGGCGCAGCTTGCGCCCGGCATCGGACTCCGGCGGGATCTTCAGTTCCACCGCCCCGCCCAGGGTCGGCACGCTGATGCTGGTACCCAACGCCGCCTGCCACGGCGACACCGGCAGGGTGTACAGGATGTTGAGCCCGTCCACCTCGAACTGCGGGTGCGCGGCGTATTCGATTTCCAGCAGCAGGTTGCTGCCGCCATTGCCCTGCCCGCTCAGCCGGATCACCTGGCCGGGACGCACGCCCTTGGGCACGCGCACGTCCAGTTGCTTGCCGTTGATGGTGATGCGCACGCTGTCGCCGGCGTACACCGCCTCCAGCGGCACCGCCAGCTTGGCGCGGGTATCGCCGCGCGGCGCGGCGCCCGCGCCGGGACCGGGGCCGGCACCGCCCTGGCGCGCGCGCTGCTGGCGCGCGAACAGGCTCTCGAAGAAATCGCTGAAACCGCCGCCGGCGCCGCCGTTGCCGAATACTTCCTCGAAGTCGTAACCCTGCGCGCCGCCGTAGTTGGGCGGGGCCTGGAACTCTTCGCCGGGCCGGTAGCCCTGCGCGCGCAACTGATCGTAGGCGGCGCGCTTGGGCGGATCGCGCAGCGCCTCGTAGGCCTCGTTGATGGCCTTGAACTTGTCCTCGGCGCCGGCCTCCTTGCTGACGTCGGGATGGTACTTGCGCGCCAGCCGCCGGTAGGCGGTCTTGATCTCGGCGTCGCCCGCGCTGGGCTCCACGCCCAGGGTCGCGTAGTAATCCTTGAATTCCATCCATCACCTCAAAAAGAGTCGGCCCGCCGCCTTGCGGCAACGGGCCGGTTGCATGCTGCGCACCATCGCCCGGCCATTCTACCGGCCGGCCGCGAAGGCGCGGCGACGCCGTGGCGCCGCCGGCGCGTGTGGGCGCTTACTGCACGATCGTGGCCCCGGTGTCGACCTGGATCCGGCGCGGCGTGCTCGCCGGGCGCTTGGGGATGCGCACTTCCAGCACGCCATGGTAGCCGGTGGCGGAAATGCCGTCGGGATCGGCGCTGTCGGGCAGCGCGAAGCGGCGGTGGAAGCTGCCGTAGCGGCGCTCGATGCGCGAGAAGCGCTCGCTGTCGGCGGTGAACTCGCTCTTGCGCTCGCCCCGGATCGACAGGATGCCCTTGTCCATCGACACCTCGATCTCGGACGGGTCGATGCCGGGCAGGTCGGCGTACAGCACGAAGCGCTCGGCTTCTTCCTTGATGTCCACGCGCGGCACCCACTGCGCGGTGACGACGGCCGACTCGTCGGTGCCGCCGTTGGGGTCGAAGAAGCGGTCGAACACCTGCTTGATCTCGTTCTGGAAGGCGGCCTGGGCCGGCAACTGGCGATAACGGACGATGCTCATCTCGTAGTCTCCTGCAACGTGAATGGGATAGACCCTGACGGGTGGTTCGCGGCGCCGGGGCATGCCCGCCGCCATGCCTGCCAGATAGGAATGGCCCTGCGCTTTTCAAGGGGCCTTGACGCTGCCTTCCCATACCGATTTCTAGACTCGATTCATCCAAGGAGCCCGACATGCCCATCCAGCCCGGCGAACGCATTCCCGAAGTGGTCCTGCAACGCATCCGCGAGGGCGTGGAGCAGGTCGACACCCGCACTCTGTTCGATGGCCACCGCGTGCTGCTGTTCGCAGTGCCCGGCGCGTTCACCCCGACCTGTTCGGAGAAGCACCTGCCCGGCTACGTCGAGCACTTCGAGGAGTTCCGCAAGCGCGGCATCGAGGTGTACTGCATGGCGGTCAACGACCCCTTCGTGATGCAGGCCTGGGGCAAGAGCCAACTGGTGCCCGACGGCCTGCAGATGCTGTCCGACGGCAACGGCGACCTGGCCAAGGCGCTGGGCCTGGAAATGGATGCCAGCAGCTACGGCATGGGCGTGCGGGCGAAGCGCTTCGCGCTGTACGCCGAAGACGGCGTGGTGCGCGCGCTGTTCGTCGAGGCGCCGGGCGAATTCAAGGTCTCCGCCGCCGACTACGTGCTGCAGCATCTCCCCGACTGATCCCCTTCATCCACCACACAGGAACCGGCCAGCCATGTCCAACAAGCCAGCCAACGACGCCAAGCCGCTGCAGCACACCGCCGGCCTCACCGATACCGCCACGCTGCGCGCCAACGCGCGCCAGAGCATCGAGGACGGCGCGATCACCAAGAGCTACAGCGCCGACAAAGAGGCAGTGATCAAGCTGCTCAACGATGCGCTCGCCACCGAATACGTGTGCGTGCTGCGCTACTACCGCCACTACTTCATGGCCTCGGGCATGCTCGCCGACTCGATCAAGGCCGAGTTCCTGGAGCACGCGCAGCAGGAACAGGAGCACGCGCACAAGCTGGCCGAACGCATCGTGCAGCTGGGCGGCGAGCCGGACCTCAATCCCGACACGCTGACCGCGCGTTCGCACGCCGAGTACAAGGAAGGCGAGGACCTGCGCGACATGGTCAAGGAAAACCTGATCGCCGAGCGCATCGCCATCGACAGTTATCGCGAGATGATCAATTTCATCGGCGACAAGGACACCACCACCAAGCGCATCCTGGAGCAGATCCTGGCCCAGGAAGAAGAGCATGCCGACGAGTTCTCCGACCTGCTGGAAGGGTGGATCGGGAAGTAGTTCGCGCGATCGCCTGCATGGACATCCAGCGCCCGGCACCTGCCGGGCGCTTTTTTTTGCAACCGCGACGGGTTCGTCGGTAACGCCGTCGGGGTTGGAACAAGGGTCGGACGAGCCGAGCGCCCGCTTTTTGTAGGAGCGGCTTCAGCCGCGACAGGATCCATCCGCAAACCTGTCGCGGCTGAAGCCGCTCCTACAGGGGCCATGCTGCTTCGCGTGTTTTCCTGGTTCGCAAGAAGACCGCGACAGCATGTCGACGCCCGCTCGCAGCCCTCGCCTTTCGCAGGCACTGCAGCACCATTGTGGGAGCGACTCCAGTCGCGACGGGCCTTACCGGTAGACCCCGTCGCGGCTGAAGCCGCTCCTACAACGTTCCTTCGACTGTAAGCAGCACAGTCGAATGTTCCACATCACGCGTCGTGCAATCCACGCGCAACTACGCTCAATGCAACACCCGGAACCGCACCTGCGTCCACGCGCCGTTGCTGGCCAGCGCAGTCAAGGTATGGTCGCCGGCATCGGCGAAATCGCGCTGGAAGTTGCGCGCGCCCTCGGTGCGCGCGATCCAGCGCCCATCCAGCAGCCAATCCACCGGCGCGGTGGTGCCGAGCGCACGCACCTGCAGGCGCACGCTGAGGCTGCCCGGCGCGCGCGCCAGTGTGGCGCGGTCGTTGAGGCCTTCGATACGCAGCACGTCGTTGCCGCCGCGGCCGTCGTCGCGGCAGTCCGGCGCCAGGGCGGGCAGTTGCCCGGCCTGGCGTTCGCTGGCGTGCAGCCATGGGGTCAGCAGCGCCGGCCAGCGCGCAAGTTCGCGCTGCACGGCCTGGTGCGGCCGCGCGCAATCGGGCGACAGGCGCAGGCCGCTGTGCGCGTCCACCTGCACCGTGTCGCGGCCGGCACTCCATAGCCGCGCGTCGCGCTCGGCGAAGGTCGGCGGCACCGCGCCGTCCAGCGCGTAGGCGGAGAAGCGCCGCTGGCACAGCGCGGGCGGGGTCTGTTCGGCGGCGATACCCAGCGGCCAGCACACGTCCAGCTGCTGCACGTTGCCCGGCATCGGCCGCGGCGCGTTGTCGCCGCGCGCGCGCGGCAGGCTGTCGATGGTCTCGAACATCAGCGGCAGCGCGGTCACCGCGCCGTACTGGCCGGGCAGCGGCGTGCCGTCCGGGCGTCCGACCCAGACCCCGACCGTATAGCGGCGGGTGCTGCCGATCGCCCAGGCGTCGCGGTAGCCGTAGCTGGTGCCGGTCTTCCACGCCACGCGCGGGCGCGTGCCGACGTCGAAGGTGCCGATGCCGTAGCCGGGGCGCGGATTGGCCTCGAGGATCTCGCGCACGATCCACGCCGCGCCCGGCGACATCAGCCGCCGGTCGATGACCTTGTCGGTGGCGGTGTAGCGCACGTGCCCGGCGATGCCGTCGCGGTTCAGCGCGGCGAAGGCGCCGACCAGTTCTTCCAGCTGCGCGCCGGTGCCGCCGAGGATCAAGGCCAGGTTCGGGGTGCTGCCGCGCGGAAACTTCAGGCCGATGCCGGCATTGTTCAGCCGCGCGGCGAAGCGCGCCGGGCCGACCCGTTCGAGCAGGTCCACCGCCGGCACGTTCAACGACAGGCGCAAGGCGCTGGCGGCGCCGACCGGACCGTTGAAGGCCTCGTCGAAATTGCCCGGGCGGTAGTCGCCGAAACTCTGCGGCGCGTCCACCAGCAGGCTTTCGGAATGGATCAGGCCGTCGTCCAGGGCCATACCGTACAGGAACGGCTTGAGCGTGGAACCGGGCGAGCGCCAGGCCTGGACCATGTCCACGTCGCCGAGCCGCTTGCGGTCGCCGAACGTCACCGAGCCGATGTAGGCACGCGCCTGCAGGTCGCGGTTGTCCACCACCAGCAACGCCGCGGAGGTGCGCTCGGGCAGCTGCGAGAAATACGCGCTGACCCGGTCTTCCAGGGTGCGCTGCAGGTCCGCATCGATGGTGGAGACGATGTGCGCGGCGCGCGGCGATTGCCGGCGCAGGCGCTCGGCCAGCAGCGCGGCATGCATCGGCGACTGCAGCGAGCGCGCCACCACCGGCTCGATGCGCGCGTCGTCGACCTGCTCGCGCGACCACACGTGCAGTTCGACCATGCGCTCGAGCACCTTGTCGCGCGCGGCGCGCGCGGCTTCCGGGTGCCGGTCCGGGCGCAGCCGGCTCGGCGCCTGCGGCAGCACCGCCAGCAGCGCCGCCTCGGCCTGCGACAGGCGCGCCGCCGGCTTGCCCAGGTAGGCCCAGCTCGCCGCGTCCACGCCTTCGATGGTGCCGCCGTAGGGCGCGCGCTCCAGGTACAGCTGCAGGATCTGGCGCTTGCTCAGGTGCACTTCCAGCTGCAGCGCGCGCAGCAGCTGCTGCAGCTTGCCCAGCGGGCTGCGCGTGCTGACGTCGTCCGGCATCAGGATCCGCGCCACCTGCATGGTCAGGGTGGAACCGCCGGAGACGATGCGGCGCGAGAAGACCCACTGCTTGCCGGCGCGCAGCAACGCCCACGGATTGACGCCGGGGTGATGCCAGAACCAGCGGTCCTCGTAGTTCAGCAGCGCCTGCAGGTACAGCGGCGACACGCTCTGCGGCGTGGCCGGGTAGCGCCACACGCCGTTGCCGTCGGCGAAGGCGCGCAACGGGGTGCCATCGGCGGCCACTACCAGGGTGGAGGTGTCGCGCGATTTCGGCAGCGGCAGCGGGAACGCCAGGTCCAGCAGCAACAGCGTGGCCAGCAGCGCCGCGGTGCCCCAGCGCAGCACGCGCCACTGCGTGCGGCCCCAACGCGGCCGCGGCAGCAGGCGCGTCCAGCGCCGGGTGCGCCACGCGCGGGGCGTGGCGGCGGAGACGTCCTGTGGCATGCGGGCTCCCGGTGGAAGCGGCTATTTTGCCCGTTGTGGCGGCGCCGGCGCATCCGCGCGATGCAATTGCACCGCCTGCGCCAGGAACGGCGCGCACAGCGCCTGGGCCGCATCGTGCTCCACCACCAGATGGTCGATCGCCGCCACCGCGGCCACCAGATGCGGCGCATGCGCGCCGAGCTTGTCCACGGTGACCACCACCGCGGTCTCGCCGCTGGCCTCGATCATCGCGCGCTTGAACAGCGCCTCCTCGCCGTCCACGCCCCACAACCCGCGCTCGGCATCGATCGCGCAGGCGCCGGGAAAGCACAGGTCGGCGCGGACCTGGCGCAGTTGCTGCAGCGCCTGCGCGCCGACGGCGGCGCCGATGCGCGGATCGATCCGGCCGCCGATCAGCAGGATCTCGAAACCTTCGCGCGGCATCAGCAGTTGGGCGATGTCCGGCGCATTGGTGATGACGGTCAGGCGCTGCCGCGGCGGCAACGCGGCGGCGATGGCGCTGTTGGTGGAGCCGGCATCGATCAGCAGCACCTGCCCGGGGCGCACCAGCGCGGCGGCCGCCTGCGCCAGCGCGCGCTTGCGCTCGGCATGTTCCTCGTGCCGCTGCGGCAGCGGCGCGAAGCCGGGCGTGGGCGGCAGCGCACCGCCGTAGACGCGGCGGCACAGGCCCTGCGCGGCGAGGTCGCGCAGGTCGCGGCGGATCGAATCCTCCGACACCGCGAACGCGGCGGCCAGTTCCGCGGCCACCACCCGGCCGTGCTCGCGCAGGCGCTGCAGGATCGCCTGTTGGCGTTCCTGCGGCAGTGCGTCGGCGGCCGCCGTCATGCGCCGGGTCCGGCGCTGCTTAGCGGCAGGCCCAGCGCGCGCAGCTCGGCGCGCAGCGTGGCCGCGTCGCGAAAGTGCAACGCGTGCAGGCCCTGCGCGGCGGCGGCGTGCACGTTGCGCGGCGCGTCGTCGATGAACACCGCGCGCGCCGGATCGATCTCGTAGCGCGACAGCAGCAGCGCGAAGATCGCCGGATCCGGCTTCACCAGGCGCTCCTGCCCGGACACCAGGATCCCGGCGAAACGCTGCAGGAACGCATAGCGCTGCAGCGCGACCGGAAACGTCTCGTGCGACCAGTTGGTCAGCGCGTACAGGCGCACGCCCTGCGCGTGCAGTTCTTCCAGGATCTGCACGCTGGCGTCGAGCGGGCCGCCGAGCGTCTCTTCCCAGCGCAGGTGATAGGCGGCGATCCGCTCGGCCTGCGCCGGATGCAACGCGCTCAACTCGGCGACCGCCTCGCGCCACGGCCGGCCGGCGTCCTGGCGCTCGTTCCACTGCGGCGTGCACACCTCGGCGAGGAAGCGCTCCATCTCCGCCTCGTCGTCGAACAGTTGCCGATACAGATGGCGCGGGTTCCAGTCGATCAGCACGCCGCCGAGGTCGAAGATCACGGTGTCCGGGGCGTGCGCGGGAATGGAGGGCATGGCGTGGTACTCCTTGGTCGGATCAGTGCCGCAGCAGCCGCGAGCCCATCGCCACCAGCAGCAACAGCCCGGCCACCGCCAGCAACGCGGTGGGCAGGCTGCTGGCGTGGGCGAGGAAGCCGATCAGCGCCGGGCCGGCGAGCAGGCCGGTATAGCCGAGCGTGGTCAGCGCGGCAATCGCCACCGCCGGCGAGGTGCCGGGCAGGCGCCCGGCCGCGCCGAACAGGATCGGCACCAGGTTCGACACGCCCAGGCCGACCAGCGCATAACCGAGCAGGCCGCTGGCGACACCCGGCAACTGCGTGGCCAGCAGCAGGCCGCAGGCGGCCAGCGAGGCGCCGGCCGCCAGCATCGCCGGCTGGCCGATGCGCGCGACCACCCGGTCGCCGCCGAAGCGGCCGGCCGCCATCGCCACCGAGAACAGCGCATAGCCGACGCCGGCGTAACGCGTGTCCACGCCATGCAACTCGCGCAGCAGCACCGCGCTCCAGTCGAGCATCGCGCCTTCGGCCAGCAGGCAGATGAAACACAGCGCCGCCAGCACCAGCACCACGCCGCGCGGCAGGCGCAACGGGACGCGCGGTGCCGGGTCGTCGGTGGCGACGCGCAGCAGGCCGGAGCGCTGCCACAGCAGCAACGCCAGCAACAGCGCCGACACCGCGAGCGTGGCCGCCAGCAGCGGCGCGCCGGCCGCGAGCAGCGCGCTCATCGCCGCCGCGCCGCTCAGCCCGCCGACGCTGAACACGCCATGGAAACTCGACATCACCGGACGCCCGGCGCGTTTTTCGGTCTCCACGCCGTGCGCGTTCATCGCCACATCCAGCGCGCCGAGCGCGGCGCCGAAGTACAGCAGCGCGGCGACCACGCTCGGCAGGTTCGGCGCCAGCGCCACCAAGGGCAGGCCCAGGCACAGCGCCAGCCCGGAAGCGACCATGACCGCGCGGCTGCCGACGCGGTGGCTGAGTACGCCGGCCAGCGGCATCGCCAGGATCGAGCCGCCGCCGAAGGCGAGCAGCACCAGGCCCAAGGCGGCATCGTCCAGCGCGAAGCGCGCTTTGACGTACGGCACCATCGGCGCCCACGCGGCCATCGCGATGCCGGACAGCAGGAACACCCAGCGGGTGGCGCGGATCGCAGGCCTGGCGGCGTCGGGGAAGGTGGGCGTAACGCCATCCACTGTGGCGAGAGGTGGGTCGGTAGGCATGCGGCGACTGTACTGAAACACGCACAATCGTGCAACAAGCCGCAAAATGATGCATCAACAGGTGGCGGTGGAACGCTGTGGCGTAGCTACGAATTCGGAGACGATCCGCGATGCACACTACTGCTGCCCGGCGCCCGACCATCGTGCAAGAAGAGGCTTCAGCCCTGGCGCTTCAATGGCAAGGCGTCGAGTCCAAAGAAGCCCGCCACGCAAGCGTCGCGCTTACGGAATCACGCAGCATGCGCACGCGCCTGCATGGCATCGCCTGCCCGGCCGTGCAGGTGCTGCATGCGGCATCGCCACTTGCGCTCCGGACGACAGGGCCGCACAGCCGGCGTCAGTCCCCGCGGCCGTCCGCCGCCAGCGGCAGGCGCAGCGTGGCCACGCTGCCGGCGGCATCCGCACGCGCCTCGAGGCTCAGGCTGCCGCCTTGCGCCTCCAGGATCTGCCGCGACAGCACCAGGCCGATCCCCGATCCGCCGGGCTTGGTGGTGAAGAACGGCACGAACAGGTTGTCGCTGGGCGGCAGCCCGGCGCCGCCATCGAGGATTTCGAGCAACGCGTTGGCGCCATCGCTGCGCGCGCGCAGCACCACCGGCGCGCTGCCGCCGGACTCCAGCGCGTTGCGCAGCAGATTGATCAGCACTTGCTCGAGTTGGTCGGCGTCGGCGCGCAGCCGCAGCTGCGGCTCGATCTCGACCAACACCCGCGCATCGTCGAGCAGCCGCTGCACGCGCACACACAGCGGTGCCAGTTCCACGGTTGCCAGCACCGGCACTGGCAACCTGGCCAGGCGCGCGTAGCCGCCGAGGAAACGCTGCAGCGCGGCACTGCGCTGTTCGATCACGCCCAGGCCGTTGCGCAGGTCCTCGTGCAGCTCGGCATCGAGCGTGTCCGGCGCGGCCGCAAGCAAGCGTCCGAGCGTATCGGCGATCGAGCCAATCGGCGCCAGCGAGTTGTTGATCTCGTGGCCGAGCACGCGCAACAGGCGGCGAAAGGCCTGCGCCTCCTCCTCGCGCAATGCGCGCTCCATCGGCTGCACCAACAGCAGCTGCCCCGCCTGGCTACGGCTGCGCAACGCGGCGTGGCCGATCTGCCAGCGCCCCTGCTGGCCGGCGAAGGCATGCGCGTGGATGCTGCCCGAGGGCAAGGCGAACAATTCGGACAGGCCCAGCGCCTGCGCGGACTGCCCGATCAGGTGCTCGGCAGCGGCGCCGAGCAGGCGTTCGCCGGCCGGGTTGACCAGGCGCAGGCGCTGGTCCTGTTCGAACGCGAACACCGCCCCGTCCAGCGCCGCCAGGGTCTTGCTCAGCAGCTGCAGGCTCTCGTGCGAATCGCGCTGCTCGTCCTGCAGCCGCTGCGCCAGCGCGTTGAACCGCTGCAGCAGGCCATCGCTGTCACGATCGCGTGCGTCCTGCGCCACCCGCACGCTGTAATCGCCCTCGCGCAGCGCCTCGAGCAGGCCGCTGAGGGTGCGCAGACGCTGCCCGGCATCGCGTTGCTGCCAGCGCCACAGCGCCGCGGTCAGCGCCAGCACGCACAGCAGCAGCACGGCCGCCTCGGGCGGCCGCGGCGTGCCGACCGCGAGCACCAGGATCAACGCCAGCATGGCCGGCGCCGCCAGCCACAGCGGTCGCCGCCGTTGCCGCTCAGCCGCCGTCATCGCTGCGCAGGCCGTGCTTGCCCAGGCGCCGGTACAGGCTCTGCCGGGTGATGCCGAGCTGGTCGGCGGCGCGCTGCAGATTGCCCTGCTGCTGCGCCAATGCCTGGCGCAGCAACAGCGCCTCGGCTTCTTCGAGGGTCAGCTGGGTGGACAAGGCCGGCGCGACAGCAGCAGCCGGCTGCAGGCGCAGGTCGTCGCTGCCCAGCGTCGTCCCGTCGGCGAGCAGCGCGGCACGTTCCATCGCGTGCGCCAGTTCGCGCACGTTGCCGGGCCAAGCGTAGCCGAGCAAGGCGCGCTCGGCGTCGCGCGCCAGCGCCGGCAGCGGCCGCCGGTAGCGCGTGCAGGCGGCGGCCAGGTAGTGCCGCGCCAGCGGCAGGATGTCGGCCGCGCGTTCGCGCAACGGCGGCACCCGCAGCTGGAAGGTGTTGAGCCGGTACAGCAGGTCCTGGCGGAAATTCCCGGCCGCCACTTCCGCATCCAGGTCGGCATTGGTCGCAGCGACGATGCGCACGTCCACACGTTGCGTGCGCGAGGACCCGAGCCGCTCGAATTCGCCATCCTCGATCGCGCGCAGCAGCTTGGGCTGCTGCTGCAGCGGCAGGTTGCCGATCTCGTCCAGGAACAGGGTGCCGCCGTCGGCCAGTTCGAAGCGGCCGGCGCGGTCCTGCCGCGCGTCGGTGTAGGCGCCGCGCACATTGCCGAACAGTTCGGCCTCGAACAGGGTCGGCGCCAATCCGCCGATGTTGACCTTGACGAAGGCCTGCGCGCGGCGCGGCGACCACTGGTGCAGCAGCTGCGCGAGCAGGCTCTTGCCGGTGCCGTTCTCGCCCAGCAGCAACACGTTGGCGCCGCTGCCGGCGATGCGCAGCAGGTCCTCGACCAGGCGCTGCATCGGCGCCGATTCGGCGACGAAGCCGGCGGCGCCGTCCTGCAGCAGCAAAGCCTGCGCCTCGCCGAGCCGCTGCGCGTTGCGGCGGCTGCGGTCCAGCGCGATGCGGCTGTCCAGCACCGCGAGCACGCGCGCGTTCTGCCACGGCTTTTCGATGAAATCCACCGCACCGTCGCGCATCGCCGCCACCGCCAGCTCGATGCTGGCCCAGGCGGTCATCGCGATCACCGGCAACCCCGGCCACTGCGCGGCGATCTGCGCGATCAGCGCCAATCCTTCTGCGCCGGAGGTGGTGTCGCGGGCGTAGTTCATGTCCACCAGCACCGCGGCGAAGTCGTCGCCGCGCAGGCAGGCCAGCGCCAGTTCCGGCGACTCGGCGCCGACCATGCCGTAGCCGGCGCTCTTGAGCAGCATGCGCAAGGCCTCGCGCACGTCCGCCTGGTCGTCGACCACCAGGATGCGCGGCGACGCCGCGGTCAGCGGTTTCATCGCCGAGACCTCATTCCGTTGACACCCAGTTTTCCAGGCGCAGGCCGACAACGCGCTCGAACTCGCGCACGTTGTTGGTGACCAGCACCGCATCCACGGCCAGGGCATGCGCCGCGATCAACTGGTCCAGCGCACCGATCGGGGTGCCCTTGCGCTCCAGTCCGCTGCGCAGCGCGCCATAGCGGCGCATGGCCGCTTCGTCGAACGGCAGGATGTCCAGCGGCGCCAGGAACTTGTCCAGCGCCTGCCGATTGCGTGGCGAGCCGCTCTTGTCCACGCCATATGCCAATTCGGCGCCGGTGATGCTGGAAATGGCGACCTGCCCGATGCGCAACGCGGCAAAGCGATCGAGCACACCGGGCGGACGGCGATTGATGATGTAGATGCAGATGTTGGTGTCGAGCAGATAGAGCGGCTGACTCATACGGGCCACTCCCCGCGCACCTGCTGTTCGGGCTGCTCGCGCTGCAATTGGAAGCCGGGCTCGAACTCGTCCAGCGCCTCGCGCAGCAACTGCCAGGGGGCATCCAGGGGCAACAGCAGCACGCCGTTGCCGAAACGCCGGGCGATCACCTCCTCCCCTTCGAAGCGCAAAGCCTTGGGCAGGCGGACGGCCTGACTGCGCCCGGACTGGAACAGTTTCGCGGTCGTGGTCATGGCGATACTCCGATGGCAATGGATTGATATATACCGATGATATATACCACCTCGACAGTGTCAATGCCGCCCCTCACCGTCCCGCCTGCCGAGACTTCATTCGGCGCGCAGCGCCTGCATCGGCGGCACCCGCGCCGCACGCTGCGCCGGCGCCAGCGCCGCGAGCAGGCCGGCCGCGGCGAGCACCAGCAGCACCGCGCCGATCGCCAGCGGATCGGCCACCCGCACCTCGAACAGGAAGCGCTGCAGCAGCCGCGACAGCGCCATCGCCACGCCCAGACCCAGCAGCAGCCCGATCCCGATCTGCAGGCCGGCTTCGCGCAGCACCTGCCGCCGCAGTCGCGCCGGCGGTGCGCCGAGCGCGGCGCGCACGCCGAATTCGTGCTGGCGCGCGGCCACCGCCACCGCCATCACCGCGTACAGGCCGACCGCGGCCAGCAGCAGCGCCAGCGCCGCGAACAGGCCGACCAGCAGCAGGTTGAGCTTCTGCTCGCCGGTGGTACTGGCGACCAGCGCCTGCATCGGCTGCAGGTCGGCGATCGGCTGCTGCGGCGCCACTTCGTCGATCGCCGCGCGCAGCGCGCGCTCGTCGGCGCCCAGCGCACCGGCATGCAGGCGCACCGCATAGGTCAACGCGCCGAAGCTGCGCATGATCTGCCACATCGGCTCGCTCATCTGCGCCAGCGGCTGGTACACCATGGGCTCCGGAGCCTGGGCCGGGCCGGCGTGGCGCACGTCGCCGACCACGCCGACCACGCGCATCGGCAAGCGGTTGTTGCCGCCGTCGTCGGGCACGGTGACGATCTTGCCGAGCGCATGGCCGTGCAGGTAACGCTCGGCGAACGTGGCACTGACCACGCAGACCTTCTCGGCCCCGGCCACGTCGGCCTCGGCGATGCCGCGCCCGGCCAGCAACGGGATGCGAAACACCTGCAGGAATTGCGGCGTGGCCAGGCGGTACTGGCTGTTGACGGACGGCATGCCGTCCACCTCCACGCTCCAGCTCAACTGCGTGGTGGCCGGCGGATTGGTCGACACACCGACGCGTTCGATGCCGGGCACCTGCTGCAGCCGCGCGACGATGCGTCGGGTCTGCTCCACCGCATCGTGCACCGTGGCGTAGCGCTCCTTCACCGGCGCCAGGGTGAACACCACCGCGGAGCGGCTTTCGAACCCCATCGGCACTTCCGCCAGCTTCTGCAGCGTGCGCGTGAACAGCGCCGCGCCGATCAGCAGCATCACGGCGATGGCCACCTGCGCGATCACCAGGGTGCGGCCGAGGCGGCCGGCCTGCAGGCTCCAGCCGCCACGTCCGCCGCCGGCCAGTTCCGTCACCAGGTTGCGGCGGCGGCCGCGGACGATGCCCAGCGCGGCGGCCAATACCGCGGTAGCGCCGCCGGCGAGCAGCGCGAACAGCGCGCTGGCGCCGGTCAGGTGCGCGGCCTCGCCGCGCATCCACAGCAACGGCACCCAACCGCCGAGCAGGCGCAGGCCGAGCCAGGCCAGCGCCAGCCCGGCCAGACTGCCGAGTGCGCCGATCAGCACGCCTTCGGCCAGCGCCGGCAGGCTAAGCCGCAACCATGGCGCACCGAGCGCGGCGCGCACCGCGCTGTCGTGACTGCGGCCGAGCGCGCGCAGCAGCATCAGGCTGGTCAGATTGATCGCCGCGATCAGCAGCACGCAGGCCGCCGCAGCGAAGAACAGCCACAGCGTGTTGCCGCTGTAGGAGGTGTACAGGCTGTCCTGCAACAGCAAGGCGTTCGGCGGCTCCCGTTGCAAGCTCCGCCACCACGATTCGTCCATGTGCGGGCTGTTGCGCAGCAAGCCCTTGATCACCACCGCGGTCTGCGCGGACGCGGCGGCCACGCCAACGCCCGGCCGCAACCGCGCCACCACGATCTCGTTGGTGGACAGGTTGGTCGCCGCCAGGTCCGGCTGCATGTTGCGGATCAGGTCGAACGGCTCGGCCCAGGGAAAGTCCGCGGGCAGCACGCCGACGATCTGCACCGGCTTGCCCTCGACCTGCAAGGTACGCCCAACCGCTGCCGGATCGCCGCCGAAATAACGCTGCCAGAAGCGATGCGCAAGGATCACCGCCTGTGGCCCGCCGGGCCGGCTTTCCTCGGCCGTGAAGTTGCGCCCTGCCGCCATCGGCATGCCCAGCGTGCGCAGAAATCCCTCGTCGGCGCTGATCGCAGCGACCACCTCGCTGGCATCGCCGCGGGCGATGTTGGTCGGCACCGGAAACCCACGCACGATACCGACGGCCTGCATGCTCGGCATGCGCCGCAATATCGGGTAATAGCCGGGCGCGGCGACGTTGTGGCCGCCAGAGGGCAGGCCCAGGGTGACCAACTGCTGCGACTGCGGGAACGGCAGCGGCTTCAGCAAGGCCTGGTCGAGCAGCGCGAACACCGCGGTGGTGGTAGCCACGCCCAGCGCCAGGGTCAGCACCGCCAGCAGCAGGTAGCCGGGCTTGCGCGCCAGCGCGCGCCAGGACTGCCGCGCTTCGGCCAAGTAAAGGGCGGCGCTCATCGCGCCTGCTCCGCGGCGCGCGCCGGCAGCGCCACGTCCTGCTCGTGGCGCAGGCGCTCGAAGGTGTCCTCGTCGACGATGCGCCCGTCGAGCATGTGCACGATGCGCTGCGCGCGCCGCGCGAACGCCGCATCGTGGGTGACCATGCACAAGGTGGTGCCGTTGTCGTGCAGCTGTTCCAGCAGCTGCATCACCGCTTCGCCGTTGCGCGTGTCGAGATTGCCGGTGGGTTCGTCGGCGAGCAGGATCGACGGGTTGCCGGCCAGCGCGCGCGCCACCGCCACGCGCTGCTGCTGGCCGCCGGAGAGCTGCCCCGGATAGTGCTTGTGGCGATGGTGCATGCCGACCAGTTCCAGCACTTCGCGCACGCGCTGGCGGATCCGGCCGCGCTCGGCGCCGTCGCGATAGGTCAGCGGCAGCGCCACGTTCTCTTCCACGGTGAGGTCGGCGATCAGGTTGAAGGCCTGGAAGATGAAGCCGATCTCGGCGTTGCGGATGCGCGCGCGGCCGACCGCGTCCAGCTCGGCGACGCTGCGGCCGTTGAGCCGGTACGTGCCGCCGCTGGGCGCATCGAGCAGGCCGAGGATCGACAGCAGGGTCGACTTGCCGCAGCCGGACGGGCCGGTGATGGCGACGAAATCGCCGCGCGCCACGTCCAGCGCGATCTCGGCCAGGGCGTGGGTCTCCACTTCGTCGGTATGGAACACCTTGCCCAGCCCGTGCAGGCGGATCAGCGGTTCGGCGGAAGCTGCGGGAAATGCGGTCATTCTGGTTCTCCTGGAGCGCTAGCGTAAGCGCAGGGTGGCGTAGGCGTTCCACTGGCTGGTGTCGGACAGCACGACTTGCTCGCCGGCATGCAGCCCGGCACGCACTTCGATGCGATCGCTGGAGGCGGCGCCGAAGCGCACGCGGATGCGTTGCGCGCGCGCGCCGCCGTCGCGCAGCACGAACAGGCTGCCGGCGGTGTTCGGGGCGGCCAGGGCCGGGCGCGGAATGCTGACCACGTCGCGCAGGGTGCCGAGCACGATGCGTCCGTCCACCGACAGGTCCGGGCGCACGCCCGATGGCAGCGGCGGCGCCAGGCGCACGTCGACCACCACGCTGCCGCTGCGCACTGCCGGATCGATCCGCGCCACCTGTCCGCTGACCACGCCGTTGTGCGTGTCCACCGCGACCGGCTGCTCGTCGATCACGTCCTTGGCCAGCACCTCGGCCACCTGCAGCCGCGCCAGCAGGTCGTCCGGGCGCGCGACTCGCGCCAGCTTGGCGCCGGCCTCGACGCGCTGGCCGGGCTCCACGTCCACCTGCTGCAGGATGCCGTCGCTGCCGGCGCGCACCTGCAAGGAGGCGGCCTGTTGCGCGGCGATGGCCAGGGCGCTGGCGGCCTGCGCGCGCCGCGCCTGGGCGGCGCGCAACTGCGCGGCCATGTTCTGCCGGAACGCGGCCACGCGTTTGGTTTCGATGCCGGCGCGGCCGCGCTGCTGCGCCTCCACGATCTGGCTCTGGGTCAGGTCGATCGCCGAGATCGCGCCGCCGTCGTGGCCGCGCCGATAGGCCTGCGCCTTGATCTGCGCGATCTGCAGATCCGACTCGGCCTGCGCCTGCAGCGCCTGCTGGTCCAGCAATTGCGAGGCCAGCGCCGCGTGCAGCGCGGCCAGGTCGGCATCGGCGCCGGCCAGTGCGGCGCGGGCGCGGTCCAGGCCGGCATCCAGCTCGGGATTGGCCAGTTGCAGGATCAGCGTATCGGCCTGCACCCGCGCGCCGGCATCGACCAGCTGTTGCTGCACGGTGGCGGTTGCGCCGGCGGTGATCCAGCGGATCTGCCGCGGCACCAGCACGCCGTTGGCGCGGATCTCGCGGCGCATCTCGCCGCGCGTGGCCGCGTCGATCCACAGCTCGCTGCGGCTGACCTGCGGGGCGGCGCGGCCCGCACCCAACAGCACCACGCCGAGCAACAGCACGGCCGCCACGGCCAGCGCCAGCCAGCGGCGCCGCTGGCGCCAGATCGAACGGTTCGGAGACTTCGCGATATCCATGGCCAGTGCAGAGCAGGCCGCATGCCAATCGACGAAGCGCTATAACTCGTTGAAACGACTACCTATCGCCCGCGTCGGGCGCGGCCGCCGCGTCCGCAAGCGGACGATCGGCGACCGATTACGGACAGTTGCGCGGCCAACCGCCCGCGCTCAGCGCTTTTTTTCGAGCGACGCGCGGTAGCGCAGCAGGGCTTCGGGCTCGTCGGTCTGGAACGCGCCGATCCCGGCGCGGTACAGCCGCCCCCACACCGCATCCGGATCGCGCACCGCATCGGCGTCGCCGCCGTAGCCGGCGACGAACCCTTCCCACAGTGTGTTGACCAGCAGCCGCACGTGCTGCTGTCTGACCAACGCGACCACCGGCGGCAATTGCTCGGCGCGCATCCGCGGCAATTCGATCGCGACCGGGCGTACCTTGCCGCCGATCTGGGTACGCACGGTCTGCAGCAGGTCGTCGGTGCCCGGCGGATTGAGCAGCACCGGGGTGAAGTTGACCTGGTCGAACGGCGGCAGCGACGCCAGCGGCTGGCTGTACACGCCGGCCTCGGTCTTGAGCACCACCTGGCGCTGCATGCCCGCACGCCGCACCGCGTCCGCCACCTCCGCATAGATCGGCGCCTTGACGTCGAGATTGAGCATGATCCGATCCTTGGCCGCGGCCAGCATCTGCTCCAGGGTCACAGGGTGCTGGTCGGTGAGCGGCGCATCGGCGCCGCCCTCGTCGTCGCGCAGGCGCAGCCGCGACAGCTGCGTCCAGGTCATCTCGGCGACCTTGCCGCTGCCGTCGGTGGTGCGTTCGACGGTGGCGTCGTGGAACATCACCAGGGTGCCGTCGGCGGCGCGGCGGATGTCGGTTTCCAGCATGTCCACGCCCATCGCCACGCAGCGCTCCAGGCCGGACAGCGAGTTCTCCGGCGCGTGGCCGGGGAAGCCGTGCGCGGGCGCCGGATTGTGGCAACCGCGATGGGCGACGACGAAGATGCCGCCGGCGGGATCGGCCAGGCGCGCCTGGCTGGCGGCGCTGCCGGCGGGGGCCGCGGCAACGGGGCCGGTCAGCGCGCTGCCCAGCAGCAGGAGCGGCAACAGAGTGGATTTCATGGCGATGGCAGTCCGAAGGAGTGAAGGGTTTTAGAGAGAAGGCGTGAAGCGGATGCCGAACCAGTAGGTGGTCGGCACCGAGTAGGTGTCCTTCAACAGGTTCTCGCCCGGTCCGGTCACGCTGGTGATGCGGCTGTGGGTGACGTTGCTGACCTGGCCGACCACGCTGACCTGCTTGTTGACCGCATAGGTCGCCGACAGATCCAGCTGCGAGCGCGGCGACCAGTACAGATCCTGCCAGTCGATGTTGCTGACGATGGCGCGCAGCGCCTTGCCCTGGCGGTTGTAGGCCGCGCGCAGTTCCAGCCCGCCGATGGTGTAGAACAGCGAGGCGTTGGCGGTGTAGCCGGGCTGGCCGACCAGGCGATCGACGCTACGCTGGCGCTGGCTCACGTTCGGCGCGCTGCCGACGCTGTACGGCACGTCCATGCCGCCATCGAGCAAGGCCAGGTTGGCGCTGGCGCCCAGCCCGGACAACGCCGGAACGCCCGGCAGCAAGGTGTTGAGCACCGCGCTCAGTTCCAGGCCGCGGATATGCGCCTTGGCTGCGTTGGCCGGGGTACTGATCAGCACGTTCGAATAGGTGGTGCCGTTGTAGCTGAACTGGTCGGTGCGCGACAGGGTGAAGATCTCGTCCTGGATGCGCTTGTTGAATACCGCCGCAGCCAGCATGCCGTCGAAGTCGTCGGGCAGGCGCCATTCCAGCGACAGGTCCAGGTTGGTCGACACGCGCGGCTTGATGTCCGGATTGCCCACGGTCACGGTCACGCCCTGGGCGTTGGGATTGCCGGCATCGGTGCTGTTGACGAAGCCGATCGAGGTGCGCGCGGCGTAGGCGTCGTACGGCGGGCGGCCGAGCGTGCGGCTGGCGCCGGCGCGCAGGTCGAGATTTTCGCTGAGGTGGTAGGTCATGATCGCCGACGGCAACAGGTTGGCGTAGTGCGAATCGGTCGGCGCATCGACATAGACGTACTTGCCGCTGGCGGTGTCCAGTTGGCGCTGGCGGCCGACGGTGGACTGGTCGGTGTCGTCGTAGTGCAGCCCGGCCTCCACGTTGAACGCCTCGGCACGGTAGCTGACCAGGCCGTAGGCGCCGAAGATCTTTTCGCTGTGGCTGAAGTTGTCCTGGTTGCTGAAGGCCGACTGGTCGGTGCTGTTGAACGCGCTCAGCGGCGTGGACTGCAGCACGCGCCGGGCCTTGTTCGGATCGATGGTGATCAGGTTCAGGCCCAGATAGCGCAGCGGCGCGTTGGACGGCGCCAGCACGTCGGCGATGTTCAGTGCCGGCGCGCTGCGGTTGGGCTCGTAGTCGTCGCGGTAGATGTCGAACGACGGTTTGTCGGTGGTGTACGACAGGCCGGCGCCGAAGCCCAGGCCGCGGTCCTGCTCGCCTTGGTTGAAGGCGTAGTCCAGGCGCCCGGTGAGGATGCGGTCGCGCGCGCTGCGCTTGTAGTCCGGGCGCCAGTACAACAGGCTGTAGTTGTCGTAGTTGGAGTACGCCTGCGGCGCCACCGGGAAGCGCTGGTTCAGCGCCGAGGTGTCGTAGGTGAAGGCGTAGTCGGCGCTGGGCACGACGGTGACGCCGGGGCCGGTCTGGCCGACCGCAACCGCCGCCGGGCGCGACGCGCCGGTGACGTACTTGAACATCTGGATCGGCTCGTCGTAGGTCGCATCCGACCACGAGCCGCGCGCGGACAGCACCTGGCGGTCGTCCGGCCGCCATTCCATGCCGGCCTGGCCGAGCTTGGTGCGGGTGGTGGTGACCTGGTTGGAATAGCCGACCTCGATGTCGCCGGCCGGATAGCTGCCGGAGGTCGCGGTCTGGTTGGCGACGCGGTTGCGGTTGCGCGGATCGATGATCAGCTCGTTGCGCTGCATGTCGTCCTTGAAATAGTAGTAGCCCGCGGTGACGTAGGCCTGCAGGTCGGCGCTGGGGTGCGCTTCGAACTTGCCGGTCAGGCCGTAGCGGTCGCGCTTGTCCATCACGTACCAGTACTTGTCCTGCTGCGGCACCGCCCAGCCGTTGCCGAGGTTGCTGCCGCTCTGCAGCACGCCATTAGCGTCGTAGAACCCGTAGTGCACCGTGTCGGTGGTCATGTGGGTTTCGGTGTAGCTGCTCAGCGTCTGGTAGTTGCCCGACAGGGTCAGGCCGTATTGCCGGTCGCTGCCGAAGGTGGTGCTGCCGGTGGCGCCGAGGCGGTAGCCGGGATCGTCCTGATCGCGCGGCTTGCCGACGTCGTTGGCGTGGCCCAGCGAGGCTTCGCTGGTGAAGAACGGCTTGCCGCCGTTCTCGAACGCGCTGCGCGTGCGCAGGTTGATCGCACCGCCCGTGGCGTTGGGGTCCAGGTCGGGAGTGAAGGTCTTGACCACCTGCAGTTCGCTGACCATCGACGCCGGCAGGATGTCCAGGCGCACGCCGCGGGTGATCGAGCCGAGCGTGCCGTTCGGCGTGCCCGGCGAGGCCACGGTCAGGCCGTCGATGGTGACGTTGTTGTAGGACGGGCCGAGGCCGCGCAGCACCGGCGTGGCGGCCTCGTCGCGCGGATGTTCGTTGTCGGTCGCCGGCAGCACCGACAGGCCGGGGATGCGGCGCAGCGCTTCGACGATGGTGGTGTCCGGCAGCGCGCGCACGTCGGTGGAACTGACCACGTCGGTGATGTTGGTCGCCGCGCGCTTGCTCTCCATCGCCGCGGCATTGGCCTTGCGCACGCCGGTGACGACCACGCTGTCCAGGGTCTTGGCGGTGCCGGCAGCCGGCGGCGATGCGGCGGCGGTATCGGTGCGGTCGGTGTCCGCGGCGGCAGGCAGCAACGGCGTCGCCGCCTGCTGCGCGAGGGCGGCCTGGCAACTGGCGGCGAGCAGGCACACCAGCAACGTGCGCTGGTGGCGGTGGTGCGATCGCGTCATCTCGTATCCCCTGGAAAATGTCGGAATTAATTACTAACTTCAAAGTAGTTAATTTTATCCAGCAGGTGATGACAGGCCCATGTCATGGCGTTGGCAGTTGCAGGTGCAGTCGGGTTCGCGCTGAAAAGCCGCACTGCGGGCAGTGGTCGGCGAGCGCATGCGGGAATGGCGGGTGGGAGGCCATCTCGATCGCAGGACGCTGCGCCACTCGGTGTGTTGCGGCATCGCGCCGGCGGCCCCAAAACGACGATAGGGCCACAAGGGCCCTATCGCGTCGTTATCCATTGTGTGTGACCTGGTCCGCCAGAGCCTCAAGCCACTCAACCAAAGCCGGCACCCTCTCCCATCAGGACCATGCCCCCTTTCGGGGAAGGTGGCCCGCGGGCCGGATGAGGCTGCGTGCGTAGCCTCGAGCGCCCAAATCCACGAGACGCTTCGCGCCGCACCCTCACCCCAACCCCTCTCCCGGCGGGAGAGGGGCTTTAGGCGCCTCAGCGTGCAGTGCTTGCAGCGAGTTGCGCTGGATGGCGCATGACTAAGGCTGCACGACGTTGATCGTGCCCGGGTTGCTGCGCCCCACCCCGCGCAGGTCGGGACGGTACATGTCCTCGACCAGCGGCGGCGGCACCGTGTAGGTGCCCGGGGTCACCGCGCGCACCAGGTAGAACACCTGCGCCTTGCCGCCCTGCGCCAGGCTTAGCGCGGCCACGTAGCGGTCGTCGCGGAACTCCTCGTGCTTGACGTCGGCGGCCTCGGAACGGTCGCTGATCTCGATGCCGTCCACCACCACGTCGGCCCACTGCTTGGCGTCGCCCAGGTTGAAGTTCTCGATCTCCAGGCCAGCCGGCAGCAGATCGGTCAACAGCGCGTCGGGCATGCCCACGTTGGAGGTGATGGTGACGCGCACGATCAGCGCCTCGCCTTCCTTCAGCGGCCGCGGCGTCCATGGCTTGCCGTCGGTGCTGTACCACTCGCGTTCCACCTTCAGCGTGCTCTCGTCCACCTCCGGCGCCTTGCGCGGGATGCCGGCGATTTCCAGGCTGGCGTACAGCGGCGCCTCGCCTTGCGGCACGAAGCTGACCCCGCGCGCCAGTTCGGCCTCGCCGAACTGGCGGCCGAACGCCTTGGCCGCGTCGATCGCCTCGCTGTTGTCGCCGATCGCCAGCTGCCCGGACACCAGCTTGCTCTGGTTGACCAGCAATGCCTTGCCCATCCGCGCCAGGGCCACCTGCTCCTGGGTGCTCAGCCACAACCAGCCGCTGCGGCGGCGTGCGTCGATCTCGCGGCCCAACGCCACCGCGCGCGCATCGTACTCGGGCTTGGCCAGGCCGCGCTCGTGCAGCAGCGCGATCATCAGCGCATCGTCGCGGATCACGCTGCCGTAATCGCCGAAGTAAGGCGGACGGTCGCCGCTGTCCTTGGCGAAGCCAGCCGCGATCGCCGCGTCGCCGCGCTTCTTGTCGCCCTGCAGCGACAACGCCACGCCCAGGTGCACCAGCGACAGGCCGGTCAGCGCCTTGCCGCGATCGTTGTCGTACAGCGCGCGCAACGTGCCCAGCGGGGCGCGGTTGACCCGTGCCAGCACGTAGCCGGACCAGGCCTGGTTGGCGAACTTCAGGTTCTCGCGGCGGTCCTGGCCGTAGAAGTTGTTGCCGCCGGACAGCAGGTCCTCGCTGAGCCGGTTGAGCGCCTTCTGCAGCACGTTGTCGGGCACCGCGAAACCGGCGTCCTTGGCGTCGAGCAGGAACTCGGCGATGTACGGGGTCAGGCCCGGATTGACGTAGCCGTCGTCGCCCCACATCGAGAAGTGGCCGCTGGAGATCTGCATCGAGGCCAAGCGGCCGAACGCGCCTTCCATGCGCGCGCGGCGGGTGGCCGCGTCCAGGCCCTGGGCGCCGAGCAGCTTGGCGGTGGTGTCGTCGAGCAGCAGCGCGGCGTAGCCCTTGCTGGTGGTCTGCTCGGCGCAACCGTAGGGGTAATTCAGCGCGCCCTGCAGCGCGCTGGCGAACGGGATCGGCGGCAACGCGCTGACCAGCATGCGCGCGTTGACCGAACCGGCCATCAGGCCCTCGGCATCGCCCATGCCCAGCGTCACCGGCGCCAACGGATCCAGCACGCGGGTCTGCGCGCGCAGCACCGACGGCCACGCCGCGCGCACCGGCAGGTCGTAGCGGCGGTCGACGCTGAAGCCGTTGCCGTTCACCCGCACCCGCACCTTGGCCACGGTGTAGCCCTCCTGCGCCACCAGCGGGAAGCTGAGCGTGGCCTTGCCATCCTTGCCGAGCTTGGCGCTGCGCGCGTTCTCGGCGATCGCCAGCGGGCCTTCGCCATCCACCTGCACCTTGAACTCGCCCGCTTGCCCGGTGAAGTTCTGCACGTCCAGGGTGACCGTGCTGCGGTCGCCCGGCGCCATCACCCGCGGCATGCTGGCCTCGGCCACGATCGGCGCGCGCACCAGCGTTTCCACGTCGCGATTGCCGTAGCGCTCGTCCGAATACACCAGCGCCGAGACCCGCAGCGTGCCGTTGAAGTCGGGCACCGGCAGCTGCACCCGCGCATTGCCCTTGGCGTCGAGCTTCACCGAGCCGGAGAACAGGTCCACGGTCTGCACCCGCGCGGTGGGACGCTTGGCCTGCGGCAACGCCGCCAAGGCCATGTCGCCGCCGAAGCGCAGCTTGCCGGTGCCGCCCTCGAAACTCTCGATCACCCGGCCGTAGATGTCGTACGAGTCCACGCCCAGGCGCCGCTGTGCGAAGAACTGCGCGTTGGCATCAGGCACCGGGAAGCGGGTGATGTTGAGGATGCCCACGTCCACTGCAGAGATGGTCACGTGCGCCTGCTTGCCGGCCAGTTCCGGCACGCTGACCGTCACCGGCAGCGGCTGCTCCGGACGCATCTGCTTGGGCGCGACCAGGCCCACCGCCACACGCCGGGTCTTGCGCTCCATCGGCACGAAGGCCACGCCGACCGCGCGCGCCGGGGTGATCTTGCTCGGCGCCGAACCGCCGCGGAACACCAGCGCGGTGACGTAGACGTCGTGGCGCTCCCAGTCCTTGGTCACCGGGATCTCGAAGCTGCTGCCCGGCTTCACGTCGATGTCCTGCACGTACAGCATCTTGTCGCTCTCGACCATCAGCACGCCGGGACCGGCATGCGGCGGGGTCAGGGTGACCTTGAGCGTGTCGCCGGCCTTGTAGCCGGTCTTGTCCAGCGCCAGCTTGACCTTGTCAGGACGCGCGTCCAGGCCGCGGTTCTCGTCGTTCCAGCTCCAGCCGGCGCGGAACGGATAGCGCGTGGTCAGGCCGGTGGACGGATCGAACACGTCCACGCGGTACTCGCCCCACTCCACCGGGAAATCGAACTTGGCCGCGCCGCTGCCGGCATCGACGGTGATGGACTGCTTGTTCTCGAAACGGCGGGTGAAATCGTAGTCCCAGCGGTTGTCGGCGAACGCCCAGTGATAATCGCGCAGCTCGCGCACCAGGGTCACCTTCAACCCCTTGGCCGGCTGCGGCTTGCCTTGCGCATCCACCCGCATCAGCTCGAAGCGCGCGTTGGCGTTGGCATCGGCGCCGTCGGTGTCGTCGAACAGCGGGCGCACCCCGACCAGCGCCGGCGCCGGCCACAGCACGCGCTTGAGCGTGCGGGTCACGGTGCGGCCGCCGGTCTCGTAGACGCTGGCCGAGACCAGCGCGGCGATGGTGCTGGTCGGCTTGGCTTCGTCCGGCAGCGCCAGGTCCTCGGCGATCTTGCCGTCGGCGCCGAACTCGGTATCGATCACGTCCTTGGCTTCGCGCGGCAGCTGCAGCGTCGAGTCGCCGAAGAAATAGCCGGGCAGCGACTCGACCGGATGCTGCTCGACCGCCACCGCCAGCTTGGCGGTGAAGCGGTTGCCGTCGGCCGGCGCACCGTACAGATAGGCGGCGGTGGCCTGCAGCTTGAACGGCTCGCCCGGCTTGAGCGTCTTCTGCGCGCTGTCCAGGTCCAGCTTCATGCGCTCGGGCAGGAACTCCTCGATGCGCAGGGTCATGCCCTGCACCGCTTCCTTGCTGGACGGATCGGTGCGGAACTCCACCTGCCAGCGCCCGGTCGGCGCATCGGCGGGAATCAGCTGCTCGAAGCTGAAATAGCCCTGCTCGCCCGGCTGCAGGCGGGTCTCGCGGAAGATCTTGCCGTCGGGCTGCTTCAAGCGCAGGAACACCGGTTGCGCGCCCTTGCCGCTGGTCGCCACCGGCTTGCCGTCGTTGTCGCGCAGCAGCGCCGACACGCGCACCGTCTCGCCGGGGCGGTACAGGTCGCGGCCGGACCAGGCGAACACGTCGAACCAGGCATTCTCGCGCCCGGCCACGGCGAACTCGCTCAGGTCCAGCGCCGGCTGGTTGAACGGCAGCATCGACAGGTCGGTGCCGCTGCGCGCCACCAGCACCTGGCCGGCGTCGAGCGTGTAGTTCAGCAGCGCGTTGCCGTTGGCGTCGGTCTCGCCTTTCAGGAACAGCTCGCCCTTGGCGTCGAGCACGCGCAGCTCCACCTTCTTCAACGGCTCGCCGCTCTGCAGCGAGGCGGTGTGCACGAACAGCTTGTCCTTGTAGGCGCGCGCGTGCAGGCCGATGTCGCTGACGGTGAAGAACGCGGTGTCGTATTCGTTCTCGAACCGGCCCGGGCGCTTCATCACCGCGAAGTACAGGCCCGGCGCCTGCAGCTCCTTGATGTCCTGGATCGGCAGATAGGTCAGCGCGCGCTCGTTCTTGTCGCCGCCGAGCACGAAGCGGTTGACGTAGACCGACTCGGCCAGCTGCGAAATCGGGGTGTGGTCGCTGTAGTCGCTGTCCATTTCCCAGCTGCCGCGGCGCCCGCCGCGCTGGTACTGGGCGAAGAACGCCGGCAGCGAGCCTTCCTTGACCCGCATGAACTCCACGTCCACTTCCGGCACGTTGAGCGACACCACCGGCAGGCCGCGGCTCTCGCGCGCCGGCAGCACGCTGCCCTGCGAGGCGAAGCCGACCGCCGGCTCCAGTTCGCCGGTGTAGACCTTCTGCTTGAGCGGCTTGCCCAGGCGGCTGCCGTCGGCGGCGAGCAGGTCGGCGGAGATCAGCACGGTGTAGTCCTTGGCCGCCTCCACGTACGGATAGCGCAGGGTCTTGCCGTCGTCGGACAGCGACCAGGCGCTCTCGTCGGTGCCGACCTTCTCTTCGAAGCGCAGCAGCTTGTCGAAGTCCTGGGTGCCGACCAGCGGCCGCGAGAACTCCAGCGCCAGCGACAGCCCGTCGCCCTTCTGGTCGGGATAGGCGCGAACCAGGCCGAAGCCCTTCATCGCTTCCTTCTGGCCCTTGACCGGCTCGCCGCTGGCGTCGGGCAACTGCCCGGATTCGTTGCGCTTGCAGCCGCCCAGCGCCAAGGCCAGGCCCAGCAGCAGGAAGGTGCTCAACAGCCCCGCGCGCAGGAGGCGCCACTGCCGCTTCGAATCCGTGTGCATACGTTCGCTCCGTGAAAGTGGCGCGAGTATAGAACGCGGACGCGGCGGCCGGAGGGTCGGAATCGAGATTGCGCACGCGGCGATCGCCGGCGCCTGGCACGGCGGTCGGGGATAGTGGCGGGCGGGCGCCGCCGGACTGTGCAGGCGGCGATTTCTGCGCGTCGGGTTGCCGCGCATGGCGGTGGCGCCCAGCGCTCATCCGTACTCCGGCCGACACGCCATCGTCGTTGCCTGATATCGCTGTGGAAGCAACCGATGAGGCCACAGGTTACCCAGACCGGATGCAGTCGGGACTGAAGTCCCTCCCACAGTGCACCCGGCCAGTCAGCCGTTTAGCCCTTGTAGGAGCGGCTTCAGTCGCGACAAACGAAGCCGGGAACTGCACCAGCTTCGGACACTGCCTGTCGGGGCTGAAGCCCCTCCTACAGTGCACCCGGTTGGATGGCCGCAAGTTCCTGTAGGAGCGGCTTCAGCCGCGACGAGCGGAGCCGCGGACGCGCCACCGCCTCAGCGCAACAAGCGCTGCATGTACAGCGCGATCAGCCGTGGCCGGTCCAGCGCCAGGCAGACCTGGGCGTTGGCGACGCCAGGCGCCGCATGGCCGCCATCCGCCGGGGCGTCGACGGCCGCAGCGCCGCCCGCCGCGCTCGCGCCGGACGGCACTTCCCGCGTATACCCCTGATCGTCGACCGCGATGCGCAGCGGCACGGTCGGGCACAGGCTCGGGTCGAGCAGGTACGCCACCGGCACCACGTCGAACAGGGTCGGCGTGGCGCTGGCCCAGGGCTGGTCGGTGTCGCGCCACTGGTAGTAGAGCTGGGTCAAGGCGTCGGTCAGCGGATCGCCATGCGCGAACAGCGCCACCCGCTCCGGTTCCTCCAGGGTCACCTGGGTCGCGTCCAGCGGCAGCAGCACGATCGGCACGCCGGCGGCGAACACGCGCTGCGCGGCGCCGATATCGGAAACGATGTTGTATTCCGGCGCCGGCGCGCTAGGCGGCCGGTAGCGCGACTTGCCGTAGCCCGCACGCACCGAGCCGCCCATCAGCACCACCTGCTTGAGCTGGGCGAAGCCCTGCGGGTCGCGCTGCAGCGCGCGCGCCGCGTCGGTCAGCGGTCCGAGCACCAGCAAGGTGACCTGGCCGGGGTGGCGCCGCGCCTGCGCCAGGATGAAGTCCGCCGCATCCGGCGCCTTTCGCGGCAGCGTGCCCTGCGCCGCCCAGCGCGCCTGGCTGAAGGGAATCGTGCTGGTCGTGGCATGGCCGATCGCCAGCGGGATCTCGCTGCGTCCGGCCTGCTGCAACAAACGCTGCAGCAACTGCGCACGCAGTGCGGTGTCGCCCCAGGCCGACGCGATGCCGAGCACGTTCAGTTCCGGGCTGCGCAGCAGCAGCGCCAGTGCGAACGCGTCGTCGATGTCGTCGCCGATGTCGGTGGACACCACCACTTTCTGCGTCGGCGTCTTGGCCGCAGGCGCCGCCGCGGCGGCACCCGATGCCAAGGCCAGCAGCGCCAGCGCCGCCCACCGTTTCAGACTGCGCATGCGCGCCTCCCATGAAAAGAAACCGCCGGCATGATAGCCGGCGGTCCCTGGTTCATCGCAACGCGGACGCGCCGATCAGAAATTGGCGCGGAACTGCGCGCCGACGATGCGCGGATCGTTGATGAAGCCGGTGAGGTTGTTGAAGTCGATCGCACCGGTGGCGCGGATCTGGTTGGTGCAGTTGCGGCAGAACACCGACACCTCGTACGCACCGGCGCCCCAGTTGTAGCCGATCTTGGCGCCGCCTTCGAGCAGCGGCTGGCCGACGAATTCGCGCGAGTCGTACAGGAAGAAGTTGATCTCGCTGCGGTAGGACCAGTCGGTGTAGAAGAAGAACTCGGCGTCGTCGCCGACCGGGATGCCGTAGCGCAGCGTGGCGTTGCCCATCCACTTGGCCGCCTGCGGCAGCACGTTGCCGTCGATGATGGCGTTGCCGGCGGCGTTGAGCGGATCGGTCACGGTGCAGGTGCGGCACACGCCGACCGACAGGGTCGGATCCTCGATGCGGGTCCAGTTGTAGGCGCCGCCCAGGGTGAAGCGCAGGTTCTGGGTGAGCAGCGCCTCGAAGTCGAACTCGGCGCCGCGCGCCTTGGACTTGTCGGCGTTGAGCAGGCGCACGTCGTTGGAGGTGCCGCCGACCGCCGTCAGCTGCTGGTTCTTCACCCGGAAATCGTAGATGTCGAAGCTGATCCGCGCGCGCTTGTCGAACAGGTCGGACTTGATGCCGATCTCGTACGAATCCACGGTCTCCGGCGCGGCCACGGTCAGCGGCGCGGTCGCCGACGGCACGCCGAAGCTGGCGCCGCGGAAACCGCGCGCGGCGCGGGCGTAGACGTTGACGGCGTCGTTGATGGTGTAGGTCGCGCTGAGGTCGCCGGTGACCTTGGAGTTGTCGGTGCTGCCGGTGGACGGCTCGAGCAGGGTGACGCGGTCCAGCGCCAGCACGTCGAAGGTCTTCTTGTCGTAGGTGTAGCGGATGCCGGCGCGCAGGTTCAGACGATCGGTGGCCGCGTAGTTCAGCGAGCCGAACGCCGCCCACGAGGTGTTGCGCTGGCGGGTCAGCTGGTAGCTGCTGAGGGTGCCGCCGCCGAAGGTGTTGTAGGTGTAGTTCTCGCCTTCCACCGAATCGTGGAAGTAGTACAGGCCGGCCTGCCAGTTGATCGGGCCGGCATACTGCGACTCGGCGCGCAGCTCCTGCGAGTACTGGTCCAGGTTCTTGATGCCGCCGGCGGTTTCCACCGGGAACGCGATCACGCCGGGGCCGGACGGCGGCGCGAACACCGCGCCGTAGCCGCCGTCGATGTCGCCGCGGCTGTAGTACTTGCCGATGCCCTCGTAGCCGGTGATCGAGTGCAGCACGATGTCGCCCAGATCCCAGGTCAGGTTGGCGCTGCCGCCGTAGGTCTGCAGTTCCTGGGTGTTGCCGCCGTCGATGGAGACCTTGTCCGGATCGAAGCCGTCGACCAGCTTGTTGCTGCCCGGCTGAAAGATGTTGGCGCGGAACAGGCGCGCGGTGCCGTCGAGATGCCGCGCATGCGCGTTGAACAGCGCGCTGAAGTCCTCGCCCGGCTGGAACAGCAGTTGCACCCGCACCGCCGAGTCGGTGTAGCCCTCGAACGAACGGTCGTCGACGGTGTTGTCGACCCAGTCGTCGCGGCGCTGGCCCAGCGCCGACACGCGCGCGGCCCACTTGTCGCCCATGGCGATGCTCAGGCCGGTTTCCATGGTCATGGTGCCGTAGGTGCCATAGGACAGGCTGGCGTAGCCGTCGTTGGCGCCGATGCTGGGCTTGACCGAGTTGAACTTGACCACGCCGGCGGGGGTGTTGCGGCCGAACAGCGTGCCCTGCGGGCCGCGCAGCACTTCCAGGCCTTCCAGGTCGAAGATCGGGAAGCCCTTCAGGAACGCGTTCTCGGCCACCACGTCGTCGTACACCAGCGACACCGGCTGCGAGGCGTAGGTGTTGAAGTCGGTGTTGCCGTAGCCGCGGATGTAGAAGCGCGGGAACACGCGGCCGTTGGAGGATTCGACATTGAGGCTGGGCGCCTTGCCGGCCAGCACGCGCACGTCCGAGCCGCTGGTGGCGATCGCGTCCAGGTATTCCGGGCGCAACACGCTGGCGGAGATCGGCACGTCCTTGGAATCTTCCGAACGCCGTTCGGCGGTGACCTTGACCGCGTCCAGGCGGGCGACCCCGTCCGTGCTGTCCGCCTGCTGGGCGGCGGCGGAGAACGAGAGGGCGGAAACGACGGCTACGGCAAGTGCGCTGGTGCGCAGCGACCAACTGGCGGACATGGGGACTCCGGAGTGGAATGGGCAAGAGCGAATGCGCGCCGCCGGCAAGCGATGCCGCGCCGCACCATAATTAACACAAAATACACATGTTGTGCATGTCCCGGTCACTTGAACGTGTTAAGGCTGCAAGTGCGCAATGTGTCGCTACATGTGCTCTGCAAGCGCGCTGTCCAGACGGCCCAGGCCTATCAACATCGCACTGCGGATTTCCGGTTGGCCCGCGTCACTGGGCCTTGGCGTGCAACAGCGCTCGCTACAGCGCCCCACCCGCACCCTGTAGGAGCGGCTTCAGCCGCGACAGGAACTACGGTTAGAGCATGTCGCGGCTAGAACATGTCGCGGCTGAAGCCGCTCCTACAAAAACAAGATCCGGATTTTGCGGCGCCACAGCGATGCGGCCCTGCCGCCGGCGCTGCCGGCTCAGCCAATATCGCCCGGCACCCGCACCCAGCCCTCCATCAGCACCCGCGCGCTGCGGCTCATGATCGCCTTGGTGACACTCCACTGGCCGTCTCCCTGCTGCTGCGCTTCGGCGCCGACCCGCAACGTCCCCGAGGGATGGCCGAAGCGCACCGCCTGGCGCGCGCCGCCGCCGGCCGCGCGGTTCACCAGCGTGCCGGGGATCGCCGCGGCGGTGCCGATCGCCACCGCGGCGGTGCCCATCATCGCGTGGTGCAGCTTGCCCATCGACATCGCCCGCACCAGCAGGTCGATGTCGGCGGCGGCGACCGGCTTGCCGCTGGAGGCGACGTAGTCGGCCGGCGGCGCGACGAAGGCCACCTTCGGCGTGTGCTGCCGCGTCGCCGCGTCTTCCAGCCTGGCGATCAGGCCCATGCGCAGCGCACCGTACGCGCGGATGGTCTCGAACCTGGCCAGCGCCTGCGCATCGCCGTTGATCGCGTCCTGCAGTTCGGTGCCGCGATAGCCCAACGCCTGCGCGTCGAGGAAGATGGTCGGGATGCCGGCGTTGATCAGCGTCGCCTCGAAGCTGCCCACACCCGGCACGTCCAGCGTGTCGATCAGGTTGCCGGTGGGAAACATCGCCCCGTCCGCGCCGTCCTCGTCCGCGGCCGGATCGAGGAAATCGAGCTGGATCTCGGCCGCCGGGAAGGTCACCCCGTCCAGTTCGAAATCGCCGCTCTCCTGCACTGCGCCGCCCACCATCGGCACCCGCGCGAGGATGGTCTTGCCGATGTTGGCCTGCCAGATCCGCACCGTGGCCATGCCGTCGTGCGGAATGCGCGCCGCATCGACCAGGCCGGCGGCGATCGCGAACGGCCCCACCGCCGCCGACAGGTTGCCGCAGTTGCCACTCCAATCGACGAACGGGCGGTCGATCGCCACCTGCCCGAACAGATAGTCCACGTCGTGGTCGGCGCGCGCGCTCGGCGCCACGATCACGGTCTTGCTGGTGCTGGACGTCGCCCCGCCCATGCCGTCGATCTGCTTGGCGTAGGGATCGGGACTGCCGATCACCCGCAGCAGCAGCGCATCGCGCGTCGCGCCGGGCAGCTGCGCGGCGGACGGCAGATCCTGCAGGCGGAAGAACACGCCCTTGGAGGTGCCGCCGCGCATGTAGGTGGCGGGAATGCGGAGTTGGGGAACGTGGGGCATGGCTTTATTTCCGATCGCCGCAAAAACGGCGAGTAGCTCAAGGGTTGGCGGGAATCTCGGCCTCGACCAGCTGCGCCAGCAGGGTCAGCGACTCCTGCCAGCCGAGATGGCAGAACTCCACCGGGATCTGTTCGGGGATGCCGTCCTGGACGATGTCCAGCTCGGTGCCGCAGGCCACCGTGCGCAGCTTGACCGTCACCATCATCTCGCCGGGCAGGCCAGGATTGTCGAACGTATCGGTATGGCGGATCAGCTCGCCCGGCACCAGTTCCAGATAGGTGCCACCGAAGGATTCGCTGGTGCCTGCGCCCAGATTGGTGAAAGAAATCTTGAAACTGCCGCCCACCCGCGCATCCAGTGCATGCACGGTGGCGACGAAGCCATGCGGCGGCAGCCATTTGGCCAGCGCCGCCGGTTCCAGGAACGCGCGGTAGATGCGCTCGGCCGGCGCGCGCAGGACGCGGTGCAGGCGGACGGTACCGGGATGACCGTTGCTCATGGTGGTTTCCTCATTGGTGGACGGCGCGCGCAGGATGGCACGCGCTCATGACACCGACGAATGGGACAGGGCGGTTTCGACACTGCCAAAAAATCCTGCCCGAAGCGCCGCAGCACGCTGCCGGGGCTCATGCAGGCTGGCGGCCGCGAAAGGCCCGATCCCGAGCCCGCTTGCGCATCGTGTCGAAGAAATCCGGTTCCATCGCCATGGCTGGCCCGGAATCGGCTCCCTCCAGCAGCACGCCACGGAGGTTTTCCGCGTCGCGCTGCCCGCAGATCAACCCGCGCACGGACTCGCTGCTGGAACCGCAGTCGTGTCCGGCCACCTGTTGGTCGACGAACTGCTTGTGTTCCTCCGGCGAGGAGATGTTCTTGGTCGCCATACGCACTCCAGACAGCAAGATTGCCGAATTCTGCATCGCCAGTCCGCGGGCGCAAGCCGCGAGCGTTTCCTTTCGAGAATGTCGCCGAATCAGGCGGCGGATGCCTCCAGGAAATCCTGCGCGAAACGCTGCAGCACGCCGCCGGCCTCGTAGATCGCCAGTTCCTCGGCGGTGTCCAGGCGGCAGGTCACCGGCACTTCCACCCGGGTACCGTCGGCGCGGGCGATGGACAGGGTCAGCGTCGCGCTGGGGGTGCGCGCGCCGAGCACGTCGAACACCTCGCTGCCGTCGATGCCCAGGGTCTTGCGCGTGGTGCCGGGACGGAATTCCAGCGGCAGCACGCCCATGCCGACCAGGTTGGTGCGGTGGATGCGCTCGAAGCCCTCGGCCACGATCGCCTCGACCCCGGCCAGGCGTACGCCCTTGGCCGCCCAGTCGCGCGAGGAGCCCTGCCCGTAGTCGGCGCCGGCCACGATCAGCAGCGGCTGCTTGCGCGCCATGTAGGTCTCGATCGCCTCCCACATGCGCACCACCTGCCCTTCCGGCTCCAGCCGGGTCAGCGAACCGCGTTGCGGCTGGCCATCGACCACGGCCATTTCGTTGAGCAGTTGCGGATTGGCGAAGGTGGCGCGCTGCGCGGTGAGGTGGTCGCCGCGGTGGGTGGCGTAGGAATTGAAATCCTCTTCCGGCACGCCCATCCGCGTCAGGTATTCGCCGGCGGCGCTGTCGGCCAGGATCGCATTGGACGGCGACAGGTGGTCGGTGGTGATGTTGTCGCCGAGCACCGCCAGCGCGCGCATGCCGCGCAGCGTGCGTTCGCCGGCCAGCGCGCCTTCCCAGTACGGCGGGCGGCGGATATAGGTGCTCTGCGGACGCCATGCGTACAGCGGCGCCACCTGCGCGGCGGCCAGCCCGCTGCGCGCGAACATCGGCTCGTAGACCTGGCGGAACTGCTCGGGCTTGACGCTGGCGGCGACGATCGCGTCGATCTCCGCGTCGCTGGGCCACAGGTCCTTCAGCGTCACCGCCTGGCCGTCCTTGTCCACGCCGAGCACATCCTTCTCGATGTCGAAACGGATGGTGCCGGCGATCGCGTACGCCACCACCAGCGGCGGCGAGGCCAGGAACGCCTGCTTGGCGTAGGGATGGATGCGCCCGTCGAAATTGCGGTTGCCCGACAGCACCGCGGTGGCGTACAGGTCGCGGGCGATCACTTCCTGCTGGATCGCCGGATCCAATGCGCCGCTCATGCCGTTGCAGGTGGTGCAGGCGAAACCGACGATGCCGAAACCCAGCTGCTCCAGCTCCGGCAGCAGCCCGGATGCTTCCAGGTACAGCTGCACCGCCTTGGAGCCCGGCGCCAGCGAGGTCTTGACCCACGGCTTGCGCAGCAGGCCGCGTGCGTTGGCGTTGCGCGCCAGCAAACCGGCGGCGATGACGTTGCGCGGATTGCTGGTGTTGGTGCAACTGGTGATCGCGGCGATGATCACCGCGCCGTCAGGCATCAGCCCCTGCGCCTGTTCGGCCTTGCCGGATGCCAACTTGTCCTGGTCGGCGATGCCGCGCGCGGCCAGCTCGCTGGTCGCCACGCGCTTGTGCGGGTTGGACGGGCCGGCCATGTTGCGGGTCACGCTGGACAGGTCGAACTGCAGCACGCGTTCGTATTGCGCCGCGGCCAGGTCGTCGGCCCACAGTCCGGCGGCCTTGGCATAGGTTTCCACCAGAGCGACCTGGGTGTCGTCGCGGCCGGTCAGGCGCAGGTAGTCGATGGTCTGCCGGTCGATCGCGAACATCGCCGCGGTGGCGCCGAACTCCGGGGTCATGTTGGAGATCGTGGCGCGGTCGCCCAGGGTCAGCGCCGCGGCGCCTTCGCCGTGGAACTCCAGGTAGGCGCCGACGACCTTCTGCGCGCGCAGGAATTCGGTCAGCGCCAGCACGAGATCGGTGGCGGTGATGCCCGGCTGCGGCCGTCCGCTCAATGCCACGCCGACGATGTCCGGCAGGCGCATCCACGACGCGCGCCCCAGCATCACGCTCTCCGCTTCCAGCCCGCCGACGCCGATCGCCAGCACGCCCAGCGCATCCACGTGCGGGGTGTGGCTATCGGTGCCCACGCAGGTGTCCGGGAACGCCACGCCATCGCGCACCTGCACCACCGGCGACATCTTCTCCAGATTGATCTGGTGCATGATCCCGTTGCCCGGCGGGATCACGTCGACGTTCTCGAACGCGCGCTTGGTCCAGTCGATGAAGTGGAAGCGGTCGGCGTTGCGGCGGTCTTCCACCGCGCGGTTCTTGGCGAACGCGGCCTTGTCGAAGCCACCGAATTCCACCGCCAGCGAGTGGTCCACGATCAGCTGCGTCGGCACCACCGGATTGACCTGCGCCGGATCCCCGCCGCGCTCGGCGATCGCATCGCGCAGCCCGGCCAGGTCCACCAGCGCGGTCTGGCCGAGGATGTCGTGACAGACCACGCGTGCTGGGAACCACGGAAAATCCAGGTCGCGGCGGCGTTCGATCAGCTGCATCAGCGAGGCGTCCAGCGTGGCCGGATCGCAGCGCCGCACCAGGTTCTCGGCAAACACCCGCGAGGTGTACGGCAGCGCGGCATAGGCACCGGGCCGGAGCGCATCGACCGCGGCGCGCGCGTCGAAGTAATCCAGCGAAGTGCCGGGCAGAGGTTTGCGGTAGTGGCTGTTCATGGCTGGCTACAGTAGAAATAAAGCGAAGACTGACCCTTCTCCCATCGGGAGAAGGTGCCCCGAAGGGGCGGATGAGGGTACGGGCGAAGCCTCGTGCAAATTCGATCCTACATGGGGCGGATGAGGGCCCGGACGCAGCCTTGTGCAACCAAACAACACCAGGCTGCGCCCGTACCCTCACCCCCACCCCTCTCCCGATGGGAGAGGGGTGCAATCAACTGCGTCGGTCGATCGGCACGAACTCCTGATCCTCCGGCCCGGTGTAGTTCGCGCTGGGGCGGATGATCTTGCCGTCGATGCGCTGCTCGATGATGTGCGCGCTCCAGCCGGCGGTGCGTGCGATCACGAACAGCGGGGTGAACATCGCGGTCGGCACGCCCATCATGTGGTAGCTGACCGCGCTGAACCAATCCAGGTTCGGGAACATCTTCTTGATCTCCCACATCACCGCCTCCAGGCGCTCGGCGATGTCGTACATCTTGCGGCTGCCCTGCGCGTCGGACAGCTCGCGCGCCACGTCCTTGATCACCTGGTTGCGCGGATCGGACACCGTATACACCGGATGGCCGAAGCCGATGATCACTTCCTTGCGCTCGACCCGCGCGCGGATGTCGGCTTCCGCCTCGTCGGGCGTGTCGTAGCGCTTCTGCACCTCGAACGCGACCTCGTTGGCGCCGCCGTGCTTGGGCCCGCGCAGCGCGCCGATGCCGCCGGCGATGGCGCTGTGCATGTCGCTGCCGGTGCCGGCGATGACCCGGCAGGCGAAGGTGGAGGCGTTGAACTCATGCTCGGCGTACAGGATCAGGCTGGTGTGCATCGCCTGCACCCACTCTTCGTGCGGCTTGAAGCCATGCAGCAGGTGCAGGAAATGGCCGCCGATCGAATCGTCGTCGGTCTCCACCTCGATGCGCTTGCCGTTGTGGCTGTAGTGGTACCAGTACAGCAGCATCGAGCCCAGCGAGGCCATCAGCTTGTCGGCGATGTCGCGCGCGCCGGGGTGGTTGTGGTCGTCCTTCTCCGGCTGCACGCAGCCCAGCACCGACACGCCGGTGCGCATCACGTCCATCGGATGCGCCGACGGCGGCAGCTGTTCCAGCGCCGCCTTGACCGCGGCCGGCACGCCACGCAGCGAACGCAGCTTGGCCTTGTAGCCGCGCAGTTCGCTGTTGCTGGGCAGCTTGCCGTGCACCAGCAGGTAGGCGATCTCCTCGAACTGGCTGCTGCGCGCCAGGTCCAGGATGTCGTAGCCGCGGTAGTGCAGATCGTTGCCGCTGCGGCCCACCGTGCACAGCGCGGTGTTGCCGGCGGCGGTACCGGACAGGGCCACCGATTTCTTCGGTTTGAAGGCCGGTGCGGCCTGGCTGGCGTTGGTGTCGTTCATGCGTCGTCTCCCGGGTATCGCGGTCGTGTCATCGAATGCGGATCAGTGAGCGGGCGCGTCAGGCGGCAGGCCGCCGGCGCGCTCGAGCAATTGCTGCAACATGGCGATCTGGCGGTTCTGCAGCTCGACCAGCGTCGCCCAGTCCTGCTCACGCAGCTGGTTGAGCTTCTCGTGCACCTGCAGGATCTCCAGTTCGGATTTGATATTCACTTCGTAGTCGTTCTGCGCGCGCAGGCGGTCCACCGCGGCCTGGCGGTTCTGGCTCATCATGATCACCGGCGCCTGGATCGCGGCCAGGCACGACAGGCACAGGTTGAGCAGGATGTAGGGATACGGATCGAAGCCTTCGCTCAGCACCAGGCTGTTGAGCACGATCCACGCCAGCAGCACCAGGCCGAAGCCGATGATGAAGCTCCAGCTGCCGCCGATCTCGGCGACCCGGTCGGCGATACGCTCGCCGAGCGTGCGGTCGTGATCGGCCTGCTTGACGATGTCGCGCGCCACATGGCGCTTGGCGATGAAACGCTCCACCACTTCGCGCTCGGCGTCGGGCAGTTTCTCCAGCTCGGTCTGCAGCAGTTGCCGCGCGGTCTGGCGGCGGTCGATGCGGCCGTGTGGCGGCGTGGTGCCGACGTGGGTGTTCATGGACATGCTCGGGCAGGGGAACCGGCGTGGATCATGCGCCCTTGCCGGCGAACAATGCGTCCAGCCGCTGCTCGAAGGCGTGGTAGCCGATGCGTTCGTACAGCTCCTCGCGGGTCTGCATCGTGTTCACCACGTTCTGCTGGTGGCCGTCGCGGCGGATCGCCGTGTACACCGCCTCGGCGGCCTTGTTGGCGGCGCGGAACGCTGACAGCGGGAACAACTGGATCGCCACCCCGGCCGATGCCAGTTCCTCGCGGGTGAACAGCGGGGTCTTGCCGAATTCGGTGATGTTGGCCAGCACCGGCACCTTCACCGCGTCGACGAAACGGCGGTAGGTGTCCAGGTCGTAGGCGGCCTCGGCGAAGATGCCGTCGGCGCCGGCCTCCACGCAGGCGATGGCGCGTTCGATCGCCGCGTCCACGCCGTCCACCTGGATCGCGTCGGTGCGCGCGATCAGGAAGAAATCGGCATCGGTCTTGGCATCGGCCGCGGCCTTGACCCGGTCGGCCATCTCGGCCTGGCTCACGATCTCCTTGCCGGGGCGGTGGCCGCAGCGCTTGGCGCCGACCTGGTCCTCGATATGGCAGGCGGCCGCGCCGGCCTTGATCAGCGACTTGATGCTGCGCTCGATGTTGAACGCGCTCGGGCCGAAGCCGGTGTCGATGTCGACCAGCAGCGGCAGGTCGCAGACATCGGTGATGCGGCGCACGTCGATCAGCACGTCGTCGAGGGTGTTGATGCCCAGGTCCGGCAGGCCCAGCGACCCGGCGGCGACACCGCCGCCGGACAGGTAGATCGCCCGGTAACCGGCGCGTTGCGCCAGCAGCGCGTGGTTGGCATTGATCGCGCCGATCACCTGCAGCGGCGATTCGGCGGCCAGCGCGGCGCGGAAACGGGCACCGGCGGAAACGTGCGACATGGCGAACTCCTGAGCGAGGGCGGCGGCCCGCATGGCCGTTCCGCGATGGCCGCCAATCTGGCACCATCGCCCGGGCCGATCAATCTTGATTCAATGAATCAACCTATCAGCGGATTCCCATGCCACCCGAAGCCGACCGCAACCTGATCTCCGCCGCCGAGGCCTGCGCCCTGCTCGGCATCAGCAGCGCCACGCTCTACGCCTACGTGAGCCGCGGCCTGCTCGGTTCCCGCGCCGGTGCCGACCACCGCAGCCGCGCCTACCTGCGCACCGAAGTGGAGCGGCTGGCGCAGCGCAAGCGGGTCGGCCGCGGGGCCGCGCGCGGCGCCGCACAGAGCCTGGACCGCGGCCTGCCGGTGCTGGAGACGCGCATCTCGCTGATCCGGCCCGACAGCCCCTACTACCGCGGGCGCTCGGCGGTGGCCGCGGTGCGCGAAGGCGCCGGCCTGGAGGACATCGCGCGGCTGCTGTGGGATTGCCTGGACGAAGACCCGTTCGCCGTGGCCCCGGTCGCGCCGTGGCCGCAACGGGTGGCGCCGCTGGCCGGCGACGCCACGCTGCCGCCGCTGGAGCGCGCCATGGCCTGCATTCCGCTGCTGGCCCTGGAACTGCGCCAGCCGCTCAACGCCGCGCCGACGGTGCGCCGCGAGATCGCCGCCACCTTGCTGCGGCAGAACGCCGCGCTGCTGGTCGGCACCCAGCCGGACACCTGCCCGGTGCATCGCCTGATCGCCGACCGCTGGCGCCCCGGCGATGCCGACTTCGCCGAACTGGTGCGCGCCACCCTGGTGCTGTGCGCCGATCACGAACTCAACGTCTCCGCCTTCGCCGCGCGCGTGGTCGCCTCCACCGGCGCACCGCTGCATGCCACCGTCAGCGCCGGCCTGGCCGCGCTGTCCGGCCCGCGCCATGGCGGCGCCACCGCCCGCGCCCACGCCTTGCTGCGCGATGCCCAGGACGCCGCCGACCCGGCGGCCTTCGTCGCCGAACGCTGGCAGCGCGGCGACGACCTGCCCGGCTTCCACCACGCCCTCTACCCGGACGGCGACCCACGCGCGGCCGAAGTGCTGCGCCTGCTGCGCGAACGCTGTGGCCACCATCCACAGATGCGGCATGTGGAAACGGTGCTGGCCGCGGCGCAGGACTGCAGCGGCCAGGCACCCAACATCGACGGCATGCTCGCGGCGATCTGCCTCATCCACGACCTGCCCGCCGCGCACGCCCTGGTCCTGTTCGCCGCCGCCCGGCTGTCCGGCTGGTTGGCGCATGCGCTGGAGCAGCAGGCGCTGGGCAAGCTGATCCGCCCACGGGCGCGCTATGCCGGGATCATGCCCGATGGTTCGGCGCCGGGCTAAACGCGGCGCGGACGCAATCCGCAACTTGCAGATGTACATAAATAAGTACACCATGGCATGTGGAAACCACACTGGAAGTGCGCTTCTATCGATCTGCATCGGGCGCTGAGCCGGTGCGGAGCTGGCTCAGGGAAGAAGTCTCGGCCGAGGCCAAGAGAACCATCGGCGGCGACATGAAGACGGTGCAACTGGGCTGGCCCCTCGGCATGCCATTGGTGCGCAAGATGGATCATCGCCTCTGGGAAATACGCAGCACGATCCCCGAGGGCATTGCGCGGATTTTTTCACGATCGTGAAATCGGACATGGTGCTGTTGCATGGCATCGTCAAAAAATCGGACAAGACCCTGAAGTCCGATCTCGAAACCGCCAAACGGCGCAGAGACGAGGTGATGCAATGAGTCGAAATGCCCACATCGGATCCAGCTTCGACGACTTCCTCGCCGAGGAAGGCATCCTCGAAGAAGCCGCTTCCATCGCGGCCAAGCGCGTGATCGCATGGCAAGTCGCCGAAGCCATGAAGGCGGCCAAGCTCACCAAGACCGCATTGGCCCGGCGCATGAACACCAGCCGCTCGCAGCTGGATCGCGTGCTGGACGAAACAGATACCGGCCTGACCCTGGATACGCTGAGCCGTGCCGCCACGGCCCTGGGTTATCAGATACAGATCGGACTGGTCGTCGCCCAGACGAAAAAACCCGGCAAGAAATCGACGGCGGCAAAGCGCAAAGCACTGGCCGATGCACGGGCCTGACAGCGCCGGGAATCCGTAGCGTCCATAGACGGACAACAAGCTTGCCCAGCGCTCGATCGCGATAGCGCCGGATGGCACTGATGCGTCCATGGCAAAGCCAATGCCCGCTATCACCGGTAGGTGGCTAATGCAGTGAGCAGCGTCGCCAAATTGGCTGCGAAGGTGTACAAATGTACACCATGGATACCCTTTCCCCGCAGCGCGCCGCCATCCTCGCCTACGTCCACGACTGCGCCGAGCAGGCCGGACGGCCGCCGAGCCTGGCCGAGATCGCCGAACGCTTCGGCTTCGCCTCGCGCAATGCCGCGCGCAAGCACGTGCAGGCGCTGGTCGAGGCCGGGCTGCTCGAGCATGTGCCGCAGCAGGCGCGCAGCCTGCGACCGGCGCAGGCGCAGCCGCGCAGCGGGCTGATGCGGCTACCGGTGCTGGGCCGGGTCGCCGCCGGCGCGCCGATCGGCGCCGATATCGGCCTGGACCAGCAGTTGCGGCTGGACCGCGCGCTGTTCGCGCTGCGTCCGGACTACCTGCTGCGCGTGCAGGGCGATTCGATGATCGACGACGGCATCCTCGACGGCGATCTGGTCGGGGTGCGCCGGGCCGCCGATGCGCGCAACGGGCAGATCGTGGTGGCGCGGCTGGACGGCGAACTCACCATCAAGCGCTACCAACACGACGGCGAACGCATCCAGCTGCTGCCGCGCAATCCGGCCTATGCGCCGATCGTGGTGCAGCCGGGGCAGGACTTCGCCATCGAAGGCCATTACTGCGGGCTGATCCGGCAAGGCTGATGGCGGCCGTCGTCGCCCTCGACCGCCTGCTGGCCGAACGCCGGGTCTGGCGCGGCCAGCCGACCGCGCTGCCGCCCAGCGCGCAGCCCACCGGCCATGCCGCGCTCGACGCCGCGCTGCCGGCGCGCGGCTGGCCGGAGATGGCGCTGACCGAACTGCTGCACGCCGCCGACGGCATCGGCGAACTGCAGCTGCTGTGGCCGACGCTGGCGCGGCTGTCGCAGGGCGGCGGCCGCATCGTCCTGGTCGATCCGCCCTATCTGCCCTACCCCGCTGCCTGGGAACAGGCCGGGGTGGCGCTGCCGCAGCTGCAGATCGTGCGCGCCGGCGCGGACGCGGCCTGGGCCGCCGAACAATGCCTGCGTTCGGGCAGCTGCGCGGCGGTGCTGTGCTGGCCCGCGCAGGCCAACGACAAGACCCTGCGCCGGCTGCAGGTGGCGGCCGAAACCGGGCGCGCGCTGGGCTTCGCCTACCGGCCGCTGAAAGCCGCGGCCAATCCGTCGCCGGCCGCGCTGCGCATCGCCATCGATGCCGCACCGGCGCAGTTGCGCGTGCTCAAGTGCCGCGGCGGCATGCCGCCGGCGCGTGCCATCGCACTGGCCGCGCTGGCCGCGCCGTCGCTGGCCTCGGCTTGAGGGTGCGCGCATGCGCTGGGCCTGCATCCTGCTGCCGCAACTGGCGCTCGACACGGTGCTGCGGCGCTGGCCGACGCCGGACGAACCGCTGGCGCTGCTCGCCGGCCCGCCGCAGCGGCGCACGCTGAAGGCGGTCAACGCCGCCGCGCGCGCGCGCGGCCTGCAGCCCGGGCAATCGCTGGCCACCGCGCAGGCGCTGTGCGACCGCTTCGCCACCGCCCTGCACGATGCCGAGGAAAGCCGCCGCTGCCAGCAGTTCCTGGCGGCGTGGGCGTACCGCTTCAGCTCGCTGGTCAGCACCGACTATCCCGGCGCGTTGCTGCTGGAGATCGAGGCCAGTCTCGGTCTGTTCGGTCCCTGGCCGCGCTTCGAGGCGCGCCTGCGCGAGGAGCTGACCGCATTGGGTTTCCGCCACCGCATCGTGGTCGCGCCGCATCCACTGGCCGCGCGCGTGCTGGCCAATGCGCACGACGGCATCGCCCTGCTCGACAACGCCGCGCTGCACGGCGCGCTGGGCCAATTGCCGATCGCCCGCGCCGGGCTGGAACCGGGCCTGGCCGACGCCTTCGCGCGGATGGGCCTGCGCAAATTGCAGCAACTGTTCGCGTTGCCGCGCAGCGGCCTGGCGCGGCGCTACCCGCCCGCGCTGCTGCAGCACCTGGATGCCTTGCGCGGGCAGGCGCCGCTGCCGCTGCAGTACTACCTGCCGCCGGACCGCTTCGATGCGCGGCTGGAACTGGGCTATGCGGTGGAATCCAGCCAGGCACTGCTGTTCCCGCTGCGCCGCCTGACCGCCGACCTGGCCGCGTTCCTGGCCGGACGCGACGGCGGCGTGCAGCGCTTCCAGCTGCACCTGGAACACGAAGGCCTGGACGACAGCGTGGTGCCGGTCGGGCTGCTCGCCGCCGAGCGCGATGCGGCGATGCTGTTCGAACTGGCGCGCGGCCGCCTGCAGCACGCCAGCGTGCCGGCGCCGGTGCAGGCCATGCGCCTGCGCGCCGACGAACTGCCGCCGTTCGTGCCCGCCGCGCGCGAATTGTTCGACGATCGCGCGCAGCAGGCGTTGCCCTGGGAACAGCTGCGCGAACGCCTGCGCGCACGCCTCGGCGACGACGCCGTGCACGGCCTGCGCGCGCATGCCGACCATCGCCCCGAGCGGGCGTGGCGCGCCGAGTCAGGCAAGCCCGCGCCGGCCAGCACAGCGGGCAAGGCCAGTGCAACGATTGCCACCGCCACGCTGCCGCGTCCCGGCTGGCTGCTGACCCGGCCGATCCCGCTGCGCGAGCGCGACCCCGAACGCCTGGCCGGCCCGGAACGCATCGAAAGCGGCTGGTGGGACGACGGCGATGTGCGCCGCGACTACTACATCGTGCGCACCCGCCAGGGCCAGCGCGCCTGGGTGTTCGCGCCTGCCGATGCGCCGGACGCGCTGATGCTGCACGGCTGGTTCGCATGAGCCACGGCCCGCCACGTCCGCGGCTGCGCGCCTTGCCGGCGCCGGCGCTGACCACGCCATCTGTCCCGACGCGCGACGCAACCTCCACGCGCACTGCATTGCCCGACTACGCCGAACTGCACTGCCTGTCGAACTTCAGCTTCCAGCGCGGCGCCTCGCATGCGCGGGAACTGTTCGAACGCGCCGCACGGCACGGCTACCGCGCCCTGGCGATCACCGATGAATGCACTCTGGCCGGCATCGTGCGCGCCTGGCAGGCGGCCCGCGACACCGGCCTGGCGCTAATCGTCGGCAGCGAACTGCAGATCGAACACGGCCCCAAGCTGGTGCTGCTGGCCGAGACCCTGCACGGCTACCAGCAGCTGTGCCGGCTGATCACCGTGGCGCGCCGCCGCGCAGACAAGGGCAGCTACTGCGCGCTGCACGAGGATTTCGACGGCGACCTCGACGGCCTGCTGTGCCTGTGGCTGCCGCGCAGCGCCGATGGTGACGGCGACGCAAACGACGGCGCCTGGCTGCAGGCGCGCTTTCCCAAGCGCCTGTGGCTGGCGGTGGAACTGCTGCGCGGCCCGGACGACGACGCCCTGGTGCACGCGCGCCTGGAACTGGCCCGGCGTCTGCACCTGCCCGCCGTCGCCAGCGGCGACGTGCACATGCACGCGCGTGGCCGCCGCGCCTTGCAGGACACGCTGACCGCGATCCGCCAGCGCCTGCCGCTGAGCGAGGCCGGCGCGCACCTGTACGCCAATGGCGAGCGCCACCTGCGCCCGCGCGCCACCCTGTCCACGCTGTATCCGCCTGCGCTACTGGCCGAATCGGTGCGCATCGCGCAGCGCTGCAGCTTCGACCTCGGCCAGTTGCGCTACCAGTATCCACACGAACTGGTGCCGCCCGGGCAGACCCCGACGCAATGGCTGCGCGCACTCACCGAACAAGGCGCCGCCGCGCGCTGGCCCCACGGCGTGCCGGAAAAAGCGCGGCGCCTGATCGAACACGAACTGGGCGTGATCCAGCGCCTGGGCTACGAGTCCTACTTCCTCACCGTCTACGACCTGGTGCGCTTCGCCAGGTCGCGCCACATCCTGTGCCAGGGCCGCGGTTCGGCGGCGAATTCGGCCGTGTGCTATGCGCTGGGCGTCACCGCGATCGATCCCGACCGCATCGGCATGCTGTTCGAGCGCTTCATTTCCGAAGAGCGCAAGGAACGGCCCGACATCGACGTCGATTTCGAGCACGACCGCCGCGAGGAAGTGATCCAGTACATCTTCAACCACTACGGCCGCGAGCGCGCCGCGCTGACCACCGTGGCGATCCAGTACCACGGCCGCAGCGCGGTGCGCGACGTCGCGCGTGCGCTCGGCCTGCCCGGCGACAGCATCGACGCGCTGGCCTCCACGCTGGGCCAGTGGGACGACGAAGTCCCGCCGCACGAACGCCTGCGCGAACGTGGCTTCGATCCGGAGACGCCGCTGATGCGCCGGCTGCTGGCACTGAGCGCCGAGCTGATCGGTTTCCCGCGGCACCTGTCGCAGCACCCCGGCGGTTTCGTGATCTCCGAGCATCCGCTGCATACGCTGGTGCCGGTGGAGAACGCGGCGATGGCCGAGCGCACCGTGATCCAGTGGGACAAGGACGACCTGGAACTGGTCGGACTGATGAAGGTGGACGTGCTCGCGCTGGGCATGCTCAGCGCGCTGCGGCGCACGCTGGATCTGCTGCGTGCGCACCGCGGCCGCGACCTGGACCTTGCCAGCATTCCCGCCGAAGACGAGCAGACCTACCAGATGATCCAGCGCGCCGACACCATCGGCGTGTTCCAGATCGAATCGCGTGCGCAGATGGCGATGCTGCCGCGACTCAAACCGCGCGAGTTCTACGACCTGGTGATCCAGGTGGCGATCGTGCGCCCCGGCCCGATCCAGGGCGGCATGGTGCATCCCTACCTGCGTCGCCGCAGCGGCGAGGAAATACCCGAAGAATTGCCCGAGGAACTGCGCGATGTGTTCAAACGCACTCTAGGCGTCCCCTTGTTCCAGGAACAAGTCATGCAACTGGCCGTCAACGCTGCTGGTTACACCCCTGGCGAAGCCGATCAGTTGCGCCGTTCGATGGCCGCCTGGAAACGCCACGGCGGACTGGAACCGCATCGCGAGAAGCTGATGGAAGGTATGCTGAAGAAGAACTACAGCGCCGAGTTCGCCGCACGCATCTTCGAACAGATCAAGGGCTTCGGCAGCTACGGCTTTCCCGAGAGCCACGCCGCCAGCTTCGCCCTGCTCACCTACGCCAGCTGCTGGCTCAAGCGCCATGAACCGGCGGCCTTCACCTGCGCGTTGATCAACAGCTGGCCGATGGGCTTCTACAGCCCCGACCAGTTGCTGCAGGACGCGCGCCGCCACGGCCTGCAGGTGCGCCCGGTGGACGTGCGCTACAGCGACTGGGATTGCGGATTGGAATCCTACAGTGCCGATCCGACGGTGCAGCCGGCGATCCGCCTGGGCCTGCGCATGGTTCGTGGCCTGGCCGAAGACGCCGCGTTGCGCCTGCAGCAGGCACGCGCGCAGGCGCCGTTCCGCGACCTCGCCGACCTGTGCCATCGCGCCGCGCTCGACGACAAGGCGCGCGACAGCCTGGCCGACGCCGGCGCGCTGAAGCCGCTGGCCGGGCACCGCCACCGCGCACGCTGGGCGGTGGCCGGCGTCGAAGCGCAGCGTCCACTGTTCGAGCCGCTCGAGGCCACGCAGGAACAACAGGTAGCCTTACCGCTGCCCAGCCTCGGCGAGGACATCCGCGCCGATTACGCGACCATCGGCACCACCCTCGGCAAACATCCGCTGACCTTGCTGCGCGCGCAACTGCGCGCGCGCCGCTACCGCCACTCCGGCGAATTGCGGGCGCTACCACATGCCAGCGCGGTCGCCATCGCCGGCCTGGTGACCATGCGCCAGCGCCCGCAGACCGCCAGCGGCGTCACCTTCCTCACCCTCGAAGACGAACACGGCCTGGTCAACGTCGTGGTGTGGCGGCGCCTGGCCGATCGCCAGCGCCAGGCGCTGATCGAATCCAAGCTGCTGGCAGTGCGCGGCCGCCTGGAAACCGCCGACGGCGTGCGCCACCTGATCGCCGGCCACCTCGAAGACCTGACCCCGCTGCTGCTCGGCCTGGACATCCGTAGCCGCGATTTCCATTGAGCCGGCAGGCGCAACCACGCATGCCTTGCGCGACGAACAGGTCACGGCGATTGCGACGGCGACTGTGCCGCCTTGCCGCATGACTGCATCGCCCGTTGCACCGCCTCGGCTTCGCCCAGGCCTTCGCGGTAGATGGTGGTAGCCAGTTCGCGCCTGGCCTTGCTCGACCCGATCGAACCGTTGCTGGCGATATCCGACAGCGGCCCGCCCAACTGGCGATATCTGGCCACGAGCTTGGCCGTCGCAGCCAAGCTCGCGCAATCCACCGGCGCCGCCTGCACCGGTGCACCCATCATCAGCAAACACGAAAAGCCAAGCGCTGCGAGTGCTTTATTCATCACTGTTCCCAAGCGGAGACGAAGAACCGCTTTCTCCATGCGGCCGCGCAGGATCGAGACGCTGCAACACAGCTGCACGTCACCGCAGCGACCGCACGGCATCGCCGCACACACGCCAACAGCATCGGCAAACAGGCCACAGCAGCATCAGGCCGCACGTAACGTCATCCACCCCATGCGGATAACGCCGCTGCAAGATAGCCACGGCCAATGCCAGCGCCAGCCGTGTGGTGACGAAACCCGGGAGCGCTGGAGCGAAAAGCCGGATCCGCGGAACCAAGCGCGGCAGCCATGTCGCCGCACGTCGCACATCGCGCAAGCACGGAGGATGGTCACCTCAGGGAGCGCACCGGCCACCACTGTCCGGACTGCGGCCGGCCGGCGGGCTGGCCGGCTGGCTGGCACGATTCGCAGGCAGAAGCAGCTGGCGCTGCGCGGCAGACTGGAGATCAGCGCAGGAGATGCACCATCGTCCAGTTGAAAAACCCGGCCACGCCGCTGCAAAACGCAAATGTGCGCAACCGGGAATTAAAGCGAACACACGCATGCCTGGGTGTCGCCTTCGATCAAGGCGGGCGACACATCGCACGAACGACCACGGTCCATTTCTATCGAACATGGCGCACATATCGGCGCCATGGCCTGCGGTCAAACGCTATGGACGGACTGAATGAACCGGGTCCCTCTATCCATCACGGCTGTGCCGATCCACTGGAGGAAATCAGCAGTGCTGGCGGATCAGGAATTGCATCGACCCGTCCAACATTGCGACGTGCCGCGCCCGCGATCAGCGTTTGGGAGCGGCCAGGCGCGCGTACTGGTCGTGATCGATCCAACCCGTGAACGAAGCGTCCTTGGCATTGATGAATTCGACCTGGGCCCAGCCATCCTTGAACGCCAGCACGCCCACCACATCGCCCTTGACGACATAGGCACCCTTGGGCGTCTTGGCACCCGGCGCCTTCTGCAGATATGCCTTGTCGGCGGACACCGTCACCAGCCCGATCCATTTCTTGTCGGCGGTCCGGGTCAGGTCCAGGCCAGTGGCGATTTCCGGCATCAACACATTGAGGCAACCGGGATGCTCACGGCCCCGCTTCACGGTCAGCGTCACGCCATCGGGCGACGCCGCCACCGTGCCGGGATAGGCGCCGTCCGCCCAAGTGGTGACCGAGACCGGGGCCGCGCCCGCCGCCTTGCCCTGCAGGTAGAACGCGCAACCGCGGGTCACGCCCTCGCCCATCTCCTCAGCGTAGAAGCCTTCGACGCCATGCTCGGGCGTTACGGCGAGCATCAGCCCTTCGTACTTGCCCGAATGCAGCGCAGCCGCACCGGCGAGCGCAGGCGCTACGGAGCAAAGCGAGAACAAACCAACAGCCAGAAACCGAGTGATCGCCATCTTTTTCCTTCAGGTGTTATGCAGATGTTTTGAAGCGCTTATCAGCGCCACCGCCATCATAGCCGCCGCAGGCGCGCAGCATGGCTGCACCATCCTTGCCCTTGATGAAATCGACCAACGCAACGCTAGGCGCCGAGGACGCCTTCGATCGATTGTCGTCAATGGCTGCCCGCTCGCCCTGAACCGAGCAAGCGATGGGCGTTGCCAAACATAGTTTGTGCGCAGGCCACCCGGTACCGACTGCGATTACCTACCCAGCCCCGCCAGCAGCGTCTGCACGCCCTTCCAGCCCCAGTACACGCGATGGCACGCGATCAGGCCGCGCGCATCGAGGTCCATGACTTCCACCAGGTCGACCTGATCGCCCTGCGGCGTTTCTCGCGGATATTCCCAGATCACTTGGCGGTGGGACGCATGACAACGGTCGGTGCGGTACCAGCGACCGAGGCCGTTTTCGGGTTGTGCGAAACACGCCGCGAAGAACGTCCTGATCGCCTCGCGTCCGTGCAGCCTTCCATCCTGACGCCCTGCGGAAACCACGTACGCCAACGGCGTTTCCAAGATCGCGTCTTGCGCATACAGCGCCATCAGCGCGTCCAGATTCCGTTCGACGACGCTGCGATGCCATTGCTCGAAGATGCGACGGGCATCGCCGTCCGCCTCGTTCGACCGCGCTTCGATTTCGCTCATGCAAGACACTCCGATGTAGTGCGCTGCAGTCTAGGAACATGCGCAGGCCATCGATTCGATGCGTGTCGAAGCGTTGCGGCAAGGGGCGGTCTATGATGGCCGCGCCCGCCAGGAGTGCACACGATGCCGGTCGAACAGCCCAAGCTTGCCGCGACCGCGTTCCTGATCGCCGATCCCGCCCGCGCCGCCATGTTGATGGCGCTCATCGACGGGCGCGCACTGCCTGCCGGCGAGCTCGCCTTCGCCGGCGGCGTCACCCCGCAGACGGCGAGTTCGCACCTGGCGAAACTGCTGGACGGCGGCTTGCTGGCGGTCGAGGTCCAGGGCCGCCACCGCTACTACCGGCTGGCCGGTTCGCACGTCGCGTTCGCACTGGAAAACCTGGCGACCCTCGCCGCCCCCGCCGCACCGCGATGCCGGAAAGCCGGGCACAAGCAGCAATCGCTGAGCCTGGCCCGATGCTGTTACGACCATCTGGCCGGACAACTGGGCGTGGCGGTGGCCGAAGCGCTGGAACGGCGCGCGTTGATCGCCAGGCAAAACGACAAACGATACGCGGTGTCCGCCGAGGGCGCCGCCTGGTTCTCGCGAATGGGCCTGGATGTGTCGCGCATCACCGCAAGCAGGCGCGGCATTGCGCGGCAGTGCCTGGACTGGACCGAACGCAAGCATCACCTTGCCGGTCCGCTCGGTGTCGAATTGCTTGCGCTGCTTTGCGCCAAACGCTGGCTGCGCCGCAGCGACGGCTCGCGCGCGATCCACATCACCGACAGTGGCTGGGCCGGCCTGCACACGGAACTGGGAATCCATCGGCTTGCCGGCGACGAACTCGCGCTGGATTCCTAAGGCGCTTGCGCAAGTGGAATGTCCAGCGCATAGCGGCGCTGGCAATGCTCGCAAAAGAACGCGCGCCGCTGCGCCTTGCCGAGCTGCTTGCGATAGGTCAGCAGATGGCCGTCGCGCGGACAGATGGTCTTGGTATGCACTTGGTAGTGCTTCTTCAGCACGAAGGCCTTCTTCCAGTTATAGAAATCGAAGCTGTACTCGCGCGCCTGCGTCACCAGCTCGGCCAGCTTGCGCGGCGGCAGCGCCCCCACTTCGCTTTCCGGATGCACGCGGATGCGGTGCAACACCTCGTTCTTGATGATGTTGCCGACCCCGGCGAACACGTCCTGGTCCAGCAACGCATCGGCGGCCAGCGTGCGCGGCCGCAGCCGCAACTTGCGTCGCGCCTGCGCCGCATCCCAATCCGGATTCATCACATCCGCGCGCCAGTCGTAGGCGTCGTCCAGCGCGCCCTCGATGAACTTGACCGAGCACGCATAGAAATTCAGCTCATCGCCCTTGGCGAAACCCAGGCTCAGCCGCGGCGGCGCCTCCTTGCGCGCATTGATCCGGTAGCTGCCGAACAGCAGGAAATGGATGCGCAGGCTGAACCCGTCGAACTCGATCAGGAAATGCTTGCCCCAACTGCGCAGCGACAGGATCTTGCGGTTGCGCATCCGCTCCAGCTCCTGCTTGCTGTTGCCGGACACCCGCAACACCTTGCGGCCCGCGAACGCGGCCGCCTCTTCTTTCAGGATGACGATCGAAGGACCTTCAGGCATGCCTGCAGTATCTGGAATGGCCGTGAGCCGATCGTGAGCCGAGCGCCCCACCTATGGACATGGCGCTTACTTGGACCATTTGGTGCCGCCTCAGAACTCAAATTGACACGCTCCAATCCAAATGTACAATTATTTGTACAACTGGAGCCCAGCATGGACACCATCACCTATAGCGCTGCACGCGCCGCCCTCGCGGACACCATGGAGCGCGTCGTCAACAACCACGAGCCGGTGATCATCACCCGCAGCCGCGAGCAATCCGTGGTCATGCTGTCGCTGGAGGACTACAAGGCGATGGAGGAAACCGCCTACCTGCTGCGCAGCCCGAAGAGCGCGCAACGCCTGCTGGAATCCATCGCCCAGCTCGAGGCCGGTCGCGGCAAGGCACGGGATCTGGCCGAGTGACGCTTCAGTTCTCGGACAATGCCTGGGAGGACTACCTCTACTGGCAGCAGACCGACAAGAAGATGCTCAAGCGCGTCAACGACCTGATCAAAGCCATCCAACGCGATCCCTTCCAGGGCGTCGGCAAGCCCGAACCGCTGCGCCATGCCTTGGCCGGCTATTGGTCGCGGCGCATCAACGACGAACACCGCATCGTCTACAAGGTCGAGGCGGGCATCCTGCTGATCGCGCAGGTGCGCTACCACTACGTATAGTCTCGCCGCTTCCAGCATGCGGGTTCTCGGCCGCCAATAGCGGTTCGCAAAGCAAATACAGGGCAACAAAAAAGCCGACACATGGCCGGCTTTTTCTGTTTCGCGAATCCCCCCTGAAAACAAGGGATTTTTATGGTGGGCGGTGCAGGGTTCGAACCTGCGACCCTTGCCGTGTGAAGGCAATGCTCTACCGCTGAGCTAACCGCCCGTGTCGCGAGCCGCACATTATAGGGCTGTCGTGGCTGGCGTCAACGGTCCTACGCGGATGCCGTGCCGGCACGGCCGCTACATGGTCTGGGTCGGCTTGTCGGCGTTGAGGGTGCCGGCCAGCTGGGTCTCGATCTTGTTGCGGATGGTCTCGCCTTCGCTGTTGTCCGGCAGCTGCACGCCGATGCCTGCGGTGCGGTTGCCCTGGGCGCCCATCGGGGTCACCCAGATCACCTTGCCGGCCACCGGCAGGCGCTCGCTGGAATCGGGCAGGGTCAGCAGCAGGAACACTTCGTCGCCCAGGAAATAGCGCTTGGGCGTGGGCACGAAGATGCCGCCGTTCTTCACGAACGGCATGTACGCGTTGTACAGCGCCGCCTTGTCCTTCACCGCCAGCGACAGGATGCCCTGACGTCCGCTCATCGCACTCATCGTTGTCCCCCTCTCCGGACCGGGCGATCGCCATCGCGCCAAGCCAGCAACAGTTCCGCGATGGCCAGGTCGCCACGGACGGTGGTGCGCAGCAGGTCGCGGGTGCGATTGGCTGCGTCGAACCAAGTGGCCAGCTTGTGCAATCGCGCCGGGTCGGTCAAGCCGGCCTGCGAAGCCTGCGCCAGCGCCAGGTCGGCGGCATGGCCCAGGCGCTGCTCGGCGAAGCCGTCGGCGCTCCAGCGCTGCGCCGCCTCGACCGTGCCCAGCTTGCCGGCGGCGACCTGTTCCAGATCCGCGGCCACCTGCCGGCGCAGCTTCAGGCCGTCCTCGCGCAGCCACTGCGCGGCCAGGCCAGGATGGCCGCGCGCGGCGGCCAGCGCTTCGCGCGCGGTCTTTTCCGGAAATTCCTGGGCCAGCAGCCAGGCGATCGCCTCGTCGGCCGGCGGCAGCTTGAATTCCAGGCGCTGGCAGCGGCTGCGGATGGTCGCCGGCAGCCGCGCCGGCTGCGCGCTGATCAGCCACAGGTAGCGGCCGGGCTGCGGCTCTTCCAGGGTCTTGAGCAGGGCGTTGCAGGCGGCGCGGTTGATCGCGTCGGCCGGGTCCACCACCACCACCTGGGCGATGCCGTACTGCGGGGTCAGCGACAACTTCTGCGAGATCTCGCGCACCTGTTCGATGACGATCTCGGTGCGCAGTTTGTCGCCGGTGCGGTTGGGAATGAACGAGATCAGCTGCAGGTCGGGATGGGTGCCGGCGGCGATCAGCTGCGCGCTGCGCAGATTCGCGGCCGGCTCGCCCTGGCCGAGCACGTGCGCGGCCAGCTTCAGCGCCACCGCGCGTTTGCCCAGGCCGTCCGGGCCGCAGATCAGCAGGCCGTGGCCGAGCCGGCCGGCGTCGAGCGCGGCCACGGTCTGCTCGTAGGCGCGCTGCTGCCAGGGCGCGAAGGGCAGCGTGTCGGTCGAAGCGGCACTCATGGCGTGCGCTCCTGCTGCACCCAGGCGGCCAGCGCGGCGGCCACGTCGTGCGCGACCGCCTGCGGCGGCTGGCTGGCGTCGATGGTGCGGAAGCGCTGCGGGTCCTGCGCGGCGCGCTGGCGGAAACCGGCACGCACGCGCTGGAAGAAATCGTCCTGCTCGCTCTCGATCCGGTCCGGCCACAGGTCGCGGCCGCTGGTGCGGGCGCGGCCGATCTGCACGTCCAGATCCAGCAGCAGGGTCAGGCCCGGCTGCAGGCCGACCGCGCGCCGCTCCAGGTCGGCGATCCAGGCGCGGTCCAGGCCGCGGCCCTCGCCCTGGTAGGCGTAGCTGGAATCGGTGAAGCGATCGCTGACCACGTAGGCGCCGCGTTGCAGCGCCGGGCGGATCACCTCACGCACGTGCTGGGCGCGCGCGGCGAACACCAGCAGCAGTTCGGTCTCGGCGGCCAGCGGCTCGGCCGGCTGCAGCGCCGGCGCGTTGCCCAGCAGCAGCTCGCGGATGCGTTCGGCCAGCGGCGTACCGCCGGGCTCGCGGGTCAGCACCACCTCGTGGCCCTGTGCCTGCAACCAGTCGCGGATCGCGTTGATCGCGGTGGTCTTGCCGGCGCCCTCGCCGCCTTCCAGGCTGACGAAGCGGTGGTGGCGCAGCACGGCCTCGCTCATGGCGTCACCGCCGCGCCGCTGCGCGCGCGCAGGCGCTGCAGGTAGCGCGCCACTGCCGCGGTGTGCTCGGCATAGCTGGCGGAAAACGCGTGCGCGCCGCTGCCGTCGCCGACCGCTACGAAGTACAGGCTGTCGCCGGGCGCCGGATTGGTCGCCGCGCGCAGCGCGTCGCGGCCGGGCATGGCGATCGGGGTCGGCGGCAGGCCGCTGCGGGTGTAGGTGTTGTACGGGGTATCGGTTTCCAGGTCGCGCTTGCGGATGTTGCCGTCGTAGGCGCTGCCGATGCCGTAGATCACGGTCGGATCGGTCTGCAGCTTCATGCCCTGCTGCAGGCGGCGCACGAACACACCGGCGATCTGCGGGCGCTCGGCGGCCAGGCCGGTTTCCTTCTCCACGATCGAGGCCAGGGTCAGCGCCTGCTCCGGCGATTGCAGCGGCAGTTCGGCGGCGCGCGCGTCCCAGGCCTCGGCCAGCGCCTTGTCCATGGCCGCGTGGGCGCGCTGCAGCACGTCCAGATCGCTGTCCTCGCGCTGGTACAGGTAGGTCTCCGGCAGGAAGCGGCCCTCCGGGTGCTGCCCGGGCTGGCCGAGCTTGGCCATCAGTTCGCTGTCGCTGAGCTCGGTGGCGACGTGGCGCAGCGGCGTGGCCGCGTTCAGCGCCGAACGCAGCTGGCGGATGTTCCAGCCCTCGACGATGGTGAAGCGGTAATGGATCACCTGGCCCTTGCGCATGCGCAGCAGCAGTTCGCGCGGGCTCAGCGCCGGCTGCAGCGCGTATTCGCCGACCTTGAGCTTGCCGGCGGCATCGAGCTGGCGCGCCAGCAGTTGCCATTGCAGGTTGCTGCCCTGTTCGACGCCGGCCGCGCGCAGCTTGCGCAGCACGCCGTTGAACGAATCGCCGCGCGCCACCTCCACGCTGGGCTGCGCCGCGTGCAGCGGCTGGTCGGAGAAGGCGCGATAGCCCTGCCACCACCACGCGCCGGCCGCGGCGGCCAGCAGTGCAAGCACCAGCAATGTCGCCAGCAGGGTCAGACACCCGCGTTTAGCCCAAGCCACGACCACCTCGAAGCGAATTCAACGGGGTGCAGGATACCGCGCAGCCGGCATCGGCCGGTATCGCGACCGCGCCGCTCACGGTTCCAGCGCGCGCAGCAGGCCGCGCGCCTTGGCCCGGGTTTCGTCGAGTTCGCGCTCGGGCTGCGAATCGACCACGATGCCGGCGCCGGTGCGGAAGTGCGCCTGCGCGCCGTCCACTTCGGCGGTGCGGATCAGGATGTTCAGGTCCATGTCGCCGTCGCGGTTGAGCCAGCCGAACGCACCGGTATAGGCGCCGCGCGGGGTCTGTTCCAGCTCGGCGATGATCTGCATGCAGCGCACCTTGGGGCAGCCGGTGATGGTGCCGCCGGGAAAGGTGGCGCGGATCACTTCGCCGGGACTGACCCCGGCGCGCAGCCGCCCGCGCACGTTGCTGACGATGTGGTGCACGTGGGCATAGCTCTCCACCGTCATCAGCTCGTCGACCTCGACGCTGCCCGGCGCGCAGACCCGGCCCAGGTCGTTGCGCTCCAGGTCGATCAGCATCACGTGCTCGGCGCGCTCCTTGGGGTGCCCGACCAATTCGCGGATGCGCGCGGCCTCGTCGTCGCCGGGCGCGCGCGGGCGGGTGCCGGCGATCGGCCGGGTCTCGACCACGTCGCCGCGCACCGACACCAGCCGTTCCGGCGAGGAACTGACCACGGCACGGCCATGGCTGGCGAACAAACCGGCGAACGGCGCCGGATTGGCGCGGCGCAGCTGCGCGTACAGTGCTGCCGGATCCAGCGCGGCGGCGAAGCGCGCCGACCAGCGTCGCGACAGGTTGACCTGGAACACGTCGCCGGCGCGCAGGTAATCGAGGATGCGGCGCACGCCGTCGACGAAGCGCTGCGGCGGGTCTTCGTCGATCGCCAGCGGCGCGATCCAGGCCGGCAACGGCGCGGCGGCGGGCAGCGCCTGCAGATCGGCGAGTGCCATGTCCAGCAACCCCGCATGCGCGGTTTCCGCCAGCGCCACGCATTCGCCGCTGGCGTGGTCGCGCAGCAGCGCGGCCGGGCAGCGCAACGCCAGCGCGACCGGCGTCGCCGCCTGCCCCTGCGGCAACTGCAACACCGGCTCGACCTGCGTCGCCAGTTCGTAGTCCAGCAGCAACGCCCAGCCGCCACGGAACGGCCAGCGCGGCTCGTCGCGCGCGCAGCGTTCGGTCTGCCAGCGCGCATCCAGCGCAGCCAGAAAATCGCCCTCGACCACGGCGCCGTGCAGGTCGCGGGTGACGCCATCGCGGTCCAGGCGCAGGCCCTCGCCGCTGGCGATCAGCAGCAGGTCCCAGCGGCCCTGCGCGGTCCCCGACGCCGCCGATTCCAGCAGCAACGGATAGCGCTGCGGCGCCAGGCGGTGCAACGCCAGCAGATCGGTCTCGGCCGGCAGGGGAACGGTACGCAGCATCGAAGACCCGGTGGAAGATGGAGGTGATGCGGACGCAGGCGGCGGTGCGCCGCTCACGTGCGAACGATCGGCGTCTCTGCACCTGCGCGCCGGCGGATGCGTCCGGCGCAACGGCGCAGTCGCGGGGATCGCATCAACCGACGCCATCACCGCGGCATCGTGCGGCTCACAGATCATTGGTTCCGCCCCGATCGCGGCTGCGACAGCCCCGACGTGGATCGCCGCCGCGCCAGCGCAAACGCTCAGGCATCAGCAAGGCAAATCCCCTCGCCAAAAACGAGGCGGACGCGCCACCCGCTACAAGAGCGGTTTACACAAACGAACAAGCTCGAACACGGGGCGAAAACGGAACGCTCTTGCCAATCCCAAATCCCGAATCCCCAATCCCGGCTCAATCACATCCGCTTGAACACCAAGGTCCCATTGGTCCCGCCGAAGCCGAACCCATTGGACATCGCCACGTCGATCTTCTTCTCGCGCGCCACGTTCGGCACGTAGTCCAGGTCGCAGCCTTCGCTGGGCTCTTCCAGGTTGATCGTCGGCGGGATGATGCCGGTGTGCAGCGCCATCACCGAGAAGATCGCCTCGGCGCCGCCGGCCGCGCCGAGCAGGTGCCCGGTCATCGACTTGGTCGAGCTGACCATGGTCTTGTAGGCGTGGTCGCCCAGCGCGCGCTTCATCGCCAGGGTCTCGGCCAGATCGCCCAGCGGCGTGGAGGTGCCGTGCGCGTTGAGGTAGTCGATCTGCTCGGGATTGAGCTTGGCGTCCTTGATCGCCGCCAGCATGCTGCGCGCGGCGCCTTCGCCGTCCTCGCTCGGGGCGGTCATGTGGAACGCGTCGGAGCTGGCGCCGAAGCCGACCAGCTCGGCATAGATACGCGCGCCGCGCGCCTTGGCGTGTTCGTACTCTTCCAGCACCAGCACGCCGGCGCCGTCGCCGAGCACGAAACCGTCGCGGCCCTTGTCCCACGGCCGCGAGGCGGCGGCGGGATCGTCGTTGCGGGTGGACATGGCCTTCATCGAGCAGAAGCCGCCGACCGAGGTCGGCGAGGAACCGCGCTCGGCGCCGCCGGCCAGCATCACGTCGGCGTCGCCGTGCTGGATCATGCGCAGCGCGGTACCGATCGAATGGTTGGAGGTGGCGCAGGCCGAGACCGCCGAGAAGGTCGGGCCCTTCAGGCCCTTGATCAGGCTCACCTGCCCCGGCAGCATGTTGATGATGGTGCTGGGAACGTAGAACGGCGAGATCTTCCGCGCGCCGCCCTCGTGGAATTTGATGGTCTGCTCCTCGATGCCGAGCAGGCCGCCGATGCCCGAGCCGAGGATCGCGCCGATGCGTTCGGCGTTGCTGTCGTCGATCACCAGGCCCGAATCGTCCAGCGCCATGAACGAGGCGCCAACGCCGTAGTGGATGAACGAATCCATCTTCTTGACGTCCTTGGCGGACATGAACTTGGTCGGATCGAAATCCTTGATCTCGCCGGCGATCTTGGTGGTGAACTGCGACGCATCGATCTGCGTGATCGGGCCGATGCCGGAACGCCCGTTGACGATTCCATCCCAACTGCTGGCCAGGTCATTGCCCAACGGCGATACCAGGCCCATGCCGGTTACGACGACGCGACGGCTCATTGCGAAATCTCCTCGCCGCGGTACGCGCGGCGTTGACGCTGTAAAAACACAGGGCCGCAAGCGCGGCCCCATGGGATTGTCACGCGGACCGGACCCACGCAGGCGCCGATCGCGATCGAGAACGGAGCATCAGCTCTTGACGTGCGACTTGACGTAGTCGATGGCCTGCTGCACCGAGGTGATCTTCTCGGCTTCTTCGTCCGGAATTTCGCACTCGAACTCTTCTTCCAGCGCCATCACCAGCTCGACGGTGTCCAGCGAGTCGGCACCCAGGTCATCGACGAACGATGCGCTGTTGGTGACTTCTTCTTCCTTGACGCCGAGTTGCTCGACGACGATTTTCTTGACGCGTTCTTCGATGGTGCTCATTGGGATATCGCTCCAGATGGAGTAGTGGTGGTTCAAAAACGCCATCGGGCTGCGATGGCCGCGTTGGATAGTGTAGTGGAAACCGCCCGGCGCTTGCATCGCTGCACAAACGCCCATCGATCAGCCACTTAGGCGCAGTCCTTGCGCCGCAGGCTTACGGCATGTACATCCCGCCGTTCACATGCAGGGTCTCTCCGGTGATGTAGCCGGCCCCGGGGCCGACCAGGAACGCCACCGCGTTGGCGATGTCGGCCGGCTGGCCGAGCTGGCCGAGCGCGATCTGCTCGAGCAGCGCGGTGCGTTGCGCCTCGGGCAGAGCCTTGGTCATGTCGGTGTCGATAAAGCCCGGCGCGACCACGTTGACGGTGATGCCGCGCGAGCCGATTTCCTTGGCCATCGACTTGGAGAAGGCGATGATCCCGGCCTTGGCCGCGGCGTAGTTGGCCTGGCCCGCATTGCCGGTCACCCCGACCACCGAGGCGATGTTGACGATGCGGCCCTTGCGGGCCTTCATCATGCCGCGCAGCACCGCCTTGGAGGTGCGGAACACGCTGGTCAGGTTGGTGTCGATGATCGCCTGCCAGTCCTCTTCCTTCATCCGCATCAGCAGGTTGTCGCGGGTGATGCCGGCGTTGTTGACCAGGATCGAGACCGCGCCGAATTCCTTGCCGATCGCCTCGATCAGCGCCTCGACCGCGGCCGGGTCGGTGACGTCCAGCGCGCGGCCGTGACCGCCGTTGGCGGCCATCCGCTCGCCGATCGCCTGCGCGCCGGAGGCGGAGGTGGCGGTGCCGATGACGGTGGCGCCCTGTGCGGCCAGGGTGTCGGCGATGGCCGCGCCGATGCCGCGGCTGGCGCCGGTGACCAGGGCGATCTCGCCCTGCAATGGCTTGCTCATCTGCTGTTCCTTGGGGGACGGACGGCGCGCGAGGCGCCGCGGGAAAGGAGGCCGCCGCGGGCGTACCCGCCCGCGCGCGGCAGCGGGATCAGGCGACCCAGGTCTCGAGCGCGGTGGCGAAGTCGGCCGGGGTGGCCAGCGCGCGCCCGTCCAGCGACTTGTCGATGCGCTTGATCAGCCCGGTCAGCACCTTGCCCGGGCCGCATTCGGCCACGCGGGTGGCGCCGCGCGCGGCCAGCGCCTGCACGCAACCGGTCCAGCGCACCGGCAGGTACAACTGCTCGACCAGCGCCTGGCGGATCGCATCGACGCCGTCGTGCACCTGCGCATCCACGTTCTGCACCACCGGCAGTTGTGGCGCGTGCCAGGCCATGCCGCGCATCGCCTCGGCCAGGCGGTTGGCTGCCTCGCGCATCAGCGGCGTATGCGAGGGCACGCTGACCGCCAGCTTCACCGTCTTGCGCACGCCGCGCTCGGCCAGCAGCGCCAGCGCGCGGTCGACCGCCGCCGCGTCGCCGCCGATCACCACCTGGCCGGGCGAGTTGTAGTTGGCCGGGACCACCACCTGGCTGCCGGCGGCCTGCGCGCAGACTTCCTCGACCAGCGCGTCCTCGGCGCCGATCACCGCGGCCATCGCGCCGACCCCGGCCGGGGCCGCGTCCTGCATCAGCTGGCCGCGCAGGCGCACCAGGTGCGCGCCGTCGTGCAGCGACAGCGCGCCGGCCGCGACCAGCGCGCTGTATTCGCCCAGGCTGTGCCCGGCCAGCAGCGCCGGACGCGCGCCGCCCTGGGCCAGCCACAGCCGCCACAGCGCCACGCTCGCCGCCAGCAGCGCCGGCTGGGTGTATTCGGTGCGGTTGAGCATTTCCTCGGGGCCGCCCTGGGTCAGCGCCCACAGGTCGACGCCGGCGCCGTCGGAGGCCTCGACGAAGCTGTCGCGCAGCTGCGGGTGCAGCTCGGACAGTTCGGCCAGCATGCCCAGCGATTGCGAACCCTGGCCGGGGAAAACGAAGGCGAGTGTGGAATCGGTCACGCGGATGCGCCTGCAAAAATCGAGCGGCGATGATACGGGCGAAACCGGCCGTGCGTCTGTACCCGGGCGTATGTGCGCCTGCGCGGCAGCGGTCGCAGCGCGGCCGGATACGGACGGCGCGCGACCCGGCGCAGCGCGACGGAGATGGGTGACCGAGGGGCAGACCGCGCCGCGGCGGCGAGACGCGACAGCGCTGGATCGGCCGAGGTTCGAGCGGGCACGCGCTTTCCAGCGGGTTCCGACGTTCGATCGGGCCGCCCCTTGGGTCAAAGGATTGGATCAACGCAATGGAGGCGGCCATCACTGCCGCCTGCACCGGGGCGAGGCGCGTGGCGCGCTCGCACCCGCCGCGGGCCATGGCGCGCCTGGGCGCCATGCCGCGGGGATTGACGGACTCAGTAGCGCAGCAGCGCCGAGCCCCAGGTGAAGCCGCCGCCGAAGGCTTCCAGCAGCAGCAGCTGGCCGCGCTGCACGCGGCCGGAACGCACCGCCACGTCCAGCGCCATCGGCACCGAGGCGGACGAGGTGTTGCCGTGGATGTCCACCGTCACCACCACCTGCTCCATCGACAGCTCCAGGCGCTTGGCGGTGGCTTCGATGATGCGCAGGTTGGCCTGGTGCGGGATCAGCCAGTCCAGGTCGCCCTTGTTCAGGCCGTTGGCGTCGAGGGTCTCGTCGACCACCGCGTCCAGCGCCTTGACCGCGTACTTGAACACCTCGCTGCCCTTCATCTGGATGCCGCCGGCGGAGGCGTCGCCGGTGCCGTCGCCGAGCCCGGTGGAGATGCCGACCGGATTCCACAGCAGTTCCTTCTTGCTGCCGTCGGCATGCAGATGGGTGCTGAGGATGCCGGTGTCTTCGTCGGCGCGCAGGACCACCGCACCGGCGCCGTCGCCGAACAGCACGCAGGTGGTGCGCTCGGTCCAGTCGACGATGCGGCTGAGGGTCTCGGTGCCGATCACCAGCACGGTCTTGGCGTCGCCGCAGCGGATGAACTTGTCGGCCACGCTGAGCGCGTAGACGAAGCCCGAGCAGGCGGCGTTGACGTCCAACGCGGCGCAACCGACCGCGCCCAGCCGCGCCTGGATCAGGCAGGCGGTGGACGGGAAGATCAGATCCGGGGTGGTGGTGCCGACGACGATCATGTCGAGCGCGGCGACCTCGATGCCGGCCGCCTCGATCGCCTTCAACGCGGCTTCGTAGCCGAGATCACCGGCGGTCTGCCCCGGCGCGGCGATGTGCCGCTCGCGGATGCCGGTACGGCTGCGGATCCATTCGTCGCTGGTATCGACCATGTGCGACAGATCGTCGTTGGTCAACACTTTTTCAGGCAAATAGCTACCGGTGCCCGCGATCCTGGAATAGATCCGCTTGCTCATGCTGATTCCTGTTGCCTGTTACGCAGGCCGCCCGTGCGGGCGCGGCCTGTGAAGATGGGTGACTCCGTCCGCCGCGGCGCGAGGGACGGGCACAAATCAATCTTCTTCGACCTGCGAGGTCTTGGTGACGATCACCTTCTTGCCGCGGTAGTAGCCGTCGGCGGTGATGTGGTGGCGCAGGTGGATCTCGCCGCTGGTCGGGTCGGTCGACAGCTGCTTGGCGCTGAGGGCGTCGTGCGAACGGCGCTGGCCGCGGCGGGACGGGGTGACACGGGATTTCTGCACAGCCATGGGATTGCTCCAAACTCGGTTCGTTTACATCTGTCGTCATTACGTCGCGCAGGACGCGCGCGTCCGGCAACAACCTTCAAGGCAGCGGGCCGGCGAGCCGACCGCTACTGTTTCTTCAGCGCCGCCAACGCCGCGAACGGGTTGGCCTTGCTCACCTCTTCCTCGGTCGCCGGCCAGTCCTGTTCGACCGCCTCGCTTCCGGGCGCCACCGGCACCAGCGGAACCGCCAGCACCAACTCGTCCTCGACCAGATCGGCGGGCCGCAGCATGCCGTCGTCCGGCACCAGCAAGGCCTCGTACTCCGGCGGCAGCGCGGCCTCTTCGGCCTCGCTGCGAATCAGCCCCAGCCGCTGTACGCTGGACACCGGCAGCAGGAAGCGCTGCAGGCTGCGCTGACAGATCAGCGGCAGCTCGGTTTCGAGCGTCAGTTCGACGTAGGACACTTGCAGTACAGCGTCGCGGCCGAATTCCAGCGTGTAGCGGCATTCGCCTTCGGTATCGGCCAGACTGCCTTGCAGACGGGTCATCGCCGAGAGCGGCAGACGGTCTTCGAAGACCCTGCGCGCTGCGACCATCCGCCAGGCATCCAACAGTTCGGGCACGTTCGCGGACATAAGCCGCAGAATGTTAAGGACTAGGACAGGCTCTGTCAAACCCGTCCCTGTCATCCTGCCACGCTCGTCATTCTGCCCGTCCAACGACCTGCTTGCCCGGCCCGGGCCTGCCGCCGCAGACTGCCGGCCCCGGCGCCCGCGCCGCCCTGCCCGACCGCCGATGCCGCGCCTGATCCTGGCCTCCACCTCCGTCTATCGTCGCGAGCTGCTGCAGCGCCTGCGCCTGCCGTTCGACAGCGCCCGCCCGCAGGTCGAGGAGACGCCGCTGCCCGGGGAAGCGCCGCTGGCGCTGGCGCAGCGCCTGGCGCGGGCCAAGGCCGCGGCGGTGGCCGCCGGCGCCGCCGATGCCTGGGTGATCGGCTCCGACCAGGTCGCCGAACTCGATGGCCAGCCGCTGGGCAAGCCCGGCCATGCCGAGGTCGCGCAGGCGCAGCTGGCGGCGATGTCCGGACGCAGCGTGCGCTTCCATACCGCGGTGTGCCTGCTGCGCGGCGAACGGGCGCTGCAGCTGTGCGACCTGACCGAAGTGCGCTTCCGCGTGCTGCAGGCCGAGGAGATCGCCCGCTACGTCGCCGCCGAGCAGCCGCTGGACTGCGCCGGCAGCTTCAAGTGCGAAGGCCTGGGCATCAGCCTGTTCAGCGCGATCCACAGCCAGGACCCGACCGCGCTGGTCGGGCTGCCGCTGATCGGCCTGGCCGGGCTGCTGCGCGAGGCCGGCTACGTGCTGCCCTGACCCAGCGCGATCAGCGCCGGCCGACCCGGCACCACTGGTACGGAAAGCGCGCCTGCCCGACCCAGGACTCGTGGACCGCGCAGGTGTCCAGCTGCAAGGCCAGGCCGTAGCCGGCCAACTGCCGGTCGGCCAGGGCCAACGCCTCGCGGTCGCCGGCGGCGATGTCGATGGCCCGTTCCGGCAGGATCGTCCACTGGCAGCGGCCATCGTGCTCGGTCACTGCCGCGCGTACCGGCCGGTGCGCCAGGCGCCGCATCAGCCGGCAGTCCGGCCCCCGGTCCAGGCCCAGGCGCGCAGCCAGCGCATTGAGCCGCTGCAAGCGCGCGACGTTGCGATCCACCGTCGCCGGCAACAGCGCATAGCCCTGGCCGCGTTCGGCCAGCAGCGCCTGCACGCGCTCGGCATAGGCCGGCGATTCGGGAAAATTGGACGCCACCGACGCGTACGCCGCCTGCGCCGGCAGGAACGGGATGCGCCACGACTGCGGCACATCGCCGACCAGCAGCACCAGGCTGCGCGCCGGCTGCGGCATGCTCGGCGCCTGCACCCGGAACGCCGCGCGCGCCCAGCGTTCGTGGCCCCAGTCGCCCCAGCCCTGTATGGCGACCAGTGCGCAGGCGATCAGCGCCCAGCGCGCCGCCGGCGCGGCGATGCGTGCCGGCAGCAAGCGCCGCAGCCCGACCCACAGCAGCAGCGGCGCCAGCAACTCCGGTACCACCAGGTAACGCTGGATGCTGAAGACCGACTGCCAGGCCAGGTACGCGACCACGAAGAACACCAGCAGCGCGCGCCATGCCGGCGCGACCACGTCGCTGGCCACCGCGGGCCGGGGTGGCCGGCGCAGCGCGAAGCGCAGCAGCGTGGCCAGACCGACCAGGTACAGCAATGGCCAGACGATCTGCCGCAAGGCGACCTCGCTGACCCGGTTCGGCGCGAACGAGAAGTGCAGCGGCCAACTCAGCCACTGCAGCCAGCCCTGCGGCAGCCAGCGCGTATCGCTGAGCGCGACCGGCTGCGCCAGCGGCGCCAGGAAATGGCTGTTGAACTGCGGGAACAGCGGGTTGCCGAAGGCCTTCCACACGCCCAGCAACCACGGCCCGGCCAGGACCGCGAAGCCGAGCACGGTGACCACGGTCAGCACCGCGGCGCCGCCGACGCGTTGCCGCATGCGCCCGCCCGCGACCAGCGCGGCCACGCCCAGCGCAAGCGCGAACGACGCATTGGTCAGCTTGCAGGCCAGCGCCAGGCCCAGCAGCGCACCGGCCAGCGCCCACCACGCCACCGCCACGCCCTGCCCGGCCGCCTGTTGCCGGCGCTGCGCGTGCAGCGCGGCCAGCAAGGCGCCCAGCACCGGCAGTGCGCTGCTGTTGTCGGCCATGGTCCCGGCGAATTCGGACAGGAACGCAGCGCTGCACATGCCGGCCAGGGCCAGCCACGGCGCCAACCGCGCCCGATCCAGGCGCGGATCCAGCACCTGCCAGACGATGCCGGCCAGCAGCAGGAACGCCAGCGCGTGCAGCGCGCCCATCGCGAAGCCCGCCAGCGGCGCCGGCAGGCCGGTCATCAGCGCGTAGTGCAGCACGTCCAGCAACGGATTGAAGTAGCTCTGCAACTGCGCCGGCGCCAGGTCCGTGCCGAGGCGGCCGTGCAGCGCGGCATAGCCGTTGTACAGGTGGTAATTGCGCAGATCCCAGTTGGCGTCCTGGCCCAGCAGCAGCGACAGCAGGCCGCCGAGCAGCGCCACCGCGATGCCGGCGGCGATCACGTCGCCGCGGCTGTGGAAGGCGAAGCGGCGATCCAGCGCGCGCAGCAGGCGCTGGCGGCGGCTCGGACCCGGCACTGCGGCGCTTGCCGCACTCATGCGTGGTCGTCTTCGGCAGTGGCAGACGCCGACGGCGAACGCGACGGCAGCGCCGGGATCGCCAGATAGGCCAGGCGCTTGGCCTCGACCCGGCCGCGGGTGACCGTGCCCAGGATCAGCCCGCAGGCCAGCAACAGGAAGCCGAGCAGCACCAGCGCCGAACACAGGATTGCGGTCGGGAAGCGCGGCACCAGGCCGGTGTGCGCATAGGTGAGCACAAGCGGCACCGCCAGCCCAAATGCCAACAGCACGCAGGCGCCGAAGCCCAGCGAGAAGAACAGCAACGGCCGCTCGGCCTTGAACAGGCGCAGGATGGTCAGCAGGATCCGCGTGCCGTCGTGCCAGGTACGCAGCTTGCTTTGCGACCCTTGCGGCCGCGCGCCGTAGGCCGTGGCCACTTCCGCCACCGGCATGCGCAACTGCAGGGCGTGCACCGCCAGTTCGGTCTCGGTCTCGAAGCCGGCGGCATGCGCGGGAAACGACTTCACATAGCGCCGCGAGAACACCCGGTAGCCGGACAGCATGTCGTCGAAACTGCGCCCGAACAGGAAACTCACGCAGCGGGTCAGCAGCACGTTGCCGACGCGGTGCCCGGCGCGATAGGCCGCGACCTCGTCGCTGCGCCGCGCGCCGACCACCATGTCCAGGCCATCGCGCAGCAGGCGCTCGATCAGCGCCGGCGCCATCGCCGCGTCGTAGGTCGCATCGCCATCGACCAGCACGTACACGTCGGCATCGACATCGGCGAACAGGCGCCGCACCACGTTGCCCTTGCCCTGCAACGCGACTTCGCGCACCTGCGCGCCGGCCGCGCGCGCGCGCTCGATGGTGGCGTCGCTGGAATTGTTGTCGAACACGTGGATGCTCGCCGTCGGCAACTGCGCGGCGAACGCGGCGATCACCTGGCCGATCGTGGCCGCTTCGTTGTGGCAGGGAACCAGCACCGCGATCCGCGGCATGGCCGCGGCGTGGGCAGCAGAAAGACTCGGCATGGGCGGTGGGCGGTCCTGCGCGGCGGGCGTGGAAAGGCGCGCCATGCTATCAGCGGCGGCGCAGTTCGATCGGCTGCTCCCACCACTCCTCGACGCTGCCGTCGCGGCCATGCAGGCGCAGGCCGAGCCAATGCGTGCCCGGCGCCAATCCGCTGGCATCGAGTTCGGCGCGGAAGCCGACGTTGGGATGGCCCGGATCGGTGGAGATCTTCCAGAACGCGGTGATGTCGTAGGTCTCGCCGTAGCGCGCCTGCGCGGCGACCTTGCCGTCGAGCAGCACCTCGACCCGGGCGATGCCCACGCCATCCTTGAACGCCCAGCCGGACACCTCGAAATGCGGCGCCACCTTGTCGCCCACGCCCGGCGCGTTGAACCAGGCCATCGCCGGCGTCGTGCACGGCCCAGGCAGGCGTTGCGCCGGCAGCGCGAACAGCAGGAAGCGCTGGTTGCCGTGATCGCTGGACACCACCTTCGGCGGCGGCAACGGGCCGACCAGTTCGCACACGGCGTGATAGCGCTGCAGCAGCAGCCGGTATTTCATGTCGCTGGGCGACAGCACCAGCAGCCGCGGCCCATCGCGCCGGCCATCGCCGAGCAGGCCCCACTGGCGCAGCTGCGCGCTGCGCCCGTGCTTGTCGTTCAACGCGTGCGGCAGCACCTGAATATCGGCATCGCCCAGTTCGAAACCGAGCTCGGCACCGACCTTGAAGTTGTCGGCCAGCACCTGCGTGCCCGCCGGCATCGCCGCCAGTTCGCGGCGCACTGCCGAGGCCAGCGGCTTCCAGCCGGCGAAGTTGCGCGGGTAGTACTTGTCGCCAGCGGCATGCTCGCGCACCGACGGCACCGACACCGCCAGGTAATAGCCGAACGCGCCGACCAGACCGATCCCGGTCAGCAACCAGGTCGCGCGGCGCAGCCGTTTCGGCCAGCCGTTGAGGATCACCGGCGCGGCGATCAGCAAGGCCAGATAGCCCGGCAACGGCCAGTGGAAACTGATGCGCTCGGCATCGGTGAAGAAGCCGAGCAGGAAGATGCCCAGCGTGGACACGCCGCCGAGCAGGCCGAAATAGCGCCACTGCACGCGTGCGCCGCCGCTGCCGCCGCCGCGGGTGGCCACCAGCGCCACTTTCCACATCGCCACCGCCAGCAGCGGCGTGACCAGCAGGCCCTGGATCAGCACGAAGGCGATGCCGCCGGGCTGGAAGCTCCACGGATGCCGATCGATCAGCTGGAACTTGACCCCGGCCTCGCCGTTGTCCGCATTCCAGGCCAGCAGCGGCAGCCAGGCGACGATGCCCATCGCCAGCGCCACCCACACCTGCGGATCGCGCAGCATGCGCCGGCCCTGCGGGATCAGCAGCAGCGCGATCGCGCCGACCCCGATCACCCCGGCGAAGCGGTAATGGCTCAGCGCGCCCAGGGTCAGGCCCAGCGCCAGTTCCACCGCACTCATCGCATCGATCTGGCGCAGCAGCCGCGCGCTGGCGTCCATGCACAGGATCGTCGCCAGCGCCATCGGCACGTCCGGCAAGGCGAGGATGCCGAGCGTGCCCGACAGCGGCATCAGCAAGGTCAGGCTGCCGGCGCGCCAGCCGGCCACCGCACCGAACCAGCGCGTGGCGATGCGCGCGATCAGCCACGGCATCAACGCCGACACCAGCAGGAACGGCGCGCGCAGCGCCAACAGGTGGTCGCCGCCGAGCGCCACGCCCAGCCGCGCCAGCCAGGCGGTCAGCCCGGGCAGATCCGAATAGGCGGCGGCCAGGTGCTGGCCTTCCTGCCAATAGAACGCCTCGTCGACGAACAACGGCAGGCGCGCGGCCACCAGCAGCTTGGCTGCGGTGACCAGCATCCACAGCACCATGAAGGTGGTGCGTGCACGTTGTTCGCCTTGCATTGCCTTTAGACTCCCCTAAACCGTTGCGAGAATGCGATGCCTACTCCGCCCCGCTTGCAGGAAATGCTAACCGATACGCTGCGCGAGGCGCTCGCGCAGGCCCAGCAGCAGGTCAATTCGCTGGTCCTGGGCAAGCCGCAGCAAGTGCGCATGGCGTTTGTCGCGCTGCTGTCCGGAGGACATCTGCTGATCGAGGACCTGCCCGGACTCGGCAAGACAACACTGGCGCATGCGCTGGCCGCGAGCCTGGGATTGAGCTTCCAACGCGTGCAGTTCACCTCCGACCTGCTGCCGGCCGACGTGCTCGGCGTGTCGGTGTACGACGCGCAATCGCGCCAGTTCCAGTTCCATCCCGGCCCGGTGTTCGCGCACGTGTTGCTCGCCGACGAGATCAACCGCGCGCCGCCGCGCACGCAGAGCGCGCTGCTGGAAGCGATGGCCGAACAGCAGGTCACCCTGGACGGCACCACGCATCCGCTGCCGGCGCCGTTCTTCGTCATCGCCACGCAGAATCCGGTGGACCTGTCGGGCACCTTTCCGCTGCCCGATTCGCAACTGGACCGCTTCCTGCTGCGGCTGGCGCTGGGCTATCCCAGCGCCGAATCCGAACGCGCGCTGCTCAGCGGCAGCGACCGCCGCGACCTGATCGCGCAGGCCCAGCCGCTGCTCAGCGACACCGACATGGCCACGCTGCGGCACAGCGTGGAACAGATCCACGCCAGCGACGCGCTGGTCGGCTACGTGCAGGCGCTGCTCGCGCGCAGCCGCCAGCATCCGGGCGTGCGCGTGGGCCTGTCGCCGCGTGCCGGCATCGCGCTGCTGCGCGCGGCCAAGGCGCACGCGCTGCTGCTCGGCCGCGCGCACGCGCTGCCCGAGGACGTGCAGGCGCTGTTCGTGGCGGTCGCCGAACATCGCCTGGTGGCCGAACAGGAATCGGCCTCCGGGCAAGCGCTGGCCAAGGCGATCCTGCACAGCGTGGCGGTGGACTGAGGCCGATGCGGGCACGGCTGCGCGAGTGGCGGCAGGCGCTGGCACGGCTGGCGCGGCCGCGCGATCCCGAGCCGCTGCCGGTGCGGCTGGACCGGCGCCGCATCTACATCCTGCCCACGCCGTTCGGTGGCTTCCTGGCGCTGTTGCTCGGCGCGATGCTGCTCGGCGCGCTGAACTACAACAACAACCCCGCCTTGCTGCTGGCGATGCTGCTCGGCGCGGCCGCCATCGCCAGCGCGATCGCCGCCCACCTGCAGCTGTCGGGACTGCGCCTGGACGCGCTGTCGGCCGAACCGGTCGCGGCCGGCACGCCGCTGCGGCTGCGCCTGGCGCTGGCCGCCGGCGACGCCCGGCAGCGCCGCGGCCTGCGCGTGGCGCATGCCGACCGGCACACCTACATCGACCTGCACGGCGACGGCGCCACCGAAGCCGACCTGGAACTGCCCACCGAACGCCGCGGCTGGCTCGACCTGCAGCGCATCCGCATTTCCACCACCCAGCCGCTGGGCCTGCTGCGCGCCTGGGCCTGGTTCTGGCCGGACGCGCCGCTGTTGGTCTATCCGCAACCGGAGCAGGACGGGCCGCCGCTGCCGCACGGCGACGGCACCCCGACCCAGACCCGCCTGCACGCGCTCGGCGAAGAGCTGCAGCAGTTGCGCCCGTACCGCGCCGGGGATGCGCCGCGCGCGATCTCCTGGAAGCACTCGGCGCGCCGCGACACGTTGCTGGTGCGCGAATACGAACGCCCGATCGGCGTGGACGTGGTGCTGGACTGGCGCAGCCTGCCGGCGCTGCCCTACGAGCGCCGCATCGCGCGGCTGGCGCGCTGGGTCAACGAGGCCGAGCGCGACGGCCGCCGCTACCGCCTGCTGTTGCCGGGGCAGCCGCCGCTAGGCCCGAGCCGCGGCCCGCAACACCGGCACCTGTGCCTGCGCGCGCTGGCGCTGCTGCCGCATGGCTGAGCCGCGCTCGCCCGCGCTGCGCGACAGCAGCCGCCACTGGGCGCTGGGTGCCGGCCTGCTGGCGTTGCTGCCGCTGCTGCTGCAGTTGCCCGGCGCGCTGGCGCTGCTGTTCGCGGCGACCGCGCTGCTGATCGGCGCCAGTTCGGCATGGCGGCCGCTGCCGGCCGCGCTGCGCCTGCTGCTGGTGGCGGCGATGCTGGCGGCGATCTACTGGCAGGTCGGCATGCGCTTCGGCCGCGACACCGGTTGCGCCATGCTCGCGGCGATGCTGGCGATCAAGCCATCGGAACTGAAGACGCTGCGCGATGCGCGCAGCCTGCTCGGCTTCGCCCTGTTCGCGCCATTCGCCGCGTTCCTGCTGGACCAGGGGCCGATCACGATGCTGCTGGGGCTGGCCGCGGTGATCGCCGCGCTGCTGTGCATGCAGCGCCTGGCCGACCAGGAAGGCCACAGCGCCGCGCCGCCGCTGCGCGGCCAGCTGCGCGGCGTCGGCCGGCTGCTGGCGCTGGGCCTGCCGCTGGCACTGGCCGCGTTCTGGCTGTTCCCGCGCCTGGGCTCGCCGCTGTGGGGCGTGCCCGAGCGCGCGCTGGGCCGGCCTGGCCTGTCGGACACGATGAGCCCGGGTCAGTGGCTGGACCTGATGGCCGACGACACCCCGGCGCTGCGCGTGCAGTTCTTCGGCCGCGTGCCGGCACCGGCGCAACGCTACTGGCGCGGGCCGGTGCTGTGGGATTTCGACGGCAGTACCTGGCGTGCGGATCGCGGCAATGCGTATCTGCCGGCACCGGCGGTGCAGACCGGCGCGGCCGCGTGGGACTACGAGATCGAAGTCGAGCCGACCGATCGCCGCCAGCTGGTGGCGCTGGACCTGCCGCTGCAGGCGCCGGAAGGCACCCGCATCTCCGCCGACTACGTGCTGCACAGCGAGCGCCCGCTCGGCGCGCTGACCCGCTGGCGCCTGCGCTCGGCGCCGCCGCTGCGCTTCGAGGCCGCGCTGGCGCCGGCACAGCGCCAGCGCGCGCTGGCGCTGCCGCCCGGCTACAACCCGCGCACCCTGGCGCTGGCCAAACAATGGCGGCAGCAGGCCGGCGCCGACGATGCCGCGATCGTGGCGCGCGCGCTGCAATGGATCCGCCGCGACTTCGCCTACACGCTGGAGACGCCGCTGCCCGGCCGCGACGGCGTGGACGAATTCCTGTTCCAGCAGAAGGCCGGGTTCTGCCAGCACTTCAGTTCCGCCTTCGTAGTGCTGATGCGCGGCGCCGGCATCCCCGCGCGCGTGGTCACCGGCTATGCCGGCGGCACCCGCAATCCGTTCGGCGGCTATTGGGTGGTGCGGCGCATGGACGCCCACGCCTGGGCCGAAGTGTGGCTGCCGCAGCGCGGCTGGGTGCGCGTGGACCCGACCGCCGCGGTCGCCCCGGAACGCATCTACGACACCTTGGAAGACCGCCTCGGCGGCGATGCCGGCGCCCAGGGCGGCAACGCCGACTGGCAGTTGCGCGACGTCGGCGACTGGCTGCGCCGCGGCTGGAACGACCTGGTGCTGTCCTTCGACGCCAACCGCCAACAGCAGCTGTTGAGCAACCTGGGCATCGCCAAGCTGGAGCCGGCGCAACTGGTCGCCCTGTTCGCCGGCTTCGCCGCCCTGCTGCTGGGCTGGATGGCCTGGCTGCTGGCGCGCGGCGAACGCGAGCGCGACCCGCTGCTGCGCGCCTGGCGCCGGCTGGGCCGGCGCTACGCCCGGCTCGGCCTGGGCCGCGAAGCGCACGAACCGGCGCTGCTGTGGGCATCGCGTGTACACCAGGTGATGGAGGCAAACGCGTTGCTTTCGCTCAGCCAACGTTTCGCCGATTCGCGCTACGCTGGCGCGGATTCGGACAGGGCTTCATTGTTGCGCGACCTGCGCAGGCACCGTCCGCATACCGGAGCATTTCGATGAAGATCCGATTGCTGTTCCCCGTCCTGGCCGTTCTCGCCCTGGGTGCCTGCGCGACCGCGCCCAAGCCGCTGCAAGGCCAATTCGCCACCGTCACCCCGCGCGACTCGGTCGCCGGCCAGCAGGTCGGTACCTCGGTGCGTTGGGGCGGCAAGATCATCCAGACCAAGCCCGGCCAGGGCCAGACCTGCTTCCAGATGCTGTCGCGGCCGTTGAGCGCCAGCGGCCGTCCGGACAGCGACTCGGCCGACGCCAGCGACGGCCGCTTCGTCGCCTGCCGCTCCGGCTTCTACGACCCGGCAGTGTTCGAACCCGGCCGCGAGGTGACCTTCATCGGCCACGTCGCCGGCTACGAGAGCACGCGCATCGGCGAGTACGACTACCGCCTGCCGAAGATCGATGCCGACGTGGTCTACCTGTGGCCGGTGGTGCGCCAGGTCGACGTGGTCCCCGCCTACCCGTACGGTCCCTGGGGCCCGTGGGATCCGTGGGGTCCGCGCTGGGGCTGGGGCCGCGGCTGGTGGTAAGCCGCCCGGCGCCACGCGCTGTGTCATGATGGAGAAGAAAACGCCGCTGAAAAGCGGCGTTTTCTGTTTGGCCGGCAGGGCTGCGGCAAGTCGCGCCGCGGCGGCCGCTCAGGGCGTGCCGAAGCGGCCCAGCGGCGCACCTGCCAGCAGGTGCAGGTGCAGATGGAACACGGTCTGCCCGGCATGCTCGCGGCAATTCATCACCACCCGGTAGCCGTCCTCGGCCAGGCCCTGCTCGCGCGCGTAGGCGGCCGCGGCCAGCACCAGCTTGCCGACCAGCGTAGCCTGCTCCGGCGCCAGGTCGTCGAGGGTGGGAATCTCCACCTGCTTGGGAATGAACAGCACGTGCACCGGCGCCTGCGGCGCGATGTCCTTGAAGCCGAGCACGTCGTCGTTCTCGTATACGATGCTCGCGGGAATTTCGCGGCGGATGATCTTGCCGAAGATGGTGTCCATGGGCCGGCTCGCACAGCGGAAAGGGGCAGTCGTTATAGCCGAATTCGGCGACACGCAGCCATCGCCAGACGTGCCGCTACTCGCCTGCGCCGCCGCGCGGGACCTCGTTGCGGCTGCCGAACGCATGCGACAGCGTGCCGCGATCCACGTACTCCAGCTCCCCGCCCAGCGGCAGGCCCTGCGCCAGCCGGCTAGGACGCACGCCATGCCGACGCGCCAGCTGCGCCAGATAATGCGCGGTGGCCTCGCCCTCGACGGTGGAATTGGTGGCGATGATCAGCTCGGTGATCTCGCCCTGCGCCAGCCGCGTGCCGAGCCGGTCCAGGCCGAGTTCGCGCGGCCCGACGCCGTCCAGCGGCGACAGCCGCCCCTGCAGGATGAAATACAGCCCGCGGTAGCCGGTGGCGTGCTCGATCGCCAGGCGGTCGGCGGGCGACTCCACCGCGCACAGCTGCTGGCGATCGCGGCCTGCGCTGGCGCAAATCGCGCACAGCTCGGTCTCGCTGAAATCGCGGCACTGCGTGCAGTGGCCGACCTTCTCCACCGCCTCGGCCAGCACGTTGGCCAGGCGCAGCCCGCCGTCGCGCTCGCGCTCGAGCACGTGATAGGCCATGCGCTGCGCCGACTTCTGGCCCACGCCCGGCAGGATCCGGAAGGCCTCGATCAGTTGTTCGAGCAGGGAAGACATGAATTCGGGATTCGGACGTCGGGCTCCGGGATCGGGAAGCAGCGGCTTCGCGCTTGCCTTCGCGAATCCCCACTCCCCACTCCCGAATCCCGGCCCCTCAGAACGGCAGCTTCATGCCCGGCGGAATCGGCATGCCGGCCGTGGCCGCGCCCATCCGCGACTTGGACTCGGCGTCGATCTTGTTGGAGGCATCGTTGAAGGCGGCGGCGATCAGATCCTCGGCCATCTCCTGGTCGGAGAGGATGCTCGGATCGATCCGCACCTTGCGGCACTCCTTGGCGCCGGTCAGGGTCACGCTGACCATGCCGCCGCCGGCACTGCCGGTGACTTCCAGTTGGGCCAGTTCTTCCTGGGCGCGCTGCAGGTTTTCCTGCATCTTCTGCGCCTGCTGCATCAATTGGGCGATGTTCCCACGCATGCTTGATTACTCTTGGTAGGGGCGGATGGAATCGGGCACGACCCGCGCGCCTTGCTGCTGGATCAGCGCTTGCACCGCCGGGTCTTGCAGGAACGCGGTCTCGGCCGCGCTCTGGCGCTCGCCGCGTTGCCGGTGCGAGCGCTCGTGCAGGGTTTCGGCATCGACCGCAATGCCGCTTTCGATCACGATCTTCGGCCGGCTGCCCAGCGCGTCGGCCAGCGCCGCGGCCAGTTCGCCGAGCGAGCGCTCGGACTGCAGGTATTCGAAGCCCGGCGACAGCGACAGCCGCAGCACGCCGTCGGCGTGGCTGACGAAGGCCGAGTTGGCGGCGAGCTGCCGCGACGGCCCGGTCAGGCCGCAATCGGCGACCAGTTCCAGCCAGTCCTCGGCCGCGTGCAGCACGCGCGGCGTGGCGTATTCGGGGGGCGTGCGCTCAGCGATGGCCAGCGGCGGCACCATCGCCATTTCCGGCTCGGCCGCGGCGGTGGCTGCCGGCGCGAGCGGCGCCTTGGTCGCCGCCGGCGGCGTTGCCGGCGCAGGTGCCGCGGTTTCCCACAGCGGGTCGAGCACGGCGGGCGCGGCGACCGGTGCGGGCGCCGGTGTCGGCTTGTCTGCGACCGCAGCCGCTGCCGGCGCTGGCGCCATCATCGGTGCGGCGGGCGCGGGCATCGCGGCGACGGGCGGCGCGGCGACGCTGGCCGCAGCGGCAGCAGGTGCCGCAGCCACGGGCGCTGCAGGCGCACGGCCTTCCGTCGTCGTACCCGATCCGGACGCGGCCGGCAACGGCGCCGCGCCCGCCGGACGGAACGCCAGCATGCGCAGCACCGCCATCTCGAACCCGGCGCGCGGACTCGGCGCCAGGTACAGGTCGCGGCGGCCGTTCAAGGCCATCTGGTACCACAGCTGCACGATTTCCGGGCGCAGGCGCTCGGCGAATGGCGCCGGGTCCAGCCCGTCCAGGCCGGCCACCGCCGCGCCCGGCACCAGCTGCCGCACCTGGATCCGGTGCAGCGCCTCGGCCAGCGCCTCCAGCACCCCGCCCCAGTCCGGCGAGAACTCGGCCAGCGTGGCGACCACCTGCAGCAGCCGCTGCCCGTCGCCATCGGCCAGCGCCTCGAGCATCGCCCCGACCTGGGTGCGGTCGACCGTACCCAGCATCGCCCGCACCACGTCGTCGCGCAGCGCGCCGCCGGCATAGGCGATGGCCTGGTCGAGCAGCGACAGGCCGTCGCGCAGGCTGCCGTCGGCGGCCTTGGCCAGCTGCACGATCGCCGAGGCATCGACCTCGATCTGCTCGGCGGCCAGGATCCTGGTCATCTGCCCCTGGATCTGCTCCTCGTCCAGGCGCTTGAGGTTGAACTGCAGGCAGCGCGACAGCACCGTCACCGGCAGCTTCTGCGGGTCGGTGGTCGCCAGCAGGAACTTGACGTGCTCCGGCGGCTCTTCCAGCGTCTTCAGCAGCGCGTTGAACGCCGCCTTGGACAGCATGTGCACCTCGTCGATCAGGTAGACCTTGTACTTGCCGCGCGAGGGCATGTACTGCGCGTTCTCGATCACCTCGCGCACGTCGTCCACGCCGGTATTGGATGCGGCGTCGATCTCCAGCAGGTCGATGTAGCGGCCAGCGTCGATGTCCAGGCACGCCGGGCATTGCCCGCACGGATCGGCGCTGGTGCCCTGCTCGCAGTTCAGCGACTTGGCGAAGATCCGCGCGATGGTGGTCTTGCCGACGCCGCGGGTGCCGGTGAACAGGAACGCGTGGTGCACGCGCCCGCTGTCCAGCGCATTGGTGAGCGCGCGGACCACGTGTTCCTGCCCCACCAACTCGGCAAAACGCTTGGGGCGCCACTTGCGGGCGAGAACGAGATAGGACATCAGGCAACCGTCTTCATCTGAACCGCCATTGTGCCACGCCGCGCCGCGTCGATCGTTCAGCGGCAGTGGCGGCCGGACCGGCGCCACGGGCCTGGACGGCGGCAGGCCGGCGCTTTTTTTGCTATCGGCGCCGGACCCGGCGGCAGGTCCCGGCCCGCGCAGAGCGTTCTCCTTGTTAACGGCGCCCGCGACGGCTAGAATCCCGCCCCTGCCGTCGGCTAGTCGCGCCGGCAGGCACGGAGAGGTGTCCGAGTGGTTGAAGGAGCACGCCTGGAAAGTGTGTAAGCGTCTAAACCGCGCTTCGGGGGTTCGAATCCCCCTCTCTCCGCCAGATTGAAAGTGTTGAGATAGCCCAGTCGCGTGAGTTTCGCCGGCGCCTGGGAGGGGGTGAGAACCCCCGGGTTCGACAGGTGGCATCGCCACCTGCACGGCGAAGCCGCCCGTAGGGCGAGGCATCGAAAGATGCCGAGTGAATCCCCCTCTCTCCGCCAGATTCGAATTGCGCTTCCCTCGCAGAATTGCCTCGCCGCTGGCGAAAGCGTTCAAAGGGAAAGACCGTGCCACTGGCGCGGTTTCGTCTCTATGGTGGCCCCGTCGGCCCCTCGCGACGCTAGGTCGAAAACTCCGCCAGGGCCGGAAGGCAGCAACGGTATCGATCGACGCGGGCGCCGAGGTCAGCCGGCGGGGTCGCCACCCTTTTCCTGAAAACACATCCGCCAGGCAAATGCAGTCACTTCGACCGGATGGGTGCTAGCAAGCTGCGGCTGTGTCTCGCGCAGTGCCGCAAGCGTCGATCCTGGCCAGTCGTTGGCACCGGCCGTGGCGACGGCGCAACCATCCCCGCAACGGCAGCATTCCCACGGCGCGTATCGATCGACGCGGGCGCCGAGGTCAGCCGGCGGGGTCGCCACCCTTTTCCTGAAAACACATCCGCCAGGCAAATGCGGTCACTTCGACCGGATGGGTGCTGGCAAGCTGCGGCTGTGTCCCGCGCAGTGCTGCAAGCGTCGATCCTGGCCAGTCGTTGGCACCGGCCGTGGCGACGGCGCAACCATCCCCGCAACGGCAGCATTCCCACGGCGCGTATCGATCGACGCGGGCGCCGAGGTCAGCCGGCGGGGTCGCCACCCTAATCTCTTGAAGAACGCTACAGCGGCCGATCCGGGTGCCCATCGCACGAGCGTGCCTTGCTGTCCTCACGTCATCGTCGACGCGACATCGGCGTCCCTGCCGATGGTCTGGCATCCCGGGCCGGCCCTACGCCTCCGGATGCAACCAGCCGGCGCCGCCTTCGTGATAGCGCTCGTGCTTCCAGATCGGCACCCGCGCCTTGACCTCGTCGATGACGTAGCGGCACGCGTCGAACGCCGCGCCGCGGTGCGCCGCGACCACGCCGACCCACACCGCCAGGTCGCCGATCGCCAGGTCGCCGATGCGGTGCACGCAGCGCAGGTCGAGGATGCCGAAGCGGGCCAGGGCTTCGTCGGCGATGCGCCGGCCTTCGGCCTCTGCCAGCGCCGCATAGGCCTCGTAGCGCAGGCCATCGACCGCGCGGCCGTCGTTGTGGTCGCGTACCCAGCCTTCGAAACTGGCGTAGGCGCCGGCCTGCGCATGCGCCAGCGGCGCGCGCAGCGCGGCGATGTCCAGGGCGCTGTCGGCAAGATGGAAGCGGTGCGTGTCGGACATCGTTCAGCCTCCCGAGACCGGCGGAATGAACACCACTTCGCTGCCCTCGCGCAGCGCGTCGTCCCAGCCCACGAAGGCGCCGTCCACGGCCACGCGCAGGCGCTGCGACGGCCAGCGCAGGCCGTGCCGCGCGTCGAGTTCGGCGTACAGCGCGCGCAGGTCGGCGGCTGCGGTCTGCACCTGTTCGCGCTCGATCCCCGCCGCCTCGCGCAGGCTGGCGAAATACAGCACGGTCACGGTCACGCTCATGCCGCGCTCCCGACGTCGCGCTTGCCGCCGCGCTTGCCGAGCAGCCGTACCGGGCCGATCGTCATCGCGTGGGACAGTGCCTTGCACATGTCGTAGACGGTCAGCGCGGCGATGCTGGCGCCGGTCAGCGCCTCCATCTCCACGCCAGTGCGGTGCACGGTGCGCACCGTACACTCGATGCGCAGCACCTGCGGCGAGGCCCAGTCGATCGCGAAGCGGCAGCCGTCGATCGGCAGCGGATGGCAGAACGGGATCAGTTCGTGGGTGCGCTTGACCGCCATGGTGCCGGCGATCACCGCCGTGTCGACGATGCCGCCCTTGGCGCTGCGCAGCGCGTCGGCACGCAATTGCGCGGCCACCGCGGCGGGAAAGCGCACCCGCGACTCGGCCACGGCGACGCGCGCGGTGACGGCCTTGGCCGAGACGTCTACCATCGTCGGCAGCCCCTGCGGGTCCAGATGGGTCAGGGTTTTGCTCGCCGCGACGGCGTATTTGGCCTTTTCTTCGCTCATAGGCTGCGCTGCCGCTCCCACGGCACCCTGCTCAGGCGGCGCCGGGAATCGGCGTGCCCTGGTGGAACAGCATGCGCCATTCGCCATCGCGGCAGCGCCACAGCGAACTGCGCAGCGCATGCCGCACCGGCGCGCCGTCGCCATCGTGGCGCTCGCTGCGATAGCGTAGCTGTGCCAGATCCGGCGCCGGCAACCACGCCTGCAAATCGAACGCGCGATAGCGGACCGCGCCGGCCTCTGCCGGCAGTTCCTGCAGCAGCGCCTGCCTGTCGATGCAGCGCCCAGACGCACCGAATTCGACGAACGCCTCGTCGAGCAGCGCCGACAACCGCGCCATCGAGGCGCGCGTCGCCGGCTCCAGCAATTCCAGTTCCAGCGCGAACAACCGCTGCTTCAGCGACGCGTCCATTGTGCTCATCCGCCGATCAGGAACATCTCGACGTGCTTGCCGCGCGCCGCGCGTGCATCGCCGCGCAGTTCGCTGTAGCGATCGCCGCGCTGGCCCCACAGCGCCTGCACGCGCGCGGCCAACTCGTCCTCGCCGCCGGCCAGGGCCGGCTTGAGGTCGGTGCCGGCGGCGGCGAACAGGCAGGTATAGAGCTGGCCGTCGGCCGACACCCGCGCGCGATGGCAATCGCCGCAGAACGGCGCGCTGACCGAACTGACGAAGCCGATCTCGCCGCCGCCATCGACGAAGGCATGGCGCGCGGCCACTTCGCCGGCGTAATGCGGGTCCAGCGCGCGCAACGGCCAGCGCGCGGCGATGCGCGCGTGCAATTCGGCCGAAGGCACCACCCGCTCGCGGCGCCAGGCATTGCAGGTGCCAACGTCCATGTATTCGATGAAGCGCAGCACGTGGCCGCTGCCGCGGAAGTGCGCCAGCAGCGGCAGCACCTGGTCGTCGTTGATGCCGCGCTGGACCACGCAATTGATCTTCACCGGCCCCAGCCCGGCTGCCACGGCCGCTTCGATGCCGGCCAATACCTGCGCCACCTCGCCGCGGTCGCCGGACATGCGCCGGAAGGTCGCCGCGTCGATCGCGTCCAGGCTCACCGTGACTCGGCGCAACCCGGCGTCGCGCAGGGCCTGCGCGTGCCGCGCCAGCAGCGAACCATTGGTGGTCATGGCCAGGTCGTCGAGGCCGGGAATGCGCGCCAGGCGTCGCACCAGTTCGGACAGGTCGCGGCGCAGCAGCGGCTCGCCGCCGGTCAGGCGCAGCTTGCTGACGCCGTTGCGCACGAAGCCGCGCACCAGCGTCTCGATCTGTTCGAACGACAATCGCGAGGCCGCATCGAAGCCGTAGTCGTCGGGCACCTTGTCGGCCGGCATGCAGTAGCCGCAGCGGAAATTGCAGGCCTCGATCACCGACAGGCGCAGGTCGCGCAATGGCCGCCCCAACCGATCCAGCGGCGCGATGGGCGCGAGCGGCAGCGGCGGGCGCAACACGGCGCTCATGGCGCCGGCACCTGCGGCGCGCGCGGCGTTTCCAGCGCCACGCACTCGCCCGGCCGCGCGACGCGGTGGCCGCGCGCGCGCAGGGCTTCGGCATCCTCGGCGCTGGCGTAGTGGTACAGCATCATGCGTTGCAGCAACTCGGCGGGATATTCCCGTTCCAGGTCATCGACCCCAGTATGCGACGGGTTGCCGTGAAGACCGCAGTCATGCGCCACCAGTTCGCCGTCGCCGGCATAACGGCTCAGCATTTCCGGGATCGGCCGGGTATCGCCGCTCCAGACCAGCGCGCCCTGCAGGCGCAGCCCGAAGGCGGTGTCCGGCCAGTGGTGGCGGACCGGAAACACCTCCAGCCGCACCCCGTCGTGCCAGAACGCATCGCCCACCGCGATCAGCTGGAACGCGTCCCAGAAATTGGCGCCGCCCTCGGCCAGCACGTTCGGGTAGTCGCCGATCCGGCGATGCAGCAGCGGCACCAGCGGCGCCGGCACGTACACCCGCACCTTGCCGCGCCGCGCCGAGAAATAGGCGTCCACGAACAGCCGTTCGAAGCCGGCCACATGGTCCAGATGCACATGGGTCACGAACAGCGCCTGCGGCATCGCCGCGTAGTGCGCCTGGTAGGCGCTCAGACCCTCGCCGCCGCAATCGATGCTCAGCCATGGCGCAGCGTCGCGCTCGATCGTGGCCATCGGCGAGCCCAGCTCCACCGCCGACGCATTGCCGACGCCCTGAAAGCGCAGCGCCCAGGTCATCAGTAGCCCCGGTTCCAGGCCAGGTCGTAGGCGCGGCGCAGGCGCGCGTAGTCCTTGTTGACCTCGTCCACGCTGCGCTCGCCGCGCAGCTTCAGCAGCGAGCGGTGCAGGCGCTTGAGGTTGCGCTCGCGCCAGCGCGTGGCCGGGATGCGCAGCACGCCGCGGTCGAAATCGATCATCCAGCCGCGGCCGTTGCCGTCGAACAGGATGTTGTGCGCGTTGAGATCGGCGTGGTCCAGCCCGGCGCGGTGGAAGCGCGCGACCAGCCGCCCGGTCTCCTCCCACGGCGCGCCGCGGCCGGCGACATGCGCGCGATCGGCCAGCGAGCGCACCCCTTCCAGCCGCTCCATCAGGATCGCGGCACGGTAGCGCAGCCCCTGGCGCAGATAGCAGGCGGCCAGCGGCTGCGGCACCGGCAGCTTGCGTGCGATCAACGCGCGCATCAGCCGGAACTCGGCGAAGCTGCGGGTGCGGTCGGCGCCGGACCACAGGTAGCGATCGCGGCTGAGCTTGGCGACCAGGCCGCCGCGCCGGTACTGGCGCAGCACGCTGGCGCCGAACGGGGCATCGACGAACCAGGCGCCGCCGCGGCCGCCCTCGTCCACCGGGCGCGCGCGCTCGGCCCAGTACGCGGCCGAGAACAGCGCCGGCTCGGCTTGCCGCAGCCGTTGGCGGTCGAACAGAATGGCGCCATAGCCGCGGCCCTCGCGGTACGGCGTCAGCGCTTCGGTGGCGTCGAATGCAACCATTCAGCGAGTCTAACAACACCATGGCAGCAACGCTCCCTTCGCTGTGCCTGTTGCGCCTGTCGGCGCTGGGGGACGTGACCCATGTGGTGCCGCTGGTACGCACCCTGCAGCGCGCCTGGCCCGCCGCGCCGCCGCTGCACTGGATCATCGACAAAGGCGGGCACAGGCTGCTCGACGGCCTGCCCGGGGTGATCTTCCACGACTACGACAAGCGCAGCGGCCTGGCCGGCATGCGCGCGCTGCGCCGCGAACTGCCGGCGCAGGGCTTCGACGCGCTGCTGCAGATGCAGGTGGCGCTGCGCGCCAACGTACTGTCCGCGTTCGTACGCGCGCGCCGCCGCATCGGCTACGACCGCAGCCGCTCCAAGGACCTGCACGGCCTGTTCGTCAACGAACGCATCCCCGACCGCCCCGGCATCCACGTGCTCGACGCGATCGGCAGCTTCTGCGAACCGCTGGGCCTGCGCCAGACGCAGGTGCGCTGGGACCTGCCGATTCCCGACGACGCGCACGCCTGGGCGCAGGCGCAATGGCCCGAGGACGGCCGCCCGGCGCTGCTGATCTCGCCCTGTTCCAGCCACGTGCGCCGCAACTGGTACGCCGACCGCTACGCCGCGGTCGCCGACCACGCCGCCGCGCAGGGCTGGCGGGTGGTGCTGTGCGGCGGGCGCAGCGCACTGGAGCGCAGCACGGCCGACGCCATCGTCGCGGCGATGCGCGCGCCGGCGCTGGACTTGGTCGGCCGCGACACGCTCAAGCAACTGCCGGCGCTGCTGCAGCGCGCCGCGCTGGTGATGACCCCCGACTCGGGCCCGATGCACATCGCCAATGCCGTGGGCAGCAAGGTGCTGGGCCTGCACGCGGCCAGCAACCCGCGCCGCAGCGGCCCGTATTCGGACATCCGCTACTGCGTGGACAAGTACGATGCGGCGGCGCGCAAGTTCCTCGGCAAGCCGGCCGAGCAGCTGAAATGGGGCAGCAAGATCGAATTCGACGCGGTGATGGCGCTGATCGGCGTGGACGACGCGATCGCCGCGTTCGAGCGCTACCGCGCCGACCAGGGCATGTAAGCCGGCTTGTGCGCGGGCCGAGCGTGGCCGTACGTCGTCTCGATGATCAGTGCACGGCGTACGGTCGGTCAGGCGCCGGGCGTGTACTCGCTATGGCTGGGCGCCGGGCGGCGGCGTGGCTGCGCCTTCCCCACCCTGCTGCTGGCGTTGCCGCTGGTGCGCCGGCTCACCGGAATCCTGGTCGCCCGCGCCTGATCCGCCCATCCCTGGCCTACAGGGGCCACACCGGGAGGCGGCGACGCCTCCCGGATGCTTCGCTCAGGACGCCGCGCCGCGGTAGTCCTGGTAGGACTTCTCTTCGACGTAGCTGGAACCCAGTGCCAGGTTGATCTCCTTCTTGATCCGCGCGCGCTCGTCGTTCTCGTAGTACACGCTGCGTGCGAGCTTGATGAATTCCTCGTCGAAGGCCTGCGCCTTCTCCTTGATCCGGATCTCGTCCTCGATCACCCACAGGCGCTCGTTGACCGCCTTCAGCTCCAGGCGCAGGCGGGCGACGTCGCCGCTGGCGGCCGGATGCGCCATCCAGGTCTTTTCCAGCGCCGACAACTCCGCGCGCACGTTGGCCAGCTTGGCCGCATCGCCGATGCGCTCGGACTTGATCTGCAGGATGGCGATCTTGTCGAGCAGTTCGCCGAAGGACACGGGGACGAGGATTTCGGACATGGGCACACCCAGGCGAGAGTTGAGAGGAAGTGTAACCAGCAGGCCTTAAAGCCATGTCGGCGCAGCGTGGTCGCGGCCGTCAAAAACAAAAGGCCCCTGACGGGGCCTTCTGCACACGGGCGATACTGCTGCCGCGAAACTGGCGGGAAGGGGGGGATTCGAACCCCCGAGGCGCTATAAACGCCTGCCTGATTTCGAGTCAGGTACATTCAACCGCTCTGCCACCTTCCCGGGTGGTCCCCGGCGGACCGGGGGCGTGCATCATACGGTCCCCGCCGCGCGCGGACAAGCGCCGCGTCGCACGGCAGCGCGGTCCCCACCCCCGCACTGCCATGAACCCCGCCTGCCCCGCGGCGCGGCCAGCGATTGCCTGATGTCCGCTTGGCCGCGATGATGCCGTTTGAATGACAGGAAGCCGGGCCGGCCGTGGGCGCGCAATGATCGAATTCGGACATCTCACCCACGTCGGCCTGCGCCGCGAACTCAACGAGGACACCTATTACGGCGACAACGAGCTCGGCCTGTGGCTGGTCGCCGACGGCATGGGCGGCCATGCCTGCGGCGAGGTGGCCAGCGCCCTGGCGCGCGAGGCCATCGTCCGCGAGGTGCGCGGCGGCACGCCGCTGGCGCAGGCGATCCGCATCGCCGACGAAGAGATCATCCGCGCCTCGCGCCGGCGCAACGACACCTTGCCGATGGGCACCACCGTGGTCGCCGCGCGCGTGCAGGGCAACCGCTTCGAAGTGGCCTGGGTCGGCGACAGCCGCGCCTACCTGTGGCGCGACGGCAAACTGGCGCAGCTCAGCCAGGACCACAGCTATGTGCAGGAACTGATCGCGCAGGGCGCGCTGACCGCCGAGCAGGCGCGCGCGCATCCGCACCGCAACGTGGTCACCCAGGCGCTGGGCGTCACCGATCCGCTGCACCTCAACGTGGCCACGATGACTGGCGAACTGCGCCCGGGCATGCAACTGCTGCTGTGCAGCGACGGGCTGACCGAAGAAGTGGACGACCCCGGCATCGCCGCCACGCTCGGCCACGACGACTGCAGCGCGCAGGAATGCGTGGATACGCTGGTGGCGGCCGCGCTGGACGGCGGCGGCTCGGACAACATCACCGCGATCCTGGTGCGCTGCCACTGAGCGCAGGCAGGCGCGCGACCGGTGCCGACTATGGCGCCGACCGCGAACGCGGCGTTAGCTGGTTGGCAACATCGATGCCGCAGCGTGTGCCGTCACAAGAGACCGCGCTAACGCTGCGCTAGCACGCACGCCCATACCCGGCCATGCCACCGCTGCTCCGGCGCGTGCCTGGATGGCCGCGCCGCCGCCCGTGCCATTGCCGCGCAGACCGGCTCCGGCACCAGCATGGCGAATCCCCGCCGACGCACGCCGACAAATGCCAGCGCCCAGCGCCGCGGCGGCTCAGCCAGCCACGGCTTCGACCAGCACAGGCTCGTCGGCGTCCCACAGCGCGCGCCCGGCCTTCTTGCGCAGCTTTTCCAGCCGCGCCTGGTGCGCCTCCAGCTCCGAGGCGGTCGGCAGCACCCGCGGCCGCGGCAGCAGCGTCGCCATATCGAACGCCGCGCGTTGACCGTCGGCGTGGTTGCCGCGCTCGTCGGTTAGAGCGAAGCCGATCTCCTCCTGCCCCGAGGTCAGCGCGATGTAGACGTCGCTGAGGATCTGCGCATCGAGCAGCGCGCCGTGCAACTGACGGTGCGAGTTGTCCACGCCCAGGCGCTTGCACAGCGCGTCCAGCGAATTGCGCTGGCCCGGGAAGCGCTCGCGCGCCAGCAACAGCGTGTCGATGACCGTGGCACGGTCGAGGATGCGCCCGTAGGACGTGCCCAGACGCGACAGTTCGTTGTCGAGGAAGCCCAGATCGAACGAGGCGTTGTGGATGATCAGTTCGGCGCCGTCGATGAACGCCAGGAACTCGTCCACTACCTCATGGAATTCCGGCTTGTCGGCGAGGAATTCCAGGGTCAGCCCGGTGACTTCCTGCGCGCCGGGTTCGAAGTCGCAGTCCGGGCGCAGATAGCGGTGGAAGTTGCGCCCGCTGGGGCGGCGTTCGAGCAGTTCCACCGCGCCGATTTCGACGACGCGGTTGCCCTTCTTCCATTCCAGGCCGGTGGTTTCGGTATCGAGGATGATCTGACGCATGTGGCTCGCTGCAGGATGAGGCGTGGAAAGGATCAGGACGCGACCGCGGCGCCGCCGGCGCGCACCCGCAGCGCCTGGTTGCGCGCCAGCACGTCGACCCGCTCGTTATCCGGATCGCCGCTGTGGCCCTTGACCCAGCGCCAATCGATGCTGTGCCGCTGCGCGGCAGCATGCAGCCGCTCCCACAGGTCGCGGTTCTTGACTGGATCGCCGCCGGCGGTCTTCCACTGCCGCCGCACCCAGCCCGGCATCCACTCGGTGATGCCCTGGCGCACGTACTGCGAATCGGTATGCAGCACGATCTGGCACGGCTCGCTGAGCGTTTCCAGCGCCATGATCGCGGCCATCAGCTCCATGCGGTTGTTGGTGGTGTGCGCCTCGGCGCCGGCGACTTCGCGCTCCAGGCCCTTGTAGCGCAACAGCGCGGCCCAGCCGCCGGGGCCGGGATTGCCGAGGCAGGCGCCGTCGGTGTGGATATCAACAGTCTTCATGGTCGTCCAGGAATCAAATGGAGGCGGCCGAACCGCGCCAGCGTACCGGCGCGCGCAGCGGAATGGGGCCGATGCCGGCGGCGGTGCGCTTTTCCGCCTGCAGCAGGCACACCGCGCGCAGCGGCGCGCCGGAGGTTGCCGAGCCGACGCCGCCGCGGGTCGGCCAGACCGGCCCGAGGTAGCGCAGCGGCTCGGTGCATGGCAGCCCGGCCTGCCCCAGCAGCCCGCGCCAGCTTCCCGGCGGCCGTGCCACCAGGCCCTGCCGGCGCCAGCGCAGCCGGTACGGGCTGACCGCGTTGAGCGCGAACAGCCAGACCCGGCCGCCCGGCAGCAGCACCCGCTCGCATTCTTCCAGCAGCGCCGCGGCATCGGCGCCAAGCACGTGCTGCAGCACGATCGCGTTGACGCTCTCCGAGGGCAGCGGCAACGGCAGCGTGCACACCAGGTCGCCGGAGTAGCCGCGCGTGGTGCGGTGCAGGCGCACGCCACGCCCCGGCAGCTCGCGCGCCAGCGGCGCGAACGGCACCGGCGCCAGCCACAACCATGGCTGCGCGGGACGTGCGAGCAAGGCGTCCAGGATCAACGGCTGCTCGGCCTGGAGCAGCTGTTGCGCCACAACCGTATCAAACCAGGATGAGACGGCGGCTTGACGGGGGAACGGGGTGGCAGGCATGGTGCCAATTCTATGCGACTGATCGCCCTGCCCGCATTCCAGGATAATTACATCTGGGCGATCGCCGCCGCGGATGGCCGCGCCGTGCTGGTCGACCCCGGTCAGGCCGAGCCGGTGTTCGAAGCCGCCGCGCAAGGACTGCAACCGGCCGCGGTGCTGCTGACCCACCATCACGACGACCACATCGGCGGCGTGGCGGCCCTGCGCGAGCGCTGGCCGGACCTGCCTGTGTATGCCCCGGCGGACGAGCCGCGGGTCCCGTTCGCCAGCCAGCGCGTCGGCGACGGCGATGCGGTCCAGGTGCTGGGATGGGAGTTCCAGACCCTTTTCGTGCCGGGGCATACCCGTTCGCACGTGGCCTATGTCGGCGAAGGCCACCTGTTCAGCGGGGATACGCTGTTCAGCCTAGGCTGTGGGCGCATGTTCGAAGGTACGCCCTCCCAGATGTTGGGTTCGCTGCAACGGCTGGCTGCCCTCCCGGGCGCCACGCTGCTGTGTTGCGGACACGAATACACCCTGGCCAATGCGGCATTCGCCGTCACGGTCGATCCCACCAACGCTGCCTTGCGGCAGCGCCATCAGGAAGTCCAGGCCATGCGTCATGCTGCCCGTCCCACTGTTCCCGTCAGTCTCGCCAGCGAAGTGGCGACCAATCCGTTCCTGCGCACCGCCTCGGCGGCGATCCAGCAGGCGGTCGGCGCCCGGCTCGGCCGCGGCGCACGCGACGAAGTGGAAGTATTCGCCGAATTAAGGCGCTGGAAAGACGATTTTCGCGCATGAGGTCACTGCTTTTGACGGCGGCGCTGACGCTGGCGATCGCCTCGGCAACCTCCTCCGCGAGCGCGGCGGCACCCATCGGTGCGGCGCTGGAGCAGACCGTCGCCGGACTGAACGTGTTGCCGATGGACGCCGCGGCGCTGCCGCCGGCGACCACGCGTAACGGCCACACCATCCTCGCCAGCTTCCGCGACGGCCTGGCCGACGCGCAATGCGACGGCGGCGCCACCGACGCGCGCTGGAAGCAGCAGTTCGCGCGCGCGCCGGCGCGGCTGGCCAACGAAGACGAGGACGTGCTGCCGCTGTTCGGCTACGTGGTGGACGAACTGCGCGCTGCTGACCTGCCCACCGAATTCGCGCTGATCCCGTTCGTGGAGAGCGGCTACCGCCCCGCCGCGCGCAACAGCAGTGGTCCCGCCGGACTGTGGCAGTTCATCGCCGACACCGCCCGCAACCACGACGTGCCGGTCGAAGGCGGCTACGACGGCCGCCTGTCCGCGGTGGATTCCACCCGCGCCGCGGTGCGTTACCTGAAGACCTTGCACGGCATGTTCGGCGGCGATTGGCGCCTGGCGATCATGGCCTACAACGCCGGCGAGTACCGCGTGCTGCAGTCGATGCGCCGCGCCGGCATGAACGCGCAGAACGCGCAGCCGGCCAAGTTGCCGGGGCTGTCGCCGATCACCTATGCCTATGTCGAGAAGCTGCACGCGCTGGCGTGCGTGCTGGAACAGGCGCAGACCCGCGACGAGTGGATGGCCTCGCTGGACCGCGAGGTGCCAATCCTGCAGGCGCGCACCCTGCCCGCCGGCATGGCGCTGGACGAATGGGCACGGCAGCAGGCGTTGCAGGGCAACCAGGTCGCACGGCTGAATCCGGCGCTGGGCAGCGTGCGCAACAAAAAGCGCGCGCTGCCGGTGCTGGCGCCGGTCGGCAACGGCGGCAGCGCCGCCACGGCCGCTGCCGATGCCATGGCGTTGGCGGCACAACCGCAGCAGGCCGAAGAAGCACCGGCGACGCGCGCCGTCGCCAGCATCGCCGAGCCCACGCCGCCACGCATGCGCCAGCGCACGCCCGCGGCGCGGCGCACCCACACCGTCCGCGACGGCGACACCGCCTGGACCATCGCCAAGCGCTACGGCATCACCGTGCAGACGCTGCTGGCGAAGAACGGCCTGTCCGCGCGCAGCGTGCTGCGTCCTGGGATGGTGCTGAGCTACGAGGAATAGGCGAGTTCCGCTGCGGCGGGACCGCAGTACGTCAGCTCTGGGCAACACAACCTACAGGTATGTAGGCAAGTCCAAGCATGAAGTATGAAATATCGATGGCACTGGCTGTCGCCAATACGCGTTATCTGGCCAACGGAATTTTTTCTGCTGCCTTTGAAGGCGGCTGCTACCGGAAAGATTGAATCTTGACCGCGCAGTATTGCAACACATCGCGCGCGCGCTCAAGAGAAGAAAAGTACCGGTCATGCGACACTTGAGCGAGCGTCCGACATTGCGAATCCGATTTCATTTGCCTCCACGCGGACTCGAAATTTTCAACCGCGTGCAGCGCGTCGGAGAGTGGTTCGAGTAACGCGTAGTCAGGCAGTTGATCGAATCGGACAAACTTGAAAGCAGAAACTATGCCTGGGCTAAAACCGCTCAATTCCTCCGCGTATCGATTGCCACTCGCATCGTACTTGTTGCGCGAAAGCTCGGCCATGTGCTTTTGGGTTGCAGCACTAGCTATTTCAAGCAATCGCGCGTAATCGGCGCGAGTCTTTCGATCACGAGCTTTCTGCTGGAAGGCTGGTATGAAACCGACTGCGAAAATTGCCACTCCAGCAAAGACGGCTTGCGCCCATGCAGCCCACACTTCGGGCTTGAGGCACGGGCCGCCAAATATCCACAGACAGTAATTTGCATCGGCCATAACGATCCTTCGTTTCACGAAGACATAGCCTGCCGGCCTCTCGCGCTAAGCGCAATGGGGTATCCGAGAAGGGCGCTTCATGGCCCAAGCGCATATGCATCGTCGCAGGGCGGCGAGTGCATCGGCCAAGTGACGCAATGCATGTACCTTATCGCCGATCTAGCCGGCCGCGCATTTTAGTTACAACGTCTTCCTGGCCGTATCCCGGTGACCGCATGCATCACAGTCATGCGCTCGGGCAGCATGCTGCTATGTGCCCGAGCGCTCCGATACGTCCAAATCACCCCAAAAACGAACAAGCCCGGCAGGACCGGGCTTGTTCGCATCACTCTCAGCGCAAACAGCGATTACAGATTCGCTTCCTGCACGCTGACCTTGTAGCGCTTGCGCATCGCGTCGATGTAGGCCTTCGACGCGGCAGCGCCTTCGATCTGGCCCAACTGCTGCTTCAGCGTCGCCTGCTGTTCCGCCGGCACCTTGCTCAGGTCGCCCGGGTTCACCTTGTTGAGCACGAACAGCGCGTAGCGCTTGGCACCGCCCGGCACGCCGTTCGCCGACAGCTCGACCTTGCCCACGGACGGCTTGCCCGCGGCCGGCAGCGGCGCGCTGAAGATCGCGCGGTTGGCTTCCGGACTCGGCATCGGCACGGTGCGCGGCAGCCCAGGCATCGGGTTGATCTGCAGCTTCTCCGGGCCGGCCAGCGCCTGCAGCGTCTCGCCCTTGCGCAGCTTCTCCAGCAGCGCGTCGGCCTTCGCCGCGGCCGCCTTGGCCGTGCGATCGGCATGCACCGCGGCCACCACTTGCTCGCGCACCTTGGCCAGCGGCTGGGTCTGCTCGGGCAGGTGCTGGGTGACGCGAATCAGCACGCTGTGGTTCGGGCCCAGGGTGATCGGATCGCTGACCGTGCCGTCCTGCACCAGCGTGTCGGAGAACGCCGCACGCAGCACCGCAGGCTGCGCGGCGATGCCGCTGCCGTCGGCGCGCGAGAACGGCCCCAGGGTCTGCACCGGCAAGCCCACTTCCTTGGCCGCCGGCGCCAGCGCGGTCGGGTTCTTCAGCACCAGGTCGACCAGCTTGCCGCTCAGATCGCTGTAGACCTTCTCGTTGTCGGCCTGCAGCTGCTCGCCGGCCAGCTGGTCGCGCACCTGCTCGAAGCTCTTGCCCTGGCCGCCTTTGATCTCGCGCAGCTGGATCACGTGGTAGCCGAACTCGCTCTTCACCGGGCCGACGATGTCGCCGGCCTTCATCGCGAACAAGGCGTCCTCGAAAGGCTTGATCATCACCCCCCGCTCGACCCAACCCAGGTCGCCACCGGCGTTCTTGGAACCCGGGTCCTCGGAATTGGCGCGGGCCAGCGCGGCGAAATCGGCGCCGGGCTGCTTGGCCTCGGCCGCGAGCTTGGCGGCCTTGGCCTCGGCGGCCTTCTGCGCCGCCGGATCCTTGCCGGCACTGATCAGGATGTGCGAGGTCAGGCGCTGGTCGGGCTCGACGAAGCGGGCCTTCTCGTCCTCGTAGCGCTTGCGCAGCGCCGCCTCGTCGGCCGGCTTGGCCGGCGGCAGCTTGCTCGCGTCCAGCTCGACGTATTCGATCGACACCCGCTCAGGCTGTTTGAAGTCGGCCTGGTGCGCGTCGTACCACTGCTGCACCTGCGCGTCGCTGACCGGGGTGGTGTCGGCCGGCTGTTCCGGCAACAGCGCCAGGTCGACATCGCGGGTTTCGCCGAGCATCTTCAGCAGACGCTCGGATTCCTGCTTGGTCGCGAACGCCGATTCCATCAGCGCGGACGGAATCAACGACTGCTGCAAACCATCGCGCACCAACTGGTCGAACATCGCCGGCGTCCGCGGCGGGGTGCCCGAGGCCAGCGCCAGGCGGTAGCGTTCCGGATCGAACTTGCCGTCTTTCTGGAACGCCGGAATGGTGGCGATGTAGTCGCGGACCGCGGCATCGCCGACCACCACGTGCGCCTGCTCGGCGGCCAGCTTCACCACCTGCTCGTCGATCAACTGGTCGAGCACCTTGCGCTTGTTGTCGGCGCTCTCGAACTCGCGCGGATCGAAGTTCTCGCCCTGCTGCTCGCGCGCCTGCATCCGCGCTTCCTCGAAGCGCGCACGGAACTGCTCGGTGCTCACCTCGTGGTGCTGCCACAGGAACGACACCGGCCACCACGACGGCGCCGACGACCACCACGACGGCGGCGCCTGCACCTTGGCGACGTTGTTGGCACCGACGCCACCGAGGTAGCTGCTGTCGATGACGAACAGGAACGGAATCATCAACAGGCCGATGATCGCGGTGGCGATCCAGCCCGAGGTCTTTTCGCGGAGTTTCTGCAGCATTGGTTGGGAACCGAGCCTGTTGGCGAGCCGCGCAGTTTAACCCGCTTCACGCCCTGCGGCGGAATGGCGTGCCGCGGCGCGTGCGCCCGCATGAAATCCGCGGCCCGCATGGCGGTCGCCGGCAAGGCATTCCGGAAAAAAAGAAACCCCCGATCGCTCGGGGGTTTCGCGTACAAAACTGGCGGAGTGGACGGGACTCGAACCCGCGACCTCCGGCGTGACAGGCCAGCATTCTAACCGACTGAACTACCACTCCGCTTTTTGAACGGAGGCAGGCACGAGGCCCGCAATCTCTAGGTATCTGCGCAGCGCAAGGCGCGGCGGATGCTTCGAGAAACGAAACCCCCGATTTCTCAGGGGCTTCGGTGCAACTGGCGGAGTGGACGGGACTCGAACCCGCGACCTCCGGCGTGACAGGCCAGCATTCTAACCGACTGAACTACCACTCCGCTTTTGAAACTTGCCGCTCGGTGCTCTGGTGGGTGCTGAGGGTTTCGAACCCCCGACCCTCTCCGTGTAAAGGAGACGCTCTACCGCTGAGCTAAGCACCCTAGCGAGTCGATTAGTTTACGGCATCCTTCAGCGCTTTGCCAGCCTTGAAGGTCGGATTCTTCGACGCGGCGATCTTGATCGAGTCGCCGGTCTTCGGGTTGCGGCCGGTGCGCTCGGCACGGTCGCGCACCTGGAAGGTGCCGAAGCCAACGAGGGTCACGCTGTCGCCCTTCTTGAGCGCCTTGGTGACTTCGGACACGAAGGCGTCGACGGCGCGACCGGCTTCGGCCTTGGAGATATCCGCAGCGGCGGCGATAGCGTCGTTCAGTTCGGCTTTATTCATTTCTTGATGACTCCATGTGCGGCAGAAAACCGCGGAATTGAGGATCGGGTGTCGGCGTGGCCTGCCTCGTCAGCGACGAGGCCCCGATTGATGTTTTCACTACCAAGCACGCGCGTTGGCAGTGCTCGCAAGTCGTGCATTTATACCAGCGGCCTCCCACCCGCGCAAGCCGAAAAGCCAGCAACGGCGCGGGTTTGAGCCACTTGGGCGGGCGCGGTTCAGCGCTCTTCAGTGCTTGACGCGGGCGTTCGAGGATGCTTTCGGCTTGGGCTTGCGCCGCACCGGTTCGCCCTCGGCGGCGGCCGCGACCTTCGGCTTCAGCGGCGTCTCCAGCGCCAGGTCGAGCACCTCGTCGATCCACTTGACCGGCACGATCTTCAGGTCGCGGGTGACGTTCTCCGGAATGTCGGCCAGATCCTTGCGGTTCTCCTCCGGGATGATCACCGTGTGGATGCCGCCGCGCAGCGCCGCCAGCAGCTTCTCCTTGAGTCCGCCGATCGCCGAGACGCGACCGCGCAAGGTGATCTCGCCGGTCATCGCCACATCGGCCTTGACCGGCACCTTGGTCAGCATCGACACCAGCGAGGTCACCATCGCGATGCCGGCGCTGGGGCCGTCCTTCGGCGTGGCACCATCGGGCACGTGCAGATGCACGTCGTGCTTCTGCAGGAAGTCGACCTCGATGCCGAGCCGCTCGGCGCGCGAACGCACCACCGACAGCGCCGCCGAGGCCGATTCCTTCATCACGTCGCCGAGCTGGCCGGTCAGGATCACCGCGCCCTTGCCCGGAACCAGGGTCGATTCGATCTGCAGCAGATCGCCGCCGACTTCGGTCCAGGCCAGGCCGGTGACCAAGCCGACTTCGTTCTGCTCCTCGGCGCGGCCGAAATCGAAGCGGCGCACGCCCAGGTACTTGTCCAGGTTCTTGGAGCCGACGCTGACCCGCGCCTTGTCCTTGCGGACCGCCGCGCCCTTCTTCGCCGGCGCCTTCTTGGCTACCGCAGGCTGCGGACCGGCCAGCGCGATTTCCTTGACCACCTTGCGGCAGATCTTGGCGACTTCACGCTCGAGGTTGCGCACGCCGGATTCGCGCGTGTAGTAGCGCACGATGTCGCGGATCGCGTCGGCGGCGATCTCCAGCTCGTCGCCCTTCAGGCCGTTGGCCTTCAGCTGCTTGGGCACCAGGTAGCGCATGGCGATGGCCAGCTTCTCGTCCTCGGTGTAGCCGGGGATGCGGATCACCTCCATGCGGTCGAGCAGCGGGCCCGGGATGTTCAGCGAATTGGAGGTCGCCACGAACATCACTTCGGACAGGTCCAGGTCCACTTCCAGGTAGTGGTCGTTGAAGGCGTTGTTCTGCTCGGGATCGAGCACTTCCAGCAGCGCCGAGGACGGATCGCCGCGGAAGTCCATCGACATCTTGTCGATCTCGTCGAGCACGAACAGCGGGTTCTTGCTGCTGACCTTGTTGAGGTTCTGCACGATGCGGCCCGGCATCGAGCCGACGTAGGTACGCCGATGCCCGCGGATCTCCGCCTCGTCGCGCACGCCGCCGAGCGACATGCGCACGAACTTGCGGTTGGTGGCCTTGGCGATGGACTGGCCGAGCGAGGTCTTGCCGACGCCGGGCGGGCCGACCAGGCACAGGATCGGGCCCTTCATCTGCTTCACCCGCGACTGCACCGCCAGATATTCGAGGATGCGGTCCTTGACCTTCTCCAGGCCGTAGTGATCGGCGTCCAGCGTTTCCTGCGCAACCTTCAGGTCCTTGCGTACCTTGCTGCGCTTCTTCCACGGCACGCCCAGCAGCCAGTCGAGATAGTTGCGCACGACCGCGGCTTCGGCCGACATCGGCGACATCTGCTTGAGCTTGTTGAGTTCGGCCTTGGCCTTGGTTTCCACCGGCTTGGGCATGCCCGCCTCGGCGATCTTGCGCGCCAGTTCTTCCAGTTCGCCGGGCGCGTCATCCAGGTCGCCCAGTTCCTTCTGGATCGCCTTCATCTGCTCGTTGAGGTAGTACTCGCGCTGGCTCTTCTCCATCTGCGACTTGACCCGGCCGCGGATGCGCTTCTCCAGCTGCTGCACGTCGATCTCGCCGTCGACCAGGCCGACCAGCATCTCCAGCCGCTCGCCCACTTCCAGCGTTTCCAGCAGGCGCTGCTTGTCGGCCAGACGCACGCCGATGTGCGCGGCGATGGTGTCGGCCAGGCGGCCCGGCTCGTCGATGCCCGACAGCGTCTGCAGCAGCTCCGGCGGCAGCTTGCGGTTGGTCTTGACGTACTGCTCGAACAGCGACATCAGCGAACGCGCGATCGCCTCGACCTCGCGCTCCTCGCGCGACTCGGCAGCGTCGATCTCGACGCCTTCGCCCTGTAGCGCGCCGTCGCGTTCGACCACCTTGTCGACGCTGACCCGCGACAGCCCCTCGACCAGCACCTTGATGGTGCCGTCGGGCAGCTTCAGCAATTGCAGCACCTGCGCCAGAGTGCCGACGTTGTACAGGTCGGCGGCCACCGGATCGTCGGTCTCGGCGGATTTCTGCGCGACCAGCAGGATGCGCTTGTCGGCCTCCATCGCGTGCTCGAGCGCGCGCATCGATTTGTCGCGGCCGACGAACAGCGGGATGACCATATGCGGGAAGACCACGACGTCGCGCAACGGCAGGACCGGCAGGTCGAGGACTTCGGATTTGGACTGGGCCATGAGGGTTCCGATGTGGGGTGCGGGAATGCGGAAAAGGCGGGCATAAAAATGCCGATGGCCCCGTTATGGGGCCATCGGCTGGACGATGCAAGGGCAGCGAAAAAGCCCCTTTTCTTTCAATCGTTTAGCCAGTCGCGAAGGCCGCAGCAGGACAGCGCCGCGGCTTCACCCGGCACTCACTCGGCCGAGGCCACCTTCGGCGCCGGCGGTGGGGTCTGATAAATCAGGTACGGCTCGGACTTGTGCTCGATCACCGACTCGTCCACCACCACCTTGCTGACGTTTTCCTGCGACGGCAGCTCGTACATCGTGTCCAGCAGCACCGACTCGACGATGGTGCGCAGGCCACGCGCGCCGGTCTTGCGCTTGAGCGCCTTCTTGGCGATGGCCAGCAGCGCGTCGGGCCGGAATTCCAGCTCCACGCCTTCCATCTCGAACAGCTTCTTGAACTGCTTGGTGATCGCGTTCTTCGGCTCGGTCAGGATCCGGATCAGCGCCGGCTCGTCCAGTTCCTCGAGCGTGGCGACCACCGGCAGGCGGCCGACGAACTCGGGAATCAGGCCGAACTTGATCAGGTCTTCCGGCTCCACTTCCGCCAGGATCTTGCCGACTTCGCGCTTGCGCTCGGAACTCTTCACCTTGGCGCCGAAGCCGATGCCGCCGACGTCGTTGGAGCGCTGCTGGATCACCTTGTCCAGGCCGGCGAACGCGCCGCCGCAGATGAACAGGATGTTCTTGGTGTCCACCTGCAGGAATTCCTGCTGCGGATGCTTGCGCCCGCCCTGCGGCGGCACCGACGCCACGGTGCCTTCGATCAGCTTCAGCAGCGCCTGCTGCACGCCTTCGCCAGACACGTCGCGGGTGATCGACGGGTTCTCGCTCTTGCGCGAGATCTTGTCGATTTCGTCGATGTAGACGATGCCCTGCTGCGCCTTGTCGACGTCGTAGTCGCACTTCTGCAGCAGCTTCTGGATGATGTTCTCCACGTCCTCGCCGACATAGCCGGCTTCGGTCAGCGTGGTCGCATCGGCGATCGTGAACGGCACGTTGAGCAGGCGCGCCAGCGTTTCGGCCAGCAGCGTCTTGCCCGAACCGGTCGGACCGACCAGCAGGATGTTGGACTTGGCCAGCTCGACTTCGTCGTTCTTCTGCCGGCTCTCGATGCGCTTGTAGTGGTTGTACACGGCCACGGCGAGCGTGCGCTTGGCGCGCAGCTGCCCGATCACGTACTGGTCCAGCACCTCGAGGATTTCCTTGGGCTTGGGCAGGCTGCTGCGTGCGGACTGCGCCTTCTCCTCGAGCTCCTCGCGGATGATGTCGTTGCACAGCTCGACGCATTCGTCGCAGATGAACACGCTCGGCCCGGCGATCAGCTTACGGACCTCGTGTTGACTCTTGCCGCAGAACGAGCAGTACAGAATCTTGTTGCTGTCGCCGGAACGGCCTTGCCGGTCTTCGCTCATTGCTTCGCTTACCCAGTTACCCCACCCGATGAACGGGGGTTCGATTTCGAGAATAACACAGGGCCGGGAGGACGCTAGCCCGGCCCCGGCCCTGCGGAATACGCTGCGTTTTGCAGTACATGCAAGCCTTATGCCGGCTGGATCGACTCTTCCGGACGGCGCTCCAGCACCTGGTCGACCAGCCCGTAAGCCTGCGCGTCGGCGGCGCTCTTGAAGTTGTCGCGCTCGGTATCGCGGGCGATGGTTTCCAGCGACTGGCCGGTGTGCTTGGCCAGGATTTCGTTCAGCCGCGAACGCAGCGTCAGGATCTCGCGCGCGTGAATGTCGATGTCGGTGGCCTGGCCCTGGAAGCCGCCCAGCGGCTGGTGGATCATCACCCGCGAATTCGGCAGCGCGTAACGCTTGCCGGCCGCGCCCGAGGCCAGCAGCAGCGCGCCCATCGAGGCGGCCTGGCCGATGCAGATGGTGCTCACGTCCGGCTTGATGTACTGCATGGTGTCGTAGATCGCCATGCCGGCGGTGACCACGCCACCCGGCGAGTTGATGTAGATGTTGATGTCCTTTTCCGGGTTGTCCGCTTCCAGGAACAGCATCTGCGCCACGATCACGTTGGCCATGTGGTCGTCGATCGGGCCGACCAGGAAGATCAGCCGCTCCTTCAGCAGGCGCGAATAGATGTCGTAGGCACGCTCGCCGCGGCTGGTCTGCTCGACCACCATCGGAACCAGATTCAAGGCCTTGGTCACATTGTCCACGCGGGAACTCCTGCTCTGTGTCGTCCCTGCACGGGGATGTGCAGGGCTTCGCATCTTGTCGCGCCCCCACGGCTGCGAGGGCTTGGATTGCGTCTCCAACCCGCATGCAACATGCGGGCCGCCGCGAAGCGTCGCCTTACTGGCGGATCGCTTCCTGGAACGTCATCGCCTGCTCGGTGTGCTTGGCGCGCTCGGCGATCCAGTCGATCACCTGCTCTTCCATCACACGGCTCTGCAGTCCACCCATCAATTGGGGATCGTTGCGGTACATCTCAATGACCTGTTCCGGCTCTTCGTAGGTCGAGGCGATCAGGCGCAGGGTTTCCGAGACCCGCTTCGGGTCCAGGCGCAGCTCGTTGCGGCGCGCGACCTCGCCGACCAGCAGGCCGACCAGCACGCGCTTGCGCGCCGCGTCCACGAAGCCCTGGTGCGCGTCGTCCGGCACCTGGCCCGGATCGCGGCCGGAGCGGCGCATCTGCTCCACCTGCTGCGCCAGCATCGAACGCGCTTCGTTCTCGACCAGCCGCGGCGGCATTTCCACCGACGCGTAGGCGGCGATCAGCTGCTCGCCGACCTCGCGGCGCAGCCGGTTCATCAGCGCGCCCTTGAGCTCGCGCTCCAGGTTGATGCGGATGTCCTTGCGGAACTGCTCGGCATCGCCGCTCTTCACGCCGAAGCTCTTGATGAACTCCTTGTCCACCTCCGGCAGCACCGGCGCGGCGACTTCGACCGCCTTCACGTGCACCTGGACCTGCTTGCCGGCGAACTGCGGCACGCGCCAGTCGGCCGGGAAATCGACCGTCAGGGTCTTTTCCTCGTCCTTGGACAGGCCGACCAGGCCCTGCTCAATCGCCGGGAACATGACGCCCGAGCCGATCACGCTGCTGCCCTTCTCCACGCCCTCGGCGGGCAGGCGCTCGTCGCCGGCCTGCGACCAGGTTTCCAGGGTCACCAGGTCGCCGTCCTGCGCCGGACGCCCGGCGGGCTCCCAGGTGCGGCGCTGCAGGCGCAGGTTCTCGATCATCTGCTCGATGTCGGCGTCGGTGACTTCGGCGGTGTGGCGGATCACTTCCAGCTTGGCCACGTCGATGTCGCCAAAGTCGGGCACCACTTCGAAGGTGGCCACGAACTGCAGTTCGTTGTCGCCGGCGCGGTCGATGCGCGGATTGCCGGCCAGGCGCAGTTCGTGCTCGCGCACCGCCGAGTCGAAGGTCTCGCGCAGCAGGCCGTCCAGCGCCTCGGCGCGGATCTGCGGCCCGAAGCGCTGCTCGATCACCTTCGGCGGGATCTTGCCGGGACGGAAGCCCTTGATCCGCGCGGTGCGCGCGACTTCGCGCAGGCGGCCGCCGATATGGGTCTCCAGGCGCTCCTCCGGCAGGGTGAAGGTCAGACGCCGTTCCAAGGTACCGGTGGTTTCGATCGAAGCTTGCATGTGGACTCCTGCCACCGGGAGCCCACGGCTCTCGGCACGATGTAGAAAGACGGGTTGACGCGGGCACGGGACGGCCGCCGCAGCCGGATAGTTTCGCCTATTCCCGCGGTGCCTGCCAGCGCACCCGGTCGGTCGGCGCCGCTGCAGGCCTGGCGCGGCGGGGGTGCGGACGGGGGGCACGGGGTGCGGCGGGCCGCGCGAGCGGTGCCGGGATGGTGCGAAAGAGGGGACTCGAACCCCTACGCCTTGCGGCACTGGTACCTAAAACCAGGGCGTCTACCAATTCCGCCACTTTCGCGCTGCGGCGCCTGAGCGCGCGCCTGTGCATTGTTGCAGGCCTGCCGGCAAAGAAAAAGGCGCCCGACGCAATGGAGGGCGCCCGGCCCGGCCGGCAGCCGGGGATGCCAGGCGCGCGCCCGTCGATTGGGATGCAGTGCCGCAGGGCTTTGCAATCAATGCATTAGGCCGCCTCGCTGCGAAGATCGAGCGTCGGAATGGCGGCGCGGAGCACACATGCCGTTTCCGCGATCCCGCCGATGGCAAGGTGCCAGGCAGCCTTGTCCTCAGCCCTTGGGCACCCGGCGCCGCCCGCGCACTGCGGCCGGCGCCAGCACGAAGGCCAGCGACATCGGCCGATCGCGCGACGGATCGCGCGGGCGGCTCAGCAACTCGCACAGCCGCTCCAGCAGCGCATTGGCCTCGGCCAGTTCCGCCTCGTTGAGCCAGCCCTTGTTGCGCGCCGCCCACAGTTGCCGGCCAGGGCCGTCGACCTCGACACCAGGCTGCTTCAGGGCCGCCTGGAAGTCGCGCTCGGCGACCTGCGCCAGGCCCTTGGCATAGGCGGCCAGGGCCGCGACCGCCTCTGCGTTGGCCAGGTCGTAGGACAGGCGCAGCGGGACGCCGGCGCTGCCCGCGAGCCGGAACACCCGCTCTCCCGCCGCGCCCTCGCCTTCGCGCACCAGTTCGCTCTCGGCGAGCAGTTGCAGATGGTAGTAGAGCCCGTCCGCCGGCCGGCCCAACTGTTCCGACAGCTCCGCGACGCTGGCCTCTCCACCCAGCGAGGCCAGCGTATCGACCAGTTCCTGCCGTACCGGCGAGGCCAGGAGACGGATATGCGCCGGATCGCGGATCGCGGCGGTGTCGAGCGGGTGTTGGGCTTTTTTCGTCATTTTGAAATTATATGGTATTTTTTCAACACTCTTCCAGAGACACCCTGATGCGAAGCCCGCAACTGCTCCGAGCATTCCTGTTCCTCCTCGCCGCCACGCCAATCCTGGGCGTAGCGCCCGGCCAGGCGGCCGAACGCTACAGTCCCCAGCAATTGCGTGCCGACATCGACGCTCTGCAAGCGGGAATCGCCGCGACCCATCCGCATCCGTCGCATTCGGTCGATCCGGCACAGCTCCAGCTTGCCATTGATGCCTTGCGGCAACGGGCCTCGACCGGGCTGGACCGCGATGCGGCCTGGCGGGACTTCTCCACGCTCAATCCGCTGCTTGCGGACGGCCACTTCTTCGTCGGCTACGCCGACTGGCGCGCAGAGACGGAACAGCATCTGCGCGACGGAGGCGCCCTGTTTCCCTTCGAGATCACGGTCGATGCGCAAGGGCGGGTGCGAATCCTCTCCGAGCTGGGCGGCGCTGCGACGGCGCTTTCCGGCAGCTCGGTCGAGACCATCAATGGCATTCCGGCAGGCGACGTCGCGCGCGCACTGCTCGCGCATGTGCACGGCGACAGCGCGCGTTTCCGCGCCGACTTGCTGTCGCGGCGCTGGTGGTTCTTCTACTGGAAAGTGTACGGCGCGCCCGCGTCGTTCGAACTGACGCTCGCCGGGCCTGCGCAGGCGCGGCTGCGCAGGCCCGCAAGTCGCGCACACCCTTCGATCCTGGTCGGCGAGGACGATTTCGACAGGCAATTCGCCTTCGAACTGCGCCCGGGCGCCGCCGCGGTCATGACCATTCGGACCTTTTCGTGGCCTGAGCAGGCGCCATTCGAGGAGTTCACCCGCCGCGCGTTCCAGCAGATGCAGGCAAGCGGCACGCGCACGCTGATCATCGACGTGCGGCAGAACGGCGGCGGCAACGATGCGATGTGGCTGCAAGGGCTGCTGCCCTACATCGCCGACCAACCCTATCGATGGGCGTCGCGCTACACCAAGAAAGTGCTCCGCGACGACCCTGCGAAACACGAACGGCAGGGCCAGGTGCTGAGCGGAACCGTGGACACCTGGAGCGCTCCGCGCACCGACGATCCGCTGCACTTCGACGGCAAGGTCTACGTGCTGATCGGCCGCGGCACCTATTCCTCGGCGGTGCTGTTCGCCGACACGATGCAGGACTTCGGCTTCGGAACGCTGCTGGGCGAAGGCGCCAGCGTCAGGAGCACGCAGACCGGCGGCGTGCAGAAGATCGCGCTGCCGCAGACGGGACTGGTGCTGTGGGCGCCGCGCCTGCTGCTGGTGCGGCCTTCGGACGCAGCGACGCCACTGTGGCTGACGCCGGACATCGGCATCGACGACGATCCGTTGCATCCCGACGCGATGGTGGACGCGGCGCTGGCGATCGCGGCGGCGAAACGCTGACCGCGTCGCGCGGAAGCGACGCCATGGCCGGCATGCACTTGCGCACGTTCGACGCACAAAAAAACAGCCACTTGGCTTGCGCTAAGTGGCTGCTTGATTTGGTGGGCCGTCAAGGATTCGAACCTTGGACCTATTGATTAAGAGTCAACTGCTCTACCAACTGAGCTAACGGCCCTGAAACTGAGTCGCGCATCTTATGCGCTTTTTTGCTTCGTTGCAACACCCCGCGAAGCAGCGGGTCACACGATCAATGGGGTGGCTGAGGGGACTCGAACCCCCGACATCTGGAATCACAATCCAGTACTCTAACCAGCTGAGCTACAGCCACCATTGAACTCTTGCAACACCCTGTCCGGCACCGGTGTGGCGCGCCCGACAGGAATCGAACCTGTAACCGCCGGCTTAGAAGGCCGGTGCTCTATCCGGTTGAGCTACGGGCGCCCGGGCCGGATTGTCGCATTCCTCTCCGCCGTTTGGACATCGGATTGGTCGGGGTAGAGGGATTCGAACCCCCGACATCCTGCTCCCAAAGCAGGCGCGCTACCAGACTGCGCTATACCCCGGCGGAACACCCTCGCGGCCGAGGCCGGAAAGGTCGGCTATTGTGGGAACCTCGCGGCCCGGTGTCAACGGCACATCGCATTCGCACCGCCTGCGCTATCCTCGCCACTTGCGGCCGATACGGGCCAATCGTCTTTTTTACAGGGAGAAACAGCATGATCCGCAGCGGCAACCCCGCCTTGAAGGAATCCACCTTCCTCGACCTCGGCAGCGGCGCGGTCGTTTCGCGCGACGGCGAGGCGATGACGCTGAACGGCACCATCCACAAGACCGGCGCCTTGCTGCTGCTGACCGTGCTGACCGCCGTGTTCGCCTGGAGCCAGTCGATCTCGGTCGATGGCGCCGGCAACGAAGTGATCGCGCCGGGCATCATCGGTTACGTGCTGGGCGGCGCCATCGGCGGCTTCATCCTGGCCATGATCACTACCTTCAAGAAGACCTGGGCGCCGATCACCGCGCCGCTGTACGCGCTGGTGGAAGGCTTCTTCCTCGGCTCGATCTCGGCGCTGTACGAACACCGCTTCAACGGCATCGTGCTGCAGGCGGTGCTGCTGACCTTCGGCACCCTGTTCGCACTGCTGTTCGCCTACCGCAGCGGGATGATCAAGGCCACCGAGAACTTCAAGCTGGGCGTGGTGGCGGCCACCGGCGGCATTGCGCTGGTATACCTGGCGACCATCGTGCTCGGCCTGTTCAACATCCAGATTCCCTACATCCACGCTTCCGGCACGGTCGGCATCCTGTTCAGCCTGTTCGTGGTGGTGGTGGCGGCGCTGAACCTGGTACTGGATTTCGACTTCATCGAAACCGGCGTGGAACAGGGCGCACCGAAGTACATGGAGTGGTACGGCGCGTTCGGGCTGATGGTCACCCTGGTGTGGCTGTACATCGAGTTCCTGCGGTTGCTGTCGAAGTTGCAGTCGCGCAATTAAGCCGGGAGTCGGGAATCGGGATTGGGGATTCGCAAGAGCGGCTCCCCTGTGATCGATAGCGGAAGTGGCTTCAGACAAACTTCCGAGCAAAAGAAAAGGCGCCGCGAGGCGCCCTTTCTTTTTGTGCGATCTTCCGGCGCGCTCAGAGGCGGCTGGCGATGGCCTTGGCGAAGCCCATGGTGTTGCCGCTGCCGCCCAGGTCCGGGGTCAGCCCGTCCTTGGCTTCCAGCGTGGCGACGATGGCGCTGCGCAGGCGTTCGGCGTTCTGCGGCTGGCCGACATGGTCCAGTAGCTGCGCCGCGCCCAGCAGCAGCGCGCACGGATTGGCCTTGCCCTGCCCGGCGATGTCCGGGGCCGAGCCGTGCACGGCCTCGAAGATCGCCGCGTCGACGCCGATGTTGGCGCCCGGTGCCAGGCCCAGGCCGCCGACCAGGCCGGCGCACAGGTCCGACAGGATGTCGCCGAACAGGTTGGTGGTGACGATGATGTCGAACTGCTCCGGACGCATCACCAACTGCATGCAGGCGTTGTCGACGATCATTTCCTGGAACTCGATCTCCGGGTAGTTCGCCGCCACTTCGCGCGCCACCTTCAGGAACAGGCCCGAGGTGGACTTGATGATGTTGGCCTTGTGCACCGCGGTGACCTTCTTGCGGCCGGTCGCCCGCGCCAGGTCGAAGGCGTAGCGGACGATGCGCTCGGAGCCCTTGCGGGTGACCTTGGCCATCGACACCGCGGTCTCGCCGTCGGCCGACACTTCCTGGCCTTCGCTCAGGTAGGCGCCTTCGGTGTTCTCGCGCACGGTGATCAGGTCCACACCGGCGCCGAAGCGCGACTTGGTGTTCGGGAACGACTTGGCCGGACGCACGTTGGCGTACAGGTCGAACTGGCGGCGCATGGCCACGTTGATCGAGCTGAAGCCCTCGCCGACCGGCGTGGTCAGCGGGCTCTTCAGCGCGATCCTGTTCTTGCGGATCGAGTCCAGGGTGGCGGCCGGCAGCAGATCGCCGTGCTTCTCCAGGGCGACCAGGCCGGCGTCGGCGTATTCGTAGGTGAGGCCGGCGTTCAGCGCGTCGAGCACGAACAGCGTGGCGTCCATGATCTCGGGGCCGATGCCATCGCCACGAATGACCGTGATTGTCTGCGTCATAGGATTGGGGTTTCCGTACAGAGGGGGAACGCGCCGACCGGAAGCCCGGGCTGCAGGCGCAAGGAGGTTTCACCGGTAATTATGCCCGAAGCCGGTGAAGGTCCCCAAAACCAGGCAGGCGCAAAACGCAGCGCGCCGCCCGCAGGCGGCGCGTGCCAGGCCGATCCGGCGCTGCTCAGCCGTGCGCGTGTTCCGCCGGCGCAGCGGCGGCGCCTTCCTCGAGCTTGTCGAGGAAATCCACCGCCCGGCGCAGGTGCGGAATCACGATCGAGCCGCCGACCACCAGCCCCACCGAGAAGGTCTCGAAGAACTCGTCGCGCTGCACGCCGGCCTCCTTGCACTGGGCCACGTGGTAGCTGATGCAGTCGTCGCAGCGCAGTACCAGCGAGGCGACCAGGCCGAGCAGTTCCTTGGTCTTCACGTCCAGCGCGCCGGCCTGGTAGGTCTGGGTGTCGAGCGCGAAGAAGCGGCGCACCACCTGGTTCGGCTCGGCCAGGATGCGCTGGTTCATGCGCTGGCGGAACTCGTTGAACTCGCGCAGCCGGTCCTGGCCGTCGCCGCCCTCGCCGCCCGCCTGCGCAGCGCTCATGCCTGCGCCTCGGGCGCCTGGCCGTCGAGCAGCGGCTGCAGCTTGCCGGCGCGGTGCAGCGCCATCATGTCGTCGTAGCCGCCGACATGGGTGTCGCCGACGAAGATCTGCGGCACGCTGGTACGGCGCGCCAGGGCCACCATCTTCTCGCGCTCGGCCGGGTCCAGGTCGATGCGCACCTCGGTCCAGCTGCGGCCCTTGCTCTTCAGGAAGTTTTTGGCCGCCACGCAGTACGGGCAGATCGCGGTGGAATACAGGGTGATCGGCGGGCCGCCGGCCTGGCCGTCATCGGTAGCTTGGGTGTCCACGGGAAACTCCGGGCGAGAAATGGGGTCCAAGCCACTATGGTAGCGGCCTGGTGGATTTTCGAGTCCGCTGCCGCAACACTGCAGATCACACAGGTTCAACCACCCTGGATTCACCCGCCGCCGCCGCGGCACCCCGCCCTGCCCTGGAGCCTCACTTGCGCCCGCTGCCGCTCGCCTTCGCGATCACCCTGGCTACCGCCGCCGCCATCGCGCCGGCGCAGGAGAACAAGCTGCCGGACATCGGCTCCTCGGCCGGCGAGCTGCTGACCCCGGCGCGCCAGGCCGAGTACGGCAAGATGATGCTGGCCGAGCTGCGCAACTACGACTACGTGCTCGAAGATCCGCTGATCGACGACTGGCTGCAGACCATGGGCACCCGGCTCGGCGCCAACAGCGACCAGCCGCAGCAGAAGTACACGTTCTTCATGCTGCGCGACCGCCAGATCAATGCCTTCGCCACGCTGGGCGGCTATGTCGCGGTCAACGCCGGGCTGGTGCTGACCGCCGAGCGCGAGGACGAGGTCGCCGCGGTGCTGTCGCACGAGATCGCGCACATCACCCAGCAGCACGTGCTGCGCGGGGTGGAGCGGGCGCAGCGCGACCAGGTACCGATCCTGCTCGGCATGCTCGCCGCGGTAGTCGCCGCGCAGCAGGCCGGCGGCCGCTCCAGCGGCGACGCCACCCAGGCGGCGATCGCCAGCGGCCTGGGGCTGATGCAGCAGCGCCAGATCGACTACACCCGCTCCAACGAATCGGAGGCCGACCGCCTGGGCATCCGCACCCTGGCGCGCAGCGGCTACGACGTGGACGCGATGGCCGGCTTCTTCGAGCGCATGTCGCTGGCGATGCGCGGCAATCAGGGCGGCTACAGCACCCCCGACTACCTGATGACCCACCCGGTCACCACCACCCGCATCAGCGAGGCGCGGCAGCGCGCCGAACAGATGAAGAAGAACACGGTGACCGTGACCACCAGCGTGCCCGGCGGCACCTTGCGGGAGCGGGTCGATCCCAACGACGTGTCGCTGAGCCAGCCGCTGGGCGCGCCCAGCAATCCGCTGCTGCCCGGGCGCCTGCAATTGCCGTTCGAGACCTATTCGCGCGGCGCCAGCGGCCAGTTCGAGTGGGCCCGCGAGCGCCTGCGCGTGCTCAGCGCCAATACCCCGGCCGATGCGGTCCGCGAGTACGAAGGCCTGCGCCAGGGCAGCAAGCAGGGCCTCAGCGACGCCCAGCGCTACGGCCTGGCACTGGCCCGGCTGCGCGGCGGCGGCAGCCCGCAGGACGGCATGCAGACCCTGGAAGACCTGCTGAAGGCACATCCGGACAGCTGGTGGCTGAGCCTGGCGGTGGCCGAGGCGGAGTCGCGCAACGGCCACAGCCAGCAGGCCAACCCGCGCTTCGACGCCCTGCTCAAGCGCCTGCCGAGCAACCGCGCGGTGGCGCTCACCTATGCCACGGCGCTGAACGAGCAAGGCGGCCGTACCGCCGGGCAGCGCGCGCAGGCGGTGCTGCGCCCGCTGCTGAGCGCGGCCGCCGACGATCCGGTGTTCCAGCGCACCTTCGCCCGCGCCTGCGAGCTCGCCGGCGACGGCAACCGCGCCGGCGAAGCCTATGCCGAGGCCGCCTACCTGAACGGCCGCCCCGAGCAGGCGCTGATCCAGTTGAACAATCTGAAGAAGCGCGACGACCTCGATTACGTGGCGCGCGCGCGCATCGATGCGCGGATTGCCGCGATCACGCCCACGGTGCTGGAACTGCGCCGGCAGGGCGTACAGGATCCGGATGTGAAACAGCGCTGAAACGCACTGTGGCGGCGGTCATCGAATAGTAATAAAACCGTAGTCTACTGGCGACCTCTCCTCCCAGCCCCACGGTGCCGTCGTGCAGAAACGCATCCTGATCGTCGACGACGAACCCGCCATCCGCGACATGGTGGCGTTCGCCCTGCGCAAGGGCGACTTCGAACCGGTCCATGCCGGCGACGCGCGGGAAGCGCAGACCTCCATCGCCGACCGCGTCCCCGACCTGATCCTGCTGGACTGGATGCTGCCCGGCACCAGCGGCCTGGAACTGGCCCGGCGCTGGCGCAAGGATGCGATGACCCGCGAGGTGCCGATCATCATGCTCACCGCTCGCGGCGAGGAAAACGACCGCGTCGGCGGCCTGGAAGCCGGCGTCGACGACTATGTGGTCAAGCCGTTCTCCGCCCGCGAACTGCTGGCGCGGATCCGCGCGGTGATGCGGCGTACCCGCGACGACGACGAAGACGGCAGCGTCTCGGTCGGCAGCCTGCGCATCGATGGCGCCGCGCACCGCGTGTTCGCAGGCGACGCGCCGGTGCCGATCGGCCCCACCGAATACCGCCTGCTGCACTTCTTCATGACCCATCCCGAGCGCGTCTACAGCCGCGCGCAACTGCTCGACCACGTGTGGGGCGGCAGCGTCTACGTCGAGGAGCGCACCATCGACGTGCACATCCGCCGGCTGCGCAAGACCCTGGAGCCGTTCGCGGTGGAGAACATGGTGCAGACGGTGCGCGGCTCCGGCTACCGCTTCTCCTCGTCCATCTGACTGTCGCCGTCGCCTGCTATAACCGGCGGACGACAAATACGATCCATCGCGACAGAGCGCGCTCCCGATGCCCCGCCACATGCGTTACGCCTGGCTCAAGACCCTCGGCACTCTCGCCGCACTGCTGTTGCTGGCGGTGCTGGCCGGCTGGGTCGGCGGCCACGTGTGGATGGCGCTGACCCTGACTTCGCTGGCGGTGATGGGCTGGCACTACTGGCGCCTGCGCCGCGTGCTGGGCCGGCTGACCGCGCGCCAGCGCTGGGAACCGCCGGCCGGCACCGGCGTCTGGAACGAGCTGGACCGCCTGCTGTACCGCAGCCAGGCGGAAATGCGCACGCGCAAGCGGCGCCTGCTGGACATGCTGCGCGCCTACCGCGCCGCCGCCGCGGCGCTGCCCGACGCGGTGGTGGTGGTGGACCGCAACAGCCAGCGCATCCAGTGGTTCAACGAAGCCGCCGGCACCCTGCTCGGCCTGCGCCATCCCGGCGACCTCAACGTGCCGGTGGTGGAACGCCTGCAGCCGATGCCGCTGGCGCACTGGCTGGCCGGCGGCCGCAACGCCGAACCGATGCTGGACACGCCCTCGCCGCTGGACGATCGGCTGCGCCTGAACCTGCGCCTGATCCCCTACTCCGACGACTACTGGCTGCTGGTCGCGCGCGACGTCAGCAAGCTATTGCAGCTGGAGCAGGTGCGCCGCGATTTCGTCGCCAACGTCTCGCACGAACTGCGCACGCCGCTGACCGTGGTGCACGGTTACCTGGACATGCTCGATCCGGAGGATTTCCCCGATTCCGGGCCGATGATCGCCGAGATGCGCAAGCAGTCGCAGCGCATGACCCAACTGGTCGAAGACCTGCTGACCCTGTCGCGGCTGGAATCGCAGGAACACGCCAACGAAGAGAGCATCGCGATGGCGCCGATGCTGGCCACGCTGCGCCGCGAGGCCGAAGCGCATAGCCAGGGCCGGCACCGCATCGAGGTGCACGACGAGGCCGATCTGGACCTGGTCGGCTCCAACAAGGAATTGCACAGCGCGTTCTCCAACCTGGTCACCAACGCCGTGCGCTACACCCCTGCCGGCGGCGCGGTCAGCATCACCTTCGCCCGCGAAGGCGACGGCGCGGTGCTGTCGGTGCGCGACAGCGGCTACGGCATCCCGTCGCACCACCTGCCGCGCATCACCGAGCGCTTCTACCGCGTGTCCAGCAGCCGTTCGCGCGAAAGCGGCGGCACCGGGCTGGGGCTGTCGATCGTCAAGCATGTGCTGGGCCTGCACCAGGCGCGGCTGGACATCGAAAGCGAAGTCGGCAAGGGCAGCACGTTTTCCTGTCACTTCGGCGCCGGACGCGTGCATCCGCGGCACGACCGTGCCACCCTGACCTCCGCCTAACGAGTAACGCCATGCCACGCGCCGCCGCTTTGCCGCCCACGCCACCACCGGAGGTTCCCAGCGACCCGCTGCGCGACCCGTCGCTGTATCTCAACCGCGAACTGTCGCAACTGGATTTCAATTTCCGCGTGCTGGCGCAGGCGCAGGATCCGAGCGTGCCATTGCTGGAGCGGCTGCGCTTCCTGTGCATCTCCTGCACCAACCTCGACGAGTTCTTCGAGATCCGCGCCGCCACCGTGCGCCACGCGCTGGAATTCGGCTTGCCGCCGGCGCCGGACGGGCTCAGTTCGAGCGCGGTGCTCAATACCATCCACGACCGTGCCGCGCAGCTGGTCGACCACCAGTACCGCTGCTGGAACGAAGTGCTGCGGCCGGCCCTGAAGGACGCCGGCATCGGCGTGCTCGGCCGCAACAGCTGGAACGCGCGGCAGAAGCGCTGGCTGCGCGCCTATTTCCGCAACGAGATCATGCCGGTGCTGTCGCCGCTGGGCCTGGACCCGGCGCATCCGTTCCCGAAGATCCTCAACAAGTCGCTGAACATCGTGGTGGTGCTGAAGGGCACCGACGCGTTCGGCCGCGTCGGCCACCTGGCGATCGTGCGCGCGCCGCGCTCGCTGCCGCGCATCATCCAGCTGCCGGAAAGTCTGTCCGAAGGCGGGCAGAGTTTCGTGTTCCTGTCCTCGGTGCTGTCCACCTTCGTCGACGAACTGTTCCCGGGCATGGAGGTGATGGGGTCCTACCAGTTCCGCGTGACCCGCAATTCCGAGCTGGTGGTGGACGAAGAGGAAGTGGAGAACCTGGCGCTGGCGCTGCGTGACGAACTGGTCAATCGCGGCTACCGGCCGGCGGTGCGCCTGGAGATCGCCGAGGACTGCCCGAAGCCGATCGTGCGCACCCTGCTGCAGAACTTCGAGTTGCCGGAAAACGCGGTGTACCGCATCAACGGCCCGGTCAATCTGAGCCGGGTCAACCAGGTCTACGACCTGGTGCAGCGCCCGGAGCTGAAGTATTCGCCGATGAATCCGCGCACGCTGCGCGACAGCGACGGCATCTTCGCCATCGTCGCCGCCGACGACGTGCTGCTGCACCACCCGTTCGACGCGTTCACCGCGGTGCTGGACCTGATCAAGCAGGCCGCGGTCGACCCGCAGGTGCTGGCGATCAAGCAGACCCTGTACCGCACCGGCAAGGACTCGGGCATCGTCGATGCGCTGGTGCTGGCCGCGCGCAACGGCAAGGATGTGACCGTGGTGGTCGAGCTGCGCGCGCGCTTCGACGAGGAAGCCAACCTGGGCCTGGCCGATCGCCTGCAGGAAGCCGGCGTGCAGGTGGTGTACGGCGTGGTCGGCTACAAGACCCACGCCAAGATGCTGCTGATCGTGCGCCGCGAAGGCCGCAAGCTGCGCCGCTACGTGCACCTGGGCACCGGCAACTACCACAGCGGCACCGCGCGCGCCTACACCGACCTGAGCCTGATCACCGCCGATGCGGACATCTGCAACGACGTGCATCTGCTGTTCCAGCAGCTGTCCGGGCTGGCGCCGAAGATCCGCCTCAAGCGCCTGCTGCAATCGCCGTTCACCCTGCACCCGGGCGTGCTGCACCGGATCGAGCGCGAGACCAAGCTGGCCCTGGCCGGGCGCCCGGGCCGCATCATCGCCAAGATGAACGCGCTCAACGAGCCGCAGGTGATCCGCGCGCTGTACGCGGCCTCGCAGGCCGGGGTCAAGATCGACCTGATCGTGCGCGGCGCGTGCACGCTGCGCCCCGGCGTGCCGGGCGTGTCGGACAACATCCGGGTGCGTTCGATCGTCGGCCGCTTCCTCGAGCACAGCCGCATCTACTGGTTCGGCAACGACGGCGCGCCGGAACTGTTCTGCGCCAGCGCCGACTGGCTGGAACGCAACCTGCTGCGGCGCGTGGAGACCTGCTTCCCGATCCTGGATCCGGACCTGGTCAAGCGCATCCATCGCGAGGTGTTGCAGAACTATCTGGCCGACAATCTCAATGCGTGGGAACTGGACGCCAGCGGCGCCTACCGCAAGCTGGCGCCGGGCCAGGACCAGCCGCCGCATTCGGCGCAGCTGACCCTGCTCGACGGACTCTGAGCCACGCCACCTGCGCGCCGATGGACGGCACCTGCCGTGCATCGGCTACCATTCCGCCCATGCCTTCCATCTCCCCGTACACGCCGTTGCGCGATGGCGACCTGCTGGCCGCCATCGACCTGGGTTCCAACAGTTTCCACATGGTCGTGGCGCGGTATCAGCTCGGGCAGCTGCGGGTGGTGGACCGCCTGCGCGAGACCGTGCGCATGGCCGACGGCCTGGACAACAAGGGCGGGCTGTCGGCCGAGGCGCGGCAGCGCGCGTTGGAGTGCCTGGCGCGCTTCGGCCAGCGCATCCGCGACGTGCCGTCGCTGCACGTGCGCGCGCTGGCCACCAACACCGTGCGCCAGCTGCGCTCGCCGCAAGCCTTCCTGATCCCCGGCGAAACCGCGCTCGGCCATCCGATCGAAGTGGTCAGCGGCCGCGAGGAAGCGCGCCTGATCTACCTGGGCGTGGCGCATGCGCAACCGCCCAAGCCGGACCAGCGCCGGCTGGTGATCGACATCGGCGGCGGCTCCACCGAATTCATCATCGGCCGCGGTTTCCAGACCCTGGAACGCGAAAGCCTGCAGGCCGGCTGCATCGCCAGCACGCGGCGCTTCTTCCCCGGCGGCAAGCTGTCGAAGAAGAAATGGAAGGACGCGCTGACCGAGATCGGCGCCGAGTTCCAGCAGTTCGCCGGGCTGTACCGCACGCTGGGCTGGGACGAGGCGCTGGGTTCGTCGGGCACGCACAAGGCGATCGGCGAGATCTGCGCGGCGATGAAGCTGACCAAGGGCGCGATCACCGCCGAGGCGCTGCCGCAGCTGCGCGAACGCCTGCTGCTGGCCAAGCGTATCGAGGACATCGACCTGCCCGGCCTGTCCGCCGACCGCCGGCCGATCATCGCCGGCGGCGTGCTGGTACTGGAGGCCGCGTTCCAGGCGCTGGGCCTGCAGCGCCTGATGGTGAGCAAGGCGGCCATGCGCGAGGGCATCCTGTACGACATGCTCGGCCGCGGCGGCGAGAACGACCCGCGCGAAACCGCCATCGCCGCGCTCACCCAGCGCTACGGCATCGACGAGGCGCAGGCCGCGCGCGTGGAAGCCACCGCGATGGCGCTGTTCGCGCAGGTCGCCAGCGATTGGGCGCTGGATGCCGACGACGAGCGCATGCTCGGCTGGGCCGCGCGCCTGCACGAGCTCGGCCAGGCCATCGCGCACAGCCAGTACCACGTGCATGGCGCCTACGTGCTCGAGCACTCCGACATCGCCGGCTTCTCGCGGCAGGAGCAGCAGGTGCTGGCGACGCTGGTGCGCACCCACCGCCGCAACGTGCCCAAGACCGCGTTCGACGCCCTGCCCGACCGCCTGCTGCTCAGCGCCAAACGCAAGGCCGCGCTGCTGCGGCTGGCGGTGCTGCTGCACCGCGCGCACGAATCCGAGCCGATCCCGTCGCTGGACCTGAAGGCCAACGGCGACGACCTGCACCTGATCCTGTCGCAGCCGTGGATCGAATCGCGGCCGCTGCAGCGCGCCGACCTGATCGGCGAGGTCGAGGGCATGGCGGGATTGGGGATCAATTTCCGGCCTTTTGTGGCTTGAAGGCCGGGATTGGGGATTCGGGATTGGGGAGTCGTAGCGTCCTCTAACTGGCGCGCGGCTAAACGTCCTGGGCCGGCGTCATGATTCCTACATGCGGCGGACATGTTCGCTTCACCGCCTCGCGCGATGCTTTGGCAAACCGGAGCCTGAAGCATGCGCTACGCGATCGTCACCGAGACGTACCCCCCTGAGGTCAACGGCGTCGCGCTGACCGTGCAGGGGTTGGAACTGGGATTGCGTGCGCTCGGCCATCAGGTCGACGTGGTGCGGCCGCGCCAGGTGGGCGACCACGACGACGATGCGCTGCTGGTGCGCGGTGCGGCGCTGCCGCGCTACCCCGGCCTGAAGTTCGGCCTGCCCGCGCCGCGGCGCCTGGCCCGGCTATGGCAGGCTGCGCCGCCGGACGCGGTCTACATCGCCACCGAAGGCCCGCTGGGCTGGTCGGCGCTGCGCACCGCGCGGCGCCTGGGCATCCCGATCGCCACCGGCCTGCACACCCGCTTCGACGAATACCTGCCGCAGTACGGCGCCGCCTGGCTGCAGTCGACCGCGCTGCGCTGGATGCGGCGCTTCCACAATCAAGCCGACGCGACCCTGGTGCCGACCCGCGAGCTGCTGGGCTTCCTCGCCGGGCAAGGCTTCGAGCGCGCACGCCTGCTGGCGCGCGCGGTGGACAACCGCCAGTTCGAACCGCAGCGCCGCGATGCGCAGCTGCGCCGCGAATGGGGCCTGGACGACGATGGCTGCGCGGCCCTGTACGTCGGCCGCATCGCCTCGGAAAAGAACCTGCCGCTGGCGGTGCGCGCGTTCCGCCAACTGCAGCGGGTGCGGCCGGAGGCGCGCTTCGTCTGGGTCGGCGACGGCCCGATGCGCGAACGCCTGGCGCAGGAAAACCCCGACTTCATCTTCTGCGGCGTGCAGCGCGGCGATGCGCTGGCGCGGCACTTCGCCAGCGGCGACCTGTTCCTGTTTCCCAGCCGCAGCGAGACCTTCGGCAACGTGACCCTGGAAGCGATGGCCAGCGGCGTGGCCACGGTCGCCTTCGACTACGGCGCGGCGCGCGAATACCTGCGCGACGGCGTCAACGGTGCGGCGGTGGCCGACGACGAGGGCTTCATCGCCGCGGCGGTACGCCTGGCCGGCGACGACGCCCTGCGCAGGCAACTGGGCGAGGCCGCCTGCGCGGCGATGCAGCAGCTGCGCCCGGAACAGGTCGTGGCCGATTTTGAGGCCCTTCTCGGCGAACTGGCATACAGCAGGAGGTCCCATGTCGACGCGGCTTGAGATTCTGCGCGGGCACGAAACCCGCTGGTGCCGGCAAGCCAACCACTGGTGCCGGCGGCGCTCGGTGCGGCGCTTCTTCGCGCTGATCAGCCGCCTCGGCGACGGCGTGTTCTGGTATGCGCTGATGACCTTGCTGGTGGTCTGCGACGGCATGGGCGGCGTGTTCGCTTCCGCGCACATGGCCGCCACCGGCGTGGTCGCGCTGAGCCTGTACAAGGGCCTCAAGCGCTGGACCCGGCGCCCGCGCCCGTACGCGGCCGACCTGCGCATCCGCGCCTGGGTGGCGCCGCTGGACGAGTTCAGCTTCCCGTCCGGGCACACCTTGCACGCGGTGTCGTTCGGCATCGTCGCCCTGGCCTACTACCCGTGGCTGGCACCGCTGCTGATCCCCTTCATCGCCTGCGTGGCGCTGTCGCGGGTGGTGCTGGGCCTGCACTATCCCAGCGACGTGCTCGCCGCCACCGGCATCGGCGCACTGCTGGCCGGGGTGTCGCTGTGGGTGGTCTTGTAGCGGGGATTGGGCATTCGGGATTGGGGATTCGTAGAAGCGGGAGCGGACGCAGCACGCTGGACCTTGCCAATCCCGAATCCCCAATCTCCAATCCCGGCTCCATTACAATGCAGAAATGACCACGCTGTTCATTTCCGACCTGCACCTGGATCCGGCCCGGCCGGCGATCACCGAGCTGTTTCTGGACTTCCTGCGCGGCGAAGCGCGCGGTGCCGAGGCGCTGTACATCCTCGGCGACCTGTTCGAAGCCTGGATCGGCGACGACACGCCGTCGGAGACGGCCGACGCGGTGGCGCTCGAACTGCGCGCGCTGAGCGATGCCGGCGTGCCGGTGTTCTTCATGCACGGCAACCGCGATTTCCTGCTCGGCGCCGACTACGCGCGCCGCGCCGGCATGCGCCTGCTGCCGGATCCGTGCGTGATCGATCTGTACGCCGAGCCGACGCTGCTGCTGCACGGCGACCTGCTGTGCACCGACGACACCGCCTACCAGGCATTCCGCGCGCAGACCCGCGACCCGGCGTTCCAGCAGCAATTCCTGGCGCAGCCGCTGGCCGCGCGCATCGCCTATGCGCAGCAGGCCCGTGCCGCCAGCCAGGCGCGGCAAGCGGAAATGAAGCAAGGTGATCGCGCGCAGTTCGAAACCGTCACCGACGTGGCGCCGGACGAGGTCGCGGCCAGCTTCGCGCGCTACGGCGTGGCGCGGATGATCCACGGCCATACCCACCGCCCCGCGGTGCACACGCTGGACGCCAACGGCCGCAGCTGCACCCGCATCGTGCTCGGCGACTGGTACGAACAGGGTTCGGTGCTGCGCGTGGATGCGCAGGGCTGCCGGCTGCAGCAGCTGTAATCGGCAGCGGTCAGAAACGCACGCACAGAACCCGCGAGCGTTACAGCATGCCGCCGGCGTTGGCGCGCGCACGCTGCGCATAGCCGACGAAATCGCCCTCGGCCACGTCGTACCACAGGATCGCGCCGGAGCGTTCGACCCGGTAGCGATCCCTGACCGGTGCGGTCTGCGGATCGCCCGGACAACCGTCGCCGTGCTTCTCGCGCACCGCGACATCGATCGCGACGGATGATGCGCTGGCGGCGGGTTCGGCGGTCGCCGACGGCGATGCAGCGCTATCAGCGACCGCGGGTTCGGCGTCGGTCTCGGCAAAGTATTGCAGGCACTGCGCATCGGCATAGACATGGTCGGCCGCCAGACGCGTCTCCAGCATGTCCACCGCGCGGGTTTCGTCGAACGCTGCCGCGGGCGCTTGGCCCGTGGCCGGCGCGTTCGCGGGGGCCGACGCGGTCGCCGGCGCTTGCGGCGGTGCGGCCGGTGGATCCGCCGGGCCGCAGCCCATGCTCAACATCGCCAGCGCCAAGGCCGCCGGCAGGCCAATGCTCTTCAACATCATTGCCGATTCCATGAGTAATGAGCGGTGCGCGCCCGGCGCTGCCGGACACGTCGTCGCTCAGCATAGCCGAAGCCGGACGCCACGGCGTCCGGCCAGCCTGCAGGATCGGCAAGCGGAGCGCCCCGACACAGGCCTGGCGCGGCCTGCATCGGAGCGCCCCTTGAACGCGCTGTCTCAGCGGAACGCGGCGACCGCCGCCTTGGTATTGACCAGCACGCGCTGGTTGTCCGCAGTACTGGCATTGCCCATCGGCACGCCGCCGTAGGAAATGTTCGGGTTGGACCAGTAGTTCAGGCGCGGGCAGCTGACCGTGCAGTTGTAGGCCATGATCGTGCGCCAGTTGTTGCCGTAGCGGTAGCCATGGCCGTAGGCGTACGGCGAGGTGCTCGAATCGGTGGCGATATCGTGGCGCGCGCTCTGCAGATGGCCGATCTCGTGGGCGAAACTGTAGTAGCCGGTGGCGCAATCCCAGTACACCGCGGCGAACGCGGTGGCCGCGGTCGAGCCGATGCCCGAGGCCAGCCCGCAATAGCTGCTGTTGTCGATGATCAGCACGCCGACGTCGGCGGCCACGCTGTTGCGCGTGGTGTGAATGCTGTCCATGTAGCCGTCGCTGGTGCCGCGGAAGCGGCTCAGGTCGGTGGTGAAGTCGCCGGACTCGGTGTAGCTGGTGGTCTGGTAGCCGGCCAGTTGCATGGTGATGCCGACGTTGCTGTTGGTGTAGCCCTGGTTGGACTCGGCCACCGCCAGTTGCACCAGCGACTGCATGTTGCCGCCATAGCTGGTCACCGCCTGGTTGGTGGCCACCACCAGCACGCGGATGGTCGCCGGCGAGCCGGACGAGGCGGCGGCGGTGGTGGCGCGGTCGTCGACCACGGACTGCGGCATCTGGATGGTCGGCAGCAGCGCGTACTCGGCCGGATGCTCGGCCGGCATGCGGCTTTCGTCGACCTCGACCAGCACGTGGCCGCCGCCGCTGATCGGGCGCAGGTGGAACAGCGTGCCGTTGCTGCGGATGCTGCCGGTGACGGTGGCGCCGCTGCGCACCAGGATCGCCGAGTTCAGCGGATCCAGGCCGGAGCGTGCGCGCGCCTTGGCCGCGGCGGCGTTGCCCAGGTTGCCGTACCAGATGCTGTTGCCGCCTTCCAACCGTTCGGTTTTGGTCTGCGTGGCGGTGACGCGCTGGCCCAGCAGGTCCAGTTCCAGCTGCGCCTGCGTGGCGTCCACCGCGGCGGCGTCCACGCGCACGCTCTGCACCGCGCCGGTGGCGGGATTGGCCAGCACCCGGCTCAACGCGGGCTCGCCGGGGATGGCCTTGGAAATGTACTGACTGCTCTGGAACAGGGGTTTTCCGGCCGCGGAGGCGGAACCGGCGACACACAGGGCAAGCATCGCGGTAAGGCAGCACATCGACTTCATGTCGTACTCCCAGGGGTGGTGAGAAGAGACGGAGCGTCGTCCCTCGCGCAGCAGGCGTCGGGCACAGCGCACGGGGGATTCCGATTAGCCGCTCAGCCAATGTTCAGTGCAAGCAACAAAGTCGATCGCGTTCCCGCTCAGAGATCGCCATTCCAGTAGCACCGTGATCGGCATCCACGCACTGCCCTTTACAGCGCGCGACGCTCTCATGGGGTGTCGACGCAAGCCAGCGGCGATCGTTCGGAAACCGTCTGCCGGTCCGCCGGGTAACGCAGGCCGCCTCGCCGCGCGGCAGCGCGCCGCCTCAGCCGGCCTGGCGCTGCAAGGCGAGCAACTCGTCCTCGTCGAAACCGGCCAGCAGCCGCGCCGGCAGGTTGAACGGGCCGTGCAGGTAGCCGCCTGCGTATTCGCGCAGCAGCTCGGCGAAGCGGGCGCGCGGCTCGATGCCGGCACGCGCGCAATACCAGCGGTACCAGCGCGAGCCGGCGGCGACGTGCGCCACTTCTTCGCGCAGGATCAGTTCCAGGATCTCGACCGTGGCGGCGTCGCCGAGCGCGCGCAGCTTCACGATCATGCCCGGGGTCACGTCCAGCCCGCGCGCCTCCAGCACCCGCGGCACCAAGGCCATGCGCGCCAGGCCGTCGTGCGCGGTCTTCTCGCACATCTCCCACAGCCCGTTGTGCGCGGCGAAATCGCCGTAATCGTGGCCCAGCGCACGCAGCCGCTCGCGCAGCAGCGCGAAATGGCGCGATTCGTCGGCGGCCACCGCCACCCAGTCGGCATAGAACGCGTCGGGCAACCCGCGAAAGCGGTACACCGCGTCCCATGCCAGGTCGATCGCGTTGAGTTCGATGTGCGCGATCGCATGGATGAAGGCGGCACGGCCTTCGGCGCTGCCCAGGCCGCGCCGCGGCAGTTCGCGCGGATGCACCAGCAGCGGCCGCGGCGGACGCCCCGGCATGCGGATCGGTTCGGGCTCGCCGGCGTCCGCCGGCACGTGCAGATCGCCGGCGGCGAACGCGGCGGCGTAGCGCTGGGTCAGGGCGACCTTGTCCTCGGGCGCGCTGGCGGCCAGGCACAGCCGCGCCGCGTGCAGCAGATCCCCGCCGGCTTGCGCGTCGTGCATCCGTGCGCCACGCCAGGCCGCGTCAGGCGCGGCGCTTCTTCTTCGCTTCGTCCGAACGCAGCTGCATGATGCGCTCGAAGTAGCCCGGCTCGATGCCGGTGGTGTACTCGCCGTTGAAGCACGAGGAATCGAAGGTCTTCAGTTCCGGGTTGCCCTCGCGCACCGCGGTTTCCAGGTCTTCCAGATCCTGATAGATCAGCCAGTCGCAGCCGAGGAATTCCTGGATTTCCTGCTCGCTGCGGCCATGCGCGATCAGCTCGTCGGCGGCCGGCATGTCGATGCCGTAGATGTTCGGGTAGCGCACCGGCGGCGCGGCGCTGGCCAGGTACACCTTGCGCGCCCCGGCCTCGCGCGCCATCTGCACGATCTGCCGGCTGGTGGTGCCGCGCACGATCGAATCGTCGACCAGCAGCACCACGCGGTTGCGGAATTCCAGGTGAATCGGATTGAGCTTGCGGCGCACCGACTTCACCCGCTCGACCTGCCCCGGCATGATGAAGGTGCGGCCGACGTAGCGGTTCTTGACGAAGCCCTCGCGGTACTTCACCCCGAGCACGTTGGACATCTCCAGCGCGGCGTCGCGCGAGGTGTCCGGGATCGGGATGATGGTGTCGATGTCGTGGTCCGGGCGCAGGCGCAGGATCTTCTCGCCCAGCTTCATGCCCATGCGCATGCGCGCCTTGTGCACCGAGACGTTGTCGATCATCGAGTCCGGGCGCGCGAAGTACACGTACTCGAAGATGCACGGGGTGTGGTCGGTGGGCGAGGCGCAGACTTCGGAGAACAGCTCGCCGCGGCCGGTGATCACCAGCGCTTCGCCGGGGCGCACGTCGCGCAGGCGGGTGAAGCCGAGGATGTCCAGCGCCGAGGACTCGGAAGCGACGATGTATTCGTCGCCTTCCACGCCCTCGCGCTTGCCCAGCACCAGCGGACGGATGCCGTGCGGGTCGCGGAACGCCACCAGGCCCAGGCCCAGCACCACGCTGACCACCGCGTAGCCGCCCTTGCAGCGGCGGTGCACGCCGGCCACCGCGCGGATCGCCGCTTCCGGGGTCAGCATGCGCTGCGCGTCCAGCTCGTAGGCGAACACGTTCAGCAGCACTTCGCTGTCCGAATCGGTGTTGATGTTGCGCCGGTCGGCCTCGAACACCTGCTGGCGCAGCGCCTCGGTGTTGATCAGGTTGCCGTTGTGCGCCAGCGCGATGCCGTAGGGCGAATTGACGTAGAACGGCTGCGCCTCGTCCATGCCTTCCGAGCCGGCGGTGGGATAGCGGCAATGGGCGATGCCGACCCGGCCTTCCAGCACCGCCATGCGCTTCTCGTCGAAGACGTCGCGGACCAGGCCGTTGGCCTTCTGCACGCGCAGACGGGTGCCGTCGGCGGTGGCGATGCCTGCGGCATCCTGCCCGCGATGCTGCAGCACGGCCAGGCCGTCATACAGTTGCGCTGCGACATTCTGATTGCCGACGATTCCGACGATGCCACACATTTGAACGCTCTCCGCGGCGACTGCGCCGCTATTGGGAAGGTGGCCGTGCCTGGCCGTTGGATTCGACCCGTGCCGGGTCGTTTGCTGCCGGACGCGCCTGCGCCGGATCGATGTTCGCAGGCAGGACCTGGTTCGGATCGCCGCCGGGCTGCGCGGATTGGGCCCCCGGACGCCCCAGGGCCTTGGACATCACCTCCTGCAGGCCACTGGCCGACAGGGCGTTGCCCAGGGCGGCATTATCGCCTGCCAGGGGCAACTTGCCCAAATCCATCTGAGGCATGTTCATCTGTTGCAGGTTCATCTGCGACATGTTCAGTTGCGGCATCTGCGGCATGCGCCAGTCCGGCAGCTGCGCGCGCATCCAGTGCACGCCGGGGCTGAGCACCGGCAGCACCACCGACTGGCGCCAGGCCGGCTCGCGGGTCAGCGGGGTGAAGCTCATCAGCAGCACCAGCACCGCGGCGAAGAACCCGCCGCGCAGCGTGCCCAGGCCGAAGCCCAGCGCGCGGTCGGTGCCGGACAGCGCGGTGGCGCGCACCGCGCTGCGGATCACCATGCCGGTGATGCCCACTACCGCCATCGTCACCACGAAGGTCAGCGCGTAGCCGCCCAGATAGTAGGTCATGCTCGGATGCGCGCCGTCGGCCAGCCAGCGCCCGGCATCGCCGCCGAACTGGAAGGTGGCCCAGCCGGCCAGCAGCCACGACAGCGTGCCGACCACGATGCCGACGAAGCCGCGCAGCGCGCCCAGCAGCGCCGAGACCAGGATCACCGCCAGCAGCACCATATCGATCATGCGCGCCTCCCGCGGCCGCACCGCGCCATGGCGGCACAACGCCGCGGGTCCCTTCCCTGGTACATGCTTGCGACTCCGTGGGCCGACGCCCGGTTCAAGGGTGTGGACGTACCATACCGCTGATGCCGACCTTGGATGCGACCTGCGCGCGCAGCTGTTCGGCATCGGCGCGATTGGCGACCGGGCCGACCCGCACCCGGTTCAAGGCGCCCTTGTCGGTACGCACCTGTTCGACGAAGGCGCTGAACCCGGCGGCGCGGACCTTGTCGCGCAACGCGTTGGCATCCTCGGCCTTGCCGAACGCGCCCAGTTGCACGGCGAAGCCGGTGCCGGACGCGGCCGGTACGCTCGGCACGCTTGGGGCGGGCTTGGACGCCGCGACCGGAGCCGGCGTCGCCGGCTTGGCCGGCTCGGGCTTGGCCGGTTCAGGCTTGGGCGCCGCGGCGACCGGCGGCTTGGCCGCGGCCACCGGCTTGGCCGGCTCCGGCGGCAGGGTTTCGGTCTTGGCCGGCGCCGCGCTCGCGGCCGGGGTCGCGGCGGTGGCCACCGAGGATGCGCTCGGCGCGTCCAGGGTCACCACCTGGGCGTTGACGTCGTTGCGCACCTTCACCGCCTGCAGCCGCACCGACTCGGCCTGGGCGCGGTCGGCATACGGGCCGATGCGCACGCGCCAGGCCTGGCGCCCGCCGATCGTGGCCGCCTCGCGGAAGCCCGGCAGCTGCGCCTGCTTGAGCCGCGCGATCACCGCATCGGCGTCGGCCTGGGTGGAATAGGCGCCGAAATTGACCGCGTAGTTGCCGGCGGCCACGGTCGGCGGCAACGCCTGCGCGGCGCCGCTGGCCGCGGCCGGCGTGGCCAGGTCGGCGGCGTCGGGGTTGTCCTGCACCGGCGCCGGCGTCGCGGCCGGCGCGCTGGCCATGCCCACCGCGCCGCCGCTGGGCGCGTCGCCCGGCGTCACCAGCGGCAATTCGCGGGTCTGGAACTGGCCGTCGGCCGGAGCGTCCGGAGCCTTCAGCGGAACATTGGCGACGCCGCTGTCGGGCGCAGGGCCCTTGACCAGCATCGGCAGGAAGATCACGGCGAGCGCCACCAGGACAAGGGCGCCAATCAGTCGCTGTTTCAGGACGGTATCCACGGAAAGCTTGAGGGGGCGGCATGGCGGAGTGCCGCAGCGATTATAAGGTCGGGCCGGCTGCCGGCGGGGTTAGCCGGCTGAATGCAGCCAGTGCAAGGCGTCGGCCGCGGTGTGGAACGAGCCGAATACCAGCACCCGATCGCCCGGCCGCGCCTGCGCCAGAGCCTGCTGCAGCGCCTGCGCCACGCTGTCGGCGAGGCTGGCAGCGGCGGCGTCGGTACCGGCCAGGCGCGCCTGCAACTGCGCGCCGCTCTGGCCGCGCGCGCCGGACAGCCCGGCCAGATGCCAGACAGCGACCTGCCCGGCCAGCGCCTGCACCACGCCGGCCGCGTCCTTGTCGGCCAGGGCGGCGAACACCGCGCGGGTGGCGCCGGTGCAGGGCTGCGCCTGCAGCGCCGCGGCCAGTTCGCGCGCGGCCTGCGGGTTGTGGCCGACATCGACCAGCACCTCGACGCCGTCGCGCACGAACGGCTGCAGGCGACCGCGCAACTGCGCGGCGGCGATGCCCTCGGCATAGGCGGTGCGCGGCAAGGCCTTGCGCAGCGCGCGCAAGGCGGCGATGGCGGTGGCGGCATTGGCGCGCTGCACCGGCGCGCGCAGCTGCGGCGACGGCAACTCCAGCTCGGTGCCGACGTCGCGCCAGCGCCATTGCGCGGCATCGATCGGCTCATGGAAGAAATCGCTGCCGGCGCGGATCGCGTTGGCGCCGATCGCATAGGCGCGGCGCAGCACGCTCGACGGCGGATCGATCTCGCCCAGCACCAGCGGTTTCCACGGCCGCGCGATGCCGGCCTTCTCAGCGCCGATCGCCTCGCGGTCCGCGCCCAGCCAGTCGGTGTGGTCGATGTCGACGGTGGTGATCACCGCCACGTCGGCATCGACCAGGTTCACCGCGTCCAGGCGCCCGCCCAGGCCCACTTCCAGCACCGCCAGGTCCAGCTCGGCCTGCTGGAACAGCCACAGCGCGGCCAGCGTGCCGTATTCGAAATAGGTCAGCGGAGTGTCGCCGCGCGCGGCCTCCACCGCCTCAAAGGCGGCCACCAGCTGCGCGTCGCTGGCCTCGTCGCCGCCGATGCGGACGCGCTCGTTGTAGCGCAGCAGGTGCGGCGAGGTGTAGCTGCCGACGGTCCAGCCGCCGGCGCGCGCGATCGCCTCGACGAAGGCCACGGTCGAGCCCTTGCCGTTGGTGCCGCCGACGGTGATGACTTTCTTCGCCGGCCGCGCCAGGCGCATGCGCTCGGCCACCGCGCGCACGCGCTCCAGGCCCATCGCGATGTCCTGCGGGTGCTGCTGCTCGATGTAGGCGAGCCATTCGGGGAGGGTTTTCATACGTTCGACTGGACTCGACTGATGCGCCGACAGCGCTTGAATCGCCGGGGTTGTGCTTTGCATTTGCTTTGGCTGTTCCCGGCCCCGTGAGGCACGGCAAGCCGATCGGACGAAAACCCCGAAGGGGCGGCGCGCACGACACGCGCCGTTTTTCGACGGCACATGGATGTGCCGCCGAAAAATGTCCGGTCGGCTTGCGCACCCGGAGCGCGCAGCGCGGAGGGCGTGCCGCCCGGGTGTGCTTTCTTTTGGTTACTTTTCTTTGCACAAGCAAAGAAAAGTGACTCGCGCCAAGCGCGAAAGCATTTGCTCATGTTTTTGCGTCGCGCCAACGAGCCATGATGCGAAAACTTGAAACAGAGCCCTACAACGCCCGGTGCTTGGCCTCGCCGAAGAACGGCGTGTGGTGCGCGCAATCGTTCAGCCGCACCACTTCCAGATGTTCCACGTCCGGGCCTTCCAGCAGGTTCAGCGTAGTCGGTGCCTGGCGGAAGCTCCACAGCTTGGCGATCGGCAGGCCCAGCACCCGGCACAGGATCACCCGGTTGACCGCATCGTGCGCCACCACCAGCAAGGTGTCGTACTCGCCCAGGCCCTCGGCGGCGCGGGTCAGACCGCGCCAGGAACGGTCCAGCACCTGGCGCAGCGACTCGCCGCCCGGCATCAGCACCGTGTCCGGCTCCTCGCGCCAGGCGCGCAGCCGCGCCGGATCCTTGTCGTTGATCTCGCTGGCTAGCAGCCCTTCCCATTCGCCGTGGGCGATCTCCTGCAAGTCGGGATCGGTCAGCAGCATCGCCTCGCGCTCCGCGCCAAGCGCGTAGCGGGCGGTGCTCTGCGCGCGCGACAGCGGCGAGGCCACCGCGCGGGTCAGCGGCACCTCGCGCAGGCGCGCGCCGAGCGCCTGTGCCTGCGCCTCGCCGACCGGCGACAACGCGATGTCGATCTGGCCCTGGTAGCGGCCTTCGGCGTTCCACGGGGTTTCGCCATGACGAGCGAGCAGGATGCGCATGCGGTGGAATTCCGTTGGGGAGAGGTTGCCGTCTCGCGAACGAAAACGGAGCGGCATGATACCTGCTCCGTCGCCGGAAACCCCCGAACCGCATCCCGCTCCGCCGCCGCCGCGACGCGCGTTCAACGCCGGGCAGGCTGCGCGGCGGCGGCGCAGGCCGCCACCGTGCCCGGCGAGGTTACTGCTTCAGATTCAACTCCTTCAGCAGCCGCGGCGCCGGCGCCACTTCCTGCATGATCCAGTGCAGGTAGCGCGAATCGACCGCGATCATCCGGGTCATGGCCGGGTCGAACACCCAGTTGGAACTCACCGACTCCCAGTTGCCGTCGAACGCCAGCCCGACCAGCTTGCCCTGCGCGTCGAGCACCGGCGAGCCGGAGTTGCCGCCGGTGATGTCCAGGTCGGACAGGAAATCGACCGGCACCGAACCCAGCCGCTTGTCCTCCAGCCCGCCGTAGCGCTTGGCCTTGGCCGCGTCGAGCAGGGCCTTGGGCGAATCGAACGGATCGGCGCCGGTGTCCTTGGCCAGCACGCCTTCCAGCGTGGTGAACGGGGTATAGGCCACGCCGTCCTTGGGCGCATAGCCCTTGACGTTGCCGAAGGTGATGCGCAACGAGGAGTTGGCGTCCGGATAGACCGACTCGCCCTGGCTCTTCTTGTAGTCGGCCAAGGCCTGCAGGTAGCGCGGACGGGCCAGCAGTTCCTCGCCTTCGCGGCGCTTTTCCTCGTGCTCGATCTGCAGCAGCGCCGGCATCAGCGCCACCGCATAGCGCAGCGCCGGGTCGTCGCTGGATTCGAACGCGGCGCGGTCGGCGCGCAGCCACTTCAGGCGCTCCTCGGTGCTGCCCAGCTTGGTGCCGGCCAGCCGCGCGGCGGCGGCCTGCGCATCGGCGCCGGCCAACCACTGGTCCAGCGCCGGCAGGCGCTGCGCCTTCGGCAGCTTCAGGTACTGGTCGAACCAATAGCGCTGCAGTTGTCCGTCCATCGACGCGACGTAGCGACGTTCCATCTGCTTCTGCGCGCCCTCGATCTCCGGCAGGTCGCGTTCCTGGTAGCCGGGTTCGCGCTCGGCGTCGGGCTTGGCCCGCTCGATCGACACGCGGTACAGCGACAGCGCGCTGCCGAGCACGCCGGTGCGGCGCAGCTGGCGCAGGATCAGGTCGCGGTCGCGGGTGGCTTTGGCCTGCTCGTCCAGCGCCAGCAACTGCGCATGTGCCTGCAGCGCCGCGCGGCCGTCGCGGCCCTGGCGCTTGAGCCAGGCCAGCACCGCGCGTTCCTCGGCCTGCTTCTGCGCGGCCGCGTCGATGCGCTTGAAGCCTTCCAGCTGCCCTTCGTAGTTCTTGGCGACGTTGTTCCAGCTGGCCATCGTCGCCGCGTACTTCACCTGGATGTCCGGGTCCTGCTTGCCGGCCTGCTCCACCAGCGCGATCAGGTCGCGGTACTGGCGCGCGGCGGTGGGATAGGCCCAACTGGCGGTGGCGTCGAATTCCGAGGCCAGCGCATAGCGGTTGGTGCGGCCCGGATAGCCGGCCACCATCACGAAGTCGCCAGCGCCCAGCGGCTGGTCGGCGAACTTGAGGAAATGCTTGGGCTGGTACGGCACATTGTCCTTGGCGTAGGCCGCCGGCTTGCCGTCCTTGCCGACATAGGCGCGGTAGAACGAGAAATCGCCGGTGTGGCGCGGCCACATCCAGTTGTCGACGTCGCCGCCGAACTTGCCGATGCCCGACGGCGGCGCGTACGCCAGGCGCACGTCGCGGATTTCCAGGGTGCGGAACAGCCGGTAGGTATTGCCGCCGGCGAAGCTGTACAGCTCGCAGCGGTAGCCGGCCTCGGCTTCGCAGGCCGCGACCTGGGCCTTGTCGAACGCCTCCAGCGCCTGGGTGCGCTTGAGCGCGTCGCTGCCGGCTGCGGCCATCGCGGTCTTGGCCTGCTCGGTCACATCGCTGATGCGGTCGAGCACGTAGATGCGCGCGTTCGGCCCGGCGCTGAGCTCGGCGCCGTTGCTGGCCGCGCTGAAGCCGTCGCGGATCAGGTTCTTCTGCGGCGTGGAATTGAGCTGGATCGCGCCGTAGGCGCAATGGTGATTGGTTACCACCAGGCCCTGCGGCGACACGAAGCTGGCGGTGCAGCCGCCCAGTGACACCACCGCGCCCATCGGATCGCCGGTCAGGTCGGCCAGTTGCTGCGGCGACAGCTTCAACCCGGCCTGCTGCAGCTGGCCGGCGATATCCGGCAATTGCTGCGGGACCCACATGCCTTCGCCGGCATGGGCGGCCGGGGCACAGGCCAGGGCGACGACGACGGCGACAGCCAGCAGATTCGAGCGCATCGAATGGATTCCTTCGCGACAGGCATGAAATAGACGTTAGATTGTAACGAATGCAACCGATGCGGCGAGCATGACCAACGGCACCCCGCACGCGCCGCAACATGGCCGCGCCTGCGGGCGGCTTATACTTCGCGCCCTCTCAACCCCGAGTCTTGCACCGCCATGGCGCAAACAATGAAGGCGCTGGTCAAGCGCGACGCAGCCAAGGGCATCTGGCTGGAACAGGTGCCGGTGCCGGTGCCCGGCCCCAACGAGGTGCTGATCAAGCTGGAGAAGACCGCGATCTGCGGCACCGACCTGCATATCTACCTGTGGGACGAGTGGAGCCAGCGCACGATCAAGCCGGGCCTGACCATCGGCCACGAGTTCGTCGGCCGCATCGCCGAGCTCGGCTCGGCGGTCAGCGGCTACCAGGTCGGCCAGCGCGTCTCGGCCGAAGGCCACATCGTCTGCGGGCACTGCCGCAACTGCCGCGGCGGGCGTCCGCACCTGTGCCCGAACACGGTCGGCATCGGCGTCAACGTCAACGGCGCCTTCGCCGAATACATGGTGATGCCGGCCTCCAACCTGTGGCCGATCCCGGACCAGATCCCGTCCGAGCTGGCCGCGTTCTTCGACCCGTACGGCAACGCCGCGCACTGCGCGCTGGAGTTCGACGTGATCGGCGAGGACGTGCTGATCACCGGCGCCGGCCCGATCGGCATCATCGCCGCCGGCATCTGCAAGCACATCGGCGCGCGCAACGTGGTGGTCACCGACGTCAACGACTTCCGCCTCAAGCTCGCCGCCGACATGGGCGCCACCCGCGTGGTCAACGTCGCCAACACCTCGCTGAAGGAGGTGATGGCCGACCTGCACATGGAAGGCTTCGACGTGGGCCTGGAGATGAGCGGCAACCCGCGCGCGTTCAACGACATGCTCGACTGCATGTACCACGGCGGCAAGATCGCCATGCTCGGCATCATGCCGCGCGGCGCCGGCTGCGACTGGGACAAGATCATCTTCAAGGGCCTGACCGTGCAGGGCATCTACGGCCGCAAGATGTACGAGACCTGGTACAAGATGACCCAGCTGGTGCTGTCCGGCTTCCCGCTCGGCAAGGTGCTGACCCACCAGCTGACCATCGACGAATTCCAGAAGGGCTTCGACCTGATGGAAGAAGGCAAGGCCGGCAAGGTGGTGTTGAGCTGGTGATGTCCGGCGCGGCGGCGATGCCGCGCGCGGCGCGGCCAGGACCGGTGTCATCGGCCTGGCGATCGCACAAATAAAGAAGGGCGCCGCAAGGCGCCCTTCTTCGTTCACGACGGTGCCACGGATCAGAACGCGATCGTGCCCGAGACCGCGAAGCGGTGGTCGGCCAGCTTCTCGGTGAAGTTCTGGTTGCCCTTGTCGTCGGTGTCGTAGTAGCCCACGCTCAGCGCCAGCGGACCGAGCATCTTGCCGACGCTGACGCTGTAGTCGGTGTAGTCCTGGTACTGCGTCAGCGCGCTGGCGTAGGTGGTGCGGCCGACGTGCGCGCCGATGCTGAAGTCGTTCGGCAGGCTCCAGTTCCCGTCCAGCGCGTAGTAGAAGCTGTCCTCGTCCAGGTTGTAGACGTCGTCGGTATACGCAACGGTCAAGGAGTAGGTCTTGAGGAACTTGGTCTTGGTGATCAGTTCGTTGTAGTTCGACTTGCCGGAGCCCGGATAGCCGTAGCGGTTGACCATCACGTCGAAGTTCCAGTCCGGGGAGAAATCGACGTTGTAGCCGATGAAGCCGTCCACTTCCCAATCCGGGTCGCCGGCGCCGAAGTCGACGTTGGAGCCCCAGGTGCCGACGTACAGGCCGAACGGCGAGGTGTAGGTGACGCCGGCCTGGAACGCAGGGCCTTCGTTGGTCTGCGAGACGCCGCGGAACACGTAGTCGCTGACCACGCCATAGGAGCCGGTAATCGGCGAGGCAGCGGCCTCGTCCTGGGCCAACGCACTCAGCGGGGAGGCGGCCAGCGCCACGGCCAGGGCGACACCAAGCTTGATCTTGTTCACCGGTAATTCTCCTACGAGTTGACGAGGGGGGTGGTTCCAGCGCGCGCTGCAATGCTGGCTTCACACTTTTTTAACCGGTTTTTTCTTGCAGTGCAACACTTTCAAGACAAACCAAGTCATCGCAGGCCTTGCGGCTGCGCGCTTCGGGTCAGGCTTTGTCTACGTGGTGCGCCCGCGGCCAGCCCAGCGTCCAGGGCATGGCGGCTTTTCATTTGCTACCGGCAGAAACCTTGTGGGAGCGACTTCAGTCGCGACGGGCCTTCCCGGTAACGCCCGTCGCGACTGAAGTCGCTCCCATAGCAATGCCGCCGACGGCGAAGATTGCGGTCGGAAACGCCGCATCGCCGCTGCGCGTCGTATCCCCGAATACCGCTAGCCGCGCTGCTGCGCGAACAAGCCGAAGCGTCTCGCACTCAGCTGCAGCACCTGGCCGGGCGCATAGCGCGTCGCGCCCTCGCCCGCCGGCAGTTCCACTTCCACTTCGTCCTGGCCATGCGCCAGCTGCGCGCGCAGGCGCAGGCGCGAGCCGCTGCGCTGCGAGGACAGCACCGTCGCCGCCCAGCCGCTGTCGCTGGGCGCCAGATCTTCCGGGCGCACGTACAGATCGACCGGGCCGCTGGACAGCGGCGTGTCCGGCGCCGGCAGCGCCAGTCCGGCGACCTGCAACTGGCCGTCGTGCAGTTGCGCCGGCAGCCGGTTGACCGCACCGACGAAGCCGTACACGAACGGCGACACCGGGCGGTCGTAGACGTCGGCCGGACTGCCGAGCTGTTCGATGCGCCCGCGGTTGAGGATCGCCACGCGGTCGGCCAGTTCCAGCGCTTCTTCCTGGTCGTGGGTGACGAACACCGTGGTCAGCCCGGTGCGGTCGTGCAGCTCGCGCAGCCAGCGCCGCAGGTCGCGCCGCACCTGCGCGTCGAGCGCGCCGAATGGTTCGTCCAGCAGCAGCACGCGCGGCTCGATCGCCAGCGCGCGCGCCAAGGCCACGCGCTGGCGCTGGCCGCCGGACAGCTGGGTCGGGTAGCGCGACTCCAGTCCGTCCAGTTGCACCAGCGCGAGCAGTTCGCTGACCCGCGCACGGATCGCCGCCTCGGCCAGGCGCTCGGCGCCGCGGCGCACGCGCAGGCCGAAGGCGATGTTGTCGCGCACGGTCATGTGCCGGAACAGCGCGTAGTGCTGGAACACGAAGCCGACCCGGCGCGACTGCACCGGCAGGCCGGTCGCGTCCTCGCCGTCGATCAGTACGCGCCCGGCATCGGCATGCTCCAGCCCGGCGATCACCCGCAGCAGCGTGGTCTTGCCGGAGCCGGACGGCCCCAGCAGCGCCAGCAACTCGCCCTGGCGGATATCCAGGCTGACGTCGTCGAGCGCGACGAATTCGTCGAAACGCTTGCCCAGGTGCTGTACGCGGATGGTCATCGCAACCTCAGTGTCGGTGATTGGCGGCCAGCGATTCGCCGTGGCGCCATTCCAGATAGGACTTCAGCGCCAGAGTCAGCAGCGCGGTCAGCGCCAGCAGGCTGGCGCAGGCGAACGCGGCGCTGTAGGCGTACTCGTTGTAGAGGATCTCCACATGCAGCGGCAGCGTGTTGGTGCGCCCGCGGATGTGCCCGGACACCACCGACACCGCGCCGAACTCGCCCATCGCCCGCGCACTGCACAGCAGCACGCCGTACAGCAGGCCCCAGCGGATGTTGGGCATGGTCACCCGCCAGAACATCTGCCAACCGTTGGCGCCCAGGCTCAACGCAGCCAGTTCCTCGTCGCTGCCCTGCTGCTCCATCAGCGGCATCAGCTCGCGGGCGATGAACGGGAAGGTGACGAAGGTCGTCGCCAGCACGATGCCGGGCAGCGCGAACACGATCCGCGGCAGTTGCAGCAGCACCTCGCCGAACACCGGCAAGTGCAGCCGCCAGCCTTCGTCGATCAGCGGCCACACCCAGCCGCTGCGGCCGAAGATCAGGATGAAGACCAGGCCGGCGACCACCGGCGACACCGAGAACGGCAGGTCGATCAGGCTTACCAGCAGGCGCTTGCCGGGAAAGCGATGCTTGCTCACCGCCCACGCCGCGGCCACGCCGAACACCAGGTTCAACGGCACCACGATCGCGGTCACCAGCAGGGTCAGGCGGATCGCTGCGAGCGCATCGGGATCGGAGATCGCCCGCCAGAACACGCCGATCCCGCCGCGCAACGCCTCGACGAACACCAGCAGCAGCGGCAGCAACAGGAACGACAGCAGGAAGCCCAGCGCGCCGAGGATCAGCAACACCTGCACCCACCACGGCTCGGTGGTGACCGCGGCGGCGCGGCGGCGGGCGACAGGCGGCGATGCGCTCAACGCAGTCTCCGAAAACGGGAGGGTCAGGCTGGACACGGTATCGTTCATCTCAATGCGCCGCCAGGCCGCGCCGCGCGAAGCGCGCCTGCACGCCGTTGACCACCAGCAGCATCAGCAACGACAGCAGCAGCATCGCCGCGGCGATCGCGGTCGCGCCGGCGTAGTCGAATTCCTCCAGGCGGATGGTGATCAGCAGCGGCGCGATCTCGGTCGCGTTGGGCAGGTTGCCGGCGATGAAGATCACCGAGCCGTATTCGCCGATGCCGCGCGCGAAGGCCAGCGCGAATCCGGTCAGCACCGCCGGCCACAGTGCCGGCAGCACCACCCGGCGGATGGTCTGCCAGCGGCCGGCGCCGAGCGTGGCGGCGGCCTCTTCCACGTCGCGCTCGGCCTCGGCCAGCACCGGCTGCACGATCCGCACCACGAACGGCAGCCCGACGAACACCAGCGCTACCACGATGCCGAGCTGGGTGTAGGCGATCTTCAGCCCCAGCGGTTCCAACCAGCGGCCGACCCAGCCATTGCCGCCGTACAGCGCGGTCAGCGCGATGCCGGCCACCGCGGTCGGCAGCGCGAACGGCAGGTCGATCATTGCGTCGAACAGGCGCTTGCCGGGGAAGCGGTAGCGCACGAACACCCAGGCCACCCAGGTGCCCATCACCGCATTGAACGCGGCGGCGACGAAGGCGGTGCCGAAGCTGACCCGCAGCGCCGACAGCACCCGCGGTTCGCTCCACACCTGCCACACGCCATGCCAGCCCAGGCCGCTGGTCTTGAGCACCACGCCCAGCAGCGGGATCAGCACCACCAATCCCAGCCAGGTCAGGGTGATACCCAGGCTCAGGCCGAGCCCGGGGATGACCCTGCGCCGCGACGGAGCGCGCGTGGCGGCGACGGCATTCACTCCCATCGCGTCACTTGCTCGCCTGGATCTGGTCGAACAGGCCGCCGTCGTTGAAGTGCTCGGCCTGGGCCTTGGCCCAGGACCCGAACTGCTGGTCGATGGTCACCAGTTGCACCTTCGGCAGACGCGCGATGTCGGCGCGGTCGGCGTACTCGGGATGGCGCGGGCGGTAGTAATGCTTGGCTGCGATCTTCTGCCCTTCCGGCGAATACAGATATTTCAGGTATTCCTCGGCGACGTCGCGGGTGCCGTGCTTGTCCACGTTCTTGTCGACCACCGCCACCGACGGCTCGGCCAGGATCGAAAGCTTCGGCACCACGATCTCGAACTTGTCCTTGCCCAGTTCCTCCTGCGCCAGGAACGCCTCGTTCTCCCAGGCCAGCAGCACGTCGCCGATGCCGCGCTGGACGAAGGTGGTGGTGGCGCCGCGCGCGCCGGTGTCCAGCACCGGCACGTTGCGGAACAGCGCGCGCATGTAGCCGAGGATGCGCTCGCGGTCGCCCTTGAAGATATGGTCGGCGTAGGCCCAGGCGGCCAGGTAGTTCCAGCGCGCGCCGCCGGAGGTCTTCGGGTTCGGGGTGATCACCGATACGCCGGTGCGCAGCAGGTCCGGCCAGTCCTTGATCTTCTTCGGGTTGCCCTTGCGCACCAGGAACACGATGGTGGAGGTGTACGGCGCGCTGTTGTCGGGCAGGCGCTTGGCCCAGCCCGGATCGATCAGCTTGCCCTTGTCGGCGATCGCGTCCACGTCGTAGGCCAGCGCCAGCGTCACCACGTCCGCCTCGACCCCGTCGATGACCGAGCGCGCCTGCTTGCCGGAACCGCCGTGCGAGGTCTCCACGGTGACCTTGTCGCCGCTGTGGGTCTGCTCCCAGTGCTTGGCGAAGGCGGCGTTGTAGTCGCGGTACAGCTCGCGCGTGGGATCGTAGGACACGTTGAGCAACTGCACGTCGCGCGCGGCGGCGGTGCCGGCGAACGCGCACAGCGCGAGCGCGAGCAGCGGGCTGAATCGGCGCGGCAGGAAGCTGGGCATTGACGGAACTCCGGAAGAGGGTCAGGGGGCACTGGCGGTCCGGCCATGCGACCACGGCCAGCGCGCCATGCTGCGCAGCCGCATTGGTCCGGTGAAATGACTTCGCCGCCGATGCTTATGCCATTTTTGCATGACGCCGGCCGACCTTCGCACACGCCGCGTTAAAATCTCCGCTTCTCCCGCCTGCGCGTGCCCGTCATGACCGATTCCCGCCTCACCCAGCACTACGCCGACGAACTGGACGCGATCCGCGCGCAGGGCCTGTTCAAGTCCGAACGCATCATCGTCGGCCCGCAGGCGGCCGAGATCGTACTGGCCGACGGCCGCCGCGTGCTGAACTTCTGCGCCAACAACTACCTGGGCCTGGCCGACCACCCGGCGCTGATCGCCGCGGCCAAGGATGCGCTGGACACCCACGGCTTCGGCATGGCCTCGGTGCGCTTCATCTGCGGCACCCAGGACCTGCACAAGCAACTGGAAGCGCGCATCGCCGAGTTCTTCGGCACCGAGGACACCATCCTCTACGCCGCCTGCTTCGACGCCAACGGCGGCCTGTTCGAGCCGCTGCTCGGCGAAGCCGATGCGATCATTTCCGATGCGCTCAACCATGCCTCGATCATCGATGGCGTACGCCTGTGCAAGGCCAAGCGCTTCCGCTACGCCAACTGCGACATGGCCGACCTGGAAGCGCAACTGCAGGCCGCCGACGCCGCCGGCTGCAAGACCAAGCTGATCACCAGCGACGGCGTGTTCTCGATGGACGGCTTCATCGCCCCGCTCGACGAGATCACCGCGCTGGCGAAGAAGTACGGCGCGCTGGTGCATATCGACGAGTGCCACGCCACCGGCTTCCTCGGCGCGACGGGCCGCGGCTCGGCCGAGGTCAAGGGCGTGATGGATCGAATCGACATCTTCACCGGCACCCTTGGCAAGGCCATGGGCGGCGCGCTCGGCGGCTTCACCACCGGCAGGCGCGAGGTGATCGAACTGCTGCGCCAGCGCTCGCGTCCCTACCTGTTCTCCAACTCGCTGCCGCCGCACGTGGTCGCCGCCGGGATCAAGGCGTTCGCGATGCTGGACGCGGCCGCCGACCTGCGCGCGCAGCTGGTCGAGAACACCCGCCACTTCCGCGAGCGCATGGCCGCGGCCGGCTTCGACATCAAGCCCGGCACCCATCCGATCTGCCCGGTGATGCTGTACGACGCGCCGCTGGCGCAGCGCTTCGCCGAACGGCTGCTGGAGGAAGGCATCTACGCGATCGGCTTCTTCTTCCCGGTGGTGCCCAAGGGCCAGGCGCGGATCCGCACCCAGATCAGCGCCGCGCATACCCGCGAACAGCTGGACCGGGCGATCGACGCCTTCGTCCGCATCGGCCGCGAGTTGAACGTCATCCCCGCCTGAGCATGCGCACGGTGCTGCGCCAACGGCTGTTGCTGGCGGCGCGGACCGACGCAATCGCGCAAGCCCTGGAGGACGGCTGGGAGACGCGCTGCCTGCATTGCCGCCGGCGTCTGCGCCTGCGCGGCGATGGCGAACCGCTCGGGCACAGCACGCTGGAACACGTGGTGCCGCAGGCCTGGTTCGGCCGCCGCGCGGCGGCGCCGCTGTGCGCCTTGGTCGGCGACGATCCGAACGATGCGCGCAATCTCGCGCTGGCCTGTGCCGGCTGCAACCACGGCAAGGGCCGCCGTCACGATGCGCGAGGCCCGCAGGATGCGCGCGCCTACGAAGTGGTCGCGGCCCTGCTCAGCGCGCGGCTGGCGCGCTGGCAGCCGCCGCCGGCGCCAGCGCACTGACCTCGGCGGCACTGAGTTCGCGCCAGGCGCCCTTGCCCAGTTCGCCCAGCGCCAGCCCGCCGATCGCCACCCGCACCAGGCGCAGCACGCCCAGATCGAGTTCGGCCAGCAGGCGCCGGATCTGCCGGTTGCGGCCCTCGTCCAGCACCACTTCCAGCCAGGCGTGCTTGTCGCCTTGCCGCAACAGCCGCGCCTGCTTGGCGCGCAGCGGCTCGCCGTCGGCGACGACGCCGGCGCACATGCGCGCCAATAGGGCCGCATCGGGCAGCGCATCGACCTGCACGTGATAGGTCTTGTCCGGGCCGCTGGCCGGATCGGCGACCCGCGCCGCCCACTGCGGGTCGTTGCAGAACAGCAGCAAGCCCTCGCTGGCCTTGTCCAGGCGCCCGACCGGCGCCAGCCACGGCAAGCCGGCGCCGTCGAAACAGCGGTAGACGGTGTCGCGGCCGCGCTCGTCCTGCGCGGTGGTGACCAGGCCGCGCGGCTTGTTGAGCATCAGGTACAGGCGCTGCGTGGCGGCCAGCGGCGCGCCATCCAGCGCCAGCCGGTGGCGGCCGCGCAGGATCGGGAATTCGGGATCGGTGATGGTGTGGCCATCGACCGCGACGCGGCCGGCGGCGATCCAGCGCGCGGCTTCGGTGCGCGAGCACAGGCCGAGCTTGGACAGCGTGCGCGCCAGGCCGTGGCGGGCCTCGCCGGCCGCAACCGCGCGCGGCGAGCGCGGGGCGCTGGCCGCCGGCACCGAGGTGCGCGGCGCGGGGCGGCGGGAACGCGAAGGAGGCTTCACCGCTCGCGCTTCGTACGCAGGCGCGGTCGGCGACCGCGCGCAGCGCTTACTGCTTGTCGACCGGTGCGGCCGCGGCGGGCGCCGGTGCGGCGGCGGGCACGGCGGCCGGTGCCGGACGCGCCTTGACCACACGCACGCCGCGCGCCTTCATCCACGCGTCGAACTCTTCGGCGGTCATGCGCTTGCCGTTCTGGCTCATGTCGAAGCGCCATGGGGTGTTGTCGAACGCAGTGGCCGGCTTGTAGGCGGCCGGATCGTTCGGCTTCACCGCAGCGCCCGCCGGCATCGCGTTGGCCAGGCTCTGGCAACCTTCGGCGCGCAGCCGCAGCAGCACCCGGTCCAGCGACTGGTCGCTGCTGTAGGACTGCGCCAGCACGCCGCTGGGCATGCCCAGTTGCAGGTTGCGCGTGTACAGCTCCGAGGCGATCGGCGCACCGACCGTGGCCGGCAGCGGCAACGGCTTGGGCAGCACGTCGCCGGAGCAATCCGGTGCGGCATGGGCGGCAGGAATCAAGGCAAGACCAAGCAGGCCGGCCGTAACGATACGCAGCATCGGTTTTTTTCCATTCAGGCGAGACGACGCCGCGAGTGTAGGCAGGGCCAGGCGCAGTTTCAACCGATACCGGCACTGCATGCGCTAAATAATTGGGAAGGCTGAAAAAGTTCAGCTTGGCGAAGGGCTTTTTGCTGCCCCCTGTAGGAGCGGCTTCAGCCGCGACATTTGCGTTGCCGGAGAGGACATGTCGCGGCTGAAGCCGCTCCTACAACGGATGCGCGCGATGTTTTTCCAGGCGCACAAAAACAAAGCCCGGCGCGAGGCCGGGCTTTGCTTGAAGCATGAAGCGTCCGATTAGTTCTGGACGTTCAGCTCGGTACGACGGTTCTTCGCACGGCCTTCCGGGTTGTCCGAACCATCCGGGTTGGTGTTCGGCGCAATCGGGCGGCTCTCGCCGTAACCGATCGGACCGACCAGACGCGAAGCGTCCACGCCGTTCTTGGTCAGGTAGTCATACACGGTGGTCGCACGACGCTCGGACAGCTTCTGGTTGTAAGCGTCGGTACCCTTCGAGTCGGTGTGACCGGCGACCTCGACCTTCAGGTCGGGGTAACGCTTCAGGATCTCGGTGGCTTCGCTCAGAATCGCGATCGCGTCCGGACGCAGGGTCGACTTGTTGAAGTCGAAGTTGACGCCCTTCAGGTCGATCGACACAGGCACCGGGCAACCGTCCGGACCGATGGTCTGGCCAGGCTGCGAAGCCGGGCACTTGTCGTCGCAGTTGTTGACGCCGTCACCGTCGTCGTCCATGTCCGCGCAGCTCGGGGCAGCGGTCGGAGCAGGAGCGGCAACCGGAGCCGACGGCGGCGGGCCGAGCGGGATCACGACGCCGACCGAAGCCAGCACGTCGCCGAACCAGTTCTCGGACGGAGCGGCAACGCTCTGGTCGTCGAAGTCAGCGCGGTAGGCCACTTCGGCACGCACGGCAACGCGCTTGTCGAAGGTGGTCTGCAGACCGACGCCGGCCTTGGCGGCAAAGTTGCCGTCCTTGCGCTGGCCCGGGGACACGGCGCCGCCGGTGTCGAACTCTTCTTCCGAACGCTGGTAGCCCAGACCGAACAGCAGGTACGGGTTCCAGCCACGGCCTTCCTGGATGAAGTGGCGACGCAGGTCGAACGAGATGCCGTACTGGCTCCAGTTCAGGTCCTGGTTGGCGTCGAAGTTCGGGTTCTGATAGTTCAGTTCACCGTCGATCGACCAGTTCGGGCTGACGAACTTGCCCAGACCCAGGGTGACGAACGGGGCGTCGTTGGTCAGACGGTCGTTGTCCTGGAAGTTGAAACCGGCCGAACCGGTCAGGTACCAGCGGTCGTCGAATTCCTGTGCGGACGCTGCCTGGGCGACGGCCAGACCGCCCAGCAACGCGGCGGTGAGAATTTTCTTGTTCATTAATACAGCTCCTTGTTTCGGGGATATAGAAACCGATAGGGCATGGTTCAGTACAGATGTCTCGTCACATCCAGACGGCCGTTCCGCACGCCATCGCCGCGCACATTATGCTCGGCATGGTGAAGACCGCGTTAACAGGCACGTAACATGTGAAACCCACGACCAGACCCTCGGCGGTCGTGGATACACCGTATACAGCTTCATGAAATGATGCAATGCGGCGCTTGGGGCCTGTCGGCGCGTGTAGACAGCGTGCCGGTTTTGTACGGCCGTCTCACTCCAGGCGCTCCCAAGGCGGCGGATCCGCCAGCTGAACCTGCATGAACTCGACGAAGGCGCGCACCCGCGGCGGCACCAGCCGGCGCTGCGGCATCACCGCGTAGATGCCGGTCTCGGCGATCGTGTACTGCGGCAGCACCTGGCACAGGCGCCCGTGGCGCAGGTCCTCGGCTACATGCCAAACCGAATGCAGGGAAATGCCCTGGCCATTGAGTACCGCATCGCGCAGCACTTCGCCGAAGTTGGATTCCAGCGGCCCGCCGACCTTGACCGCGACCTCGCCCTCGGCGCCGTGCAGGTGCCAGGTGTCCTGGCGGCCTTCGGCGCCGGTCAGCAGCAGGCAGGCGTGCGCGGCCAGGTCCGCCGGGGTGGCCGGTTCGCCGTGGCGGCGCAGGTAGTCGGGAGCGGCGCACAGCACCCGGCGGTTGCCGGCCAGGCGCCGCGCCACCAGGGTGGAATCGCGCAACGCACCGATCCGGATCGCCAGGTCGAAGCCCTCGCTGACCAGGTCCACCACGTTGTCGCTCAGGTGCACGCTCAGCCGCATCTGCGGATACAGGGCCATGAACTGCGGCAGCAGCGGCGACACGTACTGGCGCCCGAACGAGGCCGACATGGTCACCCGCAAGGTGCCGGCGGCGCTGCGGCCGGCTTCGCGCAGGCCGCCGGCCAGCGACTCCAGGTCCTCGACCAGCGCGCGGCCCTGTTCGGCCAGCTGCAGGCCTTCGGGCGTGGGATGCAGGCGCCGCGTGGTCCGGTGCAGCAGGCGCACGCCGAGATCGCGCTCGAGCCGCTTCAGCCGCTGGCTGGCAACCGCCACCGACAGGTCAAGGCTGCGCGCCGCGGCGCTGATCGAGCCCAGGTCGAGCACGCGCAGGAACAACGCGATGTCGCCGATCCGGTCCATTTTATGGATTCCATTGAAAGTCACTCAATATCTTGCCAGTTTGTGCTGATAAATCGCGGATCTAGGCTGTGCTCCGTCCCGTCTTCCGGAGCCGTCATGGCCTCGCTTCCCGCACCTCCGCCAGGCGCCGCGCCGCCGCGGCTACCGCTCGCCCTGTTCGCGCTGACCGCCGGCGCATTCGGCATCGGCACAACCGAGTTCGTGATCATGGGCCTGCTGCTGCAGGTCGCTGCCGACCTGCAGGTCAGCGTCCCCGCCGCCGGGCTGCTGATCTCCGGCTATGCGCTGGGCGTGTTCGTCGGCGCGCCGCTGCTGACCGTGGCCAGCCGGCGCTGGCCGCGCAAGCGGGTGCTGGTGGCGCTGATGCTGGTGTTCACCGCCGGCAACCTGGCCTGCGCGCTGGCGCCGGACTACGCCACGCTGATGGCGGCGCGGGTGGTCACCTCGCTGGCGCACGGCACCTTCTTCGGCGTCGGCGCGGTAGTCGCCACCGGCCTGGTGGCGCCGCAGCGCAAGGCCTCGGCGATCGCCACCATGTTCACCGGGCTCACCGTCGCCACTCTGCTGGGTGTGCCGGCCGGCGCCTGGCTGGGCCTGCAGTACGGCTGGCGCGCGACGTTCTGGGCGGTGGCGGCGATCGGCCTGCTGGCCACCGTGGTGATCGCCGCGCTGGTCCCGGCCAGCGACGACGCCGCTCCCACCCTGCCGCTGCGCGACGAACTGCGCGCGGTCGGCCGCGCGCCGGTGCTGCTGGGGCTGGCGACGACCGTGCTCGGCTATGCCGGCGTGTTCACCGTCTACACCTACATCCAGCCGCTCCTGACCCGGGTCACCGGCCTGGCCGACAGCGCGGTGTCGCCGCTGCTGCTGGTGTTCGGGGTGGGCATGATCGTCGGCAACGTGTTCGGCGGACGCCTGGCCGATCGCCATCCGCGACAGGCCTTGCCGCTCACCCTGGGCCTGTTGGCGCTGGTGCTGGCGGCGCTGGCCTTCGCGCTGCGCTCGGCGCCGGCGATGACGCTGGGGGTCGGCCTGCTCGGGGTGGCCGCGTTCGCCACGGTGGCGCCGCTGCAACTGTGGGTGCTGGGCAAGGCCGGCGACGCCGGGCGGCATCTGGCGTCGAGCCTGAACATCGGCGCGTTCAACCTGGGCAACGCGCTGGGCGCCTGGCTCGGAGGACTGGTGATCGGCCACGGCGGCAGCCTGGCGCACTTGCCCTGGGCGGCGGCGCTGGTCACCGCGGCCGGCCTGGCGGTGGCGCTGCTGGCGCTGCGGCTGGCGCCCGCATCCGAACCTGCGCCGGCGGCGGCCTGCGCCGCGGGCGGCGCGGCATGAGCCGGCATCTGCGGCAAGCCGCACTGGCCACGACCTTGTTGGGCGCGCTCGCGTTGCCGGCCGGCGCCGCCGAGCGCGACTGGATCGCGACCTGGCAGGCGAGCCCGCAGCCGCTGTGGGCCGCCGACTTCCCGTTCCCGACCCAGACCCCGTTCAACCTGTGGCGGCAGACCGTGCGCCAGGTGGCGCGGATCAGCCTGGGCGGCGAGACGGTGCGGGTGGAACTGTCCAACGCCTACGGCCGCGAGCCGCTGCAGATCGGCGCCGCGCATCTGGCGCTGGCCGGCGACGGCGCGGCGATCGTGCCCGGCTCGGACCGTGAACTGCGCTTCGGCGGACAGCGCGCGGTGACCATCCCGCCGGGCGCGCCGGTGCTCAGCGATCCGGTCGCGCTGAGCGTGCCGGACCTGGCCCGGCTCAGCGTCAGCCTGTACCTGCCGCAGCCGACCGCGCCGTCCACCTTCCATTGGGAAGGCCTGCAGAGCGCCTGGCTGGCCGCAGGCGAGCGCACCGCGGATGCGGCGCTGGACGATGCCACGGCACTGCCGGTGCGGCTGTTCGTCAGCGGCATCCAGGTGCGCCGCGCCGATGCCGCCGGCGCGGTGGTGGCGCTCGGCGATTCGATCACCGACGGCGCCGCGTCCACCCCGGGCGGCGACCGGCGCTGGCCGGACCAGTTGGCCACGCGGCTGGCGGCGCAGCGGGTGGCGGTGCTCAACGCCGGCATCTCCGGCGGCCGCGTGCTGCGCGACCGCATGGGCAGCAATGCGCTGGCGCGGCTGGATCGCGACGTGCTGGCGCAGCCCGGGGTACGCACGCTGGTGCTGCTGATCGGCATCAACGACATCAGTTGGTACGCCACGCCGTTCGCGCCGGACGATGCGCCGGTCTCCGCGCAGGAGCTGATCGCCGGCTACCGGCAACTGCTGCAGCGTGCGCAGGCGCGCGGTCTGCGCGTGATCGGCGCAACGCTGACCCCGTTCGAGGGCGCATTGCCGGACACGCCGATCCGCGGCTACTACAGCGTAGACAAGGAGCGTGTGCGCCAGCAGGTCAACGCGTGGATACGCGATGGCAACGGTTTCGATGCGATCATCGATTTCGACGCCCTGCTCCGCGACCCCGCGCACCCCACCCGCATGCTGCCCGCGTTCGATTCCGGCGATCACCTGCACCCCGGCGATGCCGGTTATGCCGCCATGGCCGAGGCCGCCGCGCGCGTGCTCGGCAACACGGCCGACACGCATCGCGCCGCCGCCTCGCCACGCTGACCGCCCCTCCCTTCCGTTCCCCCGCAAAGGAATCTCCACCATGGAATACCGTCATCTCGGCGCCTCCGGCTTCAAGGTCCCCGTGCTCAGCTTCGGCACCGGCACCTTCGCCGGCTCGAACGAGTTCTTCGCCGCCTGGGGCAATTCGGACGTGGACCAGGCGCGGCGCCTGATCGACATCTGCCTGGAGGCCGGGGTCAACCTGTTCGACAGCGCCGACATCTATTCCGGCGGCGCCGCCGAATCGGTGCTGGGCGCGGCGATCAAGGGCCGCCGCGACCAGGTGCTGATCTCGACCAAGGCCACCTTCCGCTTCGACCCCGACGCTCCGAACAGCGCCGGCTCCTCGCGCTTCCACCTGCTGCGCGCGGTCGACGCCGCGCTCAAGCGCCTGGACACCGACTACATCGACCTGTTCCAGTTGCACGGCTTCGACGCGAAGACACCGGTGGAAGAAACCCTGTCCACGCTCGACGACCTGGTCCGGGCCGGCAAGATCCGCTATCTGGGCGTGTCCAATTTCTCCGGCTGGCACCTGATGAAGTCGCTGGCGGTGGCGGATCGCTACGGCTGGTCGCGCTACGTCGCCAATCAGACCTACTACTCGCTGATCGGCCGCGACTACGAGGAAGAGCTGATGCCGCTGGGGCTGGACCAGGGCGTCGGCGCGGTGGTGTGGAGTCCGTTGGGCTGGGGCCGGCTGACCGGCAAGATCCGCCGCGGCCAGCCGCTGCCGGACAGCAGCCGCCTGCACAACAGCAAGGTCACCGAGGCCGGCCCGCCGGTGGAGGACGAGCGCCTGTACCGGGTGATCGACGCACTCGACGCGATCGCCGCCGAGACCGGCAAGAGCGTGCCGCAGATCGCGCTGAACTGGCTGCTGCAGCGGCCCACGGTGAGCAGCGTCATCATCGGCGCGCGCAACGAGGAACAGTTGCGGCAGAACCTGGGCGCGGTCGGCTGGAATCTCGACGCCGCGCAGGTGCAACGGCTGGACGCGGCCAGCGCGGTGGTGCCGCCGTATCCGTACTGGCATCAGCGCGGCTTCGCCGAGCGCAATCCGCGGCCGGTGTGAGCCGAACACGCCGCACGCCGCAGCAACCGCCACGCACTCCGACCATCGATTCCGCACTCCTGGAGACACCATGAAAGCCGTCGCCCTGACCCGCTACCTGCCGATCGACGATCCGCAGTCGCTGTTCGATACAGACCTGCCCACCCCGCCCACCCCCACCGGCTTCGACCTGCTGGTGCGGGTGGAAGCCGTTTCGGTCAATCCGGTCGACACCAAGGTGCGCGCGCCCAAGCCGCAGGTGGAAGCGCAGCCCAAGGTGCTGGGCTACGACGCGGCCGGCGTGGTCGAGGCGGTCGGTGCCGATGTCGAGGGCTTCGAACCCGGCGACGAAGTCTATTACGCCGGCGACATCACCCGTTCCGGCAGCAATGCGCAGTACCAGTTGGTCGACGCGCGCATCGTCGCGCGCAAGCCGGCGACGCTGGATTTCGCGCAGGCCGCGGCGCTGCCGCTGACCACGCTGACCGCCTGGGAACTGCTGTTCCAGCGCATGCCGTTCGACTTCGACGACGAGCGCAACCGCGGCCGCCGGCTGTTGGTGATCGGCGGCGCCGGCGGCGTCGGCTCGATCGCGATCCAGCTGGCGCGGCACGCCGGCTTCGAGGTCATCGCCACCGCCTCGCGCCAGCAGACCCGCGACTGGTGCCTGCAACTGGGCGCGCAGCACGTGATCGACCATCGCCAGCCGTTGGCGCCGCAGCTGCAGGCGCTGGGCATCGAACAGGTGGATGCGGCACTGAACCTGGCCGACACCGATCGCTACTGGGACGCGCTCGGCGAACTGATCGCGCCGCAGGGTCACGTCGGCCTGATCGTGGAACCGGCCGGCGCACTGCGCATCGGCGATCCATACAAGGCCAAGTGCATCGGTATCCACTGGGAAATGATGTTCGCGCGCGCGCGCTTCAAGACCGCCGACATGATCGAGCAGCACCGCATCCTGGCGCGCACCGCCAGCCTGATCGACGCCGGCGCGTTACGCACCACCCTGACCGAGACCCTGGCACCGATCGACGCGGCCAACCTGCGCGAGGCACATCGGCGGCTGGAATCAGGCAGCACCATCGGCAAGCTGGCGCTGGCCGGCTGGGGCTGAGCTGCAGCCGCAGTTCGATCAGGGCACGGGCGCGACCGCCCTGCTTTGCGCGCGGCGGTATTGGCCGCTCCATAGAACGCGCGCCAGCTCCGCTGTTGCTTCTGCTGTTGCCGTTGCTTTCGCCTTTGCTTTGCTTTTGACCTACCGGGCCCCCTCGGCGCGGTAGCCCCGACGGGCAAATACCCGAAGGGCGGCGCGCAGGATGCGCGACGTTTTTCGTTGGCACATGGATGTGCCATCGAAAAATGCCCGTTGGGGCTGCGGACCTGGAGCGCGCAGCGCGGAAGGCGCGCTGCGGGGTGTGCTTTCTTTTGGTTACTTTTCTTTGCACAAGCAAAGAAAAGTGACCCGCGCCAGCGGAAGCTCTTGTTCTTGCTTCAAAGCTTCAAAGTCCCAGCGCCAGAACCAAGACAACGACAACGACAACGACAAAGGTAACGGTAAGGCAACGCCCCTCTTGCCGTAGCCCAGGTTTCACGTCACCCTGCGCGCTTCCGTACGCCAGCGTATCCAAACCATGTCGCCCGCCTCCGGCCAGCCCGACCCGTCCTCCCCCGCCTACCCGCACCTGTTCGCCCCGCTCGACCTGGGCTTCACCCAGCTGCGCAACCGGGTACTGATGGGCTCGATGCACACCGGCCTGGAGGATCGCGCGCGCGACTTCCCCAAACTGGCCGCGTACTTCGCCGAGCGCGCCGCAGGCGGCGCCGGACTGATCGTCACCGGCGGCTTCGCCCCGAACGTGGTCGGCTGGCTGAAGCCGTTCGGCGGCAAGCTGTCCTGGCCGTGGGAAGTGCGCCCGCACCGGCAGGTGACCGCCGCGGTGCATGCGCACGGCGCCAAGATATGCCTGCAGCTGCTGCATGCCGGACGCTACGCCTACCACCCGCTGTCGGTGGCACCGTCGAAGCTGAAGGCGCCGATCAACCCGTTCACGCCGCGCGCCCTGTCCGCACGCGGGGTCGAGCGCCAGATTGGCGCCTATGCGCGTGCCGCGCGGCTGGCGCGTGAGGCCGGCTACGACGGCGTCGAAGTGATGGGCTCGGAAGGCTATCTGATCAACGAATTCGTGGCCCCGCGCAGCAATCGCCGCGACGATGCCTGGGGCGGCGACGCGAGCAAGCGCATGCGCTTCGCGGTGGAGATCGTGCGCCGGATCCGCGAGGCCTGCGGGCCGGACTTCATCATCATCTACCGGCTGTCGCTGGTGGACTTGGTCGAGGACGGCAGCGACTGGCAGGAGATCGTGGCGCAGGCGCAGGCGATCGAAGCCGCCGGCGCGACGCTGATCAACTCCGGCATCGGCTGGCACGAGGCGCGCGTGCCGACCATCGCCACCTCGGTGCCGCGCGCCGCGTTCGCCGGCGTCACCGCCAAGCTCAAGCCGTACGTGCGGGTGCCGCTGATCGCCACCAACCGCATCAACATGCCCGACGTGGCCGAGCGCATCCTCGCCGGCGGCGGCGCCGACATGGTGTCGCTGGCGCGTCCGCTGCTGGCCGATCCGCAATGGCCGAACAAGGCGCGGCGCGGCCAGGCGCAGGCGATCAACACCTGCATCGCCTGCAACCAGGCGTGCCTGGACCATGTGTTCGAGAACAAGACCGCCAGCTGCCTGGTCAATCCGCGCGCCGCGGCCGAGACCGAACTGAACTACCTGCCCACGACGGCGCCCAAGCGCGTCGCCGTGGTCGGTGCCGGCCCGGCCGGACTGGCCTGCGCCACGGTCGCCGCCGAACGCGGCCACCGCGTCACCCTGTTCGACAGCGCCGCGGAGATCGGGGGCCAGTTCAACGTGGCCAAGCGCATTCCCGGCAAGGAAGAATTCCACGAGACGCTGCGCTATTTCCGCCACCAGCTCGAGGCCACCGGCGTGGAGGTGCGCCTGCACATCACGGCCGATGCGGCGCTGCTGGCCGATTTCGACGAGGTGGTGCTGGCCACCGGCATCGTGCCGCGCGCGGTGGATTTCCCCGGCGCCGATCACCCCAACGTGGTCAGTTATCTCGATGTGCTGCAGGGCCGGGTGCAGGCGGCGGACACGGTCGCGATCATCGGCGCCGGCGGCATCGGTTTCGACGTCGGCGAGTTCCTGGTGCATGCCGGCGTCTCGACCGCGCTGGACCCGGCGCGGTGGATGGCCGAATGGGGCGTGGATCCGCAGTTCGAGGCGCGCGGCGCGTTGCGCAAGCCGCAGCCGGAAGCGCCGGCACGCAAGGTGTGGTTGCTGCAGCGCAGTGCCGGCCGTCCCGGCGCGCGCCTGGGCAAGACCACCGGCTGGATCCACCGCGCCACGCTCAAGGCCAAGGGCGTGACCATGCTCGGCGGTGTCGAGTACCTGGGCATGGACGATACCGGCCTGCGCATCCGCGTGGACGGCGCCGAGCAGTTGCTGCCGGTCGGCACCGTGGTGGTCTGCGCCGGGCAGGAGCCGCGCCGCGACCTGCACGCTGCGCTGCAGGCGGCCGGCCGCAAGCCGCACCTGATCGGCGGCGCCGACATCGCCGCGGAACTGGATGCCAAGCGCGCCATCGCCCAGGGCAGCCGCCTGGCGGCGCAGTTGTAGGCAAGCGTGCCGCGCTGCGGCGGCAGCGATCCCGGCAGGCAGCGCTCGGCACGGCCGACTTGGTGCTGTCGCATCGCGACGCTATAACGCCGGGGATGCAACGGACCTCGCCCGCTCCGCTACAGACCCAGCCATCGCTGCCGCGCACCGCGCTGGCGGCGTATGCCTGCGCGCATTTCGGCAAGAGCCTGCTGTGGTACGCCAGCGAACTGCTGCTGATCTATTCGTTGACCGAACACACCGGACTGGGCGCGGCCGCCGCCGGACTGGTGCTGGCGCTGGGCCTGCTGGTCAGCGCAGCGATCGGTCTCGGCGCCGGCTGGAGCTTGCGCCGGCGCTTGCGCGAGGTGACCAGCAGCGGGCACCTGCAATGGCTCGGCCTGAGCGCAGCGGCGCTGGCGCTGCTGCTGGTGTTCGCCGCGCCGCTGCTGCCGGCGCCGCTGCGGCTGGGCTACGTGCTGGTGCTCAGCCTGCTGTTCCGCATCGCCTACGCCGTCTGCGACGTAGCGCAGAACACCTTGCTGAGCCTGGTGCGTTGGCCATGGCGCGGTCACGACGGTGCCAGCGCGTTGCGACTGGCCGGCAGCGGCATCGCGGCGCTGCTGATCAGCGCGATGGTTGGCGCGATGCTGGCGCGGGGCGCCGGCGGCGCGGCCTTCGCACTGCAGGCCAGCGCCCTGTTGGCCGCAGTGGCTGTGGTGTGCGCATGGCAGCTGCGACGCGTACTAACGCGAGGTGGCGCGCCGCTTCCGTGCGCCACCCCCGGCGCGCCGACGTGCCCCGAGCCGGCGCCGTACTGGCGCGCGATTCCCTGGCAACCGCTGCTGCTGATCGCCGCGATCTCGTTGACCCTGCCCGCCTTCACCAAACTGGCGCCGTACGTGGCCGCCTACGGCCTGCTGTCGCCAGGCTGGGGCAGCGCGGTGCTGATCGCCTATGCGCTGGGGTCGGTGCTGGTGCAACCGCTGGCGGCGCGGTTGGGCCGGCGGCATTCGCCGCAACAACGGCTGGCCTGGCTCGGCACGGCACTGCTGCTGAGCGCGCCGCTGTTCGCGCTGGCGCTGCCGGCACGGCCGCAGCTGAGCCTGCTGGCGGCAGCATGGATCGGCGCGATCGGCGGCAGCAGCGGCCAGCTCGTCTGGGCCTGGCACGCGCAGCTGACCGCCGAGCGCGGGGTCGCCCAGCACGCGCTGTGCTTTGCCGCGCTGGTGGCCAGCGCGCAGGTGGCGCTGGCCGCCGGCATCGCCGTGATCGGTCTGTTGCTGGGCGCGGTGGATTACCGCGAGAGCCATTGCCAGCTGCTGCGCTGGGCGATGGCGGCTGGTCCACTGGCCTGCGGCGCGCTGTGCCTGCTGTTGGCGCTGCTGGCCGGGCGCCGCCCGCTCAGACGAAGAAAGCTCGCTGCAATGGCATGAGCGCCGCGCCCAGGGTCACCGCGTCGCCGGCGGCACCGGCGATGCGCAGTTCCGGCAGCGGCGGCGCCAGCCCATGCCGGTTGGGTGCGCGCGGGATGCGGATGCGTTCGATCAGGCGTTCGCCGATCGGCGCCGGCAGGCGTCCGCCGATGACGATCGCCTGCGGATCCAGGGTGTAGGCCAGGTACGCGCACAGCTGCGAGAACGGCGCTGCGGCCAGCTCCAGCCAGGCGTCCACGCCCGGGCTGTGCGGGCCGATGTCGGCCAGCATCTGCTCGACGCCGGCGTAGCCCTGCCCGGCCGCGCGCACCAGGGCCAGCAAGGCGTCCAGGTTCGGATAGGCCATGCCGGCGACGGTCCAGATGCCGCCGAACTCGCCGGCGTTGCCGCGATGGCCGCGGAACAGCCTGCCGTCGGCGATGATGCCGCCGCCGAAGCCGTTGGTCAGGTGCAGATAGGCGAAGTCGCGGCAGTCGCGGCCGACCCCGTACAGGCTCTCGGCCACCGCCGCCGCCGCGCCGTCGTTCTCCACCGTGACCGCGCAGCCCAGCGCCTCTTCCAGGATCGGCCCCAGCTCGACCTGGGTCCAGTCTTCCAGCGCCGGCGGCCCGGCCATCTGCTGGCCCTGACCGGTGAAGAAGGCCGAGATCGCCATGCCCGCGCCGACCACCCGCGCCGGATCCACGCCGGTTTCGGCCAGCAGTTCCTCGCGGAACCGCAGCAACTGCGCCAGCACCGGGGCGCGCCGCATGTCGGCCAGGCCGACGCGGCGCTGGCCGCGCACCGCGCCGGCGAAATCGACCAGCGCCATCGCCACCACGTCGCCCATCAGGCCGATGCCTAACGCGTAGGCGTAGTCCGGCGACAGGCGCACATCGACGCTGGGGTTGCCGCGCCCGCCGGCAGCGCGCGCGCTGAGCTGCACCATCCTGTCCTGCACGAAGCCCTGCAGCAGGCGCGCGACCGTGGGCTGCGACAGGCCCAGCTCGCGACTCAGCACCGCCTGGGTCTGCACCCCGGCCTTGAACACACGGTCGAGCAACTGGCGGCCGCCGGCGCTGACGCGCGGCGGGAAATCGGCATGGAGCATGGGACGGCGCGGACCAGAAGTGGATGTGCCGCAACGCTAGCATGTGGACACATAAGTTTCATACATGGTAAATAGTATTACCCCCACATACTTTAACTGGGGGAGTTCCATGCGTACCAACCATCCACACCAGAGCCTGCTCGCGCTGGCGCTGTCTTCCGTTCTTGCCGCCAGCGCAGCCAAGGCCCAGGAGCCGCCACAGGCCCCCGCCGCCGCTGACGCCACCACCACGCTGGATCAGATCGTCGTCACCGGCACCCCGCAGGGCCAGTCGCAGAAGGACGCGCCGTTCGCGATCAGCGTGGTGTCGAAGCAACGCCTGGATCGCGCGGCGCCGAGCAGCAGCGTCGACATGCTGCGCGCCGTGCCCGGCTTCTCGGCCGAGCCCTCCGGCGGCCAGGGCGGCGGCCAGAACCTGTACGTGCGCGGCCTGCCCGCCGGCGGCTGGTACTACGTGCAGTACCAGGAAGACGGCATGACCCTGTTCGACGAGCCGCAGGAAAGCTTCTTCAACGTCGATACGCTGTTCTCCCTGGACATGATGACCGAGCGCCTGGAAGTGGTGCGCGGCGGCACCTCGCCGCTGTTCGCGACCAACGCGCCGGGCGGCACGGTCAACGCCATCACCCGCCACGGCACCGCCACGCCCGAGGGCGCGGCACGCATGAGCGTCGGCAGCGACGGCCTGCGCCGCGAGGACGCCTACAGCTCCGGCCCGCTGAGCGAGAACGTGCTGTACAGCATCGGCGGCTACCACCGCAGCGACGACGGCCTGCGCGAGACCGGCTACACCGCCGACAAGGGCGGCCAGGTGCGCGGCAACCTGACCTTCCTGATGGGCGATGCGATCCTCGACGTGGACGCCAAGTACCTCGACGACCGCACCGCGTTCTACAACCCGATCCCGCTGGACGACCCGCGCAACCCGTCGCAGTCGCTGTCGGCGCTGCTCGACCCGCTGGACGGCACCCTGCTGTCCAACGACCTGCGCCGGACCACGGTGCCGACCTTCGACGGCAACCGCCGCATTTCCCGCAACCTGGATCTGGCCGACGGCATCCACAACAAGGTCAAGCAACTCGGCACCCACCTGGAGTGGAACCTGGACGACGGCCTGACCCTGAACAATCGCATGCGCTTCGTCGATGCCGAGGTGGACTACACCGCGCTGTTCTCCGGCGCCGCGCCCGCCGATGCCGCCGCCTACCTGTCCACCCAGCTCGGCCGCGCGCGCACCGGCTTCGGCAACCGCGTGGCCCGCGTCGGCTACGTCAGCAGCGGCGACGGCGCCGTCTACGATCCGGCCGGCGCCGATGGGCTGGTGCTGGAAAGCGGCCTGTGGAACGCGCGCACCCACCTGCGCACGCTGTCCGACGATCTGCGCCTGAGCAAGGCGTTCGGCGACTCGGCGCTCGGCCAGCACACGCTCACCGCCGGCGTGAACGTGCAGCACTTCGAATATGCCCAGGACCGCCTGCAGAGCACCGTGCTGACCACGTTGCAGAACAATGCGCAGCGCCTGGACGTGCTGGCCTACGACGCGGCCGGCAACGTGGTCGGCTCGGTCACCCAGAACGGCTTCGTGCGCTACGGCAACGGCGTCACCCGCGGCTTCGCCAATGGCACCTACCTGTCGCCGTACCTGTGGGATTCGGTGCGCTTCGGCCGCTTCGGCGTGGACGCCGGCGTGCGCTACACCCGCTACAGCGCCGACGGCGGCGTGTACGCCAACACCACACGCAACCTGGGCGATGCCGGCACCCTGGCCGACGACAGCGCCGGCGGCCTCAGCGGCGCGTTCAGCGCGCGCGAGGACCGCCGCCATGCCACGCAATGGACGCTCGGCGCCGAGTTCGCGCTGACCACGCAGTTGCAGACCTTCGCCCGCTACACCAAGTCGCAGCGCCTGCCGCGGCTGCAGAACGTGTACCAGACGCAGAACGCGGCGGTCACCGACATCGATCAGGCCGAGGCCGGCCTGCGCGGCGCCTTCGGCGACACCTTCTCGTTCTCCACCGTCGGTTTCTGGAGCCGCTTCAACGATCTGTCGATCAGCGCGATCGTGCTCGACGACGCCGGGGCGGTGCAGACCCTGGCCCTGGTCGGCCAGACCCAGACCTTCGGCCTGGAGTCGGAGTTCACCTGGCGCCCGTCTGCCTACTTCGGCATGACCGGCTCGGTGACGCTGCAGGATCCGCAAACCCGCAGCCTGAGCAACGCCAGCACCGGCGCCAGCTACGGCGACCTGGACGGCAAGCAGATCTCGCGCATCCCCAAGTTCATGGCCTCGCTCAGCCCGACCCTGTACTTCGACATCGCCGGGCGTCCGCTCGAACTGTCGGCTACCGCCTACCGCATGGGCCAGCGCTACGTCGACTACACCAACGCCACCGCGCTGCCGGCCTACACCACCTACGACCTGGGCCTGTTCGCCCGCCTCAGCGACAACCTGGAACTGCAGCTGCATGCGGCCAACGTCGACAACAGCGCCGGCCTGACCGAAGGCAACGCACGGGTGGACACGCTGTCCGGGCAAGGCACCGCCGAGGCGATCTATGCGCGTCCGATCTTCGGCCGCAACTACAACGCGTCGCTGACCTGGCGGTGGTGAGCATGTGCTACCGCAAACTGCTGATGGGCGCGGCGATCTGGCTGCCGCTGATGACCGCGACGGCGACGGATTTGCCGCAGCGCCTGCGCGATCCGCATGGCGATGCGCTGGTGGTGTCGCACCGCGCATGCTGGAAGTTCGCCTCGGAGAACACCCTCGATGGTATCGCCGCGTGCATCGCACACGGCGTGGACATGGTCGAGGTCGACGTGCGCACCACCCGCGACGGCAAGCTGGTGCTGATGCACGACGAGCGCGTGGATCGCACCACCGACGGCCATGGCGCGGTGGCCGAGCTGGACGCGGCGCAGATCGCCGCGTTGCGCGTGCGCAGCCGCGGCGGCGGCCGCAGAAGCACCCTGACCGAGCGCCACCCGCCGACGCTGGCACAGGCGCTGGCCGCGGCGCGCGGCCGGGTACTGGTGAACCTGGACGTCAAGGCCGCTGCGCTGGACCAGGTCATGGACGTGGTCGAGGCGGCCGGTGCGCAGCGCGACGTGCTGTTGAACGTGCCGCTGGACGTGCCGCAGGCCGCGCTGCAACGCGCGCACGCGGCCGGCATCGCGTTGCAGGTGCTGTACCTGCAACGCGACACCGCGCTGTCGCCGCAACAGGCGCTGCGCCAAGCCGCCGCGCTGCGTCCGGCGGTGGTGCAGTTGATGTTCGAGGATCCGGCGGTGCTGGATATCGCCCAACGCGAACTGGCGCCAAGCACGCGCCTGTTCGTCAACACGATGACCAACGACATCGCCAGCGGCCGGCCGATGCGGCTGTCGGCGAACTACACCGACCAGCGCGCGCTGCGCGATCCGGCCAGCGTCTGGGGCGCGCTGCGCGCGCATGGGGTGAGCATGATCCAGACCGACGAGCCATTGGCATTGCAACGCTACTTGCGCGAATCGGACATGCACCGGTAGCCGTCGTCGATCTCAATCCTCGCGGCGCAGCGACAGTCGCAACGCGTCGCGAGGAACCAAGCCCCAGACGGTCGGCATGCAGCCGGATCGCGCCAATGGACGGCGCAGCCGTCGTTCCGAGCGATTCGCCGCGACGGTCGAGCCCACACGGTTGGTCGCCGTCGGCGTCGTTGCGCCTGTTCCACATACATCCATCCAATCCCAACGGGAAACACATGAAATCGTCCAAGAAACGCTTCAAGACCTTATCGCTCGTATTGGCCTGCGCCTCGCTGACCGTGTTGTCCGGCCTCGCCTCGGCGGCCGAGAACTGGAATCCAGCCCACATCCTCAACACCATGAAAAGCCCCTACCAGGGCAGCCGCGCCAGCGTCGCGGTGATCGCGCATCGCGGCCTGGTCGGCAACGGCTGCCCGGAAAATTCCACCTGCTCCATCCTCAACACCTACAACAACAACATCGAAGCGATCGAACTGGACGTCAAGCAGTCCTCCGACGGGCAGCCGTGGTTGTTCCACGACCAGAACGCCGGCCGCGTGATCGCGCATTCGCCTGCCTTCAACATCTTCCAGCCGGGCAACGGCTGGAATCCGGACATCCGCACCATGACCAGCCACGAGTTGGTCAATTCGTTCCTGCGCGACAAGGACTTCGCCAAGACCAACTACCGCCCGCTGCCGCTGGCCAACGCATTGGATGCCGTGCACCACTACGCCAATCACATGGTCGTGGTGCTGGACCTGAAGACCCTGGACGCGGTGTCGCGTGCAGCAGACCTGGCCCTCTACTTGGGCATGCAGAACCAGGTGGTACTGAAGTTCAGCGCCTCGCTGCTGCCGCGCACGCCTAGCGACATCACCCGTTACACCAAGGGCGTGGCGTTCGCACCGACCGTCTACGCTGGCGACATGGACAGGCTCGCCGACGGCGGCTATACCGGCCGATGCGGAACGACCAGCACCAACACGCCGTTCTGCCGCGTCAATGCGTGGATCGACCAGGCCCGCGGCGAGAAAGGCTTCGCCTGGCTGGAAATCGGCAACAAGCAACCGCGCCGCAGCGACCCGACTGCCGAACTGCTGGCCGGCGAGCAGGCCAATCACCGCGCGCTCGGTGCGTTCTCGCCGGTGCCCGAGTACCGCCTCGGCAGCCACGACGGCCAGCACTACGTGCGCAGCAACGGGACCTGCTGCGCGGCGTTGAGCGACTACCTGACGCGCACCAAGTACTTCGGCAACGAAGTCGCCGACGACCGCTCCGACTTCGGCTTGCAGGCGTTGTCCGGCTTCACCAGCATCATCAGCGACGACCCGCTCAGCATCACCCGTTCGCACATTTTCCGTAACACCTCGCGCTACGAGTGATCGCGGCATGATCCGGCCGGGGAGTTCGCTCCCCGGCTTCCCGCTGCACTCTCCACCCAGGAAGCATCCGCTATGCGTCCCGTTCACCGTCTACGTCTCCGTCACCTGTTTGTCCTGCTGCTCGTCGCCGGCGTGAGCTGGCTCCTGTTGCAACGCGCAGCGACCGCGGAAGGCGCCCGCGCCGCAACGGCGCCAGCCGCCGCGCCGGCATCCGCGCAGCGCGCCGCCTCTGCGACCGACATGCCGTCCGCATCACCGTCTTCCACCGACACCGTGCCCGGCCCATCGGCGCGCGAGGTCATTGCCGCGGCGCAGGCGCTACCGGCCGATTTCCAGGCCGATACGTTGTTGCGCATCGCCGACGCCAAGGACCTGCCGTCGACGGCCGGCGGCGATCGCCGCGACGCCGCGATGCGCCTGGCGCAACAGGCCTCGGTTCTGGCAGAACGCGCGATGCGGCGCATGCCCGGCCTGGCCAGCGCCGGCTATGCCAGCGAAGAGCACAACAACGAGTTGCGCGACACCAACACCGCCGGCCTGGACCGGCTGTCGCTGCAAACGCGCGCTGCGCGCATTCTCGCGACGTCTCCCGCACAGGCGACCGCGTTGTTCGCGGCGCTGCCGACGCCGCAGGCCGCCGGCTGCGATGCCGAGCTGATCGACGATCCCAGCCCCACCTACGCGCTGGCGACCGCACTGCAGCCCGCCCAGGCCGCGCCGCAGGCGGCGTCGCTTGCCGAGCGCGTGGACAAGGCGCAACGGGAAACCGACGTGGCGCCGGCGCTGAAGATGGTGCTCGCCAGCACGACGCTGGAGCGCAACGGCCAGGCCCAGGTCGCCGACAGCCTGGTGCGCATGTTCGCGCGCATCCGCGGCAACGATCCGGGCTTCACCGCCACCGAACTGAGCGTCGCCGCGGACATGCCGCTGCTGCTGCAATGGCTGCAGGACGCGGCGCTGCGCGAGCGGCTGCATGCGGCGTATCGCACTTATGTCGCGGCGCATCTGGAGCAGGCGCGTTGCCCGGCGAGCCTGCTCGGCAACCACTGGCTGCTCGAACAGCGTTTCGTCGCCGAACTGCCGGACGAACGCATCCCGCCGGCACCGCCGGTGGCGCAGGAATCGATCGACGACGAGGCGATCTCGTTGATCCGCGAGGCTGGCTACAACATGCGCACGCAACTGCTGCTGCCCGACGCCGCTGCGGACGACCCTGCGCTGGAAAAAGCCTCCGCCGAATTCCTCGACCAGCTCGACCATGGCGTACTGCAGCAAACCGCGGCAGGCGACGGCAGCGGCCGCGTGCAGCGTGCACGGCTGCGCGAACTGCTGCGCTATCTGGAATATGCGCCGAGCGGTACGTCGCGCGATCGCGGCGTCGCGCTGATGGCGTCGTTGCTGTCCGGTCCCTACTACGCGCAGGACCACGACACCTGGTTCGGCGATCTGCACGTGGTCGCCGCGCAGATGCAGCGCTGGCCCGACCGCGCGCAACGGCTCGCGCAATTGGCCGGACATCGCGATCCGGTGGTGAAGGTCTACGCGATGCTGATGCAGCGCGGTCAGTTTCCCTGAGTCTCGTTGCAGCGGATCCACCACGCTTCGATACCTCCGCGCGCGGCGCCACGCGCCGCGCGCGCCACACGGATCGTGAACTCTGTCAACAATCGGGGTTCAGTTGCGATTGGGGAAGCGGCGCCTATTGTGCGCGCCACTTCCGATCCACCCATCTTGGTGGATCCGCCGGCCTCCAGATTGCGCCGGCACCCGGGCGACCCGTGACAGGCCGCCTCCCCATGACGCCAAGCCGCATCGCCTTGCCGCGCCACCCGGCGCAGCCCCGATGACGGCCCATACGGAGCAAGGAGTTATATGAAACTGGCCTGGATCCTCTGGCTGTCGCAACTGCTGCCGCAACCCGCCGCCGATTCGTTGTGTTTGAGCACCACCGTCTATCTGGAAGCGCGCGACCAGACGCTGCGCGGCCAGCAGGCGGTCGCCGAAGTGGCGCTGCGGCGTCTGGACAGCGGCCTGTGGGGCAACTCGATGTGCCAGGTGGTCACCGCGCGCAAACAGTTCGCGCCGGGCCTGGTGAAACCCGGCACCGAACTGAAGAACGACGACGCCTGGGCCGATGCGGTCAACGTCGCCTTCGCCGCCGAGCGCAACTGGGCGCTGCCGCAGGGCCAGCGCAAGGAGATCGTGCCCGGCGCCAGCCACTTCGCCGCGCATGCGATCGCCAGCCCGAGCTGGCGCAACGCCTACCAGGTGGCGACGATCGGCGACCACACGTTCTACCGCGTGCAGAAGCTGCGGCCGCGCAACGCGTCCTGACCGGCTGCACGGCGCTATCGCCAAGCGCACGCAGGGCCGGGTACGCTTCCCGGCCCTTTGTTCGTGCGGAGTCTGCAATGAAACTGTATGCCAAGCCCGGTGCCTGCTCGCTGGCCGACCATATCGCGCTGCGCTGGGCGCAACTGCCGTTCGAACTGGAAGTGCTCGACGCCGCGTCGATGAAGGCACCGGCCTATCTGGCGATCAATCCCGCCGGCGCGGTGCCCGCGCTGCAGGTGGACGCTTGGGTGCTGACCCAGAACTCGGCGATCCTCAACTACATCGCCGATATCGCGCCGGCGGCACAACTGGCCGGCGATGGCAGCGCGCGCAGCCGCGCCGAAGTGCAGCGCTGGCTCGCCTTCCTCAACGCCGACCTGCATCCCGCCTTCCATCCGTTGTTCGGCAGCACGCGCTACCTTGAGGACGCGGCGGTGATCGCGCGAACGCAGGACTATGCGCGCGAACGCTTGCGCACGCTGTACGCGCGTGTGGACGCGCAACTGGCGACGCAGCCGTGGCTCGCCGGCGCGCAGCGTTCGATCGCAGATGCGTATTTGTTCGTCACCTTGCGCTGGGCGCAGGCGCTGAAGATCGAACTGGGCGCCAACCTGCAGGACTTCTTCACGCGCATGGCGGCCGATCCGCAAGTACAGGCGGCGCTGCAGGCCGAAGGCCTGAATTGAAGCGGCGCAGTTAGCGCGGTTCTATCGCTCGGTTTGCACGCAACGAACGTGTAGGAGCGGCTTCAGCCGCGACAGGATTTATCCGATGGAACCTGTCGCGGCTGAAGCCGCTCCTACAACGGCGGTCATCGCTTCTGCGCCATCGCACATGGACATCGGCGCTCGATCTTCGACTACTGCGGATCGCCGCCGAGCGTATCCTGCAGCCAACGCGCAGCCAGCGCTGGCGACTTGGCCTTGCCCAGTGCCGCGGTGAACTCCGGCAGCAGCGCTTCGAGCGCGGCGGCATCGCTGCAGCGCTCGATCCGCAACTGCATGAAATAGCCCTTCAGCCCCAGATGCTTGCGCACCGCTTCGCTCATCGCGTCGTAGAGATGCGAATAGCGCTGCGCCGCTTCGTGCGATACCGGCGTGTCGCCTGGAATGGCCGACGAATGGATGGCGTCGGCCAGCGTCGTCGCCGATGCGGCCGGCGGCGCGCCCGATGGCGATATCGATGGCGATGTTGCAGGCGCAGGCGCGGCCGGCGCATCGCCGCCGCGGGCGATCAGGCCCATCTGCTGCAGCTGCGCCAGAGCGTCTTGCGGCGCATGCAGGCCGGCGACGATCTGCTGCAGCGCGCTGTCGTCCTTGTGCCCATCCACCACCAGCAGGATCGAGCGCAGTTGCGCCGGCAACCGGCGCGCGCGGTCCGCGATCTCCTGCCGTCCGGCGTCGGTCTTGGCATAGCGCTCGCTCATTCACCGCCTCCCCTGTGGTTGCGCGTCAGCGGCAGCCGGCGCGCTTGTCGCGCGATGCAGTGGCGCCTCAGCGCGCCAGCACCCGACGGATCTCGTCGAGCGCGCCCGGATCGTCCAGCGTCGACAGGTCACCGGGATCGCGCTGCTCGGCCAGCGCCTGCAGCGAACGCCGCAGCAGCTTGCCCGAGCGCGTCTTCGGCAATGCCTGCACCAGATACACCTGCGCCGGCCGCGCCACCGCACCGAGCCGCTCCACCACGCATTGCCGCAACTGTTCGGCGATGGAGGCGACGGCATCGGCCGATGCCTGCTGTTTCAGCGTGGCGAAGACCACCGGCACCTGGCCCTTCAGTTCGTCGTGCATGCCGATCACCGCCACTTCGGCCACCTGCGGATGGCCGGCGATGGCTTCTTCGATCTCGCGCGTGCCCAGGCGATGGCCGGCGACATTGATCACGTCGTCGGTGCGGCCAAGGATGAAGGTATAGCCGTCGTCGTCGCGGATCGCCCAGTCCAGCGAGCTGTACAGCAGTTCATCGAAATGGCTGAAATAGCTGCGCAGGAAACGGGCGTCGTCGTTCCACACCGTGGTCATGCAGCCCGGCGGCAGCGGCGGCTCGATCACCAGCACGCCCTTGCGCCCGGCCGGCACCTCGATGCCTTGCGGGTCGACGATCTTCATCTTGTAACCGAGATTGGGAAAGCCCGGCGAACCCGGTTTGACCGGCTTCATTTCCAATCCCGGCAGCAAGGTCAGCGCCGGCCAGCCGGTCTCGGTCTGCCAGTAGTTGTCGATGATCGGCTTGCCCAGCGCCTCGCCGATCCACAGCGCGGTCGGCTCGTCCAGCGGCTCGCCGGCCAGGAACAGGTACTGCAACGCGCTCAGGTCGTGGTCGCGGATGTGGCTGACCGGATGCTTCTTCAATACGCGGATCGCGGTCGGCGAGGAGAACATGGTGCGCACCCGGTATTTCTCGCACAGCGCCCACCACACGCCCGGATCCGGATTGACCGGCAATCCTTCGTACAGCAGCGAGGTGCAGCCGGCGATCAGCGGACCGTACACGTTGTACGAATGGCCGACCGCCCAGCCGACATCGGAGGTGGAGAACATCGCCTGCCCGGGCGCGCAATCGAACACCGTGCGCATCGACAGCGCCAGCGCCACCGCGTAGCCGCCGACGTCGCGCTGCACGCCCTTGGGCTTGCCGGTGGTGCCGGAGGTATACAGCAGGTAGCTGGCTTCGTTGGATTCCAGCCAGGTCACCGGCACCTGCGTATCGCCGACCTGCGCGCGCAGAGTGGCGTAGTCCACGTCGCGCCCGCCGCGGCGCGGCTGCGCCGGATCCAGTCCGCGCGAGACGATCAGCACCTTCGGCGGCGGCGCGCTGGCTTCCGCGCAGGCGGCATCGACCAGCGGCTTGTATGGAATGATCTTGCCGCCGCGGCTGCCGGCATCGGCGGCGATCAGCAGCTTCGGCGCCGCATCGTCGATGCGCAGCGCCAGGTTGTGCGCGGCGAAGCCGCCGAACACCACCGAATGCACCGCGCCGATGCGCGCGCAGGCCAGCATCGCGAACACCGCCTCGGCCATGTTCGGCATGTAGATGACCACGCGGTCGCCGCGTTGCACGTCCAGGCGCAGCAGCACCGCGGCGAAGGCCACGACCTCGGCGTGCAACTGCGCATAGGTGAATTCGCGGGTCTGCCCGGTCTCGCTGGACACCGCCACCAGCGCCAGCTGCGCGGCGCGCTCGGGCAGGTGACGGTCTACCGCGTTGTAGCACAGGTTGGTCAGGCCGCCGCCGAACCAGCGCCGGAACGGCGGGTCGTCGTATTCGAGGATCGCCTGCGGCGGGCGCTGCCAGTGGATCGCCTTGGCCTGCTCCGCCCAGAACTCCTGCGGCTGCTCGATCGAGCGCCGGTACAGCGTCGCGTAGTCCATGCGGCCCCTCCCAAGGCGATGCACCCACGCCGAGCATAGTCCCTGCGCGGCGTGGCGTCGTCCGACCTTGGTCGAACGGCGCCGGTGGCCGAATACCTGAATCGAGCCGAGCTGCGAAGCGGCGTCGGCCCGGACCAATCGTCAGGCGTGCCCATCGACCGAGCGCACCAATGTCAGGTTCGCGCAGTCTTCCGACTCAAGCACCCGACCAGCGCTTGGAGTGTCGATCATGACGCCTTGGCCGAACTCCGACCGAAACCATTCCCTCGAGGCCGCGTCTTCCTGCGGGGGAAAGTCGCCGGTGCTGACCACAAAGAGCACTGTGGATGGGCTTTCGTCGTCGAACCACTTGACCAGGTCGCCGCGGCGGACGGGAATGTCTGTGCCGGGGTAGCGAGGGACAGCCATGGCACGGCCGACTACCGCTTCTGCGCTGCCGCTTTCGCCTCCGCACGCGGCGGCGCATGCTTCACGTAGCGGTCGAACCACTCCAGCATCTCCGCCACCACGTCCTCGTTGGACTCGCGCGCGCTATACCAGTGCGGCTCGAACGGCAGCAGCACCAGCCGCGCGGTACCGCCGTTGCCGCGGATCGCCTGGAACAGCCGCGGCGCCTGGGTGGTTTCGGTGCCGGGATTGGCGTCGTCCATGCCGTGCACGATCAGCAGCGGCTCGTCGATCTTGTCGGCGTGGAAGAACGCCGAGGCCTGCGCGTACACCTCCGGCGCCGCCCAGAACGAACGCCGCTCGTTCTGGAAGCCGAACGGGGTCAGGGTCTTGTTGTAGCTGCCGCTGGTGGCCACGCCGGCGCGGAACAGGTCGGTATGCGCCAGCAGGTTGGCCGCCATCAGCGCGCCGTGGCTGTGGCCGGTGACGCCGATCCGCTGGCGATCGACCACGCCCAGCTCCACCGCCTTGTCCACCGCCGCGGTGGCGTTGTCCACCAGCTGCTGCAGATAGGTGTCGTAGGCGGTCTTGGGATCGCCGACGATCGGGAACGCGGTGTCGTCGATGATCGCGTAGCCGGCCAGCAACAGCAGCTGGTAGGAGCTCAGGCGGGTGAAATCGCGCTCGTTGGCGCCGCTGACCTGGCCGGCCTTGGACGGGTCGGCGTAGTCCAGCGGATAGGCGTACAGGATCGCCGGCACCCGCGTGCCTTCCTTGTAGCCCGGCGGCGTGTACAGGGTGAACGACAGTTCCACCCCGTCCTTGCGCTTGTAGGTCACCAGCCGCTTCTTGATCTGCCGCACCAGCGGCGTCGGATCGGGGAAACGGGTGACCGGCGCGACGCTCGATGCGTAGACCGCTTCGCCCGCCGCCGCAGCGGGCTGCGCCTGGCCCAGCGCGCGCAGGTACACGTTCGGCGGATCGGTCGGCGACTGGCGCCAGGTCAGCAACCGGGTGGTGTCGTCGCCGGCGAACCCGGCGAACACCTCGTCGACGCTGGCATCGCTGCGGAACAGGCGCTCGGTCTTGCCGCTGGCCAGGTCGTAGCGGTCCAGGAACGCGCGGTCGCCGGCCGGCGTGGCGCCCTGCCCGCTCAGGAACAGCGCGCCGCGATCCTCGTGCAGCACCGCTTCGCCGTTGGCCAGCACGCGCAGTTCCGGGGTGCCGGGATCGGCGTACAGATCGTCGGTGGACAGGTCGAACAGCACGCGCCCGGGCGTGCCGGCGCGGTCGGCGTCGAGCAGCGTGGTGCGCCGCCAGTGACGGTTTTCGTCGTATTCGTCCAGCAGCGCCTGCCCGCCCTGGGCGAACCAGGACAGGCCGGCGTAGCGCTGGGTCACCCGCGCCAGCTCGCGCGGCTTGGCGGTGAACGGCGCCGCCAGGGTCAGCAGCTTGTCGCGCGCGGGCACGGTGGCTTTCCAGTCGCCGCCGTCCAGCGCCTCGGCCCAGACCAGCGTGGCCGGCTGGTTGGCCCGCCAGGAATACGCACGCGGGCCGGTCGGCACGCCCTGCACCGGCACCCGGTCGGCGACCGGCAGATCGGCCAGCACACGCTCGCCGCCATTGGACAGATCCAGCACCGCCACATCGTGGGCAAAACGCGCATAGGTGGTGACGTAGGAATACGGCCGCTTGAGCCGCTCCACGCGCACATGGCGGCCGTCGGGCGCGCCATCGACCGCGGTATAGACCGCCGGCGCGCCGACCTTGCTCTGCTTGCCGCTGGCCGCATCGACGGTGAGCAACTGCGAGATGGCGTAGTACGCGAACAGCGCCTCGTCCTCGGGACTGGACAGCGTATCGCGCGCCTCGTAGGTGCTGCTCTCGCCCTTGCCCTGGATGGTTTCCTTGACCTCCGGACCCGGCGGCACCGCGGCCTTGCGCGGCGCGGCGCCCAGGTTCTGCGGCACGGTCTTCAGCAGCAGCGTGTCGCTGCCGCCCAGCCACTGGATCTCGCCGCCCAGCACCGGGTTGAGCTGCACGCCGTCGATGCGGCGCACGTTGCCGGTGGCGACGTCGCCCAGCCACAGCTCGACGCGGTCGGCGGCGGTGTTGTTGAAGGCGAAACGGCGCCCGTCCGGCGACCACACCGGCAGCGCCGGACAGGCACCGGCCGGCAAGGTCACCGCGGTCTGCTTGCCGCTGGCCACATCGACCAGGCTGAAGCCTTCCAGGCAGGCACGGATGCCGTAGCCGTTGGACATGTCGTGACGGCTGTGGCTGCGCGGCTCCACGCGCACGCCGGCCAGCTTCAGGTACGGCTCGGCGACGCGCGCGATCGGCGGATACTGGGTGCGCTGCACCAGCAGCAGGGTCTTGCCGGTGGGATCCAGGCGCGGCGACGGATTCAGCGGCGCGCGCATGACTCCCAACAGCGGCTCGGGCGGCTGGCGGTAACCGCTGTCGGCGGCCGCAGCGGCAAACGGCAACAGGCTGGCGACGGCCAGCACCCCGATCCAGCGATACGGCACGAGCATGAGGTTGTTCCCCTGGCGAATGACCGAGGAAACGTAGCACAACGGTGCGCCGCAGGACCGCCGCGAGCAGCGCCGACGCGGCGCCCTAGTGCGCGGCTTTGCCGGTCTCGGCCACGATCTCGCACTTGGCCTTGCCGCCCTGCTCGGCGGCGCAATACTTTTTCGCGGCCCGACGCGCCTGTCCGGCGCTATTGCCTTCGGAGGCATACAGCTCGCCGTCTGCGCCGAGGGCCATCGCCGCATGGGCAAGCTGGTGCACATAGGCAAAGCAATCCGGCTCGCCACCGCACAGCTGCAGCACGGCCTGCCGGGCATCGCGGCGGCGCGTGCCGCCGGCCGCAGCGTAGGCCTTCTGCTGCTTGCCGTTGTAGCCGAGCGCGCTGAAGGGCCAGTACACCGCGCGGCCGCCGCTGCCGGCCGAGACCACGACGTCGCAGCGCGCACCGGGCCTGGCCAGCACGCATTGCCGCAACGCCTCGTCCGCCGTCGCGGCGTAGCCGATGGCGTCGTCGTCGGAAGCGGCCAGGTAGAAGTAATCGTCGTAGAAACTCACCACCAGGCAGGACGGTCCGCAGTCGCGTTGCGCAGCCGCCTTGGCTTGGTCGGCGTCGCTGTAGTTCCACACCGACCCCATCGCCCGGCTCGCCGGATCCAGCGCGACTGCGCCGGCCAACCACTCGCACTGGCTTTGCAGCACGGGCTGATTGTTGGCGTACATGCCGACCACCACGTCCTGGCAGGACTGCCAGGCCTTCGCCGATCCCGACCATCCCAATCCCGCCGCCATCAGCAGCAGCAGCAAGCCCCACATCCGTTGGTTCATTCGTGCCTTCCATGCCCGTTTCGAGTCGCGCATTCTAAATGCTGCCGATTGCGCATTGGGAACAATCGCGCATGCGCCCACGCCGCGAGGCGGCCCACCGGCCGACCAAAAAAAACGCCGGGCAAGCCCGGCGTTTTCGGTACCGCGATCGCAGGTGCGATCAGCCCAGCAGGTGCGCCACGCCGCTGCGCTCTTCTTCCAGCTCGGCCAGGGTCTTGTCGATGTACTTCTGGCTGAAGTCGTCGATCGGCAGATCCTTGACCAGGGTGTACTCGCCGTTCTCGGTGGTCACCGCGAAGCCGAACATCACGCCTTCCGGGATGCCGTAGGAGCCGTCGGACGGCACGCCCATGGTCACCCACTTGCCGTTGCTGCCCAGCACCCAGTCGCGCACGTGGTCGATGGCGGCGTTGGCGGCCGAGGCGGCCGAGGACGAGCCGCGCGCCTCGATGATCGCCGCGCCGCGCTTGCCCACGGTCGGAATGAAGGTGCCGGCGTTCCACTCCTGGTCGTTGATCGCATCGGCGATGGACGCGCCCTCGACGGTGGCGAAGCGGTAGTCCGGGTACATGGTCGGGCTGTGGTTGCCCCACACCACCAGCTTCTCGATGCCGCCGACCGGCTTGCCGAGCTTGCCGGCCAGTTGGCTCAGCGCGCGGTTGTGGTCCAGGCGCAGCATGGCGGTGAAGTTCTTCGGGTTCAGGTCCGGCGCCGACTTCATCGCGATGTAGGCGTTGGTGTTGGCCGGGTTGCCGACCACCAGCACCTTGACGTTGCGGCTGGCGACCTTGTTCAGCGCCGCGCCCTGCGCGGTGAAGATCTTGGCGTTCTCCAGCAGTAGGTCCTTGCGCTCCATGCCCGGGCCGCGCGGACGCGCACCGACCAGCAGGGCGACGTCGGCGTCCTTGAACGCCACTTCGGCGTCGTCGGTGCCGACCATGCCGGCCAGCAGCGGGAACGCGCAGTCTTCCAGCTCCATCATCACGCCCTTCAGCGCGGCCTGGGCCTTCTCCATCGGCAGCTCGAGCAGCTGCAGGATCACCGGCTGGTCCTTGCCCAGCATTTCGCCGGAGGCGATACGGAACAGCAGGGCATAGCCGATCTGGCCGGCAGCGCCGGTCACAGCAACACGTACGGGTGTCTTCATGGGGGGTTCCTCTGCTAAAAAAGGGATAAGGGAATCAGTAGACGCGGTAGCCGAGCGGCTGCAGGTGCGCGTCCAGGGCGGCGGTGTCGTAGCCGTCGATGACGTGCTGGCCGATCACCGTGATCGGCACGCCTTCGCGGCCCAGGGCGGCGGCGGCCAGGCGGCCTTCCTCCTGCTCCACGTCGAGCACGCGGTAGCGGACCTGGGCACGTTCGAAATCCGCCTGTTGCCGGCGGCAGTAGCCGCACCAGTCGGCGGCCAGCATGACGATACCGTCCGCGCCGGTGAGCCGCCGCGGATCGCCGGCCGCCAGCGCTGCCGGCGCCGGGGTTGCCCCCGAACTGCGCCACCACGCGTGCACGCCGCCACCGATTGCAAGCAGCACCATGCACAGCAAAAGGGGACGCATCGTCATCGAGGGTCGGGCGCGGCAAGCAACCGGGAAATGTTAGCACGCAGGCCATCTGCGACCGGCCGCCAGGGCCGGTCGCGGCGGCACTCAGGCGTCGAGCAGGCGGTTCCACTCGGCGACGCGGTCGGCCTTGGCCGCCAGCACCGCATCGGTGTCGCCTTCGATGGTGATCTTGTTGATCGCATCGCCCTGGGCGACGCTGTCGACCACGTCCAGGCCCTGGGTCACCTTGCCGAACACGGTGTGCTTGCCGTCCAGCCACGGGGTGGCGGTGTGGGTGATGAAGAACTGGCTGCCGTTGGTGCTGGGACCGGCATTGGCCATCGACAGCACGCCGCGCTCGTGGCGCACGCCGTTGTCGGTCTCGTCCTCGAACCGGTAGCCCGGGCCGCCGCGGCCGGAGCCTTCCGGGCAGCCGCCCTGGATCATGAAATCGGCGATCACGCGGTGGAAGCTCAGCCCGTCGTAGAAGCCGCGCTTGGCCAGGTTCACGAAGTTGGCCACGGTCAGCGGCGCCTTGTCGGGGTACAGCTCGATCGTGATCGGGCCGCGGGCGGTGTCGAAATGGGCGATCAGGGACATGGGATTCCTTGGAAACGGGGGCGTCATTTGGGGCGCATAGGATACACGGCGGCCTGTTTGGCCCGCTTCCGGCACCGCCGGCAGCGCCATCGCCGCCGCCTGAATCCTGAACCGGCAGGCGCGTCCGGATACAGGTATAATAGCGGGCTTACTCTCCTTCCTTTCTGGCGCCGGTTGGCCCCCTTTCGCATGTCCATCGAAAATCTTCGCAATATCGCCATCGTCGCCCACGTCGATCATGGCAAGACCACTCTCGTCGACTGCCTGCTGAAGCAGTCCGGCACCCTCTCCGAGCGCACGGTGCTGGCCGAGCGCGTGATGGACAGCAACGATCAGGAAAAGGAACGTGGCATCACGATCCTGGCCAAGAACACGGCCATCACCTGGCAGGGCAACCGCATCAACATCGTCGACACCCCCGGACACGCCGACTTCGGCGGCGAAGTGGAACGTGTGCTGTCGATGGTGGACTCGGTGCTGATCCTGGTCGACGCGATGGACGGGCCGATGCCGCAGACCCGCTTCGTGACCCAGAAGGCCTTCGCGATGGGCTTCAAGCCGATCGTGGTGGTCAACAAGATCGACCGTCCGGGCGCGCGTCCTGACTGGGTGATCGACCAGGTGTTCGACCTGTTCGACAAGCTCGGCGCGACCAACGAGCAGCTCGACTTCCCGATCGTCTACGCTTCGGCGCTGCACGGCTACGCGAGCCTGGACGACAGCGCCCGCGAAGGCGACATGACCCCGCTGTACGAAGCGATCATGAAGCA